>NZ_JBALEJ010000087.1:0-45363 GCF_036917975.1 Nostoc sp.
TCCTCAATGTGATTCAGTATATCACTCATATTTTCGTGTTAAAAAAGTTCTCATGATCTTCTTTTACCACAAAATATACTATTTTGGAGATGTCTTTTGATTACTTTTCTCACGGATAGTCTGCTTTATTTGTTGGACAATTACAGTATTACCAACGAGAATAGCTATGATCAACCCGACAGACACAACTGAACCTGTAAAAAACTTTGTCGAGATTTTCATTTTACCGGAACAGAAATTAAGTTGAGATATTTTCGGAGTTGCTGGATAGGAGCATAATCTGAAGGAGTAACAAGGGTGTATCCGGCTGACTCAGTTCCTAAAATATCCTCAAGACCTTCTGGGCTACTAATAAAAGCCTGTTTTAGACGTTGGATTAACTCAGGTGATAGTTTTTTAGATACTACTATTGGAGAATTTGGTATAGGAGCAGATTCCCATATAATTCTGGAGTTTTGAGATGTTAGCTTGCCACTTTTTTGCCGTTTCAAGTAGGATGAAATATTAGTTGCTGCGGCATCAACAATGCCATCTTCTAATGCAGCCATACTGTTGCTATGACTACCAGCATAGAGGACTTGAGCAAAATCCCGATCATAATCAATTCCTAGTTTTTTGAACGTTACCAGAGGCATCAAATACCCAGAGGTTGATAATTTGTCTACAAAGGCAATGCGTTTACCTTTGAGGTCTTTTAAGGTTTTGATGAGACTATCTTTTTTGACAATGATACACGCACGATACCAGGGTTGTCCCGTATGTTTATCAATAGGAGCAACCAACGGTTCGACTTTAGCACCCCTGTCTACTGCCTCAAGATAGCTCATAGGCCCTAAATAAGCCATGTCCAGCTTATCCTGTAGTAGCCAGTCAATGATTTGTTCATAGTCTTTAGCAATCTGAAAATCTACTGAACTAGCGATCGCACCTTGTACTTTCCCAATATCTGATGTTTTGTGTCTCCCTTGTCCCCCTATTATCTTTGATTGCGAATCAGTATTAACCTTTTGTCCAAGGGATTGCTCTAGGTATTCTTTTAGGGGTTTAATCATCCGTTCTTGCTCTGTCTGGCTTTGTGTAAGTAGTATCCCAATTCTTAAACTTGGTAAGTTCTGTTGACTTGAGACACTATCCACAACAGGCTGATTCTTCTGAGATGCTTTTCCAGTACAGCCTGTACTTAGTAGCGCCATAATTATCGCTACAATCAAAACTCTACTTTTACTGAATAAGCGATATCTAGTAAAGCGCCACGGTGCTACCAAGCACTTGTTCATAAAATTAAATTTAAGTTATAGATAGTTGATCTCAGAGTACTCAATGACTAATACAAGAAGGCAAAAGTAAAAAGACAAAAGTAAAAAGAAAGAATGCTTATTTTGTAAGCTTTCTGACTATTTTAAATGGGTGGTTTATTTACGCCGTGTTGGACTAGTTACTTACGAATAAAAACGTAATGAACTTGATAGATAGTAAAGCCAATAAGTACCTACTAGTTTTTACTGAGTAAGCTAGCTGTTAACTTAGTTCTCTACTAAATAAAGGGTTCCCTAAAAAGCTGTAAAGTAAACATTTAGATTTTAAATTTAAGATAAGAAGTGTTACATAAACTGAGTTAACCAGAAATTTTCTTTGTACTTATCCTGAAGCAGCGAAATACTCTCTTAATAAATGTAACAATTATGAATATTTTTGCATTCTCTGAATCCTTGCTGATTCTTGAGTCCTAGATAATCTGAAAATTTACCGTTTCATAAATATCACTGAATGAAATTTGAAAATTTATAGAAGCTAGTGTTAACAAGGCATCAGTAGATTCATATTCAGTTAGTACCCATTTACCATCTGAGTTTTTAGCAAATTGCTCAACATAAAATTTGTATTGGTCAATCAGAATATATTCTTAAAATTCAGGAATTGAACGATAACAACGAAACTTATCTGATTCATCATAACTTCTGGTTGACTTTGACAAAACCTCAATAATTATTAAGGGGTTTGTAACAGTGGTAGTGCTGTCACTCTCATAGACTGGTTCTCCTGCGATCGCCATCACATCTGGATATGTATATCTTCTGTAGCCCGGTATCCACAAGCGCACATCGCTAGTAAATAAATTATAATTTTGCCCTCTTAAAGCAAATTTTAAATGAGCAATTAAATTAACGATGATATGGTTATGATTGGTTGTACCCCCTGCCATTGGTAGTATTTCGCCATCTAAGTATTCACTTTTGTACTCGGCTGTTTCTTCCAGTGCTAAATATTCTTCACGGGTGTAGTAGCGTTTTTCTGCTTGTGTTTGCATAGAAGCCACCATAAACCAAAGTAGATAAATACAATTTATCGCAGCTTATTCACTATCTCCTGCCTCCTTCACGCAATACTCCCGCGCTTTCGGGCTTCTTTGTAGGAGGTTCCCACATTTTTTAAACCAGCTTTAATCATTTGTTGTTCGAGGAGGGCAAAGAAACGCGCTCGATCGCCACCTTTTACCACTGCTTGATTATGGGCTTCAGCGATCGCTACAGGGTAGCCGTATCCTTTCTGCACTTGTGCTAACATCAGTCCCAGAGCTTGATCTAACATGGCTGCATTCTCTGCTACCCATGCCGGGACTTCGATTCGGGCGATTTCGGTGCCAACGTGGACATAACAAAAGTAAATTGTTTGATCGCCGTAAAGTTCGAGAATGGGAGAATTACTGCGCCACAAGGTACTGCGTTGTCCTGGTTTGAGTCGGGTTGCCCAAACAGAAGTATCTCGCAACTGTTCAAAAATTTTACAAGGTACTTTTTCTAGCTGATTTGGGCAATGACTTTTACAGTCTGGCGCTGGATGGGGACAAGCTAACAACCGTAAAAAGTTCATTGTTTCAATGCTGCGAGAGGCGCTAAGATAGCCCATCAACGGAATTCGAGCATCACGCATTTGCTGCCAAGCTTCGAGAATGGGGGGTAAAATGCGATCGCGTGCATCCATCGGCAACTGTTCTAAAAACCAGTAAATTAGCGAACCATCTACCATTGCTAGCGCTGGCGTTTCCTTTTGCGCTGCATCACACGCCAGTTCTGCCAACACCGTTGCTTCGGAAGCAGTGCGGCGAAAACTCATCCATTCCTCAGTTCTAATTCCCCACTGCCGAGACATATATAAATCTTCTGGGCGATAAAATACTTCTGGCAAACTATCGAGTAGCGGATGGCGATTTTGTCCGTAGTGCAAGACGACTCTGCCGATATTCAGGAGATAACAATAAGCAATTTCGTGATGGTTGGGGGCAATTTGGGAACCATCGGTAGCGATGACAGTATGAATTTTTGGGGGAACTGGAATATCAATGCAGGTTTCTAGCGGTTCAATTGGGGTAGCATTAGCAAAGAGAATGCGATCGCGCCATTTTTCCTGGCGATCGATTAAATCTTGTTGAGACTCGTAAGCATTTTTTAAATGTTGTTGTGCCAGTTCTAAACGCTGACGACTGGCAGCAGCTTCTAAAGTAAGATGCTGACTTAAACCCTGCATTTGTCGCGCTAGTTTTGTTAGGTCAAGCATAAAAGTTAAGTGCTAAGTGAGGAGTGAATATTTATCAGTTAGAAATTTTCCTAATTCCTAATTATTTATCTATATCTTTTAAATATCTTGCTTTGCAGCCATTATGCTAGCAAAATAATTCGTAATTGATAATGACATTCTCATACTCATAGGACTTACGCACGAGTTAGGGAATAACGTAGACGCATTAGCGAAGCGGTAGCGACGTTCGCGCAGCGTCTCGCAGAGAAGGAGCGTCAGCGGCTTGCCGCAGGCTACCGCAGAGGCGCAGAGAACACGGAGAAATCAGAGTTGCGATCGCACTTGACCAGTTAGCAGCAACCGCCGATATGCGGACAATTATTCTCGTTGGTTCGACGATAAAAACCCGAACCATCAAGCACTTGCTGGTTCGGGTGTATAGGTAAATACGCTTGGGTTAAGGGCTACTGGCAACAATTTTGGGTTTTCGAGACGCGATAAATCGCCGTCAAGACAAGTGTTTTGGCCTGATCTGAACTGTTTTGGTGTATAGGTTGCAAGGTATTCGGCTATGGTGTTTCATCTGTGTGTGGTTCAATTTTCATCCCGTCCGTGAACTTGAGCAGGCGGACTAGTTGCCTCAACAGCAGTAAATGATTCTAGGATTTTGTATGTGTGGCTGGCTCCTTTGGGTACAACCCAAGAACTCCCAGGTTCTAGCAAAATCATTTGTCCTTCAATGTGCAACTCGGCACGACCACTAATTACATAACCAACTGTTTCATAGTCGCGCGAACTTGGCTCTTTGTGTTCGTTTGGTTGTTCCTTTTCCCAAAGACGCATGGCAACTTCTTTGCCAGAAGCAAGATATTTTTGACCGAGTTTACCTTTAGGGGAATGGGTAGAATCTATTTTTGTAACGGTGGTATCACTCATATTAAACCAATGAAATTAGGGTTTGAGTACAACTTTGATGCAGTTATTTATTCCTTAGTAATGATTTCTGATTCGTTAAAATCAAGATAAATAATCATAAATTTATCTTGATTTAGAGACGCGATAATTATTGCGTCTCTCTAATTAATCAAAGCTTATTCGACTATGTACAAGTCAAATTTTTCGACTCACAATGTTCTACCAAATTAGCTGATATTTTTCAGTTATTTGTTAGAAGTATTGCGATAATAACCTTCTCTTTCTCTATTAGAGGATGAAGCTTTATCTTCGGTTGTGTTTCTTGTCGGATCAAAAAACTCTTTTGTAGCTTCAGGAGTTTTTTCATCCAAATTTAACTTTTCACGGATATTATCAACAGCACTTTTTAAGGGATTTTGGCTGTTTGTGATTTGGGTATCATTTCTAATTTCACCTTGCTCATTTGGTGTTCCCTTGTAATAAGTACCCTCTGGAGTTTTAACATCGGCTTGTGCTACGTTAACATTGCTAAAAGCCTGACCTAGTAAAAACATAAATCCGACTAGAAAAACTACAAGGATTTGAGAAATGTGAATATTTTGCAGCCATGAAATTACTCGATTCATAAAAACCTCAATTGCATTATGTTGGGTGTACAGTCTAAAATGCTGAATGACATTTATCATTCAGGTTTTAAGAATAACTTTGATGCAGTTATCCTTTTTTGTTGAAAAATGTGATAGCCTAACAAACTAACAGCATCAATGTCACAGCTACCACTGATCTCTTTCAACACTTTGCCAGCATTAACTTCTGTGGGGTCAGTCGAAAAGCCCACATTTTCGGAGTTAATTATCTCTGCTTTGGCAAACTTTTTCGCCATTTATAGGCGTTCGAGAAAGTGAATAAGGGCGATCGCTTTTTTGGCTCCCATCATCTAAACACTTAAGTTAATAACTAAAAACTTTAACCGAGTACCGTGGGTTTAAATCCCCCGGTTCAATAACCGGCAAGTTTTGGGTCGGGGTCTAAATCCCCGTCACAAAACTTAATTACGAATTACGAATTACGAATTATTTAACTACAATTTGATTGACGATGAATTTATACTTACAATCCTATGGTGCGATCGCTAGTTTAGCTTCGTTCCCAGGGGATAGATTCATTTATTAGCTATACACCTCTAGTTAGACAAAGGATTTCCAGTTAAAAAAATATCCCATCCCTGTGGCAATATTGCTCGGATAAGCAGGGGAGGCAAAACTCAACACCAGCCTCCATTCCCCCCCTGCTCAAGAACAGCTTGCCTCAACCAAGAAATCACAAAACCTACGCAGTATTGAATATTGATCCCTGTGGGACACTCCACGAACATAGGAGCGCAAGCACTTGCGCCTCTACAAAATATACAAATAATTTAGGATAATTTTTTATTTGGAAGTCCCTGAGTAAGAACAACAATTAGGGACTTCCAATTAACAATTCAAAATTCAAAATTTAAAATTAAAGACATTTCAGACAGGGATTTAAACCCCGACTGAAATGGGTGCTACATGTAGATGTAGGGGTCTTAAACCCTTTAATTTACGATAAAAAAATAATTAATCGCTTTGGGGAGACTTGGAGAGATATTGCTACCTTGTCCCCCTTGTCCCCCTTGTCCCCCTTTTCTACCTTGTCCCCTGCTCCTATTGGATGCAAAAATTGAGTAATTTAATTTTTGGATTTCCCTTAACTAACCTTTTTGAATCACTGCTTGATAACGACCTAGCGCAATTAAAGGAAAGTATTGTTGATACAGATGATACTTGAGATAAAAATGGCAAGGGAAGCCAGTACCCGTAAAGTCTGACTCAAACCAAGTACCATCAGCCTTTTGAGTTGCTACTAGATAGCTAATTCCCCGCTCAATCACCTCAAGAGCTAATTTACCATTTGCTTCACCTGCTGCTATCAACCCTATTATTGCCCAAGCAGTTTGAGATGCAGTACTATTTCCTTTTCCTTTGAGACTGGGATCGTCGTAGCTGCGGCAAGTCTCACCCCAACCCCCATCTGGGTTTTGACATCCAATTAACCAAGCTGCTCCTCGTTCTATACTGAGTTTATACTTTTGAGGATCGATTAAGGCCAAAGCTGATAAAACGCCACTAGTACCGTAGATATAATTTACACCCCAACGACCAAACCAACAGCCTTCGGTTTCTTGTTCGCGTAGAAGATAAGTTAGCGATCGCTCTAAACTATCACTATCAATTGACAAATCACAAGCACCAAGCATTTCTAGCACTCTAGCCGTAACATCTGCGGTGTTTGGATCGATCATGGCTTTTAAGTCACCATAAGGAATAGAGTTGAGCCAATCTTGATCGTTATCTAAATCAAAAGCAGCCCACCCACCTGGTTTACATTGCATAGATGCAATCCAGTTTAAGGCCCGAGCGATCGCAGCTTGCTTGATTTTTTCATTAGGGAGTTTCGCCAAATGTAGCGCCATCACCACCACAGCCGAGTCG
Source organism: Nostoc sp. (assembly GCF_036917975.1). Lineage (GTDB taxonomy): Bacteria > Cyanobacteriota > Cyanobacteriia > Cyanobacteriales > Nostocaceae > Nostoc. The sequence goes on from NZ_JBALEJ010000087.1 coordinate 6,948, forward strand.
TCTACATCGGGATAAAAGCGATTCTCAAACTCAAAAGCCCAAGCCCCTGGTTTTCCTTGGCGATTTTTGACAGACCAATCTCCATAATCTAAAATTTGTTTTTGCAACAACCATTCGCCAGCCTTGACTACAGTCGGATGATCTGGTGCAAAGCCAGATTCTACTAAAGCACGCATCGCCCAAGCTGTATCCCAAACAGGTGAAACACAAGGTTGTACCCGATAGCTATTGTCTGTTTCAATGGCAAAGTTATCAATTGCTTGCAACCCTCTTTCTACAATGGGGTCATTTCGGTCATAATCCAGACACCGCAAAGCCAGCATAGAATTCAGCATCGCCGGAATAATGCCGCCCCAGTCGCCTGTAGCTTCTTGGCGCTCTAAAATCCATTTTTCGGCGGCTTTGATGCCTTCTTGGCGAAAGGGTACTAAATTAAGGCTTTCCGCCAACTTGAAACCCCGATCGAGGGTGAGGAATAAATCTGTCCAATCGCCACTTTGAGGTAATTCCCACCGGACTCGATCGACACCTTCAGCGTATAGCTCATCTAGATTGATCCCTGAGTCGGTGAGAAAAACAGGTTTGCGATCGCATACAATCAGTAATGGTACTGTACTGGAACGTGCCCAGCTAGACATCTCGTAGATATTGACAGGGAAAGCTTTCGGCAATAGCATCACCCAAGCTGGTAGCGAGGGAATACCGCGCCAGTTGTAGCAGCCAATCAAAGCTAAGTGCAACTTGGTAAAAATCCGAGTTTTGCTGATCCCACCTCGTTGGAGAATAAAAGTTTTCGCCCGAACCATTCCTGGATCGGTTGCTGGTACACCTAGCAATCTTAGAGCCATATAGGCTTCAACCGAGGTGCTAAGTTCTCCGCCATCACCGTAGTAAAGTTCCCAGCCGCCATGCTGCCGTTGTTCTTGACGCAAATATGCTTCAACTTTGTGTAAAGCTCTTGTTTGGTCTGTTCCCCAAATTTTATGTAGGAGGACGACTTCAGCAGTGATGGTGACATTAGATTCTAACTCTGCCCACCAGTAACCTGCCGGATTTTGAATTGAAAGCAGATATTGTTGGCTAGCTGCGATCGCTTCTGCGACTTGATTGACTTTTACCCTGTCTTGTGTTTGCATCAAATCCTATTTAACCTCAACACCCAACCCTAGTTTTGAATACGGCAATCCGATAAAAAATTTTTCCTATATCAGTAGACATAGTATTGTGTCTGAGTCAGTGAAAATTTGCAATAGGTCATTCTTTTTTTTGAATTTTGAATTTTCAATTGGAGCGAAGCGACGGTCATGGATGTAATTGTATTAGGATTGATGCTCTTATCCTTGACAATTTGGTTAGGATTACTGTGTTTTTGGGGACAATTTTGGCGGACAGACCAGCAATTAGAGGTAGAGACGTTGTATACAACGTCTCTACAATCGTTACCTGTGGTTTGTGCCGTCGTTCCAGCCCGTAATGAAGCTGAGTTGATACCAACTAGTTTGCGATCGCTCCTACTCCAAGATTATCCTGGTTCTTTCAACGTATTTTTGGTAGACGATCGCAGCACAGACCGGACAGCAAATTTTGCTGAAGGGGTTGCACACGCTGTCGGTAAACCCCAACAACTGCATATTATCTCAGGTGAATCACTACCTCCTGGTTGGTCAGGCAAACTTTGGGCAGTTGAGCAAGGTATCAAGAGCGCTAGTAAATTTGCACCTGACTATTTTTTGCTAACTGACGCAGATATCGAACACGATCCTGGCCATCTCCGCCGACTCGTTGCCAAAGCTCTCCAAGAAGATTTAGATATGGTTTCGGTAATGGTGCGACTCAGGTGTAAAAGCTTTTGGGAAAAACTTTTGATTCCAGCCTTCGTCTTTTTCTTCCAAAAACTCTATCCTTTTCGCTGGGTAAATAATCCCAACAATCCCACAGCAGCCGCCGCCGGGGGATCTATTCTGATCGCCCGTGAAGCTTTAGAGCGAATTGGGGGTATCCAAGTCATTCGCCAAGCTTTAATAGACGATTGCGCGTTGGCTCAGGCTGTTAAGAACAGTGGGGGAGTGGTGGGGGATAAGAGGACAAGCCCAATGCCCAGTCAAGGGCGTATCTGGCTAGGATTGAGTACTTTGACTTGCAGTCTGCGTCCCTATGATTCGCTGGTGACGATTTGGGATATGGTTGCCCGTAGTGCCTATACTCAACTGAATTATTCTCCATTACTACTATTGGGAACTTTAGTAGGAATGCCTCTGATTTATCTAGTTCCACCTGTGTGTGTAATTCTAGGTGCAGTTTGGGGCAATTGGGCGATCGCACTTACAGGTATATTAGGATGGCTCTTAATGGCTTTCGCTTACTACCCGACGATTCGCTTTTATAAATGTTCTTCCTGGTTAGCATTTAGTTTACCTGCGATCGCTTTTCTCTATACTCTGATGACTCTAGACTCAGCATTACGTCATTGGCAAGGGCGTGGCGGCGCTTGGAAAGGAAGAGTTTATCCCAGTTCGGATAATTTCTAATCGGGATAGAATTACGGGTATTGTCCTTGACTTATCAACAATTGTCGAGAAAGCACCCGATTCGGAACATTAAATTGAAGTAATCTTGCAGTCCCTTGACCAATTTGAGTTTTTCCTTCTATTCTGGCATTTTCAAGATAAAAATGTTCATCCCAGACCAGGCGGCGGGGATTAAACAATGGGACAATTTCTTGAGTAAATTGGTCTATAGTAGCGAAATCAGAGCCTTTATGACGGTTACAGGATAAACATGAAAGTGCCAGATTCTCAGCAGTAGTTTCACCCCCATGTTTGACGGCAATAATATGGTCTACTTCATGGGTATAAATAGAAAAACTTTGATGGATTTGGCAATATTCACAGCGTGCTGAAGCTCTCTGGAACACTAACCTACGGAGTTCCACAGAAATCGAATTAGAAGTCATGTTAGCTGATTGCAGAATAAGCTCGTGCTTTTAATAAAATCATCATCTGCTCTAGCTGCTCGTAAACATCTAATTCTGCTAATTCCATTTGATCGAGTGTTGCAGAGCGATTTTTTTCTAGTAATTCTTGTAGGCGTGTTTGAGATTGAAATGAAACTTTAAAATTAATAATTTCTTCTGGTTTTGGCCCCTTAATCAAAAAATCAATAACTTCTTGATAAACTGCTGGAATATTTGTAGTCTCAGGATTAACTGTTGGCTGAATATTTGTTGGTAGATTAACAACGTCTAGTAATCGCCAAAGCAATTCGGGTAAGCGATTTTGCAGAGGTTCTAAACGTTGAGCTAGTTCATCGGGAATTTGAATGGTGAATTCTGCCATTGGTGCTTTTGTTGCGATTTTGCACTTTTAAGAATATGTGTTGTATCCTAATTATAGCTTTCAAATCTACCTCCGCATCAGATGCCATTGTTTTGATCCGGGCATCACACCCCAAGACTTAGCGGCACGTAGATTTTTTTTGGATCGACCGTTTTATATTTCATCAGTGATTTGTCCTTCTCAAAAGCGATCAAATTATAAGGCACGAATGCTAAAACTAAAGTAAGCCAAAAGTGGTTAATTAAAAGAATTATGACAACCGCAACACCAACAATTAATCCTGTTACTGTCCCCAAAAAGCTGCCTTTTCTGGAGTCCATTTGTTGGCAAACTTCTGATGTCTATCGCTTTACTCCAGTACAAATGCTGAGTCGCTACGAGCGTGGTTGGCAATACAGCACTTACGGCAGCTATGAGGTACATCCCCAAATCTGAAAGCTTTGATAGGAGAGGGCAAGGAGAAAAACTGTATTGCATAATAGCCGGAAGCGCTGTATCGCAACCTATTTAATAATCTTGAGGGTGAAGAACTCAATTTTCTTCAGGAACTCGCCAGACGCTATAAATCCTGGTTGCAAGTTTATTTATGATCTCCAGATTTGAACATCATAATAAAATTCTCACAGTTATTGAATCCTTAGATTCTGAGATACTTAGGAAGAGGCAAGAGATTTAATTGATCTAGCTATTCTCAGGCTGCGATCGCCAATACCTCAAGTATCAATTGAGAAGGCTGAAAAAGCATATCAGGTTATGCGCCCTTTGAAAAGAGCGTAGGCGTAGCCCGTCGTAGACATCGCACTCTTTCAGGAAAGACCAGATTACAGGGAAAAATGCTTTCTCGGTCTGCAAGTCGATCGATCTCAGATACCCAAAATTATCGATGGTATTGATTTGCTCTCTACAGATTTAGGTTTATCTCACACTCCAAGGACTTTTCAAGAACAACATGATGTCTTTGCTGATTTAGAAACACAAAAAGAAAAACGAGCAGATTATTAAACACACAATGCCCAATACCCCTAAATCCTTGAAGCCGTTTGTTTAGCACTCGCAGGGCTAACAGGCAATGGTTGAGCGGCTTTCAATACCACATCCAGCAACCCTGGAAACAGCATCTCTAAATCTTCACGCCGCAGGATGTTAATATGGTGTGTCCCTTCTTTGCGTGTCAAGACTATCCCCGACTCCCGCAAAATCTTGAAGTGATTGGACATAGTAGACTTAGCGATCGCAAAATCAAATCTCGCACAGCATTGTTCCCCCTCAGTCGCCAGCAGCCGCACAATCTCTAGCCGCACTGGATCGCCCAATGCATATAACACTCCCGGTAAAGAAATATTTTTTCGATCTGGATGATAAAGAAATCTCATAGTTGCATTATCTCATCAGGTGGCATATATTTTTATTATTCGATATTATCGAATTATAGAATTAATTAGGAAGGCAATTTATGTCATCCATTACAAATGTCACAGAAGCCACATTCAAGCAAGAAGTCTTAGAAAGTGAAATTCCCGTATTAGTGGACTTTTGGGCCCCGTGGTGTGGCCCTTGCCGGATGGTTGGCCCAGTCGTCGATGAAGTTGCTGCTGAATACGAAGGACAGGTGAAATTTGTGAAGTTGAACACAGATCAAAATCCTACTGTCGCTAGCCATTACGGAATCCGCAGCATTCCGACGCTGATGGTTTTTAAGGGAGGTCGGCAGGTTGATACTGTCGTCGGGGCAGTGCCAAAAACTACCTTGAATAAGACCTTAGCACAGCATCTTTAATTTGAGTGCTGAGTGCTGAGTGCTGAGTGCTGAGTGCTGAGTTAGGAGTTAGGAGTTAGGAGTTAGGAGTTAGGAGTTTTGTTTATCCCCCTCATCTCCCCCTACTTCCTAGTCCCTAGTTCCCTGCTCATTTTGTTTCAATTAACGGGGAAAGAGCGAAATGGACTTGAAACTGTATGGTAAATCCGCGTTGGTGAGTGGCTCAACCGCAGGCATTGGTTTAGCGATCGCTCTTGGGTTGGCTCAAGAGGGTGCATCAGTAATTATCAATGGTCGGTCTGAAGAAAGAGTAGCTCAAGCGATCGCTAAAATTCAGCAAAGTACACCCGATGCGAAAGTTTCCGGTGTTGTTGCTGACACCGGCACGGCATCAGGGGTAGAACAACTTTTTGAAAAAGTTCCTCACGTTGATATTCTCATCAACAATTTAGGTATTTATGAGCCAAAAACCTTCTTTGATATTACTGATAAAGATTGGTTAAACATATTTGAGGTTAACGTCCTCAGTGGAGTCCGCTTGAGTCGGCAATATCTGCAAAAGCAGCTAGAGCAAAACTGGGGACGGATAATTTTTATCTCCAGCGAGTCTGCTATTCAGATCCCAGTGGAAATGATTCACTACGGCACAACCAAGACAGCGCAACTAGCCATTGCGCGAGGACTAGCAGAAATCACTGTCGGCACTGGAGTCACAGTAAACTCAGTCCTACCAGGGCCAACGCGCTCCGAAGGCGTTGAAGAGTTTATTTCTCAACTAGCACAGGAACGTGGTATTAGTCCAGCAGAAGTAGAGGCTGAATTTTTTCAGAATGTGCGTCCAAGTTCCTTAATCAAGCGCTTTGCAACTAATGAAGAAGTAGCAGCGATCGTAGTTTATCTTTCTAGTCCCGTAGCATCAGCAACTAATGGTGCAGCTTTGCGGGTAGATGGTGGCGTTATTCGATCGATTGTTTAGGGACTGGGGACTGGGGACTGGGGATTCAAATCTCGTTTCCAGTCTCCGACTGGAAATGCAACTCAAAAGCGGCTCTGCCGCCAAGAAGCGAGGCGGAGCCTCAACGACGAGCATTCCCAGTCGGAGACTGGGAACGAGGCAATGCCCAATGACTAAAAATAATTTGGAGATATAATCAATGACAACTGATATAAACTTATTCTCTTCTTATCAATTAGGGAATCTGGAATTACCTAATCGGATAGTAATGGCACCTTTAACCCGAAATAGGGCAGCTAAGGGAAACGTCCCATACGAACTTAATGCTACCTACTATGCTCAACGTGCTTCCGCCGGACTGATTATTTCTGAAGCAACACAGGTAACTCCTGAAGGGCAAGGCTATCCCGCGACACCAGGAATTCATTCACCAGAACAGGTGGAGGGATGGAAGTTAGTAACTGATGCCGTACATCAGCAGGGAGGAAGAATTTTTCTGCAACTATGGCACGTCGGCAGAATTTCTCACCCAGACTTACAACCAAATGGAGTTTTACCTGTAGCACCTTCTGCGATCGCTCCTAAAGGTGAAGCTTCAACTTTTGAGGGGCCAAAACCTTTTGTTACTCCCCGTGCTTTAGAAACATCGGAAATACCGCAAATTGTTGAACAGTACCGTCAGGGGGCGGCAAATGCTCTAGCGGCCGGGTTTGATGGGGTGGAAATTCACTCAGCTAATGGTTATCTAATAGATCAGTTTCTTCGGGATGGCACTAATCAACGTACAGATAAATATGGGGGTGGCATTGAAAATCGTGCCCGATTCCTCTTGGAAGTAACAGAGGCGGTAACTACTGTCTGGGATTCTAACCGAGTTGGGGTACGTTTCTCTCCTAGTGGGACTTTTAACGATATCCATGACTCCAATCCTCTGGAGACATTCGGTTATGCGGCTCAAGCATTGAACCAGTTTAATTTGGCATATCTACATATTTATGAGGCAACAGAGGCAGACATCAGACATGGCGGAATAATTGTACCCACCAGTCATATACGCGATCGCTTTACAGGTACACTCATCGTCAATGGTGGTTATACTCGTGAAAAAGGCGATGCTGTACTGGCAAACAAAGCCGCAGATTTAGTTGCCTTTGGCACATTATTTATATCAAATCCCGATTTACCCCGACGCTTGGCTTTGAATGCACCACTAAATCAACCAAATCAAGCAAGCTTTTATGGTGGCGGTGAAAAGGGATATACAGACTATCCATTTTGGTCGGCTGCTAATGAGTCGGTAGCTAATGTGTAATTCGTAAGCTAATGTAATTTTAATTTGCATAACTAGGGCGCTCATGTTGCCCACCCCACAAGAGTTTTAATTGCAGGTAATATGCAGGTTAAATATCCAACAGCTTAATTCGTAATTTTCCCTTGGGCGTACTGTAGGCAAGTTGTTTGTTCGGAAACAAGGAATAATTTTTATTTTTGTTTGATGAATAAATACATTCGCTTGTATGCTAATTACGAATTGTTTGGTCATAATCCAACCATCAGGAGAATCTCATGAGTACCGTCATCCAAACCCAAGCTTTAGATGTACCTAGCGCGATCGCTAAACGTCGTTCAATCAAAACTTTTAAAACAGACCCCATTGCCCCAGAACTGCTCAAACAACTGGTAGAGTTAACCGTGGCAGCGCCCAGCAGCTATAATATCCAGGGCTGGCAAATTATTCTTGTGCAAGATGAGGCGCAAAAGGCAGCTTTATCAGCAGCATCATGGAATCAACAGCAAATTGTCCAAGCACCAGTTACCTTTGTGTTTGCTGCTGATGCAACTGCATCTGAAACAAACTTGAACCCGATCATTGAACAGGCTCTTGCAACTGGGGCATGGAATGAAGGTACGGCAAATTATTTTAAAACAGCTATTCCGCAATTTCAACAGGGGCTAGGAGACAAGCAACGGGAGTATGCCATCAAAGATGCGATTATTGCTGCTACCCATTTGGTGTTAGCGGCAGAAAGTCTGGGATTATCGACTTGTTTTATGAACGGTTGGATTGAGGATCAGGTAAAGGAAGTCATTGGTGCTGGGGATAATCCAGATTTAGCGATCGCTGTTTTAGTCCCTGTTGGCTATGCAGCCGAACCACGCTTAAATCCCGGTCGTTTGCCATTCTCTTCTAACGTCTCTGTGGATAGAATTGGCAACCCTTATGCAGGGTAAATTTTCCTAAATGGGGAATGGGGCATTAGGCATTGGGCATAGGGCATAGGGCATAGGGCATAGTTATTCCCCTTGTCCCCCTGTCCCCCACTCACCAATCCCCAATCCCCAATCCCCACTCCCTACTCATCATGTCCTTAGCCTCCTTCCTAGCACGTCGTTCTTTTCACTATGGCTGGATCGTTGCAGGTTTAACATTTTTAGCCTTGCTGGTTGCAGCCGGAATTCGCTCTGCTCCTGGAGTTTTTATAGTACCTCTCGAACAGGAGTTCGGCTGGAGTCGAGCAACTATATCTTTGGCAATCTCCATTAATTTGGTACTCTATGGATTAATTGGCCCTTTTGCTGCCACAGTTATGGAGCGGATCGGCATTCGGCGGATGATGGTGTTTTCGCTTGCTATCATTGCTCTCGGTGTCGGTTTAACCACTTTGATGTCAGCATCTTGGCAGCTAGTCTTGCTGTGGGGTGTAGTTGTCGGTTCTGGTAGCGGAGTTATTGCCCTAGTTTTGGGTGCTATTGTCGTCAATCGCTGGTTTTTAGAAAAGCGGGGTCTAGTTCTGGGCATCTTAACTGCCAGTACAGCTACGGGGCAACTGGTGTTTTTACCCATGCTGGCTTCAGTCGCCGATCGCTTTGGTTGGCGAATTGCGGCTCTAGGTCTTAGTGGTGCAGCACTTTTAATTATTCCAGCGATCGCAGTCTTGATGCGCGATCGCCCGGCGGATGTTGGTTTGCGACCCTTTGGCGACAACCGCGAAACGGTAGAAGTGTCACAGCCCAAAGTCAATTCTATCGCCTCCACCCTTAACGCCCTCTGGCTGGGAATGGGTAAGCGCGACTTCTGGCTGTTATTTGGTAGCTTTTTCATCTGTGGTGCTAGCACAAATGGGTTAATTGGTACTCATCTAATTCCTGCTTGTATTGACCACGGTATCCCGGAAGTCAAGGCGGCGGGTCTTTTGGCAATCATGGGACTATTCGATTTTTTCGGAACTACTATGTCCGGTTGGCTATCTGATCGCTGGAACAATCGCTACTTATTGTGCTGGTACTACGGACTGCGGGGTTTGTCTTTGATTTTCTTGCCCTTCAGTTTCAACTTTTCCTTCTATGGGCTTTCCATTTTCGCCGTCTTCTACGGACTTGATTGGATTGCCACCGTACCACCAACAGTCCGTCTGGTTGCCAACGTCTTCGGTAAAGAAAATGTCGGCGTGATGTTCGGTTGGATTGTCGCCGGACACCAGCTTGGTGCAGCGACAGCAGCATTCGGAGCCGGAGTCTTGAGAACTTGGACGGGTAGTTATTTACAAGCGTTTATTTTATCAGGCGTTCTCTGTCTGATTGCCGCAGTTTGTGTACTGCAAATTGGTCAAAGTCCCACTAAGGGCAATTCACAGTTATCTTCAGTTATGGAAAATTAAATTTATGGCAACAACAGCTTTAATTGTCGGTGCAGGTAATGGACTAAGCGCTTCTTTAGCCCGCCTATTTGCCAAAGAAGGATTCACCGTAGCTTTAGCAGCTCGCCAAATTGAAAAACTCACTCAATTGAGCAGTGAAATTGGGGCAGTTAGTTTCGCTGCTGATGCTTCAAAGCCGGATGAAGTAGAACAGTTATTTATTGATATCGAGCAAAAAGTCGGTTCCCCGAATGTTGTTATTTACAATCCCAGTTTTCGGGTGCGGGGGCCTCTGGTTGATCTAGACCCTGGTGAGGTGGCAAAAACCCTAGATGTCACTGCTTATGGTGGCTTTCTCGTCGCCCAAGCTGCTACCAAAAGGTTTTTGCAACTTGGCGGCGGTGCTATATTTTTTACTGGAGCTTCAGCCAGTGTTAAGGGTTATCCGCTTTCTGCTCCCTTTGCAATGGGGAAATTTGCACTGCGCGGTTTGGCTCAGAGTATTGCTAGAGAATTAGCACCAAAGAATATCCATGTAGCGCATTTCGTGATTGATGGTGGAATCCGTTCAGCAGTTCGCCAAGATCCAGTAGATAATCCTGATAGTACTCTTGACCCGGATGCGATCGCTCAAACTTATCTCAGCATTCTCCGCCAACCCCGCAGTGCTTGGACTTGGGAAGTAGAACTACGTCCCTGGGTAGAGAACTTCTAGTCTAGACAATTGTTACAAAAATAGTTTTGTAGGTATGAAAATTGATTTTGGTGCAACTGCTACTGATTATGCAAAACACCGCGCTGGCTTTCCCAGTTCATTATTTAATAAACTGTCTGAATATGGTATAGGTTTACCAGGGCAGAATATTGTTGACCTTGGTACAGGAACAGGAACACTAGCGCGGGGCTTTGCTGATAGAGGTGCTTATGTAATCGGCATCGACCCATCAGTGTCACTTTTAGAACAAGCCAGACAGTTAACCGAATCTGTCCAACTCCAAGTAGATTATCGAGTCGCAACTGCCGAGAATACCGAGTTACCAGATGCCAGTGCTGATGTAGTCACGGCTGGACAGTGTTGGCATTGGTTTGATCGTCCGCGTGCCGTCCAGGAAATTACTCGGATATTGAGAAGAAATGGCTCGATCGCGATCGCTCATTTTGATTGGATACCCTTAAAAGGTAATATCGTTGAAGCCACAGAACAATTGATCGAAGCTCATAATCCCACCTGGAATATGGGCGGCGGTAATGGCTTACATCCCCTGTGGTTACAAGATATTGGCGAAGGAGGATTTAGAGAAATCCGCACATTTTCTTACGATGTATTTGTACCTTATACACAGGTCGCTTGGCGGGGACGAATTCGTGCTAGTGCCGGTGTGGGAGCCAGCTTGACACCAGAAAAGGTAGAAATATTTGACCAAGAATTGGCGACATTACTCGAAGCAAGATATCCTACACCGATTCTTGAAGTTCATCATAGAGTTTGGGCTGCGATCGCTAAATCACCGCAATCTAATTCGTAATTCGTAATTCGTAATTCGTAATTAAGAGATGTCTGTACAATTGCACAATTTTAGGAAAAATAACCATGATTGAACTTTATTATTGGACAACTCCAAACGGTCATAAAATTACGATTTTCTTGGAAGAAGTCGGCTTACCCTATACCATAATTCCTGTGAATATTGGGGCTGGGGATCAATTTAAGCCAGAGTTTTTAAAAGTTTCTCCTAACAATCGAATTCCGGCGATCGTTGACCACGAACCAACTGATCGAGGTGCGCCAATTTCGGTATTTGAGTCGGGGGCAATCTTGCTATATTTGGCAGAAAAAACTGGCAAATTAATTCCCCAAGATATACGTCATCGCACTCAAGTTTTAGAATGGTTGTTCTGGCAAATGGCAGGACTAGGGCCAATGGCGGGACAAAATCATCACTTTAGCGGCTATGCTCCCGAAAAGATTGAATATGCTATTAACCGCTACGTGAATGAGACAGGACGCTTATATGCAGTACTGAATAAGCAATTAGCAGATAGAGAATTTGTAGCGGGCGATTATTCCATCGCCGATATTGCCGCCTATCCCTGGATTGTGTCCCATGAACGCCAAAGTCAAAATCTAGAGGATTTTCCTCACATCAAGCGCTGGTTTGAGACAATTAAAGCTCGTCCGGCAACAATTCGCGCCTACGAGAAAGCCGAAGCCTTGAAAACTCAAGCACTCGATCCAGATAAATCACGAGATTTGTTATTTAACCAGTCGGCGAAAACTATTCAGCTTTAACAAACAGAATTCAGGAGTCAGAATTCAGAATTGAATTCTGAATTCTGTGCTACTGGCGGATAGCGCCGGCGGCAAGCGAGTATTTTCGAGTCGCGTCTGAATAAATGGGTTTAAGTCCCACACTAAATCGGAGATTTAGTGGTCTTCAATGAGTGGTGGGTCTAAATCCCCCACTCATTAATTCTGACTCCTGAATTCTGACTTCTGAATTCTTTTTTAAGCATTCTGGGATGAGTAATATCTTATTAACCAGTAGGAGTAACAAGCAATTATGCCTAAATATGTACTTTGGGGGACTTACAGCGAAGATGTTCTCGAAAAACGCGTCCCCTACCGTCAAGCTCATTTAGACGGATTAGCAAAACAGAAAGAATCCGGTGTGCTGATTACTATCGGTCCTACCAAGGATGTTACAAAAGTTTTTGGGATTTACGAAGCCGAAGACGAAGCGATCGTGCGCGAGTTAATTGAAAATGATCCCTACTGGAAAAATGGCATCTGGACTGAATATTCTGTCAAAGAATGGATTCAGGCTTTTTAAATTAGTCACACAATTTTGGATTTTAGATTTTAGATTTTAGATTTTAGATTTACCCCATGCCTGAAGTCAGGGGCTTGTAATTTAATTTTAGATTTTGGATTTTAGATTTATTCCACGAGTAAATTCGGGGGCTTGAGACCTTTTTAAATTTTGAATTTTGAATCTTCAATTCCATTATCCAAAATTTAAAATCTAAAATTCGGTCATTAGTCATTGGACATGGGAGAATGGCACTAAGTTAAGATACAGCCCTTGCGCTGACTAGTTCCTAGGCTCCAGGCTAGGAACCAATTCTGGGAGGCTCCGCCTCCTCTTTCTTGACCAGAGGCGGAGTCTCTCAGAATACATTCCCAGCCTCCAGTCTGGGAACGAGGCTACACATGCTTTTGGGCTTTTCTTAGTGCCATTCGGACATGGGATGGGGTATTGGTTGTCGTAAATTAAAGGGTTTAAGAACCTGCAATCCACATGTAGCACCCATTTCAGTCGGGGCTTGTCTTGAGAAATCGCTCCACTTGGGATGCATCCCAAAACCGCGTTTCTCGCTAAATCCCCATCTGAGATGTCTTTAATTTTGAATTTTGTTAGCGCAGCGTTAGCGAGTCTGCGAGCGTCATTTTGAATTTTGAATTGTTAATTCTCCCTCATCCCACTCCCCACTCCCTACATAATATGAAAATTTGGCAGGTTGATTTTTATCGTCGTCCCTTAGAGGATGCATCTGGACAAGTTTTATGGGAGTTGTTGATTTGTGACGCAACTCGCAGCTTTGAATATGAAGCTACCTGTCTCCAGTCAGCAGCAAATTCTAATTGGGTTGCTGCTCAACTTGAACTAGCATCTGGGGAAAAATTGCCGAATGTGATTCAGGTGTTTCGTCCTCAATCTCTCAGTTTAATTGAGGCGGCTGGACGCAATTTAGGTATTAATGTCGAACCTACCCGCAACACCTTGGCATTAAAGCAGTGGTTACAAGAAAAGCAATATCCCTCAACCCTGGATAAACCACCCCCAACACCATTACCAGAAAACCTCTGGGGAGAACAATGGCGTTTTGCGAGTTTAGCTGCTAGTGATGTAGAAACGAGATTTAGCGATCGCCCCATTCCCATTTTGCACATCCCAGAACATCTCAAACCCATCAATTTGGGTTTGGCATCAACATTACCCGTCCCTGGTGTCGTAATTTATGGTGGACGGCAATCAATGCGCCTAGCACGGTGGTTGCAGCAAGCCCGTCCTGTAGCATTAAACTATATCTCTGGCGCACCAGACGGCTTAATATTAGAAGCTGGTTTAGTCGATAGGTGGATTGTTGCCACATTTGAAGATTCAGAAGTTACAACAGCAGCCCAAGCATTTGAACAACGCAAAAAGCATTGCCGAGGATTGCATTTTTTGTTAGTTCAACCCGATGATTCTGGCATGACTCATAGCGGCTTTTGGCTATTGCAGAATTAGCCCTTATAGTTGTCAGATAACTTGATAGTAGATTGATTATCTGATAACTTGATGCTGGAATTTTGGAAAAGCCTTCTTGCTTATAAACAGTTTATACCCCACGGTCATTGCTATCTTTGGAAATCAGACTTAGTGGGGCTGCATATTTTATCCGATAGTTTAATTGCACTTGCTTATTATTCAATTCCCGTCACCTTAATTTATTTTGCCCGCAAGCGTCAGGATTTGCCGTTCAACTGGATATTTCTGCTATTTGCTACATTTATTATTAGTTGTGGTACCACCCACCTAATGGAGATTTGGACGCTATGGTATCCTACCTATTGGCTAAGTGGTTGCATCAAAGCCATCACGGCTTTACTATCAGTGTACACAAGTATTGTATTGATAGAGTTGATACCAAAGGCACTTGCTCTCCCCAGTTCTGCACAACTGGAGGCAGCCAACCGAGAACTGGAGCGGGAAATCAGCAATCGCAAACAAGCAGAACTCGCACTACAAGAGCGTGAAGGGATGTTGCGGCGAATTGGCGATAATCTTCCCAATGGGGCAATTTATAAAGTAATCCGCGAATTGGATGGCAGCGATCGCTTTGCTTATATCAGCGCGGGGATTGAAAAACTGATGGAAGTCAGCGCAGAAGATGCACTGACAGATTCAAGTTTGCTCTATCGCCAGTTCATCCCAGAGGATGTACCACTCCTGTTGGCAGCAGTCGATGAATCCCTGCGGAATCTCTCGGTGTTTGATATACAACTGCGAATCCAAACGCCCAGCGCTCGCCTTAAATGGTTCCATTTTCGTTCCAGCCCACGCCAATTGGAGGATGGTCGCGTAGTTTGGGATGGGCTGGTGGTGGATGTCACCGACCTCAAACGTGTTGAAGAAATACTACGCAACAGCGAAGCTTTATTAGAAGAATCTCAGCAAGTTGCTCGTTGCGGTAATTGGGAGTTTGAACTTGTAAATGGCAAAATTACCTGGTCAAAGCAGCTTTTTGCCCTCTTTAATCGAGATCCCAGACAAGGAGAGCCGGACTATCAAGAAAATCTGCAACTGTACTGGGCAGAAGACGCAGGAAAATTAGCACAAGCTATGGAGTGGGCAATCTTAACTGGCGAATCCTACAAACTCATTCTGCGTGCGTCTCCAACTTACGAGTCTACTATTTATATTGAGGGGATTGGACATGCAGAATTTAACGCGGATGGAAAAGTAATTCGCCTCTATGGGACTGCCCAAGATGTTACAGAACGGCAAGTCGCACTCAACGAACGCCAACAAGCCGAGGAAGAACTCCGACGCAGTGAAACGCTGCTAGCTACTGCTCAAAAGATTGCCCATCTAGGCAGTTGGGAATGGTACTTAGAGTCTGAGAAACAAATTTGGTCAGCCGAAACCTTCCGCATCTTCGATCTAAATCCTGCTCAATTAGTACCGACACAGGCTATATTTTTCCAGATGGTTCACCCAGAAGACCAACCAGTGTTGAAGAGGTACTTACTACAGGCGATCACCAAGGGAAAACCTTTCAATCTCGAATATCGCATTGTCCGACCTGATGGCTCATTGCGCTACCTGGAGGAGAGAGTAGAGGTAGCTTATAATACTCAGAATCCGACTATTAGACTGTATGGAGCTATTCTAGATATTACAGAACGCAAGCAGGCAGAAATTGCTCTCAAACAAAGCGAGATTCGCTACCGTGCCATTGTCGAAGATCAGACTGAAATGATTGCCCGATATTTACCAGACGGCACACTCACCTTTGTCAACCAAGCTTATGCACTTTATTTTCGGCGATCGCCAGAGGAACTGATCGGCAGCAAGTATCAACCCATTATCTTTGAGGCAGATCAGGAGCGAGTTGCTCAATTAATAGCTTCAACAAGTGCTGATAATCCTGTTGTCATCATTGAGAATCGCGTGCTTCTGGCTTCGGGGGTGCGTTGGACTCAGTGGCATAACCGGATGCTGTTTGACGAGCAAGGATGCTTTATAGAATTTCAAACGGTGGGACGCGATATCACAGCCCTCAAGCAAATCGAAGAAACACTTTTTCAAGAAAAAGAATTAGCTCAGGTGACGTTGGAATCGATCGGAGATGCAGTTATTACCACAGATGCCTTTGGCAGGATTCAATACCTCAATCCGGTTGCAGAATCTCTGATCGGATGTAGTGAAGCATCTGCACAAGGCTTGCCATTATTAGAAGTCTTGAGAATTGTGGATGAAACTACAGGAGAGCCAGTTCAGAACCCAATTGAGCAAGCGTTACAGTCAAATCGAATTGTGGGTTTAGCAAACCATACCATCTTAATTAATCAGAATACTCAAGAGATTACGATTGAAGATTCAGCCGCGCCTATTCGCAATCGCGAGGGACAAATAATTGGCGCGGTTATGGTGTTTCATGACGTGACTCAGAACCGCAAGCTTTCGTCTCAACTATCCTGGCAGGCAACCCATGATGCTTTAACTGGATTGGTGAATCGCCAGGAGTTTGAGCGGCGGGTTGAAGAAGCATTGCGCTTTGCTTTTTTAGACTACCAAGTTCATGCATTGTGCTATTTGGATCTCGATCACTTCAAAATCGTAAATGATACCTGCGGTCATCTAGCTGGAGACGAATTACTGCGTCAAATTACTGCCCTATTGCAGGAGAAGATTCGAAAAACTGACACACTAGCACGGTTAGGCGGTGATGAATTTGGTGTATTGCTGACTCAGTGTACGATAGAGCAAGCTTTACGAGTTGCCAATGAGCTGCTTTCGTGTGTTCAAAAGTTCCGGTTTATTTGGCAAGAGCAGGTATTCTCAATTGGAGTAAGTATCGGCTTAGTCGGTATCGACACGAATAGCGAGAGCCTTACAGAGATTATCAGGACAGCTGACGCAGCTTGCTATAGCGCGAAGAACCGGGGGCGCAATCGCGTGTACTTTGCTCAGACTCACGACCAGGAGCAACTGCAACGGCGTGGGGAGATGCAGTGGGTCAGCCGCATTTCTCAAGCCTTGGAAAATGATTGGTTTTGTCTCTATGCTCAACCCATTGCCGCCATCACCCCAGCAACTCAAAACGGCGACCATTATGAAGTGCTGCTGCGGCTCCGGGATGAGCAGGGAAATTTAGTGCTGCCGATGGCATTTATTCCCGCAGCAGAACGGTACAACTTGATGCACCTGATTGATCGGTGGGTGATTCGGACTCTGTTTAGCAATTGGTCAACCTTCGTTGACGATGAACAAAGTATCTATGCGATTAACCTTTCTGGCTCTAGCATCAACGATGATCAGTTCATTGACTTCCTGCATGAGCAGTTTATCCTACACCCCATCTCACCCCAGCGCATTTGCTTTGAGATTACCGAGACTGTGGCGATCGCCAACCTGATCAAAGCCAAGCAGTTCATTCAGTTACTTCAACGGATAGGCTGTAGCTTCGCATTGGACGATTTTGGGGTAGGGATGTCGTCATTTGCCTATCTCAAGTCTCTGCCTGTGGATTACCTCAAAATTGACGGGAGCTTTATTCGTAACATTGTCGAGAATCCTGTGGATAATGCGATCGTGACAGCAATCACGCACATTGCCAGTGCGATGGGTATTCAGACGATTGCTGAGTTTGTGGAAAATGACGCGATTTTAGAGCGGATTACAGCACTAGGAATTAATTACGCACAGGGATATGGCATTGCAACACCTCGCCCATTGTGGCCAGGAAAATAATTTAAAGATTGAGCAAGCTTAAGCTTAGATTTATGAAAAGAAGTAAGGTTTAAAACCGTACTTCTCTACGAGACGCTACCGCGTAGCAAGATCCCCGTAGGGGTACGTCCCGCTACGCGCTAACACCTGCAAGTGGCGCGTTCGCGGTAGCGTTCGCACGAGAAAGAATCATTGTTTCCCAAGGGTTGTTGAAACCCCACCCGCAAGTGGCGTGGCTGTCTTTAATTTTGAATTTTGAATTTTGAATTGATTCATGATTTTCCTTCACGGAATGGCATCAGCCATTCCTACATTAACGAATGGCACTAAGAAAAGATACAGCCCTTGCTCTGACTGGTTCCCAGCCTCCAGGCTGGGAACCCATTCTGGGAGGCTCCGCCTCCAGTAGCTTGACGAGAGGCAGCAGCCCCTTGAATACATTCCCAGCCTGGAGGCTGGGAACGAGGTGACACAAGCCTTTGGGCTTTTCTTAGTGCCATTCCCTACATTAACCTTGAATTAATCTTGGCTTAAAAATAGCTTAATCATTAGGCATAGATAATGAAAAAGTGAAAAAAATACAATATCCCTAAGCAAATATTGTACGTAGTAGGAATACTGATATGCTCAAGAGAAATCTCTTTCTGTTCTTGTTAGCATCATTTTTTGTTGCCCCCGCAGCCAACGCAGATGTTAAGCTGATCGCAATTGGAAGCCTGAGTGGTAACATCAGCGATCGCTCTAAGAAAACCTCCGCTCCGCTCGAAAATGGTGTTGCGGGAAACCTGCTTGGTGGTATTGGGTCAGGAATCGCTTATGCGGGTCGTAACACCTTCATTGCAATCCCAGATCGAGGCCCAAATGCCAAGGCATACAATAGCGCCGTGGATGACACAACATCCTATATAAACCGCTTCCAAACCATCACTGTGGAACTCGAACCAAGCCGGTCTCCTTTAGGGTTGCCCTTTACTCTTACTCCTTGTTTAGTTGACACGACTCTGTTATCCAGTAATAAGCCTCTCTACTACGGTACTGGCGTAGGACTAGGAGTGCCTAACGGTGCCCCTGCCCTGAATGCTAAGAACACCTACTATTTCACTGGACGCTCAGACAACTTCGACCCCAATCAGATATCGACCTATCCCAATGATGCCCGCTTCGATCCTGAAGGCGTGCGTGTATCCAATGATGGTAAGTCCATCTTTATCTCTGATGAATACGGCCCTTATGTGTACCAATTCGATCGCAAGACAGGTAAGCGCATCAAGTTCTTTACACTCAACAGAAAATTCGCTGTCAGCAATCTAAATCCTGTTGGTGATAAAGAGATTAGCGGTAACACATCTGGACGTGTTGCAAACAAGGGTATGGAAGGGCTGGCGATTACTCCTAATGGCAAAACCCTAGTCGGCATACTGCAAAGTCCACTGATTCAGGATGGGGGTACTAATGGCGCTTACACCAGAATTGTTAAGATCGACATTGCAACAGGCGCTACTCAAGAATACGCCTATAAGCTAGATAATATCGGCACACCAGCTAAACCGAAATACCCGACAGTAAGTGAAATTTTATCAATTAGCGATCGCCAATTCCTAGTAGACGAACGAGATGGCAAAGGGTTGGGCGATGGCTCTCAGGCTGTCTTCAAGAAGATATACCGTATCGATCTGACCAATGCTAAAGAAGTCAGCAATATCACCGGGGAAAGCAACCTTGCGGGTAAAGAAGTTAGCAAAACCCTCTTCCTTGATGTCGTAGCGACGCTGACTCAGAATGGAATTAAACCAGAAGACATACCTGCCAAGCTTGAAGGTTTGGCTTTCGGGCCAGATGTGGTTATCAACCACGCCATCAAGCATACGCTCTTTATCAGCAATGATAATGACTTCGTTGGTACCATAACGTCGGATGCTTTGCATCCAGCAGGTATCGACAACCCAAACAAGTTTTTCGTCTTTGCAATTGACACTACTGACATCCCAGGCTTCGTACCCCAAAAGATCGAAGGAGAGCATGAATATCGGGGGTTCTGGGGAAGAAGATAAGTAGGGAATGGCACTAAGTTAAGACACAGCCCTTACCCTAACTGGTTCCCAGCCTGGAGGCTGGGAACCCATTCTGGGAGGCTCTGCCTCCTGTTTCTTGACCAGAGGCAGCAGCCCCTTTGAATACATTCCCAGCCTGGAGGCTGGGAACGAGACTACACGAGCTTTCGAGCTTTTCTTAGTGCCATTCGATAAGTAGGTAAGCATAAAAAAATATCCAATTACTTCTTGTGGGGTGGGCGTCTCGCCCGCCTTATGGACTGGGCGGGCAAGATGCCCACCCCACAATATTGGATAATTTATTTCTTGGAGTTCCCTAAACTCTGATGTAGAGACGCGATTTATCGCGTCTTCAGCCTTTAAAAATGATGCCGTACAGTGACAGCAGAATCTCCACCACAATCAGAATTACTACATACCACTCCACTCGCTGACTACTGCTATGCTGCATGAACTCCAACACTGTTTGTGCTGTTTGGGTAATTAGCTCTAGTTTGCGTTCTAAGGCATTATGACGCTCACGGATTTCGTATTCATCCTCCAAGCGCAGATATAAGTTTTCTAGCTGTGGGGACTCCCAGAGCAACTCCGGCTTATCGATGATCTCTACTCGACCTACAATCTTATGTTGAACTAACAGCGTAGTCCCAAGTTGACGCAGTAATTCCCTACTCTGGCGTCTTCCCCTGTGTTCACGCTGGAGACTAGCCGCAAACGGTTCAATTTGATCGAATACAGCCGCGAGGCTAGTTTCATAATGAGACAGCACAACACTCTTAGCGAGAATATCTGCCACTATCTGCAAGCGTTCTACACTAAATTCATGGAGAAAAATTTTTCCTTCCTTAACTCGCTCACTCTCCACAATGTTGAGATAAACTTCCACCTCTTCTGTTTCCGGGTCGGCAAAAGAGTCACTAACTTGAGACGATAGTTTGGTCAAGAAGACTGCCTTTTCTATCGGCTCAAGATTAAACAAGACAACTGCACCATAGTCCAGCAGTACCGCACAGCCGTGTTCACCGACTGAAATCATTACTGGCATAGTCGCCAAGCAAATGTAATTCTCCAACGTCTCTAAGTTAATATCTTCACCAAGAAATAGGGCCTGCGCTCTAAATCTATCTCTGTCATTAAAAAGAAGTTTTTGCATTGTCGCCCTATGCTATATTCTGCCTGCTGATCTTCACTTTTCAATCACCGAACAAGGCAAAAGTAAAAGGTTAAAATAAACAAATAAGTTTATCAATATTTTTACTTTTTACTTCTTAAAATGTTTGCCGCATTTGAGCATAAGCTTCATAAACACCCTTCACGTTATACCAGTTGAGGAAGATTCGAGCAACTTCTAAAGCTAATTGCGGTTTACCTAAATTAATTAGCCATTGCAATAACGGAGCCATTGTCCGTTCATTCAGTACACCATTGAGTGAAAGAATACCCCAAAGTAGGCGATGTAGCCAAGTCATTTGAATCATCATTCGCACTTCCCATGTGGGATGTTTTTGATAAAACAAAACTCCCATACGTCCACGTTGAATTTCTTGGTCAATTAATCGGGGAATTTGTTCTAAGTTAAATGCTGGATGCCAGTGATATCCTACGGCTTCTGGACATTTAATTAGTGTCAAACCTAGTTTTTTCAGTCGCACACCTAATTCTAAATCTTCCCAGCCATAGAGTTGAAAGCTAGTGTCAAAAAGTCCGGCTTTCTCTAGCCAATGTTTGGGGATTGCGACATTGCCCGTAGCAAAAAAAGCTGCTGAAAAATCTGTGACTTTGTAGGGTTCAGCCGTTGGATTGTTGAAATTACAAGTATTAATAACTGCGCCGTAAGTGAAAAAGCGATCGCTCCCCAATTTCTCTTTCCCCTGCACTAACGCGTTATCATGAGCTTGCAGGAAATTCTTCAGCACTACTAAATCACTATCAATAAAGATAATTGTGTCTCCCAGCGCCTCTTTTACCCCCAAATTCCGAGCCGCAGCTGGGCCAGCATGGTCTTGCTGAAACCATCGTACATGATGAAACTCTTCTTTGTGTTCTGCCAACCACTCCAATGTGCCATCAGTAGAACCATCATCTACCAAGACAATCTCGTAATCAGTAACCGAACTTGGCTGACTCAACTCCTGCACCTCCAAGGCACGGAGGCACTTTTCTAAAATCGGTTGGCGATTATAAGTCGGTATCACAACGCTGAAAAACACAGTCTCACCCACAACACTATTTATCCATCTCCAGGATAGGACAGATGGGGCGCTGACACTGTTCCTTAGTACAGCTTTGCATAAGTTCGTTTTTTAAACGCAGAGGAACACAGAGTTTTTTTCAACCAACTCCCGGATCAAAAGTGATAAATTGTTAAAGAATTAATTCAGAAAGAAAACGCTGTGACACTACCTGAATTTTCATTGGATGGGAAAATTGCCCTAGTTACTGGAGGAGGGCAAGGATTAGGATTAGAAATCACCAAAGCACTTGCGAGTGCTGGGGCTTTTGTTCTTATCAATGGGCGGAACCATGAAAAGCTAAATCGCGCAGTTGCAGCTGTCACCGCAGTTGGCGGATCAGCTTTGCCATTGCAATTAGATATTACAGATGAAGCAGCCGTTAAAAAAGCGTTTAGCGAAATTCGAGAAAAATACGGGCATCTGGATATCCTCATAAATAATGTTGGTATGCGCGATCGCCGCAGTTTTTTGGAATTTGAAATGAATGCGGCGCGTCGGTTAATCGACACCAATCTTATTGCTTCCTTCAATCTGTGCCAGGAAGCAGCACGGCTGATGATTAAGAATGGCGAAGGAAAAATCATCAACATAACGTCAATCGCTGGCCCGATCGCAGGTGCAGGCGATGCCGTGTATACTGCTGCCAAAGGTGGACTCGAAGCACTAACTCGCGCTCTTGCTGCTGAACTGGGAATGTTTGGGATAACTGTCAATGGTGTTGCTCCGGGTTTTTTCGCGACTGAGAGCAATGCAGATGTGGTTGCTGATAAAGAAATCGCCGTTTGGTTGGAAAAACGAACCTCCCTTGGTCGTTGGGGAGATCCAAAAGAAATTGCTGGTGCTGTCGTTTTCTTTGCTTCTCCAGCTGCGTCCTATATCACTGGTCAGATTTTAGCGGTTGATGGTGGATACCTCGCCCATTTTTGATTTCTATCTCAATTCTAATTTTTAGCGTTAACACTGTTAGACAGATTCTATCTATAGCCTGTTGATAGATGCTGTAAAATTAGATGATTTTGTGTAGTTAATCTCACTTGCCAGTTAGGCTCAACTACAATTGTGCTAATTTTTTCCACAACGATCACAGGGCCATTAATAATATCTTGACTGGTTCCCAGCCTGGAGGCTGGGAACCCATTCTGGGAGGCTCCGCCTCCGTAGCTTGACGAGAGGCAGCAGCCCCTCGGAATACATTCCCAGCCTGGAGGCTGGGAACGAGGCTACACATGCTTTTGGGCTTTTCTTAGTGCCATTCGCTCATACCCTAAGCTTTTGTATGCTTGCATAAAAGCTGACATAGTTAATTCTGCTGTTACACCTTCTACCCAGTAATACATATTATCTGGGTCTATTGGACTCGACCAGCGTTCATCCTCACCCGCAGCCCAAGCAAAACAATTATATGATGTGCTTTGCTTGCTGGTTACAGAATATTCAGTATGGTATAAGTTGGGAAATTTATTTTCTCTGTACCTTTCCAACTTACCATCTATATCCATTTGCTTTCCCCCATTCAATCCAAGCTACAGCCATTTGCTGAAGTCTACCACGCTGTTCGGCTTTGACAGGGTTTGCTCCTGTAATTGCACTTAAGGCCCAAAACCAATGGTCTGGTTCGCGCTCAAGTTCACGCATGATTAAAGGAACAACAGGTTGTCCCATCCCGATTATTCTTTGATAAGCGGGATGCATTGATATTTTGGAAGCAATAGAGAGCATTCCTGTTTCACGCCGCCATTGTTCTGCTAATTCTGAGAATGTCGTTTCTATTTCTGCGGTTTTAATAACCGGATAAACGTAAGGTGACATTTAACTTCTATTTAGGTTTACTACAAGTGACTTGATATTGATTATCCTGTAATTTACAGACTAACCCTAATGAATTAATTAATATTTACGGTCTAAGATTAGATGATTTTTTGTAGTTAATCTCGCTTGCCAGTTAGGTTCCACGACAATTGTGCTAATTTTTTCCACAACGATCGCAGGGCCATTAATAATATCTTCCGGTTGTAAATCTTCCCGTCGATAAACAGGAGTATCATACCATCTATCAGCAGTAAACATCTTTACTGTCTCAACAGATACGGGGTCTTCATCTAAAGGTCGAGTACGAATTATTAAAGGTTCTTCAGGAGTATCCATTTTCTGAATTACTTCCACTGAAGCGGATTCGACAATTAAGTTTTTCTCTAATTGAATGAAACCATAACGAGATTGATGTTCAGTCTCAAATTCTTGTCGCATCAATACCACATTATCAGTAAAATTAACTGTCAATGTAGAGTTAGTACCCTCATATTTTAAATTAGCTTTTCGGATTACTTCTACTTGACTCAGTGCCTCATCTATTTCACTTCTAGCTTGAGTTTCTAAATATGCCATTAACTGCTGTAATTGAGGAATTAATACTTGATTTAAAGGTTGTTCAACTCCTCCTTCTCTAATTGCCCGCACATCAGCTAATCCCATTCCGTAAGCAGAGAGAACGCCAGCATAAGGATGTAGAAATATCTTTTTCATTCCCAAGGTATCGGCAATTAAACAAGCAACTTGCCCACCAGCACCGCCAAAACAACAAAGCACATATTGGCTAACATCATAACCGCGTTGCATACTAATTTTTTTAATTGCATTCGCCATATTTTCCACTGCGATCGCAATAAATCCACTGGCTACTGCTTCGGGAGTAAAATGATTTAATGTAGCGGCTTGAATGTCTTGGGCTAATTGGGTAAATTGCTGAATTACAGTATCTTTATCTAAAGGTAAATTGCCATCAATACCAAAAACCGAGGGAAAATATTGTGGGTGAATTTTACCTAACATCACATTGGCATCAGTAACCGCTAATGGCCCGCCACGTCGATAACAAGCAGGCCCAGGATTTGAACCAGCAGATTTAGGGCCAACACGATAACTAGAACCATCAAAAAAGAGAACTGAACCACCTCCAGCAGCAATGGTATTAATTGCTAATACAGGAACTCGCATCCGCACCCCAGCTATTTCTGAATCTAGTTGTCGTTCATACTCTCCTTGAAAGTGGGCAACATCTGTACTTGTTCCTCCCATATCAAAGGTAATAACTAACTCGAAACCTGCTCTTTTACTAGTTTGAACTGCGCCAACAATACCGCCAGCCGGGCCACTTAAAATACTATCTTTTCCTTGAAATTGCTCGGCTGTAACTAAACCTCCGTCAGATTTCATGAACATTAATTTAACTCCAGGTAACTGACTCGCTACTTGGTTAACGTAACGACGCAGAATAGGAGTTAAATAAGCATCGACTACTGTTGTATCCCCTCGGCTAACCAACTTCATTAAAGGACTAACTTGATGGGATACGGATATTTGAGTAAAGCCAATTTTTAAGGCAAGTTGGGCTATTTGTTTTTCGTGTTTGGGATAGCGATCGCTGTGCATAAAAACAATCGCACAACTCCGAATTTCTGTATGATAAACTGCTTGTAAGTCACTTTTTACTTGTTCAATATTTATCGGTATTAATTCATTGCCGTTAGCATCATACCTTTCATCTATTTCAATTACCTGTTCATAAAGCATTGTTGGTAAAACAATATGACGGGCAAAGATGTTAGGACGGTTTTGGTAGCCAATTCTTAGCGCATCTTTAAAGCCTTTGGTGATGAGAAGAACGACGCGATCGCCTTTCCTTTCTAACAGCGCATTTGTAGCTACTGTTGTCCCCATTTTTACAACTTCTACTGCTTCAGTTGGAATATGTTCGTTATTAGCAATACCGATAATATCCCGAATACCTTGAATAGCTGCATCTTGATATTGTTCGGGATTTTCTGAAAGTAGTTTATAGACTATAATCCATTGCCGATTGGGCAGAGTCACAATTAAAAAACGCTCAGGATATTTTAAGAGTCTATCTATAATTGCTTGATTATTAGTAACAGCAACAATATCTGTGAATGTGCCACCACGGTCAGCAAAAACCTTCAACATGACTCTATTTCCTCGATACTATCGCATCCGATTTTATAAGAAGAATTCAGAACTCAGGAGTCAGAATTCAGTATGAATTCTGTACGACTGGATAATGAATATTGGTTTACAACTGTACAACTCTTAGAGACGCTACCGCGTAGCTTGCTTCCCCGTAGGGGTACGTCCCGCCGCGCTAACGCCCACAAGTGGCGCGAAACTAGTATTGAATTTTAAACAACAATGTTATTACTCTATCCCTTCATGGGTAGAGTATTCTGAATTCTGAATTCTGACTCCTTTTTATTTTTGAACTTACAGCAGTTTGCAGGTAACTGACCCACAAAATCTAGAGATTGCATCTAAAATTTAAGTAAAGAAATATTTCGTAGCTTACAGGCATGAAACGCATCGTCTTGATTGCTGGGTTTGAATCGTTCAACGCGGACTTGTATAGAAAAGCAGCTTTTTTGGCTAACTCTCGCTGTCCACAGTTGGATATTCGGGTATTTAGCGATCGCGATCTTACCAGTCAACGTGCTGAGGTAGAAGCCGCACTGCATGACGCTGATGTGTTTTTCGGTAGCCTACTATTTGATTATGACCAGGTTGTGTGGTTGCGCGATCGCATTTCCCAAATTCCCATCCGTCTAGTGTTTGAGTCAGCCTTAGAATTGATGAGTTTAACCAAATTGGGTGACTTTGCCATTGGCGACAAACCCAAAGGAATGCCCAAACCCGTTAAATTCATCCTCGACAAATTTAGTAACGGACGAGAAGAAGACAAACTGGCTGGTTACATCAGCTTCTTAAAAATTGGCCCCAAACTACTGAAATATGTCCCAGTGCAAAAAGTCCAAGACTTACGCAACTGGTTAATTATCTATGGTTACTGGAATGCTGGCGGTTCAGAAAACGTCGCTTCATTATTCTGGACACTAGCAGAAAAATATTTAAGTTTAAAAGTCGGCGACATTCCCCCGCTAGTCGAAACCCCCAACATCGGATTACTCCACCCCGACTATCAAGGATTTTTTGAATCGCCCCGCAAATATTTAGAATGGCATCAAACCCATTGTAGAGACGCGATTCATCGCGTCTTCCCAATAGACGCGATGAATCGCGTCTCTACAAAACCGATTATCGGAATTCTCCTCTACCGAAAACACGTCATCACCAAACAACCCTATATTCCCCAGCTAATTCGCAGTTTTGAAAAAGCCGGCTTAACTCCTTTACCCATCTTCATCAACGGCGTAGAAGGACACGTAGCAGTACGAGATTTAATGACAACCGACTATGAAATTCAGCAACGACAACTAGGCAATATAGAAACTCTCTCACTATCAAGTGAAGCAGTAAAAGTAGATGCGATCGTCTCTACAATTGGCTTTCCTTTAGTGGGTGGCCCGGCTGGTTCAATGGAAGCAGGCCGCCAAATAGAAGTAGCAAAGCGCATCCTCACAGCCAAGAATGTACCTTATATTGTTGCTGCACCATTATTAATTCAAGATATTTCCTCGTGGACGCGCCAAGGTATCGGCGGCTTGCAAAGTGTGGTTTTATACGCCTTACCAGAATTAGATGGCGCTATTGATACCGTTCCCCTTGGTGGTTTGGTGGGTGAAAATATTTATCTGGTTCCCGAACGGGTGCAGCGATTAATTGGTAGGGTAAAAAGTTGGGTGGCTTTGCGGCAAAAACCTGCATCGGAACGCAAAATAGCGATTATTTTATATGGGTTTCCGCCTGGTTATGGGGCTGTGGGGACGGCTGCATTATTAAATGTGCCGCGTAGTTTGCTGAAGTTTCTCCACGCACTCAAAGAACAAGGTTATACCGTGGGAGATTTACCGGAAGATGGCGAAGAATTGATTCGCTGGGTAAAAGAAGCAGATGAAGCTAATCCTCTTGTGGGGTGGGCATCTTGCCCGCCCCTAGATAAAGATGCCCACCCCACAAATAGTGTCAATGTTCGCACCCTAGAAAAATGGTTAGGATATCTGCAAACCTCCCGCATTGAAAAACAATGGAAATCTCTCACGGGAACTGGGATTAAAACTTATGGCGATGAATTCCAAATTGGTGGTGTGCAATTAGGAAATGTGTGGATAGGTGTACAACCACCTTTGGGGATACAAGGCGACCCGATGCGCTTAATGTTTGAACGAGATTTAACGCCTCATCCGCAATATGTTGCTTATTATAAATGGTTACAAAATGAGTTTGAAGCTGATGCTGTAGTTCATTTTGGAATGCATGGAACTGTGGAATGGTTGCCTGGTTCGCCGTTGGGTAATACGGGTTATTCTTGGTCGGATATTCTGTTAGAAAATTTGCCTAATCTATATATATATGCGGCGAATAATCCGTCTGAATCGATGTTGGCAAAACGTCGCGGTTATGGTGTGTTAATTTCTCATAATGTACCGCCTTATGGTCGTGCAGGTTTATATAAGGAATTGGTGGGGTTGCGGGATTTGATTTCGGAGTATCGCGAAGATCCGCAAAAGAATTATGTTTTGAAGGAAGGGATTTGTAAAAAAATTGTAGACTCTGGGTTGGATGCTGATTGTCCGTTTGCGGATGCGAGGAAGTTGGGGATTGCGTTTACTCCAGAGAATGTGCGGATGTTTAGCGTTCATGCTTTTGATGATTATTTGGTGGAGTTGTATGGATATTTGCAGGTTTTAGAAAATCGGTTGTTTTCTTCGGGGCTGCATACTTTGGGGGAAAAGCCGAATGAGGAGGAGTTGGGATCTTATTTGGAGGCTTATTTTGGAGACGAACCGCAGAGGCGCGGAGAACACAGAGAGGAGAGAGAGGAGGAGGAAAGGTTAATAAGGGATTTGTTGATGCAATCTACGGATGAGTTGACGAATTTGTTAAGGGGGTTGAATGGGGAGTATATTCCGCCTGCGCCTGGGGGGGATTTGTTAAGGGATGGGGCTGGGGTTTTGCCGACTGGGAGAAATATTCATGCTTTAGATCCTTATCGGATGCCTTCACCTGCGGCGTATGAACGGGGACGGGAAATTGGTCAAAAAATTATCGGCCAGCATTTGGATGAATATGGGAAATATCCGGAAACGGTGGCGGTGATGCTTTGGGGGTTGGATGCGATTAAAACTAAGGGTGAATCTTTAGGCATTCTGTTGGAGTTGGTGGGGGCTGAACCTGTTAAGGAAGGAACTGGTAGAGTTGTTCGTTATGAGTTGAAGCCGTTGGCTGAGGTTGGACATCCCCGCATTGATGTGTTGGGTAATTTATCTGGGATTTTCCGGGATAGTTTTGTCAATATTATCGAATTGTTGGATGATTTATTTCAACGGGCGGCTGATGCTGATGAATCGGAAGATGAAAATTTTGTTAGAAAACACGCTTTGGCTTTGAAAGCCCAAGGTGTGGAAAATGCATCGGCGAGATTGTTTTCTAATCCGGCGGGTGATTTTGGTTCTTTGGTAAATGATCGGGTGGTTGATGGTAATTGGGAATCTGGTGAGGAGTTGGGGAATACTTGGCAAAGTCGCAATGTGTTTAGCTATGGGAGAGAAGATAAAGGTCAAGCTAGACCGGAAGTTTTGAATACTTTGTTAAAAACTAGCGATCGCATTGTTCAAGAAATTGATTCGGTAGAATATGGTTTAACTGATATTCAAGAATATTACGCTAATACTGGCGGTTTGAAAAGGGCAGCAGAAAAACAAGGCGGTAAGAAGGTTACAACCAGCTTTGTGGAAAGTTTCTCGAAGGATACTACACCCCGCAATTTAGATGATTTGCTACGAATGGAATACCGCACCAAATTGGTAAATCCCAAATGGGCACAAGCTATGGCGAATCAAGGTTCTGGTGGTGCTTTTGAAATTTCCCAACGGATGACGGCGTTGATTGGTTGGGGTGGTACTGCCGATTTTACCGATGATTGGGTATACGATCAAGCGGCAGATACTTATGCCTTAGATGCAGAGATGGCGGATAAATTACGCAAGGCAAATCCTGAAGCTTTTCGCAATATTTTAGGGAGAATGTTAGAGGCGCATGGGCGGGGTTTCTGGGAAGCTGATAGTGATAAGTTAGATAAATTGCGCCAATTGTATGAGTTGACAGATGAGGAACTGGAGGGAGTGACAGTTTAGTGAATTGGGTACATTAGACATCTCCAGAAATTAAATATGCGTCACCCATAACCCTTGTAGAGACGTAGCAGTGCTACGTCAAAACAATTCTTTTTCGGAGATGTCTATTAGTGTGCGTCAGCATTTGATGTCTCGTAACATTCAATAATTTTTGGACAAATTTCTGATAATTTAAAGTATTAGACGTAGGTTGGGTGGAGTGGAGCGCAACCCAACATATATCAGGATGTTGGCTTTGGCAAAGCCTCCACCCAACCTACAATTTTTTTGCTTCCTCATCATACAACTCTAACTGTGATTGCTATTATTTTTTTAGTCATGAATCTTTCTACTCACCTGTCACAGGTTTTTTGTGCCTTTTTATGTCTATTTTTCCAAAATAGACCTTTTTTAGCAATTAACATAACCGAGCCTTATGATTTTGCTAGCTGCGGACAACAAAAACTTATCTTTGACCTTGCTTAAATAACTGAAACGAAGTATTTATCTTGATACACAAGATGATTATTTTGTACAGTGCATAACTATTATAAATGTCTAAATCAAAAGCATACTTTGTATAAACTGTCTCTAAACTAAGAGTATATTTTTTATTTAAATGCTATCTGGACTGTTACAAATAAAGTAAATCTTACTAAAATTAAGACAAGAATCTACTTTTCGGTTAACAAACAGAATTCAGGAGTCAGGAGTTAGAATTCAGAATTGAATTCTGTGCAACTGGCGGATAGCGCAGCATAAAGCCTTCTCTTTCAGAGACGCTAACGCGAACGGCATGGCTTCTCTTACGAGACGCTGCGCGAACGCTTAGAGCGAGTCTTGTCTGCGACACGCTACGCGAACGAGCGTCTGAATAAACGGCGTTTTTGCTCCCCCACTAAATCGGAGATTTAGTGGTCTTTAATCAGTGGTGGGTCTGAATCCCCTACTTATTAACAGAGTACCGTGGGTTTAAGTCCCCCGGTTCAATAACCGGTAAGTTTTGGGTCGGGGTCTAAATCCCCGGACGCGACGCTCGAGTACTCGCTTGCCGCCGGCGCTATCGCAGACTCGCTTTGCGCGTCGCTTTCACAAAACTTACTTGCGACTTGCGACTTGCGACTTGTTTTAATTCTGACTCCTGAATTCTGACTTCTGAATTCTTTTTTAAGTAGTTAACAAAACCAATTAAAAAGTCTATCCTAAATGATATTTTTTTCAGCTAAAATGCTGACTAATAAATCACAATTAAGTAAATTATCAGTCATATTTGGATTGTTTCTCACTGTCATGTTTATGGAGTTTGAGACCCCAACTGAATATGTATTTGGATATCTTTATATAGGTCCAATATTATTAGCAAACTCATGGTTTGGAAGAATGGCAACTTTTAAAGTGACAGTCGTTGCTGTATGCTTAACAATTTTGAATCTTTGGTTGCCAGGAGGTGAAGTCATTAAGGTATCGACAGTTGCCAGTCGAGCAATTGCTTCGATGGCGTTGATTGTAACAGGTATTTTAAGCGATCGCTTACGTCATTCTCAAGAAGCGATCGCTCTCACCCGTGCCAAGCTAGAATCTCAAGAGGAATTAGTCAAACTCCGAGAAGACTTTGCCTCGGCACTCACTCATGATTTGAAAACACCGTTACTAGGAGCAATTGAGACAATTCAAGCATTTCAACAAGAAAAATTTGGCCCTGTCTTACCAGGTCAGCAACAAGTCTTAGGGACAATGGAACGCAGTCACAAGACTTCTTTGCAACTAGTAGAAACTTTGTTAGATATCTATCGCAACGATACTGAAGGCTTAAAGCTGGACTTAGCACCCGTGGATTTAACTACTTTAGCAGAAGAAGCGGCTGGCAATTTGATTGAATTAGCTGCCAATCGTCGTGTTCATCTCTCGGTTACTTATGAAGATTCTGATTGGCGACACGCACTGTGGGTTCAGGGTGATGTTTTGCAACTGCAACGAGTTTTTAATAATCTGCTGGTGAATGCCATTAATCATTCCCTGCGTGGCGGTCGGGTGGAAGTTGTCTTAAAACCACAACCTTCTTATCAAGTGGTGAAAATTTTAGATGCAGGTGCAGGCATTCAGGTGGAACAGTTTACTCACCTATTTGAGCGATTTTACCAGGGACATAGCGATCGCCAAGCTAAAGGTTCTGGATTGGGGCTTTACCTATCTCGGCAAATTATTGAAGCCCACGGAGGTATAATCTGGGCAGAGAATAGAGTCACAACTGGTGCGATGTTTGCTTTCAAACTGCCCGTTTACCCATTTCAATCTTCTCGAACTATGTGAAATGTCCTCTACTCCAATCAAAATTCTCTTAGTTGAGGATGATGAACTCTTCCGATTAGGCTTACGTATACGATTGCAACAAGAACCAGGGTTAGAGATTACTGCTGAAACTGAAGATAGTAAAACAGCGATCGAATTAGTCAAGCAAAATCCTCTGGATGTAGTGCTGTTAGATGTGGGTTTATCAGCAATCGGGGGAATCGAAGCTTGTAGACAAATTAAGCAGCAAAATCCCAATCTGCCAATTTTAGTTCTGACTTCCCATTCGCCAAAGCCCCTAATTGTGCGATTGATTGAAACAGGCGTTCAAGGATGCTGTCTCAAAGGAATTCCTGCCGAAAAACTAGTGTTGGCACTACGTTCTGTAGTTGTTGGAGCCTCCTGGTGGGACGAAACTGCAACAAAAGAGATTCGTTCTTCCTTTGTATCTGAACCGTCTCTAACTGACTCAGAAAAAATCTCAAAGCCTGCTAATCCTCTAACTGGGCGCGAACAAGAAATTTTGTCGCTGTTAGCAGCCGGAAAAAATAATCAAGAAATTGCCCTCGCACTTTGTATTGCACCTGGAACAGTGCGAGTTCATGTCCACGCTATTTTACATAAATTGGAAGTGAGCAACCGTACTCAAGCTGTGGTTGTTGCTGTACAAAAACGGTTATTAAAAGTAGGGAATTCCAAAAATTGAAGGAGGTAGTAGGGGGAGAAATGGAGGTAGGGGAAGAGTTTTGCCCATTGGTGTCAACTTAAGCTGAAACTCCTTTAAAACCTCGTTTCCAGCCTCTGGCTGGAAATAAATGCAACTCAAAAGTGGCTCTGCCGCCAGCAAGCGAGGCGGAGCCTCAACGACAAGCATTCCCAGTCGGAGACTGGGAACGAGACAACGAGACAATAGACATCTCCAGAAATTAAATATGCGTTACCCAGAACCCTTGTAGAGACGTAGCACTGCTACGTCAAAACAATTCTTTTTCGGAAATGTCTATTCTATTCGCCGAGGTTTAAGTTGACTAATCAAGCAGTCACTATATAGGGCGAGTTGATCGCTGCTACCCGCCCAGCATCTACCAAAGCTTGATACACGATCGCCGCTACTTCACCACGTGTAGCATCGCGGGTAGGATTGAGTTGTTTCGGGTTCGGGTTATTGACGATAATTTCCTTGTTTATAGCTTTTACTACCTCATCCTTGGCATATTCAGGAATCTTGGCTTGGTCATCGAAAACTTTGATAGTTGCCGTACCATCGCTAGATAGCCCCAATCCATTCACCAGGGAGACAATCACTTGCACGCGCTGGATATTTTTGTTGGGGCCAAAAGTATTATCGGGAAAACCAGAGAGAAATAAACCTTGATATGCCTGCTGAATTACCTTGGATGCCCAAAAATCTGCTGGTACATCTTTGAATTTGCTTGCTGGACGATTTGGCGAGGGGTTGAAAGCTTTTACCAGTAATGCCGCGTATTGTGCCCGTGTCATAGTTGCATCGGGTTTAAATGTGCGATCGGGAAAACCATTAATTATCCCCAATTTGACTAATTCCCGAATAAATCCACCTGCCCAATGATTCGTAATATCAGTTAATTCGATTGTAGGCGTTGGAGTTGGGGTTGTTGGGGTTGGAGTTGTAGTAGTTGGAGTTGTCGGTGTTGAATTTGTTGGGGTTGGTATTGTTGGAGTTGGTATTGTTGGAGTTGTTGGGGTTGGTGTTGAATTTGTTGGTGTTGAATTTGTTGGGGTTGGAGTGGTTGGTGTTGGAGTTGTCGGTGTTGAATTTGTTGGAGTGGTTGGTGTTGTTGGGGTTGGGGTTGAATTTGTTGGAGTGGTTGGTGTTGTTGGGGTTGGGGTTGTCGGGATTGGAGTTGTTGGGGTTGAATTTGTTGGGGTTTGAGTTGTTGGGGTTGGCGTTGGAACCGGACTATCTGCAAACTCTATGTTTCCGGTGACTTTAGACGCATCTATTTTATTTCCTAGAGACACCAGCTTGTTGGAACTGGCATTTTGCAAATCAAATTTACCGTTATTGCGTAGAGTATTACCCCCTGGATTATTGTTACTGCCGATATCCGGGAGAGCAGTTCCAATTACTGTGATACCATCATCAGTGTTATTTTCACTGACATTATTACGTAATACGGGACGAGCGCTACCAGAGATGACAATCCCAGAACGGTTTTCAGAAATTCTGTTATCTCGAAGGGTGGGTGATGCAGTATCACTAATGGCAATGCCAAAACCTGTTTTCGAGTAGGTGTTATTTTCAATTTGACCTTTAGAATTTTTAGCGATCGCAATTCCATTAGCTGCATTATCACTGAACACATTACCTAGAACAACTGGATTAGCATCGCCTGTAGCAAATACTCCCTCCCGCTTGTTATTGATGAAGGTGCTATTAGCAACAGTCGGGGCAGTTGATTCAATCCAGACACCACTACCACGGCTAGCCAAATTTGTTACAGTCACTCCCCGGAGTTCGGCTTTGTCCAGCAACACAAATGTGACATTTTGACCAGCAAAAGTACGGCTTAGATAGTTACCACTTCCTTCAATCAAAATACCATTACCTTTGTTGGTTTCATTCCCCACCACTGTCACACCAGATGGAACCGTTAGCGGAAACACTTCACCGCTAGCAGCATTGTAATTACCATCTGCCAGTTGAATCTTGGTATCAACAGTAGCTACCTTGAGGGCTTGGGTAATCGTTTTGAAGGGGGCTTGTTGACTACCGGCGTTGGTATCGCTGCCTGATACTGGATTTACGTAAAAAGTTTGAGCCATATTTATACTTTAATAAAATACATAGCTATCCTAGCGCTAACCGTAAAAGTGGGTAGCGTGTGATGCGTTAAGTAACTTAAAGTACTTCTCACTACAAAGTTAAAAACTTATGCAAATGCATTTGCATAAGTTTTTATAAGGGAAATGAACGAGTATTTGATGGTCGTCTATTGCTGAGTCGTTTTTCAGTAAAATCACTTGGTGGTGAGATCCCCGACTTCTTTAGACATCTCCAGAAATTAAATATGCGTTATCCAGAATCCTTGTAGAGACGTAGCAGTGCTACGTCTCTACAATCATTTTCACCAGATGTCTTTTAAGAAGTCGGGGATCTAAAGCGTTTTGCAACTCAACTAAGGGACTTCCAAATAAAAAAATATCCAATTAACTCATGTGGGGCGGGCGAGACGCCCACCCAGGCTATATGGCGGGCAAGATGCCCACCCCACAATATTGGATAATTTATTTCTTGGAGTTCCCTAAGCAAGCCCACCAGTAGTCAAATTAGCCTTGATAATCAGATCATTGAAATCCTTGTCGCCACCGTTGGCTAAATCCTCAAAGCCAAAAGTATTACTAGCTAACAAGCGAATGTGATCCGTCTTATCAGAATTAGCACCCAAGTATGGGAAATAAACCGCCGGATCGTTATTAGGATTGTTATCTAAAAGCGCATCCGGTCTACCATTGACAATAATAAAGGGAGCAAAAATCGCACCAGGTTGGAACACACCATTGTCAGTAGCAGAACCTTGATTACTCACACTCAAATCAATACCAGCAACCCGACTACTCACAGCAGCTTGAATATAACCAGCCTGTCCCGTGAGAATATCAGCCTTGCCATCACCATTGGTATCAATTCCCCCATTTGCATCAGTCACCTGATAAAAGCCGACATAATCGTTGTAAGATGCCTCTCTGTAAACATTAAATTGTGCTTGGACTGGTTGTTTGACATCTCGTAAATCAATCACTTCCCCTTGGAATTGACCTTGGAGATTTGTACCCAAAGGTAAAGCTTGATCAGTCTGGTTAATTTTCACCACCAGATCGTTAAAATCTGTAGAACTCTTACCAGAAGCATCTTTCCAACCTAAAGAGAAATTATTATCACCCAAGTCGGTAATTTTTTGGGTTGAGACACTAGAAAACAGTAACTTGCCGATGGAATTTGGATCGTTGCGTACAGCATTAAGCGTACCGTCTTGGACTAACAAGAATCTAAAATTCTGACCAGAATTCAATTGCAGCAGCCTGCTGAGATTATTAGCATCAAAACCATTGGGGGTATTAGCGATCGCAGATAAAATTACCTGTGAGCGAAGTATTGCAGCTTGGGCATAACCTTCAGCACCAGGAGCAATACCGTTAATCGTACCTTGAGGATCATCAACAGTAAATAAACCCAGTTCATTCACCAGTTGAGAATTGTGTCCAGTCAGTTGGACTTCCAGTGTTTGCTTGGCATCCTGACCGTTAATGTTGAAGACATCATCATCGGGGTTAGTTAGACGGCTGGGTATTTCGCCATTAACATTAATAGTCAACTCCTTCTCAAAGGAGAGATTACCATCATCAGTAGTGCGGACACGGATTTGGTAAGTAGCCTTAGTTTGAAAGTCTGGAGAATTGTTGATTTTGAGGGTATTGCCATCAATGGTGAAGGCATTATTATCGTCAATTCCAGAAACTAAGCTGTATACGAAATTATCGTTTTGATCTGGGTCGGTGCTGCTGAATGTACCGATGGCGGTGTTGGCTGGTGCTTCATCGTTGACTGTGTTGGCACTCAACTCCAAATCTGTGGGGGCATCATTAACAGCAGTGATATCAATGTCACGGGTAGCAGGGTTGCTATTTAAACTGCCATCATTGACGACAAAGCTGATGGTGCGGGCGGTGGTGTTGGGGTTGTCGCTGCTATTTTGATAGGTGACAGAACGCAGGGCAGTTTGATATTGGGCGACGGTGGCAGTGCCAGTTAAGGTTAAAACACCGTTGGCATAATTGCCAGTAATAATGTTGTTTGGGTCGGTGAAAGCGAGGGTGTCTTCTGTGAAACCGCCGCTACTGACCAAGCTGTTTTGGCTTACCAACAGGCATTGACAATTAACCCTAAATATGCTGAAGCACAAAATAATTTGGGTATTGTCTGCGTAGCCCAGAAAAATTTAGAAAAAGCGATCGCTTATTTTCAATCTGCAATTCTCAGCAACCCGAACTATGCTTTTGCTCACAATAATCTGGGTTTAGCTTGGCAAATGCAACATAAGCTATCAGCAGCAACAGCGAAGTTTCAGGAGGCTTTACAAAAAAATCCCGGTTATCCCGAAGCTTATCTGAATTTGGGGATTGTATTAGAGGCGCAAGAAAATTTTGCAGGTGCGATTGCTTGTTATCGTTCTGCCATTCACCACAAACCAGATTATATTAAAGCTTACAACCGTTTGGGGTCAGCGCTGATATTTTTGGCGATCGCTGGTAATGGTCAATTAGATGAGGCTAGGGTAATATTTAAAAAGGTTTTAGAACTGCAACCAGACTCGGCTGAAGCCTTCAATTACCTGTTTTACCTCAAAGAAATGACTTGCGATTGGCGTAGTCGTGAGTCTGATTTAACTCGCATCTGGGAACAAACTCTTCAAGAGGTTGAGAAAGCAGAACCGACAACAATCTGCGCTTTTGATACCATATACAAGTCTTGGGATAGGACTTTTTTGCTAAAAATCGCTCGTACACACGGCGAAAATATCCAGAAACAATGGGTACAACAATCTCTGAATTTTACTCATTCTCGTTCCTTGAATGGGCGGCTACGCATTGGCTATTTATCCAATGATTTCCGCAACCATGCTACCAGTCATCTGATCAAAAGCTTGTTTAACCTGCACGATCAGGCTAATTTTGAGATATTTGCCTACTCTTTTGGCGCAGACGACAATAGCGAATACCGCCAACACATCTCTGCTAACTGCGAACACTTCCAAGATATTACGACTTTATCTATAGAAGAAAGCGCCCGCCAGATTTATGATGATGGCATTCAGATATTAATCGATCTCAAAGGTTACACTGCTGGTTCTCGCAGCGCTATTTTAGCTTTACGACCTGCTCCCATCCAAGTCAGCTATTTGGGCTATCCGGGAACGATGGGCGCTGAATTTATCGACTATATAATTAGGGCTTGCTGAAAAAGTAATAAAAAAGCAATATCAGGATTGATTAGTTATTGAAGCAAGCTCTACATATAAGTTTTTGTTGTTTTTGATTAG
>NZ_JBALEJ010000088.1:0-902 GCF_036917975.1 Nostoc sp.
TTGGGATGCGATCGCATTGCCACTGGTCATTATGCCCGAATTAGCTATGACGAAGCAACTGGACGTTACCAATTATTAAGGGCTATTGACCGCAACAAAGACCAGTCATACTTTCTCTATGATTTGTCTCAAGATTTACTTGCAGCAACCATATTTCCTCTGGGCGAACTAGAAAAAACTGATACTCGCCGCATTGCGACTGAATACGGACTGAAAACTGCTGATAAACCAGAAAGTCAAGACTTATGCTTAGTGGAAAGTAACGGTTCCATGCGGGCATTTTTGGATAAATATTTAGCTCCCAAAACAGGCGATATTGTCGATACCACAGGCAAAGTTTTGGGACAGCATGATGGTGTCCATCATTACACCATTGGCCAGCGCAAAGGCTTGGGGATTGCGGCTGCCGAACCGTTGTATGTGATTGAATTAGATGCGGAAAATAATAAAGTAATAGTAGGCGATCGCACTAAGGTAACTCAGCCAGAATGCACTGTAAATCGGGTAAATTGGGTTTCTATTACTGAACCATCCACCCCAATTCATGCCGAAGTGCAAATTCGCTATCGTTCAACGCCTACACCAGTAACAGTGATTCCGTTGGAAAACTCTCGTGTGCGTTTGGTATTTGATGAACCCCAAATTAGCATCACCCCTGGACAAGCGGCGGTTTGGTACGACGGCGAGAAAGTCTTAGGTGGCGGAATTATTGAACAGTTTAGTTGAATGTCATCCGCATTTTGGCTTCTGCCAAAACCGCCCTTCCTCACTTGTCAGGAGGGGTCTTTTTATTTTTAAATTGGATATAAACCTCGTCCATCTTGAAAGCTGGAGTTTTGTAACGCATCGGGCTATCCTAAGTTTTAGAAGTGGTGATTGAGGTTGGTACAAGAATGTTAAGC
>NZ_JBALEJ010000089.1:0-58391 GCF_036917975.1 Nostoc sp.
CAAGGAAATTGAGCATCGCCCAATTTCCCCATCCCTGACTCCAGAAGCCTAAGAGGAATTTAACTAAAACAAACTATGCCCAAGACTTGGAACATCAAGATAGATAACTATATTCAAGCCAACCCCCACTGCATCATCGCCACAGCCCATGTAGACTCGTTCCCGACAGACCTACCCCTAGAACCCAACATCAGGGAACCAAACCGCAAAAGCGCG
This sequence comes from Nostoc sp., assembly GCF_036917975.1. GTDB lineage: Bacteria > Cyanobacteriota > Cyanobacteriia > Cyanobacteriales > Nostocaceae > Nostoc. The sequence continues at coordinate 217 of NZ_JBALEJ010000089.1, forward strand.
ACCTACAGACAAATCTTCGACTCACTGACCACCGAACCTGGAAAATTCTTCTCCCGCCACAGTGGAATCGTCCTGTCAGCTAATAAAGTTAAACCTGTCAAGAACAAAACTGAACTGGAGCTAGAAGTCTTAGAAGCAAACGAGGGGGGTAGCGACGGTATTATCAACGGTGGGCATACAGTTTTAGCTTTTGAGCAAGCGAAAAATTACAAATATGACCTAACCCAAGCCAGAGTAAAAGTTACGATTCACATCGGACTGACTGAAGAATCAGCGCTAGATATAGCCCTGGCCTCCAACACCACAACGCCAGTAGATTCTCGCTCCAAAGTCAACGCTAGAGGTGATTACAAATTCATCAAGCAGTATTTAGCTTCCTTAGAACAGAAAGAAGAGAGAAAATTTAGAATAGCCTATTACCAAAACCAAAGCAGCGCTCCCAGAAATGCCCAATGCAATGTGAACCATTTGCTGAAGTTGATAAACTGCCTAGATAGAAACAGATACAACCCCGACGGCAATAAACGAACCAAACACCCAACAGGTACAAGTATCCCCTCTCAAATCACAGACACAGAAAGGGAAAGATTAACCGCCTTACTGCCTCTACTAACTCATGCTTTGTGGATAGAGCAAAGACTTTATGAAATAATCCAAGACCATATCAGCAACCCTAGAAGAAAGGGTGCTAACGATTTAGCATCAATAGATATACGTAAAACTACATTGTTGCCTGACAGCAAGTATTCATTCGGGTTTAGTGCGCCAACCGACTTGGCACTACCAATAATTGCATCCTATCGGGTATTTTTGGACAAGGACTATAAATGGATTCTGCCGTTTAACGAATTCGCTGAAGATTTCCTGCAACACTTGTGGAATAACTATTTCCGCAAATACTTGGTATCGGAGAAAACAGCAGGAAATACAGTAGGAACAAAAATCAGCCGCAATCAAGAGATTTGGGAAAGTTTGTATATCTCGGCGCAGAGTTATCTAAATCAGCACTTGATGAAAATGGTCAATTCCAGTAAGGAAGAAGAACCGAAGGTGACACAAAGTAGCAGCAACAGGGGAAAAGGGAAAAGGGGTGAACTCAACGCGACTACTGTTCCCAAATAGTTGGTTATTAGTGGGATAGGTAGATGATTTCTACACCAATATGATTGCACTTGAAGATAATCTAGTAGTTCGCTTTCCCCAAAATTGCGCTTGTGGAGGTCGGCGCTTGTGCAGAGGAGCAGGGGAGCAGGGGAGCAGGGGAGAGGCTTATACCAAGTTCTTTCCCCTCTGTCCCTCTGCTAACCACTTTTGCATTGTTTCCTTGGCAGACCACTAGATGCGATCGCTTGTTGTTAATGTATGCAATTACGACTATACTGCCTGCATCAGATAGCAATCAAAGGCTGGGGTTATGCCGGATACGACAGATGAAGGCAAAATTCACTTCATATCACCACAGTTATTGAAGAAATTAGATTACCAAACGCCTATAAGTAAATTTTACGCTTCAGCGACCTATATGAGTCGCCGAACTGAGCCGGAAAGCCTTGATTTTTCCTTGGGTGATGCTCATGAAATGCCACTTCCAGGGTTTGTAGAAGCCCTGCAACGTTGGAGTGTACCACAAAACTCCAGTTGGTATGGCTACAAGGGAAATATTCCCGAATCGCGGGTTACTGTATCTGCATCTCTTCAGGAGAAACGCGGACTTTCTATATTGCCTGAAGATATTTTTATGACTAATGGGACTCTAGTCGGTTTGGCGATTTGTCTGCAAATAGTAGCTGGGGAAGGGGATGAGGTAATTATTTTGACTCCACCGTGGTTAGGTTATAGGCGTATGGTGCATTTTACAGGTGCGGTTCCAGTGGGTGTGCCTGTAGATACCAGCACCTTCGATATAAATTTGGAGGCGATCGCTGAAGCAATTACCGAACGAACTCGGGCAATAATTATTAATTCACCTCACAACCCTACAGGTAAGATTTTTTCAGCTAGGACTTTAGAGGGTTTGGCAACTATACTAGCTGAGGCTTCTAAACTCTACGGCAAGGTGATTTACATGATTTCTGATGAAACCTTCAGCCGCATTGTTTTTGATCACCAATCTTGTCCCAGCCCGACCCAGTTTTACCCATTTTCGTTCTTGGTATATGGTTACAGTAAAACCTTAATGGCTCCCGGTCAACGTATCGGATATATCGCTCTTCCCTCCACTATGCCCAGGCGGGAAGAAATAAGGCGAGTAATCGCTATGTTACAAGCAGGTGCTTTTGGTTGGTGTTTTCCTAGCGTACTAATGCAATATGCTCTAAGCGACTTGGAAAAAATAAACATAAATATGGAGCATTTACAAAAAAAGCGAGATTGGATGGATTCGTCGCTGCGAGGCATGGGTTATCAACTGCATACCCCTGATGGAACATTCTTTTTGTTGGTGCGATCTCCTTGGGAAGATGACTGTGCTTTTGCGGAACTACTGGCAAGTCACGATGTATTTGTTTTACCAGGTACACCCCAGGAAATACCCGGTTACTTTCGGATTTGCCTTACTGCCAGCGAAGAAATGATTTCTCGTGCCTTACCCAAATTTCAAGCAGCGATAAAATACGCTGTTGAATAAAACAGTCAAATGAATATTTAGAAAATTATCAAGTTAATCATGACCCAACATTGGGAATTAACTTAACCGGAACATGATCTTAGCAAGCTTGCCAAACCCCTGGGTAAAGGCATATTCAATCTCTGCGGGATCACAAATCTCTGTTAATTTTGATTTCAGCCCAGGAAGTTCTCTAACCTCAATACAGATATTTACATATACATCTTTAGTTTCCACATGAAATAGTCCAGCATTTATGTTTAAAAAATCACCTGTTAGCATTGAACAGTAAGTTAAAGATTCAAACCATTGTGATTTGTACTTCATTTTAAAATAACTATCGCCTAAATTCTTTTTGAACTTAGATGACTTTTCCTGTGGTTTTGGTTCCCAGAATATACTATTCTCCAACTGCCCAAGAGCTTCTATTGTCGTTACATTAGTCGCCACATTGCTACTGCCTTGTTGTTTTAGCTTTTTCTGTTCAACAAAAGACATAGCCAAGATGCGGTTCTTATGTCGTTCAAAAGCTTCCTTATACAGTTCCCATGCTTTTTTGGTAATTGCTGATTGGGATGGCTCAACCATTTTAACGATTTCGCGCCAATCTCCAAGAGTAAATCTAGTAATATTTTCAATAAAAGCGATGAAAATGGCGCTATAAATTTTAGTGGGACTCGCACCCCGTAAACCTTGCCTTCTCAGCTCATCAGTAACTAAGTCTAATCTGTAAGTAGAAACAGAAAGGTCAATTTCTGTAAGCTCAAGGCTAAAACCCTGTCTAAGTCTGATTCTGCTAAAAGTTGGCTTTGCAGGACTCTCAATAGTTGTAAAATCAATAGTTTGACCACAACTTGGACAAATAGCTTGGTGATGTTGAATCACCACTCCATCCTCGTCAACTTCGGCTTCAATTTTAGCTAATTCTTCAGTTAGCGGTTTAAAAATATGGGTGCAATGCTCACATTGAATTAAGCCTTTGTTTTGTATTTCTGATATAGTTTCAGGCAATAAACTCCATTTGCGGACTTCATCAGGAAGCCCATGTTTTTTCCAATTATCGGTAATGTCAATGATCACCGCAGTTGGTTTTAAAGTGTAAGTTCTTAGAACCCGCCCCAGCATTTGCAGCCACATAGTAGAGCTTTCAGTCGGACGGACACAGTAGACGCACTCAATATTAGGACAATCAAAGCCCTCGGTTAAGATTTCGTAATTAGTAATTACTTGGGTAGTGCCATTGCGAAAACGCTGCAATATTTCTAATCTCTCTTGTGGGGGAGTTTTTCCATCCAAATGTTCGGCACTAATATAATTACGAGAAAATTCCGCAGCCAGGGCACGAGAATGTTCTAAGCTACAGGCGAAAATAACTGTACGAAGATTTCGTGCATATTTAAAGTAATTCTCAAGGATTTCACTAACCCCAATCTGACTAGTGACGGCAACCGCTAGCTCTTTGGCTCTGAAATCCCCACGAGATTTTGCAACTCCAAGAGTAGAAATAGTTTGATTCGTTGCAAATAATCGAAAGTTACTTAAATACCCAGCCTGAATTAATTGAGCAGTGTCAATGCCAATAACCAAATCATCAAATAAATCAACAAAACCTTGACCGTCAATCCTCTGGGGAGTGGCAGTTACACCTAATATTTGAGCGCTTTCATAATGTTCAATTAATCGCCGATAAGATAAAGCAGTTGCATGATGCGCTTCGTCTAATATCAAAAGTCCAATGTTCATTGGCAAATCCAATACCTCTCGTCTGCTTAACGTTTGAACGCTAGCAACTTGGATTCTCCGTTCGGGATTAGCCAGAACACCTGCTTTGATAATCCCAACTGGTTCACCGATAATTTCTGAGAGCTTTTCGGCAGCTTGAGATATCAACTCAATCCGATGGGCAATGACTAAAACTTGCTTTCCTTGTTCAAAGAATTTATGAGAAATATGTGCAAAGCATACCGTTTTCCCGGCGGCTGTAGGGAGTTGTGCAAGCACCCGCCTATTACCTTTCTCCCAAGAATTCCAAATATCTTTTATCCACTGATGTTGATAATCTCTGAGTTCGTAGGTAACAGGCATTCAATCTACCTCAACAAGAATTTTTCTCTCGTGGTAATATTGCTCATTATGCCACAAGCTCTTCAAGTTAAGATACCGATAATCCCAATTCTAAAAGTAGTAAAAATGTTTTGGATTGATTTGATGCGATTTTACTTCATCAAGAGCAAATTATAACGAACTGAAGCTATAAGTTGAACTTTTCATAAAAACTAATGCGGTAACTCGTGTATTTTTGTCTTGCCTGGCTGTCCAAAATACAAATTGTGCGATCGCCTTTGCTTAATAAAGGCGATCTCCAATCGTTCTCATCAAATACTTTCAATTCTCCTCTACGCTCAAATCAATTACTTCAAGAACATCTGGCAACCAGCGAACGTGTTCCACAATCTTGTCATGAGTCCGGGCTTTATCCCGTGTCACGGTTCCCCAAAGTTTACCTTTTTCAGTCAAATGCCAGATATTTTTGTGGCTTTGTTTACCATTCGTGTCTGTTTTGATTTGAACCTCCTTAGTTTGCAAGCCAGCAGATTCCAAAACCTGGTTAACTATCTGAGGTTTTATGGGGAATGGCACTAAGTTAAGTGCAAAGGCATGATATAGCTGGCTTTTGGGTGTGGGGTGTAGGGTGTGGGGTGTGGGGAATAAGAAGATGTTGAACTTTTTGACGCAACTAAAATTTAATTGTCTTAAAAACTACACCCTACCCCCTACCCCCTACACCCTGCCCCGTCGAGGTTTCAGCTTTTCTTAGTGCCATTCGGTTTTATGGGCTTGGGTAGTCCAAGACGTTCGGCATATAATTCGCCGATTGCAGTTGGAGACAAGTGTCTGTTGGGAGTCGCTTCAATTTCCTGGATTGCTCCGACCAACTCCTGTGCCATTGGGGTTATTTCGGGACACAGCGCTTGTACACCTCGAAGGATAGTGATGGTTTGGAGTTCTGCACTAAGCCTTGTACCAGACAAAATCTTTTGCCCAAAGTTCACGAGTTCATCGAGTGTGGGTTTAGTATTTTGTTGTTGCTCCGGCTGTGGTATTTCATACTTCCCGGTACGACGTATAGAGGGAAGAACATCTTCGTATAACCATTGCTGGAATGGCACAGCAATTGGACTGTCAGAGCGTCCAATCAAATAATACAGCCCTGGTTCATAAAGCGTTGCCATTTTCTGCTTTCCGCCAGGGGTCATAATTGGTTTATGATCCTTCCATGCAGCAGGAACTTTACCCAGATAGTTGGAGTAATTACGCGAGTCTGCTTGGGGATACAAAATAGCAACAATATCAGCAGCTACCCACTCAAGTTTTTCTGGTGTGCCGATGAATCGGACTTGTTGAGACTCAAACACGAAAACTGATATAGCCAACATAACTAAAATTCCTCCAATATTTATCAACTACGGGTTAATGCAAGTAAGCAAAATTTAATTCGTAGAGATGTGGCTTTAATCCAAGTTTGATGATTATTTAATCCACCCCTTTGTACCCAGACTTGATGGTAGTGAACTGAGGTGGGGCTGCTACTTCTACCGTAGTAATTATGATGGCAATGAGAGCATAGCCCTACACAATCCCAGCCGGGAATTTCGTAACCAGATACGCTTGCACGAGGAAAATGCAGTAAAAAAATTCCCAAAATCCGGCGCAAGAACGAGCGTTTATATTTGATGTGATGTACAACAGTAGCGCGTCCATGCCAAGGATTATTAGTGCAGCGCGGTTGCAGCCTTCTTACACGACGGCAAGTTATTGACCAGTTACTAGCGTATTCAAATGAAGTTAAGGATTTACGCATTATGTAAATTGAATTGGTTTAATAATGAGTAATATTCGAGGCAGAAGTGATTGAAGAAGGCATCTATGCTGAGGGCAGAGGGCAGAGGGCAGAAGGAACAATTGGACGGGGATTCAGACCCTGCCCAATTGTAAGCGCCGTGTAGACGGCGGGGTTTTAGACCCAAGACCCGTTTGGTCACGGGCAGAGTAGTCAGAATTTCCTTCTGCCAACTGAGCCTCCTGCCCTCTGCCTTTCCTGATAAAATCTCCAGTCAAACATCAATGTTAAATTTGTAAATCAATCCTTGATGGTCAGTTTGGCGGATAAGTGTAACAATTGCTGTTTTTAATTCATCGGCACGGTCATTTTGTCCCAATTCTTTGACGATAAAATCTTCAAGTGTTAGATGTCGTGTACGCTCCAATTTATCAATCATCTGTTGAGAAGGACTTCTTTGTATGGCAGTAAATGTTCTCAACTGTTGCCGTTGTTCGGTTGATAATGAATCTCCTGTTGGTTTATCGTTGTCCCGATCAAGGGCAGAATAATTTGGTAGTTCTGGCATTGCGCCCCATGTGGAATTACCACCAAAGAACACAGCGCGGTTACAAGGCGAGGCTTTAATTAAAGTGTTTATTTGCACTAAATCAATCATTTCGAGAATTGGTGACTTTTTCCATTGTTTTAAGACATTAGTATTCTTATCTGAAATGATGGCAACTGCTGTAATTTGGCTAGTAGCTGATAAATTTAGACCTAGTGGCCCAACATAAGGAGATTGGGCAAGTAGCCAAACATTCTCCTTGCTAGAACCACCAAGTGAAGAAATATGTAAAATCAATGTGCCAATGCGCTCGTTTCGACATTTTTTAGCAGCATCTCCAAGGGTGGAACCTTCGTCAATAACTAATAACGATTCTTCTTGATTATTAGCCCATTCGATGTAACCGATTGATTCGTCAGTTCCATCAAGTACCTCATCCATCCATTTACAAATGTTTTCTGGGGATTCATTTTTGCATTTTTTACGCCGAACAACGTCAACCACGCCCTCTGTATAACCATATTCAGAGGGTTCATTTTTGGGGTCAATATAAAAGATTTTGCGGTTTGGCTTTTCGGCTTTGATTCGACGTAAGGCATTAGCAACCAGCATTCCTTTACCGCTTCCACCAATTCCAAAAATGATGCAGTTACGAATAGGTGAAGCAATTTCTCGAACTATATCTATAATGTGTGTGGGATTGTGAACTGAAGATAATGTATTTGTGTTTGCAGCCAATGAAGAGGTTGGAGTCGGCAGTGTGTAGCCATTCGGAATAAGTGCTTGTGGGGATTCATTGACTTGTGCAGTGGATTCAATATAATCAATTGCAGCATTAGAAAATTCATATTCTTGACTACTAGCAAACTGTAGCTCTTTGTTCACAGAATCTTGACCAACCTGTTGAACATAGCCTCGAAAATCATCACCGGACAAAATATGAGCAATACAGCCATATTCTCTAATCGCAGCTTGATTGCGTTGAATTTCTTTGGCTTTTTTAAAACTACTATATAATGTCCATCCGGCAATGAGCGCCCCAGTCAAAGGAGATGTGGCACTTGCTGCAACTGCCGCCACAATCAACCCAAGAGCAATATTCCACTGAATGTTGTTTTCAGTGGTATGTTTAAAAGCTAGCGCACTCCATTGTTCGGGGGTTTTCTGGTTTTTAGTAATATCAAAACGTGTCATATCCATATTTTTTTAAAATAAAATGAAAGTGTTTGTGGGGGAAAGGAGAGCGCTTATTTCGTTCGCCCCCCTGCTCCCCTGCTCCTTTGCTCCCCTGCCTCTTATTGACCGCTAAGACTTAATCGCGTAAGAAAGCTTACCTACCCAAATAATCAGTGCGACAATCACCTCAATCGCAAACAAGGTGACTAACGCCAGTGCGAGATTGCCGTAGTCCAACTTGCCCCACTGACCTGTCGCCAAAATAAATATTAAGTCTGATATTTTCCCAGTGGCGACAGGCGAATAAACCGTAAGACAAATCAGAAAATCAACAGTGTAGGTAAAGATTTTCAACACCTCTAAGTTGCTGACAACAGAGATTGGCAGGTGATTGTACGTCCGTTTGAGCATTCTGAGTGTCGGGTCATCGTTATCTTTCTCTTGATAACGGGTTCGCCCATCAGCCTCGGTAACAATTTTCTCTATAAACTTCTCGTTGTTATAGAGAATCAAGGGTAAAACTTCGATAATTTGAATCACAGCCCAAAGAATTGCTCCCAATATCCAAGAAAGACTTTTAGAAAATATCGCTGCAATACCATTGATGATTGGGATTGCGGCGACAAGAGAAATAAATGCGCTACTGGTAGATTTCCCTCCCAAAAATGACACGGCTCTTTCATAAGGTTGAATATTCAGGTAGGCAAACCAGATACCAGCTATCACTAGTCCCCAATACAAAAGCCGCAACCACGGGTTAGTTTTTTGTCCATGCTCTTTTTTAGGCCAAGTAAAGTTCATTACTTTCTTCCTTCGTCGATAGGCTGGCTATATGTACCACCACGAAAACGTTTAAGTCGAGTGGCAACTAAATCTCTGTTTCCGGTAAAAGCGATCGCCGCCACTTCTCCCCTCAAGGCAATCACACCAGTATTACCGTTGGCATCACAAACTACAGTTCCTTTCGGCAAAGGGTTCAGTGTAATCCGGTCTTTGATAACTTTCCCCTGCACAATCGTCACGTATTTATGGGGGTAGACAGTAGCTACAATCGGCAAACATCCAGATTCATACCTGGAATCAGCAATAGTCGCTTGTTCCTTCTCAAACTCAAGTTGTTGCTCCAGGATTGTTTGTTGCTTGGAGTTTTCAGCAATGGATTGCTTGATGTCTGATATTGCTCCCATATTCTGAGCAATATCACCAGAGGAATAAAGCAGAGATGCCCCAATTAACGCGCCAAACACAATCGATGTTTTGTGTTTTCTCCAAATCCTGGTGTTGTTCACTCGCCCATCTCCTCTAAAAAAGCATCAATACTAAAACTGGTATCAGCACTTGCTCCCGATTTGAAATTGCGTACATCAGATTTGACTTGAGGGGTTAAAGCTTTAACCTCACTCAAAAACGCATCAACGTCTACTGTCTCGACACCATAACCAGCAAGCAGTTTGTTGATTTGTCCATCATTGTCCGAAAGCTCGCGCAAATATTCAGTGCTGTACTGTGTTTGCTCAAGGAAAGAATTAGCAACTACACCTCTGCTATGGTCTAACGCCCTCTGAAATACCTTTGCTTCTAATGTTGCTATTGCATTGGCTTGAGCTACCGCACCACTCATCACCACCCGAATCATCCCTGCCATCATCTGATGATTGACGTTCGGGATAATATTAGCTGCCATGTTGGTTGCTTGTTGAATTGCTTCGGACTCCTGCTCTGATGCTGGCAGGTGTTTTTGGCTATTAATTGCTGCACCGACAAGTTCAAACACTTTCTCCAACTCTTCTGTGATGTCTGGACTAAACTCATCGCCTTCGGGGTCAACCTCTGCCCCGTGGTCACGCATGATTCGGAGTGCTTCTATTACTTGCACATCGGTGTAGCGATCGCTGAAGTATTCAATTAACTGCTCTTTAGTAAACATTACTGGCTCTCCTTCCATTTTTCAAATTCTTTACGACGTAAGTGCATAAAATTCCTTTTGAGGAATTTGACAACTTGAGCGTTGTTTTTAATACCTTTCTCTACTGATTGACCTTTAAGCAAATAAATAATTGCTAATAGGAATCTTTGGTATCCATCTAGGTAGTTACTTCTTACTCCTCGGTGGTTTTCATAGTAGCTAGATTTTAATGGTGGGATTTTGCTAATAATTTGTTCTTCCCACCTCCACAAAGTTGAACGATGAAATCCTAAAAAATTAGCCCATTCTGTTCTTGATAGCAAATTATCTAAAAAGGCATCGCTAATTTCAAAATCTTGCTTCATGTCAACTAAAACATCAAGCAAATCAGTCAACGACATTGTTGCACCTGCCCTTTGCAACATCCCTAGTCAGGAATTTGACTCTGTGATAAAAAACTAAAAAAACTACTGTTTTTGGTATGTTTGAGACATGATTTTTGCAATTCATGATTTTTGATCACCGCACATTGTTGCAAGGTTTTTGGGTTTTGATACCTGCAACATAAATGAACAATGTTGCAACGTTGCAGGTGTCAAAATAATTAATATTAGAAAAAAGCTCGATATGGAAATATAAATCTGCACTGATATCTGGCATAATCTCAGCATCCATAGCAATAAGATGCAATGTGATTTATTGTCAGCATTCGAGTCAACAATGTTCGTAGTATTTTGGTTAGATAGTTTAGTTGTCAGTGCATATTTTAAGTAATTTGCAATAACAATACGCTCTTTTAGAAAGAAAAGACTGATTTTACCTGATTTTTTATAACCACCAAACCAACCACGAATCACTTGACTTTCTCTGACAGATAAATAATCTGACATTTGTTTATAAGCATATTGATGACATTGCTTGCGCTCGTTGCTTAATCCGTCTCTAATTACGTCAAATCCGCTGCTTTCTACCATAATCTCAGACATATAAATTTGTGTTCCAAGCGATTTATTGACTTTAAAAAGTGAATTTATCGCTTTTTATTTGGGATAAACCGCAACAGTGTTGCACCTGTTAAATACATACTAAAAAACCTGTATGTAACAGGCAATGAACAGAGTTGACAACTTTGTTGATTAATAAAGCGATTCTTACAAGATTTTTGAATCTTGAGGTTGTTTCCCTTCTCGAATCCACAAGTTATGCTGTATGGCTGCTAAAGCTCTTACCCTGGCTGATGGGTTGCGACGTGTTACTTTCCCTTGACAAGCATAGGCTGCTAATGTTCTGGCTCCAATCTTTAGATACTTTGAAGCCTCTTCATACGTCAGCCCCCAAGCCTGACAAAAAATTAACGGGTCTAACTCTTCAAATGTTAGTGGCGGCTGAATCATAATCGTAAAATCCTTCTCTAGGCTATTTCTACGGTTAGGTAATAGCTACTGGTACAATCACACTTTCCAGTTTTTTCTTTCTCTTTTCGGAATCAAACTAGATTGTCCTAATCCCTAAACGAAGAGGCTTTTGTGCAGTTCTTGCAGGAGAGAAAGAGACTAGAATACAAGGTGCAATAGCATCCTACACCCTTAGTTTTGGTCAAGCGATTCTAGAGTAGCATAAATATGCTATCTATATCCCTTTAGATAGTATATTTGTTTTGGAAGTTTCTTGTAAAAAAAATGTAACTATAGGGGTAAAGTTATATAGAAATCTCCTTACGATCAGAAAATGCCTAAGAAAACTACACCAAAAATGGTTCAGATCGCAGTTTCTATTCCAGAGCCGTTGTATGAAGCAGCAAAACGGATTCAAGCAATGGAAGGATGGAATGAGTCAGAAATGCATCGACTGTTTTGGGAAAAAGGATTTGCGCTTCACGTTCAGGGAACTCTTGCCCGTCATCAATTGGGTTTGATTCCTTCTGAAGAGAATCTAGTCGAGTGATAAGGGAACAAGGGAGGAAAGGAAAGGGAAGGGAGAAAAGAGAATTATGTTTGAGTAATTCTTCTTCTCCCTTGCCTCTTCAAGAATTCTTCCTCTGTTTAACCAACACCGATCGCAGGTACTGCCGACAAGCTGCTTCTCCCCGATAAATGAGAATCCGCAATGCCTCTACTTCCTGGATCGGAGAAACACAGATTTCAGCAATGGCACCAATCAAATTCTGTTGCTTCTGCACGTAATCTTGATGCTGCTCCTCTAATTCCTGAATCTTGGAGTTTAACTGCTGTATCTGCCGTAATGCTTGAGTTAAGGACGATTCTTTGTTTCGAGAGCGATTATCTAGAGTTAACGTCATTTTCTTACCCTTCTAAATTTAAATTCTTTCTGTTTACTGTTGAGTTGCCTGCTGTACACCATCAATCGCCTCCACTATTTCTTCCAAAACATTGAACGCATCATTTAGTACTACATTGTTTGATGTAGAAAAATACTCGGACGATTGAAGCCTGCGATAATCCTTACTGCTCCCCACAAGCCGCAATGTATATTGACAACCCTGCAATATAGTCCGAATCTCTGATGTAGTTAATCTGATTTCCATCGTTATTCCTCCTAAAACTTGTCCTGACGAATACTGAAACTCGCTCCAATCAAAGCACTGCCCAAGAAGCCTGAAAAACTAACTAACATCATCCCCAAGCAGGTCTTTTTCTGATGCTGCCAATATTGAGAACTTGTAGCAATCTCCATACAAGAGCAACCTGTTGCCCCTACTCCTGCAAATCCGGTAAAAAGTAGAGAGATAATTGCAGTTGTTTCTATGGTGCGGTCGATGAAAATCCTGGGGTTGAATCTTTTTCTAGTCCGGCGGCGAAGAAGCAATTTACTCTTGTGGTCTAATTGAGATTGGTAAACAACTTGTTTGTGGCTAGTCATTTGGCATCCTCCAATTCAACAAAAAATCCCGCACCAGTATTATTAATCTTCACCAACTTTTGATTGACCAGTGTTTGAATCACGCTAAGACTAAACTTGATACTGCACAATCAATCGTGCGCTACCTCCACAACGACCAAGATACTGTAGGCATAGTGAGGACTGGTCAGTAGGGGCGGGATAAGTGGATTTTCTCGGCATGATATTTTCCTATTGGTTTTATGAGAAGATATGATTGCTTCAATTCAGTTCAGGTAATTGTGCAAGCGCTCCCTCCATCCATGCTTGAATCGCTTCCATCTCAGAAACACCTCGTAGTACAGCGTCAACTACGTGCTTTTGATAAGAGTTAACAGCATGATCAGGATGTCCAAACTTATTACCAGCCCAAGCCAAACACATAGTTTTCACTAATTCATCAATCTTGGTAGAATCAAGCTCACTCGGACTAGTAACATTTCGAGAATGTAACCACTCTTTGACTAAATCGAGTGGATAATTTAAAAGTGTGCGAACTTCTTTTACTCGCAAATCTTTTGGGCTGATTGATGGTGGAGTTATAGCTTCTTTTGTTGGCTGGACTCTATACTGTTGATTGTCTTTGCGAGGTCTAATATTATTGTGTGCTTGTTCAGTCTTTTTAGGATTATCAACGCCTTCAGCATCATTATCTTCGTCAGCCGTGACTGATAAAATTGCACAAACCGCATACCGTCGTGCATAGGTCAAAGCTGCACCAAACTTTTGAGAGTCAGCAATCTCAGGTAAAGGATAAGTGCTGGTGATACTCTCTCCAGATTCATGAAAAATATGAGTCCGTAGCACGGTTTTACCTTCAAAGATTTCGGTGGTTTGAATTATTACTAATCCATGTTTACCAAGCGCAGGAGTGACAGCATCTAAGACAGCATCTAGTGTTGCATATTTGCGCTTGTAGTGAGGATTAGTCCCGTCTTTTTGAATTGGATTAAACTCTGCCTTTGCCTTGATTAAAGCTTTGATTAGTTCTTGCATTGTCCAGATCCTCTTTTACCAATCATTTTCGTTAATATCACCAGACACTTTTTTGCTAGATTTAGCTTTATTTATCTGAAACTCTGAAGCTTTCAAGACAGGCATTGCCGCAAGTTTGACTGAAGCTTTGGCTTGATGATAGAGGAATTGGGTTATTCCATCAGCGTCTTCCCCATCCTCAACTTGCGCCCAGAGAGAGCAGCCTAATTCCAGTGATTCGTAGTCGCCAAGATTGAATTTTCTGGAGTAGCTAACAGAGACAGTTGTGAATTTCATGTGGCTATCTTTTGGGAAATATGGATTGTTAATTTTCTTCGCTAGTATCAATCATCTCAATGCTGAGTCTTTGACATAAATCGCTAGCTTTTACACCAATAATTCCTGGTTGAATTTCAGTAGATAATTCCTCAATAATTGAATGAAAGCCAGGGGACTCATCATTGATTTCAACCTCAATCAAACCTGCATTATTCGATATAACTGTTGCCCAATCTGGCAAAGTGTTAGGAATACTTGTTGTATAGAGTTTCATTACTCTGCCTCCTGATTAAACTTGACCTCAACAATTTCTTCCACGCACCCCATCGCCTCACCCAAGTAGTGCAGGACATCGCCCAAGTGAGTTGCGGCTTCTGGGTCAATCTTTTTATCTGCAATCAACAAAAGCCAATTTTCGTTTTGGGCAATCGCCTGAATCTTTGCGTAGCACGAGTTAAATTCTTGTAGGATTTCTATCGGTTCCATTGGTATATTCGATGAATTGTGTTGTTGCATTCGGATAAGCTAATAATTTAGTTTTGCTCCTCGCCATACAGGTGGGTTTGCCCGACCCACCCGTTTCCTTACGCTGCAACCAAATCTCTAGTTTCTGGAACGTATCTTTTCAGACGCTCCCACTCCTCAGTTGTCAGCGAATCAAATTCCTTATCTAGCAACTCTTCTTCTGTGAATGGTTGTTCTGTAGCCGTTGTAAAGTAGCCTGTCATCGTCATGAAGTCATCCAGTCCGACTGCTGCATCCACCGATTCGGCGTATCGAATTTTATCTACAGCATTTGACCAGTGCGTAAGGTGTTGAAATATTACCCCAATCATTGAATGAGCTTTGTATACTCGATAAGTTCTGGGGCAAGCTCCATCTACGTAAACCAGCTTGTATCCAGTGATTTGTGTGACCTCTGCATTGGGGTCGGTTGGAGGCAACAGTATTTTGTCAAGAGATTCTTCAAACTCCGTCTGTTGAAGAGAAAATGTGGTAATCATATTCTGTGTGTCATGATGATTTGGATTGTCTACATTTCGTTTGAACGGCGATTGCAGTTGTTTGGTATGCAATCGCCTTTTTCACTTCCAGTGCTAGGAATTTCTTACACTTCTGCATTCGCATCTGTCGGAGGTAGGAGAATTTTCTCTTGACAGTCACCTACTTGAAGTGAAATGTTACTTGCTGTACTTTATGTCATGATTGTTATTTCTAAAGCAGCGATTGAGCTTTGGAGGCGATTGCAGTTGCTTGGGAAGCAATCGCCTTTTCTACCTTCAGCAACTTACGCCGCTACTGCCGCTCGGACTCCCAACAACGCAATCACATCTTTGGCACTGCCAGCCACGCGATTGACTCCGTACTGTCTTGGTCGAGCGTACCAGCCCTGTTGATTGCACCCGACGAAGCCGACAAAGTGCCCGTCTTGAAAGAGTTTGGTGCTGAAAGATAACCAATCAACTTCGCCGTGGTACAAACCAAAAACAGTGCAGGCTTTTTCTAGTTCATCGCTTAATCGCTCGTTGCGTTCTCTCGGTGTTTCCGGTAGAGTCGCTTTCACCTCTGCAACTCTTGTAGCGAACCAGTTGCGGTCAAAGGGGAGCCGTCCGCCTTCCACAAACTGCACCCATACTGTGATTCCGCCTTCTATCCAGATGGTGCGAACTGATTCGGGTTCGACTTGAATAATCTCGCCAATGATGCGGCGATCTCTGCTGGTGAGAGGGTCTTGGGTGGGGGCTACAGCTTCGGCTTGGGATTCGAGGTGGGTGTATAGTTCTGCTTGGGCTAGGGCTTGTTCATCACGAGAAGAACTAGGAATTACTTGCTGTGTATATGTTGCATAGTTCATAATAGAAATCTCCGTGATAGGGGAAAAGGCGATCGCACTTGTTTGATAGACGGAGCGATCGCTTTTGTTATGTGTGCAAACAAGGTTGTGGTTTCGCACAACGCTCTCAAAAAGATTTGGCGTAGCCATATATTTGCGGCTCAAAGCCAGTGGCACTTGAGCAATACCAAAACAGGAGATACAACGTATCAGGCGACGTGTACGGCTTCAAAAGCTTCAACTGCCGTCCTGCTGGTAATTTCTTATTTAGTGCAAATCCATTTCCATGCTGTGTACCCCTCGCCTTCTCTGGTTGTGCCAGTGCCTCGACTACTCATCAAGCCGTCACTCTGGATTGTGCTGTCAAAGTTCTGTAGTGCAAACCCTTTATTGCGTCCGGGTGCAGGCAGTTTGCTTTCCCTTGCCCTCATATTTTATAGTATAGCTTGATAAGTTGCACTTGTAAAGTCTCACTGAATAAGTAAAGCTGAATAAGTAAAGCTTGAAAACGGAGGAAAGAAGCGCTATGATTTGCTTACATTAATGGAGAAGTGAAGTTATGAACTTAATGCAAGTTACTTTGTCGGTTGATTTGCCTGGTCTAGGCACTCGGATTAGAGAGATTAGAGAGTCCAAGGGACTATCCCCAACTTGGGTAGCAGCTCAAGCTGGTATGAGTGTTGGCAACCTATATCGTATAGAAACAGAAGATGCAAAGTCTTTACCGCGTGAAACTTTGCGTAAGCTTTCTGATGCCCTTGGGGTAAATTTTGATGCCGAGGTTAAAGCTGCTTTAGTGCAAGAGATAGAATAATTTTTCTACTAATGATGCGGTTAGCATAAAGCAAACGTTATTGCCTCATTAGTATACAAATGTAGTAATTGTATTTTCTGCAACTAATAAACGGAGTAACTACTGAAATTATCTTTAGATAAATAGCACAACAACTAGAAGCGATCGCCCACCGTCCAAAGTTAGCGATCGCCTGCTCAATCCGTTAACGACAAAGTGAGCTAACTATAATGCTGACACATTTTTGGAAAAACCCTCCAAATCAGCTGCTCTTGTTCACTTTGGTTAAACTGCAACACCCCAATTTTCAAGCATTTACCATAGTGGGCAAGAGATATGCTGACACTAGAAAAAGAAAAAACCTCAGCACTCGATTACAGCAACCTCAACACCAGCATCCAGGAAACCTTCACCGCCATCGACCGATTTGAATGGCAAGCGGTAGATGAAATCCTTCAGATGCGGGAACAGCAGCTTTACCTGCAAGCTGGATATAAAAGCTTTGAAGAATACTGCCAGCGTGAATTATACGCCTGGGGTGGATACCGACGAATCAACCAACTGCTAGGAGCTAAAAAGGTCATAGACGCAGTTGGCGAGTTGGGGGGACACATCAAAAACGAGCGTCAAGCCCGTCCACTGCTGCGGCTAGTCAAGGAACCAGAGAAACTAAAACAAGCTGTAGCGATCGCTCTGAAAGATAACGCCTCCCCTGGTGAATCAGATTTTGCTGCTGCCGCCCAAAAAGTGGTTCCTCAACTTCCACGCAAAAAACAATCTATTCAGGAACCAATGGTTCCCAAAATTCAGGAACCAGTGGTTCCTCAAAAAGCCATTGTCACAGTTTCACAACAGTCCCATCCAAGATATGGAGAAGAGGGAACCATTGAGGCAGACCCACCAAATCGCTGGCAGCAGATTGTCACCTTTGCTGATGGCGAGAGATTGTTGATCAACAATGCTGATTTAGATGCCCCCAGCGTTCCCTTTACCAGAGAGCGTAAATATTCACCAGAATATACCGAAGCGATCGCTGCTATTGAAGAACGTCATAAACAGGCGTTAGAGCAACTTTCCCAGGAATTGAGGATTGGACTACAAGCAGAAGTATCGGCCAGAGCCGAAGAACAAACTAAAGAGCAGGTAGAATCCTTACAAAAACTCTTTAAGCAACAGAAAGAAGAAAATATCCAGTTGCAGCAACGGCTCTCGGAGATGGAGGGGTTACGGAAACTGGAAATTGAAAATCAACAACTCCAGCAGCGCATTCAGGAATTGGAACACGCTGTTGAACAGCGCCCTTCCCAACAATGGGGGAATACCATGACCCAGCAAGCGACCAAAGTTTTGAACAAGCAAGTCAAGCTTGCCTTGGAGAAAACTATTGATCTGCGATCGCTAGCTGTTGAACCCCCAAAAGAGAATGCTCAAGAATGTCTCCGGTTGATGGGTATGGCGTTGAAGAATCTCGCCAGCGCTATGAACAATACCCAGGCGCTTGAAGCTGCTGCAATAATTCTGGGGAGTGAGCCAACACCAATTGCGATCGCATATCGAGCCGAGCAACTGGAAATGTTGCCCCAAGCGGTTAATGACATTAGGGCAGTGCTAGCTAAACCTGGATGTACTTGGCAGGACTATTGGGCAGTGGCGCAAGAATATGAGGTGATTAAACAGGACTACTGGGCGGAATTGACTACCCAGGAAACAAAATTAATTACCGCACTCCAGAACGCATCCCTTCAACCGCGCACTATTGGCGTTGGTTCTATTGTTGCCCACGCTGACCCATATCGCACTTTGTATGTGGAGAGGGGAGAAGTTGTAGAGGATTTAGGAGATGAGGTAATCGTTGCATGGGATCACTGGAAGGAGCAATCGAAAAAGACTGACAGGTATTCACGAGACGAGTTGCGATTCTGGCAACCTCAATAGGTTTTCAGTGTATCGGTAACTTTTTAGACAAACAATATCGAACTAAACCCTGCGATCACTGTAGGGAAAATTCTGTGCGTCAACATAAACAGGAGATTGTAAAATGACCGCAACTATTACAAGACCCAAGCTCAAAAAGGCTGCTGCTAAAGCACAATCACCGTATAAGCGGCTTCATGTGATTATTCCCATAGAAGATATGTTATGGGCTTCGCAACAAAAGCCTTCAGTTACACATCTGTGGCAGGAATGCTGGACGGCTGACCCTTATGGTTCTCGGTGGATGCCTTTGACCTCAGCTTTGGGGTACAGTACTTTTATCTCTGCGAAGAAAGTTCTTTCCGAAAGCGGGTTGTTTCTTTTTAAGCCGGACAAGTCCATAGAAGATGGACGGGAAACGGCTAGCTGGATGGTGAAAAATTTGCATGGCAGTCGGATGAAGGAGTTTTGGGAGAAAGCCAATGCTGAAAAACAAGAACCCTCTGCTGAAAAACAAGAACTAAATGCTGAGATTTCAGAGAAAGATGCTGGCTCTGAAGAAATGGGTGCTTTAAATCAAGCATCTATTTTCAGTGAAAGTCAGTCAGAGCAAGGGTTTCAAAAACCCTCACGAACTGTTCAGGAACACCTCACAATCTCTTCAAAAGAGATTGTGAGGTGTGTCTCTGACACGCTAAATGAGATTTTGGACTGTGAGGAGACGGCTCATGCGCCCTTGGGGGGCGCTTCGCCTCAGACTGTTGAAAGCGTGGAAGAGTTGGAGAAAGACTTGCCTGTGGCAATGGACTGTACGACGCTAACGCTTGTGGATGCTGCACCAAGTCAATCTGCTTCATTGTTGGCTGAAAACCAGGACTGTGGTGTTGAGCCGAAAGACTGTCATGAGGGTACTTGTTCCGCCGTGCCCGTTGCCGTAAATGAAAAATCTCTAAATTCTGCGATGCCTGCGGCGGGCGTAGCCATCGCTAATCAAACTCAGGGACAGGTAGAACAGGGTTCTTCTGCTACGTTGTTGGTTGAAACTTCAGTTTCGCGTGTAGAAGCCAAAGCCGTTGATGAGGGTGTTCGCGCAGCGTCTCGTAGAGAAACTTCCGCCGCACCTGTCACTGAAAAATGGTCGCATGAGGCGATTGTTGCGAGGTCAAATCTGCGACCTGTAAGAAGGGAAAAACTGAATCGAGCGGCGAATTCAGGGGAAAATCCGGGCTTTGACTTTTTGCAGGAGTGTTGGGATGATCCAGCTTTGCAGATTGTGATCAAGAAGTTGCTGGTGAAGTTTCCACAGTGGGGGATTGCGATTGTTGATGGGGTGTTGGTGAAGTGGAATGAGTAGCGAGTCTGTACAACAGTCTATAAACTAAACTATTACATATTGTCATTTACGTATTTGTAATGTCTCGTCCAAAACGTAACTTGCAATCTGGATTTTGCTACCACATTACAACCCGTTGCAACAACCGGGAGTTTCGCCTAACACGCCTAGAATGCCGTGAAGTCTTTCTTTATGCCATTAAGAAAGCACAGTCAAAGTATGGATTTAAGCTCTATGCCCTGTGTATCATGAGCAATCATGTTCACTACCTACTTGAACCCCAACAGCCTGAAGACCTTCCCAAAATCATGCACTGGCTCAACTGGTATACGGCTATGTGCTTCAACCGAATGTTGAACCGCACAGGTCATTTTTGGGAGAAGCGATATCACAGCACGGGTTTTGCTAATACTGACCAGCGACGGGCTTTAAAACAGTTATCAGTTATCAGTTATCAGTTATCAATAAGCTATGAATAGTTTGGTATATGAGAAGGCGTATAAGTTTGCTATCAGGATTGTCAATGCTTACAAATATTTGACTCAAGAGAAAAAAGAATTTATTTTATCAAAACAATTAATTAGAAGTGGAACATCAATTGGAGCTAATATTGCAGAAGCAAATGGAGCTATATCACCAGCAGAATTTTCTGCGAAAATTTCTATTGCTTACAAAGAATGTCTTGAAACTAAATATTGGTTGTCTCTTTTAAAAGACACAAGTTATATTGATGACAAAGCATTTAACAGTATCTATGAAAATGCCGAAGAGATATCAAAAATCCTTTTTTCAATCCTCAAGAAAACTAGAATTTCTGATAACTGATAACTGGTAACTGGTAACTGATAAAGGAGGTGCATGAGGTAGCAACAAAATTTATTCAGGCAAATTGCTTTCAGCCTACAGTGCCAGGTATCGGATTTATGAAATGCTGATTACTACGTGGAAAATAAGGCAGAAATAAATGGTTACAAACTTTTGAAAGCCTTATATGTTACACTTTACAAGTCGCAACGCGAGAAAAGAAGTATTCCCCCCTCTGTAGACCCTTTCAGCAGTACCAAGAAGTACCCCGAAGGGTAGCCCTAAGGGTAGCCCTCCTCTTCCATAAAGTGAGTTTTCTTCTATACGCTTGTAATAATCGTTGGATCTCACAAAACTACCTCTACCGCGGCTCGTAGTGTCCTCTATTTTCTCATCATACCATCCTACTGCCTTGGCAAACTGCAAATAATTTTCATTGTCCAAGTCATTCCAGTCTTCTGGTTTTACACCCAGCCTATTCTTAGTGCTGATCCATATTTTCTTTTGCACACTAAAGCCAAAACGGTTGTCAGAATTGCTGACCCAAAGCTGGTCTATTTTTCGCAGATCGTCACAAGAGAAACTATTTATTTGTTCATAATCTAAATATCCTTCTGTTTCTCTTTTAGCAATATTAAGCATGAGCTTATCTGTTTCTCTGTTAGCCGACTCCCAATTTTTGGCCTTCAGAAAATATTCAAGTTGAGTATATAAATGTTTTTTTAGGGACTCTTCAACTTGTTTCTTCAATTCTTTATTTTGAGGGTTTAGCTTAATTAAACCCCGATGAACTGATTCAATATTTTCGCCTGTGAGCAATTGATTCTCTTTAGTAAAATCAGTTTCGGTTGGATAAACCCTTAAAATATTAAATGCTACTCTTAAAGAGTCTATAGCTTTTGGATATTGTTGATCTTGGGCTAATAAATCACCTTGACTTTTTTGGAATAATACTTGAATTTGTAAACCCTGATTAGAAACTAATTCATTTTTATCAGCTTGGGATAAACTCAATTGACTTTCTTGAATCTCATTTCTAGCATTCATCCAATCTTTTAGTTTTTGGTATGCTTGTGACTTGGCAGAAAATAATAGTGCTTGTTTCAGTTGATGATTATCTATGTTAAATGATAGTGCAGCTAGTCTTAAAGCCTCATCTGAATCTGATGAACTTTCATTTCGTAATTTCCCAGCTAGCTCTACAAGTTTGCGAACATTTGCAACTTCTGCTTTAGCATCTTCATTTTTTACATTGATTTTATTCAGTTCTTTTTCTTTATTATTAAGTATTTCTAAAACTGCTGATTCCTTATTTTTAGATTGAATAAGCTGCTCATTAGTTTTAGATATCTCCCTACTTTTCTCTATTAAATTCTGTCTTGCCCTTATAGTACTTTCTTCAGCCTTTTTTGCTTGTTGCTGTGCTTCTATAGCAGTTTTGTGAGCTTCATTTACTTTTTGTTTTGCTGATTTTTCGCTTTCTTTAGCTTGCCGTTCTAACTTCTTTGCTTGTGCAGTACTATCTTTAGCCTTTTGTTCATTTTCCTGTGCTTCTCTAGCCTTTTGCTGGGCTAGGTTCAAATTTTTATGAGCTTCATTAACCTGAGATTTGGCTACCTTTACCTCCTTCCTAGACCATATCCCTAAAGTTATTGCTCCCAGAATTGCTACAACCAAAACAAAAGCTCCGATACTAATTCGTCCTTGAGCTTTCTTATTCGCCTCACTGAGCAATTGGTTTCTCGCCTCTAGTGCCTCCTTGTCCTTCCTTTCTCGTTCCAAAGTAGCTTCTTGTTCCTTAACAGCAATCTCCTCCTGAATTTCCTTTTCTTTACTAGCTGCTAAATACTGTTTATCCTGATAACTTAAGTTCTTATCCCTTGCCCATTCTTCTGCTGATTGTAAAGCCTTGCCTCGCAGCAACCGTGAGTCATCAGTTCCTCCAGAAGCCACCCAAAAGCGAAAATTCTCCGAATAGGGACGCAGGTTGTTTAGTTGGTTTTCAATCCAATTGAAGTCAAATATTTCTCGATAAATTTGGTTATAGATTATCAGCTTCCCTTGCTGTCTAACAACTAATCCTGAAAGCTGTAGCTCACTTTGCTCTAAAGTATCATCTGCTGTTACCTCGGATTGTTCTTCAGCCAGCCGGACTTGTTGGTACAGTTCTAGTAAATACCCTGCCCGTTGTTCATCCCGCAAAATCCTTGCTTGGATTGTTCGCAGGTGTTCAGGTTCATCAAGTGATTCCCAGTTTTCAATAATCCGCGATCTGACAACTTGCTCTACTGAACGAGGGTTGTCTTGTTCAGATTCCTCAACCATAAACTGACAGAGCTTTTGAGTCAGGAATGGTTGTCCTCCCGTCCACTGCAAGATTTCTTGCATTACTGCTTGGGGATGACTGAATTTTTTACGTAAACCCTTTTCTAATGGTTCAGCCTCATGCAGTTGAAAGCCTTTGAGAGAGATAGCTTTACCAATGTTAAATGGAGTACGGTTCTTATCTTGTATTAAACTGCTCGGTGATGCGACCCCTAGCAAACAGAAAGTGAGGCGATTGTATTGGGGGTTGTCAACTCGCTCATTATAACAAGACCTAATAAAAGCAAAAAAATCATCTGTAGGGAAATTTAAACTCAGAACACTATCAATCTCATCAATAAAAATTACAATATTTTCTGAAATTTCTGCAAGAAGTATTTTTGTCAAAAAGTTACTAAATCTTAACAATGGTGAATTTATTTGATTCTGCTCCCACCAACTTTTAAAATCTACATCCAAGGCAAAACTATCAATGAGCTTAACAATCAAGTCTGCATACCAGTTTTCTTGAGTTGCTGTCTGAATATTAATGGAGGATAAATCAATAGATGCACACTCTACACCAGCTTCGCTCAAACGGCTCATTGTTCTTACACGCAAGCTGGACTTTCCACTCTGTCTAGAATTTAGTACATAACAAAACCTACCTTGTAATAGGGCTTCATTTAATTCATCATCAGCTTCTCGTTTGACATAAGTACTGGCATTTTCAGGTAGACTTCCAGAGAAAATGTACTGGTCAACCATAAACTACTCCAAACGTGCCAAAAAATACTGACGGTACAAATCGCAACTAGCAATACAGTCATTACGCACTATTTTAACTAGACCCAGACTGTGCAATTTAAAAGTGATTTCAGGATTAAGCTGCACTGGTTTATCTACTGTTATCACTTTTGCGTAACCCTCTTTTAGCTGAGAATCACTTTGCAAAGATTCTAGTTGCTGCCGTAAATGATAGCTGAAAATTCCTTGTTCTGTTGGAGCTAGGCTGATTAATTCTTCTAAAGAACTTTCCTGGTTTTTGAGGTTAGCTATTGCCTCGTTTAGGAGATAAGGATGTCCACCTACTAACTTGATTAACTGACTTAATCCCTCTTCCCTAAAATACCCCCCTAGTTCATACAATTTCGCCATTTCTTGCACCTGTTGTTGATTAAACTCAGGTAATTCAATAGCTAGTCCAACGTTAAACGGTGAACGATTGATATCTAGAGTGGGGTAAGCTTCTGTGGAATTAACTACCACCAGTCGTAGTTTCTTCCAAATTTTTCCCATCCTGTCTCCTTGTTTGGCTGTTTCGTACCAACTCCGCAACAGGAGACAAAATTCTGAGAAAATATTGGCATATTCAAATAAACGTTCAAAATTATCTATTGCAAAGACAAGAGAATTATCTATATTCGCTAATAAATATCTTTGAAAATAACGAGTACAACTTGTATTTAAACCCAAACTATCTTGCCAATATTCATCTACCAAGTCTTTCACATCCAAGCTATCAGAAACATTGACACATAACCAATGTAAAAAAGTTTTAAGGTCAGTCAGAGTAGAATTATCAGCAAGTTTTAAATCCAATTTAACTGTCTCATATCCCTGGTGTCTTGCATGGTCTAGGATTTTCTCTAGCAGCAGAGTTTTACCCATTTTCTGCGGGGCTTTTATCCGAATTAATGCTCCGGGCTGCACGATTGCTTTATAACATTTATCTTCAATTGGTGGTCGCTCAATATATATACTTGTGTCTGCCTCTAGTCCAGAGTTCTCAGCCGCTTGCAATTGTTGTTCAATTGCATCCAACTTGTCGCCAAGCTCTTTTAATGTGCGTTCCTCTGCCTGAAGCTGGTGTTCATATTGGAACTTGCGGGATACATCGGTTTCAATTACCAACGCTGTTCGTAGATTTGCAACTTTCTGGCTTTGGAGGGTGTAAGCTTTTTCAAGTGAATCTTTTTCGGACTGCGATCGCTGTCGTTGATTCTGCGATTGAACTGAATTACCTGATACCGCCGTCTGCTGCCCAAGGTGAATGTTGTAGATATCGCCGCCAATTTGCCCAGCATTCACTGTGCCAGCATTAACCAATCCACCGCCAAACTGGGAATTGCGTAAGTCACTACTGGAGACTTGCTTTGGGTCTTCTGAATCGGGCATGGGTTTGACTTGGGCGATTTTAAGCGTCGTTGTTCTGAATGTTACCACCTATTTGGTCTGCATCAACATTGTTAGCATCTACTATGCCACCTGCAAACTGGGAGTTAGCAATATAGTAATTTGAAGTTTTGTTTCTTGCTTCTTGTTCTAATTCCGAATACTTTTTTAAAATTTTTGTGATTTTTGGAAAATTAAGCTTTATATTCTCAAAAGCCGATTGAGAATTAATAGCTTGAGCTTCAAGGTTAAAGAATAAGTCACGGAAATACTCTGGCGATACTTCTTTGATGCGAAATACTATTTTCTCTATTGAAGCATATTCATTATCGGATTTATGTAACATATTTTTAGGATTTAGTAAAACCAGACATGGTAAATTATTAATATCTATTTTGAGTTTTCTTGCTAAATCATAAACTTCTGATTTTTGGTATTTCCGGTTTTTTAGAAAATTGAAAAACTTAAACTTTTCATACAACTCATCTTCAAATATCTCTTTCCAATATAAATGAGATTTTTCCCATCCTAATGGTGGACGCTCCAGAAGGAAAATAGTACACCAATCTCCAGTCAATTTATCTAGAGATTCAAAATTATCTTTAATATAGTGTGATAATTTATTATCTTCTTCTGTATAGAGAATAATTCCTGGTATAAGATTTTCATTGAATGTAAATAATCTCTTGTTTAGTTTATTAAGCTCAGTTTTATTTTCCGAAAAAGAAAATATATCTAAAAATTCTTTTGCAGTTTTAAATGAAACGGTAGCTCCTAGAGGAGTGTCCCAAATTGGAGGAGAATAATGTGCAGTAGCTCCATTAAAAATGGCTTTACTCAAGTCTACTTTATCTAGGTTAGCTTCAAAAAGATTAGTCTCACTAAGGTTAGCTTGAAAGACTTTAGCATTACTGAAATTAGCTTCAGTAACGTTAGCTTCACTAAGATTAGCCATACTGAGGTTAGCTTTGCTTAGATTAGCCCCACTGAGGTTAGCCTTATTTAGATTAGCCATAGTGAGATTAGCTTCACAGAGATTAGCCATACTGAGGTTAGCCATACTGAGGTTAGCTTCACTCAGATTAGCTCCGCTTAGGTCAGCTTTAGTAAGATTAATGTTAGTGAGGTTAACTTCACAGAGAAGTAATTTACTCAAGTCGCTCTCATTGAGAACAGGGGTAATTCCTTGGTTATTCTTCCTCCATTCATTCCAAACCTCAACTCCTTGCTTAAGTATTGCCAGATATTCTTCATTCGCCATTACCAGCTAACCTCTCTACTTATCTCTCAAGTAAACTACTCAGCATCCTGCCAACCTTCTAAAGTCGCCAATAATATATTGACAAGAGGATGATCAATTAATTCCTTCAATGCCTCAGTTCCACCAGATTTCAACGCCCCAATTACCCGCGCTTTTAAAGTGGGATTACTGTCGATTTGCTTGAGTGCTTCCGTGACTGCTATCTGTTTTTCTAGTGGAGTGCTAGTCGGGTAACTCTGCCCTAACTGATTGAGAAGCTGCTGAATATCTGCTGCGGCTTCTGCGAGATTCTGCTTTTGCTCAGTGGAATAGTTAGTGATGTTACCGCCGATTTGATTTGCATTTACTGTGTCGGCATTGACTAGACCACCACCGAATTGAGCGCCTTGTAAGTTAAAACTAGAACTTTTATTACTTACCCTTTGTTGGTTATTTTCTCCTTGAACATTATTAATATCGCCATCAACTGAACCACCAACTGAAAAGCCACCGGGATTGTTAGTCATAAAACCTACCTGCTCAACGTTTGAATAAAAGCTAGGACGCTCTAATGCCGTCATCACCATATTTTCTAATCTGCGGATTTGATTATCTTTTTCTGCTAGCAGTAATTTAATCTCTCGCTCCGGCAAACCTTTTATCTGATTATAAGTGTCAAAATATTCTGCGCTCAGTTCAGACTTATCAGCCATAGCTGCTGTTTTTGCACGGAGCAAAAACTTGTCCTCACCACGCACTTCCATTCCCACAATTCGCAAATCTGCTTCTGGGTGATTTTCAGCTAGCTGCTTAAAGGAAATAGCGATCGCTCTGGGGTCAACACCTTGATTATGGTAGAGGTCGAGTGTGTCGAAGATGGGCTTGATGAAATCCCCAAACTCCCCCTGAGCAAACACTTCTTTATTGTTATCAGGTTTGCGAAGTGGATCAGGCTTCTCTTTTGTAGGGAGTCGCATATAAACGTACTCACATCGTACTTTATCAAACTTGGTGTCGGTAGTAATGTTCCAATCTTCGATGTAAGCTCCGGTGAGAGTTGCGCCTGTAAAGTCAGTGGCATCTAGTTGGGTTTGCACTAGCTTGGCTCTCAACAAAATTGCATTTTGTAGGTTAGCATGGTTGAGATTAGCTCTAATAAAACTAGCATCTGTCAACCTAGTATTACTCAAATTAATATCTGTAAGATTTAAGCCATCAAAGTTCTGATTTTCTCCATTGTTACTAACTAATAACTGCTGAATTTGCAAATGCTTAAGATAGCTATTTCCAACACGAGCAAAATCAAGTCGTTGAGCATTTGACCACCAAGTTTGCTTTAATATTGCATCTCTAAAATCAGTGCCCTTGAGAACTGTTCGAGCGAAGTTAGCATTACTAAGATCAGCATATCGAAAACTTGTACCTCCTGTGCTAGCAAGATTAACTGCGAGTGCCCAGATCCAACTAAATTTATCGTCACAAACTAAAATACGCCAACTTACATAAACTGCTAGACATGCTGCAATAATTACTCCAGATCCAGTTACAATAATTGTCTTAAAGTTAAATCCTGTAAGACTTAATATCCCAACTCCAGCACTAGTTATCGTTATTGCCCCCACTAGAATCATATCTGTTAATTTATGATGGATTGTAGTGATTGCAATTAAAACAGAGCCAGCTATAGTCATCACTCCAGTTATAGCTAACACCCATGTCCCAACAACAGCACCACCCAAAATTCCACTTTGAATTGCAAGTACAACTTTAGTCGAACTAATAATTCCAGATATAGCTAAAACCTTAGTTATACTCCACGTAATTACTGGAATTATGGCTCCAGCTTCTAAAGCTCTTTGGAAACCCCATCCAACTGTAAGTAGAAACAAAACTCCAGCTTGTGCTAAGAGAGTTAAGTAACGAATATTTATATAAGGTTCAGTGATAACGGTAAATACGCTATTTGGGGTCTGAGCGCTGCCAAATACAGACACAAATGCTGATAAAATTGATACTAAAAATGCAGATAGGATTAAAATTATTATCCAACGCTTTTGTAATCCAGCTGTAGCGTGGCTAAAGTCTGCACCTCTCAAATTCGCTCCACTAAAATCTACTCCTCGGATATCTGCGCCGCTAAAGTTTGCCCCAGCAAGGTTTTGACCTTTAAATGAACGACCTCTGAGATTCTGGCGAGAGAAGTCTTGGGGCATGGCTAGGCTTGTAAAGGCGAGGGTTTATGTTACATACAGCTTCAGTATGGACTTTTACGGACTGTAACACAAGATTTCTGTCGAAGTTTGTGTGTTCAGCGACCACTAATCAAACATAGGGGCAAGCAGAATAAAGTAATTCCACTCTGTTGTTAGTTGAAAATTCAGTTTCAGGTGGAGAGATGAAAGCAGATCATGAGGGGTCAAAGTTCTGCGCCGCCTATGCCATAGCCTGAAAAATGGTCACATGAGGCGATTGTTGCGAGGTCAAATATGCGACCGGAGCGGATGCAGAAACTCAAAGTTGCGGCGAATTCGGGGCAGAATCCGGGCTTCGAGTACTTGCTTTCGTGCTGGAGTGACGATCCGGCTTTGCAGATTGTGATTAAAAAACTATTGGTGAAGTTTCCGCAGTGGGGGATTGCGTGTCTGGATGGGGTGTTGGTTGATTAAAAACCAAATTAATCAGCAGTGGGATTACTGAAGATTTATCCCGCAAATGTAAATCGTATTTTCACAAAGATGGCTATACTAATACTGCCAGCAATTAAACTTAATCTAGAAAAAGGTTGATATATAATAAGAGCCTTTGGAGAGAAAGAATATATGAGAGCGCGAGTGCTTGGTGAAGTCATCGAAGAGCATGAATATGCTGTTTATCTATCACCAGGATATGAGAAAGATGTGCAATGGGGCGGCTATCATGTGACTATCACTGGGTTTAGTAACTTTCATGCTTACAAGCAAGACCAAGGTAAAAAGTCTATTGTAACGGAGATATGGAAAGAAGTTAACAATGCCCAAGCATACAGCTTTCGCAATAAGATCGAAGGTAAGGATTATTGGATTAAGCCGAACTCACGAGATAAATTTGGAAGAAAAGCCTATGCAGTCTGTTTCAAAAGTAGATGTTTAGATGAGTTAGGCAAACAATTAAAAAATAAAAATTTTAAACGAGTAAAAGTTAATAGTAAGGTAAACTGCCACAAAGGGATAGGTGGCAAGTGTTGGCATATCACTTTGAATAAATTTACAGAGGATGAATCAACTGTCACACAACTATTTGATTCTCTGAAACAGAAAGACTGGAAACTCTGGCTTGTTAAAAAGCCATCTCAAGAATGCCAACATGATGCTGAAGGATGCAATTGGAGTGATTGGCAAGAAATTTAGTCTTAATTGTTGCTTGAAAATTCGGTTTCGGGTGAGAAGTCAAAACAGTTCATGAAGGCGAAGGTTGCACCGCACCCGTGTCATTAAATCAAAGTGAGATATTTGAATGGTTGGATAGAGCAAACCTTGGAGAATGCCCCCCATTGTGGGTAATTCAATATTTGCTAGACAGCAAGTATTACGCCAGTATGAGGGCAACAATCAGCAAGTTTGAGAAGCAGTGGAATATATCTGTAGTCAATTATCAGGTGCAAAAATCTAGTGAGGCGTTGTTTACCGCAGTTCGCGGAGCGTCTCGTAGAGAAGACATCGCCATGAGATCCAAAGCTAGATTATTGCGAATGGACAAACTGAAGATGGCTTCTCTGGTTGGGGAAAATCCTGGTTTTGACTTCCTCCAACAATGCTGTCATGATGATCCGGCTTTGCAGATTGTGATTAAAAAAGTGCTGGCGAAGTTTCCACAGTGGGGGATTCCTTGTGTTGAAGGGGTATTGGTGGATCGGGAAAAGTAAAAATCATACTGTCTCAGAATAGCGTGCAGCTAAAGCGATTGCTGCTTGACGGTGCTTATCCACTAATGCAGAAGGTGAAATCATTTGAGCTTTATCCATGTGCCGATAAACCCATAAACTAAATTCATCTATTGAACGGTTTGGCAAATCAATTCTATAAATGACATAGCTAGGTTTTCCAGTAGTTTTATCAATAATTCCAGGGGTAATTTTTTGTTTTGGATGGCGACGTTCTCCTTCCAAAATAAATCCTGTCATTGGAGGGAAAAAATGAACTTCAACTTTGATGAACTCTAAATTTCCTTCTAGTTCTAATTTTTGAGATTCAATATCACCTAAATTCAAACCCCAACCATTTTCTATTAGTCGGTAAGCCTTAGTAAGACTTACTCTCTGTAATTCTAAGCCACGTGTTGGGATGCAAGTTTTTTAGGCATAGTTAGAGGGAAGTGGATAATTGAGGTTAGAGCATTTCCAAAAAGAAAATATTACAGTGATGTCAAGAGAATGCCTGTAAGGCTTTTATAACAGTCTTTTTTATGAACATCAATCAAATTTGACTTTATAGGCTTTTTCAAGCTTTTTTATGATTTTCAAGCTATAGTAGCCAGTACAAACATCGAAAATAAGGTTAGATTTATCACTACGTATAGATTCTTGTCACTTTACCGACATGATGGCAGTAAAGTGGAAGCAGACGATGGCAGTAAATGCACCTCAAAGGTTGATTACTTCGTGATGTAGAAAATGCGCTCGCAGAAAATCCATGAAAGAGTGGAAGCAGTCGATGGCAGTAAGTAGAAAAATGGAAGCACAATCGTGGCAGTAAGTATGTGCCACCAGTAAAAATCAAGAAAACCCTTATGTATCAATGGTTGTTAGGTTTACTGTATAAGAGCATTTACCCTACTTTATTAGTGAGAATGTGAGTATGGAAGTAGAAAATGCCGATGACCGAATAATTCGTAATTCGTAATTCGTAATAATTAGGAGTTAATTAATAATTAAATCATTGAGGGTACAAGCCCCAAGAGCAGTTATGAAGAAAGAGAAAACGCGTAGCAACTTTATTCAAGCCCCCGGATAAATCCTTTGGTGCAATAATTACGAATTACGAATTAGAAATTACAAAATATTATGAAATCAGTAGCAACAGGTAAAAATAGCACATAGTATCATACACAAATCCTGCTAAAAAACTAATTTTAATGATTGTGTACATTGTGATTGTGGATGGGGTTTTGGTGAAGCGGAGTGAGTAGCGATCGCTCTCAATTACTGGCATATTGCAATACTCGTTCCCATTCCCAACGCCAAGCCGTCTCTACCAGCATTTCTTTGCAGTTGGTGAATTGGTATGGATCATAATAGTATTTTAACAAAGAGATTTTAAATATACTTTGGACATTACTCCTTGGAGGTGAATGAGTATTCGTGCCAATCGCTTAGGGGGCGATAGCCAATCACTTGATAAATATGATTAGCTGTGGGATTGGCTAAATCTGCTATGAGCAAACAATGGCGGCATCCCTGGGCTAGCAGTTTTTGGCTTAACGCTGTGACACAGGCAGTGGCATATCCTTTGCGACGATACTCTGGTGGTGTATAAACTAAATTGATCCGACCAATTGTAGGTAACAATTGTTTACTAGACGCAACTGAAACTGGAGTGCTATCAATCCAAAAATAAGTATTCTGCTGTTTCAACCGATTATCTACAAGGTGTTCGACATCTTCGCTCACCGCCTCATCTATTTCAGATAAAAATGCAGAAAGCCACTCGATCAAAAGAGAGCGATCGCCTTGGGTTGCGAGTCTGAGATATCCTCGGGCCGTTGGGACTGTTTGCACTGCTGTTAATTGGTAAATTTTCATTACCATCGACCGTTGATAGAATTGTCCTGTCAGCCTTTGCCAAGTCTGCGAGAATATTTCTGCTTCAGTTGCCAGTCCCATGCTTCCTGGCAGTTGCTCAAGACGTAAATCTTGAGTAATCAAGCCCAAGGCATCCATATTCTGGGCTTTGGATAGGATCAATTTTTGGGGTGGGGTGCGGATAGCAACAGCTAGAATCTCGCCACTTGTTTGGACGATTGCTAAATAAGGCTTACCCAGGTAACGTTCTGGGTTATGCAGCAAGGTATGCAAAATACTGAGCAAAACATTATTTTCTACCTGATGCTGGAGTAAGTAAGTCTGAGTGCAGTGCCAGAATTCCTGAATGTTGTCGAATTGATGTAGTTGCATGATTTGCCTTCTTCACGAATCAAGTAAAGAGTTGTGCTATCTACAGTAAAGCAAGTCTTTGGTGAGGAAGTGAAAGATTGTCTTGTCCCTTCCGCGTTTCTAAGAGTTGGCACTTGTTCCGCCGCGCCTGTCACTCAAAATAAATGATGAATATCTAGTTTAGCAATACGATTTCAAACTGTTAGCCTTCGCGCCTCCAAAACTTGACTTTCAAACCATCCCTCGGACGAGAAAATGGTAGTACTAAGCGTTCTAGATTTTGTCCAGGAAGTATTTCCCATTCATAGTCACGGATCAATAATACGGCAAACAGTTTCATTTCTAACCGAGCAAACTCTTTACCTAAACATTCTCGAATCCCACCACCAAAAGGAATATAGCTTCCAACCCTTTGTTTGTCTTGAGTGGATTCAGATGCAAAACGTTGTGGGTCAAATTGTTGAGATTGAACGTAAACATTCTCGTCTTGATGAGTTTCCTGAATTTGGAAAAACACGTCCCAGCCTTGGGGGATACGGTATCCAGCAAACTCACTTTCTTTAAGTACTTTGCGCGAACCGCTACGAACGACTGGAGGCAGCATCCGTAGAACTTCTTTTAGCACAAGCTCTAAATAGGTCATTTGCTTAAGACATTCTGGTGTCAGCAGTTGTGCGTGTCCAATTTTCGCTTGTTCCAAACGTGCTGTTTGCCACACCTGTGGATGTTGAGCTAACAATAAACATAAGGAAGTTAATGCTGAGGTTAAAGTTTCGTGTCCAGCAACAAGCATTGCTAACACGTTATCTTTCACGTCCTCAATACTCAGACGATTCCCTTCCTCATCTTGTGCTTGTAATAGAATTCCTAAAACATCTCGATGGGCAATAGGCTGTTTTTGACGTTGAACAATTAACTGATCAAATTGCACAAGAAGCTGCTCTCGCGCACGAACTGCACGAGCAAACTTGCTTAGAGGAAATCGAATCGGAATAGATAATAGTCCATTACTCCAAGCCTCGTAAACTTTTTCTAAGTTATCATTTGCGGCATTATCAACACCTATAAACAACCTACAGGCAATATCAAGTGTGTATTTTTTCAGTTCAGGATACCAAGTGAAAGTTTTCATCTCTTCCCATTTATGCAGATAACGATGGGTCAACTGTTCCATTGTTTTGGCATAGTCAGCTAACGCTCTTGGCTCAAAGGACTGGAACAACTGTTTACGAAGTTTTTGGTGAGCAGTACCTGTCTTGACTCCAATTGAGTTGGCTCCTAGTAGCGTCTCGAAACTTGTAGTATTAGTCATCTCAAATCGCTGACTTTCATTACTGAATAGAAAACGTGTGGCATCTGCCCCAATTAAGACAATCGTTGGGCGACCAAATAGATGGGTTTTGAAGACTGCTCCATATTGCTTTTGTCGCTGCCCAATAAAACGTACTGGCTCTTGCAAATAACTAATGGATTCGCCAATGATGGGCAAACCGAAGCGACCAGGGGGTAATGGCAGTGTTCGTCCGCTTGAAAAGCTAGTCATGTTTTTCTCACTTTTGAGTGATTAGAGATTATATTTTACGATACGGTATCGTAAAATATAAGAGAAGTCAACTCAATAACTCAATAACTGTTTGCAAGTTGTCTAAATACCGATGCCTTGAGATGATAATTGCATGAATAAACCCGCGAAAAATCTGCCAGGACGACCTCGTAACCTTCAATCTCATCAAGCTATTCTGCAAGCAAGTTTGGAAATACTATCAGAAGTTGGATATGAACGTACAAGTATTGATGCAATTGCAGTCCGTGCAGGAGTTAGTAAACCCACTATTTACCGACGCTACAAAGGTAAAGAAGAACTGATTGCATCGGCAATAGAAAGTTTTAGAGAAGAAGTTATTATCCCTGATACTGGTTGTCTTTGGGATGATATTGATGCTCTGATTGAGAATGCCGCGCAAATTACGCTTAGTCCTTTGGGACGGCAGACTGTTGCTATGATCATCAGTAGTGCCTCAACTAGTCCTCAATTTGCTGAAATTTATTGGACAAAATATCTGCAACCTCGACGGCAAGCTTTTGCTATTGTAATTGAACGAGCAAAAGTCAGAAATGAAGTTAACGCAGATTTAGATCCTAGTTTAGTTTTTGATACTATGAGTGGAATTATGCTTTATGCACAAATTTTTCAACCTCAGACTGAGCCTTGGCAAGTATATGTTCGTCGTGCAATACATCTTTTAATCAAGTAGAACAAAGCTACTCCACCACAATTCAGTTTCGGGTGTAGAAGTCAAAGTCGTTGATGAGGGTGAAAGTTCGCCGCGCCTGTCCCCAGTGCTGAAAAATGGTCGCATGAGGCGATTGCTGCAAGGGCAAATGTACGACCAGAACGTATGCAAAAACTCAAGGTTGCGGCGAATTCGGGGCAGAATCCGGGGTTTGATTTCTTGCAGGAATGCTGTCATGATGACCCGGCGAAAGCAGATCGTGATCAAGAAGTTGCTGGCGAAGTTTCCGCAGTGGAGGATTGCGATTGTGGATGGGGTATTGGTTAATTGGGAGGAGTAGTGAGTCTGTAAACTAAACTATTCATATTGTCAAATTGTATTTGTAATGTCTCGTCCAAAACGTAACTTGCAATCTGGATTTTGCTACCACATTACAACCCGTTGCAACAATCGGGAGTTTCGCCTAACACGGTTGGAATGTCGTGAAGTCTTCCTTTACGCCATCAAGAAAGCACAGGAGAAATATAAGTTTAAGCTCTATGCTTTATGTATAATGTCGAACCACGTACATTACCTACTTGAACCCCAACAGCCTGAAGAGCTTCCCAAAATTATGCACTGGCTCAACTGGTACACTGCTATGTGTTTTAACCGAATGTTGAACCGCACAGGTCATTTTTGGGAGAAGCGATATCACAGCACGGGTTTTGCTAATACCGACCAGCGACGGGCTTTGAATACCTTACGATACATTCATGCGAACCCCAAAGCGTCCGGGATGCAGCAGGGTTATTTCTACGACTTTAGCAACTATGGCACTCATGACCGCTTGAGCAACGATGGCATTACTCAGTGGCATCCGTCGTTTTTGCAGTTGGGGCGAACTTTGGAGGAATGTGCGGCGAAGTATCGGCGGTTTTGTCAGAAGTATAGACCTAAAGCAAAACCAGAAAAGCGAAATTTTTGGGGTAGTCGCTTTTTGCCATCGGTGATGAAGGTTGGGAAGATGAAAAAGTCGTCGCCTGGGCAGATGAGTTTACCTTGGGAGAAGCAGCGAGTAACCGAGAGTACGGAGGTGCATGAGGTAGCAACAAAGTTTATTCAGGCGAATTGTTATCAGCCGATCAGCCGCCCACAGTGCCAGGTATCGGATCGATGAAAAGTTGATTATTGCGTGGAAAAGTAGGCTGTGAGAAATGTTTACAAACTTGCGAAAGCGTTATATGTTACACTTTACAAGTCGCAACGCGAGAAAATAAACCAACCAATGTAGACCTAGTCCTCACTCCTAGAACCATGTAGTACCATCTAATGTAGACCTAGTCCTCACTCCTAGAACCATGTAGTACCATCTCCACCCCATCTCCTTTAACCCGGGTAGCCCTCCCCTACCATACGCTGAGTTATTTTTTATACGCTTAACATATTCGTCGTAGCTCACAAAACCACCTCTTGAGCGGCTCGTACTGTCGTCTATTTTCTCATCATACCATCCTACTGCCTTGGCAAACCGCAAATAATTTTCATTGTCCAAGTCATTCCAGTCTTCTAGTTTTACACCCAGCCTATTCTTAGTGCTGATCCATATTTTCTTTTGCACACTAAAGCCAAAACGGTTGTCAGAATTGCTGATCCAAAGCTGGTCTATTTTTCGCAGGTCGTCACAAGAGAAACTATTTATTTGTTCATAATCTAAATATCCTTCTGTTTCTCTTTTAGCAATATTAAGCATGAGCTTAGATGTTTCTCTGTCAGCCGACTCCCAATTTCTTGCCTTCAGAAAATATTTAAGTTGAGCATATAAATGTTTTGTCAATGATGCTCCAACTTCTTTATATTGAGGGTTTAGTTTAATTAAACTTCGATGAACTGATTCAATATTTTCGCCTGTAAGCAACTGATTATTTTTAGTAAAATCAGTTTCATTGGGATGAGCTTTTAGGATATTAAATGCTTGAGTATAGGATGCTATGGCATTCTGGGTTTGTTTGTTTTTGGCTAGTAAATCACCTTGACTTTTCTGGACTAATACCTTAACTTGTAAGCCTTGGTTAGATTCTAAAACTTTATGATCCGCTTTTTGTAATAACTCCTGACTTTGCTTAATTTCTGATTCTGCCTCTTTCAGATTTTTTAACTGTTGATGTGCTTGTGAAGTAGTAGCAAAAACTAATGCCTGTTTAAGTTGATGATTACTAACGTTAAAAGATAAAGCGGACAGTCTCAAAGCTTCATTTGAGTCAAAAGTAATTCCTTCAGAATTAGAGTCAGTATTTTTCTCTAATACTCCAGCTAGTTTGTTTAAATTTTGAACAGCTACAACTTCATCGTGAGTTTCATCAAGTTGTTTTCTACTGGACAATCCTACAATTGCCGCTCCTATTAATGTTACAATTAAAGCAATTGCTCCAATACTAGTTATTCGTTGAGCTTTCTTATTCGCCTCACTGAGCAATTGGTTTCTCGCCTCTAGTGCTTCCTTGTCCTTCCTTTCTCGTTCCAAAGTAGCTTCTTGTTCCTTAACAGCAATCTCCTCCTGAATTTCCTTTTCTTTACTAGCTGCTAAATACTGTTTATCCTGATAACTTAAGTTCTTATCTCTTGCCCATTCTTCTGCTGATTGTAAAGCCTTGCCTCGCAGCAGGCGTGAGTCATCAGCACCTCCAGAAGCCACCCAAAAGCGAAAATTCTCAGAATAGGGACGCAGGTTGTTTAGTTGGTTTTCAATCCAATTAAAATCAAATATCTCACGATAAATCTGGTTATAGATTCTCAGCTTCCCTTGCTGTCTAACAACTAAACCTGAAAGCTGTAGCTCACTTTGTTCTAAAGTATCATCTGCTGTTACCTCGGATTGTTCCTCAATTAGTCGGACTTGTTGATACAGTTCTAGTAAGTACCCTGCCCGTTGTTCATCCCGCAAAATCCTGGCTTGAATTGTCCGTAAATGTTCAGGCTCATCCTGTGATTCCCAGTTTTCAATAATCCGTGACTTGACAACTTGCTCTACTGAACGAGGGTTGTCTTGTTCTGATTCCTCAACCATGAATTGACACAGCTTTTGAGTCAGGAATGGTTGCCCCCCAGTCCAGTTCAAAATCTCCTGCATTATCGCTTGGGGATTATTAAACTTCCCATGCAAACCCTTTTCTAATGGTTCAGCCTCATACAATTGAAAGCCCTTGAGGGAGATAGCCTGACCAATGTTAAACGGGGTACGGTTCTTATCTTGTATTAAATTGGTCGGTGATGCGACTCCTAGCAAACAGAAAGCAAGGCGATTGTATTCAGGGTTATCAACTCGTTTGTTATAGCAAGCACGAATCAATGCAAAAAAGTCATCTGTAGGAAAATTTAAACTGAGTACGCTATCTATTTCATCAATAAAGATAACGATATCTTCTTGAACTTCAACAAGTAATACTTCTTCCAAAAACTTGCGAAATCTTGTGACTAGCGAATTTAACTGATTCGCCTCCCACCAATCACCAAAGTCTAAATCTAATCCAAAACTATCAATAAGCGTGTCAATTAAGTCTGCATACCATTGTTCGGGAGGGACATTCTGAATCCCACCAGCAGATAAATCTACGGCGGCACACTGTACGCCATCATCTCTCAATCGCTGCATGGTTCGCACACGCAAGCTGGACTTTCCACTTTGTCTGGAATTCAGTACGTAACAAAACTTCCCCGCTTTCAGTCCTTCATATAACTGTGCATCAGCTTCTCGTATGACGTAGGTGCTGGCATTTTCAGGTAGACTTCCAGAGAATATGTATTGTTCAACCACGATTTACCTACTCCAAACGAGTTGAGAAATACTGACGATACAAATCACAACCAGGAACGCAATCATTACTAACAAGTTTTACTAACCCCAAGCTATGCAATTTAAACGCAACTTCAGTCTCTAATCTCACAGGTGCATTCGTGATCACTACTTTTTTATACCCTATCTCAAGCTGGGGATTATGTTGTAAATGCCACAGTTGTTGCCGCAAGTGGTCGCTGAAGATTCCTTGCTCTGTTGGTGCAAGTCTTAACAATTCTTCTAAGGTCACTTGCTGGCTTTTGAGATGGGCAATCGCAGATTGTACCAAATAAGGATGTCCCCCTAGCAACTCCATCAACCCGCTTAAGTCCTGTTCTCCCAGGCTTAACTCATTCTGTTTGGCGAGGGTTGTTACTTGTTGCAGATTAAATTCAGGTAAGTCAATCGCCAATCCCACATTAAACGGGGAATGATTACTGTCTAAGGAAGGGTAAGATTCGGTTGAATGAACTACAACTAACCGCAGCTTCTTCCAGATATTACCAATCTTGTCTCCCTGCTTCGCTGCCTCATACCATCCCCGCAGTAATAAGCAGAATTGGGGGAAAATCTCTGGATATTCAAACAGTCTCTCAAAGTTATCTATAGCTAAAACTAAGGGAGTATCAGTAATCGATAATAAATATTTTTGAAAATAACGGGTACAGTTTTTATTCAGCCCAAAAACCTCTTGCCAGTGTTTATCTAGTTGGGGTTCTAGCTCCAGACTGTCAGCAACATCAATACACAACCATTGTAGAAATGTTTTTAAGTTAGCCAGAATATCGATATCAGCCAGTTGTAAATCCAATTTTGCGGTTTGATAACCCTGGTGTCTTGCATAATCTAAGGTTTTCTCCAGCAGTAATGTTTTCCCCATTCTCTGCGGGGCTTTGAGACGAATCAATGCCCCTGGTTGCACAATTGCTTTATAGCATTTATCTTCAATGGGTGGTCTTTCAATATATATAGTTGTGTCTGTTTTTACTCCAGGATCATCAATAGATTGCAACTGTTGTTCAATTGCATCCAACTTGTTACCAAGTTCCTTCAGGGTACGTTCCTCTGCCTGAAGCTGGTGTTCGTATTGGAACTTGCGTGTTACATCAGTTTCAATAACCAACGCTGTTCGTAGATTTGCAACTTTCTGGCTTTGGAGAGTGTAGGCTTTTTCAAGTGAATCTCTTTCAGAGAGCGATCGCTGTCGTTGATTCTGTGACTGGACTGAATTACCTGATGCCACCGTCTGCTGCCCAAGGTGAATGTTGTAGATGTCACCGCCAATTCGCCCAGCATTCACTGTGTCAGCGTTGATTAACCCGCCGCCAAACTGGGAATTGCGTAAGTCGTTGTTATTGACTTGTTTGGGGTCTTCTGAATCCGGCATGGTTTGGTTTGAGCGTTTTTAAGCGTCGTTGTTGTGAATGTTACCACCTATCTGGTCTGCGTTGACAGTGTTGGTATCTACTATGCCACCTGCGAACTGCGGATTCTGCATATTGTAGTTAGAAACTTTCCGTGGATTTTCTGCCAGTGCTTTTTGGACTGAACCTTGCTGTTCTACTATGTCAAACAGGCGGTTAATTTGTACTTCCTGTTTGGAAATTAGGGTATCTTTATCCTCAAGTCTTGCTTGGTACTGTGCTTCTAATGCTTTAGCCGCAAATTCATACCCCTGCATGAACTGATTGTGGATTTTTGCTTTATCTGCATCAGGGGCAACAGCTACTCTGACTACAAGAATGCCATCGCCTTTCTTCTCAATGCTTTGGACATCCAATTGTGCGCCCTGGTTTTCGACTTCTACTTTTTTGAAGGAGTAGGCGAAAGCGTCCCAGTCGATACCGTTACGAAAGATTAGATCTATGGTTTCTAGAGATTTTTGGAACAGCTTGGCGAATTCACCAGGGGCAAAATTTCCACTGCTAGGGCGACGTTCTTGTTGACCTTGGCGTAAGTAGATGTAGTCACAAATTATATTATCAAGATTTGTAATGCTGTTGATATTCCAATCTTCTATACAAGCTCCCGTAAATTCTGCTGCATTAAAATTAGTTCCTAATGCTTGAGTTCTACTTAAGTCTGCCCTATTAAGATTAGTATTTTGAAGGTTTGCCTCATTAAAATCTGCCTTATTAAGGTCTACCTCACTAAGGTTAGCTCTAGTAAGGTTAGCCCCACTGAGGTTAGCTCTAGTAAGGTTAGCCCCTGTAAGGTCTACATCACTGAGGTTAGCCCCACTGAGGTTAGTCCTACTGAAGTTAGCCTTACTGAGGTTTGCCCTACTAAGGTCTGCCTGAATGAGTATTGCTTCATTAAGGTTAGCTCCACTAAGTATCACTCCACTGAGGTTTGCTTCCTTAGGTGTTGACTGGCTAAGGTCTGCCCCAGTAAGGTTAGCTCCAACAAGTTTCGCCCCACTTAGGCTTGCTCCACTCAGGCTTGCTCCAGTGAGGTTTGCTTTACTAAGTGCTGATCTATTTAGGTTAGCCTCACTAAGGTCTGCCTCATTGAGATTTGCTTTGCCAAAATTTGCTCCACTAAGGTTTGCTTCACTGAGTATTGCGTTACTAAGGTCAGCTTCATTTAAGTTTGCTTTGCTAAGATTTGCCTTATTAAGGTCAGCTTCTTTAAGATGTGCTTTACCAAGATTTGCATTACTGAGGTCTGCTCCACCGAGGTTTGCCCACATGAGCCGAGTCCATTGGAGGTCTGCTCCACTTAATTTTGTTTCAGCAAGGTTAGCTCCTGTAAGGTCTTTGGTACGAAAAACTATCTCGCTAAGATCAGGAACTAAAGTTGGGTTGTTTTCTCTCCACTTATTCCAAACCTCTACCCCTTTTTTGAGTATTGCAAAATGTTTTTTATCTGCCATCCATACAATTCCTCTAACTTCATTATTTTATGCGTCATTATTAACAATAACGAGTGTTATATGGCATCTTGCTACCCTTCAATTGAAGCCAGCAGTATATTCACTAAAGGATGGTCGATTAGTTCTTTAAATGCTTCAGTTCCCCCAGCCTTCAATGCACCAATTACTCGCGCTTTCAATGTTGGGTTATTTTCAATCTCGTCTACAGCCTTAGCCACAGCGATCATTTTCTCAGAAGTAGTTGTAGTGGGGTATGTCTGCCCCAATTGATTGAGAAGCTGCTGAATCTCTGCTGCGGCTTCTGTGAGATTCTGCTTTTGTTCAGTGGAGTAGTTGGTGATGTTGCCGCCGATTTGATTTGCGGTTACTGTGTCTGCGTTGACTAGACCACCAGCGAATTGAGCGCCTTGTAAGTTAAAACTAGAACTTTTATTACTTACCCTTTGTTGGTTATTTTCACCCTGAACATTATTAATATCGCCATCAACTGAACCACCAACTGAAAAGCCACCGGGATTGTTAGTCATAAAACCTACCTGCTCAACGTTTGAATAAAAGCTAGGACGCTCTAATGCCGTCATCACCATATTTTCTAATCTGCGGATTTGATTATCTTTTTCTGCTAGCAGTAATTTAATCTCTCGCTCCGGCAAACCTTTTATCTGATTATAAGTGTCAAAATATTCTGCGCTCAGTTCAGACTTATCAGCCATAGCTGCTGTTTTTGCACGAAGCAAGAACTTATCTTCGCCTCGCACTTCCATTCCCACAATCCGCAAATCTGCTTCTGGGTGATTTTCGGCTAGCTGCTTAAAGGAAATAGCGATCGCTCTTGGGTCAATTCCTTGGCTGTGGTAAAGGTCGAGGGTGTCAAAGATTGGTTTGATGAAATCCCCAAACTCTCCCGGAGCAAAAACTTCTTTGTTGTTATCAGGTTTGCGGAGTGGGTCAGGATTCTCTCTTGTGGGCAAGCGCATATAAACGTACTCACATCTCACTACGTCGAATTTCGTATCTTTGGTAATACCCCAGTCCTCAATGATGGCTCCGGTGAGAGTTGCGCCTGTAAAGTCAGTGCCGTCGAGTTGGGTTTGTATGAGCTTGGCTCTAGATAAATCTGCGTTTTGTAAGTTGGCTTCACTCAAGTCTGTACCAATAAAACTGGCATCGGCTAAGTTAACTCCTTGTAAATTCA
Source organism: Nostoc sp. (assembly GCF_036917975.1). GTDB lineage: Bacteria > Cyanobacteriota > Cyanobacteriia > Cyanobacteriales > Nostocaceae > Nostoc. The sequence continues at coordinate 43,086 of NZ_JBALEJ010000089.1, forward strand.
CACCTCGCAAGTCTTGACGATTAAAATTCTTGTGCTGTCCTTGTTTGTGTATCAACCATTGCTGTAGTTGTACATTCCCTAGATAAGTTGTTCCTGAACGTATACAGTCAAGTTTTTTAGCCTGATACCAACAGGTATGAGTCAGAACAGCATTTCTCAAATCACTGCTTTTAAGTATTGCTAGGGTAAAATTAGCATTGGTTAAGTCAGCACCACGAAAACTTGTGCCTTCTGTACTGGCAAAAGCAATGGTAATCTTCCAAATCCAGCGAAAACGTTTATCCTCATTTAAAGCCAACTGACCAACATAAGAACCCAAAACTGCTCCAACAAGTCCTCCAACGATCCCTCCAAACCATGCCCCACCTCTAACTAGCCTTCCAAGTATTCCATCTCCAATTAATCTCGTAGAAAATGTTTCATTCCCTGTTACAGAAGAATTCAAGGCCACTGCTAAAACGAAAAGCATAGACATTACGCCAGATACAACCATAGCCCCAATCTTCGCTTCGGGTTCATCCACTGCTGCTGCTGGTGCGCCAACAGCTACCACAGCTAAAACAATGGCGACGGCTGCGACTAATTGCACATTTACAGCTATCGGCCCACAAGTAACATTTAGAATTGTACGGATGAAGCAAATAAAGAAAAATGAAGCTAAGAAAATAGTAAATATACGCGGTTTGAGAGAAAGGAAAAAATATGTTGCAAAAGTAATAGCAATACCTGCTGTGAATCCTGATAGTCCTGCTATAAGAAACAAGAATAGTGAGAAAATAAATATTCCGTAGCTTTTCAGCCCAGCTTTTGCCTGATGAAAATTAGCCCCTCTCAAATTAGCCTCACTAAAGTCAGCCCCTTGAATATCTGCATAGCTAAAGTTAGTCTCAGTCAAGTCTTGACCTTTGAATGAACGACCTCTGAGATTCTGGTGAGAGAAGTCTTGGGGCATGGCTAGGCTTGTAAAGGCGAGGGTTTATCTTACATACAGCTTAACTATGGGCTTTTACGAACTGTAACACAAGATTTCTGTTACAACCCGAAAACCGATGTCGTAGAACCTATTGCCCGGTATGTCCCTGCTACAAGACGCAGAACGGCAATACCTCGGATTGTAGTGCCAGGAACCACCGCGCAACATGCGGAATTGATTATTATTCTCGCGGCGGTCTATATCTATCCAAGCGCTGCCGTCCGTGGGAGCGCCTTTGTAATCAGTGTGCCAGTGGTCATAGCACCACTCCCAAACATTACCGTGCAGATCACACAACCCAAAAGCATTGGCAACCTTAAACTTGCCTACTTGTGTTGTTTGATTTACAGACTTACCTTTAGGAGCATCACCGTAAGTATTCTCAGCACTGTAATTTGCTAAATCTGATATAATCGTTTCGCCAAAGTGGAACGGAGTTGTCGTGCCTGATCTACAAGCGTACTCCCATTCAGCTTCACTGGGCAGTCGGTAATATCTATTAGTCTGTTTAGACAATCTATCACAAAACTCTACTGCTTCATACCAAGAAATTTGCTCTACTGGTAAATTATCTCCTTTAAAATTCGATGGGTCGGGTTTAAGTTCCCGGTTTATTTGTTTTAAAGCTGCGACAGCCCGCCATTGTGTTTGAGTGATGGGGTACTTGCCTATAAAGAAGGGTGCAACTGTGACTTCATGGAGGCTTTCATCGTCGTAACGTTGGGCTTCATCTTTTGGTGAACCCATCATGAATTTACCACCGGGAATGGACACCATTTCTAAGCTGACACCATTTCCTAAATCTTCGGTAATATACTCGGCTTGACGCTGTTCACGTTTGATTTCTTTTCCTTGGGCATTTACCGTTACCACTTCAAATTCAAAAACTGGTCGCTCATCTTTGCGGATAGAGGTCGGCTCTAAAGCTACTGCTCTGTCTCCTCCAGGTGAAGCAACGGGTTGAGTAATTGATAAAATCTCGGAAATAGAATTGACGGGCTGTACTTGGCGTTGAGCTATCCTTTGAATTGCTCGAATTGCGTCTCTATCTGCACGAGATACTGCCAATACTCTAATCCACAGTTGTTCTGCTACTAATAAATCTCCCTCATTCTCAGCAATAGACGCTTGATATTTCAACGACTCTGCATCTTTTATTCTGGCTGCTTGTTCTACTAAGATGTAGTACATCTTGTAGGGTGGCTCCGCTTTCAAATAAGGATTTTGTTCAGATTTTTTATAATTAGCGTTTAATTGGGGTACTCTGTAACGTAAATGTTGTTCTAAACGTTCTACTGTGGCACAATTAGCCTCCCCCTGGATTCGCAGACCTTCTAACAAGCTATAGGTAAACGAACCGTGTTGTAATTCATCTATCTCCCAAGACTTTTGGTTTGGCGCACATGAGTAAAAGGTGATGACTCCCTTATGTTCCTGCGTTCCTACCCCTAACCCAGAGCGATCGCCTTCATCTCGACAAGCGTCTATTAACAAAACTACATTGTCTGCCCCACACCGCCGTAGCCTTTGGGTTACATAATCCACAGAGATCGCTGTTGTCTGATCTATTGGGTCACTATCCAAAAACATCAGGTAGTCTTGGTCTATAAAGCGGTTACCATGACCTGCAAAGAAGAACCACAAATTATCTTCTGGTTTCAATAATGGTTCTTCAAACTGTGCATTCAAAAATCGTTTGAATCTACCTTGTGTCGGCTGAGTTTGTATTGGTGGATTTGTTTTTATCGCCGGAGAATCTTCTGTAAACAAAAAAACTTGGTCAAAGTTCGCTTCATCTTCAAACCAAGTCTTCATCGCCTCAGCATCTCGCTTGGCATAATTGAGTGGCTGAAGATTATCGTAATTGTTGATTCCGACTACAATTGCCCAATTTTTACCCATGTCTCTATTGATTATTTCCGCTTGAATTTGAAAGTCATTGCTCCTTTAGCACCAGCTTTTCCCCCACCAATGCCAAGCAAGCTGATTTGTCCTTCTCCAGTTATTTCTACTGATAACTCTACTTCATCAAGCTGTATCTTAGAATCCGGTTCCTCAGCTTCCTCAAGTATTTCTCTCATTGCTTGCAGAAACCCTTTCATTTCCTGTTTGAGCTTCCCTACTTCTACCGCTTTTCGTCTGGTAATTACTAATTCCGTTGTTTCTGTGATTTCTGCGCCAAGCCTTCCTCCGATATCAAAACTACCTCTTGATCCTCTTGTAACTGCTTCATGGCTAGTTGCAGCTTCGGTTTCTTCTGTAATAATCCACATCATTTTCGGAGTGGGGATTTCTGCTGACATAAGATTTCTCTATTCCTCTCGGTTTAACTGGTTTTTAGCAATTCTTTTACCGTTGTCAATCTCACTTCCAGGTCTGCTACCTTTTGTTTTAGTGGCAATGCTTCAGCGCATCCCAAATAATGAGACAACGCACCAACTACTACATCCGTTTTGGATGCACCTGTTTGTTCGGCATACTTATTCAGTTTCTCCAGCAGTTCTGGGGACAATCTAACTACAATTTGAGGTTTGACCATTGCAGACAACTTTTTGATTAACTGCATGACTCTGCATTACTATTATTCAGTATGATTACGTAAAATAGCAATGTGACTCGCAAAACTCTTAATTCCGCCGAATTGACTGTTGTTCGCTCATTTTTGAAGTGTGAGAGAAATTAATCTGCCCCAACTACACAACAAATTTATATTTACTTCTGCTGCAAAAAGCTTTGGTAAAGTTTCCTTGTTTGCTTGATCCATCAGATAGCATTACGTAGTTGAACAGTGGTACTATTTACAGGAAGTCCGTACAGCACAGTGGAGTGAATCAGAAATCTGACTTTTCCCGTGATCTCGTTGACGGAGCGAAGGCTTAGGATCACTCTATTCAAAATCCCTATTCTCTCGTGATTTATTGTCATTAAATTTAATTTGTTGAGAATGAGAATAGTGTCAAACCCGTAGAAAAAATGCTTGGAGATTCGTAGTAGTATCCGCATGATTATTAGTATCAATTTTTATACACCGAAAAAATAGGAGTAATCGGAATGTCTACATTTACCGTCACTAATACGAACAACAGTGGTGCAGGTTCACTGCGGCAGGCAGTTCTAAATGCCAATGCTTTGACAGGAAACGACATTATCAATTTTGGGGGACTGTTTACAGATGGGGTGGCTCATACCATCAATCTGACTGGTAGTGGTCTGAGTATCACAGATAACCTAACCATTGAAGGTACAAATCCGAGCAAACTAACTATTAAGGATGATAGTGCTTCTCGTGTTTTTGACATCAATAGTGGTGTAACATCTGCAATCAACGGGCTGACTATTACCAATACATACGATGGCGCAGCAGGAGGTGGTGCGATCTACAACGGGGGCGTCCTTACACTGAGCAACAGCATCATCACTGGCAACACAGTCAATCCAGAGGATAATGGACTTTCATCCAAAGTTAACGGCGGTGGCATTTATAACACTGGCACCCTCACAGTTAACTACAGTAACATCACTGATAACAAAAGCTTTGATTCGTCGAATTTTGAAGGTAACGGCGGTGGGATCTACAACACTGGCACCCTCACAGTCAACTACAGTAACATCACTGGGAACTCGGCGACAGGTGATAGTTACCGCGATATAGGTGCATTAGGAGGCGGCATTTATAACACTGGCATCCTCACAGTGAAGGGGAGTAACATTAGCAGCAACAACTCGATAGATTTTGGCGGTGGCATTTATAATACTGGTAGCCTCACGGTGAGCAACAGCAGCATCAATAACAACACAGCATCTCAGCTTGGGGGTGGGATCTACAACTTGGCCACTGCGACTGTGAATAACAGCACTATTAGTGTTAACACGGCAATCGGAGGCGCTGGGATCGAGTCCTCCGGTACTCTCTCAGTAAATAACAGTACCATCAGTGCCAATTCGGCACGGACAGATTTCGGCTTCGGCGGTGGGATCGATAACTCCGGCACTCTCTCGGTGAATCACAGCACCATCAGTGGTAATCAGGCATATTTTGGCGGTGGGATCAGCACCCAAGGCAGCCTCTCGGTGAATTACAGCATTATCAGTGGCAACACAGCAACCGAAGGTGGTGGCATTGGTTATTTAAATGACTTAAAAAACATCCTTTCGGTGAGTCACAGCACCATCAGTGGCAACACAGCAACCGAAGGTGGTGGGATCTACAACTTTGGTTACTCTGCCGACTATGGCAGCCTAAGGATAACCACTAGCACTATCAAAGACAATCATGCAACCACTGGAGGTGGGATCTACAATAATGGTATCCTATCGGTTACTAACAGTACTATCAGTAATAACTATGCTAGCGACGATGGCGGCGGCATCTATAACTCTAGCTCTAACGGGAATGGCAGCAACAATAAATTAGGCGTTGTCACCGTGAGTTATAGCACTATAACTGGCAATACAGCAGGCACAGCCGGCGGTGGGATCTACAATAATGCCGATGATGGTGGTGACTATTCTCACACTGTTACATACGAGCAATTAGGCATCGTTACCGTGAGCCATAGCAGTATAACTGGCAATCAGGCACACTTAGGCGGTGGGATCTACAATGATGGCACCCTAACGGTGGGCAACAGCATTATCAGGCTCAATAAAGCTTTCGGGATCGAACTCAGTTCTGGTAAATTCGAGTCTGGCAAGGGTGGCGGGATTTACAACTCTAACTCTGGCTATGCCACGGACACATTAGACTACAGCACTATTGCTTCTAACTTTGACACACCCGAAGAGGATTCAAATAAGTTTATCAAGCTTGATAATCTCGTAGGTAAATTCATAAACATTGGTTCAGTCGTGAGAGTTTAAATATTTACTTTAATATTTTTTACAAAGCGATCAAAAATTATCACCAAGCCAATCAATAGCTTGGTGATAATTCGTTCATAAATGTCGCCAAAACCTCTTGCTAATAGCTTTGAGACTAACAGTTTTTGTTTCAGATTTTGGCGATGATTTGGTCTGAACAGTAGTTTGCGACAATCCCGTTTGGATTGTCGCTTCTGGCAACTGAGTCTCCTGCCTCCAGCAGAGCTGCCTTCTGAACTAACTTAGCGATCCCGATCCTCGTCATGTCTCTCATGTCTCTCATGTCTCTCACGCCATTCACGTCTCTCATGTTCTCGACGCTGCCATTCACTACGCTCACGTTCTTCACGTTCTCTACGTATAAATGCTAACCTCGCTTGTTCTTGTTCCCGCCACTCATGTCGGTCATTGTTTCCAAAAAATACTTCGACTTGAGCAGATGCACGCTCTGCTAAAACACTCGAAGTTAGCAAAATGCCTAACAAGCAAGATGAGAGAATTCCTTTCATGTTCATAAGTATATACCTTTGATTGAAGCAGAAATCTATAGTCTTAGACTGCTTTCCTTCACAAAAGGTTCATTTTTTGGCAAGTAAAAAACCGTAGTAGTAAAATAGTATGGCGTAAGTAGGCAAGAGATACTCGGTTAAAGGGGAAAAATCCAGAATATTACTTTCCTGACTTAAAATAATTAAAGACTATTTGAATGAGGCGATATATCGAGTTGGGATCTTCTTTGGCAACAGAGAATCAGAGCAAATTGGAAGTATAGTCGCTCAAAAAAATACTAAAAAATAAGTGATGCAAACGTCAATATTTTGCTGTCTTGTGGGAAGTGTGAAAGATGGGTACTTATGCAGTAATGATACAAAGATTAAGGTAAAGGGGAATTCGGAATCCGGGGATGGAATCTGGCAATTTATCCCCGTTACAGACTCAAATGGTGTCGTGATGGGCGCATCCGATGTTTTTAGAATAGAGGAAATTCAAGCGTCGATTTGCATCGGTAGAGTAGCCCAATTCAGTAAACACGGCACTGCTCTAATAAAAGTTTCTGAGCGTTGCAAAGTGACATTGCACAGTTCGCGGCGGTTGCAGACTGGAATTATTTATAGGTTTGAGCTTGAATTTAGAGACGGCGGCTTACATATAATATCTGAACAGAGTGAAAATATAATCGAACTAGCACCAGAACTTCTTGCATTTCAACAACCAAATAATCGCAAAAGCCTGGATCAAAATTGGGCAGCAAGATTAGAGCCACAGATTTATGAACATTACCCTGGAATTCAACTCAAAGCAGCTATTCTGAGAAAGGGAATTGTTGAGTGGGAAGGGATGGTTGATAATCGCAAAATTAGAGTACAGGGAGAATCTGGCTCAACAGCATTAACCTTCCATGAGTTCACTCCAAAAATCAATTGTCTTGTAGAAACGCATCCAGATATCTTACGAGTAACTCCCCTTGGTGCAGCCCGTTCAATTGGTGCATCTTGTTTGAGAGTAGAGATTGGCAATTATGAGATAGTTCTGGATGCCGGAACCAGACCCAAAGGTAGCAATCCATTACCTGCATTTGAGTATCTAGAAAACCCGAACCTAATCCTGATTACTCACGCTCACCAAGATCATATCGGCGCACTGCCAGTGCTGCATTCAATGTTTCCCACAGCCGGAATGATCTGCACTCCTGGCACACGGGAAATTGCACGGGTCATGTTGTCGGATTGTTTGAAAGTGCAACAAAATAATGAGGATTATGAACCGTTATTTGATGAAACTGAACTCCAACAAACCCTACTCCAGTTAGACACGCAACCGATTGGCGCAGAATTTGAACCATTGCCGGGACTGAAAGTTCGGTTTATTAATGCCGGACATATTGTGGGAGCCGCCTGCATCCATCTGCAATTAGGTAATAAAAGCTTGCTGTACACTGGGGATTACAACTTAGCCAACAGCCGCACAACTGAAGGATTAAAACTCACAGACTTACCCCAGGTGGATATGTTAATCACAGAGGCTACCTATGGAGCCAGCGTCCACTCCAAACGGAACGAACAGGAGTCAGAACTTGTTGCAAATATAACTCAAGTTGTACAACGTGGTGGTAGTGTTTTAATCCCAGCTTTCGCCCTTGGTCGCGCCCAAGAGATAATCCTCGCCCTGAAAACTAGCTCTACATTTCCCGATAACATACCTATTTACATTGATGGGTTAGTCCGGGCTGTAACAGATGTGTTCGCTGATAATCTTCAATTCCTGCCCAGGTCAGTACAAAACCTCGCCAACGCTAGTCGCACAGAGCCGTTTGCTGACAATATCAAAGTGATCCCCATTAGCGATCCTAAAGAACGACCCCTGGCGATGGCAAAACCCAGTGTAATTATTGCATCAAGTGGAATGCTCACCGGCGGACCATCAGTCTATTATGCCCAAGGGCTTCTAGAGCGAGAGAACGCGGCGATCTTCTTTAGCGGCTATACGGATGAAGAATCCCCAGGACGCTTGCTGCAAGAAATGAAAACTGGTGAGGTGGTTACAATTGACGAGAAAGATTACACAGTTAAAGCTACAGTCAAGAAATTTAATCTCTCAGCCCACACGGATCGTGCCGGAATTGGTTCGGTAATTGCAAAAGTGAAACCACGGCATTTAGTTCTGATTCACGGGAGCAAAGATGCGCTGCACGACCTTGCTCGAAGTGATTTGCAAAAACATTATATTGTCCACATTCCGAGTGTGGGAGAGATTATAGAATATGGTGTTTTTCCCAAATTTCTGACCAACTCAACTCAAATCGCACTCAGTCACGAAAAGGAAATTCAACTGGAGATTATTTCAGAACATGATGGCGCTTGGATTCGAGTTCCCCAAAACGTAGTAGAAGAAGACCCCCGGTGGCAGACACTTGGACAAATGGGGGCTGTTCGGGCTAAATGGCACAATAATGGGCTGATGTTGATGCCAGTCACTGCAAAGACGATCGCACTTGAAAAAGCGAAAGCCGGATTAACTGACTGTTGTGCTAAGTGTCAATTTTTAAAGGCAGGTTTCTGCAATCACGAAGATAGCCCAATGTACCAATTGTCAGTCGATCCAAATGGTGTATGCCCGAATTTTGTAATCAACAATAATACAGTCATATAATTTATTTCATGGAGCTTTCCACGTTGAAGGACGTATTGGGGCTGTGATTTATTTCGAGGATATAAAAATTGCGTTAATTGCAGTGTCGGCGGATTATCCCCCCACCGATGCAGTTAAGTATTCACGTAATTCTTTGATGATTCAACTGTCGGCTCCTAATGGCAACGATCCCGCTCCTGAAAGCATCTTCTAAACCTAAGCTTGCTGCTTCTAGAGTTTCTTGGAGTTGCTCGTCACTGAAATTTACGCCGGCCGTTCGCAGTGCTGGGGCATACAAATCAAATAATTCTTGTTCTACTGAATCGGCAGACCAGAACCACATAAGAAAAAGAAAACTCCTGCTGGGTGGCTAAATAAAATTTAGCATTTAGCATTTAGCGTGGGAAGTGTTGATGTGGGGACAAGTAGCGATCGCCTATAAACGAACACTATGTCAATATTTCCTCGCCTATAACTCGTCCAAGAGGTTTTTTATAATTGAAAGTGAAAGTGTTACCATTTTTAATCGCTTGTCGCATCTCTTCGCACATTGGATATTCATTCACGCCGCTCAAACTTACCCAAGTTTTAGATCGAGTAAGTGCAACTCTCTAGCTGGTTACGAAGGCTTATACTGCTGGCAGAAAATTTGACCCCTAAAAACTTTTCAAACACCCTCTAAGCAGTAACTAATGCCCTTAATTCCTCAGTTTTTAATCTTGGACCATAGGATGTAACAATCTTAGAAGCTGCGGCCGATGCTAATTTTCCGGCTTCTTCATAGCTCATACCTTGGGTAATTCCATAGAGGAAAGCTCCTGCATACATATCTCCGGCTCCTACTGTATCTACAGCTTTGACTTGAGGTGCAGCGATTTCGATTAATTTCTGACCATCAAATACTACTGAACCCTTGGCACCGCGAGTAATGGCAAATTTCTTACTCAGAGTTTTTAGTTTGTCTACAGCTACTTGAAAATCTTGTGTATCTGCTAGTTCTAATGCTTCACTTTCATTAGCAAAAATCAAGTCTAAACCAGACCCAATGATGTCTAACAGACCATCTTTAAAAAACTTCACCATGTTATAATCAGATAGGGACATGGTGGTTTTTACTCCCGCTTTTTCAGCTATTTCTCTAGCCTTTATAGCTGCTTCTTTTGCTGTGGTAGAAGTCACTAAATATCCTTCGATATATACATATTCTGAATCAGCAATCGCTGATGATACTAATTCTTGTGTAGAAAATTCTCCAGTAATTCCCAAAAATGTATTCATGGTGCGATCGGCATCGGGAGTTACTAACACCAAACATTTACCTGTAATTCCTGATTGGCGGTCGCCATCTTTTAAGTTGGTATCTACCTGAGACTTGAGTAAATCTTCGATGTAAAAGTCTCCAAATTCATCATTAGCCACTTTACAGGAATAAAAAGCTTTTCCTCCTAGTTGACTAATTGCCACCATTGTGTTAGCGGCTGACCCTCCACAACTCTTATGGCAATGAAGATTTTTGAGATTTTCCAAAATATGATTTTGACTATCTTCATCTAGGAGTGTCATTACACCTTTATCAATCTTTAACTCTTGTAGTAACTCTCTTGATACTTCGTATTCTATATCTACTAAAGCATTACCGACACCATAAACATCATATTTCTTGCCCATTTTTTATCTCCAAGAATAATTTCTGTCTGACTCGAACAAAACTGATAATAACAGATAGACAACTCTCTAAGAGTTGCTTGTCGATAATTTCGTAGACCCGCATTTTTTCATGGTCTTTGGGCTACAGCAGTTTGATCTGTGCAAAGAAAATTATCTCCGAAAGCGGGTTGTTTATTTTCAAGCAGGACTCTGATAAATTCATATTGTGCCAGGGTTAGGTTGCTGGGGTAAGCTTTACTCATGTCCCTCTCTCGGTGCTGTTTATTATCTATTCACAGTGTATACCGAGAGAGCTTTTTTACAACCTAACCGACTTTTCAAACACCCTCTAAAGACCCTGATGGTCATGATTTAGAGTTAATTTTGTTTGGGCCTGATAAAGGACAAGATAAATGGCATCAAAATAGCCATAGCTTGTTTTTGGGAATCGATCATAGTGCAATCGCAATTTCCAATACCGAGCAGAGTCTACACTTTTACCGCGACCTCCTGGGAATGCAAATTGATAGCCGCAGTCTTAACTGGCGTGCAACCCAATCTCGCTTGGATAATTTACCAGGAGCCGAAGTCAAAATTACAGCATTGCGACCTGTTCAAGATGGTGTGGGAATTGAACTGTTAGAGTATATTGTGCCTGGAAAAGGCCGCCCAATGCCGAGTGACTGGAAAAGTTGCGATATTGCACATATCCAAATTGAGCTAGTTGTAAATAATCTTGAGCAGTTAGTGGATAAGCTATGGCGTAACGGAGTTCAGTTTGTATCGTTGCGGATTGTACAGTTTAGCGATCGCTCTTTTCCTTACAGGCAGGGTTGTTTAGTTAAAGACCCTGACGGACACGCAGTCTTGCTGATTGTGGAATGATCTAAATCGAAATTTTTCAACAGTTTATTTTATACCGCCCTTGCTCTTCCCAAAATATTATGTTAGCGTTTTATTGAATGAACGTTCAATCAACGAGATATGCAAGGAAAAAGTTCACGACAGCAACAAGCTGTCGTGCGACGTGAACACCTAGTAGATACAGCATTAGCGCTGTTTTCCGAGCAAGGTTATGATGCAACGAGCATCAAGCAGATTGCAGTAAGGGCGGGTGTAGCAGTGGGACTGCTATATCACTACTTTCCAAGTAAGAGCGAGGTGATGAGGGCTGTTTGGGAACGGCACAGTTTTTTGCCAGAGTTACACGGGTTGCTTTTGGTTGAACATGGCGAGGTGGCGGCACACGTTCTGCAAGAGGTGGTAGAGAGGTTTTCGTCCATGCTCGATGGCAAAGAGGCGTTGTTTCGTCTCATGGTGCGTGAAAGCCAGAATAACCCCGAAGTTGCAGACTGTCTGCACGCGATCATGGAAGAAAGCATCACGGCGTTGGGGGCTTATCTGGAAACACGCGTTCGGGTTGGGGAACTGCGTCCCCACGATGGAACTTTGACCGCCAGAATGCTACTTGGAACAGTTTTGACCACGCACTTAGCGCGGCTGCCGACTCGCCCGTGGGCGGAAATAGTTGCTCAACTGCTAGACGGCATTAATTCTCACCCAGACTGAGATTAACTTTCATTGGAGGTTAAACACATGGAGACAACAATGAAAACGGACGTTATTATCGTCGGAGCAGGCCCCACCGGGCTTTCACTCGCCGTACAATTGATACGTTACGGCATCAACTTTGTAATCTTTGACAAAAAACAAGGTATCACCGATTTGTCAAAGGCTCTGGTTGTTCACGCCCGTACCCTGGAGATTTACGACCAAGTAGGTCTAGCTCAACAAGCTGTTGCAGACGGCGAGATCGTGCAGAAAGTCAACCTGATGCATGACGGCAAAATTAGCGCCCAAATCGATTTTTCCAACTTCGGCGGACAACTCAGCCCTTTTCCTTTTATGCTCGTTTTTGAACAAAACAAAAACGAGCGTCTGCTTTACGAGCATCTTCAGCACAATGGCAAAGAAGTTCAATGGCAGAAAGAAATGGAAAGCCTAACCCAAGATGCAAACGGCGTGAAAGCAGTTCTAAAAAATGCAACCGGCGAAACACAAACCATTGAAGCCCAGTATCTAGTGGGTTGTGACGGTGCAGGTAGTCCAACGCGCCATCTCCTCGACTTCCATTTTGAAGGTTCGACTTACCCACGCCTGTTTTATGTCGCGGATGTGGATATGGAGTTCCCAGCAGACAAGGCAACGTTTTACGTCACTCTGGCAGAGAACTCCTTCGTGTTGATCGTTCCCATGCAAGGCGAGAAGCACTGGAGATTAATCGGCAACCTGCCTGAATATGATGAGCAAGGCGATCGCGAAGTAACCTACAATGAAGTAGAAAACAAGGTCAAGCAATTGGTGCAGCGACCATTGGAGATTACAAACGTGCGCTGGTTTTCCAGTTACAAAGTACATACTCGTCACGCCGAGAAGTTTTCCAAAGGTAGATGTTTTCTGGCTGGCGATGCGGCGCATGTTCACACACCTGCGGGGGGTCAGGGAATGAATACGGGTATCCAGGACGCTTATAACCTGGCATGGAAAATCGGGTTTGTTTTGAAAGGCTATGCCAAGGATTCAATTCTGGAAACTTACAATGAGGAACGTCTTGCCAATGCGAAACGGCTCTTGCAGACAACTGACAAGTTTTTTGATGTCGCGGCGGGCAACCGGTGGTATCTACAGTTTTTCCGTGACAACATTTTGCCAAGCCTCGCTAGTGTTGTAACACGATTTAGCGTAGCAAAAGAGTTTATCTTTCAGCTAGTTTCTCAAATCGGGATAAACTACCGCAACAGTTCTTTAAGTCTGCATCAAAGCGATTCTCGTGCCGAGAGGCTGCACCAACGATCCTTTGAGGTCAAAGCTGGAGACCGAATGCCCTATTTTCTGGCGGACGGCACAAACGTTTACGATCACCTCAGCGCTCCGAAATTCCATCTACTTATGTTCTCCAATGGGGAACACGGCTATGAAGATTTGCAAGCGGAACTCGCAAACAAATACGGCGATTTTATCGATTTCAACGTTGTTCCGCTTTACCCACGCGTCGTGGAAATCTTCGGCACTAATCAGCCTTTCAAAGTTTTACTAAGACCAGATAACTACATCGGACTGATCTCTACAGAATTATCCTTGGAGGATCTCAAAGCTTATATGGATGAGTTTATCACAATTGAAAAGAAGCCCAAAACTCTGTCTGTTTAGAGCTATGAGAATACAATCTATTTAGCGATCGCTCATTGAAGATACTAATGTATCAGGTCAACGGCTAATTTCCCTAATATTATTAATCTCGCTTGCCTATACTGCTGCAACTATATCTCGTCAAAAAATTAAACGCATGGGTGTTCAAAAATATGTTGGACGAATTAAAGAATCCTTAAGGACTGTTCGACGACATTGTAGTTTTTATATTGGGCTATATGGACACAATTGGGTCAATTTCACAGAAAGTTGCGATGAGTTACTGACTGAATTATTGAGATTAAATCCTAATAAACGGAAGTACTACCAACAAGGAGAGAGGGCTATGAGGCTTATTATATCTGCATCCTAGCCCTTTTTGTCCCCCCGTAAGCTCAGAAACTCTACAAAAGAGTTTGTGAGGTGTAACTCTGACACGCAACCCGTTATTTCGCACTCTTGTGAGGCGGCGATCGCTCCCTTGGTGGTCGCGTCGCCTCAGTTTGTTCAAGGCGTGTCAGAGTTGGAGAAAGACTTACCTGCGGTAATGGACTGCACGACGCTGGCGCTTGTGGATGCTGCATCGAGTCAATCTACTTCTCCGTTAGCTGAAAACCAGAATTGTGGTTTTGAGCCGAAGGACTGTCATGGAGGTGCTTGTGCCGCCGCGCCCGTCGCACAGAATTTAACTGACTTGGAAGAACAAACCCAACATAGCCTTTCAACTTCGTTATTGGCTGAAAATCAGGATTGTGGTGTTGAGCCGACAATCTTTCATGAAGGTACTGGTTCCGCCGCGCCCATCGCCCAAAATGAAAAATCTTTAACCCTCTTTGGTCACTCTGGGAAAAGAAAAATCAGAGCCAAGTTTTCAACTGTATATAGAGCCAGCATTTGAGCGTTTATTTTCTAACAGAATGACTTAAATCAAGGTTTTTTCGCAAAATTATTATTCTGTAAGGATTCTAGATTATTCTCTAGCAGAAGTGATAAAAGAGGGTTAAATTCTGCGATGCCTGCGGCGGGCGTAGCCATCGCTAATCAAACACCAGAGCTTGTAGAACAGGATCACTCTGCTACTTTGTTGGTTGAAAACTCAGTTTCGGGTGTAGAAATCAAAGCGGATCATGAAGGTGAAAGTTCCACCGTGCCTGTTGCCAATCCTGAAAAAGGGTCACATGAGGCGATTGTTGCGCGGTCAAATATGCGACCTGTAAGAAGGGAGAAACTGAATCGAGCGGCGAATTCAGGCGACAATCCGGGGTTTGATTTTTTGCAGGAGTGCTGGAATGATGATCCGGCTTTGCAGATTGTGATTAAGAAGTTGCTGGCGAAGTTTCCGCAGTGGGGGATTGCGATCGTGGATGGGGTGTTGGTTAGAGGATTAGCTAGGAGAGCGGCAAGACTTTCTCTGAACACTATGTCAATATTTCCTCGCCTATAACTCGTCCAAGAGGTTTTTTATTGGAAGTCCCTTATCCTCTGTTATCTCCAAATTTTTGGGTTTG
>NZ_JBALEJ010000090.1:0-5984 GCF_036917975.1 Nostoc sp.
TTTTATAGTTTTGACTAGCTAGTTTTGATGGTTGCATTTACATCCTATAAGCTAGCCATAGTAAAGCTTTGATAGTTTTCGGAGATGTCTATTGTACTGATTGCCGCTTGAAAGACCTGTTTCTCAGTATCGTCGAGCCTCAAATACGTATCAACGAACCCAGAAATTAGTTGCATCCTTGCTGGGTCTAATTTTAAGGTCGCCAGCAGCCGCAAACATTCCGCCTTCACCTGTGGACGTTCTTGCTTGGAAATATTCATCTTTGACATTAATGCTGCCGCTACCGGATTTGGCTGCGTGAGAAAATCGCGCCAACTTAAACGATTCAACTGGATTGCTACAAACTGAAATTCCAGCACTTTTAAATCTCCAAAGGTGACGCAATAATTTTGGGGTTCGGCGCGTTTGGGTTCATCAAAAGAAAAAATTACAACTGGGTAAATCGGTAAATCATACTTTTCATGTAGGCGCGCAAAATATTTAAACATCCGCTTTGCAAAGGCTGTTTCAGTGTAAGACTGGTTTTCAACATGAATTAGAAAACAAGTATCTTGCTGTTGATAACGCACCTGCGCCAGTAAATCAATTTCCTTCTTTTCGCCAGAAGTGACATCATTAAATACTTCTTGGGGTAAAAGCTGGATGGAATTACGATCTATTTGGCTGGCTACTTGAGGTAGAAACAAATCAAGAAAATCAATAAAAAACGTAGATAATAATTCTTTGAAAAGGCGGTCGTGGTCAATCATAATATTTATCTTTAACTTTCATAACAATCATTCTATTTTCAGGTTAAGATTTTTACTAAAGCTCAGTATCGCATATACTAAATATCTCTGCAATCCACTAGAATAAAGAGATGATAATCTGATTTATGTATATTAGTCTTGCTAAATCCCCGTCTTGGTAAGCTTTATTGATTTCTTTCATGATTTCTGTATGATATTTCTGTGTTTCGCTGTCTCTAGCTTTGTCAGGGTGAAAGATTTCAGCCAACTTCAGAAATGTTTGACGAATTTTTCTTTGCTCATCTGTTCTAGCTACGGAGGGAGATTCTATAGGCTGTTGTGATTGCCAATTTTGATAGTGTTTTGAAGTAGTTTCCTCTGAAAAATCTCTAGTTGTATTTTCATCTTCATTATCAAACGGTTTGTCTAACTCTATATCTAAATGTCTACTATTGGGGTTTACACTGATGACTCCTGCCATCGGTAGATTCCAGTAAACTGCTTCTATCTTTTTGAGGGTTTGTTTACCAAGCTTTCTAGTAGTAAAAATTTCATCAAACAGAGTATGAATTTCCCGATCTAACTCAGCCATTCTTTGGAATAGTGGAGTAGCTTTAGTAAGAAATTCCGCACCAAAAGAACGCATCTGTTCGACAAAGTTCTTCAGTTCTGTGCGCTTCTTCTTGATCTGTTTGAGTAGTGATTGATGTTGTTTTTCTAGAAACTCTAAGCGGATATGTAATTGAGACAGAGCTAGCGGAGTTACTTTAATTGATTGCGATGGAACTGTAGTTTTTCGAGGCATGAAACACGTATGTAAGTTTAAAGTTTAAAATGGAACTGTCGCATTACTTAGGGAATGCGAAAAAAGACACATCTTGGACTGCCATAATTGCTAGGCGTATTCTGGTTTAATCGCGGATTTTAAAAGTCATTATCCGTAAAGGGAACTATGGATGGTAAAAACTTTTGAAAAGATGGGTAAAATTGTAATCTTGCTTCATAGTCATCTGTTTGTGATACTTCTAATTCAATTGTTTGCTGATTTTTTTCATCAAAGAGCAACTGGATTTGATAATTAGTCCAGAATTGCTCGCCAAGTTCATCTTCTAAATCAAAAAGTTTTTCTTCATCACCCCATATATTTGACCAAAGTCCGATCCTATTAGCCCGAAAATGATTTTGACCATTTGCATCCCCAATTACAAAATATGCTTCGACAGTCAAATTAAATTCCAAATCATCGACCTCTGTTTCTGTAATATTGCAGTTAACGAGTACTAAGGTATCTGGGTTAACGTTTATTACCTGCTCTTGGCGTTTTAATAATTCTTGTAATACGAAATCAGGTAATAGCTCAGAACTTCCCTCAAGGGCTTGTTTTTGAGTTTCTGGCGAGTAACGGGTTTTTAACTCTTGGGTGATTAAAATTAAAATATCTTCACTAGCTAAATTGACAACTATCTTTTTATCTGTGGGATTAAGGAAACTTCCAACATTCAGATTAATGTGTTTTTTAATTGGCATAGTTATGTAAAATCCTTTTGAACAGTTCATACTCATCTACAAATAAAGCGAAGTCAAGGAAAAATGTTACCTTAGCTTCAGTGATCCGTTTTTATCAAGACGTACTTCCGAGTAATTGCATCCTTAAACTCATAATTATAAATGACTGTGATTTGATAGCCTATTATGTTCATCCGCTAATATTTAAAAATGCCACAGTGCTTGACCAATTAACGGATTGGTTGAGTAAGTAACGAACAAATAAATTTTTAATAATATTTATTTCCTCACTAGTCAAATTTGCAGCCAGACGATCTGCATAACTTGGTCGATTAAGATTAGCAGCAAATAAACGCTTGATAAAATTATCAGAGATGTGCATTGGTGTCAAATACTTTTCAACAACGACTTGTACACAGTGTCCATTTGAGGCAAAAGCGTGACGCAAATCGTCAGCATCCCAGTTAAGCATGGGGTCAGAGGCATCTGTATAAATAGCTTCTTCTGCTAAAACTAATCGCTCATACAATTTGGCATCAAGATTTTGGCTTGTTGTAAGCGGTAAAACCTTTGGGTATGACGAGGTACTGTCTCAGCTAAAATAAGCTTGACTGAGTGCGGGAGCAATTGACCTAAAATTTGAGCAGCAAGTCCCTTATTTGATTCCGAGGCTAGTACATTGCGCCCAATAATAGAGTCAAACTGTACATTTGGTGCAAGAGATGCCAGCATAGCAGGTATCTGTGCAACAGATGCAGTAAAAATTATTGGTTGCATTGTTTCAGGAAGTGCCGCAGCAAGTTCTACTAAAGCATCGGCATCAGAGCGATTGCGAACACAGGCATAAACCCCACCTTCAGGAACTTGCCGTATTGCTTCCCAAGTAAGTAAACCAGTGGCGGCATTTAGATCCAATACTAAGTGATGACGTTGTAATTGAGCGAAAGTGAAAATGCGCTCGCGCACAGATGCTAATTGTGTACTTACCTGAGAAAGTGTACGTTGCAACCAACGCTCATCTGCTCGGTTAACAGTTCCATAAGTCATGACTTCCATTGGTGCAACACCAATACCTTCTACTATTGCAGCAAGTTGAGCTTCTCGACGACGTGCCACTTGCGTTGCGATTTGATGTTCATAACCTTGGGTTGATGGTTGATAAAACAATTGACCTTGCAAGCTCTTGGGTAAATATTGCTGTTCTACCCAATGATCTCGATAAGCGTGAGGATAGAGATAACCAGCCCCATGCCCAAAGCCTTTTTTATCCCGATTGGCATCTTTAAGGTGAGTAGGGACTTCTGCAACATTTTCATTTTCTACTGCGGCGAAAGCATCAAAAAAGCCCATAATGCTATTGGATTTTGGTGCAGTCGCTAAATAAAGTACTGCCTGTGCTAAATGATAACGTCCTTCTGGCATTCCCACGCGGTCAAAAGCTTCGGCACAGGCATTTGTAACGACAATTGCTTGTGGATCAGCCAATCCGACATCTTCACTGGCAAGAATTAACATCCGACGGAAGATGAAGCGCGGGTCTTCACCGGCATAAACCATTTTGGCCAGCCAATAGAGTGCTGCATCTGGGTCAGAACCTCGTAAGCTCTTAATAAAAGCACTGATGGTATCAAAATGGACATCCCCTTCTTTATCGTATAAAACAGCACGTTGTTGAATTGATTCTTCTGCTACTGCTAGGGGAATATGAATAACACTTGTAGCATCAGGGGGTGTAGTCTCTACAGCCAGTTGCAAAGCATTCAATAACGAACGAGCATCACCATTGGCAACATTAACTAGATGAGCTAAAGCATCTGTGTCAATTTGTACTATTAAGTTGCCATAACCGCGTTCCGAATCAGCTAGTGTTTGCTCAACAATTTTGTATAAATCTTTATCAGTTAATTGCTGAAGTTGAAAAATCCGCGAACGGCTTACGAGTGCTTTATTGACTTCAAAAAAAGGATTTTCGGTGGTAGCACCAATGAGAATGATTGTACCATTCTCTACCCAAGGCAATAGAGCATCTTGCTGAGACTTGTTAAAACGATGGACTTCATCGACAAAAAGAATAGTTCGTTGATTATGAAACTTGCGCTGTTGTTGGGCTATTTCAATTGCCGCTCGAATTTCTTTAACTCCCGAAAGTACGGCATTGATAGCAATGAAGTGAGCGCAGGTGCTGTTGGCAATAACACGGGCTAAAGTAGTTTTGCCAGTCCCTGGTGGGCCAGAAAAGATTAAGGAAGACAGTTGATCCAAACTAATAGCACGCCGCAGTAGCCTTCCTTGTCCGATAATATGGTCTTGACCAACAAATTCATCAAGTGTCCGTGGACGCATCCGAGCCGCCAGGGGTGCTGATTCTTCAGTTATTTTTGCAAGATGTTGGTCAAATAAGTCCATTAGTTAATACGTTTTTATTCACTGCCAACTCTGATTATTCAGAAAAATCAACTACTATCTCATTAATTCTGACAACATCTGCTCAAGAATATCTGACATAATTTCCTCGTCTAGGGAGTGCAGAGTTGGTGGGCCACCAAGAAATTCTTTGATAGTGATCTTCTGTTCTCTAAAGTCCTTGACAAAATCCCGAATCTGAGAAACAACGTTAATTTGATTTTCTATCGTTTCTACCATAATAGCCATCGAGTCAATGCCTTTTTTAGCAGCTTTGCGAGAATCAGAAACCATTGTTCCTTCTGGAGTATTTTTTGCTAAACGCAGTTCCCGTTTCAAGTTTTCATATTGAGTGAAGTTAACCAAATTTAATTGGCTCAATATTGCTATTTGTCAATATCTTTTTCAAGTGGGCGAACCTATCGGTAAAATTATGCCTTGGTGTAACTGGAAATACTGTAGAGTATAGAATTGCCCGACGCAACTCCCCCTATGACTACCGCACCCTTAAGCTGGCAAGAACTAGAAACCCTCACGGATTATCAAATAGATACCGTTAATGGTCTTACCAACGCTAGAGCCAGGTTGCGGTTGTTTGGTCAGCCAGAATCTGATGTGCGGGTAACGCTGTACCGTGATAACCACGCCTGGTGTCCTTACTGTCAAAAAGTTTGGTTATGGCTAGAGGAAAAACAGATCCCCTACCGGATCGAAAAAGTGACAATGTTCTGCTATGGAGAGAAAGAAAGTTGGTACAAACGTAAGGTACCATCAGGAATGCTCCCCGCGATCGAGCTTGATGGACGGATTATTAAAGAAAGCGATGACATTTTGATCGCTTTGGAAAAAGTATTTGCTCCATTGAACCAAGGCATGGAAGACCCCACGGTGCTGACACTACGTCAATTAGAACGACTTTTGTTTAGAGCTTGGTGCGCTTGGCTATGCTCTAGAACCGATTCCTCTCAACAAGAACAACGCAACCGAGAACAATTTATCGCAGTGGTGGCTAGGGTAGAGTCGGCTCTGGGTAGCACCCCAAGCCCTTACTTTCTATCGGGCTTCGGCATCGTCGATGTCATTTTTACGCCATATCTCGAACGGATGAATGCGAGCCTTTACTACTACAAGGGCTACTCACTGCGGGAAGAAAACCCTCGTTTGAGCTTCTGGTTTGCCGCAATGGAAAGCCGAACTACCTACTGCGGTACCCAGAGCGACTTTCACACCCACGTACATGATTTGCCGCCCCTTGCCATCAAGTAGGATTACCGCAGCCATCTTGGCAAATCGCCTTTTATTTTCTTCACCAGAGAAGCTAACATCACTTTCACATTCACACTCAAC
>NZ_JBALEJ010000091.1:0-3690 GCF_036917975.1 Nostoc sp.
ATGCAGCTTGGGCTAAATAGCGCTGGGGACTTCTACAGTGAATTAGTCCCAAAAGTTGGCTTTTCTCTTGGGGTGGCTGATGGGGAGCCTTACTGGAATGCTTATCTGGGGCAGTGGCAGATTTGGGTTAACTATGCTGACGGGTGTAAGTCTGTGGTGTGCGATTGGTTGGTGGCGGTGTAGGTCAGAGTAGTTCACTGTTCCTTCAATTCCGTTACTGTGAATTTGTTTGAGTGATCTCAAGTAATGCTTAATAAGACTTCAATACAAAACTTTAGCTTAATAGCATCGCCAATTAACTCATCATCCGTCCAAATTGTTTGCTGGGGTGATGTGATGGATTTACAACCTGGTACTTCAATCACTTTCAACCTGCTACATTCGGTTTCCTCAGTTAAAAGCCATTGAAGGAATAAAACATATCCCGAAACAGTATACCAGCGACGGTGAAAACATCTCACCTCCTTTAGGGTGGAGTGGGTAAAGGTTAATAGTTAAAGGTATTTTCTTTCCCTTTTCCCCAAAATCCGAGAAGTATTGCATTACCAATGGTGTTTGCTTCCTGATTCACAATGCCTGAAACCACTATTTTTATGCTTGTTTTCCCAAGTTTGTAGTTGACTGTTACTGAATACCACCGCCACCTCTTGATGCAGCATTTGCTGCATCAATATGCACCCGCTCAACTGTTCCGATATTACCTGTATGTGCTAAGGAAACGGCAACGTTAATCACCCCAATATGCGAAAAGGCTTGGGGAAAATTACCAAGATGCGCCCCTGTTTCAAAGTCAATTTCTTCTGCAAATAGTCCCAACGAACTGCTTCGTGCCAGCATTTGCTCAAACCAAACACGAGCCTCTGTAGCCCTTTGAGCCAAGATAAGTGCGTTGATCAGCCAGAAGGTGCAAAGAACAAAGGATGCCTCTTTACCACTCACGCCTTCTGGTGCATCTCGGTAACGGTAACACAGTCCATTCTCAACTAAATGTTCGATAGTCGCATCAATTGTTGACACCATGCGCGGATCAGTTCCATCAATGAAGCCAACACTAGACATTAGTAAATTAGAGGCATCAAGAGTTTCATCCTCGTAGGATTGCTTGAAGGCACCAAGTTTTTCGCTCCACCCTTTTTCAAACACTTCATTGCGGATTAGTTGCCGCTCCTGTCGCCAACGGGTAGTATCACCATTTAGCTCAAGTGCCTCAGCCATTTCGATGCCACAGTCTAATGCCACCCACAGCATCACTTTCCCGTAAACAAAATGTCGCAAACCCCCACGCACTTCCCAGATGCCGCTATCTGGTTCGTGCCAGTGTTCAGCAGCCCAATCTACCAGTGGGCAGATGTGTTCCCAAATTGCAGTTGGATCGTACTTTCCAACCTTCCAAGCAAAATGTAAAGCACTAAGTACCTCACCATAGACATCAAGTTGAACTTGTCCTGCTGCACCATTGCCGATCCGAACTGGCTGCGAGTCTCGATATCCCCGCAAGTGATTTAAGGTTTGCTCAACAACCTGTCCACTTGATGTAATCGGGTAAAGGATTTTGATTCCAGTTCCTTCCATCTTCACAGTCTGGGCGATCCAATTGAAGAACTGACACTCATCATCAAGATAACCTGCTAATAGCAATGCATAAAGAGTAAATGATGAGTCCCGAATCCAGGTGAAGCGATAATCCCAGTTCCGCTCCCCACCAATTTCTTCTGGCAACGAAGTTGTCGGTGCAGCTACAATTGCTCCTGAAGGGGCATAAGTCATCAACTGTAAGGTCAGCGCACTGCGAACAACCGCGTCTCGGTATGCTCCTTGATAAGTACACTTATTCGCCCAACGCCGCCATTCGGCGCAAGTTGATGCCAGGGCATCCATTGGGTCTAGATTTGGCAGTTGTGCATCCTCATCCTCCTCTGTCAAAAGCGTGAATGCAACTCGCTCTCCGGCGTGGAGGATGATCTGACAGATAAATGTATTACTTGTTGTGTCCAAATGCCATTCAACAGGTCCAGTAACCGTGAATGAACCAAACTTGACTTCGTTGCCAGATTTGACTAACTTGGGAATTGTGCGCCCATAGTCAGGGCGAGGAGAGCAAGTACTAATAATTTCAACTGTTCCTTCACTAACCTCGATAATTCGGATTAGCCTGCCAGGTGCTATTCGGCTTTGCTGCTGCTCCTGGTTGCTAATTTCCATAAAATCCAGCAGCGAAATTTGTCCTGACTCACACCTAAAAATTGTTTCTAGTACATTAGTTTCGTTCAGATACTGATGACTACTTGACCAAGCAGTAGTCGGCTGAATACTCCAGTTCCCGCCACATTCTAGATCCAAAATTCGAGCAAACAAAGACGGCGAATCAAACCGAGGTAAGCAAAGCCAATCAATCGAACCACAACTACTGACAAGAGCCGCGGTATGGCAATTCCCGATCACCCCATAATCTTCTATGGGCAGAAAGGATTGGGTCGAAACTGTTGGGTTGCTATTGGAATCAGATATAATACTCATTACCGTCTTTAGCTGCTGATAACCTTTTACAAAAATCTTATTTGCAATTGGGATTTTTTTACAGATTTTATTCTTTTAGATATTAATCGTTAACCGAGTACCGTGGGTTTAAGTCCCCCGGTTCTCTTCACCGGTAAGTTTTGGGTCTGGGTCTGTCTTGCAAAGTTGCTCCTCTTGGGGAGACCCCAAGACCGCAATGCAGCGCTAAATCCCCGCTCCCTTAACTTACTTGCGACTTGCGACTTGCGACTTGCGACTTGCGACTTGCGACTTGCGACTTGCGACTTGTTTTAATTTATCATCTTGAAAGTTATTTGTCAGAAGTCAATTTTTCCAGCTAATCTCTCTAGAGGAATAGTCAAACATAAATAATCGAATATAATCACGAATTATCGCTATAAATAGGATTAAAGAATCAAATTAATCTGCATTATGCATATTTAATTTATTTAAGAACCTTCTGTTATAGCTCCTAGTGCCAAAAGTGACACTCGCACAGATTCCGTCAAACCAACGACCCCTGTAATATTCATGCCTTCATAAGGTCTAGGAGTTCTGAGAATTTTCAGACATTCACCTGTTTCGACATTCCATAAGCGGATGGTCTGGTCTTCACTGCTGCTAGCAAGAATTGGACTTTTAACCGGAGAATGGATAAATGCGATCGCAAAAATCCATCGTGTGTGTCCAATCAATACTCTCAAGCTCTTCCCAGTTTTCATATCCCAAATTCTCACGGTTTGGTCGGTTCCCCCGCTTGCCAGCAGACAACCATCAGGACTGGCAGCACTGATCACAGCATCAGTATGTCCTTCCAAGGTTCTTAGACATTGGCAAGTCTTGAAATCCCAAATTTTGATGGTTGCATCTATGAATATTCCAGAACTTAACAGTTTGGTTGTCATCACTGGCAATCAAGGTTTTTCCATCTGGAGTGAATGTCAGCGATCGCACGGTGTGGGTGTGCCCTGACAAAGTTTTCAGGCATTCTCCAGTGTGAATGTCCCACAAGCGAATTGTTGTATCAGCACTGCCACTTGCTAGCGTTTGACCATCAGTACTACAAGCTACACACCAAACATGGCCTGTATGACCGTGGAGAGTTTGCAAACACTGCATTGCTTCTAAATCCCAAATCCTCACAGTGCCATCAGCGCTGCCACTTACCAGCAT
>NZ_JBALEJ010000092.1:0-7544 GCF_036917975.1 Nostoc sp.
TTACCCAAAGCCTCCTCCCCTCTCCCCACTACATAATCCTCTAGCTCCATCTTCGCTGCGCTCACTTATATGAAAGGGAGTAGGGAGTAGGGAGTAGGGAGTAGGGAAACTAAGAAAGCTTTTCCGAAAAGCGGGGTTTCAACCAATATGCGATACAAGGATTTTTTCTCTGACGAGACGCTGTTCGCGTTCGCGCCACTTGCAGGCGTTAGCGTGTAGCGGGACGAAGTACGGCTTTAAACCTAAATCGAGGGCTAATTTCTTCCCCTACTCCCTACTCCCTACTCCCGCCCCGAAGGGGTTGTAAACTCCAACTATTTTTTTAGTCTTTTTATCCAAGGCTAAAAAGAAATAATTTTAGTTACTAAATCTCTATTATCACTACATATTTACCACTACCCCAAAATGAAATATGGTTCTCTATATCTTTAACAAAAATAGCATCTGTTGCCACATCGAGCAGGGCTGCTTTTTCCAAGATTTTCTGTTCGGACTGAATCAGCCGAATGAAACACCCGATTATCTTCTTGTTTTGCTATAGCGTTTGGAATTCACATTTCCTGATAACAGTGGCTACAATGCCAATAAATTTCTCTTGAGCGGTGCCAAAAAATGGATAAAGTCAAAATAATTCGTAAATATCTTAGTAAAACTTGTACAAGTTATACACCAATCAAACGCTCGGTTAAACATGATTGATTTCTAACATGAGAGTGTCATACTAACCTTTATCAACAAATTGACAAAGTTTAGTGAAATATATGCTTAATAAAGCTTTATTAACGAGTCCTCGCAAATTGAGTATATCTACAACAATCAGTCAATCGGTGATGAGTAAGCATTTTTGCCCTAACTGTTCAGACGTTTTACTCCGTCATGTGCATTTGGGAAAACTTTACTGGCGCTGTAGTTACTGCTATCAGGAAATGCCCGTTTTCTAAACGGCAGTGATACGCTAACGTGCCATCAGCACGACAACTGATCGCCCCCCAGCAAGATATTCAAGAGATGTAATTAAGGGCGCAGTTTTCAAATCGGAGAAATCTTGAGGAGATCGCAAAGCAGTATCTACAATTTGATGCCAGCCTTCTCCACTACTCAAAAGTGGTAGTTCAAATGTCAACGGCTGCCAATAAGCATTGAGGATAATATATAGATGCTCGTTAGATTTTGGGTGACGGAGGGTGAATGCCAGACTATGAGAATCATTCCCCCAATCAGGCTGCTCTAGTTTCGTGCCATGCCAGACGATGTTTGGCCGATGAGAGCCATCGGTAAGACTGAGAACTTTTTCTTGCCGAAAGATTCTTAAGGATTGGATAAACTGAATTAGTCCTCGGACAAATCGCAATAAATCCTTGTGTTTTTCGATACTGCTCCAGTCAAACCAACTCAGTTCATTATCTTGGCAGTAACCATTGTTATTCCCCTTTTGCGATCGCCTAATTTCATCTCCCATGAGCAACATCGGCGTTCCTTGGGAACATAAAAGGATGGTGAAGAAGTTTTTGATTTGTCGCAAGCGCAGTATTTCGATTTCTGCATCGTCCGTAACTCCTTCTGCGCCACAATTCCAACTATTGTTGTCCTTTGTGCCGTCACTGTTATTTTCCCCATTGGCTTCGTTGTACTTGTAGTTGTAAGAAACTAAATCATTTAAGGTGAAACCATCGTGACAGGTAATAAAGTTAATACTATGATTCGGTTCGTAGTCGGGTCGTGAGTAGATATCTGGGCTACCCATAACGCGAGCCGCTAACCGACTTACTATACCGCGATCGCCTTTCACAAAACAGCGCACATCATCGCGGTAGGGACCATTCCATTCTGCAAAGCGATCGCTTCCTGCGACAAACTTTCCTACCTGATATAGTCCAGAGGCATCCCAGGCTTCAGCAATCACCTTTGTTCCTGCCAAAACTGGGTCTGTTTCTATCGCCCAGAGAACAGGCGAATCGGCAAAGGGCTGACCTAATTTGCTCCGAGATAGGACAGATGCTAAATCAAAACGGAAACCGTCTACGTGCATTTCGGCTACCCAGTAATACAAACTATCTAAAATCATCCGCGTAACCATCGGATGATTCGCTTTCAAAGTATTACCGCAACCACTGTAATTACTATATTCAGCTTGGTTTGGTTCCAGAAGGTAGTAAGCCTGGTTGTCTAATCCCTTAAATGACAATGTTGGCCCATTGTGATTACCTTCTGCCGTGTG
The DNA here is from genome assembly GCF_036917975.1 of Nostoc sp. Taxonomy (GTDB): domain Bacteria; phylum Cyanobacteriota; class Cyanobacteriia; order Cyanobacteriales; family Nostocaceae; genus Nostoc. Next base: position 2,219 of record NZ_JBALEJ010000092.1, read on the forward strand.
GTTAAAGACAACATCTAGAATTACCTCAATCCCGGCGCGGTGAAGGGCTTTGACCAGATCACGAAATTCATTTATGGGATCTAAGCGATCGCTACGGGAACTATAATGGCTGTGGGGTGCAAAGAAGCTGATCGTACTGTAGCCCCAGTAGTTCTTGTGACTAGGACGTGCATCATTAGGATCAAACTGATGAATTGGTAGCAATTCAACTGCGGTTATTCCTAATTCCTGCAAATAAGGAATTTTCTCAATGAGTCCTGCATACTTACCGCGTTTTTCGGGAGACACACCAGAAGATGGATGACGAGTAAAACCATCTATGTGCAGTTCATAAATGACTGTTGTTGCATAAGGAATCCGTAGGGGAAGATCCCCCTCCCAATCGTAAGTTTTGGGATCATCTGCTACCACAGCCCGTAGCGCTTGGGCGCAATTATCCTTACCAAAACAGCTAGCAGCTTCACGACTATAATTATCCCAACCTACTACCGCTCTCGCATAGGGATCAAGTAATACCTTACTACTATCAAACCTTAGTCCTTGATCTGGTGCATAAAGTCCATCCGCCCGATAAGCATAAACCTGACCAGCAGCAATATCTGATACCAAGATATGCCAATAGTAGAAGGTTTTATTATGCTTTTTGTGTAGCTGAATCACACGGCTGGGTTGGGGTGAATTTGGCTCATCAAAGAGCAATAATTCCAGTCCAGTGCAGCTTTTAGAGAATACCGAAAAATTGACACCATTAGGGGTAAATGTAGCGCCAATTGGAAAAGGTTGACCTGGCAAAATATCAGGAAGCATTTTGGTAAAAATGGACATAACAAATCATAATTAGGTTATTGAAGAAGGCAGAAGGCTTTTATGTTTCGTTCAGATGGGGATTCAAACCCAAAGAGTTCGAGGAACAAGAGGGTTTGGGGTTATCTCCCAGCCCCGGTGTGTGGTCGGAATGTGAGATTAAAACGCGAGCTAACGACTTTGTTGGTCTTGGGATTGGAATTTAGACTAAAAGCGATATGAAAGAACGCAAATCAAATGGAATTAGAGATTAAAAATATATCGTCAACAATCTCTATATACCCATTTTGATGAAAACTATGTGGGTAGATATACACCTTTACAATTCCTGTTTGCTCCAGTGTACTGCTTTGAAGCAAGCGATGCCTGCGGCGGTAAACTACGCTTCAGGTGTGTAACTTTGACTCGCTTGAATATCTGAACTACATTACTTACCAAAAGTATCTTAGTTGACACTAAATTAGCTCACTCTTTTGGATGAGAAAGAAATCAACCAATTAGGTGAGATGAGTGCAGTTATTTGAGACTAATATTGAAGAATAAATTCAGAAGTAAAAATTCAGAAGTAAAAATTCAGAATCCAGCAATCTATTAGTGGGAAATTCCAAGCCGCCACGACGAAAGTTGACCACTAAAGAAAGGATATTTAGTGGGGTTTTCAACTAATTCGTAATTGAGAATTTGTAATTGGTAATTGAATTCTTAACTACGAATTACGTAAGCGTTGCCCATTACGAATTAGTTAAACCCCAAAATTCAGCACTTGTACTGAGCGTTGCGTTGCCCTGAGCGCGGTCGTTGGGCAGGCTCAGGGTAACACCTGCGTCGAACGCGCAGAGCGTCTCCAAGAGTTGGGTCGAAGTGTCACGCCGAAATCTACTTTTTCGTACAAAATTCAGAGCTTTCTTCTGGCAACAGATTCTATGAATAGAGACTACTGATTGCCAGATATCTAACTTAGGGTAACTATATGAAACTGAATACCTTCATCAATTGTGCATTTGTGATTGCATCTATTGCGCTTGTACCCGGAATTGCTATAGCTCAAACAGCTAATAATGATAGTGGCAACCCTTTAGCTGTCAACTCTAACAATTTACCCACTCAATTTAAAAATAATAGCGTTCTCCAACCCTTCCAAACAGCATTTTTTGCTTATCAAGGTTACTTCAAGCCAGAGGGAATTCCCAGTGCTGGTGCTTTGGTATTCCAATACAAAGGAGGAGAGATAACAGCAGTTGATGTTGTGAAGGCTGCTATTAAAGCTAATAGGCTCCCAGCACAAACTTTGAATGATACAGATTACATAAACGCTGTTGATTCTCAGCTTAGGTCATTTAGCAGGGATTAGCGGGTTGGCAGTGGTTATTCCCAAGTCTAGCGTCAACGCCCATAGGGTTTAAAAACATCCCATTTGATGAGGCTATTATATGAACAAGATTGTTTTAGCTGTTTTGGCCACCGCTTTGAGTACTGCAACTACTGTAGCTTTCTCTCAAAGTGCTAAAGCTGACTCGACCTACGGCCATCGCTCAGAATATTCTCGAGAAGATTACCGAAATCATCATCGGGGAGATCATCATTGGGGAGATCGTCATTGGGGAGATCGTCATCGGGGAGATCACCCATATTACTTTCACCGAGAGTATTATCCTCTAATATATGACGACGAAGGATATTATCGACAACCTCATTCTCATCTTCAGCTTATTATTCCACTGAACTTTCGGTAGTCATTATTTAAGTGGCGCTGCTCATCAAAACCACTTGATGCGCGTAGGCGAACGCAAGTGCCTCTCCAAGAGTTGCCCGCCGCAGGCAGGCATCGCTTGTGTAAGTTCTCTTACCTTCATAGCGATCGCTTCTGTCCGGGTGCAAGAGCGCCATCGCTCCTCCTGAGTTTTCCTCTTTGAATTTTAGGAGGGGCGATACCGCTAACGCTACGCTATCGGTGTCGCCCAATTTCCCAATATACTTTTACCGCATATATCTAAAGAAAATAAAAAGCGGTGCAAATACGGCTAAAAGTATTCCGGCAATACCAGAATATAACTGTATTGAAGTTTCATGCTTGACATTAGTTAGGAAAAAAACGCCATATAGAATCTATGGAAGATAGCCTATAAACAGTACCTATCTTTCCACAGTCTTTAAAATTACTTGGCGTTTTTGTTTGAGAGAATTGAGCAATTGAAGTACATAAAGTTCAAATTCGGCGTTTCTTCTATTGGTGAATTGAATGGGGGGAACCGAAAAAGTATCTGGGAAATTGATAACTAAATTACCTAGACTTAATCCTAGAGGTCTTAAATGTCCACCTTGGAATTTTGCTCGGAAATCTTCTGGGGGTTTTTTAAATATATTAAAGAACCATTGCGACGTAGATTTACCTATATTATCTAACGGAGAATAAACCAAACCTAGCAAATTAAATAAATTACTGTTTTCGATTAAAGCATCCGTTTCTTCAGGGGTTGGTTTTACATTCAAACCAAGACGGATAATAAAATCTGCGAAGATTTTAGGTTTAATTGCGCTGTCAAGTCCAGTATTGACCGGAGCTAAAAATAGAGATCCCTGATTTTTAATAAAGATACTGGCAATTTTTACATCCGACTCAGCAAAATTTCTCTGAACTCTGGCAGAATCTTGATTGACATAGTAGGAAACTAATTTTTTCGCCTTAGAACTTTTACCCTGAAGTTCATTAATTAGATTTTCAATATCAGTAAAAACACTTTGAACTTTTTTTTCTTGTTTTTCTGGAGATAAATTACCTGATGTTTTTTTGACTACCTCACGGATCAACTCTTTGATTTCGTATACTTCTTTGGGTAAGGCACTAAATGCTTCCAAAAGTGCAATATATTTACAGCCAATACTATGTCCTATCCAATAAAAGTTAGAATCATCTAAGTAAATTTCATATTCATAACCTACTTGTTCTGCCATTCTCACCAATTCCGGCATAAGTGTATATTGTTCTTTGATGAGAAATCCTGCCTCTGCATAGTGGTCAAAAGTAAAGTTGAATGGCAGAATAATTATTGTATAGCCCTGCTTGAATAAACATTCGAGTAGATAGCGATAAAAAAGCATGGGGACAAATGTACCGAAAAAAGCCCCACCGATGAATTGGATTACTCCTTGAGGTTGAGGATGCAGAGCAACCCAACTAAAAGAAACTGGTTGAAATCTCACCTTTAGACTCATAATCTTCCTGATTTTTTATCTGGAGTTTAGACTAAGCAATGCAAAATGACCCAGCAGGGCTGAGTTAATCACAGACTTAGCAAAAGTATGAATAATCTTGTGTTGGGAAGGGGCGATCGCCTGAATTGAGTGGTAACAAGCACACATCAGTCGATAGCCCGCAACTTGGGTTGATAGTTACAACGCTATCTTGCAGGTTTTAACATTTATCATCTAAGGGACTGACAAATAAAAAATACTCAACAATTTCTTGTGGGGTGGGCGTCTCGCCCGCCCATAGCCCAGGCGGGCAAGATGCCCACCCCACAAGATTGGATAATTTATTTGTTGGAAGTCCCTAACTATCCCCTTAGTCTAAAAATTATATTTGTTGCTAGTAGGTGTCTGGAGAGAATAGGCTTCTTCTGACACAACTTGCAAGAATGACCCTGAGGCATCCAGAGTTAGAAATGTTCCACGAGTTGCAGGTGAGATCAAAAAACTAGAGCCAGCTGTGCTACTATTCACTTCGACGTATCCCCGAAGACCCGCTTTCGCTTTTGTAATATCGGGTGGAGTACCCAAACCTGCTAGTAAACTTTCTATATTAGGCTGAAGCAAAAATAGAGCCGTCTCGCCAGCAGGAATCGGAGCAAGGTTGGCGACACCTTTGTTACCAGTAATCGGAGCAAGGCTATTAGGCGTAAAGAGAGCATTCTCGAAATCAAACACGTAAAAAGTATCACTCAATGTAAGAGTGCCATTTGCGGTGCTATGAAATGTAAGTGTCAGTGGAGCTGATACAGAACCCACATTAGAGATTAATGCAAAATATGCCTGAACCACCACTGGATCTGGGACAGCAGGTGAAGGATTAATCGGTATCCCAACTTCAGGTGTGATGGGTTCAAATAAGAGTTCAAAAGAAGATAGTGTAAACGTCGTAGTCATGAGATGTTCCTTGCATAAATTATTCAAGACAAAATGCTAGAGCTTATCAACGTTGGTTAACTTGATGCATAAAACCAAGTGAGTGCATTGGCTCTGCTATCGCTAACCTATCCTACGTTTAAATCAACCCACCTACTTAATTCTGTTTTCTCGTTGATAGTACTGTTGCTTTGAGCATTCTGATAATTACTACCACTTCGGTGCTGGCAATTTCGGAAAAGTTCTAAATAGAGCTAACTGTTCATTCTCTCCTTCTATTGTTTGAGGCACAGCGTCATAACTGGACGTGAGTTCGACGGATAGAAAAGCGCAAAAAGCTTGCTATGTATGAATTTGCTTAACTGAGCATACAAAAAGGCGATCGCGGAGGGCGGGCAGT
>NZ_JBALEJ010000093.1:0-6408 GCF_036917975.1 Nostoc sp.
ATTCTATCGGGTATCTCTCCAAAATTGTCGAAATGGTGAACCCATTGTAAAGGTTGATCCACAATGCCAATTGTTCTCCCGGATATACCAGAACGCTAGCCCCTATCTCAAAAGCTACACTAGCCATCTTTGGATGTGCAACAATCAGTCGAGGAAGTATTTGAAAAATCAAAAAAGGCAGAAGGCAGGAGGCAGAAGGCAGAAGGAAAACCTCTCCCATAAAGGGAAGAGGTATGAAGCGGATGAATATGTTCTCGTGCTACGCATCGCACTTCGTGCCGCTTCGCTAACGCAAAGAATGTTTTTAATTTTTTGCCCACAAGGGGCAAGGTTTGTACCTTTTTCTTCCTTCTGCCTTCTGCCCTCTGCCCTCTGCCCTCTGCCTTTCTTTTTATCAACTGCCTTTGCCCTGTTTAGATTACTTAGGCGCACGGAAACCGGCAAGTTGTGCTGTTGCTGGATCTTTAAAACAAATATCCGGTTTGACTTTTTCGTAATCTAAAGTTTTGGGAAGGTGATAAATGTTGCCTCTCTTATTCGTAATTTTGCCTTTTACCTGTGCATCACTTGGGCAAGTTGTTTCGTTTTGTGGTTTCACTCCAAGATTTTGTGCTGCGGCTAAAACTGCTGCTTTATTCGCCGATACTGGCTTCTTAGAGCTAGAAGTTGTATTTCCACCAGGGATAGGACTAGAGGCAGGACTAGATACAGGACTAGAGGCAGGACTAGGTACAGGACTAGATGCAGGACTAGGTACAGGACTAGATGCAGGACTAGCTGGAGCAATCGCAGTTGGTGTTTGAGGCGTAGTGGTAGTAGATTCTTCCGGTTTCTGACCACAACTACTTAGCATCAGTACTGTACCTAACGTCAATACCATGCTTAGTGACATTCGTTTAAGTTGATTGTTCATTGCGATTAAATCTTGCTCCTCACCCTAAATATATTTAATTCCCAACATTTTACCCGATACTGACTTCATCACTCGCCACATCGCTAGCGCTTAAATAAGTGGTCGCCTAACCGTAACCAATTGAACATTGGGTAGGATGCAACGCTAAAACTGAACTCTACCACTGAAATAACTACCACTGTCCCTATAATCAGGTAGGTTGAAAAAAGAACTATTCAGTATTACTCATATACCTTTCGCTGGTTACAAAGAAAGGCAGAGGGCAGAGGGCAGAAGGCTTTTATGAAAGAAGTACTAATAAAAACTTTAGTTGTGGGTTATTGCCCACTAGTATAAAAAGATTTGTGTCGATAGCGCAGCGTTAGCGAGTCTACGAGCGTCGCGGAAAGTGCCACGAGACACAAGGCGTCCTTACTTCAATCCCACGTTTTTAAACGTGGGTTCCCTTCAGCATAGCTGCCTCCTGCCTTCTGCCTTCTGAAAATATTTATATATTCTGGAAACTTTTATTAGTTCTTATTAGTGAATAAGCTCCGTTTTTCCTAACCTCTATTAGATTTTTGAATAATGGGTATTTGGATGATAAATTCTGTACCTTTGCCTGGGGTAGATAAACACTCCAGCCTACCATTATGTTTCTCCGTAATTATTTGGTAACTGATTGATAAACCAAGCCCAGTCCCCTTACCTATCGGTTTGGTAGTAAAAAAGGGGTCAAATATTTTGGCTAGTTGTATTTCTAGTATTCCCAAAGCATTATCTCGAATATGGATAGTAATTGTTTCTGGGCTAATTTGTTGGGTACGTATCTGAATTTGAGGTGGAATAGGATTTTTTTCTATTGATTCTTCCAGAGCATCAATTGCATTACTGATGATGTTCATAAACACCTGATTTAACTGTCCAGGGTAACATTCGATGAGGGGTAAATATGCGTATTCTTTTATGACTACAATCTCACCCCGCCCCGGTTGGGATTTCAGACGATGATTCAAAATCATTAACGTACTATCAATTCCTACATGAATATCCGCTAACTTACACTCTGCTTGATCTAGACGGGAGAAATTACGAAGAGAAAGAACGATTTCTTGAATGCGCTTACTACCTACTTCCAGAGAATCTATTAATTTGGGTAAATCCTGCTGTAAATAATCGAAATCTATTTCCTCAATTAACTGATTAATTTCCCTATTGCTTTCTGGATATGAATGCTGATATAGCTGCAATAATTGCATCAGGTTATTTATATAATTACTTAAAGGGAATAAATTTCCATAAATAAAACTAATCGGGTTATTAATTTCGTGGGCAATCCCTGCCACCATTTGACCCAGACTAGACATTTTCTCTATTTGAACTAACTGGGATTGAGTCTCTTTTAATTCTTTTAAAGTAGCTTCTAATTTCTTCATCTGTTTTTCAATTGTCTCTTGTCTCAGTGATAATTGTTCTGCCATCTGATTGAAACTTGTTGCCAATTCTCCAATTTCGTCTTCCGAGAAAATTTCTGCTCTTTCTGTCATTTCTCCTTGGGAAAACTTTTGAGCTACTTGTATAAGATGTTTGACTGGATGAGTAATCGCTCTTCCTAAAATTCTTGCTAATCCAATATTAATTATTAATGTGAAAATGGCGATGGCTGTTTGTAATAATAGACTCTCTCTTAAGAGGATATTTAAATATGTTTCCGGTGTACCCCTTACTAATATTGCCACCGATTGCCCTGCATGATTAACAAGTTTTTTCGCAGCAATAGTATAAGTTTGTCCTTGCAGAGAAATACGCTCAGTCACAATCTGATTCTTTGTGGCGAGCGCACTTGTCAATAGGGATGTAGTTGGTAGTGGTAAATTTAGTAAATATTTTGTTTTTTCTCCTTTCTGGTCTTCATGGAAATGATTCGTCTCAATCGCAGCAGTTGCTAACTGCAATTCTCCTCTAGAAGATTGGAAATAAACTGCACTATAACCACCATCTTCTGCATCTAAGGTTTCAGTAACAATAGGTCGTTTTTGATTAACAATATCCCCAGATAACAAAGCAGCGATAACCTGATGACTTTGTGGATCTTTTACTGCTGTAACTGTGTAGCGAATTAAGGCTTCTTGCCCTCTAAATTTTGGTGGCAAAGGAGGATTCTCTTTGGCTAATTCTTCCCAGGTAACAATTTCGCTGGTTTTGATTTGGGAAGGTTTCTTAAAAATCTCTGTCAACAATTTTTGTGGGTTAAATATTTCCCCTGTGCGCTCATGATTAGCATTCGCAATAATTCGGAAATCTCGCCCCACCAATGTCGCATATTCTATTTTTCTAGCTTGAATTTCATTTTTCAATATTTTCTTAATTTTCTGTTGTAACTCCGGGCTTAATTTCTGGGATTTATTATGTTCTTGAGCGGCGGTAATAATTGCCAAGTTATCAGATTGTCCTCGAAAACCAAATCCCATCTGATTAACTTTAATATTATAATTAATCTCCGTCACAGCTAGTTCCGACTTGGCCTGGTTGACTAAAACACTTCGTCCACTACTAATAATTAAAATCGCTCCTGTTCCTACCAATCCCAAAATAGAAATTACTTCGGAAGTGAACAAGGCAATTAGCTGTTTCTGTCGAATTGGTAATTTATAAAACCATTTGAAATCAATACCTTTCTTATCCATAGATACCAGAAATATTAGAGACAACTAAACCAGAAAATATCCTACTAAATTCAAAGCCACAATAGTTCCCGATCAGATGTTTATTTTAAAATTGGCATTTCTTGCCAGCATTCTTGACATGATGCAGCCGCCCTGGTCGATTAGACTGTTTTACTCTTCAGTTTCTAAAGAGCGAATTAACTCTCTAATTACATCAGTTGCTGGTCTTCCCGTCATTGAGCAGTGTTTCTTAAAGAATCTAAATACTTTTGTCGGTTCAACTTGTGCATTCAGCCGTTGCAGAACTATAGGCAGTTCATCAGGTGTCAAAATCGTAAAGCTATTGTCGGGTAATACTTTTATGTTGATTGAGGTTGCTGACTGAGAATAAAACCTCGATAAGGGAGTAATATGAATCCTCTTAGTTTTAGTTTATTCAAAACAGGGTCTTGTTTTCAGTTTTCCCTCAGCAGTAGCTTTTCTAACACAAAAGCTCCCAAACCGAATCTTCACACCAGATTTCCTAGCAACGCCCCACATCAGCAGAACTTTCGGCAGTAAGAGAGAAAATCGATTGGCTACGCTTTGCTTTAAGAGCGATGTCTACGACGGGCTGTCCGGTGTCGCCACTTTATCCATCCCCAGATTTCCTTACTCAGCAACCCATCACCAGCAACCATGTCTGTTGGCTGCTGTCAGAAGAAGCTCAAAGTCGCGGATGCCTGGGGTTGCCAAGAAATAGCCAGTAGGTCATCTTTTTTAGTGAAAGGGGCGTTTGCATGGGAATACTTTATATATATATTAATTGCAACAAATAGAACTCTTATAGTATGAGCTATTGTACTAATATTGATTGCCTGCGTCCGCAAAATTCTGAAATCTCTCGTTTTTGTAATAGTTGTGGTCAGGAATTGTTACTCAAACAGCGATATCGCCCACTCGCTGTCATTGGACGCGGTGGCTTTGGGAGAACGTTTTTAGCTATTGATGAACATCTTCCAGAACAACCCAAATGTGCAATCAAACAGCTATGTTTTCAAGAGGAAAACACTGAAATTTGGCACAAGGCAGTCAAATTATTTCACGAGGAAGCACTTCGTCTTAATGAATTAGAACACTCTCAAATACCCAAATTACTAGCGCAATTTGAACAAAATAACAAGTTTTATATCGTCGAAGAATTAGTAGATGGACAAACACTCGCCCAGGAATTACAACAACAAGGTGTTTTTCAAGAACCGCAAATTTGGGAGATATTAAAAAGTTTATTGCTCACACTCCAATTTGTCCATTCCAGACAAGTAATCCACCGAGATATTAAACCGGAAAATATTATGCGTCGTTCGGTTCGAGGAGACTTAGTTTTAATAGATTTTGGAGTTGCTAAACTCGCCACTAATACGAGGCAACTTCGTACAGGCACAATAGTAGGTAGTCCAGAATATATTGCTCCCGAACAAATGCGAGGAAAGGCATTACCAGCTAGCGATCTGTACAGTTTGGGTGTAACATGTATTTACTTACTCACCAATGTTTCTCCCTTTGATTTGTTCGATATTACTAACGATTGCTGGGTATGGCAAAAACATTTACCAGCAAACAATACTGTTAGCGTTCACCTCTGTGAAATCTTAGATAAACTTTTACAAAATGCCGTTTCTCAACGCTTCCAATCTGCAACAGAAGTATTGCATACACTAGAGCAACAACCTAAGAAATTGCTAAATATTTCTAATTATCAGACAGTAAGTACTATTAATTACACACATTTGCGTGGTTTATTAGCAAAAGGAAAATGGCAATCAGCAGATCGAGAAACTTGGGAACTAATGTCTCAAGCACTAGCAAAGCCTAGAGGTAGTTATATATTTAGTAGTGATGTTGAAAAAATTCCCTGTCCACATTTGCAGACTATTGACCATTTATGGGTGAATTCCAGTCAGGGACGCTTTGGTTTTAGTGTACAGACACTTATTTATAAAAACGTCAATGGAGATTATGGTATTTTTTGTCATCAAGTTGGTTGGTATATATACAGTTATACTTCTGCCAACTCGGAATTTGATTTTAGTCTCAAAGCACCAATCGGTCATTTACCCTCACGTATTTGGATTGGTGGTTCTCAACCGTGGCGATACCCCAATGCTTTAGCTATAAAACTAGCAGCTTGTAGTATTAGTTAGTGGGATTGAATGAATGCACTATAGAGTTCACGTATCTAAATGCCTAAGTACCGAATGGCACGCTTGTTAAGCTGAAATCTGCTTCATGGCAGGGTGTTGGGGTAGTGCTAAGAGACATTCAATGGACGAGTCTGAAACCTAGCTCTATTCTTCCATATATACATAATATTTTTGATAACCACCCAAATCACGGTTTTGCTCAAAGAGTCTACGATTATCATTAAGCATTTTTTTAATTACAGAATCATCCGGTGGCACTGCTGTTCGCAATAGAGCAAATAAAAACACAACCTTCTGGTTCGGAACCCGGAAATTGGGTAGCCCGAAGCGTTTAGTTTTAACTGGATACAGTAAGATTGGCCCAGTTCAAAATCGCGGATGTCGTCTGTGATACGTTGCCTGATGCTGACTTCTAAACTAATCGTTGTGTACTTTTGTTCCTCCCGATTGAACGTACTTTGTTCACTATTGATATCTCCGGCGAACTTGATGTGGGTTGATTAGCAAACTGAGTTAAGGATTTGATTACGCCAATCAGATCAGTGAGCAAACTTGATTAAATCATCTGCTCCCGCAGCGGATACGCGATGTCTACATCGGTAAACTACGCTCATCTTTTCCTCGCTTGAATCGGGAGAGCGAGGAAGTGCGGTGGCTATTGGGCGTC
>NZ_JBALEJ010000094.1:0-2406 GCF_036917975.1 Nostoc sp.
TATGTAAACGCACGAAAGTGGGTGTATTTGTTTGAGATGATGAAGTAGAATATACAAGTAAATATTATGCTTAGTCAATTACCGAATTGCATTACCAGTCCTTCGTGGTGGCAACTAATAAAATGGATTGCCGATCCGATTGGATTTCAGCAAAAGTATAGTCAAAAGTATGGAGACATTTTTTCCATGCGACTGAGCGGACTGGGTTCTTATGTAATTCTTAGCCATCCCCAGGCCATTCAAGAAATTTTCAGTCAAGATTCTAAATTTGATGTTGGTCGTGGTAATGAACTTGCAGAGCCTCTGATTGGGCGAAATTCTCTGATGTTAATAGATGGTGCCCGCCATCGACGAGAACGAAAATTATTAATGCCCCCCTTTCATGGAGAAAGGCTACAGGCTTATGGTCAACAAATCTGCTTAATTACCGAGCAAATTGCTAGTCAATGGCAAACCGATCAACCTTTTGTGGTTCGGTCTGCCATGCAGAAAGTGAGTCTAGAAGTAATTTTACAAATTGTTTTTGGTTTAAGTGAAGGGGAACGCTATCAGCTAATTTTACCTCTACTTACTAGTTGGTTGGATATGACTGATTCTCCTTTGCGCTCCAGTATGCTATTTTTGCCGTTTTTACAACAAGATTGGGGAAAATGGACTCCTTGGGGGCAGATGAGAAGTAGACAAAACTATATTCATCAGCTGCTTCTTGCAGAAATTGAGGAGAAAAGAACAAAGGAGAATCAGAGCCAGGGTGATGTTCTGAGCTTGATGATGGCAGCACGGGATGAATTTGGGCAAAGAATGACCGATGATGAATTAAAAGATGAATTGCTCACAATTTTATTTGCGGGACATGAAACTACTGCAACAACGCTAGCGTGGGCTTTCTATCAAATTCATCAAAATTCAGATGTCCTTTTGCAATTGCAGCAGGAACTTGACAGCTTGGGAGAAAATCCTAACCCGATGGAAATCGCCCAACTTCCTTACTTAACAGCAGTATGCCTTGAAACCCTGCGGATGTATCCAGTCCTTCCAGTGCTTTTCCCACGCATTACCAAATCATCCATTAATATTGCCGGATACCAGTTTGCTCCTGACACAACTTTAATGGCAAGTATCTACCTCCTGCATTACCGGGAAGATTTGTATCCTAATCCTCAACAATTTAATCCGGAACGTTTTTTAGGACGGCAGTATTCCCCTTGGGAGTTCATTCCTTTTGGTGGTGGAAGTCGGCGATGTTTAGGATATGCCCTGGCTTTGTTAGAAATGAAGTTAGTCTTGGCAACCGTTTTATCTAATTATCAACTTGCATTGGTGGAAAATAAACCTCTTAAATTGCAAAGACGTGGGTTTACCCTTGCTCCTGAAGGTGGAGTTCGGATGATGATTAAAAAACGAATTACATAGATTGTAAGGGCATAAGAGCAATTCTAAAAATGTTGAAAGTCATTCTGGATAAAAGTTAGTTTTTTTTTGCTGGGGAGGAACTGACCTTTTAGCGATCGCAATCTGTGCCGAAAAATCACCCCATCCATTCAGTCCACTGGGGCGCATCTGACACCAATTGAGCAAACTTTTGAGGGTCAACATCCTCAAACTCCAGGATCATAACTTTTCCCACTGCAAATTTTACTCAGCCAGGAAAGAAAAGGATTGTGCATTAATTTTTAACCCCTGAAAAGGTATAATTATGGAAGTTTGAAGTTTGCTTGTATTGAGCGCAGGAAAAATCTCAGATGCTTTTTAATCGCTACAAAAATCTCCATCTGATTCAGCAGCTCGATCCTGTGATAGCTCATTGCCAAATTTACTCTATAATGATTGGCTATGATTTTTCATGGGAAATGACAAGAGCGCTGGAAGTGGCTTTGATGCGAACTTATTGTGTTCCCAGCATTTCTAAATTATTGGATAAAACAGGGGAATTTTATCAGCATTCACAAAAACGCTACGACGATACAGGCATAATTATAGGGGAAATTGGCAAGTGGGGTTACGATAGCGATCGCTCCTAGCAAATATCCTCAAAATTAGGGCGCGATTATTACGTTACTTTCCCCCACGAAATCAGCCATACTACTTTATCGATCATCCTATTCGCAGTTATCCAGATGGTTATAAGATAGCTAATGTAGGCCCAGCAGAAAATAGTAAGATTTGACATCGACCTCATAAATAAGTCGGCGCAAACGCAAATAATCACAACTAGGAGCCAAATACAGAGATTTTACCAAATTCGGTGGGTTTAAGTTAGGGTGTTGACACTGCAAAGATTTAACTATCTCTAAGAGGGTGTTTATAAAATACGGCTTATGTGAATTGGGGTAGCAAAAAAGAAAGGGAAACCACAAGATAAAGGTAACGACACCAAAGCTTGAGGTCTCCTAATGAATATGGTAG
>NZ_JBALEJ010000095.1:0-53083 GCF_036917975.1 Nostoc sp.
TCGCCAGGAAGGTCGCCAGGAAGGTCGCCAGGAAGGTCGCCAGGAAGGTCGCCAGGAAGGTCGCCAGGAAGGTCGCCAGGAAGGTCGCCAGGAAGCTAAGTTAGAAGCTATTCCTCGGTTATTGGCATTAGGATTGAGTGTGGAACAAGTAGCGGTGGCTCTCGATTTGACAGTGGTGCAAGTACAACAAGCAGTCCAGAATCAGTCTGGCTGATAGTGGACGCTGCTTGCGTCTAATGTAATTAGCAAGTGCGTAGGTGTAGCCAACGCACTTCAAAACCTGGGTTACTTACATCTTACCGTGTTGCATTTGTAGCTACTGCTTGAACCTCTGTTAAAATTTCCAATCAACTTTATACTTATCCTTAAAGAGCGATTCATCTTCCAAAAAAGTATATTTCAATACGTCGGAAATACCTTGTAAAAGTAAGTTACATATAGCTACCCTCGTAAGCATATACTATACTACAAATTTCAGCCTGAGACTATGACCAGCCAAGGACTGAGAGCATCACCAGAAGGTATAAGGGCAGCGAAAACAGCTTTAACAGACAAAACTTGGAGTCAGCATAAATTAGCAACAGCTTTAGGCATTACACGTCAACCAGTTTCCAAATTTTTTGCAGGTGAGTCGATTTCCCGCTCTTGTTTTGTGCAAATTTGCCAACAGCTAGGGTTATCTTGGCAAAAGGTCGCTGGCTTACCTGAAGATGTGGCATTTGAGACAACTCCTAAAACGCAATTCAAAAGTGCTGATCTCGATACACTGGTGCGGGAAGTGCGGCAAAAACGCCAAGACAAAATTCAAGACCAGTGCAGCACCTTGCAAATGTTGGATATTACCCAGACAATCCAACTGATCGATATTTACACCGATATTAATATTTTAGAGAAGATAACTAACCTGCAATGGCGAGAAATTTCTGACCTGTTGAAAGACTTCAAATCTGAATCAAATTTTAATCAACTTGGAGGATACAAGAGTCAGAGAAAATTACCAGGCTTAGAAGTAGTATTGCAGCACTCAAAACTAATGGTGCTGGGTAAACCAGGATCGGGTAAAACCACATTTTTACAATATTTAGCGATTGAGTGTAACAAAGGCAAGTTTCAGCCAAACCGCATTGCCATTTTTATTAGGATGAAAGAATTTGCTGAAGATGCTCAAAGTGACAGCCAATTGAATCTATTGAACTACATCATTCAAGAATTTATCAATTGCAGTATTGAACAAGAATCAACCAAAATTCTGCTAGCTGAGGGAAAACTGCTGATTTTGCTAGATGGATTAGATGAAGTAGCAGTAGAAAAAGCAGATCAAGTCACAAGAGAAATTCGTAGATTTGCTCAGACTTTTTATCGGAATCAGTTTGTTATTAGTTGTCGAATTGCTGCCCATAAATACAGATTTCAGGGATTTACTGAAGTTGAGGTGGCAGACTTTGACCAAGAGCAAGTAGAGATTTTTGCAAAAAATTGGTTTGTTGCAGTTGCTTTTAATTCCAGGGAAGATGGGGAAGTCATAGGAAATTTATTTATTAATCAGCTGCATCTACCAGAAAATCAGCATATCCGAGAATTAGCAGTTACTCCAATACTGTTGCATTGGATTTGCCTAGTGTTCCAAGTAAAAGATGGATTCTCCTTAAACCCAGCGAAGTTATATGAACAAGCACTGAATATTTTGATGTTCAGATGGGATGAAATTAGAGGTATTAAACGCGATCGCGTTGGTGATAATTTGACTCTAGTCAGCAAAAAAAAGCTACTTTCTCAACTTGCGGCTATAACCTTTGAGCATGGAGATTACTTTTTTGAAAAAGAAAAGATTCTGCAACTTATTGCTGACTATCTGGATACTTTAGCCGGAATTAATTCAGAAGCAACTCAATTGCAGCTAGTTCAAGAAGCAGTTTTAAAAGAGATTGAAGTACAAAATGGGTTATTGGTGCAAAGGGCACAAGAAATTTACTCCTTTTCTCATTTGACGCTCCAAAAGTATTTTACAGCTAGAAAATTTGTTGAATTTCCTCAAGTCCAAAATTGGAATAATCTAGTTAATCATATAACTGAAAAGCGCTGGCAGGAAGTATTTTTATTAACTGTTGGTATGTTGGCAAATTCTGATGAAATTCTACAGATTATGAAGCAAAAAATTGATTTGCTAGTAGCTGAAGACAAGAGATTACAGTATTTTCTAACCTGGCTACACCAGAAATCTAGTTCCGTATCTACCCAATACAAAGCAGCAGCCATTCGTGCTTTTTACCTGGTTTGCGTTGAGCAAAGCTCACATCGCGCCTTTGTTTATCCTTCTGGTTATGACCTTGAATACGCCCTTGTTGGTAACATCGCTTTTGACCCTGACCTTGCTCTTGATGAATTTCTATTTAGTACTATTGCCTGTATTAACGAACTTGATTTTGCCTTTGAGCATAGCCTCAATGATGCCCTCGATCATGCTCATGCCTTTGCCATTGCTTTTGATGAAACTGTTGATCTTGTTGTTAATCCGAAATTGAAGCAAGTGTTGCAAAAACTTAAAAAACAACTGCCATCTATAGACAGCAATCCAGAGAAATTTAGGGAATGGTGGCAAGCTAAGGGGAAAGTCTGGGGTGAACAATTAAGAGATATAGTGATTAAGTATCGCAATATTGGTTACGATTGGCAATTCGATGAGCAGCAAAAAGAATTACTTCAGCAATATTACGATGTGAATAAATTGCTAGTAGATTGCCTCAATAGTGCTGCTGATGTAACTGCAAGAGTACGAGAGGACATTGAGGAGACATTATTATTAGCGATCGCAGATATTGAAAAGGTACGCAATTCCGATACTAATAGCTAAATATTTTGTATTTCCAGCTAATATTTTATCAACTCATTAGGCATCTTCAAGAAGTCGGGGATCTTTTTGTTCGTAAGTCTGCACAGGTTCCTATATCTGAGGAAAGGGTTAGAGGAGATTCATACCAGCGAAAGAGCAATTAAATATGTCGAACCGTTAAATTGCTATTAATATCGTCAGCAAGGAGCACTTATGACAAATAATTTAGTAGGCGGCATCATTCCCCCACAGCAACCAATAGCAGCACAATCTGATGCTCATATCCTGAAGAGTCGGTTGGAATGGGGCGAACCAGCTTTTACAATATTGGATGTGCGCGATCGCACGACCTACAACCAAGGTCACATCCTGGGAGCGATACCAACGCCAATAGATGAATTGGTAGAGCGTGCAATATCTTCTTTGGATAAAAGCCGTGATATTTACGTTTACGGCGCTAATGAGCAAGAAACTGCCGAAGCCGCACAACAACTACGTTCTAATGGATTTGAGCATGTCTCCCAACTCAAAGGTGGTCTTGCTGGATGGAAGGAGATTGGTGGCCCAACAGAAGGGATTGTTGAATCAAGAACTCCCCCTGGTGCAGATGATTACAATGTTGTAGCCCGGCTACAAAATCACCAAGAAAATCTCCAAAAGGGTGGTAGTAGCACTACGGAAGCCATTAAGCAGGGAGTCAGTAATCTCAAAGAAGGTATTCAAGAGGGAGCTAGTAACCTCAAGGAAGGCATTCAAGAGGGAGCCAGTAACCTCAAGGAAGGCATTCAGGAGGGAGCTAGTAATGTCAAGAAAAATCTTGATGAATCTAAAACTCCTAGAAACACTGATGATTCCAACTTTGGCTCTTAAGCAAAAAATAACTTAGCATGGGGGTTTGTAGTAAGCACTTTAGTCCTTACTACAACTTACCTATAAATTTCAATTTGACATATCACTAGTGGTCTGTACCATTAAATTTGACGGATAAAAGAACGAACCGCATTCGCGCAGCGTCTCCCTTTGGGAGAAGGACGCAGAGAGCGCAAAGTTAAGAGATAAAGAAGAGAAATTGAAATTTGATGGGTGAGACACTTCTTAAAACTCTCTTTTTTCTCTCACTCTGCGTCCTCTGCGCCTCTGTGGTTCGCTTCTTTACCCCTCAAACTTCGCTTGATAAAAGATCGACAAGCAATAAGAATTTCTTGTCCCTACTCCCCATTCCCTATTTGATCAATGTTCAAACAAATCCTTAAATTGCCACAAATCTAGGGAAACTATCGTTGGCAGAAATTCAAAGCATTCTTGAGCAACTTGCCAACGTTCTTCTCGTTTGAGCATTTCGATTAGCTTCTGTTGCACGCTAAGTAAATAGCGCACATCATTGGCAGCATAACTTAGTTGAGCTTCAGATAAGCTAGCCGCGTTACCCCAATCAGAACTTTGAGAGCTTTTATCTAGTTCCACTTTTTCTAACTCTTGCACCACATCTTTAAGTCCGTGGCGATTTGTGTAAGTACGGGCTAATTTACTAGCAATTTTAGTACAAAAAACAGGACTAACCTGAATCCCCAGATTAGCTCGCAAAGTAGCCAAGTCAAATCGAGCAAAGTGAAACACTTTTACGACATTGACTGCTTCTAAGAGTTTTTTTAAGTTGGGCGCGTCAGTTTGTCCTTTAGCTATGCGGATCACAGTCACTTTCCCCTCTGGGTTGGACAGCTGGACAAGACACAAGCGATCGCGCAGTGGCAATAATCCCATTGTCTCTGTATCAACTGCGATCGCTGTCGATTCTAAATACTGGCTAAGGGCTGCGTCACTGAGATCGCGATCGCTCACCTGAAAATCTTGTAATGTCATCAATCTTTTAAAAAAAATAGCAGTGCCCAGCAAACAAAAGTCTTGTCAGACACTACATTATTATTGTGCAGAAAAGTCAAAAATTAAATCTACCTAGTGCGAAAAAACATTTGTGTCAGGTAGACTTCACCTTGATTATTAGTAGCAACGCCGATTCCAGTGAGGTTATAATTTCCTTTCAAATTCTTTAGATGCCCAGGACTCTTGATCCAACCAGTAACAGCTTCCTCTACAGGGTTGCTATATCCCCGATTAAAAGCAACATTTTCCGCCGCACTGTTGTAGCGAAGAGGGATAGCCTTGACTCGTCCTTCAAATCCCTGATGGCTAAATGGGGTTTTACCTTTAGCCATATTTTGACTATGAATTCTTGCCTGTCGAGTTAAATTTGCATTTAAAATCAACTTTGGTAGCCCTTTAGAAGCCCGATATCGATTAATTTGGTCAAATACTGATTTTTCTAGCTCAGTAGTTTTAAAAGTAGGAGTCGATATTGCAACCTGACTAGAAAAAAGCGACAACAGCTTATTACGGGTGGATGTATTCGTAGAAGTATGAGTTGGTATCGGAACAGCCGTTAATCCACTAGCAAGGACAAGCGCACTTAAAGCGATGCCAAAAGCAGTTTGTCGGAACATGGAGAATTGCGTAATGTGTAGAGATATAAGACTTATACTTTAGCTCATTGTTCCGACGATATGCACCACAATACTATTAAGTATTGATGAATTTCGGCAATTTGGCTACATCCTTATATAAGGAACATAAACAATCATTTGTAATTGTCAATACTTCAATAGTCAACTTCATGAAAATTACGGTTAATTTTGCTGAAAATTTGAAATTTTCAGGAATTAATATGAGATATGCAAATTAGATGTAGTTTACATTAACAAAGAATTTCAGAAAAAACCTCAATTTCGCCAAAACGATCAGCGAAGAAAGATTTGTGTGAAGTAGATTTCGCCTCCACTGTTACTAGCGACACCAATCCCTGTGCGATCGTAATTACCTCTAATATTGGCAAGATGCCCTGGACTTTCAAGCCATCCTTGAACAGCTATTTTGGCAGGATCGCTATATCCCTGATTAAAAGCGACATTTTCACTAGCGGCTCTGTAAGAAATACCGATCGCTATAATTCGCTGTGAAAATCCCGTATGTCCAAAGGTAACTGCGCCATTAGCCATGTTTTGGCTGTGAATCCTGACTTGATTATCGATCGCAGCATTACGAGTCAAAACTGGTAGCCCTTGAGAAACTCTGTAGCTATTTATTTGGTTGAAAATTGACTGTTCTAGAGCAGCAGTGTCGATGCTAGGTTCTACCATCTGAAAGACTAGCTTTGGTTAAGGGTTTCCAACTCTTCTTGTACCACGCGTAACACCCTAGCAATATATTCTGCCCGCCACTGTTCCCGTTCCTGAGTTACTGTGGTATCCGGCTCATAAGCTTCAATCTCAGTAGCCGATAAAATCCCTTTAACTTCTAGCAACCTTTCAATGGTGTCCAGCCGTTCATGCAGCACAGATACCTCGCCAGCCAAAGCCATAACGATCGCTAGCAATTTATCAGTTTGCGGATTTTCTAAGTAAACAGGCCGTTTACCCTTAGCTATTTTTACCATCCGAATACCAATTCTCCAAAAATAACACTACACAAAAAAAAGCCGGAAACCCAGAGAAAATCCGACTTTCTCAATTACGAATTACGAATTAGGGACTTCCAAATAAAAAAATATCCAATTAACTCTTGTGGGGTGGGCGTCTCGCCCGCCCTATGGACTGGGCGGGCGAGACGCCCACCCCACAATATTGGATAATTTATTTCTTGGAGTTCCGTTACGAATTACGAATTACTACTTAGTTGCAGCAACTACAAACCAAGTGCCTTGACTGCCTGATTTCCCATTTTTAAACAGTCCATTCGTTACCTTGGCTTTCCACGCTCCATTTGGGACAAATTTCTCGAGAACCTTATCTGCTGCAAAACCAGCCTTAGTAACTAGGGATACCAAATCCAGATCGCGTGCAGCACTCCAGAAGGGTTCGTTGTTGTTAGCGGTTTCCCAATCATAAATAAACTGCGTATAAACATCCATGTGACGATAAAGGGGTGCTTCCACATGGATCATCATGCCGCCAGGAGCCAGTAGACGATAAGATTCTTGCATAACTTTACGGATGGCTGGCGGGGGAATTTCATGCAGTAAAATGTGAGAAACCACTAAATCAAATGATTCATCAGGGAAGTTAGTGTGTTCGGCATTTTGCTGAGAGAAGTGTACCCGTTTTCCCAAAGCTTCGGCTCTTGCATGAGCGTAACGCAGCATAGATGCACCTACATCTATAGCATGGACTTCTGCATCTGGGAAACCATCTACATAAGGTAATGTACTATTGCCGACAGAACATCCCATATCAAGGATTTTTCTCGGTCGAAAGTCAGGATGTTCTGATAGTAGGTAGTTTTGAACTATAGATAGCCCCATATCATCGTTCAGGGGCCCCAACCAACCTAGACCATAAACATAAACGCCGCGATCGTAGGTTGCGCCGGCAGTGACATCATCAGCGGTGAATTCACTGTGATATCCTCCAGGCATACAGTGAATATCTACAGCTTTTTGATGAGTAGGTATTTCAAAATTTGAGTCAAGGGTTAAAGTACCCAGTTCACCTCCTTGATCTTTGGCGCGCTCAATCAATTCTGGTAGTTGTCTGTCAACGTTGGCATTTACAGCATCCCATAACATTTCCTGGTTGATGCGCTTGAGGGCACTAGTCCAGCGATAATAGGGTTCGTGCTGCATTACTTCCCGAATTTCAAAACGATTCTGGGGGGGACGCTGATGTTCTTGTTCAAATCTCGGCTTGCCTAGTTTTTCATAAACTACCTTATTACCAGGAGAGATATTCCTGAAAATGTGCATTTTTAGACTTTGCACAAAGTTTTGGCGTGCTAACTCGTCGTGAGTAGGTTGCGGTAGCATCGCGTGTTTGAATTGTTGATCCATATATTGCTTTTTTCCCAATATTTTACGTAGATTTACGCTGGATATAATAACTTGGCTACTGTTTGTACATCTTTATCACCGCGTCCAGAGCAGTTAATGACAATCCGAGGACTGCCAGTTAGTTGAGGACAGAGGGTTTCGAGGTAGGCGATCGCATGGGCTGTTTCTAATGCCGGGATAATCCCCTCCAATTTCGATAATCGCTGGAATGCCTCTAAAGCCTCTGCATCCGTCACACTATAGTATTCAGCGCGACCAGTATCTTTCAAATAGCTATGTTCTGGGCCCACACCGGGATAATCTAATCCGGCACTAATTGAGTGTGCCTCAATGATTTGCCCATCTTCATCTTGCAGCAGATAGCTCATTGCTCCATGCAATACACCAACTCGTCCTTTTGTCAAGGTTGCTGCGTGTTTTTGAGTATTGACACCTTCTCCAGCTGCCTCAACCCCAATTAATCGTATAGAAGACTCATTAATAAATTCATAAAATAGCCCCATTGCATTGGAACCACCACCCACACAAGCCAACAAAATATCAGGCAATCCACCCCACTTTTCTATTGCTTGGGCGCGAGTTTCTTCGCCGATTACTGCATGGAAATCACGTACCATCATTGGGTAAGGATGTGGCCCTGCGACTGAACCCAGGATGTAGTGGGTACTTTCTACATTTGTCACCCAATCCCGAATTGCTTCAGAAGTCGCATCCTTCAAAGTTCCAGTTCCCGCCTCTACCGGACGCACTTCTGCCCCCATCAGCCGCATTCTGAACACATTTAAAGCTTGGCGTTCCATGTCTTGAACGCCCATGTAAATCACGCATTCCAGCCCAAAACGAGCGCAAACTGTGGCTGTCGCAACTCCATGTTGTCCCGCACCCGTTTCGGCAATAATCCGTTGCTTACCCATGCGTTTTGCCAACAATACCTGACCAAGAGCATTATTGATTTTGTGAGCGCCAGTATGATTTAAATCTTCACGTTTCAAGTAAATTTGTGGCCCGGTGCGATCGGGTCGGGCATAATTAGCAGTCAGCCGTTCAGCAAAATACAATGGTGTCGCACGTCCTACATAGTCCCGTAACAACTGCTGTAGTTCTGCTTGAAAACTGGGGTCATTGCGGTATTGCTGATAAGCTGTTTCTAACTCAGCAAGGGCAGGCATAAGCGTTTCAGGTACATACTTACCGCCAAAGCGTCCAAAGCGGCCTAGCGTATCTGGAACCTGAGCAATTCTTGGAGATAGAGGAGTGGTAGTCACAGGCTGTTTTTGATGACGGGAATGACTTAATTATTATAGAAAGTCTGGGGCATATCTGGGGAATGGGGAATGGGGAATGGGGCATGGGGCATTGGGCATGGGGGAATGGCACTAAGAAAAGCTATAAGCTTTGCTCTAACTGGTTCCCAGCCTGGAGGCTGGGAACCCATTCTCGGAGGCTCCGCCTCCAGTGGGCTGACCAGAGGCAGCAGCCTCTTGGAATACATTCCCAGTCTTCAGACTGGGAACGAGGTGACACAAGCCTTTCGCCTTTTCTTAGTGCCATTCGGACATGGGGTATGGAGAGTGGGGTGATGAGGGGGATGAGGGAGTAGAAGTTGCAGTCAGTTTTTATCCTCTGCCTCTTATGCCCAATGCCCAATGCCCAATTATTTTGAATCCCTTGCAATGTGTTTGTGATGTTAGCCTAGAAATTGACATCCCAGCAGAATAGTTACGTAGAAGTTTCCACTGCCTTTGAAATTTTTCTTAAACATTCATTTTTATGTCTTCTTCCAATCCCAAATCTTCCGACAAAGGCTTTGTCTACCGCGAATTTGGCAATGACAACTCAGCCGCTACAGAAAGACCAATTCCAGAACTGCCCCCACAACAACAAAATCTTAAAGTACAAGCTTCCCGCAAAGGACGCAAAGGGAAAACCGTCACAGTGGTTAGTGGTTTTCAAGTCAAACCGGAAACCTTGGCAGATTTGGTGAAGCAGTTGAAAACTCAGTGTGGTACTGGTGGGACAGTTAAAGATAACGAAATTGAAATTCAGGGCGAACACAAGCAGAAAATTGTCGAGATTTTGACCAAGCTAGGTTACAAAGCAAAAATTAGCGGTGGCTAATGTTAAGTGTGGTTTCCCGCATCTTAAGCATGACCTAGATTAACAGAGAGAATGTTATCTTTGAAAGGTACAAGTATGCTTGAAAAGTAGTAAACTACTTCACCAACAAGCTGTTTTTTGTGAGATGAACAGGAGGTTTAAATGGATTTAGTTCGGATTCTGTGTGCCATTTTCCTGCCGCCTTTGGGAGTTTTTTTACAAGTAGGTTTTGGTATAGATTTTTGGATTAACATACTTTTGACGCTTTTTGGTTACATTCCTGGGATTATTCATGCAGTGTGGATAATTGCTAAAAAATAATTCTTTGTAAAAGATAGGTTGAGTGTACCAATATTGGCGTTACTAATTCTGAGCAATGTTGGTGTAGGGGCAATTCATGAATTGCCTCTATAAAAAAGGTTATGAGATTAACTATTTTATAGTTCAATACAGTTCAGTTAAGGGAACTCCAAGAAATAAATTATCCAATATTGTGGGGTGGGCAACATGAGCGCCCAGTCCATAGGGCGGGCGAGACGCCCACCCCACAAGAGTTAATTGAATATTTTTATATTTGGAAGTCCCTAAGGGCTACTGGTAACAATTTTAGGTTTTGAGACGCGATAAATTGGCAACAATTTTGGGTTTTTGAGACGCGATAAATCGCCGTCTCTACAAGGGTTGTTTTATTAGGGCTAGCGCGTCTCAAACCCTATAGTTACTACCTAATAAAATCCAATATCTAAATAAAAGTTGTAAAAATAGTATTTATCAAGTTTCAAATTTAGGCTTGTTTGTGGCGGGAAATGCTGAATTAGCTCTCATTCTTTAACATCGCATACAGTCTAAACTCTAGAAGTAAGGGGCAGATGTGTAATTGCCATTGCACAGTTGATACATTCAAATCTTTGATTAATCCAGTGCGTATATTTAGTACCCAGCCGTGAACCATAGGCGCTTTTCGCTGATGGAGTACCTGACGCATGATGGAAGTTTGGTAAAGATTTTTCACTTGCGCCACAACATTGATTTCCGCCAAACGATTCAGACGTTCTTCTCTTGTTGGCAAGGCATCAATTTCTTCTTGTTTCTCTAAATACAGTTCCCGAATCGGATTTACCCAGTTATCAAGAATTCCGATGGTTCTTCCTTCTAAAGCGGCTTTAATTCCTCCACAATCATAGTGACCACAAACGATTACGTGTTCCACTTTCAGATGTAAAATTGCGTATTCTAAAACGGCTAAAAAGTTTATATCTGTTAGAGAAACTTGATTGGCAATATTACGATGTACAAATAACTCTCCTGGTTCTGTACGGGTAAAGCTTGTTAATGCCAGACGACTATCAGAACACCCAATGTATAGAAAAGGTGGTGTTTGTCCGGTAGATAATTCTTCAAAGTAAGTTGGGTCTATAGCTAGTTTCTCGGCAACCCAAGCCTGATTATTTCTGAAGAGTTCATCAATGCTGTTATATTTCATCTTTCGTCAAATTTGAGAGAGAATCTCATCAATATTTTAACTTATCTACAGTTTTCTTTAAATCAAGATGAACTTTTTCAGAGCTAAAATATTATCAAGATGACAATGTTTTTCTACAGCATTAATATGATTTTTGTATAAATTGTCAAAAGCTATAGCGTTTATCGAGTAAGTGCGGTGTAACTTGTAAGTACTGACTCCTTCAATACACAGATAAACTTTCTGATGATAGCTAAGATAACTTCACAAAGATGGCAAATTTGAGGTTGAGATATTAAGTTATCAGCTTCAATCGGGGGCAACAACTTTGTTATCGTGATGATGGTTGATTGACCAACGGTGATCAATAGTTACAGAGGAAAACTCACAAATTTCTTCTAGTCGCTTTTGTTGTACAGCAGCTTTACGGAGAGTAATAATTAGCTGATTCACTTGATGCCGTAAATCTGGATTATCATTTACTGCTAACATAGTTTGTCTTTCTAAGAGTTGAAGTATAAGTTC
Source organism: Nostoc sp. (assembly GCF_036917975.1). Lineage (GTDB taxonomy): Bacteria > Cyanobacteriota > Cyanobacteriia > Cyanobacteriales > Nostocaceae > Nostoc. The sequence goes on from NZ_JBALEJ010000095.1 coordinate 11,791, forward strand.
GTAATGAATAGGTGAAGGTAGAGGGATTTGCTCCATGAAGTTAAATTTTGATTTTATATTTGGTATTTTTTATCAGTCAGAGTTTGTCTCTTATTAATGAATTGTTACATAAGAAATAACTAATTGTTTATGGCTTTAATTTGATTAGCAATGAAGATTTGGCAAAGATATTGATGATATTTAATGGCAAAATGCTGCGTATCTACGCATAGTATGCCCAATTGCCAACTATTTTGTGCAGTTGCCCTGCGCTTTTTAGGGCAGGGAAGGTGTAACTTTTCAGAAATTCCTCGGTAATATATGGGCGATCGCAGCGCCGGGATCTGGTTGTTTTACCAAGGATTCTCCAATGAGTACAGCAGATGCGCCTGCTGTCAGCACCAAACTCAAATCATCTGGGTTGTGTAGTCCTGACTCGCTGACAACAAGGATGTTTTTCTCCTGCAATTGGCTACCCCTTGCAGCTAAAAGTTGGTAAGTAGTTTGCAGATCAACAGAGAAATCTTCCAAATTGCGATTATTGATTCCTACCAAGGAGACTCCATCCAAGGCTAACACACGGTCAAGTTCTGCCAAGCTATGGACTTCAATCAAGGCTGCCATTTTCAGATTGTTAGCAATTTTCAGGAAGTATTTCAAATCTTGATCGCTCAGGATAGCTGCAATCAACAAAATAGCATCTGCACCCTGAACCCGCGCTAAGTATATTTGGTAAGCATAAATAATAAACTCTTTGCACAGTAGGGGTAAATCTACGGCAGCGCGAACCTTGGCTAAATTGTCAAAACTGCCTTGAAAAAACTTGACATCTGTTAGCACCGAAAGACAACTAGCACCACCTTGTTGATAAGAAAGGGCGATCGCTACTGGGTCAAAATCTGCTCGTAAAACGCCTTTGCTAGGTGAAGCTTTTTTAACTTCGGCAATCAATGCTGGTTTAGTCTTACCTTGGCGCAAAGCGGCGACAAAATCACGGGTTGGCGGCGCAGTGAGTACCTGTTTCACCAATTCTTGCAAAGGAACCTTTTCCCGCATTTGGTCATATTCTACTTCTTTCTGCCAGACAATTTCTTCCAAAATGTTGTTTGGCGCTGCATCAGGCACGGCAGCCTGATAACGTAATATTGATACATCAATAGCTGGGTTAGGTGAACGACGACGGATTTGCATAATTTGTCATTAGTCATTGGTCAGTGGTCATTTGTCAATGGTCATTTGTCCTTGTTTATTAGCAAAGGACAAATGACAAAGGACAAATAACTAAATGGCTCGTTTATAAGCTTCGTCTAAGACTTCCGAGAGTGTCGGGTGGGCGTGAACTAGATGTGCCAAGCTTTGGACAGATTGACGGTTGGCGATCGCAGCTGACGCTTCATGAATTAAGTCTGAGGCGTGCAGTCCGAAAATGTGAACGCCCAAGACTTCTCCGGTGTCTTTGCGATATATCACTTTGGCAATACCGTCGGCTTCATTTTCTGCTAAAGCTTTGGAATTTCCTTTGAAATAACTCCTACTTGTGGCGATTTCAAATCCTTCGGCTTGTCCTAACTCCTTAGCTGCTGTTTCTGTTAAGCCCACATAGCTAACTTCTGGGTGGGTAAACGCTGCTGCGGGGATGCTGCGATAGTCTACTATTCTTTCCCTCCCAACTATGTTTTCTACCGCGATGATGCCTTGAGCAGAAGCCGCATGTGCCAACATCATCTTCCCATTAGCGTCGCCAATTGCCCACAAATGCGGCACGACTTCACCTGCTGATAGCACTGCCATGCGATCGTCAACTGGGATAAAATTCCGCCGATCGAGTTCTACACCCACAGACTCTAAACCCAGATTTTTGGTCGCTGGGATGCGTCCCGTAGCTACCAAGCAAGCATCTACTTCGATGACATCTACATCTTCTTTGGTTTTGAAATCTGCTAACTCAATTACCACGGGTGAACCTGGGATAACTTTTTTGGCGTATATCCCGACTTTCGTTTCAATATCGCGGGGAGTAATCAGCACCCGTTCAGCAAGTTTGGCAATATCGCGGTCAAATCCTGGCATTAACTGATCTAGGGCTTCAATTAAGGTGATTTCACAACCCAAAGCTGAGTAAATATCAGAAAATTCCAAGCCGATGTAACCACTACCAATAATGGCTATCCAGTCTGGTAAAGACTCTAATTTTACACCTTGATCGCTGGTAAAGACAGTTTTGCCGTCTACTTCAATCCCCGGAGGTACAAAAGGAATTGAACCAGGTGAAAGGATGATGTCTTTGGCTGTGATGGTTTTTTCACCGCCGTCTCCAGAGATCGAGACTTTTTGCGCCCCAACGATTTTTCCCCAGCCTCGGATGATATCGACTCCTAGACGTTTGAGGCTGTTGGTTAAATCGCCTTGAATTTTCGAGACGAGATTGGTAGCATGGTTGGCGATCGCTTGGCGATCGAATTCCACGCTACCAATTTGAATTCCCAGTGACTTGAGGTGGTGGGCATTGCGTAACTCCCGCACACGTCCAGATGCCGCCAGCAGCGCTTTAGAAGGAATACAGCCCCGATTAACACAGGTTCCTCCCATATCAGCAGCTTCAATAATTGCTGTTTTCAAACCACAACTTACGGCGTGTAAGGCTGCGCCATGTCCGCCTACACCAGCGCCGATAATTACTAAATCGTAATCATATCCTTGACTCACGTTAGTTTCCCCGTCTGCTTCGCCTATTTATTCTCAACTTGACCGACAATCAGCGCAATCCTTTTAACAGTTATCAGTTATCAGTTTTATCGCTGAACTCTAAATCCCTCACCTTACATTACCCTGACTGTTTACTGTTGACTGTTCACTGATTTCAGGTTTGGGTGTTGCTAACTTAAATTATGATTCACTCACTTCTGGCGAAAATATGGATATTTTCATTATATGGTTTGGTTTTCCCAGAAAAGCGACAATGAATTAGGTGAGTATTTGCAGGATAATGAAGCTGATTTCAGTTCTGAGCTAGTTAATAGACATCTCCGAAAAAGAATTGTTTTGACGTAGCACTGCTACGTCTCTACAAGGGTTATGGGTAACGCATCTTTAATTTCTGGAGATGTCTAATGAATAAAAATTGCATTCTCATCCCGATTCCCAATGCCCAATGCCCAATACCCACACCTTTTTCTTTACAGCGCGTTAGCCTAACACTAAGCTGGATTTAGGATTCATCCAGAGGATTTACACAGGCGATCGCTCGATGTCTATTCCCCAAATTAGTGAATTTACTATCCGCCGTCATGCCAACGCCAAATCTTTCCAGCGAGGCGAGGCATATTATGAGGCTGGTGCTGTTAATGCCGTTATCCAACGTGGTCATCTGCTTCAGGCGGATGTTACAGGCAGTGAAGCTAGACCTTATCATGTCAACCTGAGTTTCGATAGCAGTGGCTTAACTTCAGTAAAATGCACCTGTGCCTACGACTTGGAAGGGTGGTGCAAACATATTGTGGCGACGATGCTTGTCTGTGCCCGTAACTCAGAAAATATTGAGCAGCGCCCCACCCTAGAAGAACTACTAAATCGCATAGATTATATCCAAACTCAAAGGCTGCTGCAAGAGTTAGTCGCAGAATACTCACCACTAATCGAGGCGATTGACCGTCATGTAAGTTGGATGACGAATCCTGCTGACAACCAAACAAACATCAAACCTCTGCGCCGCAGAACTATTGACCCGACTCCCTTTCGACGGCAAGTACGGCAGATTCTCAAGGATACCGTGCGCTACTTTGAGGAAGGATATGAAGAAGACCCCATTGGCGAAGATTTGCTGAGTGTGGTGCAAACTGCGGTAGATTTTAGCGAACGGGGAGAAGGTGAAAATGCGATCGCTATTTTGGAAGCGATTACCTCTACCTGTGTGGAAAATTGGGATGATGTTGCCGAATATGGCGCTGAAAACGATGAAATTGTCGAGGAATTAAATAGTGCTTGGTGTGAAGCAATTCTCAGCACCCAACTTACCCCAGAAGAAAAAGTTGATATTCAAATCAATTTAGAAGCATGGCAAGATGATTGGAATGTTGATTTTGGCCTGATTATGGAGGCTTTGCGCCAAGGTTGGGATTATCCACCATTGCTACAAGTTCTCCAAGGTAATATTACGGAAAGAGGAGCTTGGGAAGAAGACGTGCCAGATTATGCAGATGATTTGGCATTAATTCGGCTAAAAATTCTCGAACGTCAAGAACGTTATGAAGAATACCTGTATTTAGCAGAAGCGGAAGGGCAAACCCAGCAATATCTGACCATGTTGGGGCGTTTAGGCAGGGTAGAAGAAGCAATTGATGCGGCTCAAACCCAGATGAACTCAATGGAAGAGGCTTTTGCCCTAGCGAAAACACTCAGCATTCAGGGAGCATTACAGCAAGCACTAGATATAGCCCAAAGTGGGTTAAGTTTACCAGGTAATTGTCAGTACGAATTGGGAATTTGGACAAGTGATTTAGCTAGTGAGTTGGGTAATAGTGAAGCTGCTTTATTAGCAATCAAGGCAGCTTTTCAAGTCAAGCCCTCCTTTGTGGACTACCAAAAGATGGCAGAATTGGCTGGGGAAAATTGGGAAAGTGTCAAAACAGACCTGCTGAGAATTGTTCGTACTTATAGTGGTTGGGGAACAGAATCAGCCAAGCTGGACATATTCTTGCATGAAGGGCTAATTGATGATGCAATTGCGATCGCTAGTGAACTTAGTTCTGATCATTCAGAATTAATTCACCGAGTCATGGATGCTGCTATCCCTCATAATCCTAGTTGGGTGATTGCTAATGCTCGTCTCCGTGCCGAAAAAATTATGGATGCAGGTAAAGCCGAATACTACTACTACGCGGTTGAATGGTTGAAAAAGGCGCGCAATGCCTATTTGGAATCTGGAAAGAAAGCTGACTGGTTAAGCTATCGGGAAAACTTGATGCAAACCCACGCCCGTAAACGTAAATTGATGGGAATGTTTAAGCAAAAGGGTATGGAATGAAGAGTGCTGAGTTCCGAGTGCTGAGTGAAGAGTTAGGAGTTAGGAGTGAACCAGCGCTGTAGGCGGGTTTCCCGCCGTAGGCGACTGGTGAAAGCGTTGCGTTCTCGACGTTAGGAGCGTCACCCGAAGGGCGCGAGAAATAATACGTCCGTGATTATTTACCATAAATAAATTTAGGGGGATTATCTTTTTACTTTTTAAGCCCACCTACTTATAATTCCATAGTTACTGATAAAAAAATAGCCCAGTGTGATGATTGATAAATATTCCCAGAATCTTATAGTGTCTTGCTTACCTCTGAGTATGCTTCTATTACTCGGCAGTATATATTCTAGTCCACTGAAAGCCCAGGCTATTGATACTACACAATTACCAACTAGTAATTTTATCCTGTCACAAAAACTCCCACCACCACAGGATGTCCAACCACCCTCACCTTCCCCACTTCCTACACCTGAATTGCCACAGCCACTTCCCCCACCAGCAGAACTATTTCCCCCATCTGCCCCAACTCCCACACCAGAGGAACCAATTCCTGGCAACTTTCCTCAAACTATTGTTGTTGAACGGTTTGAAGTTATTGGTAGCACAGTCTTTAGTGCCCAAGAGTTAGCCAAAGCCACTGCTGAATTTACCAAACGACCGATCTCGCTGACCGAAGTGTATCAAGCACGTTCTAAAATCACTGATCTATACGTCAAAAATGGTTACATTACCTCTGGTGCATATATCCCACCCCAAACAATCCAATCCGGTGTTGTCAAGATTCAGGTGGTCGAAGGTAAATTAGAGGGTATCCAGGTAACTGGAACTCGACGGTTGAATCCGAATTATGTCCGTAGCCGACTAGCAATAGCGACATCACCACCTCTGAATCGCCAGCGTCTATTAGAAGCACTGCAACTTTTGCAACTTAATCCTTTGATTCAAAAAGTGACTGCTGAACTCTCAGAAGGATCGCGGATGGGTACGAGTCTCTTAGAAGTCAAGATCAGTGAGGCAAAAACCTTTAGTAGCCAAATAGTTCTTGATAATGGGCGATCGCCTAGTGTTGGCAGTTTCCGCCGCCGATTACAATTGAATGAAGCCGACTTATTAGGACTGGGAGATTCTCTGGGTATAGCTTACACTAATACCGATGGTAGCAACTCCCTTGATGCCAGCTATACATTACCAGTCAATCCTAAGAACGGAACCCTCAGCTTTAACTATGGCACTACGTCGAGTACTGTCATTGAACCTCCTTTCAATGCTTTAGATATCCAATCGGCTTCTCGCTATTACGAACTGACATTTCGCCAGCCTATAGTTCAAACTCCTACGCAAGAATTCGCCTTGGGGTTGACAGCCTCGCGACGGGAAAGTGAAGCCTCCTATATCAAAGGAGTACAACTACCTTTCCCCGGTTTAGGCGCTGATAACCAGGGACGCACCAAGGTATCTGCGTTGCGATTTTTTCAAGAATGGACTTCTCGTAACAGCCATGAAGTCATCGCCCTACGCTCTCAATTTAGCTTAGGTATCGATGTGTTAAATCCCACCATTAATCAAGAGCCTCCCGATGGCCGCTTTTTTGCTTGGCAAGGGCAAGGACAGTGGGTACGCCTTTTAGCTCCTGAAACCTTACTATTACTTCGTTTAAATACACAACTTGCAACCAGAACACTTTTACCTTTAGAGCAATTTGGCTTAGGTGGGCAGGATAGCATTCGTGGCTACCGTCAAGATTACCTGCTAACGGATAATGGCACTTTTGTTTCTGCGGAAGTTCAAGTACCGATTCTGCGTTTACCCCAGATAAATAGCACTTTACAGGTTGTCCCCTTTGTAGATTTTGGTGTTGGCTGGAATAGTTCCGGCAGAGACAACCCCAATCCTAATACTTTAGCTGCTGTTGGTTTGGGGTTGCGTTGGTCACAGAGCGATCGCTTCACTGTTCGTCTTGACTGGGGTATTCCTTTAATATCTGTTAACTCAAATGACAGAACATTACAAGAAAACGGTCTGTATTTTAGTTTACTTTATAATCCTTTTTAAAATTTAGGGGTCATTCTCTTGACCACCTCAACGAGAAGCTTTGCTAATAGAGGATTCTCGCCATTAAAAAATAAAAATCAGACGTTTAGGGACTTACAAATCAAAAAATATTCAATTAACTCTTGTGGGGTGGGCATCTTGCCCGCCCAGTCCATAAGGCGGGCAAGATGCCCACCCCACAATATTGGATAATTTATTTCTTGGAGTTCCCTTAAGACCCTTTGTTTTGAAATCTCTTGATCTAGCTTTCTTCTTTACCAGAGGCTAGACCAACAATTTTGAATGCTTGAATTTTGAATTGTTAATTTGGGTATCCTAAGAAATACAAGGTTGAATGATATAGACGAAGGGACAAAGTTTATAACTCAATACGCTTGGGTTAAGGGCTACTGGCAACAATTTTGGGTTTTAAAGACGCGATGAATCAATTCAAAATTCAAAATGAAGGTAAAGGCTGGTTTGCACCCTCATACCAATTTGGGGATAGCAAACGGTGAGAATCTTTATTGATAAAATTTCTCAGAAGTTTAGCCTTAAAGTCTCAACTTCGGTAAGTAGTATTTTTCAGACTAAGACATAGAAATAAAGGTATGAGGATTTGAGAAACAGCCATGCTAGAAAATGAGCGGGAAAAAATACGCCACCTGTTGGTTATTCAAGACCTGCAAGGGCGGCGAATTATTCCTTTGCGAGAAAATACTTATTCGCTGGGGCGGCATCCCGCAAACACTATTGTCTTGGCTTCCCGATCAGTATCAATGCAACATGCAATTTTATTGCGAGTAACTGTTCCTGAAACTGACCAATATGGCTTCCAAATAATTGATGGCAACTACAAGGGCAAAGGCAGTACTAATGGCTTATTTGTAAATGGTACTAAATGCTATTCTTATAATCTCAGACATGGAGATATTATTGCTTTTGGTAGCAATCAAGCTCAAGCTAAATATTACGCTATTTCCAACATTTCCGAAAAAGCATTTTCTGAATCTTTTGATGTTGAAGACTTATCTGGTTTCCTCTCCGGGCAAGCTAATCCTGCCAATCCTTTTCAAACCTTAGCTATCGATCCCAGCTTTGAAGCAGCTAGTGAATCTGCCTTAGCTCGCCTAGCATCCTTCCCTGAACTTATTCCCAATCCGATTATTGAGATTGATTTTGAGGGAACAGTTACTTATCTGAATCCAGCCGCAGCTCTCAAGTTTCCTAAACTTCGGGAAGTTGGGATAGAACATCCGATTTTAACAGGACTTCTAAGTGGGGTTAACAATCTAGAAAAAAATTCTTTTATACGGGAGGTGGAAGTAGGCGCAGAAGTTTTTGAACAATCCGTACTCTACCTTCCTGAAAGTGATTTAATTAGAACTTTTATTGTTAGGGATATTACAGAGCAAAAGCAAGTTACAGCCGAACTGCGCCAGCGCGATCGCTTGCTACAGGCAGTTGCAGAAGCTGCCAATTATTTGTTAGGAGAAATGAATTACGAAACTGGTATTACTCTAGCTCTAGCTGTACTGGGTGAAGCTGCCCAGGCAGATCGTGCCTATCTGTTTCAGAACCATCCTCATCCTGCTACAGGGGAAATAGCCGTCAGCTTACGGTTTGAATGGACGCACTCTTTGATTGAATCTACCCACCACCATTGGCAGAATCAGCCTTATCAAGCTTCTGGATTAGACCGTTGGCACTCAGTTCTCTCTAGCGGCCAGTCGATTAGTGGACTCACCCAAAAATTTCCTGTCGCCGAGCAAGAATTCCTAATTCGAGATGGCATTAAATCCCTTCTCCTAGTGCCTCTTTGCTTAGAACATGAGTTTTGGGGGTATCTTGGCTTGGCAGACTGCAACTTTGAGCGTCATTGGTCTAGGCATGAAGAATCTACCCTTTTGACCATGGCCGCCACTATCATTGCTACACAGCAGCGTCAGCAAGTAGAAGAGAAGATTCGCTATCAAGCCCTCCATGACGTGCTGACAGGGTTGCCCAATCGCCTACTATTTAACGAGTTGCTCACTAAAACTCTGCCCAATGCTACTCGCAATGGCGAAAGTTTAGCTGTGATCTTCCTCGACCTGGATCGCTTCAAGGTGATTAATGATACTTTGGGGCACACTCTAGGAGACGAATTGCTACAAAGCGTCTCTCAAAGATTAAAAGACTCACTCAGAGGCGGAGACACTATAGCCCGTTGGGGAGGTGATGAGTTCACAATCTTACTCCCGCGAGTTAATGATATTGAAGAGGTAACTTTGGTGGCGTGCAGAATATTACAAGCCTTAGAGGATGCTTTTCATCTCCAAGGGCATGAACTTTATGTGACTGCCAGCCTCGGTATTGCGTTACTTGATAACAATAGCCCTGACACCGAAACCCTAATCCAGCACGCAGACGCCGCTTTGTACTACGCCAAAGACAAAGGGCGGAATAACTACCAATTTTATAGTGTTTCCCTGAGTGCTAAAAATCCTGAATTCCTGACTTTAGAAAAGAGCTTGCGCTATGCCCTAGAACGCAATGAATTTACGCTGTACTATCAGCCTCGCGTGAACATTGCCACAGGAGAAATTACTGGTATGGAAGCTCTGTTGCGTTGGCAGCACCCAGAGATGGGATTGGTTGCACCCAGTGTCTTCATTCCCCTCGTCGAAGAAAGTGGATTAATTATCCCCATCGGTGAATGGGTGCTGCGGACAGCCTGTAGCCAAAATAAAGCATGGCAAGATGCCGGATTGCCACCCATTATGATTGCTGTCAATCTTTCTCTTAAGCAATTCCGCCAACCCAAATTGGTGGAAATTATAGCCACAGTTTTAGAACAAACGGGTCTGGAGCCGCGCTTTTTAGAATTAGAAATTATGGAAACCACAGCCATTGAGGAGTTAGATTTTACCAGAACGGTATTAGAGGAGCTACAGCAGATGGGTGTTTACATCTCCATTGATGACTTTGGTACGGGTCATTCCTCGCTCTCACGCCTACAGCTTTTGCCACTCCACAATCTGAAAATAGATAAATCATTCATTCAATATTTAACGCAGGATGCCAAAGTAGCTCATATTATCAAGGCCATAGTTACCTTGGGACAGAGTTTGGGATTGAAGTTGACAGCCGAAGGCGTAGAGAAGGAAGAAGAACTGGAGTTCTTGAAATCTATCAACTGTGACGATGTACAGGGCTTTTTATTCTACCGGCCGCTTTCAGTCCAAAAAGCTACAGAAATCCTCGAAAGTAAACGAACAAAGCTTTAATGAAGAGTGCTGAGTTCCGAGTGCTATCCATGTACAGCACTCAGTCCTGAGTGCTGAGTGTGATGAACACAATACTTATGACTTGGTTAAAAATACTTCCTGTGCCAGTTTAAAAGGCGGAATGAGGGTTATATGCACAACCGTGAATATAATGCTACAATCCCCCAAGTGTAAGTTTAGACATTAGTTCAGAAACAACTAGATCAACTATTGTCATAATCACCAAAAATTGTTAGAGCTTATGTCTATAGGAACCTAACCTGCTTACACATACTGATGTTTTGATTTTTAACAAAAAAGAATTCAGGTGTCAGGAGTCAGAATTCATTCTGAATTCTGTATGACTGGCAGATGAATAAGTGGGTTTAAGTGCCCCACCAAATTTTTAATTTTGTGGTCTACAATTAGTGGTAGGTCTAAATCCCCCGCTAAATTGATTCTGAATTCTGAATTCTGAATTCTGTTTTAATTAAGTTTGCATTGCAAAATACATAGTTTGATTTAATTTTTACCATTTACTTAACGCAATTTTAATCAAGCAATCTTACAACTTAAAATAAGTAATAAAAGTAGCAGCCTGTGCTGGCTATAAAGGAATAAATCCGATCATCTCAGACTGTATTCACGCAATTTAAAAATAGCTCATGCACATTCTGATTTATTCCTACAACTATCATCCAGAGCCAATTGGAATTGCCCCGTTAATGACTGAATTGGCAGAAGGATTAGTAAAGCGAGGTCATGAAGTGCGAGTGATTACGGGAATGCCCAACTATCCTCAGCGCGAAATTTATGATGGGTATCGGGATAAGTGGTATCTTACTGAACAAAACAATGGTGTCACTATTGAGCGAAGTTACCTCCGAATTAAATCCAAACCTAACCTCGTAGATCGGCTGTTACTAGAGTTGAGCTTTGTTTTCACCAGCTTACCCCAAGCCTTTAAAGGTGAACGCCCCGATGTGATTCTCTTAACAATTCCACCTCTATTAGGTACGTTACCAGCAACAATATTTGGCTGGTTATACAACTGCCCAGTAGTTCTGAATGTGCAAGACATTCTACCAGAAGCTGCTGTACGTATCGGGCTATTGAAAAACAAGTGGATGATCCGAACTCTTACAGCCCTAGAGAAATTCGCATATCAGACTGCACATACTATTAGTGTCATTGCCGATGGATTTGGCGATAACTTAGTGAATAAGGGAGTACCTGTTAATAAGATTGTTTGTATTCCCAATTGGGTGAATTTAAATTTCATCCGGCCTTTACCCAAAGCGAACAACTCTTGGATATCTAACCATCAACTGGATGATAAATTTGTAGTCCTTTATTCGGGCAATATTGCTCTAACACAAGGTCTTGAAACAGTAATAGAAGCAGCAGTTTGCTTGCGTCATATTAAGGATATTGTCTTCGTAATCGTTGGCGAATCAAGAGCATTACAAAGGTTGCAGGAATATTGTCTATTAAATGGAGCAGATAATGTTTTGCTGCTACCTTTGCAGCCACGAGAAAAACTACCCGAAATGCTAGCGGCATCTGATGTAGGATTAATTGTGCAAAAGTGCAATGTGATTTCGTTCAATATGCCTTCAAAAATACCGTTGCTATTGGCGAGTGGTCGCCCGATTGTGGGTTCAGTTCCCGCCACTGGTACTGCTGCTAGAGCGATCGAACTCAGTGGTGGTGGGATAATTGTTGAGCCAGAATCACCCGATGCAATGGCAGCTGCGGTGCATGATTTATATACTAATCCGGCTCTAGGAGCAAGGCTAGGCAACAAAGGAAGACAGTTTGCCGAAGAAAACTATTCCTTGGAACAAGCACTCGATCGATATGAGTTGCTTCTTTCTGACATTGTTACTAACCGCAAATCAACTATGGGGATTTTTCCGAAATTGGATTCCAATAAATCAGTTGTGGATGGTTAAATAATTCGTAATTCGTAATTCGTAATTCGTAATTAAGTTTTGTGACGGGGATTTAGACCCCGACCCAAAACTTGCCGGTTATTGAACCGGGGGATTTAAACCCACGGTACTCGGTTAAAGGGGATTGGGGACTGGGGATTGGGGATTGGGAATTGGGAATTGGGAATTGGGGATTGGGCAAAACAATTCCGTTAGCAGTCGCGGGGCGTTGAGCCAGTTCTGAGTGCAGAGTTAAGAATCTCACTTCTTAGGGAACTCCAAGAAATAAATTATCCAATATTGTGGGGTGGGCATCTTGCCCGCCATATCGACTGGGCGGGCAAGATGCCCACCCCACAGGAGTTAATTGGATATTTTTTTATTTGGATGTCCCTTAACTCAGCACTGGGCACTCAGCACTCCTGAAGGGGATTGTCTACACAGCAAATACCCTAATTTGGATAAATTGAATCACCCATTCGGGTGAGTTGCGAATCAACCGATCGGGTGAACTAACTGTAGGAAGTTAAGATTGCTCAAAAATAGGAGTCTAGAGAAAACTAATTGATTGCACGTCTTTCTTGGTGAGGATAACTTGATGAATAAAGCTGAATTAATCAGTGTAGGCATAGCCCAGCTAACACCTACGGGGAAGCAAGCTAGGGGGAACGTCTCATAGAGAAGTCATCGCTCCATACTCTTTTCTTCCTTAAGATCAGTATTCACTACGACTTAAGAAGGATAAACTCATCTGTGACTTATATACTATCTCGTGTACTATGTGGTTATAATGCAAGCAAGCGCTTGCAAACACTCAGAGAAAACTTAACATCAAGGATGGCAAAAATTCCTGCAACCGTTATTAAGACTACAACTGAGGTGTCTGCAACGGTAGGTTTAATCGAAGCTAAAACGCAAGAAATTGCTTGTGTTGCTATGTTCACTAAAGTCACTTTATTTCGTCATCCTGCGTTTTAGCGATATATCTACCACACTAGACTAAGGTTCTAAATATTACATGTAAATTTTTGTGAATCTATTTGTGCGTGGTATTAGCACTTCACTATTGAAGGAGACAGGGGTTTCATTTGGTTTCCTGCAACAAGATGAATTGTGCTTTTTATCTGAGACAAGGCACGGAGTTTTTACTAGTAAAAAAAGTTTTATAAATTACAATTTAAAAAATGATTGGAGTTAAGTAATGTACAAAATGACCATAATGTGCTAGATGATGTTAGTTCGTTTTAGGTGCTAGACATCGTGAGCGATCGCCCAAATACCCAAAAATTTTGTCACCAACATCGAGAAAAAGGGCTAAAAAACTATTCAAAATAATGCTTTTTTAGCGAAGAGTAGATTGCCCAAGTCTAAATCCACAAGACGAGAAAACGAAGATGTCCAATCCTCAGTTCCCTGACTCTCCCCTTCCGATTGAAGTAGAACAGCCTGCTGTTACCGATCCTAATCAAGAATCGCAACCATTGCCACAGCGATCGCCAAAGCGACCTCAAAAAAGGCGTTGGCCCCTGATATTGGGAATTATCCTGTTAGTTGCAGGTGTTGGTTTTGGTTGGCGCTGGTGGCAGACTAATAACGCTAGCAATGCACCTGCGGCTGGAGCCGGTGCTGGGCAACCAGCAATTCCTGTCAAGTTAGCAACTGTAGAAACTGAAACTGTGCAGGAAAGTTCGGAGTTTATTGGCTCCTTAGAAGCACCACTATCTGTACCAATTAAGCCACAGGTTGAAGGACGAATTACCCAGATTTATATCAACGAGGGCAAGCGTGTTCAACAAGGGCAAGTCATTATTAGCCTGCAAAGTGATGATGCCGAAGCCCTGCTACGACAAAGACAAGCAGCACTAGAACAAGCACAGGCAAATCTTGCTGAACTCAAAGCGGGGACTAGAAGAGAAGTAGTTTTCCAAGCCAAAGCCCAGCTAGATCAAGCCGAAGCAAAATATCAAGATGCCGTATCTGGATCGCTACCACAGCAAATTCAGCAGGCTGAAGCTCAAGTTAATTCCGCCAAATCAGATTTAGTACTAGCACAAGCACGAGCAACGCGATACGCACAATTAACAAAAGAAGGGGCAACTTCTCAAGATAGCCTAGATGAATACCTCAAAAACAAAGCTAGTGCTGAAGCGGCGCTGGTTGCAGCTCAGAAAAACTTAGAGCAACTCCGCAAAAGCAGAACTGCTAATATCCAACAGCTGGGTGCTGCCTTAGAACAACAGAGACAATACTATCGGCAGCAGGTGAACGGCAACCGCCCAGAAGATATTGCCCAAGGGCGATCGCAAGTCAGCCAAGCAGCAGCTCAAGTCCAGTCGGCTCAAGTCCAACTGCAATACACAAAAGTCCTAGCTCCTTTTACAGGTATTGTTGGTAATATTCCAGTCAAGGTAGGGCAGTATGTGGGACAAGGGGATCAGCTGACCACATTGACCAAAAATGACTCTTTAGAACTGAATATATCCATTCCCCTAAATCAAGCCAAAAAGTTGCGTTCGGGCTTACCTGTGCAAATGCTAGATGCCCAAGGCAAACCGACAGCAACGGGTAAAATCAGTTTTATCTCCCCCAATGCCAGTTCAGATTCGCAGACAGTTTTGGTGAAAGCTAACTTTGGCAATTTGAGAAATCGACTGCTTAATCTTCAGTCAGTGCAAACCAGAGTGATCTGGGATGAACGTCCGGGAATATTAATTCCAGTTACAGCAGTATCTCGTTTGGGTGGGGAGACTTTTGTGTTTGTGGCTCAAGCACCACAGGAAAAGCCTAAATCTGGAGCGCCAGCACCATCTTTAGTAGCTCAACAAAAATCTGTGAAATTGGGAGTTATTGAGGGAAATAATTATCAAGTTCTTGACGGATTAAAGGCTGGGGACAAAATTGTTGTTTCCGGTATTCTCAACATAACCAATGGCGCTCCCATCAAGCCTGCACCAGAAGAAGCGGGTAGTCAGAAGCCTTAGCTGAATAGGAGAGATGAGGGAGTTAAGCACGGAGTCAATTCACGCTGGGTTTGACTCCTCACCCCTAAAACATTGCTTTGGCGTTACTTTCCCGCCCTGAAATAAATTTCGGGCTAATAGCTACTGTCCGTTGAAACGGACTGAAATCTGAGTAATGAGGAATGATGGGTTAGACCCCCGATTAATTCGCCAACAGTCTCTTTCTAATCGCCTGGTATTTTTGCTTTCGTTGAGATGCTCCCCCTATAAACATCGTAGTATGAGGAGATGGGGAAGACTAATTTCAAAGGGGAATGCATGAAAATTGCTATTGGCAGTGATGAACGCACCAACCTTACTGATAGGGTACTGGCAGAACTTAAGCAGCGTGGGCATGAAGTTATACTCTTTGGTTCCCTAGCCGAAAATGATCCTGAAATCGATTGGCCTGTTAGCTGTAGTAAAGTTGCTTCGGCGGTAGTAACCCAGAAAGCAGATGAGGGAATTGTCTTTTGTTGGACTGGTACGGGTGCATCTATTGCCGCCAACAAAGTCTCTGGGATACGTGCAGCATTGTGCCATGATGCTGAGACGGCACGCGGGGCCCGCATCTGGAATCATGCGAACGTTCTTGTATTAAGTTTACGTGCAACTACAGAAGCGATCGCTAAAGAAATATTAGATACCTGGTTTAGCACACCTTTTTCTGAAGATGAGTGGAACCTCTTGCAAATCAAACGAATTAAACAGCTAGAAGAAAAGGTTTAATTGGTAGACCGATTGCAAAAATTCCACAATCAGCATAATGGCAAACCCAAATTTACAGTTAATTCAGGACAATGGTAACAATAGCAGTCAATCCCTATCTCGATCGCAACTTCGCTCCAATCCATGAAGAAATCACCACCGACAAATTGTCAGTCATCGGTGAATTACCCCTTGAATTATCGGGGATGTTTGTACGGAATGGCCCTAACCCTCAATGCACACCCATCGGTGAATATCACTGGTTTGATGGAGATGGGATGTTGCATTGTGTGCAAATTAGCAACGGCGTAGCCACTTATCGTAACCGCTACGTCCAGACAACCGGATGGAAAAAAGAACGAGAAGCGGGTAAGGCTATTTGGAGTGGATTATTAGAACCACCGCAAATGGATAATCCTCACGGCGCTTACAAAAATACCGCCAACACTGCCTTAGTGTGGCACGCTGGTCAGATGTTAGCGCTGAACGAGGGGGGTAAACCTCACGCCATCAAGCTGCCTGAATTAGATACCATTGGCGAGTATACCTACAATGACAAACTGGTTTCTCCCTTCACAGCCCATCCCAAAGTAGACCCAGTGACAGGGGAAATGATCTTCTTTGGCTATTCTTTGTTTGTGCCACCGTACCTGCAATATAGTGTAGTTTCAGCACAAGGCGAACTGTTACGGACAGTGCCAATTGAGTTGCCAATAGGGGTGATGATGCACGATTTTGCCATCACTGAAAACTACACGATTTTCATGGATTTGCCCCTGACTTTTAACCTTGAAAGAGCGCAACGGGGAGAACCTGTAATGATGTTTGAGCGCGATCGCTCCAGTCGCTTCGGAATTTTACCACGTCACGGTGACAACAGTAATATCCGGTGGTTTGAGAGTCCCGCTTGCTACGTCTTCCATACCCTCAACGCCTACGAAGATGGAGACGAAGTAGTGCTGATTGCTTGTCGCATGAGTTCTACTAATGTTTTGGGTTTAAATGATTCGCAACCCGACCCAGAAGCAAATATTCCTCGTTTACATCGGTGGCGATTTAACCTCAGCACGGGGACAGTGCGTGAAGAAATGTTGGATGATGTAGCTTCCGAATTTCCTCGCGTCAACGAAAACCTATTGGGGCGGAAAACCCGATATGGCTACAGTAATAAAGCGGCAAACAATCCCCTACCTTTATTTGAAGGTATCATCAAATATGACTTCAGCAATGGAAAGTCCCAAACCCATGAATTTGGAGAAGGACGCTATGGCGGTGAAGCCGTGTTTGCGCCGCGTCCTGGTGCAACGGCTGAGGATGATGGTTGGCTTATAACTTTCGTCCATGATGAGGGTGAAGATACTTCAGAATTAGTAGTGGTGAATGCCCAAGATATAACTGCTGAACCTGTAGCGCGGGTGATAATTCCTCAACGAGTGCCTTATGGGTTTCATGGTGCTTGGGTTGTAGGGGAATAAGTTAGGTAGACAATACTATTCGGTTAAAACAATAGACGCGATTTATCGCGTCTTTGAACCTCGGCGTTGCGCTTCTGAACCTCAACGTTGCACCTTTGAACCTCAACGTTACACCTTTGAACCTCGGAGTTGAGCCTTTGAACTTCGAAGTTGCACCTTTGAACCTCGGAGTTGTGCCTTTGAACCTCGAAGTTGCACCTTTTAACCTCGGAGTTGCACCTTTAAACCTCGAAGTTGCACCTCTGAACCTCGAAATTGCACCTTTTAACCTCAACTTAGAAATATATCTAACTATTCTTGAATTTACAGCAGTGAGCATGTAGTAAAATTTGCTCACCTCTGTAAAGTGGAACATGACTTTAGACTGTTCCGGTCAAAATCTCCAAACACACAACTTTAACCAATACAAACAAGAACTTCTCGATTAGAGTTTTTCTAGAGAAACTAAACCATTGTCTTGAAAATCTATTTCTAGATGATATCCTGCCATCAGAGAAGTTCCAAGTATTGGTTTATAACCAGCAGCTAAAACTGGAACTAATTTTTCTATACCATCCCATAAAATTGTTGCCAAGTGTATAGATAATAAAGCTTGACTACCATCAGCTAACCTTGCTTCAGTACTAGAATACAAGGGAAGATTCATTGCACTGACTGCCTGTGGTGGTAAAGTTAGATGGTCATTAAATCCAGTATCAATGACAAAATCTAGAGAAAAATCTGGTTGCAAAGGGAAGCGAAAAACCACTGGAATTATTACTCTACCATTAATTACTTTGCCATGAATCATTCAGCAGTACGCTCCATCGCACCACCAAAACTGACAGCAACATCATAACCAATTCGGATGGTGAACAATCTAGCATTAGGGTTTTTCTGTTTTAACTTTAACGCTGTCTCTACACCAGTTGGATCTATCCCATATTCACCCGTTTCTGCATCAATCACAATCATCTTGCCGATATTGTCAACACACTCGACATTTTGACGAATACCGTTTTCGTAAAACTGTTTAGCTCTTAGGGCTACTTCTTCTACACTCCAGAAAATTGATTGCATTACAATTACACCTAGTTTTGTGCTTCTTAAAGCATTGTAGCGCCTCAATATTGAACCTCTGAACCTCGAAGTTGCTCAACTTAGAAATATATTAACTATTCTTAACTTATCTCCCGGCTTCAAGCCGGGGGGAAATCGAAGTCATTATAGCGATCCTAAATGAGTTGTAAAAATCGAGAGACTAAGATCCCCGACTTCTCAAAGAAGTCAGGGATCTTATCGCAAAATTATTCAGTTTAGGATAATTTTGACAGTATCCTTTACTTTCGTTTTTTCTCCCCGATTTCCCCATTCCCTACTTCAAGTTATTTTTCCTCATAGCCACCAGCGTAGTCAATCACACAGATTGTTCTGTATGCTTTGTGAGTTCCATAAGCAACACCAGAAACTTTGAAAGCGCCGTTAAAAATATTTTTTCGATGACCGCGATCGCGCACACCATCATCAATAATTAATTGCATAACGATATCTTGAGCGGTGTTTGGCCCATAACTGATATTTTCACCTGCGGTTGTTTGCCATTTACCATAGCGGTTGATGCGAGTAAAAGGGTTGCTACCATCGCTACCATCATGACCTGTAACACCCTTTGGGCCTTGGTCTTTAACGTGGTCTTTTGCTCCTAAAGACATACCCTTTGATGCACTCAAGCCTCCTATAGGACGTGCTGATTTGAGAAATGCGATCGCTTCATCAACTGCCTTAACTCCTTCTTGAGTTCGCAAATAAGTATTATTAGAAATTTTGACTCGGTTCCCCTCAAAGCGTTTTCTATAATTTTCCAGAATCGGGAGATATGACTTGGGATTTGTTCTGACCTTATTTGTCTCAACAATTACCTGTTGTTCTAATGGTGAAAGATAACTCGCCTTTGCTAACAAAGTTGGACTAGTTTGTACTGCTGGATTAGGGTTGGCTACAGAGGGGTTAGATTGAAGCAGTTGATTTGAGCAGCCCAATATCAAGGCAATTGGCAAAAATACCCAAAATTTCATGGGACGCATACATTACCTCACAATTTTTCTATGGATTAATTTAGTGAATTAGAAGAAATAAGAGTTTTCAACGCACAGATAAATCTGTGGAAGCTTCCAATGTTAGAAACGATATCAAGAACTTAAATGAGTTGCCAAAGAAAGCGCAGATTAACGCGCCAGTAATTATAGATAAAGTTGTGCTTGCCTTTGTTCCTAAGGTGTTACAAATCTATCACTTAATACCTGTTGTAACATTAATAACAATAAACGTAAATAATAACCAAAATCTTTTTTATTTCTGATGCCTGCTTGCAAATTTACACTTTCAGAAACCAGCGTTGGCGATACATTAGAACCCCAACAGCCCACCACAACAACACGGTGACTAGGGCAAATAACAGGGAACCATTCAACGCCCCTGCCCAAGATACGAAAAAATTCTGGTAAATCCAATTGTAGGTAGTGGGAGCGTCTTTGCCAGCGCCAATAGTGGTTTTGACTAAGATTTTAATCAACAAAACTGATGCAACGAAAAGAGCGATCGCATTTAAGCCCATAATTTCAAAAGGTTTACTCCAGCGACGCATCAACCGGACTTCGATGAATTCATAACAAGCTGCTAGCAACAGTAATGCCCAACCGCAGCTAAAGAACACATAAGAACTTGTCCACAGCTTTTTGTTAATAGGGAATGTCCACCCCCATGCCCAACCGATAATTAAGCAACCAATTCCAAATAATGCTAAACCTATACTTGTGCGTGACTGTACTGGTTGACTACGTACCCATTGACCAGTGAAGTAGCCAGCGAGGACACTTACTATAGCGGGAATAGTACTGAAGAGTCCTTCTGGATCTCCCATGAATTTGAAACCATCACCCTTGTATAAATGTGCTTGGGGAATAATCAGGCGGTCAACATAAGCACCGAAATTACCTTCCCGCGTCAAAACTCCCGCACCGTATTCGGGCACTGGTAAATACGTCATCGCTAACCAGTAGCCGATGAGTAAAACTACTGCAAGTATCCATTGACCTTTACGCGGAAGGTTGAGAACAGCTAGAGAAGTCAGCAGATAAGTAAGGCTAATGCGCTGCAACACTCCCATAATGCGGATGCTACTCAAATCAAAAGTCCAAACACCCTGATTCCAAAAGCCATTTAGTAGCAATCCTAAGACAAAGAGAATGGCAGCGCGGCGCAATATCCGCCAGTAAACAGTTGAGGTTGGTTTATTACCTTCGGTGTATTTTGACAGCGAGAAAGTCATCGCTACACCGACAATGAACAGAAAGAAGGGAAAGACCAAATCAGTTGGTGTGCAACCGTGCCAATCGGCGTGGGCTAAGGGAGGATATACATCATCTGCGACACCCGCCATATTGACGAGAATCATCGCCGCGATTGTAATGCCACGAAAAACATCCAATGAAGTCAGGCGCATAAGCGGAATTTTGTGTTAGATGAGTATCTAAGCTACTCCCCTTGATGCAGGTAATCAAGCAAAATTTATAAACTTGGATACAAGGTAAAATTTTGTTAATTAATTACCACTATTTGCTATGCCAATCAAAGTTGGAGATACCGCTCCTAATTTCACTCTACCTGCCCAAAACGGCTCAACAGTAAGCCTCCAAGACTTTCGCGGCAACAAAGCTGTTGTCTTATATTTTTATCCCAAAGACGACACACCTGGATGTACGGCGGAATCTTGCGCCTTTCGCGATCAGTATGAGGTATTTAAAACCTCTGGCGCTGAAGTTGTCGGTGTCAGTGCTGATTCCAGTGAATCTCACCAGCGATTTGCTGCGAAATACAATCTACCTTTTACTCTATTAACTGACAAAGGCGACCAAGTACGAAAGCTATATGGTGCAACAGCAGCCTTTGGCTTATTCCCTGGTCGCGTTACTTACGTTATTGACCAACAGGGAGTTGTGCAATACGTGTTTGATTCAATGTTTAACTTTAAAGGTCATGTTGAGGAAGCACTGAAAACTTTGCAACAGATTGCGAAATAGGGTACTGGGGACTGGGTACTGGGTACTGGGGACTGGGGACTGGGTACTGGGTACTGGGGACTGGGTACTGGGTACTGGGGACTGGGTACTGGGTACTGGGTACTGGGAAACTCTCTCCTAGTCCCTAGTCCCTAGTCCCTAGTCCCCAGTCCCTAGTCCCCAGTCCCTACTCCCTACTCCCTACTCCCTACTCCCCATTCCTATTTAGAATGCGACTTTTCCGGCATGACAATATTAGCGTGGCTTGCCTTGCCATTCTTGCCGTTAGTATGACCGTTACCATTGCGGGGATGAATTACGCCATAACCGCCGTGGTTGCGTTCGTAAATTACATTAATCTCTCCAGTTTCAGAATTGTGGAACATATAAAAATCGTGTCCCACAAGTTGCAGTTGTTCCAGGGCTTCTGCAAGGGTCATCGGCGGCATGGAAAAATATTTGGTGCGGACGACTTCGTTGGGTAATTCGGGGGTGCGATCGCCAATTAAATCTGTTACTATCGACTCTGCAACAACTACTTCTGTTGGTAAAGCATGAGTTTTCTGGTCTTGGCGTCGTTCTTTGTATTTCCGCAGTTGACGGGCAATTTTATCTGCAACTAAGTCAATACTGGCGTATAGGTTTTCGCTACTTTCCTCGGCACGGATCACGCTACCATTAGCATAAATAGTTACTTCAGCTGCTTGTCTTGTATTAATTCGGGGATTCCGGGCGACGCTAAGATGCACATCCACTTCATTTGTAAGGCTCTGAAAGTGACTAACTGCTTTTTCAATCTTTTGATGTACATACTCACGAATCGCATCGGTGATTTCAATATTTTTGCTGTGGATGACAAGCTTCATGTAATACTCTCCCACTGAATATTTGGATGTGTGAATTTGCTTTGTATGAAAAGAAGTTGCGGTAAGGTTTATTATTCCCGCCAAAACAAATTGTGAACTATATTGTATATAGTGCTGGTAAGCTGTCTCTCAGCTTCCTGCATTTGAGTTTTTGTCAAGTATACCCTTGATTTACCTCCTTATCTCTGCGCTGATATCCAATTCGATATCCACTTAGAACTCTTGGGTGAGGCAATCTGAATGGTAGCTCCCTGAGTACCCTCTTCTTTAAAGCAACGCTTACAGAACTGTTGATAGTTACTCCTTCTGTGTTCGGTTGGAGTTTGCTTGCTGTTGTTAAATAATACAAGTCTTTGTGGAAGTTTGATTCTGTTTGAAA
Source organism: Nostoc sp. (assembly GCF_036917975.1). GTDB lineage: Bacteria > Cyanobacteriota > Cyanobacteriia > Cyanobacteriales > Nostocaceae > Nostoc. The sequence continues at coordinate 34,455 of NZ_JBALEJ010000095.1, forward strand.
TGCAAACAATTTATTTTATGAGAATCATCAGCCAGTGCATTCGTCTTGATCATCATGGCATGATGCTTATTGCAGAGAATTCCTCCTAAAAACCTATTGAGGTTAATATTCAAGCTAGCACTTTGTATTTTCTAATGCAGGTTCCCTTGACTTTCCTTTAAAATCCTTTGCAAAGCTTAATATTTGTTGATTCTAATCCTGTAACTTGAAATATATTTAGTCCTTATTACAGTTGATTTTCGGCATAATCCATAGTATGAAATCACACAAAAACCGTTGTTTGCTCTATAACCAAGGATTAATGCCTTACTTAAAAGCTCATGGATGGCAGCGATCGCTCCTCACCGAGCGCATCCATGACCCTAGCCTAGATGACGTGTTAATTTTACTAGAGCATCCACCTGTCTACACTCTCGGACAAGGAAGCAACTCAGATTTTCTCAAATTTGATATTGACAAAAGTCAATATGATGTGCGTCGAATTGAACGAGGCGGCGAGGTTACTTACCATTGTCCCGGTCAATTGGTAGGCTATCCAATTTTAAATCTGCAAAGTTATCGTAAAGACCTTCATTGGTATTTACGGCAACTCGAAGAAGTAATAATTCGCGTCTTGGCAGTTTATGGTTTGCAAGGCGAAAGAATTCCGGCTTTTACTGGCGTTTGGTTACAAGGGCGAAAAGTTGCAGCTATTGGGATTAAAGTCAGCCGTTGGATTACTATGCACGGCTTTGCATTAAATGTTTGTCCAGATATGACAGGCTTTGAGCGCATTGTACCCTGCGGTATTTCTGATAAACCTGTAGGCAGTTTAGCCGAATGGATTCCAGGTATCACCTGCCAAGAAGTGCGTTTTTATGTAGCACAGTCTTTTGCGGAAGTCTTTGGTGTGGAATTAGTCGAATCTCAACCTCAAGAATTTTTCCAGCCTGAGTAATTATGTAAGAAATACTATAGTAGTCTGATTTAAATTGTGAGACACTTGTGAGAGCAGTCAATATTTAATAGTATGAAAATAACTATTTAACTGCGATTCTCGAAGCTAAAATTTAATTATTTACAAATTTCTATACTAACTTTTTACAGTTGTAAAGCACAATTTTGCGCGTGAATTACTCAAATAATCTCCAGGTATATGCCCCATCATTAACGTCTCTGAGAGAACGTGATTGGACAGCTTTGATAGAACTATTTGATAGAGACGACGGTGATGAAATTGAAGCCGACATCAGTGGTAGTTTGTTTTGGCTGATACCTGAACCTTGTTGGGAAGATGATCCCTTTGAATTCTTACGCGAGTACCTTTAATGAGTGCTGAGTGCTGAGTTATGAGTGCTGAGTTATGAGTGCAAAAGAAGCCTTTAACTCCTAACTCCTAACTATCTAACGTTGAGGCGACTGAGGAAAATACGTAGGCGATCGCTTTGAGGATTAGTCAGTACTTCGTAAGCTGGACCTTGTTCTGTCACAATACCTTTATCTAAAAATATCACCTGATGGGCTACTTCTTTTGCAAACTGCATTTCATGGGTGACAACCACCATTGTCATCCCTTCTGCGGCTAATTGCTGCATCACTTGCAAAACTTCGCCGACGAGTTCAGGATCTAGGGCGCTGGTGGGTTCGTCAAATAGCATAACTTGGGGATTCATACATAAACTGCGGGCGATCGCTACGCGTTGTTTTTGTCCCCCAGAAAGTTGTTCGGGATAAGCAGAGGCTTTTTCAGATAAGCCAACTTTTTCTAAATATAATCTCGCTAGTTGGGCGCTTTCTTTCGGTGTTTTACCCAATACTTTCCGAGGTGCGAGTGTCATATTTTCTAGGACGCTGAGATGGGGAAACAGGTTGAATTGCTGGAAAACCATGCCTACTTGTGTTCGCAGTTGTCGCAGTTGGCTATAGTTGACAGTGGGCCTAGATAAGTTGATTCCGTTGATGATTAAACGCCCGTTGTCAATGGTTTCTAGGCGATTGAAGCAGCGTAGTAGGGTGCTTTTACCACAGCCAGAAGAACCGATAACTGCAACGACTTCTCCCCGGTTGATTTCGCCGGTGATTCCTTTGAGAACTTTTAGGGAACCAAAGTTTTTTTCGATATTGTCAAAAATAATTGCGGGGATGGTATTGTTCATTACTTATGTACAAGCTGCTCTACAGTTGATTATAAGGTTTTCAGGCTACCGCAGAGGCGCAGAGAGCGCAGAGGGAGAGAGAAAATAATATGGCTAAATTTAGTTTTATCCGTTGGCTGCACTTATTTCTAGTTATAGGTTTTAGCTGTTTGTTACTGGTTAGCTGTGCTGTGAACTCTAGCGCGGGGAAAACTCTGCGGGTTGCTACGGAACCTGCGTTTCCACCTTTTGAGTTTAAAGGACAAGGTGGTGAGTTGCAGGGTTTTTCGATTGATTTGATGAATGCGATCGCTACTGCTGCTAACTTTAAAGTTAATTTTCAAAGTCTGCCTTTTGATGGCATTATCCCAGCTTTAGCAGCCAAAACGGTAGATGCAGCCATTAGTTCGATCACGATTACGGAGGAGAGGGCGAAGACTGTTTCTTTTTCCCGCCCCTATTTTAAGGCTGGGTTAGCGATCGCAATTCGCACAGATAATCAAGATATTACTGGTTTTGACAGTCTCAAAAATAAAAAAATTGCAGTACAAATTGGTACAACTGGGGCTGCAAAGGCTAAGAGTATTCCTGGGGTACAAATTCGCAGTTTTGATTCTGCGCCTTTAGCTTTACAAGAATTGGTTAATGGTAATGTTGATGCGGTAATTAATGACGCACCTGTTACTTTATATGCAATTAATACGGGCAATCTCCAGGGAATTAAAGTCGTACAGCAATTGCTGACGGAGGAGTTTTACGGGATTGCTACAGCTAAAAATTCACCGGATTTAGCATTAATAAATAATGGTTTAGATAGGGTTTTGAAAAATGGTACTTATTCCCAAATTTATCAGAAATGGTTTAAAGTTGAACCACCTCTATTACCAACTAAATCGCCATTTGAAAATCAAAATAACCCTGGTGCGCCTAAAATATTAACTTCAATTGGCGTGATTTTGCAGGCTTTACCAAGCTTATTGCAGGGTGCATTGGTAACATTGCAATTAACAATACTTTCTGTAGTATTTGGTTCAATTGGCGGTTCCCTAATTGGTATTGTTCGCCTTTCTCATATTGCGCCTGTGCGTTGGGTGGCGAGGGCCTATGTAGATTTTTTCCGGGGAACACCTTTGTTGGTGCAAATTTTTATGATTTACTTTGGATTACCTGCTATTTTGCAAGAACTTGGTTTGACATTTTCTTTTGATCGCCTAACTGCTGGAGTAATTGCCTTAAGTTTGAATAGCGCTGCATATATTGCCGAAGTTGTCCGGGCTGGGATTCAATCGATTGAAACAGGACAAGCAGAAGCATCACAATCATTAGGTTTAAGTTCTATACAAACCATGATTTATGTCATCTTTCCCCAAGCTTTTCGGCGGATGATTCCACCTTTGGGTAATGAGTTTATCAGTTTATTGAAAGATACTAGCTTAGTTTCTGTGATTGGGTTTGAGGAATTACTACGTAAAGGACAGTTAATTGTTGCTGACAATTATCGTGCCTTTGAAATTTACGCAGGTGTCGCGGTGGTTTATTTATGTTTGACGTTACTTTCTTCACAGGCATTTAGTCGCTTAGAAGTGTGGATGAATCCAGTTAAAAGCCAGAAGAAATATGATACCTAATAATTTTTAATTAGGGTGTGTTAGCACTGCAATAGATGAGAACAAACAGCTTCTTTATTAACAGATATTTTCGACCAGATGATACTAATTGCAATAGCACTGGAGTATTTTATCGTGTTATGGGTATTTACAGTAATTGAAGCAGAAAGCCCACCAATAACAACCTGAAAATCCCAAAAGTTTTCAGGTTGTTATGTCCTTATTGTACTAGATTAGATTTGTCGTCAATAGGTCGGAACGATGTTAGTCTTAGAAGCTAAGTTAAAAGGTAAACAAAGTCAGTACAATTCAATAGATGAAGCTATTAGAACTGCTTTGTTTATCCGTAACAAAACTCTAAGTCACTGGATGGATAATAAAAATGTTGGCAAGAATGACTTACAAAAACTTTGTGCTGTTTTAGCTCATGAATTTGATTTTGCCGATAGACTTAACTCTATGGCTCGTCAAGCTTCTGCTGATAGAGCTTGGTTTGCAATCAAGCGTTTCTACGATAATTGCAAAGCGAAGAAACCGGGTAAGAAGGGATTCCCACGATTCAAAAAACGTGGACATTCTGTAGAGTATAAAACGTCAGGCTGGAAACTTTCTCTTGACAAAAAATACATCACATTTAGCGATGGTTTTAATGCTGGAAAGTTTAAACTTGTTGGTACTCGTGACCTGAGTTTCTACCCTATTAAACAGATTAAGCGTGTCAGAATAGTTAAGCGTGCTGATGGTTATTATTGCCAATTTTGTGTTGATATTGAACGCAAAGAACAACATCAACATGACGGTGGGCAAGTTGGAATCGATGTAGGACTTGAATTTTTTTACACCGATTCTAATGGTAATACTGTTGAAAATCCTAGACTATTACGTAAATCAGAGAAGTCTTTAAAACGCAAACAACGCAAAGCTTCCAAATGCAAAAAAGGTTCAGTTAATCGTCGTAAAACTGTTAAGAAATTAGCTAAAAAACACCTCAAGGTAAGTAGACAGCGTAAAGACTTTGCTGTAAAGACAGCAAGGGCGCTTGTCCAATCTAGCGATTTGGTAGTCTATGAGGACTTGCAGGTAAAAAATATGGTTAAAAACCATCATTTAGCTAAATCTATCAGCGATGCATCATGGTCATTGTTCACTGACTGGGTAGACTACTACGCCCAAGTTTTTAATACTTGGGCGATAGCTGTTTCGCCACACTACACATCACAAGACTGCGCTGTTTGTGGGACACGAGTCAAAAAATCTTTATCTACTCGTACTCACAAATGCCATTCTTGTGGAACAGTTATGCACCGTGACCACAATGCAGCAATTATGATTTTGAACAAAGGAATTAAAAGTACTGTGGGGCGCACAGAATCTAAAGCTTGTGGACAGAACGACCTCTGCTTAAGTGGGGAAACTCCTTTAAGTAAGTTGGCTGAATGAAACAAGAATCCCACCCCTTCAAGGGGTGGGAGCGTCAAATCAGCTATCATATCAATGGTAAAATTGGGGGTTGCATTGTGGTGTTGTAAATCTTGTTGTTGGTCATAGCAATGATTTTGCACCTAAACATGAGTTACTGGTAAGAGCAAAGAAGCAAGAAAATACTGACTGATTCAGGATGAAAGAGCCTTTGCCATTTATGTAACCTACATTCCGCAGGTGTGAGGGCGAAATAAGTGTCGTTTAAAATTGTAGTAATTGGTACTTCTTTAGGCGGATTATCAGCATTGAAAATTATTCTGGGGAATTTACCAGTAGATTTTCCTGTGCCGATCGCGATCGTGCAACACCGTCACAAAGAGTCTAGTAACACCCTCCAGGAGTTATTACAAGAATCAACTTTGTTGAAAATCCGCGAAGTGGAAGACAAGGACGAAATACTAACAGGACATGTCTACATAGCCCCAGCAGATTATCACTTACTGGTTGAACCAGGTCACTTTGCCCTTTCGACTGATGAGCCTGTTTCTTATGCCCGACCGTCTATTGATGTGCTGTTTGAATCGGCAGCCGATGTCTACACAGAGCAAGTTATTGGTGTAATATTGACAGGAGCAAACCAAGATGGTATGCAGGGTCTTAAGAAAATAAAAGCGCGGGGAGGAATTACTATTGTACAAGAACCTACCACAGCTGAGAGCGACATTATGCCAGAAGCAGCAATTTCTGCTGTTACAGTAGACTGGATTTTGACACTCTCAAACATTGCTTCCCAGATGGTTAAACTTTGTCATTCATCACAGAAATAAACCGATGCAGATGGAACCCAAAGTCAACATCCTCCTAGTGGATGATAAACTAGAAAATTTGTTGGCACTAGAGGCAATCCTAGAAAAACTAGGGGAAAATCTTGTGAGAGCTACTTCTGGGGAAGAAGCTTTGCGGTGTCTGCTGCATCAAGACTTTGCAGTGATTTTGCTGGATGTGCAAATGCCTGGGATGGATGGCTTTGAAACTGCTACCCTAATTCGCAATCGGGGGCGATCGCGTCACACTCCAATTATCTTTCTCACCGCTTTTAGCACCAGCGACCAAATGCTGTTTAAAGGCTATGCCTTGGGTGCAGTTGATTATTTGCTCAAACCATTAGACCCCAATATCTTGACTTCTAAAGTCACAGTATTCGTAGAACTTTTTAAGAAAACAGAAGCCGTCAAGCAACAAGCAGCGCAGCTGGTAGCTGTCAATACTGAACTCAGACAAAGTGAAGAACGATTCCGATCGCTAAGTACCTGCTCACCAGTCGGGATTTTTGAAACTGATACTGAAGGCAACTGTAAATATACTAATCCCCGCTATCAGGCAATTTGTGGTTTGAAAGCGTCAGAGAGTTTAGAAAAGAGATGGTTGGAATCTGTTCATCCAGAAGATAGAGAACGAGCGATCGCCAGTTGGTCTGCTTACATTTATGAAGGTCGGGACTACTCAGAAGAATTTCGCTTTCAAACTGCTCAAGCTAGCATCCGTTGGGTTCAAGTCCGCTCATCACCGATGCTTTCCAGTCAAGGAGAATTACTGGGTTATGTAGGCACTCTTGAAGATATTACTGAACGCAAACAAGCAGAAGAAGTCCGCGCCCAAGTAATTCGAGAACAGACCGCTAGACAAGAAGCAGAAGCCGCAAATCGGATGAAAGATGAGTTTCTGGCTGTTCTCTCCCACGAACTCCGTACACCCCTAACCTCGATGCTGGGCTGGTCAAAAATCCTTCGCGCCAAGAAACTTGATGACAAAGCCACTTCCCGCGCCTTGGAAGCGATCGAACGCAACGCCATATCTCAGATGCAGCTAATTGAAGATATCTTGGATGTATCCCGAATCATTCGCGGTCAGTTGCGGTTAAACGTATCTGCGGTGAATCTAATCTCGGTAATGGAGGCAGCCTTAGAGGCAGTGCGTCCCCTAGCGGAAACAAAAGATATTCAATTAAATACTGTGCTGGATACAACGGTCGGGTCAGTTTATGGCGATCCAGCCCGTTTACAGCAAATAGTTTGGAATCTACTAACTAATGCCATTAAATTTACCCCAAAAGGTGGCAGAGTGGAAGTTAAGCTGTCAACTTATTTTGGATTTTCGATTTCAGATTTTGGATTGGGATCTGATAGTGAAAATTTAGAATCTTCAAATACTGATGAAAACAGTAATCTAAGATCCCAAATTCCAAATTCAAAATCCCAGTATGCTCAAATCCAAGTTATCGATACAGGCATTGGTATCAGTTCCGAGTTTTTACCCAAAGTATTTGAGCGTTTTCGCCAAGCAGACAGTACCACAACGCGATCGCACAATGGCTTAGGACTAGGACTCGCGATCGTCCGTCATCTAGTAGAACTGCATAAGGGTACAATCCTTGCCCAAAGTTCAGGTAGTGGACAAGGAGCAACCTTTACGGTGAGACTACCATTGCTACAAGACAATAGAGGAAATAGAGAAGCAACAGGAAAAATTTCCTCACCTATAGCATCTACGCCCCTGGCTGGATTAAGAGTTTTAGTTGTAGATGATGAGACAGATACCCGTAACTTTCTCAGTTTTATGTTTGAGGAATATGGGGCTTTTGCCACTGCGGTAGGATCAGTTGATGAAGCCCTAGCAGTACTTGAACAGACAAAACCAGATATCCTAATTAGCGACATCGGCATGTCAGAGCAAGATGGTTATACACTAATTCGGAAACTACGCTCTTTAGAACCAGAAAAAGGCGGACGCATCCCAGCGATCGCTTTAACAGCATACACGCGAGAGGAAGACCGCTTGGAAGTACTTTCAGCAGGGTTTCAGCAGCATTTATCTAAGCCAATTGACCCTAATAAATTGATTGCTGCGATCGCTAATGCATTAGAACTACCTCTGGAAGTTCCAGTGAGTTGATTTGGAATTGGGGACTGGGGATTGGGGACTGGGGACTGGGGACTGGGGACTGGGGACTGGGGGAGAATAAGCAATGCCCAATGCCCCATGCCTAATCAAGACAAAGTTAGAGCGTGTTTTTTCAGTTCGTCTAGAGAAACCACTTCCAAAGCTCTAGCATGGGTTGCTGAAAGTATTACAGGTGGGGCAACACCAGCTTCGAGAGCTTCTTGCCAGCGAGAAGCACACAAACACCAGCGATCGCCAGGCTTCAATCCAGGAAAATTAAAATCAGGAACAGCTGTGCTAAGGTCATTTCCCCGCGATTTGGTAAACTCCAAGAATTCTGGTGTTACTTGGGCACATACAACATGCGACCCGAAATCTTGACCACCTGTACGACAAAAACCGTCGCGGTAAAATCCTGTTACGGGAGAAGTACAGCAAGCTTCTAGGTTTCCATCGATTACATTTTTAGCGTCTGTCATAGTTAATTCACTCTAAACCATTGAGGAATTTGAACAACCTCTCAATAGTTTAGAGTTTTGAGGGTAAATTTTAACTTTACACCGTAAGTCCCCCACTGAAACGGTACTCCGTTCAGTGGTGGGAGATGTCACGAGCATAGCAGCGCTCATTGGTGTCAACTTAAGCTAAAACCCTTTTCAAATCTCGTTTCCAGCCTCCGGCTGGAAATGCCGCTCCTGGCGGCTCTGCCGCGAGTTCGAGAGGCGGCAGCCCCAAAGACGAGCATTCCCAGTCGGAGACTGGGAACGAGGCAATCTAAAAGCTAGTTCTAGACTTGCTTTCACGTTAAGTTGACACCTATGAGCAGCGCTATGCCCTTATTTATTAGCTGTCAAAATTAAACTTTAGCAGCTGCTTTGGTAACAACGTTGAGTTCACCTTTAGCATACTTAGCAGCAAAATCTTCCAAAGAAATTTGCTTAATCTTGCTAGCGTTGCCAGCAGTACCAAATTGCTGATAGCGTTCAGCACAAACCTTCTGCATGTATGTAATCGAAGGCTTGAGGAAGTGACGGGGATCAAACTCCTCTGGTTTTTTAGCCAAAGCTTCACGGACAGCAGCAGTAATAGCCAAACGGTTGTCGGTGTCGATATTTACTTTACGTACACCACTCTTAATGCCTTTTTGGATTTCTTCTACAGGTACACCGTAGGTTTCAGGAATTGCACCACCATACTGGTTAATCAGTGCTAGCAAATCTTCAGGTACAGAAGAAGAACCGTGCATTACCAAGTGGGTGTTAGGCAGACGGCGGTGAATTTCTTCAATGCGGCTGATTGCCAAAATTTCACCTGTCGGCTTGCGGGTAAACTTGTAAGCACCGTGGCTAGTGCCAATGGCAACAGCCAAAGCATCTACTTGGGTTGCTTCTACGAAGTCAACAGCTTCATCGGGGTCGGTTAGCAGTTGAGAGTGGTCGAGTGTACCTTCAAACCCGTGACCATCTTCAGCTTCACCAGCACCAGTTTCCAAAGAACCCAAACAACCGAGTTCACCTTCAACGCTGACACCCAAAGCATGAGCTACATTTACAACTTCGCGGGTAACGTTAACGTTGTACTCGAAGCTAGCGGGGGTCTTAGCATCAGCTTCTAAAGAACCATCCATCATCACGCTGGTGAAGTTGTTCTTAATTGCTGAGTAGCAGGTAGCAGGCGCATTGCCATGATCTTGGTGCATGACAATGGGAATGTGAGGATAGGTTTCTACTGCTGCCAAAATCAGGTGGCGCAAAAAGTTTTCTCCAGCATAAGCACGAGCGCCGCGTGAAGCTTGCAAAATTACGGGGCTATCTGTCTCGACAGCAGCCTTCAGGATTGCCTGAATCTGCTCCAAATTGTTAACGTTGAAAGCTGGGATGCCGTAACCGTTTTCAGCTGCGTGATCCAACAGCAGCCGCAGTGGTACAAGCGCCATAGATAATCCTCCTAATGTGGTTGTCAGCTAATCGGTCTGAGAGAAGCGTAATGATTACGCTAAATCTTAAGAGTTTTTTCAACTTATAGGAAATTATAACTAGTGTCGTGTGTCTATGTTGAAAAAGTTTACGTCATAGTTACTATAAAAAAGTCCTATACTCGCTCCCTACTCCTGTACTATGTCCCAGACTTGCTCTGTATTGCTGTACATTTAGCTACCCTATAACTAGTAGCGTTGGTAGCCCAGTATCCAAAATGCTTTTTACTAAAAATTATAAAGAGGAGCGATCGCCCCTTTATTTCATCCAATAAATTTTTATATGGGTCGCCCGGGATTCGAACCCGGAACTAATCGGTTAAAAGCCGAGTACTCTACCGTTGAGTTAGCGACCCTTTCGCTGCATTTCGCAACTTTGCCATCATAGCACAAACATCTGTAGATTTGTAAAGGGGTTTAGAAAAAATTGGCAGTCAACCAATTTTGGATTTTGGATTTTGGATTTTGGATTGACCCCAACCACTATCTTCTTTGCAAGATGCTCCGCGAAAGTAGCAGGACGAAAAAAATCTAAAATCTAAAATCAGCAGTTAATCTTACAGATGCTGTATGGCTAGCTCCTGGTGCTAACACAGTCAGGTTATCACCAGTATTGAGAGAGTTACGGGTAGCACTCCACGGTTCTAGACAGTAGAATTCTTTGCCTTTGACTGTCCAAAATACCAGGTAGGTAGAGAAATCATCATAATCCAAGGTGAGTTTTAACTTCCGGCTGCGATCTATCGCAGTGGCCGATTGATTCGTTAACTGTCCAAAGGCAAAATCAATTTCATCACGGCTAAAGTCAAAATTGCCGTCAAAGGAGTGAAATTCCTTAGTTTGATTGTCTTGATACTGCTTAGAGGGAATTTCAAGCTTTAACTGAGTTTTATCACCACACAGAAAGTAGGGATGGAAACCAGCCGAAAAGGGCATTGGTGTGGATGACAAGTTTTTATACTGCTGGCGGACTTCTAGAGTATTACCTTGGAGTTCGTAGGTGAAAGCCAGCTGAAAATCAAAAGGATAAACAGCCTTGGTTTGCTCATTGCTATTCAGAACGATAGTGAGACTAGCTTGATCTTTAGTTTTTTGTTCTGTTGCTAACCACGGCAATTCACGAGCAAAACCATGTTGCTTGAGAGTATATTTTTGACCGTTATGAGTGTAAGTATTATCTGGTAGATTGCCACAAATAGGAAACAAAATTGGATTCCCACCTCTGACACTCAACTCAGGATTGGTAAAGCGTTCAGTATCCAAGTAGAAAATTTCTTGCCCTTGAATGCGCCAACGAGTGATGATACCACCGCGTTCGGGTACGACTTCCAACTGAGAACCAGCGGCTTCGTCAGAAAGAATATAGGTTTTGTACTGTTGCTGTTGAACTGCAATGCTAAACACAAATTTAGTCCTGAAAGGATTGGGGATTGGGGATTGGGGATTAGGGATTAGGGATTAGGGATTAGAGATGAGAGATTAGGGATTAGGGATTAGGGATTAAAATAACTCTTTCCCAGTCCCCAGTCCCCAGTCCCCAATCCCCAATCCCCAGTCCCCAAAATTTATTCGTCTTCTGCAAACACGAAACGATATAACTCGCTAGGGTCTGGTTCTGGGCTGCTTTCGGCGAACTTAACGGCCTCGTCGATTACATCCTGAATTTTACGGTCAATGGCTTTAATCTCTTGCTCATCCGCCAGACTTTGTTCCAGCAAATAAGCTGCCAACTTCTTAATTGGGTCACGGGCGAACCAAAATTCTTTCTCCGCTTTGCTTCGCATTTCATCAGGATCTGCCAAGGAGTGACCCCGGAAGCGGTAGGTAAGTGCTTCAATTAATGTTGGGCCTTCACCTGCACGGGCACGGGCTACAGCTTCTTGTGCGACGGCTCGGACTGCTAGTACATCCATACCATCAACTTCCACGCCCACCATGTTAAATACACTGGCTTTTTTATAAATCTCTGGCTGGGAAGTGGCTCGTTCGTGAGACATCCCAATGGCCCACTTATTATTTTCGACCACAAACAGAATTGGCAGTTTCCAGAGGGCTGCCATATTTAGTGTCTCGAAAAACTGACCGTTGTTAGCTGCACCGTCGCCAAAAAAGCAAGCTGTCACTTGGTCAGCACTTTCATCTCCTAGCACTTCGCGGCGGTATTTGCTCGTGAAAGCCGCTCCAGCTGCTACAGGAATTCCCTCAGCCACAAAAGCGTAGCCACCTAGCAAGCGATGTTCGGCAGAAAACATGTGCATGGAACCACCGCGCCCTTTGCTGCAACCTGTGGCTTTGCCAAATAATTCTGCCATTACCTCTCTTGCTGGTACACCCGCACTTAGAGCATGAACGTGGTCGCGGTAAGTACTACAAACGTAATCTTCACCCGGTCGCATCGACTGCACAACACCACTACAAACGGCTTCTTGACCGTTGTACAAATGGACAAAACCAAACATTTTGCCCCTGTAGTACATTTCAGCGCACTTGTCTTCAAACAAGCGTCCTAATACCATGTCCTCATACAACCGTAACCCTTCTTCCTTCGTAATGTGCGTAGTAGCAGGATTAAATGTGGGTAAAGTACGCTCTTGAACCATTATTTTTGAGTATCCCTGTTGTACAACTTAAAGTTACGGTCTTAAAATAAGTTGGTCTGATAACAACTCAGCTTTTAACAGGCTAGCGTTTGTAAGACTCAACAATCAAACTTTATTTATGCACCAAAAAAGGGTCTTAGGGAATAGCTGAAGTTTTAATTTTTGATTTTTAACTTTTCAGCCCATGCCCCGTGAGGATTTGACTCTAACGGCAATATTTACCGCTTTGGGTTTTTCTCTCTCACCTAAACAGTGCTGAGTAACGAGTGCTGAGTGCTGAGTAAAAAGATTCATAAGTATTACGTCTAACTCAGAACTCAGCACGGGCTAAACGCCCTGCTATCCATGTACAGCACTCCTAAATATTCCCCTTCATAGACTAGCAATCAAGATAGGCTGTTTTCTGCATATCCATTAACAATTTCAAAAAAAAAGAAGCAAAAGTCTTTGTACCCAAATCGATAATTGTAATTAAAGGTTAATTATGATATGATTTGCTTCTCCTGTTATCAGGGTCTAATCCCCAATAGTGGTATTTTTGTTACCCTCTACTGGGAAAGTCCCGAAAAAATCAATTATCAATAGATTCTTGCAACCACAACATTTATGCCGTGATTAAAAGCGGTAGTTGTGGTTTATGGTATCGAAAGCTGATAATAGTTGTGTTAAACAAAAATACTAAGAAATAAGACAAAAAATTGAGGCTTTCTAGGCGAAAACAAAAAATTAGTACTAGAATGTGACTCAAAATTTCGGGAAGGTACAAAACAAGTTGTTGCAATATACACTTGTAGAGTAAATTCTATACGGCACTGTTATGGCACGGTTTTATTAGGCCTGGAACGCTCTAGGTGAATTATGTTGATCACGGTGCAGGGGAAGTAGGCTGTGCGAATTCCGCTAGATTACTACCGAATTTTAGGACTACCGTTAGCGGCAAGTGAAGAACAATTGCGGCAGGCATACAGCGATCGCATTGTACAATTGCCTCGACGTGAGTATTCTCAGGCAGCAATTTCTTCTCGTAAACAACTCATAGAAGAAGCTTACGTGGTTTTATCAGATCCAAAACAACGCAGTACCTACGATCAGCTTTATCTTGCTCACGCCTATGACCCTGATAACCTTGCTGCTGCCGCAGTAGCACTGGAAAATCGTCCAGAAAGCACCAAACGGGGTAGTGACATCCAAAGTCTGGGTATCGAAATTACCCAAGACGAATTAGTTGGCGCTTTATTAATTTTGCAGGAGTTGGGGGAATACGAACTTGTACTAAAACTAGGTCGTCCGTACCTGGTAAATAAAAATAGTGCTACAAGTGCAAGAAAAAGCAATAATTTAGCAGACGAAGAAATACACGAAAGTGCTGAACATCCCGATGTTGTTCTCACTGTTGCCCTTGCTTGTCTAGAATTAGGTCGCGAACAGTGGCAACAAGGTCACTACGAAAATGCCGCTATATCTCTAGAAACTGGTCAAGAACTGCTAGTACGCGAAGGGTTGTTCTCCAGTGTGCAGGCGGAAATTCAGGCGGATCTTTACAAATTGCGGCCATATCGAATTTTGGAGTTGTTGGCACTGCCTCAAGAGAAAACTGCCGAACGCAGCCAAGGTTTAGAATTATTACAAAATCTCTTAGAAGATCGTGGCGGAATTGATGGCACGAACAATGATGACTCTGGTTTAAATATAGATGACTTTCTGCGTTTTATTCAGCAGTTACGCAACCACTTAACAGTCGCAGAACAGCACAAGTTATTTGAAGCCCAAAGCAAACGTAATTCTGCTGTTGCCACTTACTTAGCTGTTTATGCCTTGATAGCACGGGGATTTGCTCAACGGCAACCGGCTTTAATTCGTCAAGCAAGGCAAATGCTCATACGTCTGGGTAAGCGCCAAGATGTACATTTAGAACAGTCGCTATGTGCTTTACTTTTAGGACAAACTGAAGAAGCAACCCGTGTTTTAGAACTTAGTCAAGAGTACGAAGCTTTAGCTTTTATTCGCGAAAAATCTCAAGACTCTCCAGATTTGTTACCAGGGCTGTGTCTATATGCAGAACAGTGGTTGCAACACGAAGTATTTCCCCATTTTCGAGATTTAGTAAACCAGCAAGCTTTTCTAAAAGATTACTTTGCGAACCGACAGGTACAAGCTTATTTAGAAGCACTGCCAACGGATGCAGAAACAACTAATGAATGGGCTGTAATTAACCCCCAATATTTTCCCAAGCCGCAGACAAATAATTCGCCTTTCCCTAACAATTCAACTAGGAATTCAGGGAAATTTAATCACAGCAGAATACCTGACCTAGATTTGCCAGAAACACCAAGAAAAGAAACACCCGAATATTCAAATTTCTCACCACCTATATGGAATTCATCAGAGAGTGTAAAATCAGAGGTTCCTGCTGCTGAACGGATGAGCAGAGGCACAAAGGAGCATTTGAATGGTTCAGCTAAAAGTGCTGCACCCAGTCATAATCAAAAGCGTCGCCGGAGAAAACCGACTCCATCTGCTAGCCGAGGACGTGTACCAGATAATCGTCCTCATTCGCGTCGTCCCCGGCGGCGGCGAACCTTTGCTAACACCATCGAAGGGAAAACACGGCTGGTATGGAGAGTATTTATTTCTTTGGTGAGTCTATTAGTTTTCTGGGTGTTAGCCACAACAACTTTTGGATGGTTAAAAAATCTGTTTTTTCCTACACGAACTGCACCTGTTTCACAGTTGTTTATACAAATAAATGAACCACCAACACTTATTCCCCCTCCAGATAGTAAACCACAACCAACAGATGGCCCTTTAACAGATGCAACGGCAGAAGAAGTTATTCAGACTTGGCTATCTACCAAAGCCGAAGCTTTAGGGCCGAATCATAAGATTAATAATTTAGAGAATATTTTAACTGGTTCCGCTTTGTCTCAATGGCGGCTGATTGCTCAACAAGATAAGACAGACAACCGCTATCGCAAATACGATCATAGCCTGAAGGTAGAATCTGTAGAGAAAATTGAGTTATTTGCAGATCGTGCCGCAGTGGTAGCTACGGTGAAGGAAGCGACACAGTTATATGAAAATGGTCAGTTTCAAAAGTCTTCTAACGAGAATTTGCGAGTTAGGTATGATTTGATTCGAGAACGAGGTAAATGGCGTATTCAGAGTGCATCTGTTGTTAATCAGATAATTAGATAAGTTGGAATTTTGAAGTTATTTCTATAAGAGGATCTTTTAAAAGTCTAAATTATTACTAGCCTTGGCGACTAGAAGTCGCACGCCAGTTGCTCATGGGGAAACCCCCAAGACCGCACTGGCTTGGTTATACAGACAAAACTCTACCTGCGTGGGTTAAGAAGCTTGATTTTTCGTTAGTCCGCGTAGGCGGACGAGAGTTTGTGTAGCCGCGATTTCCAATCGCCCAAAACGATTATGATGATTTCACTGAATTCTGTGGGAATACTTATAAATGGAAGCCTAAATATTCCTCGAAGAGCATTATGTTTGGAAAGATTGCAGCAGCGTTTCAGGAGTCTAGAGAATTTCTAAAAAGAAGCCTAGAAGAATACATTATATTTAGCTCAGGTGCTAAACAGTTGACTTTGACTAAAAAAATGGTTTTACTTCTCTGTCAACAAGCCGAATCTAGAGTTGAGCAATTAAAAAGTCTAAAACCACACTCTGAAGAGGGACTTATTGCAACAATAGAATACAATAAGATTCAAGTAAAATTACATTTTACTCCTGAGAAAATAACTCTTAATGAAGATTATCTTGAAGGGGAACTTCGCTTATTGAAACCCCCTGAATTTGATACTGAATCCATTGTTTATCGTTACCTCATTGCAGGTTGGAAAACATTTTTAGGAGGTAAACTTCCCAATGAAGCTTTACCAAAAGAGGTTAGAATTGAAAATGATAAGCTTTACTATACTCTTGCTCGAAATCAATTGCAGCTTTTAGATGACCTTTTCTATAGTCTTGAAAATGGTTCTACTTTGATTACTAACCTTAAACAAGGAAATTTAACTATTGAAACTTCAGTAGCTTTGAGTTGGAATAATATCAAGCTTCAAAATCTACTTCAACTTCTGAATCTCAAAGTAAAAACAGAGAAATAGTTTTTATTTCAATCCGGTTCAGTTAAGGCTTTAGGGACTGACAAATAAAAAAATATTCAATTAACTCTTGTGGGGTGGGCGTCTCGCCCGCCCTATAGACTGGGCGCTCATGTTGCCCACCCCACAATATTGGATAATTTATTTTCCTTTTAATAGTAGCCATCAAGAACCTCTCCCCGTAGTGAGGTGAGGTGTAATGACTATGGATGGGAATCATAACTAATTACCCGAACTTGAAGATACAGTTCGGAAATCGGGGTTCCACCCATACTATTGACGAAAGCTAACAAGCGATCGCCTTTGGCAAATGGGAGATTTGTTAGTTCTACATCTAGCCATTCTTCTTTGTCTTCATCCCACTCACGGAGTATGCGGCTGTATGCTGTATCCTCAAGGAGCGATCGCTGGTTTGTATGCAATATAGTTTGACCTCTCTCTAAATCTCTCTCCTAAAAGGAGAGAGATTTAGAATTTTCCCGCTTTTCGCGTCGGGAAGGGGGTTAGGTTTTTTTAGATAACGTGAAAAGTCAGTTATTTTTTAATGTCAATCCAAAGATTCCATTAACTCAATACACTTGTGCATCTGCTGGCGAACCGTTTCTCGATCAGCATGAAACCTTCGCCCATGACCTGGTAGCACCCATTCAAAAGAGTAATTAGCCAAGTTACGCATTGATTTAGTCTGCTCTGACCAAGAATACCAGCAGACACCGTGGAATGCAGCCAGTTGGTGCAAGCTTTCTGACCAAGCGAGATGGTCGCCAGTGAAGAGAAACTGATTTTTATAAAGTAGGACTGTTTGTCCTCTGGTGTGACCGGGAACTGGGATAATTAATAAATCTGGTGTCAAGGCAAATGGTTCTGAATCAGTTAGCTGTATTTCCACATTGCGAGTATCCGCAGTAATATCATCAGTGTGGAGGATGCGATCGCACTGAAAATGCTCGGCAAATTTTTGATGATCTGCCACATCATCCTTATGAGTTAGGTACATATAACGAATTGGCCCCAGTTCTTCTAAACGCTTCACTAAAGGCGGCGTAAACCGGGGAGAATCCACCAAAATGTTACCTTCTGGAAGTTGAATTAAATAGCTAGCAGCACCATAGGATTTTTCAGAATGATAGCCACAGTGGTAAACATTTTCCGCTACTAATATGGGAAACTGTTGTTGAGCAACTTTGATATCTTTTGGTTTCTCAACTGTGCCAATAGAACTAGTAGGACAAGCTAAAAGTGCTTCCAGCGCTGCTAATCTTTCCGCCTCATTGGTTGGTTGATGATAAACCGCCGATTGGTCATCAACATCATAAAATACTTCAGGAGCCATCCAGCGACAGGTATCACAATCAATACAGGTAGTATCTACATAAAAATCGCCGTTGACATTTTGGGGACGACGCTGATTTAAATGAGCCATATTAATCCTTTTGCTTTCAGCTGCTTACTGGGAAGCGATAAACTCTATATCACTACGCTAGCAAAAGTAACTTAGGTGGATTTTACTCATAATGTTGCTAGATGTAATTAACTTGGATGTTGGCTCAAATTTTTACAGGCTTGTCTGTAGTATAAAGATGTTGTAAAAATATACATTTGGATTTTTGCGATCGCATTTGGATAATTTTACCCTTTACTGCAAATCCAGCGAATACTTACTTAAGTATTAATAAATATATTATACTTATAATTATTGCCATAAAAATGGCTTCTGCAAGCCATAGAACTTCTTCAGAAGCCATTATACATTTGTATAACACGGCTTATGTGAATTGGGGTAGCAAAAAAGAAAGGGAAACCACAAGATAAAGGTAACGACACCAAAGCTTGAGGTCTCCTAATGAATATGGTAG
>NZ_JBALEJ010000096.1:0-5075 GCF_036917975.1 Nostoc sp.
ACAACAAAAAGCGCATCAGTTGATCCGATTAGTTAGTGGTTCGCCACTTTTACTCGCGAACCACTTCTCTTTTTCCACATCCCGTGAAAAGTCAGATTCCACCGCTCATCACTGGTTGTCCACCCAACATCCCGCCAGAAGCGTAATTTGGCAGTCGTCCGCTAGAAAGAAGCCTGTTATAGACCTTGGTTTCCTGCGGATTCAAAATCCTCTCGCCGTCATTAGCCACCACTAGCATCGGGTTACGACCACCAGACATGGAACGTTCCCGATTTAGAGAATCGGTTATCATGCCGCCTGCGCTAAATCCTGGAATGAGGCTAAAACTATCTCCAACGCCACTGTCAAGGAACGAGGAATAATCTAAGCCACTGCCTGAGTTACTGCCAATGCCAAGCAGGCCGCCAACGCTAGAAAGGAGACTACCAAAGCCACCTCCGAGATTTTGACTTGGAGAGGTTTGTTTATTGCCAAGCAATGCCCCGAACAGTTGGTTACTAAGTTGCTGACTGGCTAAATTGGCAAAAGAGCTAAGGATACCGTTTAAAAGCTTACCGATGCTTTGACCGATGTTTGAAGTATTAAGGATAAAGTCTTTAGTTGTGGATTGGAAATCTGACTGTACACTTTTTATAACATCACTTAAGTCACTAAAACTTTGATTAATAGTGTCTAACTTTATTGCGTTTATCTGCTCAATATTAGTTTTCATCTTAACGAAGTCGGCATTACTTAAGGAAGTAGTATCTCTAAGTTTTTGTAAGTCTTGAATTTGCAACTGATAGCTTAAATCCTGGGTTGTGATCGCAATCTGCTTCTGTATCCCCTTATCTGAACCAGACAAACCTAAGCCTTGCAATTGCTCACTTCTAGCTGTTAAAACATCAATATTAGACCTGCCTAAGTTTTGAGAATTACTAAAAGCCTCATCCTGGCTAGAACGGGTAAATTGTACATTGTTTAACAAGTTAGATTGGTTATATCTAAGTGCCAGCCTCAGTTTCTCGCCGTTAGTCTGCTCAGGATTTAGACCTTCCAATTTTGCTCGTTCTAACAATGAAACTTTATCAGAGGCATACTTGCTTTGGAGGTCAAGGTTATTACTATCTCTATCTAAAACAAGTTTGTTCCCGCCAAATCCATACTCGCTCAACTGTGCATCTTGCTTCAGAAACTCTGATTTAGAGGTATTATCTCTGACTAAAGAATTTAACTCTAACTTGGCTTTGGCTAATGTTCGCGCTGCGGTCGCGGCTTGATATTGGATATTGATATTCGCTACCAACACATCGTTCTCTTTCTGCAATTGAGTGACACGGGCGTTAGCCTCAGTGCTGGAAATATCATTCTTGTTTTCCGCGTCCGTGACCTGGGCTAGTTTGCGGTCTAAATCCAATTGCGTCTGCTTGAGTGCCAATTCCCGTTCTAAACTTGGCAACGAATCTAAGCGGGTATCAGTTGGCGATAACGACTGTAAATCTTTTAGTCCTGCTACTTGTCTTGCCAGTATCGAATTATCAGCCGAGCGTGAGTCAAAGTTTACGCCTCTAGCTCTAATATTTCGCTGTTCAGCTTGGTACTGGGCTAATTGTGCAGCCGCTTCTCTTAATTTTTGTCTACGGGCTTGGGCTTCTTTTAACTTCTCACCTTCCAATATTGCCCGTATCTCTGGCGGTTGTTGCCCAAGCCCAGTTGTCGTACCCGTAGCCGTGGTGGACTGGGCTTGGGCAATTGCCTGGGCTTGCCCGTTCTTGCCTAAAACGCGGAAGTCGATTGTTCCTAAACCGTTTAAGCCAATTGCATTGTTTGCAGCCGTGGAAAGGTCAAAGCCTCTAGAGGAATGGGGAACATACTTACCTCCGCACTTTTCGTATGGCCCAGAGTCCGTAACCACCACAACTACAGATTTACCATTGGCAGGGTTTAGCGCTTCCACGCGATCGCCAAAGTTAATGTGTAAGTTTTTTTTTAAGTTTTCGTTAATAGCGGCGGTTAATTTACTATCGTCTAACAGAATGCCAGAAGCGGTTTGTGTTTCGGTTTGAGACTGCCCATCGTGCGTAGAGTAAGTGCTAGCTAATGTTTGCATCCAGCCTTCGCTAGCTGTAGGCATAGACTGCTGTCTAGCTTGGCTTATAACTTGGCGGTTAGAGCTAGGAACAGTAATGTTAGTTTTGGCGAAATTTCTTTCAAACTCAAGCGGGTTAATCGCTTTACCATTAACGAATGTGCCGTAATGCAAGTGTGGGCCAGTGCTAATGCCTTCATTGCCGCTCTTAGCAATGACATCGCCTTGACTAACAACATCACCAACTTTTTTAAGAAATGAGCTTAAGTGCAAGAACTTCTGAACTATCTTGTCGCCTTGAGCATCAATACTTTCCAGTGTTAAAGTATTACCGCTAGCACCCGTTACAACGCCTGCCGTTGGTGCTTTAACTGGAGTACCAATCGGAATACCGATATCTATACCTTGGTGGAAAGTAGATGCTCCTGCTCTTGGCGCTACCCTCTCGCCAAAACCAGAAGTAATCGCCCCGTCTACTGGACGAATCACGCCCATACTCTTACTATTGCGATCGCCAATTTCTTTGTTAAAACCCAGCCATTGCGATAACTTAACTACTGGACGCAATACTGGGCTGACATCCTCTATATCCCTCGCTGGGCTTGAGTTTGAGTTGGGATTTTTAGCCACTGGCTTAACAGCATTTGCCAGTCGTTGCTCAGTCTGAAGCGCAAAATTAGCTATATCCGCAAATGGTTTTATCAATTGTCCAGCAACGTTAACCGCATCTTTTAAGCTATTAACAAAGCTGCCTACGGCTTCTACTGACCGATGAATAGCGTCAGGATTTTTCTGTAAATAATCGCCTAAATCCTTGGCTGCACCAACTACATTTTTTAGTGCAGTCTGAACCGTGGATCTAAATTCTTGAGCCAGTTGACGGGCAAGCTCTGGATTTGATTTGAGGTATGCTGCGAATTGCTTTGCGCCTTGGTTTAAATCATCGAACAAACCCGCTTTACCAATTTCGTTGAGTGCTTGTTCTACAAAAGAAAAACCAGCGACTACACCAGGTTCGACAGCTTTTCCGAGTGCAATTTTTAACTCATCCAAACGATTGTTTAAGCGCGTGAGGCTTGCGCTGCTTGTATCTACGGAACTTGCTAAAGTTGTAGTACTCGCCTCGCCCAAAGCCTTCGTAAAAGCTGGAATGAAGACGCTACTAGTCAACTGACCAGATTCAAGTAGTTTTTGGAATTGCTCATTGGTAACGCCTATACTTTTTGCGGCAACAGACATTGCTTGTGGAATGCGATCGCTAATTTGCCGAAAATCTTGCGTCGTTTCCTTGCCTTTAGTTATTGACTGGATCAAACCAAGAAATGCACCGTTAAAATCTGCTGTACTCAGTTGCGCTGCTCTAGCGCCCGAACTGAATCCATCAAAAATGTCTTTAGTGCTGCTAGAGAGTTTAGTACCGTTAGTGGCTGCTACAAGTGAAGCGTAAGCTTTGGTTGAATCGAGAAAGGGTAGCGCTAACTTCTCACTTTCTGAACGCAAAAACTTTAGAGACTCGGTTGCCTTGGCAGTACTTCCAGTAAGTGATGTTAGCTGGGCTTCTACTGCTTTGAAGTCTGAATATTTCTTAACACTATCTCCAGCAAAAGCCAAACCAGCGCCTACAGCATTTTTTGCATCATTGATGATTCCAGAGACAAAGCCAGAGATTGATAGAGCGCCACTTACTCCAATCCCAGCCGCTAAACCCGCTACTATTTCGCCGCCTATCTCTTCAAACACTTTACTAGGCGACCGGATCTTGAGCCTAGCCCTCGTTTCGTCAATAACCAGTCCAGCCATGCGGTTACTTGCTGCTTTTACCTGGCTATCTCCAGACTTTATGCCTTGTGCCAAACCCTGAGCGATCGCCTCCCCTGCTGACTTGAAAGAAGTGTTACTGAACTTATAGCTATTCAAGCCTCTCTCAATGCCACGAGCAAGCGATTTACCCGCGCTAACTCCAGCTAAATCAGCACTGGCAAGTAGACTTTTAGCATCAAAGCTAGGCGATAACTGGAAATTTTTCTCAAGCTCTTTCGCTTGCTTAAGCGCTAGAACTTTCGCGGCTTCAATATCTTTAGTTAGCTGCGAATAATCTCCCGCTAGCTCTATAACTAGTTGTCCTAAGTTTAAATCCATAACATTTACTCCTATTAAATAAAAATATTATTAATCGACTTCTTCGGCTTTTACGTCAATAGGTAATGCCTCTAAAAGTTTCTCTACAGCCAAAGCTTCACTGAGGAGTTTTTGCCCAATCTCCGCACTACTTACACCAGCGCTACTTAAAGCCTTAACCTCGAAAGGCTTGAGCTTAATGCTTGGATCATCTCTAAATTGTTGCAGAGCTTTCTTCGATATATCCAAACAGTCTGCGGCTAGTTCAAGGTTTGCCCAGCCGAGGTTAGCGCAGAAACTTCTATATTTTTCGAGGCTAGAAAGATGGTTTTGAATATGTAGCTTAGTTGCTACGTCTCTTGCAATCTCTTCTTGAGCTACATCGAAAGCTTCGGCTCGTTCTACCAAATTTCCTCGGATTGACCATCTTTGAATAAGACCTACACTTTTTCTTAGCGTAGATGCGATAGTTTCTATACTTCTGTTTACGCCAAAGTCTCGGTACAAACAAAAAGCGTTGAAACTTTTGGGCGTATCCCATTCATGTCTATAGCCCCAAACTTCGTTAGATGCTCGTATTAAATCGTTAGCCATATCTACCCTTGTTCTAGTATTAAAAGAAACCTACCTACACTCTTACTATACCGTATTATTTTGCACTCGTATATTACGTATACGAAGTAAAATAGCTATTAAAAAGAGAATGAGAATAGTTCTCATGCAGTAGATAGGGCTGAATCAAGGTTGACGCTTACAATCCTTCAGCAGTAAGAATTTCAGCCGTTTTTGTACCTATATAAGGCTTTTGCTTAGGGATTCTTCATTGATATTTTCAATAAAATCCTTGTTTTCGTCGCTTCCAGAGTTATCACCGTGGATTACTATGATC
>NZ_JBALEJ010000097.1:0-61695 GCF_036917975.1 Nostoc sp.
TAAGGGCACATCCGGTATTAGCCACCGTTTCCAGTGGTTGTCCCAGACCTGATGGTAGATTCTCACGCGTTACTCACCCGTCCGCCACTAAATCCGAAGATTCCGTTCGACTTGCATGTGTTAAGCATACCGCCAGCGTTCATCCTGAGCCAGGATCAAACTCTCCGTTTTGTTGTGTTTCGAGTTTGTGGCTCTGAAAAAAATATTTTCCAGAATCCTAGTTACAATTTCGATTATCTTTTTGGGAAATCCCAAAACTAAAATCTTTTGACGAGGATTGGTTTTTTTCTTAAGCTTTCAAAGTATTATGTTTTTTAGGTTCAGCGGTCGTTTGCGTCTTTCGCTTCCCGACTTAACTAGAGTAACTAGTCATCCCCTAGTTTGTCAAGGGGTAAATTTATTTTTTTTCTAAAAGGGCAAATCGCTTGACTGGCAGTACTTTCAGATGAATTGCTTCAGCAACGAGAGGGAGGCGAAAACAAAGTGGCTAAACTTGGCTGTGTGAATAATGCGAGTTGAGTGATTATCGAAAAAGGCAGGAGATAGTATTGCTAGAGGATTTATCCTGAATTCTCATGCCTGAACTAGCTATATATAAGTAAGAGCAGAATTGTTGTGGAGCTTGTGGTTTAAGACTCCTATTCTATAAGTAACGCATTTACGCGATCGCCCGCCACCCCTGCATTTCTGGAGCGTTGGGAATGGAAGATAGGCGTTACAGTGAGTCTAGCGCTGTAGAGGGGCTTCAAAATTTATAATGATTTTTTGAGAAAAAGCTAAAAACTAGACTAGGCAATAAATACAGATGATCCGACCGCGCAAGGTCTTTGCTCAACATTGGCTCAAAAGTGAAAAGGCGCTCAACGCAATTATAAAAGCAGCAGAGTGTACGGAAAGCGATCGCTCGGCCAACGCCGAAGGCGATCGCATCCTGGAAATTGGCCCTGGAACCGGGATTCTGACTCGTCGTTTATTACCTTTGGTGCAATCTCTGATTGCAGTTGAAATAGACCGCGACTTATGCCAACTGCTATCAAAGCAGCTTGGTAAGACTGAAAATTTTTTACTGCTGCAAGGCGATTTTCTCACTCTAGATTTACCATCTTATCTGGCAGCCTTTCCCAATTTCCACAAGCCAAATAAGGTAGTAGCCAATATTCCCTACAACATTACAGGGCCAATCATTGAGAAACTACTGGGTACGATCGCTAACCCCAATCCCGAACCATTTGACTCTATAGTGTTGCTGGTACAAAAAGAAGTAGCAGAAAGGTTATATGCTAAATCAGGCTCAAAAGCATTTGGAGCGTTGAGTGTGCGGGTACAGTATTTGGCTGAGTGTGAGTTAATCTGCACAGTCCCAGCAGCCGCATTCCAGCCACCGCCAAAAGTGGATTCAGCAGTGGTGCGATTGCGTCCCCGAAAAATCGAAATACCAGCGCTTAATCCCCGACAGTTGGAGAATTTCTTAAAGTTGGGATTTGGTGCCAAGCGAAAAATGTTACGAAATAATTTGCAATCAGTTATAGAACGCGATCGCTTGAGCCAATTACTGGAACAATTAAAAATAAATCCCCAAGCTAGAGCCGAAGACCTCAGCGTTCAGCAATGGGTAATTTTAGCAAATGAGTTGGGAGTGGGGAGTGGGGAGTGGGGAGTGGGGAGTTAGGAGAATTCCCAATGCCCAATGCCCAATGCCCAATGCCCAATATCCAATTCCCCACTCTCAGAAAATGCGTTCTTACAGCCTAATTGCTCCTGCTAAAATCAACTTGTATCTGGAAATCATTGGCGACCGCTCCGATGGCTATCACGAGTTAGCCATGATACTTCAAAGTATTGGACTTGCAGACGAAATTGATGTGCGTTCTATTAGCACTGAAAATATCCGTGTTCACTGCAATCACCCACAAGTACCGACAGATAAAAGTAATCTGGCATACCGCGCGGCAGAATTAATGGTGAGGCAATTTCCCGAAGCCTTTGCTAAAAATGGAGGCGTGGAGATTAGTATCAACAAACAAATTCCTGTTGCTGCTGGGTTGGCTGGGGGTTCGACAAATGCAGCAGCGGTGTTGGTAGGGATAGATTTACTGTGGAAGTTGGGATTAACTCAGTCAGAATTAGAGGAGTTAGGAGGTACACTGGGTTCAGATGTACCATTTTGTGTGGCGGGTGGAACTGCGATCGCTACAGGTAGAGGTGAGCAACTTTCTCCACTGCCAAGTTTGGATAGTATATACATAGTGTTGGCAAAATACCGCAGTCTGGAAGTTTCTACCGCTTGGGCATACAAAACCTATCGACAGCAGTTTGGTCATTCTTATATTAGAGATAGTGACAACTTAGCAGCACGTGCTAATGCAGTTCACTCAGGAGCAATAGTAAAAGCTATTTTGAATAAAGATGCGGGAGAAATTGCCCAAAAACTGCACAATGATTTAGAACGCGTAGTATTGCCAGCCTATCCCCAAGTCTTGCAACTGCGGGAAATTTTTGCAAATCAGGAAGGCGTTTTAGGAACAATGATGTCTGGTTCTGGGCCAACAGTATTTGCTCTTTTTGAGTCTCAACAGCAGGCAGAAAAAATTAAGCTGCAAGTTCGGGAAGCAATTGTTGATGAAGACTTAGAATTGTTTGTGACTCGGACAATTACACATGGTATTCAGGTGGCATCTTCAGTTTAAATAAATTTTTATAGCGGTTCCCATTCAGATGAGGTACAACATTATACCGCAAGGTGTAGGGGCACGGCACTGCCGTGCCCCTACGGGTGTACCTTACTAGGTAGGGAAATGCTATATGCTTAATTCAAATGGCTAGTAAAGACGCAGAGATGCAATTTTAAGGACGATTAGCTAAGGATAATAATTATTTCCTAATCCTCCAATCGAAAATCTCAAACCTAAAATCCCAAAGATTATGAATGACCAAAACCTCACGCCACAAACAGATGCTAAAGAACAAGTTACAGCGAGTCCGTTACGCTGTTTTACGGGGGCGGTGATTTCTGGAGGAATGGGATTTGCAGCATATTCGCTGATGATTGCGATCGCTACAAATTTTGCAGCTAAACCTGTCCATTCAATTAATCCCTTGGTGGTGAAGATTTCTTCTGCTGTTCGTACTCTGGTTGTTGGTGTAGTTGCTCTAGGAAGTGGGATATTTAGTCTAGTGGCAATTGGTTTGTTGGCTTTGGGAGTGCAATTATTAGTGCAGCAATTGACTAAGCAAAAAAGTAGTGAAAACTAGTAATTTGCTTTAGAGTAAGTAACCTCAAGGCGCAACTAGCAAACCACTAGCGGCTAGGGAACTCCAAGAAATTAAATTATCCAATATTGTGGGGCGGGCGAGACGCCCACCCCACAAGAGTAAATTGGATATTTTTTATTTGGAAGTCCCTTAGGCGATCGCAACTGCAAAGCTTGGGCATTATCCTCATCAGTAGCCTGGATTATTTATACCTTTTAGTTACAGCTAGTAGAGATATCGTTATACTTGGTGAGTCTCTGTATGTAGTGCGATTCTTGACTTTAACAGATTTTGAGTTGACACTTTGTAGACTGGCTCAATATTCAGAAATTTATACGGAATTGATACCAGCGACACTGAAATGGGTAGCAGCAACATTATTTATAAGCAAAGATTATGAACACAAGCCAGAGATATTTTTTACCCTTTATTTTTGTGGCGATGGTCATCAGCCTCAGCAGTTGTAGTTCTAACCCCACTGCTCAGAATATTGACAGTGTGAAGCCATCCCCTAGCGTAGCGGCAACCAATAGCCTGCCGTCTAAGACTCCCAGTCAAATTCCTAGCGTAACTCAGTTGAGAGAAAAATCTCCTAATCAAGAACCTCCTAAAAAAAATACACCTCCCTCATCAACTTCTAAAACTGCCATTAAAACTACCAACGTCACACTATACACAAGTGATGCTCAATGTCAAAAGCTAGTTCCAGAAAAGGTTTCAGTGCCAGCCGAGGAACCAGTGAAAAATGTCGTAAATAAAATCTTAGAAAAACGAGATACAAGCGACTTTAGCTTGTCTGGGTATCGTGTCAACCTCAAAAATGGCATTGCTACAGTTGATTTGCGAATATCCCCTGAGTCAAAGCGGCAAATAGCTTCTCTTTCTAGTTGTGAACAGTTTGCTCTGTTTGGTAGTCTCCGCAAAACCTTAACGAGTAATGCCCAATGGAATATTAAAGAGGTTCGTTTCACTGAGCGAGGTGAGGATATTGTTCTTTAGTTCAATATGGTAGCAAGTACCGTCGTTAGCTAATTAAAAAGATTTTTCAATCTGAACAGCCACAGGAATTATACATCAGCATCTACTAAAACAGTGTATGTTCTAGCTAATTGAAAACAGCTGTAAATAGTGGTATGCTTAAGTTTAGCTCTAAATTTGTAGGAGCAATTCGCGGGTGTAATTCAGTGGTAGAATGTCATCTTCCCATGGTGAACGTCGTGGGTTCGAGTCCCATCGCCCGCTTTAGAAAAAAGCCTTATTTAACAAGCGTTTCAAGGATTTGCTCTGTAAACTCTTGCGTTGAGGAATGAGCGCATTATCCTTGAACTACTCTAGTCCTGATATAAATCCTTGCCCTTCTACTGTCTTGCTCTTGCGCTTGCTTGTGCGATCGCTTTTTGGTTTGCCGTTGTTTAATTTTTCTCGTTCGGCTCGGATTCGTTCTAGTAAGACTGATGCAGGTTCATCATCAGGGTCTTGGGGGACGAGTTCACCCATGAAGGCTTTGGCGAGAATAGATTGATTGAGTTGATTTAGTTTTCCTTTTGCTTGTTGGTATTGTTGTTCAACATTAGTAATAAGCTCTAAGAAAGACCGCACAATTTCTACTATTTTTTGCTGTTCAACTAAGGGTGGTAAAGGAATAGGAGCTTCAGTGATAGCTGTCATTGATATTCGTTGATGTCCTGCTGTTGATTTAGCATGGTCTGTTATTAAGCTACGTAATAATGGAGTTGCAAACCATAACTCGCTATAAGTTGAAAACTCTCTATCTATAAGTTTTGCTCTAAAAAGACGGTCAGGATATTGAATACGACGATTCGCTAAGTCTCTAACAAGCGCACAATTTGCCACATATTCAATACTTCCACTCAACCTAGTAAATAATAAATCTCCATCATTTAGAAAGTTATCCTCATTTTCATTTTCACTTTTAGTGAGATATCGAATATCTGTAAGGTCAACGGAACAAGACCTTACACTACTTGAACGCAAAATGGGATAACTTGAAACTTCATCTTGAGGAACTGCTGTAGAACCACTACGAATTGAAGTTATTAATTCCCCAAAGCTTACCCATTGCCATGTATTTGGAATTGGTGTAATTTTATCCATTTCCAAAACAATAGAACTAGGTGTTGCATTTGATTTACGTTTATGTGTTTGTTTATTTTTTGCCCTTATCCTCTGCAATAACATCGAAGCAGGTTCAACGTCTGGGTTTTGTTCGCGCCAGTCAGCTGTTAAATCGCCTCGGAAGGCTGCGGCGAGGACGGATTGGCGGAAGCGATCGCACAACTGAGGTATACTGTCTAGTGCTTTCTTGGCTTTTTGGGTGCGATCGTTCAACTCCTCAATTTTGGTAACAATCCGCTTTTGTTCGTTAAGGGGTGGAAGTGGAATTAAAAATTGCTTTAGACTTTGAGGAGACAAGTTAGGCTGTAGTGTTTCAGATAAATTTGTATTAACCTGATTTCTAAAAAAGTCTGATTTGCTAAAAAATAATAAAAGTTTTTGGGAATATATCTTATATGGCTTTATTAAAGCTACTCGCTGATTTAATAAACCTATTGGTGCATACTCTGGATAAAGACAGGCTTTAACAGTGTTATTAGTTATTGGACGGGTAAGAGCAATAAGAAGAGTTTTAGGTATTACTTGAAATTCCGAATATTTGTCCAAAAAGTCTTTCGGCAAGTACTCTTGTTGTTTATATAAAAATGTACCATAACTGATGTTGGCAATTTTAATAGCAGGAACACCTTCATCACAAAAATCAGTACTCTTGAAAGCATATCCTGAAATAATTTGACATAAATTGTCTGCCTGTACCCACTCCCAACCTTCAGGCAATTCAGTTAATTCTTCACTCATTCCAATCAATTCCATTAATCCTCATCCTGTCCTAAAAACAAACCTTCTAAATCCTGATACCCACTAACAACACGTAAAATTTAAACATCTTCCTCAATTACAAGACTTTAAGCTTACAAATCTTAATCATTCACCAGCTTGAGTGCGTTTTTGTTGCAGCTTTTCACGCAACCTTTCAAATACCTCTTTTCCATGCAGCACCTCACCCCGTTCAGCCGACTCAATTCCCACCTGAATTTTCTACTGTAATTCCTTAAACCTGCCTTTATATAAATGTTCCCACTCGTCATCTAGCGAGTTTATTTTCTTGCTCAACTTTCTTACTCCCAATCTTCAATTTGTAACCCATTGACTCGACTAAACTCCCTTACATTATGCGTCACTAAAATTAAATTATTAGCCATTGCAATAGCCGCAATTTGTAAATCATAAGGGCCAATGGGTGTCCCATTAGCTGCTAACTCAGCCCGAATTCTTCCAAAAATCGTAGCTGCTGCATCATCAAAAGGTAAAGATATAAAATTATTGAGAAATGCTTCCTGTAAAGCCAAAGTCCTTACAGGATTATTACTACGCATTGCACCGTATAATAGTTCACCTTTCACAACTGAACACACAGCAACATCTTGCGGAGATAGCATTGTCAATCGTTGCCGCACACCAGAGATATGACGATTTAGATAAACAATGCAAGCATTAGTATCTAATAAATAAATCAATCTAACTGCTCCCTTTGTTCATACTCTCCTTGGGGATATCTTTGAATAGGGTCATCAGCTAAACAACCAGCTGTCTGTTCAAAAAAACCTGGAGGCCAGCCTTTACCTTTAGGCGTAGGATGTTGAATTTTGTCTTTCTCTTGGGACTTGATTCTGAAGTGAAGAAACTCCACAAAATCTAAAACTTCCTCTTGTTTATCTTGGGGAAGAGAACGCCAGTATGTTAATAATTCTTGTTCTGCACTCATTACTATTCACTCACTAAGATTACTCATGTTTCTATTCTAAAGTTGGCATCCCCACAGAAGAACTAACAGCCTCCGCCGCTTCTTCCCCTTCCAGCAATATCATTAAAGCTTCCATCTCCTTGGTTGCAATTCGCAATTTCTCCATAATCTCAGCAGCTATCACCTCTGGCTCAGGTAAATTATCCCCTGATTGCAAACTTTCATCGCGTAACCAAGAAATATCAAGGTTTTCATTACGTTTTTCAATATAATCCCGTGTAAAACACCGAAAACGTTCATTCTCTCCTAAATCTACACGAGGATGATTGCCATTGGGGTCATCTCCATAGCATTGCTTAAACTCAGCGAAATGCTCACGAGTTAAAGGATAACGCTTACCAAAACTGGGCATATTGGTTCGCATATCATAGAACCAAACTGCTTTGGTGTTGTCTTTCTCGGTTGTGCCACGTTGGAAAAATAAAACATTCGTCTTCACACCCTGAGCATAAAATATCCCAGTGGGCAACCGTAAGATTGTATGCAAATTGCACTTATTCATCAAGTCAGCCCGAATTGCTCGTCCCTGTCCATCCTCAAACAGTACGTTATCGGGTAAAACCACAGCCGCCCGTCCCCCTGGTTTGAGCGATCTGTATATGTGCTGCAAAAACGCCAATTGCTTATTTGAAGTGGGATAGGTGAAATCATCTCTCGAAGGTAAACCACCCCCCTTTTTTGTGCCAAAGGGCGGATTAGTGAGAATTACATCTGCTTTCGCTAGTCGCTGTCCTTGTGACGAAAGGGTATCACCTAAATCTACAGCACCCTCGATTCCGTGTAACATCATATTCATCAACAGCAAGCGGTGAGCATCCTGCACCAACTCCATGCCATAAAACGCCTGATGCTGCTGGAATGATTGCTGGGCTTCTGTCCATTCAAAAGGGTCATGGTGTTGACGAATATAGCGATCGCCTGCAATCAAAAACCCCCCAGTACCCGCAGCAGGGTCTTGTATCAATTCTCCTGGTTGTGGCTTGATGAGGGCAACCATGCAATCAATCAAAGGTCTAGGGGTGAAATATTGTCCCGCACCAGATTTCTTCTCATCCGCGTTTTTCTGGAGTAGCCCTTCATATAAATCGCCAAACTCATCTCGATGCTCGGAAAACCAGTCCAATTCATCAATACTGGTAACAAGCTTTTTAAGGATGCGCGGTATTTTGAGAGAAGTTTGAGCATTAACAAAAATTGCCTGTACCCGTTGAGAGGAATTTTCAGAACCCAACATCAGTAAGAGCGATCTATAAAATATTAGTTGCTCCGTCTCACCCTTATTAACCAAATCACCCCAACGATATCCCTCTGATAATTGCTTTTCAGTCCCCGTCTCCTGTGCCATCTTCAAAAATAGCAGATAGGTTAACTCTGTAACATATTGTAGATATGTAACACCATCATCTCGGAGAACGTGGCAAAGGTTCCAAAGCTTTTGAACAATATCGGAGGTAGCTACCATAATTTAATTCGTAATTCGTAATTCGTAATTTTGGAGAAAGTTCATCGGAGTTCAAGGGTAAGTAGGATAGTCCACAAGATTCATCCCGCTTGAATATCTTAGTTGCCTTTGCGTCTTTGTATGAGATATTTAATTAGCAACATCCCAAATATTTTTGTGAATCTGGATCACAATATTTTCTAAATCTCCGCCAAAAACCTTATTGAGTCTTTCAAATCCGCCACCTTGGGTTTTAAATTCCCCTTTATCCAAAGCTTCCCGATCGACGATTGTTTCCGCTTTCATCTGTTTGCCAATGCGTTCTAACCACTTGCGTTGAGGAGAAGTCCAAGGCTGACTGGCCAGAATTTTTTTCATAGCCCGATCTACCCGTTCTGCGTAGGGAATCAAAGCATCACCCAAGGTAGCCTGACGGATAAAGCCAATGATCGAAGCAGCAATATCTTCATTGGTAATTTCTCGCCATGCAGTTTTTAGGTTAATTTCTGTATATCCTGCCGTATATAGTCCTATTTGTAGTTCCTTGAGTTGCGCTCTAGTCAACTCACGGGGACGCTGTGTAACAATCATTAAAGCGGGAATCTTGTTCATGTTCTCTAACAAGAAAGCTCTAAAGCTATCTAAATAATCTTCTGGACGTTCGGCATTGCCATAACCCCGTTCAATAGCCACTAACTCATCAGTATGGCGAGAAACCAGCATTGGCACAGTTCCACCATCTCGAAGATCCAGAATTTGAGTGATCGCTTTTCTTTGTTCCCACCATTCCCTTACTTGCTGTGGTGTACTTTGCTTGAGATAAGAAACCATATTTGATAATGGCATTCCGGCGATCGCTTCTAACTGTTCTTGATTGTTAGGACTCAAATGCCTGCGTTTGCGCTGAATTTTCACCAGTAGTTGGTTAATGACTGTTTCTAAAGCATCAGGATTTTTGACTGTTTCCAACTCCTCCACCAATTGAGTAAAGGAAATATTGGGGTTAACCACCACAGGTTTCATACTGGAGACAGGAGCGATCGCTTCATATAATCGCACTGCATCAAAAATCCGAAAGACCTCTTTGTTGATTTCATTACAAAGACGGGTTGCCCTTCCCAACATCTGCTCGTAGAGAATGCGGGAATTGACGCGACGAATAAACACTAAATTACAAATCGCGGGAATATCAATTCCTGTGGTAAGTAAGTCTACGGTAACAGCTACCTTGGGATTAACTTCATTGCGGAACTTGCGAATCAACTCTAATGGCTTATCTGCATTGCCTGTAATTTTGACAATTGCATCATCTTCCACACTGCCATAGATAGCCTGAAACGCTTGTTTAAGTTGGTTAACCACAATATCTGCATGAGCGTCGGTAGCACAGAAAATCAGCGTTTTTTCTGGCAGCGATGGGTCAATATGCTGGGCTAAGGCTTCACAAACAACTCGGTTAAAATCTTCTGTAATTACTTTGCGGTTAAACTGTTCTACCTCAATTTTTACCTCATCAGGCGCATGAACTAAGTCAAGTTGCCCAGTTTGGGGATTGAAAAATTCCATTTGCTCACCAGGATTCCAAACCATCCCCTCGTCAGATAACTTTGTCCTAATCTTGAAAGGTACTTCATGGTCAATTAACCAGCCATCTATGACAGCTTCTCGATAGCTGTAGATGTAAACAGGTTCACCAAAAATTTGGGTGGTATGCAGTGCAGGAGTTGCAGTTAAACCAATTTTTACAGCGTCGAAATGCTCCAACACTCGACGGTATTTTGAGACGTAATCGTTAAAATCCCGAAACTCTAGTTCGCGATCGCTTAATTCTCGATCTAGTAAATAGCCCCGGTGACACTCATCCACAACAATGCAATCATACTGGTCTGGTGTAATTACAGATGCACTATCGGAGGGGTAGAGAACTCGTTTAACCATACCTTGCACCGTGGCAATATGCACTTTGGTATCCCGATCGAGTTCAATATCTTTGAGATCCTTAATCTCGAAGATATCAGCAAAACTTTGTAGGTTCTCCATGCGGGAATCTTTAAAGGCATTGGAGGTTTGTTCTCCTAGTGCAGTGCGATCGACCAGAAATAAAATGCGCCGAAATCGCTTGGTTTTGAGTAACCGATACACTAAGGCAATACAAGTTTTAGTTTTGCCTGTACCTGTTGCCATTGCTAACAGTAATATCCGTTGTTCCCTGGCTAGGGCAGACTCTACAGCTTGAATGGCACGAATTTGATAATCACGCAACTCTAGCCCATAGTTAAAGCCTTCCTGGGTTAAACGAGTATTTGCCTGGTCAATATCTTGAGCTAAGGCATCTAATAATCCTTGAGGACTGTGCCATGTGGCAAGGCATACCCGCAGATTAGTTGGACGGCGCAAATCACAGAACCAAATCCCACTCTTGGTCTGAAGCTGCTGCAAATACGGTCTACCATTGGTAGCAAATACAAAGGGCACTTTGTAGTTTTGCCAAGACCTACTAGCCAAAAATTCCTCACCTAAAACTTGGAAACCTTCACTGTAGCGTTTGGCTTGGTTCAATGCTCCTTCAGAGACATCTTTACTCTGACGCTTGGCTTCTACTACTGCGACAATTTGCAAGCCACAGAATAAGGCATAGTCGGCTCGTCCATTAGCGGTGGGATATTCTGCGATCGCTAAATTTCTTCCCTTGTGAGGATGTACACCATTTTGATAAGTCAATTCTTCTGAATCTGCTTCCCATCCAGCCGCACGTAATTGAATATCAATCAGTCGGCGTGTCTCCCTCTCATCCAGCAGCACTCCACTTTCAGCGACTTGGGCTTGAGTAATTGTCTGCTGAATTGTTTGCTGTGACTGGTTTTGAGCTTGGGCTTGAATTTCTGCTAAATGTTGTAATACCTCTTGCACTTTGGCTTGGGCTTCCCGTGCTAAATCTTCAGCAGAGGTGCGTCGTTGTGCTTCAGTTTCTGCAATTACTAAATGCCTTTGCGCTTCTTCTCGCAAGCGTGCTAATTCTGCTTTGAGTGTCTCTGTCTCTATTTTTGGGTCAGGTGGAGGAATAAACCCACCTGGATCAAAATTGCGACCTCCACCAAAAGCGCGATGAAACCAAATCCCCAACGCACGAGCATATTTCAGCCCACTTAATGCTGTGCGGTGATTGCCAGAAAGCTCATGAGTCGCCTGATTACCAATTTTTCGCAACTCATGAAACAGACGATCTACTTCACCTTTGATTAAACCGCGATCGCGCAACCGATTGAGTAAATCAATCTGCCGTTCATCTGCTACCTCATAAAGCCCAATATTGGCTGCTGCTAATTGCGCCAGCAATTCACCAAACTGCCGCAACTTAATCAAACAAGTATTGGGGTCATCGGCAAAATATCGCTCTGCTAAAGCACCCAAGCGCACAAGTTGTTGATCGTGGACTGCAAGAAATGAGAAGTTTAACGACTCTGGCATATCGGCTTATAGAAAAGCACCCTGATTTTTGTGTTTAGAGTTACTTAAAAAATCTCAGTAATTCTAATCCGGTCTTATCAACTAAGTTATAACCCAATACAGTTCAGTTAAGCATTTCTTTCTTCTCTTTGCGTCCTTGGCGGTAGCCTCCGGCAAGCTGCTCCGCGTCTACGTTAAAAAAATTGACTTTGACAAAGAGTTTTAGTCTTAACCCAAGCGTATTGGGCTTTGGCGTTAAGTTGACGCCAATAGACAGATGTGCCCCCCGACAAAGTATCCACCCAATTGAAATCTGAGGAATTTATAGAAACACATCTATCCTATGAGGTATTTTATACAAAAAATAAATAAATATTCACATAGTTATTTAAAGATGATGTAATCTCAGCGTTCAAAATCAAGGCTGTAAAGCTGAGAACTCAACGCCTTACCGTCTATTGGAGGTAACAAAAGTAAAGGAGAAATGTCAGGATTAGAAGATGTACCTTTGGGTAATGATGTCAAGTGGGTGAAATATTTATTAATATTATTAATAGGAAGTGTAAATTCGGCGACAAGAGTCCGAAAAGATTTCTCATGGCGTTATTTCGCACCAATCACCAGATTCTTCACCAACGGAGCAGAAGATCATGAACGACCAGCAACCATCAGACTCTAAGCAATTCGTCGGGAATCTCAAGAATGGTATTTGGCTGTTTGGCCTATCGTCCTGGGTATTTGGCATTACCGATCGCAGTATTGCTTCATTTGCAGATGGCTATCTATCTGCTTTGGATTTGACGCAACTATTCACAGCTGCGACGTTTTTTGTAGCGTGGCTATTTTTAAAACCGACATCCAGAGTTTAAATTAAGCAACTGATTGAATATCCAGTCACTCTTGATGCCAGTCTGATCAAGATGCCTAAGTTGCCGATTTTGCTTCATCCTACCTCTGCATCCAAGAAAAGCGTAGTTAGATTGCGTCTTTTTTTTGCGAAGTCAGAGTTATAGCTCCTGTGATTTTGATGTATCTAGAAAAATTTTTCTAATTTTCTGGAATTGATTACGCTCATGTAGTAGTCTCTATCAGATTACCGATTTATACTGAAACTCTATAACGAACTTTCGGGGAATATAACCCCATTTCGGATTAAAAGCCCAGTCTTCATGGCTGGGCTTTTGACAAGTAATTAAAAAAATTGGGGTAACTCTGGAAAATCCCAGAATTACCCCGAATTTTAACAGTGATGAATTAAAAACAGTTTTTAACTCATCACTTCTCATGAAATTAGGCAAAGGCGGCGGTTGTCACGTCGTTATTTGACAGAATTTCTTGCAACTCTTCAGCGTCTACGGTTTCTTTATCAACCAGCATTTCCGCTATCTGATCTAAAATGTGGCGGTTACGCACCAACACTTCTTTAGCGCGTGTATAGGCTACATCTACAAGTTTGCGGACTTCTTCATCAATGGCGGCGGCGGTTTCTTCAGAAAAATCGCGCTCTGACATGATATCTCGTCCGAGGAACATGTTACCTTGTTGACGACCAAGGGCAACAGGGCCTAAGCGATCGCTCATCCCAAATCGGGTAATCATCTGACGAGCAACACGGGCTACCTGTTGTAAGTCGTTAGAAGCACCAGTGGTAACTTCTTCTTCACCAAAGATTAATTCTTCAGCAATCCGACCACCCAAAGCCACAGCCATCTGATTTTCTAGATAAGCGCGGCTGTATAAACCAGTGTCCATCCGGTCTTCGCTGGGGGTAAACCAAGTTAAACCACCTGCACGACCACGAGGGATGATGCTAATCTTTTGCACTGGGTCATAATCTGGCATCAAAGCACCAACTAAAGCATGACCAGCTTCGTGATATGCCACCAAGGTTTTGCGCTTTTCGCTCATTACTCGGTCTTTCTTCTCTGGCCCAGCTAATACGCGATCAATCGCGTCGTTGATTTCATCCATCGAAATCTCAGTCAAATTCCGGCGTGCTGCCAGAATTGCGGCTTCATTCAACAGGTTGGATAAATCTGCGCCAGTAAATCCAGGGGTACGACGGGCGATTTTATCCAAATCCACATCTTTCGCCAAGGTCTTACCACGGGCGTGTACCTTGAGAATTTCGCTGCGTCCGGCGTAGTCGGGACGGTCTACCACAACTTGACGGTCAAAGCGACCAGGACGCAATAGGGCTGCATCTAGGACATCAGGGCGGTTGGTAGCGGCAATAATGATAATGCCTGTGTTGCCTTCAAAGCCGTCCATTTCTGTAAGCAACTGGTTGAGGGTTTGTTCCCGCTCATCGTTACCACCACCTAAGCCTGCACCGCGTTGACGACCTACGGCGTCAATTTCATCGATGAAGACGATACAAGGAGCATTGGTTTTAGCTTGTTCAAATAAATCGCGGACGCGGGATGCACCCACACCGACGAACATTTCCACAAATTCTGAACCAGAGATTGAGAAGAAAGGTACACCTGCTTCACCAGCTACGGCGCGAGCTAGGAGGGTTTTACCAGTACCAGGAGGGCCAACTAACAACACACCTTTAGGAATTTTTGCACCAACGGCGGTAAAGCGATCGGCGTTTTTGAGAAAGTCTACGACTTCGTTTAATTCCAACTTGGCTTGGTCAATACCAGCGACATCGCCAAATGTCACCTGAGTTTGGGGTTCCATTTGCACTCTGGCTTTGGATTTGCCAAAGTTCATTGCTTGGCTGCCTGGGCCACTTTGAGCGCGACGTAGCAAGAAGAATAAGCCAACCAAAAGCAATACAGGGAAAAATAAGCTGCTCAGTGCCTTAAACCAAAATCCTTCGTCGGTTTGGGGCAAAACAGAAATATCAACACCTTTAGAAGTCAGAGTATTAATCAAGTCTGGATCGTTGACTAAGGTAACAATCCGTTTCGCTGGGTCATATTTGGGTGTAACCAGTGCTGTGGAGCGGTCTGCACTCAAACTGACTTTTTCTACTCTGCCTTGCTGAACTTCTTGAATAAAGCGACTGTATCGCCATGTCTCTCTGCTTTGGGGTTGTTTGTCAAAAAATGCTGTTCCCAGCGCAATGACGACAATAAACAGCAGCGCGTACAGCCCTGCATTTCTCCATCTTTTATTCACTAAGGTCTATCCTCCGGTATTTTTCGCGCCTTACCTCTCAGTGGCCGCTTTGCGCGATCGCCTAGCGTCTCTGATCACAAAGGTGATTATTAAGAATTATGTTAACTTATCTTAAGATATAACAAATTTGGCGTGACTGTCATGCTGAAAAAAGCTCCCTTATTAGCTGAAAACTTTGATGGTAGGGATTATATTGTAGCGACCCTGAAGGCTGATGAACGGTATGAATGGGAATAATTTCTACCACACTATTAGTGTAGGCGATCGCTTCAAATCTCTGGACTAACTCGACGCTCCAAGTTTCTTCTCGCACTTGCTGCTGGTGGTTTTGCAACCAGTTTACAAGTTGCGATCGCCCAATTCCTGGTAAAATTCCGGCCTTTATTGGTGGCGTGTACCAACTGCGATCGCACCATCCCCAAAGGTTGCCTGTACTGGTTTCTAGCCAATTTCCTAGAGTATCGATTAATATTGCTTCTTGAGCATCTGAGCTAGTTTTTGCTAACCAAGCGCTCAAATAGTTGCCAGTTTTATGAGAGGGGAGAGAGCGAGAAAATTCTGAACTAGCAACGGCACACACAATTCCAGTTTTTTGTTTTTCTGTCAAATTTTGTGGTAATAATCTACCAGTTATCCATTCCCGTCCATCGGGAAAGAGGGTAATTCTGAGAATGGGGAAGTGCGTGAGTAGAATTTGAGCGCCTTTGCGTAGACGGTTCCAATCTGGTTGCTGCCAACCAAAGGTTTGTAGTGAGAAAAGTAAGCGATCGCAGTGTGCTTGCCAATTGGTTAAATTACTATCTAGCGAGTTCTGATAAACTCGCAATGTTGTAAAAACAGTCGCCCCATAAAGTAAACCCGGATCGTTAATGTTTATTTCTAGGGTTTGAGAGTGAACTAATTTGCCGTCATACCAAAAAATATTATTTGTCACAACCAGATTATTTATCGCTACAACTCCATTGAAAAGTGATGACTTGTAATGCTCATACGCTGCATGAGATAAAATCTGTGGGCTGCAAATCGCTGAACGCCAGAATCCAGACTCAGATGTTTACAGTCATGATTTCTGGCATATTCAATTATCCACTGAAATAACTGTTGACCATAGCTATGCGATCGCTTCAACTCATCAACAACTAAATCATCAATGTATAAAATTTTTCCCGATGATAAACAACTATAAATCCGAAATCCAGCGATCGCTACAGCTTGCTTTTCTACTTCCAAAAATGCAAGTTTATATCCTTCTTGCATTTGATATCTAACTTGTTCTACAAACTTAGTCGGCTCTTGGTGAGGGCGCAACTGGGAAATCACAGCAAAACACCCTAATATGTGAAAGTCAGATTCAGCCAATTGTATTGATATCATTATTATCCTACTAAATCATGTGTGAGAAAAATTCAACAGATTGCGTTATGACTAATAATTTAATCTTTAGGGGGAAATATAATTTGATGAGTACCTTCAGGAGTTGTAATTACTTTACCTCCCAAAACTTCAATTTCGCTAATTGCACGTTTTTGAGTCCTCTCATCAGCCTGATTGTTTAAAACCATTGCCCAGGTAGAAATTTGAGCATATTTACTGTTAGGATTTCGACTCAAAAATTCAGCAGTTCTTTGAGAAGTATTAGCGATCATCTGACTTTCTGCATCTGAAAATTTGCTCGCCCATTTTGCCGCCGTTGCAAAAGACTTTTGGGCAGCTTTAGCATCTCCCAAAAATAATAACTCATCAATTCCTTTATAACGCCACACGTAATAAGACTTTTCGGGAACCGATGGAGATAGTGATTTTAAGCCTTTCTCTGATATTGCGATCGCGCGTTCTGGCATGGCAGCATACAATGAAGTACTGACAGAAAGGCTGCGATACGCTGCTAAAAATCGCGGGTCATATTTTAGAATGATTTCAAAATATTCTGGACTTAAACTATAACCTGTTTTATCCCGAACTTCATCATCTCCAAAATATTGTAGAAAGTTGAGATATACTAAGTCTGCAATGAAGTTATCATAACTAAAACTAGGCATTTTTTGGAGAAATTTCAGACGGAGATTTTCAGATTTTATTTCTTTTTCTAGAGTTTCTAAAGAGGCGGATTGTTTGCGATTTATTAGTTTTTGCAATTCGGGAAATTGAATCAAGCCAACTCCTAAAATACACGCACAAATTACAACAGGTGTAATAATAGCTTTACGCGATAACAACAACATATCTTTCTTGTTTTCCCAGGCATAAACAACTTATTGTATATAACTTACAGCGCTTCCGGCTATTATGCAATACAGTTTTTCTCCTTGCCCTCTCCTATCAAAGCTTTCAGATTTGGGGATGTACCTCATAGCTGCCGTAAGTGCTGTAATTTTATATAATATGCTTTATGTAAAATTACTCAGTGATAGAGTAATTAGAATAACATTTACGATCAAACAGATAAAATAAGTATATTATCGAACTCAGTATAAAATACTAAGTGTTTACTGGAAATTTAATACTCAATACTTCAAAGTATAAATTTTGCCTGCTAACTGCCAGTATTTGGAACAACAAGTTCTGAAAATTTTAAAGCTTCTTTGCTTTTACTTAGTTTTATTAAGCAAAGCTGGTAAAATTTTCAACATCATATAAAATGAGGTTTTGTTGAAATTTAAACCTTTTCCCTCTAGAAGATTATGGTAAATACTGTAATTACAGATAACTTGGAAAGTAACGGACTAGCTGTTAGTGTAAAAAATAGTGATTTTAAAACAATAGTTACTAATCTTAATGCTGATAAAAAGGGACTGGATGTTGACGAAATTATTAATGCTATCAAAACAGTAATCGTTGAAGTTATTGATTTAAAAATAACTACTTGGGTTGCAGAGTCATCAGAACAGTCACAAAATGAGATAACATCGGCATCGGCTAAACCAGGAAATCGAATATATACTCGAATTAATCTTGTTAATGGGGATATCGAAAATGAAATTGGGAGTCAATTTACTGATAGCGGCCCCTATAAAGAAATTCGCGAATTTCATTTAACTCAAGTTAAAGACAGTCGGGAGATTATTCACAAGAATATAGAAAGCGTGGAAAAATTGTATGGATTTTTGATGGAAATA
Organism: Nostoc sp.; assembly: GCF_036917975.1. Classification (GTDB taxonomy): domain Bacteria; phylum Cyanobacteriota; class Cyanobacteriia; order Cyanobacteriales; family Nostocaceae; genus Nostoc. The sequence goes on from NZ_JBALEJ010000097.1 coordinate 18,269, forward strand.
GTTAAATCTCACAAAAAACCACAACTGTAAGCATTATTTGTTAACTACTCATTCAAACTAAAGCATCGACAGCAACCTAGTGCAAGAAGGCAAAAGTAAAAAGGCAAAAGTAAAAAGAAAGAATGCTTATTTTGTAAGCTTTCTGGCTATTTTAAATGGGTGGTTTATTTACGCCGTGCTGTACTAGCAACATCTTTAGGTTCATTTGCGTATATCTAGCTATCAACACAAAGCTACAGCCAGATTAGTCATAACTATAAGAGGATGAGACATTATGTCTAATGAGATTAAAATTAAAGACCGAAATGTTATTCAGGCTGACAACCGAAATGGTACTCGATCTGAAGATATTCAAAACAAAGCTAGAGGCTTGTTAAACAATTTAGTATCGTCTGTACAGACATTAGTTTCTGACATTACAGCTTTAGAAGTGAATACGATGATTGTGGATAAGATTAATGCCTCAAAGTTTAATGCTTGGGAGGCATATCAAGAGATTTATTCTATACATGACCCAGATTATTTTGATGCCAAAGGGGTTCCAAAAGAAGGTTCTCAAGCTCAAGAACTGCGTAAGCGCTATAAAAGTCTATTTGACCAACTTGAAAGAGAATATTTTTACCTTCTGCTTGAGGAGAATTCTGGTTTTTATAATCCGCAGGATGATAGAGTAAAACGATATCGTCAGAGGCTTGAATACGCGAAAAAATATCAACAAAACTTTGTTGAAGCCGATGAAAAGAATGTGAAGCTAGCTGAACCAATACTACCTGCTCCAACTCCCGTTCTTGATGATAAAGATGGAAACAACCAAGAAGATTGGATTGAAAATTTTAAAGAAATTCAAAGACTTTTAAATAATGCTAGATTTGTTCGGACTCTACGTAAAATGACTGAACTAAAAGCTGCACTTGATAGTAGTAATGTTACAAGTACCAAAATTGATATTATTTATGCTCAAACTGTCATGCAGATAGATGGAGATATTATCACTCGTTATCATAAAGAACTGTTTAGTTTATCTGAAGACGCTAAAAACTTAATCATTAATACACATAATCAAGGAGTAGTTTCTGGTGAGAAGCAGTGGCGTGGAACATTTAGTTTTTTGATTAATTTGGTACAAAGTATCGCAAATTTCTCTCGATAATGAACGCTGATATAGCAAAAATAGATCGCCAAACTGATGTTGCACTCTCTCTTTCTCTACAAGTTCCTCAAGGCGATCGCTTTGAAGTTAAAGTCGATCGAGGACAGTGTAGTTTTTACCTAAATGAGAGAGTTGTAGAACAGATTCAGCAAGCGCAAAAAATTGGTATTTCTCTATATATTCCACCAAAGCTGATAATTTCTCTCTGGTATTACGCCTGCTTCAGTAAAAATATTGTAATTGAAAACAAAAAACAAATTACTGAAAAACAGTTTAATAAAGTTTTTTACTTTATTGTGATAGTTAATCTTTTGAAACTATTTTTGAGTAAAACGGCACGGGACAAAATAGCGTTACAGCCTGGAGTCACCTTTAATTCTTACTATCAGCAGCCTCAATCAAATTCAGATACTTATAAAGAAGAAGACATCATTTTACAAAGCACCATTCTTCTTCATGGTGATATATTTAACAAAATTAAGTGGAATTTTATGCAAAATTCCAACTGCTCAATAATTATCTCGGCTCATTATTGGCTGACTGAACAAGTATTAAGTTCCTTTCGGACTAAATTAAATCTGCTAGTTTGGGAGGTAGCTTCGCTGTTTCCTGCTGCGTTAGTAGTCTACAATCTGTATCCAGCAAATTTGATGATATCAATATTTGCTTGGATAGGCTTCACTATATTATTTGCAACTACCCGCTATGTACTTGTCAGTCAATTGCAAAGACATACTTCTATCCACTCTAAATTTATAACTTGGTGGGCATGGTCGCTAATTTGTCTTATCCCTAGTATTTTTATTGGTGCTGCTAGCGGCTTTAAAAATGTTAATGCATTATTATTACCCCTTTTGTCACTTATCGCTCCAAAACTTGCGGAGTATATTTTAAATTTTACCGGGCCACGAGTTGGGAAACTACTCATCCGTCGGTTCCTATCATTTTGAGTATATAGCAATCCGATTTGATTTCTGAATCACTCGTAGAGGTAAGGGACTGGGGACTGGGAAGAAGGAATAAAGGTGTACTGAGTTTTGTTCAAAAATCAAATATGAGTCCTATATAAATAATAAATTTAATAATTCTTTTTTTACTGTTTCAAAATTTGCCAACATTGTTGAGCGATCGCCCAATCTTCTTGAGTATGAATAACCAACACCCGCACTGCTGAATCAGGTGTAGCGATATCCTCATCCACAGGCTGCTGTTGATTTTTTTCAAGGTCTATTTTTAGTCCAATAAATCCAAAGGCTTCACAGGCGGCTTGGCGAATTTCTGGAGAGTGTTCACCCACACCTGCTGTAAACACTAAAGCATCTAATCCACCTAAACTAGTAAGCATTGCGCCCATGCTAGAACGCAAGCGATGCACGTAGATATCCCAGGCCAGTTGAGCGCGGGAATTACCTTGAGCAATCGCTTCTCTCACCTCGCGCATATCACTAGATACACCCGAAATTCCCTTTAACCCAGAATCTTTATTTAATACATCATTCAACCCTTCTACAGTGTAATTACAGTACTGCAACAAGTAAATCAGAATCCCCGGATCAATTGAACCAGAACGACTACCCATCATTAATCCTTCTAGGGGCGTGAATCCCATCGTAGTATCAATACTGCGACCGTTTTTAATCGCCGCTAAAGAGCAACCATTACCCAGATGGCAGGTAATTAACCGCTCAGATGCAACATCTCGACCGAGAATTTGGACAGCACGTTGAGAACAGTATTGGTGACTAATACCATGAAACCCATAGCGACGGATACCTTGCTCTACCCACTGATATGGGCCAGGATAGATTACTGCTGCATCGGGTAAAGTGCCATGAAATCCGGTATCAAATGCTGCTACTTGGGTGACATCTCCTAAGATTTTTTCAATTACTTCGATGCCTTCCAAACTCACTGGATTATGTGCTGGAGCAAGCTTAGATAAATTTGCGATCGCCTTTTTGACATCCTCCGTAATTACTACACTATCTCGATAATCTTCTCCACCATGTACGATCCGATGCCCCACCACATCGATTTCTGACAAGCGATCGATTACCTTGGTAGCATCACGATCAAGTGTATTGAGCATATAGGTGAGATGCGCTTGAGGAGAATCACCAGAGATTGATTTTTGCAGCGTTCCACCGGTAGCAGTTTTCACCTCAATTTCTGCCACAGCCCGATCTTGAGTCCAGGTGATTTTCCCTTCCCAAAGGGGTTGGGGTGCTTGGCTGGGGAGAGCTTCATCTGCAATTTCATACAGGCAACTCTTTTGGCTACTCGATCCGGCATTCAGTACCAATATCTTCATAGTGACAACAAAAAAAGACGATCTCCTTTAATCGTGTCACTAATTCTAGCTTTATGCTTAGTATAGTTTTGCGTAAAAGCGTAGCATTTTTAATGCAGGAGAACACATTAACAATGCGTCCAAAGTGGTTCATCATTTCTTTTGCCTTTTTACTTTTTACTACCCCTTCGGGGCGGGAGTAGGGAGTAGGGGAAGAAATTAGCCCTCGATTTAGGTTTAAAGCCTCGCCCCTTGTGAGCGGTCTTTTAACTCTAAGCCGAGGCACGGGCTAAACGCCCCGCTACCGCTAACGGAACTCAGCACTCTTCATCCACCTGCATGGGTTTCAAATTCTTTGAGTCCGCGTAGGCGGACTAACCTCCGGGTTCTCCAAAGGAGTAGGTTTGTGTAGCCGCAATTTCTATATTTGCTTGTTCTATGTCTTTGAGCATAGATAACTAAACTTTTCTAGCTTTAATTTACATTCAACTAACAGCTAGGATGCTTACTAGCATTACTTTTCCTCATTTTAAATTTTGAATTTTGAATTTTGAATTTTGAATTATTTAATATGCCTTGTGGTGGAAGGCTTTAGCAAAAACTTTAAGCTACTGTGTAAAAGTAATCATAAAGGATTTGTTTCAAAGTAATTTATACAGCTTTGAAATGAACTTTCCATTAAATCAGGAGTACAAAATGAGCCTTGAAGATCGCGCAAAAGCTGCCGCTAAAAATGTTGAAGGTAAAGCCCAAGAAGCATTAGGAAATATCACTGGAGATCCAGAAGATAAAGCAAAGGGTAAAGCAAAACAAGCTGAAAGCGAAGTACGTAATGGGATTGAAGACGTAAAAGATAATGTGAAGAAAAATATTGACTAAGAATTCATAATTTTTTTGCAGAAACTCTAGGAATATAAATGGGGTGGATTCCATTTTTGCAGAAAAATATGAGTTGTTTGAGAACCAAGCAAAACTTTTTTGATATTCCCTGAGCAAGGAGTAGAGAATAAAGTAGTAGCTTGATTAGCAGAATTTTTGTAGAGGCGTAATTTATCACGTCTCTACACTTTCCAAAAATTTTAAAATTTAGTTATGCTTGACAAGATACAAGATACCCGACTTCCTGAAGAAGTCGGGTATTTGAGCTTTTTGGTGTTCTGCTCTAAAGTATCATGGTTATTGAACCGGGGGATTTAAACCCACGGTACTCGGTTAAAGCACAAATTCTGCGATCGCAATTTCCTCTGCATCTAAAATATGCTTCACTTGATAATGGCTTAAGGTCTATTCCTCCTGACCAGGGACACACCATTTATTTTTCTTCACTCCCCAGTTTCGTGAAGGAAGACTGCTGCAATCCGACTTGATGATAGTAGTTGCTTAGTAGCCAGCCATATAAAGAGTGGAATAGTCTTAGCATAACGACTGAAAAGGCGGCGTGGTTCTTGAATACATCGATACAGCCATTCAAGCCCTAAGTCTCTAACTATGCGGGGTGCCCGCTTGTAAATTCCTGCATAAACAGGGAAAACTCCACCCAGTCCAATCATTACAGCTTGTATCTTGCCCTTATGTTGAGCTATCCAATTTTCTTGTTTAGGACATCCCAGAGACACTAAGACGGCACTAGCACCACTAGAATTAATCTTTTTCACCAAAGCTTCGTCTTCAGTTTCAGTCAAGGGACGAAAAGGTAGGGGTTCCATCGCCGCAATCTTCACCTGCGGAAATTCCTCCTCTAACCTTTTTCGCATCTTAGAAAGAATTTCTGTTTGGGAACCTAAAAAGAAAATACTAATATTTTGTGTTTGAGTTAGCTGACACAATGCTAAGAAAATATCCATCCCTGCTACTCGGTCTTGGTAAATAGCTCCCATTTTCCGCATCATCCATACCAGAGGCATACCATCAGGAGTAACTATATCTGCATTTCGCAATATGGTAGCAAACTCTGGATTCCAATGAGCTTCAATGAGCATGTGTACATTTGCTACATATACACTTTTACTCTCACGCCTACTCGCCCACTTCAGTATTGTTTCTATCTGGTCGTCAAAGCGTAAAGCAGTAATAGAAAAATCAAGCACTTTTTTAGTAGGTAGAAGCACTCTCGCCACAATCAATAACTCCTGTGTCCAAGAAAAAAATCCATAGATTACATAGACCATTCCGAATATTGAATAATTCGCATCGGATCACTCCTGACTTTTTGTAGGCTTGTGTCATCGTTGGAAATTAACACATGGAGATGCAATTGCCTTCTTAGTATACTTTTGACTCAATCAGTAATATTGTAATTATTTCCTGCTGTGTCCTAGCTTACTGTTTTAAGTTAGGGATTTTAGACGCAGTGTGACAAATTCATACTTCCTTCATAATTAATTTTTGATTAGTTCATACAAACATTATAATTGCGATAAATTTCTATAGATATGTATTTTATTTAGTAATATTTACTACATACAATGCTTGCGTCGCCAAGCAAAATGCCAGACAAATCTACCGATTTTGATACGTAAGTATGCGCTTAAGAGGTTTAATTGAAATTTAGTATATTTTAAGCAATGTAAAATAATTTTTTCTTATAGATTTCCAAATCTATTACAGATTGAATTTATTCTCTATGTTAAAAAATACCTTGCCTAAATTTTATTTTTTTCCTAAATAAAAGCCCAAAAAACAAGGGGAAGATAAACTTATCTCCCCCTGCTCTCTCGTTTTTGTTATTGTCTGGTTTGTTACTTTCCTTAAGTCTTTGCCGTAGCATTTGCCTTTGTTTTTTGAGTTGCCGCTTTCTGGCAGAACCGCCTCTACCTTTATCATTCCTACCTTCTTTCCGGGGAGATTCCCATCTTTTCAGGCGCATAAGTTTTTTAACCTCTTTAGCACTTGCTTGGTAGTGGGCAGGAGGAGAATCGAACTCCTATGACCGTAAGGCCGCCACATTTTGAGTGTGGTGCGTCTACCAATTCCGCCACCCGCCCTTATATCCAACCTTAACTAGTATACACTCATTAAGTGATTTTTTAATAAATCTAAAAAAAATTATTTCTCAAAGTTTTGCTGGAATAACAAACAGTTTTAATAATTTTCCCGCTTAAGACTTGGCAAGCTCAATAAACTAGGGTCGATATCCTGTAGTTTGGCACAGCCGCTAAGTGCCATTCCCACATTTAACTCATCTTGCAGCAATGAGATGATATGAGATACGCCGATTTGTCCTGCTACCGCTAGTCCCCACAAAATAGGTCGTCCGATTAGTACTGCTTTTGCCCCTAATGCCAGAGCTTTAAGAATGTCTGTGCCCCTACGAATGCCTCCATCCAACAGCACTTCTACTTTACCATCTACTGCTGCTACTATTTCAGCTAGGGCTTCTATTGAAGCGATCGCACCATCAAGTTGTCTACCGCCATGATTGGAAACAACAATTGCTTTGGCTCCATATTCTACAGCCCGCACAGCATCATCTCCCCGTAAAACTCCTTTGATGACTAAAGGTAACGGAGACAAGGACTGTAACCATTCCAAATCGTGCCAAGTGACTGCTGGATTTAGCTGTTGGGCAAAATAGGTAAATAACCCAGATTCGCCTTTTTCATGGGAAATATCTAATCCTGAGATGGTGGCAAGATTAGCCAGATGTAAGTCTTGGGGTAAAGCAAACTCATTACGTCTATCTCTCTCACGCTGTCCGAGAACGGGTGCATCTACAGTTAGACAAAGTGCTTTGTAGCCTGCTTTATAGGCTTTTTCTACCAAAGCACGAGTCAATCCTCGGTCTTTATGAATGTAAAGCTGGAACCATCGCAGAGAATCTGGAAACTGATTACATGCAGTCGCCACTTCTTCAATGCTCTTTGTTGCCATTGTACTTAATACCATGCCTACACCAGCTGATGCGGCAGCTAGGGCCGTAGCAACTTCTCCGTCTGGATGGGCTAGACATTGAAAAGCCATCGGCGCAATTAACAAAGGTAGTTGCAGGGGTTGTCCTAAAATGGAGGTAGTTAGATTGCGATCGCTCACATCGACCAATATTCGAGGTCGCAGCTTGACTCGTTCAAAGGCAGCACGATTATCTCGCAATGTGATTTCGTCCCAAGCGCCACTGCTATAGTAATCAAGTGTCGTTTGAGACAGATGCTCTTTTGCTAGCTTTTCGTATTCAAAGAGGTTGATGGGTTGAAAGCGATCGTTGTTGGAAAAGTAGGTAGACATTATTAAATTTAAGCATAACTTTTGTTCGTAGTCGGCGATTTATCGCTCTGCATAAGATTTTAAATGGCTAGAGTCACTTTCTACGAGCTTTAATTTAATTAAGCCCTTCTACTTACTTACAACTTTCAAGGTAGCGGTTGTGAGTTCATAAATGGGATATTTTTTAATCCGAGATTTATTTAGTCAAGTGGAAAACCTAGTATTTCTGCCTGAATTATTCTAAAGGAACCTATTTAGTAATTCGTCTCTGGATAATTGCAGCAATAAAGGAGTAAATTCTTCTGGAGATAATACCAATAAAGGTTCAACGATTACTCTGAGTTCTGCATCCAAAGAACCAAAGCGAACTCGCAATAAATTTTCTATAACATTACGACGTTCTGCTCGGATTCCTTCTTGGATTCCCTCTTGGATTCCTTCTTGGATTCCTTCTTGGATTCCTTCTTGCTTAACTTCTGCTAGTTTTTGCTCGTAAATAGGTGATAAGCGCATAATTAAATCTCTGTCTTCCTCGTCTATATTTTGATTGAATTCTAAGGTAGTCTTTAAATTCAATAATAAATCAATAGCTTTGGAACGTAAGGGATTATTTTGAGGAAGCGCTTCTAGTTCATCTATGGCTTGTTGCTGGACTCTTCCCTTACCTAAAATTCTCAACCATAGTGTTTCTTGTGTACATGGTAATTGGTGAATCGCCACAATTGTTGTTCTCAAATAATCGCCTAAAAAATGTACTCCATCTCCCCAATTTTCTTCATTTAGCTGAGTTCTAAAACCATCCAATATGGATTTAGAAGCTGTAGGTGAAAAAATCCATAGGCGTGGTAAATCTGATTCTGTAATCCGACTTGTATCACCTTTACTCTGACGCTTTACTTCAGCGAAAATATCAAATAGCTTATTCATACAGCTACGAATTTCCGCAATTGTAGCCGCATTTCTAAATGGTTCAATTAATGCAGGTTCAGCCGCAAATTTTCCTAGCAGTCCTAATTCTATTGTATCGCTTGCCGATTCGAGTGAAGGGACAAAATAAACATCAACCTCTCGGATTTCCGCCGGAACTTTCCGACTTGTTTCAACTTCACCCAATGGTTGTAACAATTCTTTAAGATAGTCTTTTGCGAACTGGTCGTAGGGAAACCTGGTCATTAGCTGATTTTTTGGCTGTACCAATATTTTATCTGAGTGCGTAGACACATACTTCCAGAACAGCTTGTTGCCAGACATCAAATTTATAATGCCTTAAGACTACTACTAAAGCTTTACTAAATATTCTGCATTTCTGGTGAAAAAGAATTGTTTTGACGTAGCACTGCTACGTCTCTACAAGGATTCTGGGTAAAGCATATTTAATTTCTGGAAATGTCTAGTAGATGAGAAGGATCTCGCCTTACCCTGCACAAAGCATAAAAGTGGTTGTGATTAGTAACTCTACCAATTGCGCCATCCGCCTTTGGGTGCAACTTCATTATTAGTAGACTTCAGTCCGTGAGTTTGCAAAAGAGTTTGATATTCTGTGGTGCTTGCCCAACGGTCAATTTCTCGCGCCCGTAGCACTGGCACTGGATGGGTTAATTGGGCTGTACGGGCAGCTTTAACCATTTCACCTAGTTCGGTCTTACTAATATCATCGTAAGCGCGGGCTTGAGCAACAAAGGCATCGAGATTCAGTTGTGGCGCTAAGGTGGGGGAACCACCTGCCAACTTCATCAACACTGACATGACAACTTTGGGATCTTGGGTTGCTAGTAATGCGGCGCGATCGCAGGTAAACTCAGCACAACGTACCCATTCTAAAAGCTGTGCCTGTATGGCTTGGGCAACGAAAGTGCCAACATTGGGCACAATTGCCGCAGCTAATATTAATAAATTTACAGGAGTCAAGTAAACGCTATGATCGCACTTGAGATGCCCCAACTCATGAGCAATTACTGCCTGTATTTCCTCTGGTGTGAGCATATCAATCAGGGAAGTATGTAGCACCACAAAGGGCTGTTTACCCCGTACAGCAAAAGTATAGGCGTTGGGAGCCGGATGTTGCCGGACGTACAACTGGGGAGGATCTATATCCAGGATTTTACAGGCATCTAACAACAATTTGTATAAATCAGGCAGTTGCTTTTCACCCACCAGAATACTGGAGGCAATATTTTCCACGTAGAAAACCTGCTCTGCCATTGGCCCAAGCCAATTTCGCACTAACATATCTATGCCTGGTATCTGCTTGAGCGCTCTGGTAGCTTCCAGGTCTAATGGATGACGAAATGAGTCAGCTTTTAAACCAATCAGCGGGGTTTTGAAGAAGGACATAGTGCAACAAGCTATAAAAAACACAACTATGGAATCTGGCTGGATAGATAAACAGCCTCCCACAGTTAGTATAACGATTTCAGTAGGGGGTTTCCTTTCCTGCATACTCGTAACTTTCGGTATCACCCCTTTGCTGCATACGCCTACCGAGCAAACTCTATCCTTTAGTGTTCGTTGCAGTTAATCTTGATTGGACACACTAATTCACGCTCGGAAAATTCAATGCGCTTTGGTTTTTTTACTTTATGTGTTCTCGCACTAGCAACAACAAGTGGGCAAGCCGCTCAGTCTCCCAAGATCCCAGCACTGGTGATGACCAGCCCGGATTCTGCTTCTGCCAACTACGAAGATAAATGCAGCAACGGCAGCAACCAAGACCAGTTTAATCGCGATCGGTTTCTTAAACTTATGCTTGCTGATAAAAAATCAAAGCTATCTCAACTGAAAGTAGCTCTCCTCAATGAAATTAAACAAAGTGGTGATGAGCCACGAGGCGAGGGTGTCCATATTGGTGAATGGAATCAAACCTTCCATGACCGAAGTGGTTGTGGCACAAACACTAACAGTTACTCAGCATTTGTTGTCACCGTAACTGGTGGAAATGCAAACCATACGGTCGTGAAATACCTGGTCACGATTGATGACGACGATAACGCAGGCAAAAGAACCCTCAAAATCCGCGACATCCGCCCAATCAACCTACGAAATGATAACTGACCGAACAAGGCAAAAGTAAAAAATGAAAGGGAGTGGAGAGTAGGGAGTGGGGAGTAGGGCATTAGTGTCAACTTAACGCGAAACCGCTTGTCCGCCGGGAATTGAAATTCCCGCATAATAGCGAAAGTCATCTGAAGATGACTAAATATCGCCAAAAATCTCCAGTCTACTTCAGTAGACTTAAGCTAAAAGCCCGAGAATTTATTTTTGAAGTAATAAGTAATAAATAATGAGTAATGAGTATTACTTATTACTTATTACTCATTTATTTATTCCCTGGCGGGCATGGAAGCCAACAGATATTTCCAGCTTAAGTTGACACCAATGAATCTCTACTCTCGACTCTATTAACTAAAAAACCCAGTTGCTATATGAAACTGGGTTAATCAAGTTATGGGGATATTTTTTGTCTAATCTAGAAAACCCATTAGGCTTTCAGAATTGTCAATCTCATTTGGTGCTATGGGACGATTCCCAAAGGTGGAATAACTGTCAGAAATTGCCAATGAACTTGAGGCAATTGGACGAATCCCAGAGAGATTTATACTTTCAACAACTTGGAATGTATTAGCACCAATTGGACGAATACCCATTGCGTTATAGGTTTCAACTACTTCCAAGGTACTGGTGCTAACGGGACGCACCCCAGCAATTGAGAGGTGTTCAGCAACTTCTAAGTCGCTAGCGCCTATAGGACGAATTCCAGAAATGGCGAGTGTTCCAGAAGCTCCTACTGGCAGTTCAGTAACTTCCTCGACTTGATCTGCATTCAAGCTCTGGTCTTGTTGATTTTCAACTCCCTCTGTAGTTTCCCCTGGGGACTTGGCAGGCTTTTGCCGAGAACTGATTGCTTTGCCAGCGCTGCTAATAGTCATAAACGAAGACCTCTGGTTTGTTAATTGAATTTTACAATAATTAAGGAAAGATGAAATTTTTTTCCCATATATCCTAGAGTTTAACCTTAAAAAACCTCATATAGATATAAGAATCTTTAAAACAGATACATAAGTAAATTTAAATTAATAAGTTTTATAAAAATTTATTACTAATTTTTTAGTCTAACAAGCCAGCTACAATGGATACAGGGCGGAATCATCACCATGAGATAGGGTATTTACAGCAAAACTGTATGACAGAATTTTGTCTTCAAGCTCCCTTTAGTCCCACAGGCGATCAACCACAAGCGATCGCTAAACTTTCTGCTAGTATCCAATCAGGCAATCGTTACCAAACTTTATTAGGAGCCACTGGAACTGGTAAGACATTTTCAGTAGCAGCAGTTATTGAGAAAATTGGCAAGCCTACTTTAGTTCTGGCCCATAATAAAACCCTGGCTGCACAGCTTTGTAACGAGTTGCGGGATTTCTTTCCCAACAACGCAGTCGAGTATTTTGTCAGCTACTACGATTATTATCAGCCAGAAGCGTATATTCCCGTTACCGATACTTATATTGAGAAAACGGCAGCGATTAATGATGAAATAGATATGTTGCGGCATTCAGCGACGCGATCGCTGTTTGAACGCCGTGATGTCATTGTGGTTGCTTCCATCAGTTGCATCTACGGTTTGGGAATGCCAGCAGAATATCTGAAAGCTGCCATCCCCCTTCAGATAGGTATGGAAGTAAATCAGCGTCAAATTTTACGAGATTTGGCAAATGTTCAATATAGCCGCAACGACATAGAAATGGGTCGGGGAAAATTTCGCGTCCGAGGCGATGTTTTAGAAATTGGCCCAGCTTATGAAGACCGAATTATTCGCGTCGAATTCTTTGGTGATGAAATTGACGCAATTCGCTATATTGATCCGGTGACAGGGGAAATTCTCAAAAGTTTGGAAGCGGTAAATATCTACCCTGCGCGTCACTTTGTCACCCCAGAAGAACGACTAGAAGTAGCTTGTCATGACATTGCAGCCGAGTTAAAACAGCAAAAACTAGACTTAGAACAAGCTGGGAAATTATTAGAAGCGCAACGCATAGATCAACGTACACGCTATGACCTAGAAATGCTGCGCGAAGTCGGTTATTGCAACGGCGTTGAGAACTATTCCCGTCACTTAGCAGGAAGACAAGCTGGAGATCCACCAGAATGTTTAATTGATTATTTTCCGAAAGATTGGCTATTAGTTATCGATGAATCTCACGTTACCGTACCACAAATTCGTGGTATGTATAACGGCGATCAAGCGAGAAAAAAAGTTTTAATCGATCATGGATTTCGGCTTCCTAGTGCTGCTGATAACCGTCCTTTGAAAGCTGAAGAATTTTGGCAAAAGGTTAATCAGTGTATTTTTGTTTCTGCAACTCCCGGAAATTGGGAATTAGAAATTTCTGAAGATCATGTAGTTGAGCAAGTGATTCGACCAACTGGAGTGGTCGATCCAGAAATTTCTGTGCGTCCCACAGAAGGACAAATTGATGATTTATTGGGAGAAATTAAAGATAGAGCCGATCGCCATGAACGAGTGTTAATCACCACATTAACTAAGCGCATGGCGGAAGATTTAACCGAATATTTACAAGACCACGGTATCAGGGTACGGTATTTACATTCCGAGATTACTTCTATTGAGCGCATTGAGATTTTGCAGAATTTGCGCGAGGGAAAATTTGATGTTTTGGTTGGTGTGAACTTGCTGCGGGAAGGCTTAGATTTACCGGAAGTTTCCTTAGTAGCAATTATGGATGCAGATAAAGAAGGTTTCCTGCGAACCGAGCGTTCCTTAATTCAAACTATTGGTAGAGCTGCGCGTCACGTCCAGGGACAAGCGATTTTGTATGCCGATAATATGACAGGTAGCATGATTAAAGCTATTGATGAAACAGATAGGCGGCGGGGGATTCAAACGGCACATAATCGACTGCATGGAATTACACCACAACCGATTGTGAAAAAATCAAGTAATGCGATTTTGGCTTTTTTAGATGTATCTCGGCGATTAAATGCAACCGACTTGAAAGTTGTCGATGAACATATAGATGAACTGCCATTAGAACAGATTCCAGGGTTGATTACTCTGTTGGAAGCGCAGATGAAAGAAGCGGCGAAGAAACTGGAATTTGAAGAGGCTGGGAAATTGCGCGATCGCATTAAGCATCTGCGGGATAAAATGTTGGGACGTTAACAAAAAAGAGTAATTATGCTTGATAAGGCTTAGTGAAGGAATCGCCCTTCTTTTTTGATTTTTTATTTATGTAGGTTGGGTGGAGTGAAACGCAACCCAACATTACCACCAAATTTTATGTTAGGTTACGCTATCGCTGCACCCAACCTACAAAACTGAGCGACAAAGTGGAATTTGTGATGATTCCCAACACAGCGCATTTCCCCATGTTGGAAGATGTACCAACTTATCTGCAACGGGTACAAGAGTTTTTGCAAATTCATACCCCACAAGCACAAGTGGGATAACTGATAGCAGTTTTTTAAACAGTTAAGTGAACCTGTGTGATACCTTGACGCATTTTATATTGTCGCCTTAACCAAGACTTTTTAATTATTTTACGGAGTAAGGGAGCAAGTTGAATCAACAGCGAACGCAGCAGTGCATTTTTTCGCAGTTGTTCGCCTTGTTTAGCTTCCGCTAACTGGAGTTGCTGGGCACGGATAATTTCTGGCTCACGTTCCGCTTGGATTTGCGATAGTGCAATGTCAATATCCTGGTGTCCACTTTCTTTGTAGAACAGTGGCACAAGATGATTAGCAGCGACAATTACATCACGCAATGCGAGATTAATTCCTTGAGCGCGGACAGGAGACATTGGGTGTGCAGCGTCACCTAGAAGCAGTACCCCTGGTGCGTGCCATTTGGGACAATAACCAACGACAACAGAAAGCCGAATGGGCGATTCGATGGTGTCTGCATGATTACGGAAATGCTCTGCTAGCCATGAGGGTGATAGGGAGGCAAAAATCTCTGCCCAGTTGGTTTGTTTCCAGTCAGTGTTTTCAGTTGCGGACATCACCCAAGCCAGATGCAGTTTTCCTGACTCTGCTCCGTGAAAGATGCTAAATACGCGATCGCCATTTACAATTGTACGAAACACATTATCGGCTGCAAACTCAGGGCTGGCGGCAAGTTTAAACCAAAGAATATCAATATTTTTAGGCTGGCGTACCAATTCCAATCTTACACGTTGTCGCACAAGGGAATTTCGACCATCTGCCCCAATCACTAAGTCAGCAGCAAATTCTCTCCCATCGGTAAGTAATACACCTGCTACACGTTGGTTACTCCACAGCAAATCCTTTATAGGAACACCCTGAATGAATTCAAACTCATCATTGGTTTGAGCTTCCGAAATCAGTGCTTTGAGCAGTGGTGGTTGTGAAACCAGTGTACAGGGTCGGGTTGCCCCCATTGGTTCATCAACTCGAAACAACTGCTTATCCTGTATAAAGAATTCCCACGCGTCAAGTTTTCGATGGGGAATATGCTCTAACAATGCCGATAGACCCATTTGCTCTAGTGCATCTAAGCCACTGGGCATTAATCCTTCACCGCGAAATACACGATGAAAATCTTTTGCTGCTTCAATTAACGTTACAGCAGTACCACGTTTTGCAAAGAGCAGTGCAAGGGTTGCACCTGTTGGCCCTGCGCCCACAATTACAATCTGCACTATCCCATCCCTCCTATATCAATTGCTCTTAAAGATGTTGGTCGAATTATCTTGAGATTAACTCAAACCCAGTTCTCGTTTTAGCAAGTTAATTGAGTTAGCACCGATATAATTTTCAACCTTAATCAGCTTTGGTGGACGAATAATATCTTCATCAGATGCTTGCACAGCTGCTTGCACAGCCGCAAAACTGGCTTGGTCACTGATGATTACCTCAGCCCGTTTAACCATTGCCTGAAGTTTATAAGCATCTTTTGGTTGCGAAGTCATCACTAATAGCTCATCCCCCCGCAAACCGTGGAGAATGACTTCTGCTGCTCGTGCAATCCCGGAACTGAGGCTGACTATGCCTACACAGTTTTCTTTTGGTAGGGTTTTCAAGATGCTGAGTTCCTTGCTGTAGTCGTAGATATCGAGAGGAATTACCCGTGCAGCTTTTGGAGCTGCGATCGCTTCCACATTACTGATAAAATACCGACTGGTGACGACTGTCGCAGAGGTAGTTTTATCTAGCACAGCTGTTAATTCTTCCATTGCTACCAACTGCACTGGTATTTTTAGCGATCGCTCTAATTCATACACCATCAATTCACCAGCACCCATATCATAAGATGGCACTGCAACCAGTACCCGCGCACTACAACGCAAGCGCCAGTCAATTTCTGCTAAAAATAGCTCTCTAGCTTGATTCAGTGAACATCCTTGTGAGAGTAATTCGTCAAGTGCTTGCTGGACAACTTGATATGTATTAGGATTTTGTTTGAGAATTGGTGATTGCAGCCTACTACCGCCCTCATGACCTTGGGCACGAACATAAATACCCGAACCAGCCATACTTTCAACAAATCCATCTTCTTCTAGTTGACGGTAAACCTTACTTATGGTATTACGGTGTAACCCCGTTTGCATTGCTAACGCCCGTGTGCTTGGCAATTTGTAAGCAGGGGGATATTGTCGAGAAGCGATCGCAAATCGGATTTGATTAAACAGCTGGGTTGATGCGGGAATTTCGCTGTCTGGCTGAATACGGAATTGAATCATCACCAAACCTCCTGAATACTAAGTGGGGAGTGGGGAGTGGGGAGTGGGGAGTGGGGAGTATTTGTTATTTTTATACTTAACACTTTTAACTCAGCCTCCTTTTGTGACCAGCTACATTTGCTACATCTCAAATATATTTATTTACATATAAAGTTTTTCTGATACAAATTTTTAATGCGCTCACTATTGGTAATTGATAATTTAATTAGAAAAAAGCTAGGCATACTGGCATAGTTATATCAAATAAACACACGGCTAATCACACGGCACTGGTAAAAATTATTATGACAGAGCAAGCAATAATTACCACAACAGTTAATCTTTTGCAAGATAGTATTCAAGTGTCTGCTTATTTGGCGGAACCAAAAGAATCTGGTTCTTACCCAGGAGTGGTGGTATTACAAGAGATTTTTGGTGTCAATGTTCACATTCGGGAAGTTACAGAACGGATTGCCCAACTTGGGTATGTAGCGATCGCGCCTGCACTTTTTCAACGTATTGCTCCTGGTTTTGAAACCGGATACACACCCGGAGATATTGAAACGGGTAGAAACTACGCTATGCAAACTCAAGCCTCAGAGTTATTGAGCGATATTCAACTAGCAATTGACTACCTCAAAAATCTGCCCCAAGTGAAAAAAGATGGTTTTGGCTGTATTGGCTTCTGCTTTGGCGGTCATGTCGCATATCTTGCAGCCACCTTGCCAGATATTAAAGCTACAGCTTCTTTCTATGGTGCTGGAGTTACCACCCGCACGCCGGGAGGTGTAGCTCCTACTGTCACCCGTACCAGAGAAATCACAGGTACTCTCTATGCCTTTTTTGGTACAGAAGATGCCAGTATCCCAGCCGAACAAGTAGACGAGATTGCAGCAGAGTTAGAAAAATATAAAATTCCTCATCGTGTGTTTCGCTACGATGGAGCTGATCACGGATTTTTCTGTAACCACCGTGCCAGTTATAATCCTAAAGCTGCGGACGATGCTTGGGAGCAAGTAAAACAACTCTTTGGTCAACTAAACTGAAGCATACGCAGCCAAGTTCGTCATTGGTCATTGGTCATTGGTCATTGGTGAATAACAAAGGACAAATGACAAATGACAAATGACAATCTAAACTTCAGTTGCACCATATCAAATAACAACTAATCTTCAAAAGTCATGAATTCCGAATCGAAACTTTCTCAAACAGCCAATTCGCCCTTTACAATGGACGATTTTGCCAAAGCACTAGAAAAACACGACTACCAATTTCAAAAGGGACAGGTTGTACATGGCAAAGTGTTCCAACTTGACCATGATGGCGCTTATGTTGATATTGGTGGCAAGTCGTCAGCTTTTCTGCCACGCGATGAGGCTTCTTTGAGAGCAGTTACCGATTTATCGGAGGTGCTGCCATTGCAAGAGGAAATGCAGTTTTTGATTATCCGAGATCAGGATGCAGAAGGTCAAGTCACCCTTTCTCGAAAGCAGTTGGAAATTCAGCACATCTGGGAACGACTGGCCGAAATGCAGGAGAATGCTCAAACTGTACAAGTACGGGTTACGGGTGTGAATAAAGGTGGTGTCACCGTCGATATTCTTTCTTTGCGGGGATTTATCCCGCGATCGCACCTAGCAGAGCGTGATAATTTAGAAGCACTCAAAGGTCAAAATCTGACTGTGGGTTTTTTGGAAATTAATCGTAACACCAACAAACTCATCCTTTCCCAGCGTTTAGCAACCCGTTCTAGCAACTTCAGCTTATTAGAACTAGGTCAATTGGTGGAAGGTAAAGTTACTGGCATCAAACCTTTTGGTGTATTTGTCGATTTAAGTGGAATGAGTGCCTTGCTTCATATCAAGCAGGTAAGCCAGAAATTCATTGATTCTTTAGAAAAAGTATTTCAAGTTGGCCAGCCAATTAAAGCTGTAATTATCGACTTGGATGAGGGTAAAGGGCGAGTTGCTCTTTCTACCAGAGTTTTGGAAAACTTCCCTGGCGAAGTGCTAGAGAATTTCGATGAGGTCATGGCTTCGGCTGAAGCGCGTGCTAATAGAGCTAATAATAAAGCCTCTGAATAGTTTTGAGGTGGGCTGCTTGCACAAAGCGTTTAAATCCCTCTGCATTTACAAAGATGTGGGGGGATTTTAAATTGTGAAAAGTTTTCCCAGACTTATTTCTACCTCTGGCTGGAAATGCGGGTAAAACAAGAATTTTAGTCAGCTTTAGATGACTTTCGCTATTAGCCGCAGAATTTATTCTGAGGCGGATGTGTGTGCAATACCAACATTCTGCAATGATGCAAATACCTGAGTTCAGAATCTTACATTTGAACCCATCACCCGCCATAGGTTGGAAACCTACGGCTAATAGCGAAAGTCCTCTGAAGAGGACTAAACAAGAATTTACCTAACTGTTATGACTCGTTCACCCCGAAATCTTCAACCTGGATTTTGCTATCACATCACCACTCGCAATACGGTTCGGTTAAAGCAAGAGACGCGATAAATCGCCGTCTTTACAATAATCAGTCCTTTGTAGAGACGGCGATTTATCGCGTCTTTGCGATTTAGGGCGTGTCATCAAAAAACCTTATCCGAACCGTATTGCATCTAAAAAATGGATCAAGTCGAATTTAATAAGCAAAATAGCATTTGACTTACTCAAAAGGAGCTTTTACTTTCTCAAACCCCAGTTTACTTTCTCATTTTGGTGTTTTCCGCAAGCAAAATAAGCTTTTACTTTCTCAAACTCCAGTTTGCTTTCTCATTTTGGTGTTTTCCGCAAGTAATCAAGCGCATTGAGAAAGCAATATGCTTGATTGCTGACTCATCTCAGTAATTCACACACTTGTGACAACTATCCCTTTGAGATTACTTCTCTTTATCTTTATCTAATGCTTCTTGGATTGCACGACGGCAAAATTCTGGAGAATCATCCTTTGTTGATAGTTCTTCCTTCATTGTTTTTGTGACACGTAAGTTAAGACGCTCACTTAAAGGTTCTTCCCTCTCTGATTTAAATGGTTTTAAATTTTCTGAATGACCTTTAGGGTTAGGCATTTTCTTTATCTTTATCTAATGCTTCCTGGATTGCACGACGGCAAAATTCTGGAGGATCATCCTTGGTGGATAGTTCTTCCTTCATAGTCTTGGTAATGCGTAGATTAATCCTCTCTGTTAATGATTCTTCTCTATTTGATTTAATTGGTTGTAAATTTTGTGGGTTCCCTTTAGGATTAGGCATTATTGAGAAATATAAATAAGACTTGATTTACTTGGTGCCAAAACAATAGATTGTTTTTTGGTGGTTGCTACAACTTGCCGGAAGTACAACCACCAATATCCAATATCAAAAATGGACACTACTATTTTATGTTCACGCGTTCCGAACTTGAAATCAAGACTATTAAAGAATTACGCGATTTGTGTCGTAGATACGGCATCAAACCAACTGGGAATGCAGGATACAAAACCTCATACATCGTAACTCTGATGGCATTTCCACTTTTAGCGCTGCAACAAATGAAGCAAGGTAGAGGGTTAAAATTTCCTAACTTTAACGCTATCCAGATAATCAGTTCTGCTATAGATGAGATGAATTCACCTACAGATGAGCAAGCAGCACTAATTCGGATAACGCTGGAGGGCAGGAAAATGAGCTATCCTGACCGATACGACCAAGAGAACCTGCTCAATTTGCACAAGGCTAAGATGTCGCTTGAACAAGCTATAAACTTGTTGAGCCAGTAAAACTAATCTCATTAACCTATCCCCTGCATCTACATAAGATATGGGGGATAATTTTTAGAGTATTAAAATAAATAAGGTGTGACTTATTGGTGTGAAAATATCTTGAGCATGGTAACAAAGTATAAAAATATGCTCATATCTCTATTTAAGTATTGCTCAATAAATTTTGAGCATATATCGAGCATTTTGACAACTATAAACGCTGTAATTATTCAATTTAGGTATTTATATGTTTTTGGTAACTGGAGCAACCGGAGGAATTGGTCGCAGAGTTGTGCGACTCTTACGACAACGAGAACATTCTGTACGGGCATTTGCCCGCCTTAACTCACGCTACAGCGAGTTAGAACACCGTGGTGCAGAAATTTTCATTGGTGACTTGCTAGAGGAAAAAGATATTCAGAAAGCTAGTCGGGGTGTCCAGTACATTATCAGCGCCCACGGTTCTGATAGTGATGCCCTATCTTTAGATTACCGCGCCAATATTGAACTTATTGACCAAGCAAAAGCCAATGGTGTAGAGCATTTTGTCTTTATTTCCGTATTGGGAGCCGATCGCGGATATGAAGATGCTCCGGTTTTCAAAGCCAAACGAGCAGTAGAGCGATATTTGGTAGCTAGTGGCTTAAATTACACTATTTTACGCCCAGCTGGATTAGCATCTAACTTGCTGCCACTGGTAGAACGGTTTCGGGAAACGGGATTGTATCTGCTGATTGGCGATCGCAAAAACCGTACCTCGATTGTCAGTACCGATGATTTGGCAAGGATAGTGGTAGATTCTGTGACAGTTGAAGGCGCTCGTAACCAGATTTTACCCGTCGGAGGGCCGGAGATTTTATTACGAGAAGATATTCCCCGGGTTTTTGGTCGGATCTTCACCAAAGAACCAGTAATAATTAACTCACCACTATTTGTTGTTGATGGGTTACAGGGTGCATTGGGTTTATTTAATCCCCAAATTCAAAAAGCTTTGGGAACTTACCGCACATTGCTAGCAAATGAATTTTTCTGTACAAAAGATGAAATTGCCAACTTAGAGGCGATTTATAACTTCCAGTTGGAGACATTAGAAAATTTTTTGCGGCGCTATTTAGCAGTTTGAAGAGTCATTGGTCATTGGTCATTAGTGAATAACAAATGACAAATGACAAAGAACAAAGAACAAATAACAAAGGACAAATGACAAATGACAAATGCTGCTCAAGCACGTCAGACAAAAGAGCGATTCGCCCAACCAGAGGAACAACTCACTTATGAATTGGGCAAAGCAGTACAGGAATTGCCACCCCTGTACACTAGATTATTAGCAGGAACGATGAGCGTCGTCGTATTTGGAGCGATCGCTTGGGCGCACTTCTCGCAAATAGATGAAGTAGCAACAGCACCAGGGGAATTAATTGCTTCCACACAGGTAAGACCGGTGACATCCTTAGGTGGAGGGTCAATTGTCGCTGTGAAAGTACAAGAAGGCGATCGCGTTACTAAAGGTCAAGTTCTGATTCAAAAAGATCCAGACTTGAAAATAACCGATGTTTCCCGCCTAGCGAAATCTACCAGATTAATTCAAGATGATTTGCAACGTTTGGATGCAGAACGCACCGGAGGTAAAACTGCTGGAACGAAACTGCAAGATGAACTTTTAAACTCTCGCCTGCAAGATTACCAAGCACGTCAAGCAGCGGCGGAAGCAGAAGCAAATCGCCAAATGGCACTTGTCGATCAAGCCAAAGTTCGCTTGACGCGATTGCAAGACAACTTAGTTAATGCCAAAAGCAGCTTTGCAAATGCTCAAACCAACCTTGCCAACGCAGATAGCATCCGAATTAAAATTGAAAGCAATTTGACTCTTGCTCAAGAAAGGGAAAAAAGCCTACGCACTCTAATTACTCCTGGCGCTGTCCCTCGTGTCGATTACATAGATGCTCAAGAAAAATTAACTCGTGCAAAAACAGAAATCACTAGAGCGCAAGATGAAGTGACCAATGCCCAGAATAAAATAACAGAGGCTCAAGATAAAGTCACATCATTAGAAAAAGATACTGCTGCCCAAGTCCAAGAAATTCACCAAGCAGAACAAGCTTACAAAGCTGCACAAAATCAGGTTCAACGTGTAGTATCAGAACGCCAAAGTGAAATTTTGACGCAATTTAATAAGCGTAAAGAAGAACTCACAACTGTTCAAGGTCAATTAGAACAGGCGAGAAAGCAGCAAGCTTTAGAAACGATTGAAGCTCCCGTTGCTGGTACTATTTACAGAGTCAAAGCCACCAAGGGGCCAGTACAATCAGGTGAAGAATTGGTGTCAATTTTGCCGGAAGGAGAAGAAATGCTCCTAGAGGTGAAAGTTCTTAACCGCGATATTGGGTTTATTCGTCAAGGAATGAAGGCAAAAGTTAAAATGGCCACTTTCCCCTTCCAAGAATTTGGCATTGTGGAGGGCGAAGTCGTGCAAATTAGTCCAAATGCAATTATTGATAAAGAATTAGGCTTAGTTTTTCCAACAAGAATTAAGCTAAGTAAACACTCAGTAAACGTTCGGGGTCAAGAAGTAGAATTTACACCAGGGATGGCTGCTACAGGTGAAATTGTCACTCGGAAGAAGTCAATTTTGACATTTATTACCGAGCCAGTAACACGACGATTCAACGAAGCATTTTCAGTTAGGTAGGTTTGTAGTATCTGCTGTTTTTATCGCTATTACAGCTATTTTCAGGTAAATAGACCACGTGGTAGGGGCACAGCAATGCTCATTGGTGTCAACTTAAGTTGAAACTCCTTTAAAACCTCGTTTCCAGCCTCAGGCTAGGAAATGCTGCTTCTGGCGGCTCTGCCGCCAGCAAGGGAGGCGGAGCCTTTAGGATGGCATTCCCAGTCTGAGACTGGGAACGAGACAACTGTTCGGTTAAGGCAAGAGACGCGATGAATCAGCGTCAAGACAAAAGACTGATTATTGTAGAGACGCCGATTTATCGCGTCTTGGAGATTTATAATTTTCATCAAAAAACCTTAACCGAAGGGTATTACTATTGGTTCTGTATTGGAGTCAACTGGAAATCATTATAGTTTTCAAGCAAGACCAAAGAATTTTCTATACTGTTCTATTTGTTTTTGCATCCCCTCTAGTAGTTTGCCATAATCAATATTATTCTCATCTTCACTGCTATCCACATTGATGTTCCCCAGAATTTTCTCATAGTTTTGGACTTGCGACCATAAGTCTGGATTGGCTAATGCCTTATTTCCTTCGGCTGATATCAAATATTTTGCAGTTTCCGTTATTGCCTGACCAATCACAGGATTAAAATCAGAATTATTCAAACTAGCGATAGTTTCTGGTGTCAGATATTTTGTAGTTTCTGTTATTGCCTGACCTATTAGAGAACTAACATCGGAATTATTCAAACTAGCGATAGTTTCTGGTGTTAGATATTTTGCAGTTCCGATAATTGCCTGACCCATTAGAGAACCAAAATAGGAAGTATTAAAGCTAGAACTTGTTTGTGATGTCAGATAATTTGCAGTTTGTCCATATATCCCTAGCAATTTATTATCAGACATTACCTGCCTTGCCAGAGAACTGACATTAGAAAAATTAAAACTAGAGCTTGTAGTTTGTGTATTATTTCCTGTGGTTTCTGCAATCACCTGACTCGCTAGAGAACTGACATTAGAAATATTTAAACTAGAGTTTGTCGTTTGTGTACTATTTCCTGCGGTTCCTGTGACAATTTGACGTACTTGGGCATCAGTCAGGTTAGGATTAGCACTAAGCATCAGGGCAACTATACCAGCAACGTGGGGAGTAGCCATAGAAGTGCCGCTATAAGTGGCATATTGATTATTTGGAACTGATGAATAGACTTTAACTCCTGGGGCTGTAACATAAGAGATTTCATTGGTTCCAGAGCGGTTAGAGAAGTCAGGCATGTTATTATTTCCATCTACTGCCCCAACGGCAATTCCCGACTTGTAGGCATAGCGCGCGGGATAACCGGGTAATGAGTCACCATCATTACCTGCTGCCATGACGACAATTACTCCTTTGCTGCTGGCATAGTTAATGGCTGACTCTAAAGTGCGATTGGAAGATCCGCCTCCTAGACTGAGGTTAATTACATTAGCTCCATTATCCACAGCGTAGTGAATGCCTTTCGCTATGGAACTATAGGAACCAGAGCCAGAGTCGTTTAAAACTTTGACCGACATAATTTTGGCATCGTAAGCAATACCAGTGACACCGTAGTTATTATTTTCTCCTGCGATCGTGCCAGAAACATGAGTTCCATGACCATTTTTATCTAGAGTATTGTTGTTATTATCAGAAAAATTCCAGCCGGAACTATCATCAACATAGCCATTGCCATCATCATCTATACCGTTACCTGGAATTTCTTTGCTATTTGTCCAAATATTATTACTTAAATCCTCGTGGTTATAGTCAACTCCAGTATCTAAAACAGCGACAACAACACCTTTACCCGTGTATCCCTGTGCCCAAACTTCTGGTGCTTTTACAAGGTCTGCTCCCCAATTATTGCCACCAAGATCGGGAACATCAGCAAAGGTATTTTGACCAATAGCTCTAGCCACTGCTGCTGCTCCATTAATTAAGCCATAGCCATTAGTGGAGTTATAATTCTCTGCACTAAAATCATTAGTAATAGCGTTACTGGTATTTTCGGAGTCACCATTATTTAGCAACTGCACATCAGCATCAGTTGATTTATAGCTACTACGTCCGCTAAATTTGAGGTTGTAGTAATCTTTTGTATAAAAGCTATCTAAAGAGGAAATTGAAGTGGTATTTAGCTGTTTATTTGAGAATGCATTGTTATTAGCATCATCAATAGACATAAGTTTTGGTTCTCAAAGATAGTAATTATTTCTTGACAGATTGAAGCGTTAAAATCTTTACAAAAAAAAGATTTTAAAGTGTGAATAAGCTTCATTGTCAATAATTACTATGTAATCTCAGAACAAAATGCTAATTCTACTACTAAAAAGCATAATCAATAGTGGAATGTTTGTTAATGTCTTAAATTTGTAGGAGTTTAAGTATAAATTGGTAGAATAAAAAAGTAATTGCATTATGCTTCTATAGCATTTCCAGACAAGCGTAAGGCACTGCCCATTGGTGTCAACTTAAGCTGAAATTCCTTTAAAACCTCGTTTCCAGCCTCCGGCTGGAAATGCTGCTCTTGGTGGCTCTGCCGCCAGTAAGGGAGGCGGCAGCCCCAATGACGGCATTCCCAGTCTCCGACTGGGAACAAGATAATTGCATAAACTGGGCGGGCAAGATGCCCACCCCACAAGAGTTATGTTTAATTTCTTACTCAAAGATGGCTAATTATTTTGAGTATGTTTCTGAGCATTAAGACTTGAATTACCAGTTCCATGTGCTATTTCAGAAGAGCGAAATTGCTCACCGACAAATGTCAATGAATCGGCTAAATGTTCCCGCCAGTATTGCCAAGTGTGACTGCCAGGAAACTGACGAAATGAATTTTGAATTTTGAGTTTGTTTAGCACTTTAGTAAATTGTTCGGCTTCGTCAATTTCTTCACTATCTGATGTGCCAGAATCTAGGTAAACTTTCAATCTTTTTTGAGCTTTTAGAGGAACGTTTTTAATATAAGATATTGGGCTATTTGCTGGGCCACTTTTATCATGAAAATAACCACTATGACTAAATAAAATCGAGAAATGATCTACGTTGTGTAATCCGACATTGATTGCACCCCAACCACCAGAAGATAAACCACCTATTGCCCAAAAATCTGGATTAGTTAGTGTACGATAACGGCTTTGCACAACTTTTACTAACTCATTCCCCACGGCTGTGGAGACTTTACCGTTGGGGCCATCGATATATTGAGAGTCCCAGTAGGGGCTAGAGCCGCGTTTGTCGTTGCCATCTGGTGTAATGATGATGCTGGGTGGCAACTTACCTGTAGTATAAAGTTGTTCCACAGTTTTGAGAGCTTGTCCTTTGTTCTGATTAAACCAATCATTGGGGTTTCCATGTCCACCGTGGAGAAGAAAGATTACAGGATAGCTTTTTTTTAGGTTTTTTTCATAGCCAGGAGGTAAAGAAACGCCATAAGTGCGACTTCCACCCATTGCTTTACTATTGTAGGTTTCAATTTTGTAGGTTAGGAGAGTAGCTTGGGTTGGAATAATGGGAGGCGCTGTTTGTAAATTTTGCGGTTGTAGTGGTTTTGCAACGACACCTTGGGAGAAATTACAGCCAACTAGGGTTAATACTGAAAATAGCAAGAGAATTTTAGATTGTTTATAGTTCATCTTTGAAGGGTATTGGCCAAAAAAGGCATTATTGGGTAGTCGGTGCTTGCCTTCAAAAGCTTATGCAAGTGATATGTCAATGCTGTGTCAACAGGATGGAAACTTTACGACTGGTTGTAAATTAAAAGTCAAGAGTTAGGATAAGTTTCTTCACGATGCTTAAAAAATTGCGACTCAATTTCAGTTCTTTGTTTGGCTTGTTGTTGCTGGTACTTTCTTTGTGGGCGATCGCTAGCGAATTACGTCAGTATAATTATCGTGATATCCTCAATTCTCTAGCTGCTATTCCCAAAAGTCGCTTAAGCTGGGCGATTTGGCTGACTGCTTTGGGCTATCTAGTGATGATTGGGTACGATATCTTAGGTTTTCACTACATTAATCGTTCTTTAAGTTGGAATAAGATAGCTTTCACTAGCTTTATTAGCTCTGCATTTAGTAATACCATCGGTTTTGCTTTGCTGACTGGCAGTGCTATCCGTTATCGATTTTACTCAAGTTGGGGAGTGTCAGCAGTTGCGATCGCTCAAGTAATTGCCTTCGCTAATTTTACCTTTTGGTTGGGGATGTTTGCCGTTGCTGGGTTAATATTTGTGATCAACCCTTTGACAATTCCTACACAACTACATTTGCCTT
The DNA here is from genome assembly GCF_036917975.1 of Nostoc sp. GTDB lineage: Bacteria > Cyanobacteriota > Cyanobacteriia > Cyanobacteriales > Nostocaceae > Nostoc. Next base: position 45,299 of record NZ_JBALEJ010000097.1, read on the forward strand.
TTGCAACAGTACGTCCCATCGGTGTAATTTTTTTGCTGTTGATTGCTATTTACTTGTTAGGAAGTATTTTTATTAGACAACCATTAACTATTCGTCAGCAAGAATTTCGATTTCCTTCCTTGCCAATATCCCTAGCTCAAATTGCAATTTCTAGCTTTGACTGGATTCTGGCTGCGGCGGTTATTTATGCGATACTTCCTAGCAATATACCTTTGTCTTATCTAGACTTTTTAGGAATTTATTTACTAGGAATGTTTGCAGGTGTTGTTAGTAATATTCCTGGCGGTTTAGGTGTATTTGAAACTGTGATTTTGCTGTTTATCTCTGATAAAATTTCGGCGGCGGCAGTTTTGGGTTCACTATTAGCTTATCGGGGAATATACTATTTTTTACCTTTGCTGATTGCAGCAGGTTTGCTGGGAATATATGAAATTAGATTTAGAGCCGATAGGTTAAAAAATATCAATAAATTGTAAAGTTGAGCTTCAGTATTACTACGAATAACAAGATCCCCGACTTCTTGAAGAAGTCGGGGATCTGAACCTTTCTATTTTAATTTAGAGAAACTAAGTAAAATCTGTAACTACTATTGATTTTCAATGCGGAATCCTGCGGCAGAAATTCCTAATTTTTGCTGAGGCGATCGCTAATTTAACTCCATAAAAATAGTAACAGCTTATTTGCAAATTTTGAAGTAGATTTCCATAAATCATCATCAAAATTCCGTTTTCCTATTTGAGGAGAGAAATAATCATGAAAAACAAAGTATTGTTTGGTGCCATCTTTATGGCAACTTGGGTAGGGACATTAATTCCTAGCGCTTTTGCTGCCTCACTCTGTTCTGTGGGACAAAAGGCTGAGGTTCTTTGGAAACAAGCATGGTATCCAGCAACGGTACTTAAGGTTAATAATGATAATGAAAAGTGCTATATTACCTACGATGGTTACAGCAGTTCTTGGAATGAATGGGTTGATGCTGAACGCTTTCGGACATCATTTCAAGCTGGAGATGCAGTAAGAATTTTGTGGAAGGGTAAATGGTATCCAGGACAGGTTTTAGAAGTTAGTAACAATCTTTATAAAATTACTTATGATGGCTACGATAGCTCTTGGGATGAGTGGGTTGAACCTGCAAGGGTAAGTAGATAGGGAATATTTCACTTTTATAAGTTTAAAGGGACGATTTCACCTGTTGGAGTCGTCCCTTTAAATTTAAAAGAGTAGTTAGAAACCGCAGCTACTCACCCCTAAAAGATTGGTTTGGCGTTGCTTTCCCGCCCTGAAATAAATTTCGGGCTAATAGCTACTGTCCGTTGAAACGGACCCAAATCAGAGTAATGAGGAATCATGGGTTAGACCCTATATTAATTCGCCAACAGTCTCATTCCATTCGCCCTAGCTCTGTTAAACTGAGAATCATAAGTGAAATCTCGTATACTTTGGCAAACTTATGGAGCCAGTATCACTGACAGCAGGTGCGATCGCAACTTTGGTAATTATCAAAGCCTTTGAAAAAACTGGTGAAATCATCGGTGAAAAGGCTTGGAACGAAGGCGAAAAGTTGTTAGTTCTGCTGAAACGCAAGGAACCTAGCACGGCGAAGGTTATCGAACAGGCTAAAACACAACCTTTAGATTATGGTCAAGCTTATCTCATTGGGCAGCAAGTAGAGGAAGCGGCGAAGAAAGATCCTGAAATTGCTCAAGCTGTGGAAGCTGTAGCCAATGAAGCACAACCTCAACTGACGAACACTATTATTGAAAATTGGCAGGGGATAAATATTAAAGGTGGAACTAATACCATTTCTGGTAACACCTTCAACTTTGGCTGACTAAAGTCACCCCAAGGGGAATCGATAGTTTCTACTGAAATACCGCAAAATTTGCCCCTGAGTGGGGTGCTGGAGTTTGTCGGGCGTGAAGAAGAATTGCAAAATCTTCACCAACTTTTGCAGGATAATAAACAAGTTGCGATCGCAACAATAGCCGGGATGGGTGGAGTTGGTAAAACAGAACTCGCCTTACAATATTCCATCAAGTACCGCGAAACATATAACGGTGGGCTTTGCTGGTTGCTACCAAAATCTGGAGATGTGGGCATTCAAGTTGTGCAGTTTGCCAGAACACAGCTTGATTTAAAGCCGCCAGAAGATTTTGATATCATCGCCCAAGTACAATATTGCTGGCGACGTTGGCGTGAAGGTGATGTGTTGCTAGTGTTGGATGATGTCAGCGACTATGAGGAAGTCAAGCCTTACCTACAGGCGTTACCTCCTCGGTTTAAAGTGCTGATGACTACGCGCCAGAAGTTGGGACGCATCGCACAGTTATCTTTGGATGTGCTGCAACCAGAGGCGGCGCTGGAATTATTAAGGTCTTTACTCAAAGAAACACCGGGGCGAATTGAAAAAGAATTAGCTTTAGCAAATCAGTTGTGTGAGTGGCTGGGATATTTACCCTTGGGTGTGGAATTAGTGGGGCGCTATCTGGCGCGGAAACAGGATTTATCTTTAACAGAAATGTTGCGGCGGTTGGAGAACAAGCGATTAGATGAGCGTTCTCTGTCTAAATCTAAGTCGGAAGCTGATATGACAGCACAACGAGGTGTGTTAGCAGCCTTTGAGTTGAGTTGGCAAGAATTAGAGGATGACGATAAGCAATTGGGTTGTTTATTGAGTTTATTTGCCGCCGCACCCATCCCTTGGAAGTTGATGGAACAGTGTTTATCAGATAAAGATGCCGAATATTTAGAGGAAATTAGAGACGAGCGCTTGCTAAATCTGCATTTACTCCAGCGCAAAGGTGAGGGAATCTATCAACTGCATCCACTGCTACGGGAGTTTTTTCAATATAAGCTTACAGGTTTAGATAAGGGAGAGGAATTAAAGCGATCGCTTTGCCGGGTAATGGTAGCAGTTGCAAAAAAGATCCCTTACACCCCTACGCTTAAGCAAATTACCGATGTCACCCCCGCAATACCTCATATAGCTGAAGTAGCGAACAATCTCATTCAATACCTCAGCGATGATGATTTAACTTTACCTTTTATTGGTAACGCTTGGTTCTACAGTGGTCAGGGTTTGTATGATATGAATACCAAGGAAAATATAACGAAGCCGAACCCCTTTACATCCAAGCTTTAGATATTTTTGAGCAATGGTTAGGTGCAAATCATCCCAATACTGTTACTGTGCGTGAAAATTTGGCATATTTGCGCGATCGCCTCCCCCCACCACAGTAAAATTTGACTTCTGGGCAAAGCGTACCGTGATCAAACTGAAAAATGCGATCGCCTGGACTAAAATTCATATTGAACTAAGTAAAAATGCCATTTGACTTACTCAAAATGAGCTTTTACTTTCTCAAAAGCAGCTTTGACTTACTCAAAATAAGCTTTTACTTTCTCATTTTGGTGTTTTCCGCAAGCAAAAGCAGCTTTGACTTACTCAAAAGGAGCTTTTGCTTTCTCATTTTGGTGTTTTCCGCAAGTAAAATAAGCTTTGACTTACTCAAAAGGAGCTTTTGCTTTCTCATTTTAGTGTTTTCCGCAAGCAAAAGCAGCTTTGACTTTCTCAAACCCCAGTTTGCTTTCTCATTTGAGTAATTCACGCATTTATTTTGGTATATCATTGAGCCGAAAGCTATTATGCAGTTGTGAATGATGAAGAGCAATGTCTCCCACAACAAAAAATCAGCTACGATAAATCATATAATTATCTTCACAAACACAAAAATGTTAATTACATACACTGCAAAATATACAAAAACTAATAGCGGATATATGGGACAACTTATTGAATGGCAAGAAGTCATCACAGAAGGAGAAACCATAGAAGAATGTAGAGCTATGTTACAAGATGCAACCAAGGAAATGGTTCTTGCCTATCGTCAACAAAATAAAGAAATTCCCACAGGTGGTTCTTTGCTGGAACAAATTCCTATAGATATCTGAGTGTGTCAGTCAAACGAAAAGAGCTAATTAAATACTTAGAGCAAAATGGCTTTTATTTATTAAGGGAAGGAGGAAATCATTCTATATATACTAATGATATCAAAACTCTTCCGGTAAAACGGCATCGTACCATTGATCGTATTACTGCTAATGAAATTTGTAAACAAGCGGGTTTATCACATAATTTTTAACTGCCACTTAGAACCGTCGAAGGTAATGAAGTTTTGGGCAGCTTGTAAACTAAGTGAAGGTGACTATTTGCAAGTTAAAGAAAAACTATTTGCTAAAGAAACGGTTGCCAGCTTATATGCCAAAATCAAAGAATTTCAAGATAATGAGACTCTACTTTAAAGTGTAAATTGACAAGCGATCGCTCTTAAAGACGCGATAAATCGCCGTCTCTACAAAAGATTCATTCTTGTAAAGACGGCGATTTATCGCGTCTCTTGCCTTAACGGAAACGTATTGGATTATAAAATATACTTGCCATCAATAAATATCACTCAAACCTTGAAGGTTCAACTATGATAGCCTCACCCCAACAAAATTACGTCACCGTTGAAGAATACCTCCAAATGGAGGAACAGAGCAATATCAAGCATGAATACATCGACGGCTACATCTACGCAATGGCTGGAGCGCTAGATCCACACGTTACCATTGCGGGAAACCTTTTCGCTCTCCTCCGTAATTATGTGCGCGGCTCCGGTTGTCGTGTTTACATCGCTGACATGAAAGCCAGAATCGAATCTCTGAATCGCTTTTATTATCCCGATGTGATGGTTACTTGCGATCGCCGAGATCAAGAAACGCCAGGTTATAAAAGATTTCCCTGTTTAATTGTCGAAGTTTTATCTAATTCTACCGAAGCCTTTGACCGAGGCGACAAATTCGCTGATTATCAAACACTGGAAAGTCTGCAAGAGTATGTTTTAATTAATACAAAACGTCAGCGAGTTGAGTGTTTTCGCCGCAATGAGCAAGGGTTATGGGTTTTACAATCTTACACAGCAGAGCATCAATCATTTCGACTCAACAGCGTGGATTTTGAGGAAACAATGGCAGCACTCTACGAAGATGTGGTTTTTGAATAATCAATTATCATAGGGTATTCGACGCAATATTTAGTAAAATATATAACTGATAAGCCTTGAAGGCTTCCTAACCAGGTGGAAGCGTTGATGAAAGCAGGCACAATTGATTAAAAAAAGTTATGGCGCTCATAGTTCAGAAATACGGTGGTACATCTGTCGGTTCAGTCGAACGTATTCAAGCTGTTGCACAGCGTATTTATAAAACTGTTAAAGCTGGAAACTCTATTGTCGTAGTGGTTTCGGCAATGGGCAAAACCACCGATGGACTCGTCAAACTAGCTACTGAAATTTCTCCAAATCCTAATCGCCGGGAAATGGATATGCTGCTTTCTACTGGCGAACAAGTAACTATTGCCTTACTCAGCATGGCTTTGCAGGAACTCGGACAGCCGGCAATTTCCATGACTGGCGCTCAGGTAGGAATTGTTACCGAAGCCGAATACAGCCGCGCTCGAATTCTGCATATTGAAACTACTCGCCTCAATCGCCACATAAATGAAGGTAAAGTAGTTGTAGTAGCTGGCTTCCAAGGCATCTCTAGCGCCGGAGAGATGGAAATTACGACTTTGGGTCGTGGTGGTTCTGACACCTCAGCAGTGGCGATCGCAGCCGCATTAAGAGCGAATTTATGCGAAATTTATACAGACGTTCCAGGTATTCTCACTACAGATCCCCGCTTGGTTGCCGAAGCCCAGTTAATGGATGCCATCACCTGCGATGAAATGTTGGAATTAGCTAGCTTGGGCGCAAAAGTGCTGCATCCCCGTGCTGTGGAAATTGCCCGTAACTATGGTGTTCCCCTAGTGGTTAGGTCTAGTTGGACGGATCAACCAGGTACTTGGGTGACATCAGCCAAACCCCAAGGGCGATCGCTCATCAATCTAGAAATTGCCCGTCCAGTGGATGCTGTAGAATTTGACACTGACCAAGCAAAGGTCGCTTTGTTGCGCGTACCCGATAAACCAGGTGTTGCAGCAAGATTATTTGGCGAAATTTCTCGGCAAAAAGTAGACGTAGATTTGATTATTCAGTCAGTTCATGAAGGTAACAGTAATGACATTGCCTTTACCGTCACAACACCAATATTAAAACGGGCGGAAGCAGTAGCAACAGCGATCGCCCCAGCACTGAGAAGTCAATCTAACCCCAAATTTGACGAAGCCGAGGTAATGGTAGAACATAACATTGCCAAAGTTAGCATTGCAGGCGCGGGAATGATTGGCCGTCCTGGTGTCGCGGCAAAGATGTTTGCTACCTTAGCCGAAGCAGGCGTGAATATTCAAATGATTTCCACCAGCGAAGTAAAAGTAAGTTGCGTAGTCGATGCCAACCAATGCGATCGCGCCGTCTTAGCACTCCGTACCGCCTTTGAGATTGAAGCAGGGGAAGAGGGAGCAGGGAGCAGGGGAGAATTCCTCACTTCTAACTCTTGTACAGACGCGATTAATCGCGTCTCTCCTCACTCCCCACCTCCCGTTCGCGGTGTTGCTCTCGATTTGAACCAAGCGCGTCTTGCTATTCGCCAATTACCAGATCGGCCAGGGATGGCGGCGAAGTTGTTTGGATTATTAGCGCAACATAATATCAGCGTTGATATGATTATCCAATCTCAGCGCTGCCGAGTAATTGATGGTGTTCCCAGGCGAGATATTGCTTTTACAGTCTCGCGGATCGATGGGGAAAATGCCAGAGAAATGCTTACCCAAGTAGCGGCAGAGTTAGGATGGGGTGAAGTTGTTTTAGATAGTGCGATCGCTAAAGTGAGTATTGTCGGTGCAGGGATGGTAGGACAACCAGGTATTGCCGCTAAAATGTTTGAAGCTTTAGCCCAAGAACAAATCAATATTCAAATGATAGCCACCTCAGAAATCAAAATTAGTTGTGTTGTGGCACAAGAGCAAGGTGTTAAAGCTTTGCAAGCTATTCACGCAGCCTTTGAACTGGCTGGTAGCGAGAAATTTGTCGTACCAGCGTAAAATCTGACTCAAACTCCCTATCCCAATCTTGGGCTACGGTGTACACACATCTTGGTAATGAAGCCCAAATCCTGGATTTACCCCAATACAGTTCAGATAAGCCAAAAACACTTGTAGAGACGGCGATTTATCGCGTCTCGAAAACCCAAAATTGTTGCCAGTAAACCTTAACCCCAAGCGTATTGGTATTTACCCCCCTTAATCCCCCCTTGGTAACTACGGTATACAAACAAGTCTGAAATAGCTGAACCAAGGTTTTACCCCACCCTAACCCTCCCCTTATAAAGGCGAGGGAACTAGATTTCTTGTTTGCCCCCAGCTTAATAAATAAATATTTATATTTTAAAACCAATAATAATAACACGTAAGCTATAATCGAACAATTTATCAAACTATATTTAGATTGATGGATAGTCATTTACTAGATGGACATTATCAAATACTAAAAGTTCTCAATGATGGGGAAAAAGAAACAACCTATCTAGTTGAAGATGTTAATCTTCCTAGCAGCCAATTTATCGTAAAGCAGTTATCTCCCCCTAATACCAATCCTCAAACTTTAACAAGCTTACACCGCTTATTTGCCAGTAAAGCAGCAACTTTAGAAAAACTCGGACAGAAACACGAGCAAATTCCAAAGCTAATTGCTTATTTTGAAGAAAATGAAGAATTTTATATAGTCCAAGAATTTATACCTGGGAATCCTTTAAATAACGAAATTATCCAGGGACAACCTTTGAGAGAAGACCAAGTAATTACTCTTTTATCAGATATATTAGAAACCTTGGTTGTGATACACAGCTATGGCATAATTCATCGAGATATTAAACCAGCAAATATTATTCGCCGTGAATCAGATAAAAAGTTAGTTTTGGTTAATTTTGTTACTGTTAATGAAGCCATCACTAATACTGTTGAAAATTCCGAGTATATGCCGATAGAACAAGTTAATGGCAACCTCAAATATAACAGTGATATATATGCTTTAGGTATGGTTGCGATCGCAGCACTGAAAGGTTTACCTGCAAAGGAAATATCTAATTTACAAAAACAGAAAAATAAGCTGACAGGTGAAATAATTTGGCGCGACAAAAATCTCAAAGTTAACCGAAAATTAGCAAAAATTATTAATCGAATGGTGCGTTTTGATTATCGTAAGCGTTACCAGTATGCAACGGAAGTTTTAGACGATCTGAAAAAGATAACAAATGTTGATGACGATCAACAAAAACAGCTTCAAAAAAAATTATTACTAGTTCTAATTGGAATAATTGTCTGTATCACCCTTGGTGTTGCAGCCTGGCAATTGAAATCGCCCAAACCTGTACGTGATGCTCAACAGACATTGTACCAAAAGGGAGAAAATAAATATGAAGAAGGAAACTATGAAGGAGCAATTGAAGATTTCAATCAGGCTATTAAATTAGATCCGCAAAATGCTTTGGCATATAATCGGCGAGGTGATGCTTATTATCGATTAGGAGATTACGAGCAAGCACAAGCAGACTCTAGCCAAGCCATTTTACTCAATCCTCAATATGCTAATGCTTATTTTGACCGAGGATTTGCTTTTTCGGAATTAGGCAAATACAAAGAAGCGATCGCAGATTATACTCAAGCAATTAAGTTAAATTCTAAAGATGCTTATGCTTACTATGGGCGGGGATTAGCTCGTACTGAATTGAAGGATAATAAAGGTGCAATCGAAGATTTTAGCAAAGCGATCGCTCTCAAGCCGGAGTATACTGAAGCCTACTTACAACGAGGGATTCTCCATCGTCGTCTCAGACAAAGACTTGAAGCTATTCAAGATTTTGACAAAGTAATTAAGATTAATCCTAGTGATGCCAAAGCTTATTATCAAAGGGGTTTAACTCAATCGATTAATAAACAAAAATATGCAGCCCTTAAAGATTATACAGATGCAATTAACATCAATCCCAAATATATAGAAGCTTATCTTAATCGTGGTGATATTTACAGTGATTTGGGCAATCAAGTAGAAGCTACTGAAGATTACAACACTATTTTACAGATTGACCCGAAATTTATGGCAGCTTATATTCACAGAGGTATTCACCGCTTTTCTTTTGGAGATTATAAAGGCGCTATTGAAGATTATACCGCAGCCATAAAACTAGATATAAATAATCTAGCAGCTTACAACAACCGTGGTAACGCTTATCTCGAACTGGGAAATAAAAAAGCTGCAAATCAGGATTATTCACGAGCGATCGCAATTAACGCTAACAATGCCTTAGCCTATTATAATCGGGGCGTGATTCGCACCAAGCAGAAAAATAAATCGGGTGCGATCGCAGATTTTAAAAAAGCTGCAAAACTATTCCAACTGCAAGGGGAACAAGATAGTTATCAAGATGCACGGCGGGAAATTGCAATTCTGCAAAATAATTCAGCCCCAGCGACAACTACGCGCCCTAAATCTGGGAAAATAGAAAAAAATTGAGCCACAATTCAATATAATGTTGACTGTCAATAAATTCCTCTTTAAGCTCTATACTCTGTGTCCTCTGCGTCTCTGTGGTTAAACAAATTACTTTTAAACCGCAGAGACACAGAGAGCGCAGAGAGAAAAAAGAGATTTTACGAGTCACCTTGAAAGGGCTAGTCCTTACTACTTAGCGTTATATAAATTATTGCTCAATATGAGTCACCGTATTTTTTCACGACTCAATTAGGATTGCTATATGCTAATTCTCCTGACTTTTTATCCAGATAAACTGGAAATATTTACTAGTAGGGATGTCGATACGGTACTGGAAAGAATTGATGGTTATCACAAGATTTGGTTGCGTTGTGTTCACTTCCGCGATCGCACTGGAACAGCCAGAATTATCAAGCACTTTGGACTCAATCCATCTCGTGTTAACATGATTTTTAACCATTCCCCTCTAGGAATTGATGAAGACGTAGAAGATTGTTTATTTGATAGCTATGAAATCCTAACTTCTCAAATAAAAAATCATGAGTTTGAGGTGGTGCGTGGCAATATTGTCGTTGGGAATAACTTCATTATAACTTTTGAAATCACTGAATTAAAAATTTTAAGTGTTTTAGCTAATAATCTCCAAAAGCGAACTCTAGATATTCAAAACTTGGGAATTGACTATCTTTTTTATCTCATATTTAAAGATATTTTAAATAATTACGAAACTGTATTTACTTATATTTCTAGAAAACTTGATGATTTAGAAGATGAAGTTTTAGATAATTCTGGTGATGAATCAACGTACCAAAAAATTGCCACTATGAGGCAATCTACTCGTTCTGGACGCCGTAATTTTCAAAGCATCAAGTTACTTATGGCGATTATGGATAATGAAGATTTCCAATGGATCGGCCAGCCAGTGAAAGAATTATTCAATCAAGAATTGGTTCATCACGTTGATAAACTCTGGCAAGAATATCAAGCTATAAGAGCCTGGATGTCAGAATTGATGGAAATTCAACGTGATAATATTGCTAGTAAAACAGGCGAACGAATTAATCGTCTGACTATCCTTTCGACAATATTTTTACCAATCACTTTTATGTCTGGTTTCTATGGTATGAATTTCAAATATATGCCGGAATTAGAACAACCTTGGGCTTACCCTATGGTAATTTCTATGATGGCATTAATTGTAATTGGCAGTATTTTCTATGCAAAAAAACAACGTTGGTTGTAGTATCTATAAAGTTATGAATAAAAAGATCCCCGACTTCTTCAAGAAGTCGGGGATCTGAGCCTGTCAGTGGAAAGCAAATCAAATAAGATTACTATTATATATATTTTCTGTAAGTAGGCTGAATCAACCCTAAATCGGTAAACAAACGTGAACCTACCATTGATTATTCGTGCTGAAGAACACAACGAAAAAATCGCAATTGTGACAACGGATGGAGCATTTACCTATCGGGATTTGCTACACACTTCCAGTCAAATAGCAACAAGTCTTCTTCAAAATACAGAAGATTTACAACAGCAGCGAGTTGCCTTTCTTATTCCGCCTGGGTTTGAGTATGTAGCTACTCAATGGGGAATTTGGCGGGCTGGTGGCCTAGCTGTACCTCTGTGTGTTTCCCACCCACGTCCAGAATTGGAGTATGTAATTACTAATTCTGGAGCATCGATTATTATTGCTCATCCTAATTTTGAGAGTATACTGCGTAGTTTACCGCCGCAGGCATCGCTCGCCCAAGAACACAATTTACGATTTATCCTCACCTCAGAAACGCTCCCATCTAATATTGCTCCGCTCCCAGAGATAGATATCACCAGACGAGCCTTAATTCTCTACACTAGTGGTACAACAGGTAAACCCAAGGGTGTAGTTACAACTCATCAAAATATTCAAGCGCAAGTGACTAGCTTAAACACCGCTTGGGAATGGACATCTAGCGATCGCATTTTACATATCCTCCCACTACATCATATTCATGGAATTATTAACGTACTCACCTGTGCTTTATGGGCTGGGGCGGAGTGCCATATATTGAGCAAATTTGATGCCGAAACCGTTTGGAACCGAATTTGTGACGGCGACTTAACCTTATTTATGGCAGTACCAACAATTTATGTAAAGCTAATTACTGCTTGGGAAACTGCCTCTAAGGAACGCCAAAAAAGCATGTCAGAAGGCTGTGCGAAAATGCGCCTGATGGTTTCTGGCTCCGCAGCATTACCAGTTCAAGTTTTAGAAAAGTGGCAAACCATCAGCGGCCATTTTCTGCTTGAGCGCTATGGGATGACTGAAATCGGTATGGCGTTATCAAACCCTTTACACGGTGAGCGCTTGTCTGGATATGTCGGGAAGCCTTTACCTGATGTTGAAGTAAGATTAGTGGATGAGAACAGAGAGTTAGTCCCAGCCGAAACACCAGGAGAAATCCAAGTTAAAGGTCCTGGAGTGTTTCTAGAATATTGGCAAAACCCTGAAGCAACCGCCAAAGCCTTCCAAGATGGCTGGTTTTGTACAGGAGATACCGCCGTAATTGAGAACGACAACTACCGCATTCTGGGACGAATGAGTGTGGATATCATCAAAACTGGAGGGTATAAAGTTTCCGCTTTAGAAATTGAAGAAGTGCTAAGAACCCATCCAGATATTCAAGAATGTGCAGTGATTGGAGTTGCTGATTTAGAGTGGGGTGAACGGGTTTGTGCGGCGTTAGTATTGCAAGAGTCACAATCTTTAACATTAGAAGCTTTCAGGAGTTGGGCAAAAGAGCGATTGGCTGTCTATAAAGTGCCAACCCAAATTTTGATAGTTGAAGAATTACCGCGCAACGCGATGGGGAAAGTGACTAAACCAACAGTGGTTGAGCTATTTTGCTGATAGCGATCATTAAGATCAACGTCCTGTCGAAGCAGAGCAATGAGGAGTGCTTTAAAAAGTAAAAAATGAATCCTCACCACCATATGTCTGAGTAGAAAAGTAAACAAAATTAGTTATACAAAATTAAGACATAAAACCCTTATCTAGATTAGAAGCAGACTTGTAAACAATTTTGTACATTTATTTATACTGCAAGCAATTTTATGCGATCGCTTGCAGCTTTAGGCATATAAGCTTTACAGACTAGCTCCATCTAACTTTGCTTAGAAAAACTCAATTTAGGCAAAATTCAAGAACCTAATGTTGAGCCAGTAGGGGAAGAGCCGCCTTGCTGGAGCATCTGACGTGCTAAGTTCATACAATTTGCACAAGTACAGCCAAACTTTACCTGTGCATACTGTTTAACCATGCTGTCTGAAATTCCAGATATTTGAGGAAAATCTTCCGGCGAGGAAGTGCGAGTGACAGTTGGAGTAGGTGCAATTGCCCCTGGCATTTTATTTGGCATGAGAGCTTGAGCAGAGTAAGGAGCTAGGAATGCTGTAGCTACAGAGCTAGAGCAACCAAGTATTGTCAAAATTTTCTTGTTCATAGCACGTATTTTTTAGTAAGTTGATTGTAGCTATTGTGACTAAACATCAATTGCTTAGTAATAGCAGATATTTATGCTTATGCTAAACTCTAATTCGATAAACTACAAGGTAAAATTTTTGTGATGAATAAAACAACGCTGACACTAATTAGCAATTCTTGTGTTTTGTCTTTGTTAGTCTTGATGAGTCATATTGCTGTCGCAGAAAGTTCACATTATGTACATACAACTAACAATAGCCTAAAGCACAAAATTGCTGATACCGTTGTTTATTCAACAAATAGTTCGGTTATACAAACAACTAAAACTGTTGACATACAAGTGAATCCACGAGTATTTTCTCTAGATGCAAATAGTGATACTGTTGGGGATATAGCTATTGCTAAATTTGGCTGTGATTGCTCCAGTTGTCGTGCTTTGGCACTTCAAATGTTGCAAACTGGAAAGTTAACTCTTTGACAATATATTACTCAATATAGGGTTTATGAAAAGAAGTGAGGTTTAAAACCGTACTTCTCGTGCGAACGCTACCGCGTAGCAAGATCCCCGTAGGGGTACGTCCCGCTACGCGCTAACGCCAGCAAGTGGCGCGTTCGCGGTAGCGTTCGCACGAGAAAGAATCATTGTTTCCCAAGGGTTGTTGAAACCCCACCCGCAAGTGGCGTGGCTGTCTTTAATTTTGAATTTTGAATTTTGAATTTTGAATTGATTGATGCCCCCCTACCGGATTGAAGTTTATACGAAATACATGGTCTACTGAACAACTAGACCCTTAAATAATTTGCCTGCAAAGGACACTTCTTAAATATGAACACGGTAGCGTTCACAGGTATTTCGTCCTTCGGCTGGCTGTACTGGGTAATACAGCCACATTTAGCTATGCACATTCCAGATGGCTTCCTGAACTTACCCGTTATCGCGATCACCTGGATAATCGCTATTGGTCTAATTGCACTAGCTATTAGGCGATCGCAAGCAGAATACCAAGAACGAGCTGTACCTTTAATGGGAGTTTGTGCAGCATTTATCTTTGCAGCACAAATGATTAATTTTCCGATTCCTGGAGGCACTTCTGGACACCTTTTGGGCGGAACGCTAGCAGCAGCTTTATTAGGGCCGTGGGCTGGCTCACTAGTGATGGTTGCAGTGTTCATCGTCCAGGGTGTTATATTTCAGGATGGTGGACTGACGGCATTAGGGGCCAACATCTTTAATATGGGATTGATCGGTACGTTTGGTGGTTACTATCTCTATCGCACAGTTAGATTTGCTACTGGGCGCGATACCTTGCGAGGAGTGGTAATTGGCGCAGCGATCGCAGCTTGGACAAGCGTAGTGGTAGCTTCAGTTGTGTGTGCTTTGGAACTTGCTTTGTCGGGAACGATTCCTCTAGCGGTGGCTTTAACAGCGATGGCTTCTTGGCACATCTTAATTGGCATTGGCGAGGCGCTGATTACTGTAGTAGCACTCAGTTTCATTTGGCGGACTCGACCTGACTTATTTTACGATCCGCCCCGTCAGACAAAATCATCTGCCTCCCGCCCCATCTCCCGGTATTAAAAGGTATTTATGAAATCAGGACTGAATGCTTATGAGTAGCAACCTCTCGCGATCGCGCAACCGGGCTGTCGTCATCGCTGGCTTAGGTATTGCGCTGCTGATTGCAATTTTTCTTTCGCCACTGGCTAGCAAAAATCCCGATGGGCTAGATAGAGTCTCAAAAGACCTGAAGTTTGACAGCAAAGAACTAGAACAGAAACCTGCTCAGAAATTACCCTTTTACAGCATTTTTGACGAGTATGCTCTTAGAGGTGTACCAGAAGCGATCGCCACACCATTGGCTGGTTTAGTCGGAACGTTAGTAACTTTTGGTTTAGCTTGGGGAATTGGCAAATTAGTTGTGCGTGGTTCTGGTTCACCTTCCACAGAAAATGATGGCTATTCAGACTCAGATGCCCCAGATTAAAACAAGTCGCAAGTCGCAAGTCGCAAGTCGCAAGTCGCAAGTCGCAAGTCGCAAGTCGCAAGTAAGTTTTGTGTTAGCGAAGCGGTAGCGAGTCTGCGAGCGTCCGGGGATTTAGACCCCGACCCAAAACTTATCGGTGAAGAGAATCGGGGGACTTAAACCCACGGTACTCGATTAAATACAAATAGGAACTTAATAGAATGTTGCTGCACGTTGGGGCATTTGTGCTGGATGTCGATAGCAAACAGGTTACTCCTTGGCACAAACTTGCTCCCCGTACCCGGATACTGTGTACATTGTTGTTCGTGTTTGCCATTGTCCTAACACCAGATGGGCATTGGTGGACTTGGGCTATTTATGGATTAGCTCTCTTTAATCTGCTATTGCTGAGTCGAGTTACCCTACCAGTACTACTGAAACGATTAGCAGTTGAGTTCACATTTATTGGTGTCGTTCTCCTGGGTACTTTGTTTCGGGGTGGTGGCGAAGTCTTATGGTCTTGGGGGCCATTACAGATTACGACAGTGGGGCTAACTATCTTGGGTAGTGTGACGCTTAAGGCATTGCTATCGCTGTTGATACTGAATTTACTGACTTTAACAACTTCGGTAACGGCGCTGCTGCACGCCCTGCTTGAATTGAGAACTCCACCACTTTTAGTAGCGATTTTGGCATCAATGTATCGCTATATCAGTGTGTTGATTGGCGAGTTTAATGCTATGCGTCGAGCAGCCGAGTCCCGAAACCTGATGAACAGCAATCGCTCGATCCGTTTAATTGTTGGCAACATGATTGGAGCGCTGTTTATCCGCACTTATGACCGAGGAAATCTAGTTTATCAGGCAATGCTGTCACGCGGTTATCAAGGAGTGCCACCGATGATGGAAAAAGTTTCTTCAGGGGGACGGCGAGACTTTGTAGCTTTGAGTTTGACTGTAATTTTAGCGCTGTTGGGTCAGGCTATTTACTGGCGGAAATAACTTTTGTTCATCTTGTCTTAATGCACCATAATCCAATATCAATTCAAAATCTTAACTATAGCTACCCTGACGGAACTCAAGCTTTGAGGGAAATTAATTTGTCTATCAAAGCAACTGAGCGAGTGGCATTAATCGGAGCAAATGGTTCGGGAAAATCCACGTTGCTATTACATCTCAACGGAATTCTCATGCCCCAGTCAGGACAGGTAACGATTGGAGAGTGGACTATAACTGTTGAAAATTTGCGAAATATTCGGAATTTTGTGGGGTTGGTGTTCCAAAATCCAGATAATCAGTTATTCATGCCAACAGTTTGGGAAGATGTTGCTTTTGGCCCGATGAATTTGGGTGTACAAGGTGAGGAATTAACACAACAAGTTCTGCAAGCGATGGCAGCAGTTGATATTAGACATCTCCAAAATAGTATATTTTGTGGTAAAAGAAGATCATGAGAACTTTTTTAACACGAAAATATGAGTGATATACTGAATCACATTGA
>NZ_JBALEJ010000098.1:0-27351 GCF_036917975.1 Nostoc sp.
ATGATGGCAATGAACTTGAGTTCTTTGAAGTGCTGGAGATGGTCAAGCCAGATTTGGTTTTGACTGGACCACGGGTGGGTGCTTTAGTGAAGAAGCTACACTTGCCTTATGTGAATGGTCATGGCTACCACAATGGCCCTTATATGGGTTTTGAAGGTGCGGTGAATATGGCACGCGATATGTACAATGCCATTTATTCTCCTCTGATGAAACTCGCTAAAGATGACATCCGTGGTGAGCAAATCAAAACTGTTATCCCTGAAGAAAAGAGGAAATTTAAAGAGAGTAAAGTACAACAATCTAAATCTGTTGATATTACATCTACCGAAGCAATGTCTACGGCGGTAAACTACGCAGCAGTTGAAAGTTCAAAAGTTGATACTCAACCATTGCTAATACCTGATAATCAACCATTACCTCAGGATAATGAAGTACAACAATCGAAATCTATTGATATTACATCTACCGAAGCAATGTCTACGGCGGTAAACTACGCAGCAGTTGAAAGTTCAAAAGTTGATACTCAACCATTGCTAATACCTGATAATCAACCCTTACCTCAACGGCCGCAAATTGGTGGTAAATTTTCTGCATTTTTGGAGCAATTGCCTAAATACTTAGGTAGCTTTTCCACTGAATACCAACTGCCAATTATTTGTTTTGCTACAATTATTACAGCGACTATTGCAGTTAAGATAATTTTAGCTGTATTAGATGTAATAAATGAAATCCCGCAGTTAAATCTAGTTTTTGAGTTGACTGGAATTGGTTACTTAATCTGGTTTGTTTTCCGATATCTCTTCAAAGCTTCTACTCGGCAAGAATTAGCTGCACAAATTAGTTTTATCCAAAAAGAAATTGTTCATGGACAAGATTAATAAGCTGTTATGCCTCCACATTTGCTTTCTTTCATAGTGAAAGAAGGCACAAGGCAAACAAACACATCCCCGCGCTATGCAAGAAGTTGCTCGGATTTTGAGATCAAATAGCTATGTTGCGTAGGCGTAGCCCGTCGTAGACATTGCGATCGCTTCTCTAAGTTCTTCTGTAAGGCTGAAGATATCTCACTAAATGAGGATAATCTAACAATCTCATAGTTGTTAGTATTACTCAGTTCAGAATTATCTTATAACTAGGGAGGATCAAAATATGGAAGTTAGCGCTCGTAATTCCTTAAAAGGAACTATTAAGAAAATTCACCCAGGAGCAGTCAACTCTGAGGTGATATTAGAAATTGTACCTGGGGTGGAAGTAACTGCAATTATTACCAAGGAGTCGGTAGAGCATCTCCAACTTCAAGAGGGAAAACAAGCGATCGCTGTGATTAAAGCGTCGGATGTCATAATTGGTACAGAATAGCTCGAAATAAGTAGATAAATTGTGGCGATCCGCTTATAGAGCGGATCGCTACAATTATCCGATTATTTTGGTAAAATTTGTAGAGGATTTTAAAAAATAGAATGAATGCAGTAAATCAGGTAATTACTGCCTAGTCAATGACTTTATTAGACTTAATTAGACTTAGCTCATCAAGTAGATTGGCTTGTTTACAAAGATGTTGCTTGCGAATTTTCCGAGCAAGAACGGCTACCACACACCAGACAAGAAGGATCGAGATAAGAATGTCAATCTCCAGAACTCCAATAATCCAAAGTAATTAATGTTCCATTTTCAGTCCAAGTTAGGTTCCGCACTATACCTTTATCGATACGCCACAGTATGTCATTGCGTGTGGGAATGATTTCATGACGCACGAATAGCCTGGTAGTTTTACTTTTTTCTAATGCTGATTGATAGACCGCATTTGGGGAATAAATCAATGAGAATGAGTAAAAATATTAAATTCTTTGAGCCTCTTTTACTAAGTAGGTAAATAAATCATCAAGAACTCGATTGGCTGATAGATAGCTGCCAGCGAGCCAACAAAATTCATCAACTATATGAATATTGCCCTGTCTGGCAACGTTAAGCTTTGACCACAGAGGTTCTGCCATTAGTTGACGGAGAGCGCTGTTTGACTCTGATGCATCTTTGAAGCCATAGCGCAAGAGAAATAGGACATCTCCATCTATCTGGCTGAGTACCTCTGGAGATACACTGTAGCCAACAGGGCTACCCTCTTTCTTTTTAGTTCCTTTTGCATCCAGATTTTGGGCAGGAGGACGAATTAGACCAGCATCTTCTAAGATCACTCCAGAGAATGAACTCTTGGTTGTCGCGTGAATTAGCTTTGGCGAGAGGCGCACGACGGAAACTCGAGTCTTTTTGAGTCGGGAACCCATTTTTTCTTTGAAGTCGGCTATGCGTGCGTGATATTTGTCGATTAGACGTTTTGCTGTCTCGGTTTTCCCTAGAGCTTCTGCCGCCGGCATAAACGACTCTTTCCAGTCTCCACTGTTTGGCATTTTAACCAAAACGGTGGGTGCAATATGAGACAATAAACTGTAGTTGTCCCGGTTCTCATCAACCGTGCCTAAGATCAAGTCCGGTTTAAGGGTCATAATCTTCTCTAGGTTCGTCGCCGCAAAAGCCGCGCCAATGTCTTCAATACCAAGCTGCTTATTATCTAACCCTAGCCCCTGGAGAGTTAAAGCCAGACCTGGAGCGCCCACCAGCTTGACCCCCAGAGCTAGAGGTATTTGCACAAGCCATCGTTGGATGACGACGACTCGTTGAGGATGCACGGGAACTAGAGTTTGACCCATTGCGTGTTTAACTAGGTGGACTTCTACAGCCGAGGTTTGATTTGAGGAAACGAGGCTGATGTCACGCTTTGGTAATTGGGGATTCAAGAAACTGCAAGCAGAAACCACTAGGAGCGTGAGCAGCACAATCAAGTAGAATTTAAGCTTAAGCATATTGACAAAGTGAACAAGATAGGGGTTGTAGGAGAGTGATTGTGCGTTGGGTTTGACGAGTGCGATCGCACAAGGTTAAATTGATGGGTAGTGCGAGCATCTTGCTCGCGTCGTGAGCTTCTTTCCTCAAAACTTCCAACTCACTGTCCCCTGCACCGTAAATGGATCTTCAGGATAAACAAGTTGGATAGTTCGGGGGGTGAAGTACTGAACATTGAATATGTTCTTGAAGTTGAGTGCGAGGCTAAGGTGGCCTCTTTGGTAGTACACAGCTGCATCAGTACGTACATAACTGGGTACACTGAATGCGTTGTTCAAATCTCCTTGCCGTTCGCCCACATAAAACAAACCCAAGCCAAACCCTAATCCTTGCAGGTTACTCTTGGAAAAAGTATAAGTCGTCCATAAACTCGCGCTATTGAAAGGGACATTCGGCAGTCGATTGCCAATGGCATATACATTGTCCTTTGTCACCTGTGCATCCGTGTAAGCATAGGAGGCGATCGCATTCCACCCTGGTAATATCTCCCCCGTGACATTAAGTTCAATGCCTCGGCTACGTTGCTCTCCCGTTTGAACATTAAATGTGGGATTATTTGGATCAGTCGTCAAAACATTCGATAAAGTCAGTTGATATACAGCAAGAGTTGAAGATAGCTTACTACTGAGGAAATCACCCTTGACTCCCACTTCGTATTGAGTGCCAGTACTGGGTTTAAATAAACTACCCCCAAAAGTGGTTCCAAGATTTTGGGAGAAGGATTGACTGTAGCTGGCATAGAGTGAGATGGGTTGGATAGGTTGATAGACAAGACCTACACGAGGACTAAATGCTTGGTCAGGTTGACTTCGATTGGCACTTGCATTTAAAAAGTTGGTAACAGTACTTTGGACAAAATCTCCTCGTCCGCCGAGGACTAACTTCAGGTTAGGAGCAAGGGTTACTAAATCTTGAACGTAAATGCCAATGTCATCATTTACCGTTTTTTGATTAAGTGTAGAAGTAACAGCACCAATGGGCTGACCGTAGACGGGGTTAAATAGATCAATAGAACCAACAGTACTCATAGTCCGATTGTAAATATTGAGTTCTCTGTACAAATCAAACCCTGCGACTAATTCATTCTGAAGACCACCGATTTTAAATTTACCTGTCAGATGATTGTCTAGAGCATACTCGTTATCCACACCTGGCCCTCCGATATCGGTTTGCTCTGAGCGTCTCAGAGTCCGACCATTGGGTTGTAGAGCGACAGAATTAGCACTATCTCTTAGAAAGCCAACAAACCTAACCTTAAAAGCATTCACCCAAGACCAGTTATCATTAAAGCGATGTTCCAAGTTATAGCCCAACAGAACAGAGGTAGTATCGTTTTTGGCGTTCACATCCAATGTGTTAAGACTGAGCGGAATCTTTCCGTTTGGGTTGGGTAAAACAGTTCCTACAGCAGGTAGTCCTGTTCTCGGAAACTGCTGCTGGTATCGGAACTCTGTTTCAAAAGTGACTTTTGTCTTGGGATCTATTTGCCAACTAACAACAGGCGCAATTAGATAACGCTGAGAGTTAAAAAAGTCAACAAAGCTTTCTGTATTGAAATAAGAAACATTTAACCGATAAAGGAGCGTTTTGTCAGAATTTAGAGGCCCAGAAATATCTAAAGTTGGTTGATACAAACTATAACTACCGACAGTCATGCTGGCAGCAAAGTAAGGCTCACTCAGGGGCTGCTTAGTGATAAAATTAACCGTGCCTCCTGGATTGCCTTGACCGTAAAGGACAGAGGCAGGCCCCCTCAAAACCTCTATCTGTTCAATGTCGTTGAGTTGAGTTTGTCCCGTTGTAGCTCCTCCTACATAGTCTTTAAGACCGTTGCGAAGAATATTAGTAGTCTGAAAACCCCTAATTGTGAAGACATCACCATTGCTCGGCGAATTGAAAGCCTGGATAACACCGACGCTTCTTAAAGCATCAATAGCGTTAATTGCTCCTTGAGCCTCCCAACTCTGCCGGGGAACCACCTGAATCGATTGAGGAATGTCGCGTAGTGGTGTTGGTGTTTTTGTTGCTGTACTTGCATCAGGAACGTTATAGCTTCCTGATGCCTCCCCAATCACCTGTAACTCAATGGGTGGTTGCTTCTCTGGTGTCGGTGTTGTTAGCTGCTGTGCCGTAGATGCACTACTTGTCACCCCAAATACTAAACCTTCAGTCTGACTATCAAATAACTCCACCACAGGCGCACCCTTTTCCCCGACTACTGTCACCCGCAGAGTGTTAGCATCTGCATTGGCTACTGTAATTAGTTCAATTCCTGCTACTGGCTTTGATTGTTGAAAACTCTGCCCATTTGCTAATTGCAACTGAGCATTGGGTATATTCGCAATGTAGGAATTACCTTCAGTTTTCGGTGAAACTGATAACTGTTCAGAGTTAGGCGTAACTAAAATTAACTCTATGCCTTTATCTGTCGTGTTCACCTTCACATCTGTGACTGACACGACAGAAGTTGTTGCTTGACTTATTTGAGAAACAGAGTTCTGCCTGGGTGTCCTCAATAAATATACGGCACTGCTCTTACCAAATTGCAAGTCGCTGAGACTAGGAATCTCTGTAGTTTGTTCAATTGCTCTAGTTAAAGTTTTTTGCGATGATAACTGCTGTTCACTAGCGTTAGTATTTGGGATTTGTTGACCCAAAACTGGTATAGATATCGCTAAACAAGAACTAGAAAGCAAAAAACTGTGCCAAAAAAAGCTGAATTGTTTTTGTAAATACACTGCTCAAACCCTCACACCTAATTGAATTACGCAAGCAGTTGCAAACTGCTTAAATAAACCACAAGCTTGCCCACTTACTTATTACCCCTTTACTAAGTAGGTAAATAAATCATCAAGAA
Organism: Nostoc sp.; assembly: GCF_036917975.1. Lineage (GTDB taxonomy): Bacteria > Cyanobacteriota > Cyanobacteriia > Cyanobacteriales > Nostocaceae > Nostoc. The sequence continues at coordinate 5,756 of NZ_JBALEJ010000098.1, forward strand.
CTCGATTAACTGATAGGTAGCTACCACAGAGCCAACAATTATGTGAATTTTGCCCTGCCTAACAACATTCAGCTTTGACCACAGAGGTTCTGCCATTAGTTGATGGAGAACGCTGTTTGACTCGGCTGGATCTTTGAAGCCATGACGCAAGATAAATAAGACATCTCCATCTATCTGGCTGAGTACTTCTGGAGATACACGATAGTTAACAGGGCTACCCCCTTTCTTCCTAGTGCCGATTTCATCCAGATTTTGCGAGGGAGGACGGATTAGACCGGCATCCTCTAAAATCACTCCAGAGAATGAACTCTTGGTTGTCGCCCTAATTAGCCTTGTTGTGAGTTGCACAACGGAAACTTGAGTCTTTTTGAGTCGGGAACCCATTTTTTCTTTGAACTCGATTAAACGTGCTTGATATTTGTCGATTACACGTTTTGCTGTCTCGGTTTTCCCTAGAGCGTTTGCTGCCGATATAAATGGCTCTTTCCAGTCTGCACTGTTTCGCATCTTAACTAGAACGGTAGGTGCAATGTGAGATAGTAGATTGTAATTGTCCCGGTTTTCATCAATCGTGCCTAAGATCAAGTCTGGTTTAAGGGTCATAATCTTCTCTAGGTTCGTCGGCGAAAAAGGTGCGCCAATGTCTTCAATACCCAGGTGTTGATAGTCTGACCCTAGCCCCTGGAGAGTTAAACTCGGACTTGGAGCGCCTACCAGCTTGACCCCTAGAGCTAAAGGTATTTGGACGAGAAATTCTTGGATAACAACGACTCGTTGAGGATGGACGGGAACTAGAGTTTGACCCATTGCGTGTTGGACTAGATGGACTTGCACCGGTGATCTTTGATTTGAGGAAACGAGGCTGATGTCGCGCTTTGGTAGTTGGGGATTAAAGAAGCTGCAAGCAGAAACTACTAGGAGCGTCAGTAACACAATGAAATAGAAGTTAAACTGAGGCATATTGACAAAGTGAACAAGATAGGGTTTGTAGGAGAGTGATTGTGCATCAGCTTTGACAACAGCGATCGCAAACTGCTTAAACCACAAGGCTGCCATTCCACTATTGCCTTGTCACAACTCCCAGGAAATTGTGCCTTGTAGCGTTAATGGTTCACCATAAAAAACACGATTCCGACCGTAGGAAGAATCGAAGTACACAACGTCAAAGAGATTTTTGACACCGAGTGCGGCTCGGAAGCGATCGCGTTTGTAGAATATGGAAGCATCGGTGCGTACATAGCTGGGGAAGGAATAACTGTTTGCCAAATCTCCCTGTCGTTCTCCAACATAGAACAAGCCCAAACCAAACCCCAATCCCTTGAAAGTACTGGATTGAATTTCATAAGAAGTCCACAAACCAACAGTGTTTTGTGGTGCATTGTTCAGTTGGTTGCCAACAGGAAATACTTTGTCTTCGTCAATACGGGCATCAATAAAAGCATAGCCAGCAGCAATTTTCAATCCCGGCAAGATTTCGCCACTGATGTCTAACTCAATGCCGCGACTGCTTTGCTTCCCCGTTTGGATAGAAAAAGCAGAATTATTGGGATCGGTAGTCAGTACGTTTGTCCGCGTTAGATCAAAAAATGCCAGGGTTGCAGCTATCTTGCGACTCAACTCTGCCTTCATCCCCACTTCATACTGAGTGCCTCTTTCCGGTATAAAGGAATTGCCATTAGCGTCAGTTCCAGAAACCGGGTTAAAGGATTGACTGTAGCTAGCGTAAAGGGAAATCGGTTGGATGGGCTGATAGACAATCCCTACCCGTGGACTGAATACTGCATCCGATATAGTTGTTGTGACATTGCTGATTCTATTTATTGACTGCTGATTAACAACGTCAACTCGTCCACCCAAAAGTACCTTCAGGTTATCTGTCAAGGCAATCTGATCCTGGAGATAAACACCGAAAATATTTTGAGATAAACTGGTTTTAATCCTTGTGGTAATAGCACCTCTAGTAGCAAGACCGTACACTGGGTTGAATATATCAATTGCTGGTGTAACATTACCTTGGCTAACATCAACTTCTTCACCTTGGTGAGAGTATTCAACGCCAAACAAGAGCTTATGCTGAATTGATCCGGTATGGAAGTTGCCAACAATGTCTGTTGTTGAAATAAAGCCGTCGGCAAGTGCATTTGCTCCTTCTCCATTAGTACCAGGAATAATGAAATAGCGTGTGAGGGTGCGATTATCAGGAGCAAGAATGTTAGGAACGTTAACTTCATCCACCAACTTGTAATTCGTGTATCGAAAAGCATTCCGAAGCGACCAGTTGTCGCTGAACCGATGCTGAAAATCGTATCCAATTTTTGTATCGTAGTAAAGAGCAAAGTCGTTAGGTTCACCAAGATAGCGGTTGCGTGGGATTTGGCCGTTAGGATTAGGAAGCACTGTACCAACGGCGGGCAATCCCATCAGACCCCGGAGGTCTTGTTGCGATACCTGTGCTTCAACGGTTAGCTTAGTATCTGGACTAATTTGCCAACTGATAACGGGTGCAATAAACCATCGGTCGTTTTTACCAAAGTCATTATAGAAGCCTGCATCTTGATAAGAGGCATTCAAGCGATACAACACTGTTCGGCTATCGTTCAGTGGCCCTGAAAAATCAATGGATGGGCGATATAAGTCATAACTCCCAACTAGAAAGTCAACTTTGTAGAAGGGGTCGCGCAATGGTTGTTTAGTGACTAGGTTAATAGTGCCACCGATTCCTCCCAGACCATACAACACCGAAGCCGGGCCTTTCAGAACTTCGACTCTTTCGAGATTTGTTAAATCGCTATCGGTTGCACGAGAAACAAGCTCTCTCAAACCATCTCTGAGTCGATTAACACCACCGCTAAAGCCTCGAATACTGAGTGCTTGTGATCCTGATCGAATGGCACTAAGAAAAGCCCAAAGGCTTGTGTCACCTCGTTCCCAGCCTCTAGGCTGGGAATGTATTCCGAGGGGCTGCTGCCTCTCGTCAAGCCCCTGGAGGCGGAGCCTCCCAGAATCCGTTCCCAGCCTGGAGGCTGGGAACGGATTCTGGGCAAGGGCTATATCTTTTCTTAGTGCCATTCGATCCTGATCCTCCAGAGATGGATGGAACCGATGGAATAACACCGCTTATTGTTCTGACTATATCAGGCAAATCAGTTAATACCCGATCCTCAATCACTTGCCGGGGAACTACCTGAATCGACTGAGGAATGTCGCGTAGTGGCGTTGGTGTTTTTGTGGCTGTACTCGCATCAGGAACGTTATAGCTTCCTGATGCCTCCCCAATCACCTGTAACTCAATGGGTGGTTGTTGCTCTGGTATTGGCTGGTGTGCCGTGGATGCATTACTTGTCACCCCAAATACTAAACCTTCACTCTGACTATCAAATAACTCCACTACAGGCGCACCCGTTTCCCCAACTACTATCACTTGCACGGTGTTACCGTCTGCATTGGCTACTGTAATTAGTTCAATTCCGGCTACTGGCTTGGATTGTTGAAAACTCTGCCCACTTGCTAATTGCAACTGAGCATTGGGTATATTCACTATGTAGGAATTACCTTCAGTTTTCGATGAAACTGATAACTGCTCAGAATTGGGCGTAACTAAAATTAAATCTATGCCTTTATCTGTGTTATTCACCTTCACATCTGTCACTGACACAACAGGAGTTGTGGCTTGACTGATTTGAGAAACAGAGTTCTGATTTATGGGTGTCCTGAATAAATATACGGTACTGCTCTTACCAAATTGCAACTCGTTGAGGCTGGGAATCTCTGTCGTTGGTTGTATTGCTGTAGTTAAAGTTTTTTGCGATGATAGGTTATGTTCACTAGCGTTACTATTTGGAATCTGTTGACCCAAAACTGGTACAGTAATCGCTAGACAAGAACTAGACAGCACAAAACTGTGCCAAAAAAAGCTAAATTGTTTTTGTAAATACACTCCTCAAACCCTCACACCCAATTGAATTACGCACGCAGTTGCAAACTGCTTGAACCACAAGTATTTCCGCTTTTTAAGCGTGCCATTGATGAATGACTGAATGGCACTAAGAAAAGCCCAAAGGCTTGTGTCACCTCGTTCCCAGCCTCCAGGCTGGGAATGTATTCAAAGGGGCTGCTGCCTCTCGTCAAGCTACTGGAGGCGGAGCCTCCCAGAATGGGTTCCCAGCCTGGAGGCTGGGAACCAGTCAGATCAAGGGCTGTATCTTTTCTTAGTGCCATTCGATGAATGACTTTAAATATTTGCTATGACTTCCCCAATCTTGCTGATGTCATAACCACCGAGAACCTCTAATTGCGATCGCACTAGCCGATGTCCCAAGATATTGAGAAACTGCTGTACTGGTGATTGTTCTAAGTATTCTTTGAGAATTACCAAGTCGTATCGCGCTTGATGTAGGGGAATAAATCCCAACCCAAAGGCAGCAGCTATAGATGCCGTACTGATGCCTGCATCAGCGATTCCTGACACTACAGATAAGGCAACATCCTGATGGTTGTGGGCGATATGGTCAAATCCTTTCACAGTCTCGAATGGCACTCGTTCTTCAAGGAGTTTCCGTTCTAAAAGCATCCGACTGCCAGAACCCACTTGCTGGGTGACAATAGTTGCGCCAAATTCTACTAAGTCGGAAACTGTTTTAACTCCCATTGGGTTTCCTGGTGGGACTAACAAACCTTCTTCCCAAACTCCAAGGGTAATCAAAACGAAATTCTTGCCTGTTGCGGCTTCCCGCACAAAGGGAATGTTATGTTCCCCAGTTTGGGGATCGTATAAGTGCATCCCGGCAATGTGAACTTCACCCCGGCACAGACTACGCAATGCTGCCTTGCTGTGGGCAAAACGATAATAAACTCGCAGTTTTGGATGCCAGGATTCAGTTGCTCTTGCCAAGAGGGAAAGCACAGGCGTACAACCAGCAATCACAACTGTATTTTGCAGTTTGTCCATATCATCTAGCAACCTCACCAGGACTTTCTGGCTTGTTGCTTTACCCTGTAAGTGACGCTCTTTCCTCTCTACCAGACACTGCGCTAACGCTGGGCGATCGCTGACGCTAATAACAGGTTGCTGATTTACTGCAACCATCTCACCATCAGATGGAATCATTTCGATGCGAAAAGCATCATTCCCAACCAGGGGATAAGCTATCCATTGATCCCCAACTCGTGCTAGACTAACCCGCGATCGCTCTTGGTTAAGGGCTGATTCGGCAACAATGGCCTCAATTTCAGGTAAATCCTCCTCTAGCCAGAATAACTCTTCAACTGTGCAGCCAAGTGCTTTAGCTAAACGCAGGGAAACGGTAACTGAAGGAGCATATTGTCCCGATTCCAAACCACCAATAGTCTGACGGGTGACACCTGCTATATTAGCCAATTCTTGCTGGCTCATGCCCAAGCGAGTTCTAATTGACTTCAGATTGTTGCAAAGATTCACGTCCGGTTTCATGAGGTTGTATGTATCTCTCCGTTAAAAAAAGGCCGCAGATAACAAACTTAACCTGCCAGGGCAATAGCAAGGTTTTCTAGTGTTTGCCGTTTTTGTTGGCAAACATGTTGATGTTTTGAGAATTTTGCTGATTTTTAGCAAGCATATCATACACATAGCCAAGATATTTAACATTGAGGAATGCAATTTAGCGTCGGCGCAGCCCAAATTAGGCATCGATTTTTGATCATTTGCTAACCAAATTGGTCATCACCAAGGGAAAATGCTCAAATTTGAATGGCAAGCTGATCAGGCGCAAACCCTTAATATGGCTGGATGAGAGGGTGTAGGGGTTGCACGGTCAAGAATCAAGAACTTAATAAGAATACTGATGCGGCTAGATGATTTAAATCACCAGGTTCTCATGATAAATGAGTGGCTTAGAAACTTACAGCAGTTTTCATGTATTTGAACCACATCTGTCGTAGGGACACAGAAAAAGCTCATTTGTGTCAACTTAACGCGATGTGCAACTTATCCTTGCAACCCCACTTCCATTCCTCTCCCCGAAAGGTCGAGAGGCTTTGATTCTTGCTCCCCTTCCCTATAAGGGAAGGGGTTGGGGGTTAGGTCTGAGAGAAAGTCGCACACGGCGTAACTTAAGCTAGAATCAGCCTCGCTGTGGGCTTCATCACCCGCCAGAGAATTCATTCTCTGGCTAATAGCTGAATGGCACTAAGTTAAGATACAGCCCTTGCCCTGACTGGTTCCCAGCCTCCAGGCTGGGAACCCATTCTGGGAGGCTCCGCCTCCAGTAGCTTGACGAGAGGCAGAGCCTCTCGGAATGCATTCCCAGCCTGAAGGCTGGGAACGAGGCTACACAAGCTTTTGAGCTTTTCTTAGTGCCATTCGGCTAATAGCTAAAGTCTACTGAAGTAGACTCAAGATTTTTGAAGATATTGAGTCATCTTGAGATGACTTTAGCTATTATTCTTGGAACTGAAGTTCCTTGCGAGACATAACTTTCACGTTAAGTTGACATCAATGAGCTTTTTCTGTGCCCCTACCGCGTGGTCTATTTACTGAGAGAAATAGGAATTTGTGTCACGCAGAGGCGCAGAGAGTAAGAGTTGATTAGTCATGGTATCAAAAAAAATTTTCCCTATTGCAAGTAAATTTGCTATAGGTATGATATTCTTGCTATGTACTGAGTGCCTTACCGTAGCAGCCTTTTATCTTTTTCCAGTCTTTTAATATTGCAGGAAAACTGGAAAAGTCGGACTCTGCCAATTCCTCATGACTCATGAACGCAACTACTACCAATCCACAAAGATACAATACTCGTATCCTCAGCCTAGCCATAGCAGTTTTATTACTGTTACTGGGCATATTTGCCAGCATTACTTACGGTGCTGCTGACATTTCTACCTCCCAAATACTTACCGCCTTTACCAATTTCGATGACTCCACCGAACACATAATTATCCGCTCGATCCGCCTACCGCGTACACTGATTGCAAGTATGGTCGGTGCTAGTTTGGCTATAGCCGGGGCGTTAATGCAAGGATTGACTCAAAATCCCTTAGCTGCGCCTGGGATCTTGGGGATCAATGCAGGTGCAGCTTTAGCAGTTGTAGTAATGGTTTTTGGCTTGGGTATATCTTCACCAGTTCTGATTACCCTTGTAGCATTTTTGGGAGCATTGTTAGCAGCGATCGCAGTTTATTCCCTTGGTTCCCTGGGACAAGGGGGTATAACACCACTGAAGTTGACTATCGCTGGTGCAGCCCTCACCGCCTTACTATCATCAATTACTACAGGTGTACTGATTTTGAGCGATCGCACTCTGGAAGAAGTACGCTTCTGGCTAGCAGGTTCTCTCGCAGGAGTGAACTTCAATCTATTTCTGACTGTCCTACCTTGGATGATAGTGGGGCTATTAACAGCTTTTGCCTTGAGTAGACAGATCAATGTTCTCAGTTTAGGAGAATCGGTAGCTACAGGCTTAGGTCAGCAAATAGGTTGGATCAAGTTGGTAACAGCATCGAGCGTTGTCATCTTAGCGGGAAGTGCTGTAGCATTAGCGGGGCCTATCGGCTTTGTCGGTCTGGTAGTTCCCCATCTAGCGCGGGGGGCGATGGGCATTGATCATCGTTGGGTATTGCCTTGTGCAGCTGTGTTTGGTGCAGATTTATTAGTATGGGCAGATTTAGCAGCCCGTTGCTTAATTAGACCCCAGGAATTACCTGTTGGCGTGATGACAGCAATGTTAGGAGCGCCCTTTTTGTTGTATTTAGTGCGTTGGCGGGTGAAGAGATGACAACAATTCCAAATTCCAAATTCCAAATTCCAAATTTCATACTCGGCAACCAGTCTGTAACTAAAGTATTGTTGATAGTGCTATTAATCACCCTCGCTGTCTTGGGGATGAGCCTCAGTTTGGGAGATTACCCTGTCCCGCCAGCAGATATAGTGAAAGCTGTTCTTGGTTTACCAACTCAAGATCCAGAATCTCCCTTTGTTGTTGTTACCTTGCGTTTACCTAGAGTGTTAATCTCTTGGTTGATCGGAGTGGGCTTGGGAATTGCTGGTGCAATTTTACAAGGTTTGACACGTAATCCTTTAGCTGACCCTGGCATCATTGGCGTAAATGCAGGTGCAGCCTTAGCAGCAGTGACTCTGATTGTATTATTCCCGGCTGTACCAACTATGTACTTGCCTCTAGCGGCTTTTGGTGGTGCTTTTATTGTCGCCTGTCTTATCTACTTGCTAGCTGGTACGGGGGAAAAATCACCTCTGCGTTTAGTGTTGGTGGGAGTATCACTCGCGGCAATTATGGGAGCTTTCACGACTTTAATGTTGACTTTCGGTCAAATCAGCAACGTCAGTAGAGCGCTGGTATGGCTGGCGGGTAGTGTTGCTGGTAAAAGTTGGGAGCAACTTTGGCAACTGCTACCTTGGCTAGTCGTCTTCGTTCCCTTAGCTTTACTGCTGGCGCGGGAACTTGATACTCTGCAATTGGGTGACTTGGTAGCTAAAGGACTTGGTAGCCGAGTTACATGGCAGAGGAGCAAATTATTGTTAGTGAGTGTGGCACTGGCTGGGTCAAGTGTAGCGATCGCCGGTACAATTGGTTTCGTTGGATTAATGGCTCCTCATTTAGCACGCAGACTTGTTGGAGCAATACATCAAAATTTATTACCAGTCGCCGCCTTAATCGGGGGATTATTGGTAGCATCAGCAGATTTTCTCGGTCGGACTTTATTTTCTCCGACAGAATTACCCTGTGGTTTACTCACTGCTGCCTTGGGAGCGCCTTATTTTATCTATTTAATGTATCAAAGGCGGCGATGAAATTTCGCCTTTGGCGAGTATTATAAAACTTTAAACAAAATATAGTCTAACCTAGTCAGGCGTAGTCTTTCGTGCGCTTATTCAATGGTACAATAATCTCATATAATAATTGATCACCATGCGTGAAGTTGAAAAGAACGTAATCAAAGAAGGACATGAATGGTTTGATTACTGCACTAACATTACCACTGTTTCCCGACAGCTTTACAACACTGCTCAATTCACCCAACGTCAGGGATTTTTCTACGGTTGGGGATCGCATTCACAAGCCAGTTTAGACACTTTATTTAAACAAAATGAGAACTACAAAGCCTTACCTGCGAAAGTAGCGCAACTCGTTTTGAAACAGAATGCAGATGCCTGGATTGTTTACTACAAATCATTATCAGCCTATAAAATTGATTCAAGTAAGTTTACTGGTTTTCCCAAACCACCCAATTATATTGACGACAAAAACCTAGTTAAGTTCAACAATCAAGCAATTGGTAAAAGAGCATTTGGCAAGGGTTCGGTGGTTCCTTCGATGTCGCCAATCAAAATTCCAGTCAAACCTGGACTCAATTTTGAGGACTTATGCGAAGTACGAATTGTCCCAAAAACGGGATGTTTTATGATCGAAGTAGTCTATGAAATTACCGAGTTGTCAGACTTCTTCTGTAGCTTAAACAAGAGTCTGAATGCGTCGATAGACATTGGTTTAGATAATCTAGCGACAATTGTTTTTAACGATCTAGAAATACAGCTATAATGGGTGAACTCATTCTTAACTTTTCTTCCTTTGCGCTCTTTGCGTCCTTTGCGGTTCGTTCTCTTAACCCTCAAAATTAATGGGACAGACTACTAGACTTGCTTTCACGTTAAGTTGACACCTATGGGCTTTGCGTAACCCAACATCCTGATATCTATTGGGTTGCGCTCCGCTCCACCTAACCTACGTCTAATGCACTATTTTACTTGCCATGCCACTAGAAGCAGAGAAGGAGGAAAAATATTGAATTAGGGTTTCAGGCTGAAGTTGACACTAATGACCAACTGTATGGTAATATCTCATAGCATTATGCTAAAAAACTTTGCCTAAAATCAAAGAGTAGCCAACCCATGAGTTTAGCTGTAATTAAGTTCTCTTCAGAAGAGTGCGGCATCTGCCACAAAATGTCTTTTTATGACAAAAAGGTGGCTGAAGAACTGGGTTTAGAGTTTATCGATGTCAAGATGCAAGATACGACTGCTTATCGCAAGTATCGCAAGATTTTATTAACTCAGTATCCCGATAAATCAGAAATGGGATGGCCTACTTACATCCTCTGCAATTCTCCAGAAGGGGAATTTCAGATTGTGGGTGAGGTAAAAGGAGGTCATCCCAAGGGGGAGTTTAGAAGCCGTCTGCAAGAGGTTCTGAATTCCACAACAGCTAATCAGAACTAGTTATCTCAAAAGATTTGACCTCTAGAACGGGGCCAATCATGGCAATAGTCATGATATCTTCGCGTACCTGTCCTTTAACTTTTGCTTTTTGTCCGGCTTTGAGTAAGTCTTTGTCAGCCCCTCTGAGGATTTCGTAAGTAACACCCTCTTCTGTGACTAACGCCCATGCGCCTGTACCAATATCACGGCGTTCGATTGTACCTGTAAGTGTGATGCTCATAAGAGTGCTGAGTGCTGAGTTGGGTATTGGGGACTGGGGACTGGGGACTGGGGACTGGGGACTGGGGACTGGAGAAGAATTTTCCCAATCCCCCAGTCCCAAATACCTAGTTCCCAGTCACCTTCTATGCAATTTTTTCTTCGTTTTTTAATGCTAAACGAGCAAGTCCATAACAGATTAGGGCGTTGGCGATGAGGAAGAGGCGTGCTATGTTACCACTTCCTAAACCCCAAACAGCTGGATCTAAAAATGCACTTACTGTCAAGCAGGCTGCGACACCTAAAGTTGAACCAATGGCAAACCATTTCCAACTAGGATGTCCCAGCAGCAATGCCATTAACACAATGGGAATTAGTACGCTGGCAAATAGGGGATTCAACGCATCAGTTCCCTGGAGGGTATTGCCTAGTTCGGGAATTGAACTGCCCAAAACCCGGAAAGGCCATTGGGGAAGATCAAAAATATAGATTCCCTTGAGGAAGAATAACCCAGAACTACCAGCAATTAGTCCACTGGATAAAGACCAACTCCAAGCGAAGGGGAAGTAAACCCGTAAAAACCAAGCTAGCAGATAGGAACCAACTACCATTAAAATCTTGGGTAAGAGCGCGATCGCACCACCATCAATCCAAAAGCCGGGGTTAAGATAGCCGCTATCCCTTAACCATCGGAAGAAATCTGGAAAACTGATTTGTCCGCTAAAGGCTAGTTTGACTGCTGCTTCTGCATTGAGTTGTCCAGCGCCATAATAGTTCAAACCATCATCCTGAATGACTCGTGCTGACTGCTTGAGGACTTTTAAGACTTCATCTGGTTCTTTGATGCCAGCAGCTTTGATTAATGCTGCAACACCGGCAACGTGGGGAGAAGCCATGCTTGTACCCTGGAAGCCCAGAAATACGCCTTCGCCCTTTTCATCGATAGTTTCTTGGAGAATTTTACCAGCTTCACTACCACCGGGAGCAGAGATATCTACCCCAGCACCAAAGTTAGAATAGGGCGCTCTTTCGCCATCTGGGCCAATTGCCGAAACGCCGATAACGTAGGGATAGCGGGCTGGATAGCTTGCTCCATTGGTGTTTTCATTTCCGGCTGCGGCGATGATAACTACACCTTTTCTATGGGCGTACTCGATCGCTTGTTTCATCAACTGGCTTTCACCGCCACCGCCTAAGCTCATATTAATCACATCTGCGCCTTTATCAGCAGCAAATTTAATCGCTTCGGCAATATCGGCAACAGTACCACCGCCATAAGAACTGAGTACCTTCAGGGGCATCAAACTAGCTTCGTAGGCAATTCCTGCGACACCATATTTGTTATTTGTGGCTTGGGCAATAGTTCCGGCAACATGAGTACCGTGGCCGTTATCGTCAGTGGCTTCTTCTCGGTCGTTTACAAAATCGTAGCCCTTGACGAATTTTGTCTCATATAAGTCTCGAACCTTGGTAATTCCGGTGTCAATAACTGCGACTGTGATGCCACTGCCTTTAGTTTGACTCCATGCGCCTTCAATACCGATTTTGTGCAAGTTCCACTGCTTGCTGTAATATTGGTCATTGGGGCCAGTTAATGAAGGATTTGCTTCTTCATCTTCTTGGGGATTCAAAAATTCACCTAGCCAAGCGGTTTTACCTGGTTGGGGAATGCTGCTGTAGATATAGTTTGGTTCAATGAATTCTGTCGCTTGGGCAAACTGAGATTTTTTCAGTTCTTGCAGCCGTTGGCGATCGCCCTTGATAATATACACATTATCTTTTTTGGAAAACTTGTTGTCTAATTGGGGTGTAACGTTGTATTGTTTGGCGATCGCTTGTAGATCCTGTTCCACCACAAGTGATGGAATATCTTCCCGAAAATCAAGCAAAATCGTCTCAAACTCTCCTCTGGCTGCCAATCCCTGGAAATTCAGGAAACCAAATATGGCAGCTCCCAGCCCAATGACAAACAAGCACAATAATATAAGTTTTCTCATATTAACTCATCACCGCTTTTTGCCAGTTTGTTCACTACCATAACTTATCTGCATCACTTGTTGGTAGATTTCGCACTTTTAGTTACAAGTCTCATTCATGACTCAGGATTTTTTTAACGATGGAACGTGGTCTTTTGTGGTTGCCCCTGTTAGTAATGTTTTTCTGGTTAGCTTGGCAAGGCTCGAAGGAGTATCAAAAGGTCGAAGCTTATCGCGTCTGGGCAGAGCAATTTGAACGGGCTAAGTATGATATTTATGCTGTATTAGGTCAAAAAGGCAACAATATAACTTGGGGAAAACCCACGCCTCAAGGACCGATTAAATTAGAAACATTCTCTTTGCTTGATATCAAACAAATCCAAGTTTTAGTAGATGACAAATCAGTAGATGTAAATAATCCACCTGAGAAAGGTCGTTCTATAGAATTAGAATTTCTATTTCCCGAATCTACTAACTCAGTGCGGGTTCCGTTTACAGAAATCCCTTTGGCGGCGGAATGGGGTAAGTTTTTGCAGGGGGTATTACAAGAATTGCGATCGGAAATACAGCAGTTTCCAAATGAATAAAATACTTACGCTGTATTCATTTTTAATTTTTAATTTTTAATTCCGCTTTGTAGTACTAAGCTGTTCCATATTTAAATTGCATAAGCTGGGCGCTCATATTGCCCAGCCCACAAGAGTTATGTTTAACAAACTCCGTGGGTTTAAGTCCCCCGGTTCAATAACCGGCAAGTTTTGGGTCGGGGTCTAAATCCCCGTCACAAAACTTAATTACGAATTACGAATTACGAATTACGAATTATTTAATTCGATTATGCAAGTTAGTTTTTTAGCTTAGGAGATTTTCATCGCCAGAATCTTCAAAGCTACTGCCTCAGGGACGGGCATCACCGATAACCGATTTCCTTGTCTCACCACCATTAGCTCTTCGGCGGTAAACTTCTCTTTGAGTGTTGATAGCAAGATGGGGTTAGAAAAAGTTTCAACGAATTCTACTACAACTGTTTGCCAGCGAGGGGATTCGGGACTTGACTTCGGGTCGTAGTATTTACTTTTTGGCTCAAACTGAGTCGGATCAACAATATCTTTTTTCACTACACGCATTAACCCTGCAATACCGGGAAAATTAGTATTGGAATGATAGAAAAAAGCTAAGTCTCCTTCATCCATTTGGCGCAAAAAGTTGCGGGCTTGATAATTACGAATACCGTCCCAGATAGTCTCACTTTGTTGTTGAAGGTCAGCAATGCTATAGACTTCTGGTTCTGATTTCATTAGCCAATAATTCATCTACACAATTTATGGATACATTACAAAAGTATTTCAAGAGTCAGGGTGAGTAGAAATAACCGCTATACAAACTCTCGTCCGCCTCAGCTGACTAAGGAAAATAAACCTACGTCTGTGGGTTTGCCCTTTTAAATGCGGTAAGCTATGACGGCATAAAACGGATCTCCTCCAGCTGCACCCAACCACTGTAATAAATTTGGTAATGTTGACTTATGAGCTATTACTTCTGCTGTTGTAAATCCGGGGATTGAGGCGAAGTACTCTTTGACTAATTCCACTCGAACTGCTTCTGAAGCCTCCCGCCAAGCTTGAATCGCCTTTTCAAAAAACATCCGGTTAGAAAAGCTGATAATTGCGACACCACCGGGTTTCAAGATGCGGTAAATTTCGGAAAATACGGCTTCTGGATATTGGACATACTGCACAGATACGCAGTTGAGAACAGCATCAAAATCTTCATCTGGTAATGGTAGCTGGGGATTGTCGTTAAGATTTTGCACGAAGTAATGGTTTAAACGGGGATTACGTGCCAGTTCCTCGGCGTTGAGTCCATGTCCCTCTACATGAGAAAACGGCATCTCTTCTGGCAGATGAGATACCCAGCTGCTCATCATATCAAAAATGCGGGTGTTGGGTTTCAGGCGATCGCGATATAAATCCGTTAGCTGTTGAATAAATCCTTCATCGACATGGGTGACGAAGCGGGGATAGGCATAGAATAGCTTATCATCTGTATCGTCTAATTTCAGGCGTTGATTCGGTCTTAACTGCATAAATCTCTGTTTTGGAGAACTTTTCGGAAAATTACGGCAATCTCAGGTATTTTTCAAAAATCACTATGTAAGATATTTTAATAACAGCAGGACACTTAAGAATTCAAAATTCAAAATTCAAAATTCAAAATTAAAGACATTTCAGACGAAGAGAAGTGCCTTGCGCGGGTTCCCCACGTTGTGGCAACTTCGGGGATTTCAACTCCTACTGAGACTGATACTACATATAAATGTTGGGGTCTTAAACCCTTGATTTGACGATAAACCAGTCTAAATAGCAGCATTCAATTTTATCAATTCAATGTTCTATAAACTACACTTCTTGCAGTATCTTTGGCGACAAATCCGCCTAGTGGGATTATTACCCTATTTGAGTTTGTTCACTTGGATACTGCCCTTATTATTATTTACTTCTGGTAACAATAGTCTGATGGCACATGATGAAGCACTTTACGCATCGCGTGCCCGTCTGATGTTTGATTCTGGTAATTGGATGACTCCTTGGGAAAATGCACATCATAAAACCCCTGGCCCTTATTGGTTAATTGCCAGTTTCTACAAGCTGTTTGGGATGAGTGATACTAGTGCGCGTATTCCTAGTATGATCGCTGGCATTTTTAGCTTATGGCTGGTGTATGAAATTGGCAGAATTATGCTATGCAAAAAAATAGCTTGGCTAGCTGCTGCAATTTTAAGTGTGGAATTTCTCTGGCTACAATACTGCCGTTTAAGCACACCTGATGTACCAATGATTTTCTTGGTACTTCTAGCTATTTATTCTTTAGTAAAAACGGAAGTATACCCCAAATATCGCTATTTTTGGAGTTTTATCGCTGGCTTGAGTTTAGGTTTAGGCTTCTTAGTCAGAAGCTTTATGATTTTTTTACCAATTATAGCTTTATTGCCTTATTTAATTTGGGAACATCACCGTCATCGTCATCTTGCTAACCCAATTTTATATCTAGGCTTTTTAGTAGGTTTAATCCCTACCTTTGTTTGGCTGTGGTTAAGCTGGCTTCACTACGGCAATAATAGTTTTGAGGAGTTACTCAAGTTTGTTGTGCAGTTAGGTTCTGATGACTCTTATAATCACGGGCTACTGTTTTATGTATGGAATATTCTTTTAAAAGCATTTCCCTGGGCTTTTTTTGGAATTTTAGGTTTGTTTTTGACTCTCCATCGTCCGATTAATCGTTACCAGTTAATATTAGTTGGCTTTCCCCTTACCCTATTTGTAGAACTTAGTCTTTTTAAGACTCGTTACCCTCATTATGGTCTTTGTCTTTATCCCTTTGTAGCTTTGTTTGCTTCTGTGGGTTTAAGTTGGTTAGGCAATATTTACCAGACAGGGATTTACTCACAATTTCCTCTTCAAAAAAGTAAAAATAAGATATTAAACTTTTTTGCAAAGAATAATCTTCCTCGAAATCTCAGCTATGGCTTTGGTGGATTCGGTGTTTTACTTGTAATAGCAAGTACTATTATTCTAACTTGGGGTAGTTCTGATATCCACAAGTATGCAGCTATTGGCTTGGCTATGGGCTTGGGTTGGTTAATTTTACCTGTAGTCTGGATTAGTCGTTACCACTTTGGTAAAAAGTTTCTCACCGCACGTTATTGGATTGCAGGATGGTTAATTCCCTCTTGGTTGGCTTTGGCGACGATGGGTAGCATTGGGATGTTAAGTGACTATAACCCTGTTTTGAAAACTTTTTTACAAGAAAGTGCGATCGCCTCTATTCTCCAATCTCATCCTACCTACTATGTGCAAATAGACCAGAAAACCCAAGTACTGTTTGAGTTCTATCTTCCTATTCCTGCCAAACATGTAGCCTCTATTTCCCAAATACCAGCTTTGAGCTATGCTTGGATATATACTGACCAGTCCCCTAAATTGTCTCGGCTTCATCGTATTATCAGTACAGTTAAAGAGTATCAGTTAATTCAATTTCTTTCCTAAGATAGATGCAATGCATATGTTGCGAAAAAAGACTAAATTTAGTTATAATAGTACGTACACTAACTATTTTACTAAATGGTTTCTACATCTAATCACTCCCCAACTTTAGAGTCGTGGCAGCATAATCTCGCACCATACAACTTGGGCTATAGAATCAAATTAGTCTCACAACTGCTCAGTCGCAAGTTTACTGAGAGGTTAGAACCCTTTGGATTGACGCCATTTCACTGGCTGGTGTTGTGCTGTCTTTGGCAAGAAGATGGTTTACCTACTTCTAGTATTGGGGATAAACTCAAACAAGTGGGAGGCACTTTAACAGGCGTACTAGATCGGATGGAAGAACGCGGTTTGGTGCGTCGAGAACGCGACACCCACGATCGCCGCATCTGGCGAATTTGGCTCACGGATGCAGGTAAGGAACTAGAAGCTGTATTACCGCCAGTCGCCGCAGCTGTGCGTGATGAAGCGATGGAAGGTATTTCTTTTGCCGATCGAGAACTGTTTTCCCAAATGTTGAATCGGGCGATCGCTAACCTTTCCTAAAGATGATCCCACAATCACCCGACTGGGGGAGGCAGTGTAAACATTTCTTTTGAGATAATATTACGCATACTAAGGAAATAAAAATTTTTCAGGAAATATTACGCATTCTAAATAAACGATTATCAATCAAATTATCGAAGGAGCAAGGGAGTTAAGAATCATGGGTACTAATACTTTGAACGGACGCAACGGACACAAAACACCAATTTTAGAAAAAGAAGTGATTCCTGATTCAGAGACTTTAGAAACTGTTACAGCAGAGACATCTGCAACAGCAGAAGCACCTGTTGTTGTAACTCCTGAGATCGAAAAAGAAGTTCCACCGAAGCGCAAAAGACCGAGTGGTTTAATTTTGGCAGGATTAGGCGTGGGTGCGATCGCCGCAGGTGCTTTTGGTTTTCACTACTGGCAATATGCCTCCACCCACCAGGAAACAGATAACGCCACCGTTGCGGGAAACATTCATCAAATTAGTACCCGCATTCCCGGAACTGTAAGTCAGGTGCTAGTGAATGATAACCAACTGGTGCAACCAGGACAATTGTTAGTGAAGTTAGATCCACGGGACTATCAAAGTCAGGTACAACAAGCACAAGCCGCCTTAGAAAATGCTCGTGGTCAGGCACAAGCGGCTCAAGCAAATATTGCTTTAACTTCACAAACCACCACTGGTAAGACAACTCAAGCGCAAGGGGATGTCAGTGGTGCAGTAGCAGCAATTTCTACAGCCCAAGCAGCAGTACAAGAAGCCCAAGCGGGGATACCAGCAGCACAAGCTGAAGTCAGACTCGCCCAAGCGGGGATTCCCGCCGCCCAAGCGCAGGTAGCGCAAACTAATGCCAATTTGGAAAAAACTAAAACAGATTACAATCGTTACAACGAGTTGTATAAAACAGGTGCGATCGCTCGTCAGCAATTGGATACAGCCAAGGCCGCTTATGATGTAGCGACGGCACAAAAAAACGCCGCAATTCAGGGAGTAGAACAAGCCCAAGCTAAATTAGCCTCCGCGAAAGTTGGTGTTGCTAAAGCCCAGTCTCAATTAGCACAGGCGCAAGAGAATGTTACTAACGCCCAAGCTAAATTGGCAGCATCCAAGGGAGGATTGCAACAAGCTACCGCAGGCGGACAAGATACAACAGTTAAACGTAGTCAATACGAAGCGGCAAAAGCGGCGATCGCGCAATCAGAAGCATCGCTCAAAGATGCACAGTTGCAACTATCTTATGCCAATGTTACCGCGCCCAGCGCCGGACGCATCGGTAGGAAAAACGTGGAAGTTGGTAACCGAGTTGCAGCAGGAACACCATTAATGGCGATCGTGGATAACAACTATTGGGTAGTTGCGAACTTCAAAGAAACTCAATTAGAAAAGATGCGCCCAGGAGAGGCAGTAGAAATTAAGCTCGATAGTTTCCCTCATCACACCTTTATTGGTCGTGTTGACAGTATTTCGCCAGCTTCCGGCGCTCAGTTTGCCTTATTACCACCAGATAATGCTACAGGTAACTTTACCAAAGTTGTCCAACGCATCCCAGTCAAAGTAGTTTTCGACCAAAAGAGTATTCAAGGGTATGAATCGCGGATTACTCCGGGGATGTCTGCGGAAGTTGCTGTAGAAGTCAAGTAATACCAAATTATACAGAAGACATCTCCGAAAAAGAATTGTTTTGACGTAGCACTGCTACGTCTCTACAAGGTTTCTGGGTAACGTATATTTAATTTCTGGAGATGTCTAGAGATGAGCTAGAGTGTGCTACAAAATTAGGCGATCGCGTCCGATAAAAGATAAGACGCGATCGCTCATTACAGCAATTTTCATGTATTTGAACCGCATCTGTCGTAGGGGTAAGTGGTCTATTTATACTGCAAACGGCTAATATCTGGACTTTACGGGATGGTATAAATTTCAGAGGGAAAACTTGAAGAAAAACTTTGCGTACCTACCCTGCGGGAAGGCGTACCCCTACGGGGAAGCAAGCTACGCGTAGCGTCTCGTAGAGAAGGGCTTATGCGTTTACCTCAGCGAACCTCTGCGTTTAAAAAAGTAAAATTCCTAACCGTTTTTAGTATACTCAAAGCCGAGGC
Organism: Nostoc sp.; assembly: GCF_036917975.1. Classification (GTDB taxonomy): domain Bacteria; phylum Cyanobacteriota; class Cyanobacteriia; order Cyanobacteriales; family Nostocaceae; genus Nostoc. The sequence continues at coordinate 24,814 of NZ_JBALEJ010000098.1, forward strand.
ACTGAGTGTGGTAAATTTAAGCTCCGAGGGTTGGAAACTGACCCTCGGAATTTTTGTAAGTATAGAAAAAATGATAGTATCAAAAGTATCAATCTTTGACAAACAACTCTGATAGTATGATAAGTTTTAATAAATTTTTGCTGATATTGATAATTTTCAACCTGGCTTTGGGCAAAAGACCTTGTAAGTATCTAAATACTCAGGGAATTTGCACAGTGGTTAGGGTGACATGAACAACAGAGCAAACCAAAGGCATGAAGAACATCATGTAATACAATATTTCTGTATATTCAACCGAGTGTTGATTTTCGTTGCAGAGATGTTTATGTCACGTAGCCTTGCTGCTGGAGGACTAATACTGCGGTTGTTGCAAAATTTCCAGCCTTCTAGACTTTCCTGCCTAAGGCTCAGACACTCATTTGTGAAAACCCAAGCTGTTCCTCTACCTGATAATGAAGCAGAAAGGCTCAAAGCCCTGGCGAACTACAATATCCTGGATACCCTACCCGAACAAGCATTTGATGATATAACTGCTCTTGCTGCCTACATTTGTAAGACTCCAATTGCTCTAATTAGCTTAGTTGATGCCGATCGCCAATGGTTTAAATCTAAAGTTGGACTACAAGCTAGCGAAACACCCAGAGATTGGGCTTTTTGCTCCCATGCCATTCTTGAACCAGAGGATATATTCGTGATTCCCAACGCCATCAAGGACGATCGCTTTCATAACAATCCCTTAGTCAAAGATAATCCCAAAATTCGTTTTTATGCTGGTGCCCCTTTAATTACACCCGATGGTCTTCCCATTGGGACGTTGTGTGTTTTGGATACCATTCCTCATCATCTAAGTTACCAGCAGTTAGATGCACTGCGCCGCCTAAGTCGTCAAGCGATCGCTCAGATGGAACTCATTCAGGAAGTTCGCAACCGCAAACAAGCGTCCCTGACTGATGAATTAACCGGTCTGCATAACCGACGTGGTTTCTTTGTGATGGCTGAACAAGAGTTAAAAATTGCTCACCGGATGAAAGCATTGTGCTGGGTGATCTTCATTGATTTAGATGGGCTAAAACAGGTTAACGACACCCTTGGTCACGATATGGGAGATGCCTTGATTATTGATGCGGGTCGATTACTCAAGCAAAGTTTTCGCAGTTCTGATATTGTTGCTCGCTTGGGTGGTGATGAGTTCATTGTTTTCATCTCCAGCTACTTTAAGGACGCTGATAGCATCCAAGAGTATCTGCAAGCAAATATCGCCAACTTTAATCAACAGCAAAACCGTAATTATGAACTTTCGATGAGTATGGGGATAGAGTGTTACTCACCAGAAAGTGATATGTCACTAGAAGAAGTAATTGCCAGGTCTGACAAATTAATGTACGCTCAGAAGCGTTTGAAGCGGCAATCTCTTACATAATTTATTTCTTGGAAGTCCCTTAGAACTAGTTTTTAAATCAAGAAATTCCATTAAATCCCCTAAATTTATTTATGGGGATTTCAACTGAGCCTCCTGCCTCCTGCCTCCTTAAGAATTATTTTCATTTACCACCTGGCTGCCATGACTGCGGGGATCATCTTGACTAGCCGTTGGTGCTACTGGGGCTGAAAATTTAGAAACTTTCCCACTAGCTTGAGCATAGGGGAGAGACGAACCAGTAACCAAAGCCTCTAAATTGCTAGCCATAACCGTCCGGGGTTGATCGCCGATAGCTTGGGCTATGGTTTCTCCTTGCTGACTTAAAAATACAAAATGGGGAATCCCATCTACCCGATATCTCAGCATTTCCGGTAGCCACTTGGTATTATCCACATTCAGCATGACAAAATTCATCTTGTCAGCATACTCTGTTTCTAGTTGAGTGATATCTGGTGCCATTTTCTGGCAGACAGTACACCAATCAGCATAAAATTCTACTAGAGATGGTTTGCCGTTGTTGATTGCTACTTCTAACGGTGTGGAGTTATCGCTTAACTTGGCGAGGGTAGCCGAGGTTGTTTCAGTTCGCAATCCTAAGACGAGGGAAACGCTAAGTGCGATCGCTACCATTACAATTAAGAAGTTTCTCAAACGCTTCCCGAACGTGGATTCAGGTTTTTCGGGAGAATTAACAGGTGAGTCAGTACTCATAACAGCATTATTAAAACTTATTAGGCAATTTCCTCTTTAGTTTAGCTGACTCCAACTACTGTTTAACGTTTAGCGAAAGTCCCCACCTTCTCTGCGAGACGCTACGCGAACAAATCTTAGTAGGGTGGAGATAGGGAGCATTGGTGTCAACTTAAGCTGAAACTCCTTTAAAACCTCGTTTCCAGTCGGAGGCTGGAAATGCAACTTAAAAGCGGCTCTGCCGCGAGTCTTGAGGCGGCAGCCTCAACGACGAGCATTCCCAGTCGGAGACTGGGAACGAGGCAAATAATTGATGGATAAATTCCCTAGACATCTGGTAGGGTCGAGGTGTGCATTACTGCATCACCCCTCCCATTCGGAACCGTGCTTGCGATTTTCACCGCACACGGCTACTCAGTGTGTTATCC
>NZ_JBALEJ010000099.1:0-269694 GCF_036917975.1 Nostoc sp.
AAATACGATATTGAAGTACCCAAATACGATATTGAAGTACCCAAATACGATATTGAAGTACCCAAATACGATATTGAAGTACCCAAATACGATATCGGAGTACCCAAATACAATATTGAAGTACCCAATTATAATTAATGCTTAATTTGTTAGCTTATTCAGGCGTAGGAAACACATAAATTGGTCTAACTCCCCTACATGCAAGGTTTTGCACTAAACAAGACCCCAACCCAAGGCGGCGATAATCCGGTTTAACATATAAAGATTTCAACAACGAATAACTACCTTTCTTAGACTGTATAGCATAAGCTACTAAGCGATTATTATGTTCTATTAGCAAAACTATTGAGCTATCTTGTCTATGAAAAATACTTGCAAGTTGTAAAGAGGAAGTTATTAATATTGAACTGCTTACTATTAGTGGAATTAATACTAAAGATATCAAAAAATCCTGAGGACTAATAGAACAATTTCCGATAATAATACATATAGCAGAGAGGAGTAAGAAAATACCTATTATTAAAAATAGAGCAAAAATAATTAAAAGTTTTAAACCATTAAAACTCACTAGAATAATTTGATATATTGCTGGAATGTCAATATTACGGGCTTGGCGAATAGTATAATCCGGTGGCAAAGATGAAGCTCTATTCATTTATGTAGTCTGCGCTTTTCATTATGCCAACCTCAATCCATCACTAATGTCAAAATCATCACGTAAGTACCCCAAATCTTGATTTAACATGAGTTCGACGGAACTAAAAAACGACACAAGGCAGTGCAGGCAAATCTTTTGGGCAAATGTCAATCGAGGATATCTAGCAAGCTTTTTGCCTTTTTCTAACCGTCGAATTCATGTTCAATTAGACGCGCCCTTTTCTGCTACAGTACGAATTATTTCTTCTAGCGTTTGGAGTAACTCTTGCTCATTATAAGGTTTAGAAAAGTAAGCTCTTGCCCCCAATTGCATCGCCAGTTGCCGATGTTTATTACTACTACGAGAAGTCAGCATTGCAACGGGAATATTTTTTGTGTCAACGTCTGAATTTACCTTACCTAAAAAGCCATAACCATCAAGGCGAGGCATTTCAATATCGCAAATTACCGCCTCAACTCTCAATCCACTATGGAGTTTTTCTAAGGCATCTTGACCATCTTTAGCTTGTTCTACTTGATACCCTCCTTTTTCAAGGGTCAGCGCTAAAAAGCGACGAACATTAATCGAGTCATCTACAATTAAAATTGTGCCTTTCTGCTTAACTGAAGCTGCTGACATTTTCTCTTCATCAAATATGAGGAACGGTGTCTTCAACCTTGCCGATGGTAATTGAGTACCTCTAGGAGTCTTCCGATTTGTAGCAATCCAATACAGCAACTCATTGATATTAACTAGTGGTACTACTCGACCATCACCGAGAATTGTGCAGTTGCTAAAACCTTCAGGTAAAGGTATATTTCCTTCGACTTGGCGAATAGCAACTTCCTGTTCACCCCAGCAACGGTCTATTTGAATAGCTACTAGCTGATTATTACCTTTGACTACTAACACGCTATTAGCATTAATCGCTGCTGGAGTTTCTAATTCTGAAGTATCGTAGCGCAGGCAATTAAACTCTAAATAACGAGTCAGGCGAATCAGTGGTAGCATTGTTCCTTGCCAATTTAGGACTTCACTACCTGCCATTTGGAAAACTCGCTCGTCTTGGAGTAAGGATATTTCTGAAATGACATCTGTAGGAAATGCCAATAGCATTTTGTTGATTTCTACTAGTAGAACTCGCGCCACCGAAAGGGTAAATGGTAATGATAGGGTGAAGGTAGTACCAACTCCTGGTTCTGTATCTACTTTCACATCTCCTCGAATCAGTTTGAGGTTGTTACGAACCACATCCATACCAACACCGCGACCAGATAATGCTGTAACTTGCTCGGAGGTGGTAAAACCTGGTTCAAAAATTAGTGATAATAGTTCTTCATCACTAGCATTAGCAAGTAGAGAAGCATCCAATCCCATTGCTAGGGCGCGGGTGCGAATTTTTTCTAGAGAAATACCCCAACCATCATCACGGATAGCAATCAAGGTGCGATTGCTGCGGTGAGTAGCTGTAATTTCAATTAATCCTTGTTCTGGTTTACCCAGAAGGCGGCGGGTGCTAGAGTCTTCGATACCATGATCGAAAGCATTCCTTAACAGGTGCATTAAAGGTTCATTTAAAGCTTCTAAAATGCTGCGTTCAATTAAAGTGTTACCACCTTCAATTTTTAACTGGACATTTTTTCCATACTCTACATTTAAATCGCGCAAGGCTCTAGGAAAACGTTCAATTAAATCAGACAGCGGCCGCATCCTGATGTGATTTAGTTTTGTTTGTAATTGTTTGGATGTTTTGTTTAATTTCCGAGCAATATTGTCTGTATCATCTACACTCAGTTGCACATCAGTTGTAACTTCCTGTACCTGAACAATGGTTTCCATAACTTCCTGCGATCGCAGGTTTAAATCGTTATAGCGATCCATCTCTAAGGTATCAAATTCTCTGTCTGTGTCTTGTGCTTTATGACCATTTTCAGCTTGTGCCCGTACCCCAGCCGCTTGAGTGGAAATTTTGTCGTAGGCTATACGTAAATCTTGGTTTTCGCGGTCGAGAACTTGGACTCGCTGGTTGAGGTTACGAACGAGTTTGCGTAATCTTTCTAGGTGTGAGTTTAACCCATTACGCTGAACAATCAATTCGCCAAATAAATCATTAATTTGCTCTAGTTGTTTGCTAGGAACTCTAACACTATTTTCATGAGTTTCCCGCTCTTTTACAACGCCATTTTGCTCTCCTTTGCCTTCGCCAAATTTAGCATCGGCAGAATTATCTTCTCTAGAAAAGATGGTATTATGTTCGGTGACATTGACACCATTTAACTCGTCAGCAAATTCTGCATCTACGAATGTAAAATTTGCTGCAATCGCTTCATCTTTAATCCAAGCTTCGGGAGTTATTTCGGCTTGCCAAACTGCTGTTGAAGCTGCTTCTGTGTCGAGGATATCTGTGGGGAGAAGCTGTGGTATTACTTCTGCTGGTAATAGTAGCGGAGATTGCGTATAACTACTTAAGTCAATTTCTGTCGGCAAGTTATCTAATTGATTTGTCAGCACTAAAGCTTGCGATCGCCGCCATGCTTGCAATGCTAACTGGGCAATTTCGGGAATGCGCGAGTTACTAACAGTTTCCAAGTGCTGCGTTACTGACTCACAAAGCTTGCTAAAAGCTGGCAACTGGAGCATTTCTCCTAAACCACCCAATTCAGCTGCCATGATGACAATTTCTTCATGCAGTCCGGGCTGTTCGCTATCTGTCAATATAGATTCTAGACGCTGCAAACACTCTTCTACTTCGGTGGAAAATAGCAAGGGAATAACGTCTTGGCCATCTTCTGGGGATAGCATAGTTGAGGCATCCTCAGGGGTGGGGTCGCCTAAGCGATCGTGCAACTCATCAAAAATTGGATAACAAAAAGTTGCTAACCACTGATCTTCGACAACATTCCCTTCAGCAAGTAATTCGACAATCTGACGCAGCCAGTCAACTCCAGATAGCAATAAACTTTGTAACTGAGTATCAATTTCTAAAGAATTTTTTTTAGTTTTTAAAACTTTAAAAGAATCTTCCAGACGGTGAGATAAATCACTGAGCGATCTAAATCCCATCATCCCCGCGCCACCTTTAATAGAGTGAGTGGCGCGGAGTGCAGCATTAATTTTATCTAAATCGATACGGTTACTAGTATCGATTTCCAACAATACCCCTTCTAAGGTATTTAAGTAATCAGTTGCTTCTTCCAGAAATTGCATCTGGATTTCTAATTCTTTGTCTTGTGGCATGGTTTTTATCCTTAGTCATTGGTCAATCAATTTTGGATTTTAGATTGCGGATTTTAGATTTTTTTCAATCCAAAATCTAAAATCTAAAATTTGCATGGTCATTCGTCATTCATCACTAGCAAATCGCAAAGGACAAATGGCAAATGACAAATGACAAACTTAACTAACTTTGAAAGCCTCGACAGTCTCTTGCAACTGCTGCGAAATTTCCACAGTTTGTTGCAGAGATTCGGAAACTTGGCGAGAAGAATCGCTGGTACGTTGTGATATAGCAGCGATATCTTTCATGAATTGGCTAACACTTTGGGATGTTTCAACCTGAGATGCAGTTGCATGGGAAATTGACTGCACTAAGGAGTCAATTTGAGACGATACATCCAAAATTTCACTCAGACTTTGTTTAGCCTCCTCCACAATGCGAGTCCCTTCTACCACTTGGGTAGTGCCTATTTCCATCGCCTGAACCACTTCACTGGTTTCTCGTTGGATATTTTCAACAATTTGTTCAATTTCTTGAGTTGCGGCGGCACTTCTGACTGCTAGTTCGCCGACTTCTTCGGCCACGACGGCAAATCCTTGACCTTCTTCACCTGCACGTGCGGCTTCAATACCGGCGTTGATGGCAAGCAAGTTGGTTTGAATAGCGATTTGGTTAATTAAGGAAACTACGCGAGAAATTTGTTGCGAAGATTCTCCCAAACGTTTCACTTTCTTAGCAGTTTCACCCACGGTTTCCCGCAAAGACAGAATATTTTGTACTGTCAAATCCATTGCGTGTCCGCTCTTAGTAGCGGTATGAGCTGCGTGGTTGGCAACAAAGGCAGCTTTTTCGGCACTTTCGGCTACGGCTTTCATCGATTGAGTCATTTGATCAACAGCATCCAGGGTGCGGTTGATTTCGGCAGCTTGGGTGAGCGCTTCTTCTGCTAAGTGGCGGATGGCTCCTTCGTTTGAGCCAATGGCACTATTCACATGGATGGCAGCTTGTTTAACTTGGGTAACAATATCCCGCAGGCTTTCCACAATGGAGTTGAAAAAGTCGGCAACAGTGCCGATTTCCCCGGCGGTTACGTCTGCGCGCACTGTCAAATCGCCTCTGGCTGCACCTTCTACATCGTTGAGTAGTTGTAAAAGTTGTTGTTGCAGTATTTCGTCTGAACCACTTACAGTAACATTTCTGACTTTTTCTATTTCTTCTAATAGCTTGGCTTGTTCTAAGGCATAGCCGACTTGAGTTGCTATTTGTTGAAATAAGTCAATTTCTGGCTGTTGCCAAACATGAGGAGTTTCGCAATGATGAGCAATTAATAAGCCTAAAAGTTTCTCTTGAGCCAGAATCGGTACGATTAAATGAGCTTTGACAGCAAATTTTTCCAAAAGTTGGATGTAACCGTCAGCATTTGTCAGGTTTTGGTCTTGATGAATGTTGGCAACTGCTTGCACCTCTGCATCACGATCAGTTTTTAGATAATGTTCTCGGAAATAGGGGTCATAAATTTGCACTCCCAGCATTTCCGGCCAATTACCAGTTACCGATTCCGCAACGACAGCGCCAGCTAAAGTATCTGGATTCAGACTATAAATAATTACCCGGTCTGTTTTTAGCGATCGCTGAACTTCTTTGACTGCTGTATGATAAATATCTTCAGTTTTCAGAGTTTTCCGAATCTGTAGGGTAATATCTGCTAGTAATTTTACCCCTTCAACGTCGAGTTCCTGTTCCTTAACTATGACCTGCAATTGTTCGGCCATCTGGTTGATATTTGCACTCAATACCCCTAATTCGTCTTCTCTTTCGATTTGCAGACGGGTATTGAATTTACCTTGACCTAGTTTTGCTAATGCCGCAGTGGCATTGAGAATTGGCTGTGTAGTCAGGTTCGCTAACCAAGATGCGATCGCAGCTACAATCAATGCTGTCGCTGCTGTACCGATGGCTATAATCCACAACAATTGTCTTTGCGGTTCAAATACAGTTGCGGTATCTGTGGATAAAAGTACCTGCCAATTTAAATCAGGTAAGCCATCTACCGTACTAGCTGGTACGTAGCTGACCAATTCTTGTTTTTTCTCAGTTTTGGGAACTTCTATAAAACTATTTACCTTTTTAGCTGCCAGCAGTTTCGGTAAACTAGAATACTCTTCCTTAGCATCTCTCCCCAATAATTCCTTTTGGGGACTCAAGAAAACTGTTCCCGAAGCATCGAGCAACTGGTATTGTTGACCATTGGCTACGTAGTTTTTGATGACTTCCTCTAAAGATTTTACGGGCATACGTGCTTGTACCACGCCAATAGTTTGCCCCGTCCTTGTCTCTTTCACAGGTGCAGCTAGATAAATACTCACTACATCAGTATTTTTTGCTGCTTCCGGTTTACTGATAACAGGAGTATCTTTTTGTAAAGCGTCTTGAAAATAGGTACGATCTTTTGGATTTTCCAAGGGTTCGCCTGTGGACTGCACAATCAAGTTACCTTGGCGATCGAAAACAGCAATACTGTCATAAGCTTTGTAGGCTTGGACAATACGATCCAGGACTGCTTGCTTTTGTTGGGTAGTGACACTAGTTTGGGGACTTGTCAAAAATAGCAAACTTGATATCACCTGCATATCTCCGTAGCGTTCCAGCATAAAGCGGTTAACTTTATCACTTAAGCCAGTGGCTTCGGCTTGTTGAGATTGGGTAATTTGCTTAGTAATAGATTTGTTGGCAAAACCAAAAGCGATCGCACCGATGCCCAATATTGGTATTGTACCGATTGCGATCGCTAAAATAGTCGCTTTCTTAACCAATCCCAGCTTTGTAAAAAAGGCAATACTCTGATTTGAAGAAGAATTATTAGCACTTTTGGTAGTCAGCTTAGTTGGTAGCTTTACTACACCCCCAATGGCTTTTTGGGATGAAATCAGTGATGCTCGATTTTGAGCGCCATTACCTTGATTCGTGTTGGTTTTATTAAACATAAAAATAGTTCTCCTAAGTATGTGAATAAGAACACTAAAAATCTTTTTTAGTAATACACTCTAATCACTGCGGAGAATAGAAGATTGTACAATCGCCTGTGCATCTAATACCAGTAATATTTCTTCCTGTTGCACAACACACCCACATAAATAAGGAACTAAACTAGATGCCACTTGTCCTATAGGAGAATGAATATCATCAACGATGAACTTGGTTGTACCTTTGATTTCTTGTACAACTAAGCCTAACGCTAATGACTCCACTTGGATAACGATTACATTGTATTGTCGCAGCCGATAATCTAGGGATTCTAAATTGAGCATTCTTGGCAAATCAACTACCCAAATTATCCGACTCCGCCAATTCATTAATCCTAAGATGCAGGGCTGCATATTGGGCATTGAGGTGATAGATTCAATGGGCACGAGGATAGCTTCTTGTGTATGCCTCATTGATAAAACAGCAGTAGTTTGTTGATTTAGCTGAAACTTCAGATAACCATCTACTAAGTTCTTTTGGGTTGTTTTTTCAGGAAGAGTAATGTTTGTACTAGTCATTGATTCAAATTACCACTGATTTAATAGTACGTAGGAGATGTTCGCGGGTATAAGGCTTAGTTATATAGGCATCTGCACCTTGCCTCATCGCCCACAAACGGTCAATTTCTTGATTTTTGGAACTACAAACCACAATCGGCACTTTTGCAGTAATTGGATTTCTTCTTAGATAACGACACAATTCAAATCCACTCATTTCTGGCATGACGACATCAGTAACAATCGCATCTGGTTTTTCTAACACAGCTTTTTCTAAACCTTCTTTTGCACCACTTGCCTTAATTACGTTGTAACCACTTTCTTTGAGATAATGGCTCATTAATTCCAATTCACTGGGAGAATCTTCTACAATCAGAATTGTGCCAAGCAAAGTCAGACTCACTATTAAATCTCCTAAAAAAATAAATTAAACGTATTTTGTTATTTTTATTTACCTTCTTGAAATCAACCAAGATGCTTGAAAACCATTTTTAGCAATTCTGATTGTGTAAAAGGCTTGGTCAAATATCCTGACGATCTGACAATTTTAGCCTTTGCTCTGTCGATAAATCCTGTTCTACCAGTCACCATAATAATTGGTGTATTTTTAAAAGCTGAATGTTTCCGTAATAAGGAACATAGCTCATAACCATCTAAACTTGGCATTTCAACATCTAGCAAAATCAGGTCTGGTTTACTCCGCAGAATTTGCATTAAAGCTTTTACCGGATCGTTGATCGTTACAACTGAAAATGTGTTTTCATCCAAAAAGTGTTTGATGGAATTCAAAACTGTTTGGCTATCATCAATGCAGGCAATTGTATATAGTTTTTTGCCAACAGGTGGCTGACTAATTTTATTATTCTCAGGAATATCAAAATTGATTGGTATCGGCAATTTTTGGCCAATTTTTATTTGCAGTTGTGGCTGAACTTGAGTCGCTTGTGTTGCAGCCAAAACTTGAGAACCCCCACCAGCCGGAATTGATGACTGGATATTTTGCCGATTTCTTAATTGCTTTTGACAGTGTTCAACAAGTAACCGTAAATCCAGGCGACAGAACTTTGGTAATCCATCCAAAGAGCTTTCAGGGCTAAATTCATAGCTACCTTCTTTTAAACACAGAAATGATTCCAGCACTTCTTTTGCCAATTCGTCTATCAGGCTTCCTGCTTGCACAGAGGTAATATAGTCCTGATTTACTAGCCAACAAATAGCTTGGTAATCCGCATTTGGTATTGATTGATGTTCACTCTTCGTCTCAAACATCAGCCGCATCTGCACACGAGTGGCGCTGTTGAGAGCAGGAATTTGCTGACTCAATCGCCGCAAGTGACTGTCAAGACGCTCAAACAGTTTATCTGAATAGGAGGCATAAGTAAGTTTACCGTCCTCTAGATAGATTGACCAAGAAACTATCCCGGTAAATATGCTTAAGCACCCTGTAGCACGCCGACTGGTTAATTGTGCCAACAGAGATAGCGGATGTAGTTTCTGGAACAACCTGTAGCTACCTATAGGAGTTGTGCTCATTTTGCTTTTACTTCAGCTAAATTCGATACGTGTAAGCTAAATTCGTGCAGAGTTATTCCACAAATTAAAGTTAAGTAAAAGGCTTCAAAGTTTTGTATTTTAAAGTACACAATTTTGACCTCTAGGATTTGTGGTGAAACTCAACGAAAGCCGCTTTATATTCAAATGCTCAAATCTCAGTAAATTCGTAAATTGTTATTAATTTACTTCCTGTTACTGAGATTTATAAACATTCTGGAAAAATAAGACATAGAAATGTCAAGACTAGATGAAGCCACTTTCCATTGAGTAACCCCATTCTGACCACAGGAATAATACTGATTTTCTTAAAATAATATCTTTGAACTTCTGTATTTACACTTAAGTAAAATCTACTCTCTAAGGATATGAGTACTAAATGAAGCCACTTTCTATTAAGTATCCCATTCTGACTACAGGGATAATACTGGTTTCTTTGGTAAAAATAAAACAGACTTGAGAAGATCAGAGTTAAAATACTTTAGGCAAACTTTTATACTTAAGTAACATTTTACTGCTTTGGCAGAGATGTTTGTCCAAAAAATTTGCGCGATCGCACAGTAAGTTTATTCCTACTGTGGATGTTGTGCGAGTTAGGATAACTTGTTCTAACCCCACTTACTTTCCTTTTGTTCCCTTCCGTCTGAGTTGAATACACAAACGCGCCACTAAACCAAAAAAGGCGACAGCTAGAAAACTCCACAGCAAGGATAACACTAGGGGAGAAATTAGGTACTTGAAATTAGTCGGTGCGAAGGGTTTATCTATGTGTTGGGTGACGACACCAGAAACTATTGCACCGCCACCAAAGGCTATACCTAGTACTTGGATGGTGTTTTCTAAAGAGCGATCGCGTTTGGCTTGTTCTAACTCTACTATGCCGCGAATTATGCCAATCATCTGGTCAAAGAGGTTTTGACCGGGAGTAAGATAAGCTAAGTTGGTGTTGATTTGTTCGACAAAGGTATCTTCAGCTAGTTCTAGAAAGTTGGACAAAAATTCTAAATTATCTGAGTCAATGCCTATTTTATTTAGCTTGTCAAGATATAAACGATAGTTTTTAATATTAGTTTGAATTGTAGTTCTGTGCAGTTCTAAATCTCTTAAATAATCAACATAATTAAAAGAAATTTCTGGTATTTCCTGAAGCCATTGATTGAAATTATCAAATTTTGAATCTATAGAGTTATTTTTTTGCTCTTTAAATTCTTGTTTATACCTTTCCAGCTTATAATAAGCTGATCTAGCTTGTTCATAACACCATTGACGAACTTTGTTGAATCTCATTAAGTATATTCTTTTTATCAAGTTCGTATCTGGGAATATTTGTATTTGCTTGCTTATCTCCTGGCGCTCTTGCTACTATTTCCTCAAATTCTACTTTTGCGAAAGCTTCATCTACGTTATCATGTTTTGACAGCCAATCTGATCTAGCATTGGATAAAGATTCAATGTCATCAGGTTGGTTATTAATCAATTTTATTAGTGTAATTATATCCTCTTCTGAAAATAGAAAAGATTGAGTATTCAGCAGATGGATAAAAATATTAACAGTTATTTCATAATCAAACATTATTATTCTCCTATTTGCCAACAGCAGTAAATGCAGCCCAATGAAAGGGAGAGTTGAATGGTTGCTCTTCAGTCATATTATTAATTTGACGACGTATCTTTCCTTTCTTAGTGCTATCTAACGCCAATTTTTTACCCATTCCTGCAATTCTTCTTTAATAGCATCCCGCAACCAACGCTGGGCTTGATTCATAGCAAGTGGTATTGACATATCTGTAGCATCTTTTAAAATTTGAATGAATTTAATCATCAAAAAGGATGTTGATAAATCGTTTACCGTCCATAAACTACTTACAACACTGCTACTACCTGCATAGAGAAAACCACTAGGTAAGCTTGTTCAACTAAATTGCGGGTTTTACTACGTTCAACATATTCAATCGCTTCATTTTTTGTGAGCATCCACTTTTGGAATAAACACCGGGCGATTGGAAATCGCGGCTACACAAACGAAGTCCGCCTACGCGGACTCTCTGAAACCCGCGCAGGCGGGTTTAGTTTGTATAGCCCCAGACTTCTAGTCTGAGAGGCTGTTTGAAAAGTCTAATTTAATACCAGCCCTGGCGATTAGAAATCGCTGGCTACACAGACAAAACCCACCTCCGTGGGTTAAAAACCTTGATTTTGTGTTAGTCCGCGGAGGCGGACTTTGCCTGTGTAGTAGCGAATTATATTCGCCCAAAACTTTTCAAACATCCTCTGAGGGCGATCCGCCAAAAGTGGATGCTCCCCATTTTTTCTACCTAGTTCTAGGCAAACTTCCACCATGCGGCTATAAACTGTGTTAAACTGTTGTGCTTGTTTGCGTTTGCTTTCTTCTCCAGATACTATTTCTTCTCGTAAAGATTCTATAGTGGCAATGGCAGACTCAAAAGTATTGTGTGCTAAATAAAACTGGTTTGCGTCTTGGTAAGCAACTCCCAGTCCCCACAAAGTTTCTGCATAGTTTTGAGGCAAAGCTTCTCTGGTTCTGACAGTTAAAGCAGCAGTAATTGTTACACTGCACTCTGTTCGTCAGAGTTTTCGATGTAACGACGTAAAACAGAGTTGATTAAGGTTTTATATTCTCCGCTTTGAGCTTGAAACCACTCTAGTATATCTGGCTCAATCTGTACCAATTGCTGTGCTTGAGGTGCAGGAACTCGGAGAGTAGCTTTCTGAAAAAAATCTTCTGTCAATGGTGGAATGTCAGAGTAATCAATTTCTTCATCGTTCATAGACTCCAGTGCTGTCCAGTTAGTACGAGAGGTATTTCTCAAGTTTTTGTCGCTCATAACGATTTGCCCTTCGTGCTGAAATGATCCGAATCACATTATTTTTGCGTTCTGTCCAAACTACAACGGCTACACCGTTGCCGAGGAAACCTATACCGAACCAACGGTCTTCTGCGTAATCAAAACGATCATCTAACTCAATTAGCATTGGACTTTCAAACATCTTAGGAACATCGGCGAAGTCAATCTCATGTTTGCGAAGATTCTCTAAATTTTTCGCCTCATCCCACTCAAACTGCATGAAAATTTAGACACGCTAATTGAACCATCTCTATTATCCGGCATTATATCCCAATACGCTTGGTGTTAGAGATAAAAACTTACGGGGAAGCAAGCTACGCGCAGCCCCTCGTAAAGAAGTGAGGGCTACGCCAACGCATTTATAGATTTGGGGTAATCATTTGTTATTTCGGGGTACTCATTTGTTATTTCGGGGTACTCATTTGTTATTTCGGGATATGCATTTGTTATTTCGGGATATGCATTTGTTATTTCGGGGTACGCATTTGTTATTTCGGGATATGCATTTGTTATTTCGGGGTACGCATTTGTTATTTCGGGGTACGCAATTGTTATTTCGGGGTACGCAATTGTTATTTCGGGGTACGCATTTGTTATTTCGGGGTACGCATTTGTTATTTCGGGGTACGCATTTGTTATTTCGGGATATGCATTTGTTATTTCGGGGTACGCAATTGTTATTTCGGGGTACGCATTTATAGATTTTGTGATTACTGTTGCTGATTGTACTTATTCTCAAACAACAAATCGATATGACAAATGAGTAAAAACACAGGCAAAGTCCTAATTATTTTGTTGAACTTTTAATGAAATAAATCCACAAAACTACCCATCTCAGGTAAAAGGATACTCCACTATGTTGAAAAAGGAATTATTAAAAAAGGATGTATTATGTCTTTAAAAACTCGTGGCTCTGCTGCTATTGAAAAAGCCCAACTTCGTCTCGCCTTGCTTAAATCTATTGAAATCTTCATCTAAACATTCATCCGCAGTAAAGGGAGAGTCTACGCCAAGAGTATCAAGCGAGAAACCAGTTTCATCACTGACTTCTTTTCTTGCATCTTGATAACACTCAGTCCAAACTTTCTGGAAATATACTTTTTTAAACTAGGACTATCCTTAAAAGTTCTTGTCAATCTGCGGCGATGTTCTCTAATATACATCTCCAGAAATTAAATATGCGTCACCCATAACCCTTGTATAGATGTAGCACTGCTACGTCAAAACAATTCTTTTTCGGAGATGTCTAATAGTTACTTTCCAACTATTAGAACGTTTTTCTAACTGGTATAGGACTTACGCACGCTCTACGAGATAACAAAATCTCTAGCAACCCGATTTGATTTTTGATATTATGCAAGAAGTATAGCGATCGCAAAGTTAAAAAACACAGATAATAATCTTCTTACATCGGTAGAATCTATATCTATCAACTCTCCTGATTGCAGTTGAGGATGAATTAATTCAAAAACTGCATGAGCCAACAGACTCATGCAGTTTTCAGAAATCAAAAATGCGGATAAAAGGACTTGAACCTTCACTCCTTTCGGAACTAGAACCTAAATCTAGCGCGTCTGCCAATTCCGCCATATCCGCATCAGTTTATAATATTACCATAAGAAATTATTTTTGGGAATAGGGAGTAGGCATTAGTGTCAACTTAACGTGAAACCGCTTGTCCGCCGAGAATTGAAATTCCCGTATAATAGCTAAAGTCATCTGAAGATGACTAAATATCGCCAAAAATCTCCAGTCTACTTCAGTAGACTTAAGCTAAAAGCCCGATAATTTATTTTTGAAGTAATGAGTAATGAGTAATGAGTAATGAATATTACTTATTACTCATTTATTTATTTCCGGGCGGGCATGGAAGCCAACAGATAAGCTATTTCCAGCTTAAGTTGACACCTATGGGCACTGCCGTGCCCCTACACATTGCGGTATAATATTACACCTCATCTGAATGGGAACCGCTATATAAGCTAATACTGTGTTACTTAAAATCTCACAACCACTTTGCCACAATTCTGACCACTGAGGAGATATTGTATAGCATCGGGTATGGATTCTATACCTTGAAACTGGGTTGGGTCAACGGCAACTTTAAGTTTGTCTGTATAATACAGGTTTAAGAGGTGATCGCGTGCCTCTGGCATATATTCTTTATAATGAGCCATGAGAAAGCCTCTCACGGAAGCTGCTTTCCAAAATAGTTGGTGATAAAGGCGTGGCTGTGTAATTTGTTCAACATTATTTGCGTATTCTGAGATAAAACCAACTACTACTAAACGTCCCCGCACTGCCAAGTTCTCAACACAAGTATCAAATACTGCTTTACCTACAGACTCAAAAATCAAATTAATCCCATTGGGGTATTCTTGCTTGAGGACTTGATTGAGGTTTTCTGTGCGATAGTTGATAATGCGATCGCACCCTAATTCTCTCAGTAATTTTGCCTTCGCCTCAGAACTACAAGTACCAATGACATGATTCCCAGCTAGCTTTGCCAATTGCACCGCAATATGACCAGTTCCCCCTGCTGCTGCTGTCACTAAAACCACTTCATTACTTTTCATCTCCCCCACTTGTTCCAGTGCCACCAAAGCTGATACACCTGTAGGTATTAGTGTTAGCAACTCTGGCATTGCTTCCCGCACCTTAACCCCTAAGTTTGCATTGATAACCTGATATTCTCGATAGCCGCCACCACGCGCTGTAGTTACTACAGCATCACCTATTTGAAAATCTTTGACATTTTCACCGATAGCGACAACTTCCCCCACAGCTTCCACACCTAAATCGAAGGGAGGAATTAAGTTAATATAATATGGAACATCACCACGGCAAAGTAAAGTGTCAAAGCCACCGTTAATGCCAGCAAATTTGTTTTGAATTAAAATTTCATTAGCAGCAGGTTTGGAAATAGGAATTTCGACAATTTCAACAGCAGATTTAAAATCTGGATTCAGTTGTTTGGCTCTTAACTTTTTGTAAGTTTTTAAATTCATTGGTAGAAGTAATTAGGCGCAAATTATTTGAAGCTATGTTGATAAATATAAATGTAGTCGCATGGCAAGCTTAAAATAGTGCATTAGATGTAGGTTGGGTGGAGCAGAGCGCAACCCAACATATAATATCAGGATGTTGGATTACGCAAAGCCTCCACCCAACCTACAATTTTTTTACAACATTTTAGCCTTGCCACGCCAGTAGAGTGCGTTATGCTTTCAGCTAACGCACCATCAACTCAGGGGCATTACACTCAGCTTATAAAGCTTTATCCCACTCTAATTGATGAGTTAAACCGTACTTGATAAAATCTTCTACTTTCGCTTTATCACTTTTACCAAAAACACCTAAGCTGTAAGGATTCTCTTGCATACGCTGGGTGACTTGCTCGTTCTCAAATTGGATAACTTCTGCTCTTGGTTTATCCGGCTTAAAAAAGTCTATAACCAAAACAGTTCTATCATAATTAGTGTAATTATGCGGGCAGTGTGGATAGCTATGATCTAAAACTAGAAATTTGCCTTCATGCCAATAAAGCTGCTCATGGCAAATTTTCATAGCGACATCTCCCTCTGGTACAATCAATCCTAGATAGCCACGATTTGTATGAGGGTTGTAGTTCACGTGTAGCTTGATATCCAAGCCTGGATGGAATGTCCCAAAATACACATTTCTGATGATTTCATCATCATCAAAGTTGACTTTTTCTATTAATTTCGCCAAAGTTGGGAAATATTTTTCTCTTAAGGCAAGTGCTTTTTGTGATGCTTCTTCTGACCCATAATCAGGATATTTTATTTGATGTACTTGAATATATTTTTCGATAAACATACCTTGAAATAAAATCCCAAAAGCACTGTATTTGGCATCACCCTTGGTCTTAATCGTTTTACTTTTAGGGCCAAGAATATCGTAAGCCAGTTTTAAATCCTCATTAGATGCCTGTTTAATAAAGTGTGTCAACTCGTCTCTAATTGCTTGCCAGTTATCTTGAAAACTTTTGAGAAAAGTAAATTCCTTTGGGTCTATATGATACTCATTAAAACTTTCCATTGTCTTTTCTCCTGAAGCTGATTTCATGAAAAACCGTTATATGATAATGGGATTTGGTCTTCGTCCCGATTCGATGTTGGAATTCCTGAGTAACTCATTTTAGTGTGAGGTATACTGTGTCAGAAACTCCCGTATTAGATCAAATTATCAAAAATGTGCGGGTAGTTCGTCCCCATCAGGATGCAATCGAACTACTTGATTTAGGCATTAAGGATGGAAAATTTGCTCAGATTGCCCCTAATATTAGCCCAGACACAGGCAAAAAGGTATTTGATGGCAAAAACTTGCTGGGCTTTCCTGGAGTCGTAGATGCCCACATGCACATCGGTATCTATCAACCCCTCGATAAAGATGCTGTGACTGAAACCAAAGCAGCTGCAATGGGAGGCGTAACTACTAGCTTAAATTACATCCGTACAGGGCAGTATTATCTTAACAAAGGCGGTTCCTACCGTGATTTTTTTCCAGAGGTGTTGGCCTTATCCGCAGGTAATTTTTTTGTAGATTATAGCTATCACATTGCACCTATAGCTAGCCAGCATATCGATGAAATACCTCTATTGTTTGAGGAACACGGTGTCTCTTCGTTTAAAATCTTCATGTTTTATGGCGGCTATGGGTTACATGGTTTGTCAGACCAGCAAAACCTCTTTTTGATGATTAATAAAGAGGAACGGTACGATTTTGCCCATTTTGAATTTATTATGCGTGGTCTAACTCGCTTGATGGCAGAACATCCAGAAGCGCGAGATACTATTAGTTTGAGTTTGCACTGCGAAGTTGCAGAAATTCTCAACGCCTATACCAAAATAGTTGAAAATGATTCTAGTCTTAGTGGATTACACGCTTACAGCGCAGCGCGTCCACCTCATTCCGAAGGTTTAGCAATTTGCATTGCTTCTTATTTGGCAAATGAGACTAACTGTGCAAATATCAATTTGTTGCACCTAAGTTCGCGTAAGGCAATGGAAGCAGCTTTGACTATGCAAACTGCTTTTCCTCATATCAATTTTCGGCGAGAAGTTACTGTCGGACATTTGTTATTAGATGTAGATACTCCTAATACAATTTGGGCAAAAGTAAACCCTCCAATACGTCCTCGTGCCGATGTAGAATACTTATGGCAAGCAGTACTCAATAATCAAGTAGATTGGATAGTTAGCGACCATGCTTGCTGTTCTGCTGAACAAAAAAGAAGTGCTAAAGACCCGAATAATATTTGGTTAGCAAAGTCTGGTTTTGGCGGTACAGAATATTTACTTTCTGGTGTATTTAGTGAAGGTAGTAAGCGAGGAATGTCTTACAACCATATCGCTAAATTACTATCTTGGAACCCATCGCGGCGCTTTGGTTTGTTAGAAAAAGGTGATATTGCTATTGGCTATGATGCTGATTTTGTATTAGTAGACCCCAATGAAAGCTTTGTGGTACGCGCGGCTGAGTCAGAGTCACAACAAGGTTATACACCTTTTGCAGGAATGGAGTTAACTGGAAGGGTAAAAAGTACCTTTTTACGGGGAAATTTGATTTACAACAATGGAGAGGTTCTAGGTTCACCTATTGGGCGCTATTTAAAAAGACCTTCTAGAATGTCCACATAGAGACCTTGCTAACACAATAAATACGGTTCATATCATGTCTGGTAAATTACTTGTGATATTTCATTGCGAGTGCAACGTAGTGGAACGTTCGCGTAGCGTCTCGAAGAGAAGCAATCACAAGGTCTCTGCGATTGCTTCACTCCGTTCGCAATGACAAGCGTTCAACTGGACATGATATCAGTTAAGGGCTACTGGCAACAATTTTGGTTTTCGAGACGCGATAAATCGCCGTCTCTACAAGTGTTTTGTTGCTCATTCTGAACTGTATTGGTTTATAAACTGTTGTCTATCGTAAATTAAAGGGTTTAAGAACCTGCAATCTACATGTAGTACCCATTTCAGTCGGGGTTTGTCTTGAGAAATCGCTCCACTTGGGATGCATCCCAAGACCGCGTTTCTCGCTAAATCACTGTCTGAAATGTCTTTAATTTTGAATTTTGTTAGCGCAGCGTTAGCGAGTCCGCGTTCGCGAAGCGTCTCGTAGAGAGCGTCATTTTGAATTTTGAATTGTTAATAGTGTGGATATGACAATACTGTTCCAATCTTTGACAAATCCCTATCGACTCGGATAAGGAATAAGCAACCATCATCTGTTCTGTGCCAAGGAACAATAGTAAAACTAGAAACATACCCAAACCAATCTTTTGCAAATCGAAAATCCCCTATATCACAGTATCCAGCCAAGCAATATGATTCTTCATTATAAGATTGAATCATTGAATGCCTGCCATCATAATGTGGCAAGATACCAAGCAACCATACTCCACCTCCGTTACTATCTTTTCTTAAGTACTTTTTTTTAGATACTTCAAATTGAACTGTATCTGTCTTAGTCCACGGTAGCAATTTACTATCCAATGCAGGGATGAAGTCACGCAATTTAGCATCTGGATGATCGTTTATTGCATTTTGATATTTTAATGGAATCGGGCCGTTTTCCATCCAGAGTATTTCAACTTCTTCATTACCTAGCACTTTCCAAGGGCCTACTTTCACTCCTGCGGGAATAAAGGAATAGCTATGCTTGTTTAATTGCCACTCACCAAATTGAATTGCACCCCTGAGTACAAAAATCTCTAAATCGGCAGTAAAGAAGCCAGAAGGTGCTTCAAAATGAGGCGGTAAAACTACTTTTGAAGTGGATGCACCAGAGTTATTCCATGTTAGCGATCGCCTACTACCAAATGGTACATTATCTGGCATTCCAGTCACTCGCCAACCGTGTTCTAATGGTAAGATACTTGTATCAAAAAAATGGTATTGACGAGGTAGATACTTTTCAGAGATGGCTGTATGCCTTCCTGATAGGTTCATGCGCCCTCTACCATCTCCACCCCAATCCTCTTTTACAGATTCTAGATGTAAAAAATCATCAGTTTGGTTTTCTTCTGCGGAATTAAAATTTATATTCTCTTCACCCACAACTTCACTTTTTCCTGTTGAATTTTAGATTGTGTTAACTGGATTTTCTTCTAAAAATTCAATTGCTAATTCAGCAAATTACCTTTTCTGTCCTACGGTTTGGAACCATTCAATTAGAGGTCTTAAGGTTCCTGGCAATGCTGACTCGCTGACAGTCACCGTATGCTGTTTACCGTTGTCTTCTACTGTTAACTTATACTGAAAGCGATCGCTCTCTTGATTTGGTGAGGTAATTAGTTCCGGTAGCCTAAATAAATCAGCGACTTCCACCAGTCGGGGGAGTGTCGCGGCTTCATGTGGCGGGAGAGTTTCTGTATCAACGGTTGTCTTCTTGCTGATGCCGGCAAAGCCGCCGGTGCGTTCAAATGATACTCGCATTTTTTTTGCTCTCTGTTGTGTTATTTAGTTGAGATAAATACAAAAATTGGGAGATGATTGTTCTCACCTCCCACTTTAGCAACAACAAACAATAGATTAATCAGTCCTGAGTACTGACTACTTACAGACACGATAAATCGCGTCTCTACTCATAACTCTTGTACAGATGCGATTTATCTCGCGTCTCTCCTAAATCTAAATAACTCCTACTTTTTGCCAAGCATTCTGCACAGCTTTCTGCTCATCACTGCCACTACCGTAGAGTTCGCCAGCAACCTGAATAGTGACGTTGGCAGCTGTTTTAAAATCTGCTTTGGCATTTAAGCGATCGCGTAAAGTTACATACCAGATTTTACCAGCTTTTTCCCAGGCATAGCCATCAATCTCAACCGCAGCTAGATAAAAGGCATAGTTAGGGATTCCTGAGTTGATATGTACCCCGCCGTTATCATCAGTACCAGTATACTTATCTTTCACATGGGCTGGTTGGGGATCTTTACCCAATACTGGATCATTATAAGCTGTTCCTGGTGCTTTCATGGAACGGAGGGCAACACCTTTGATAGTCGGTACCAAAAGACCTTCACCAATCAGCCAATCTGCCTCTTTTGCTGTATGATTGTTGATTTTTTGTTTCACCAAGGAACCAAAGACATCAGAAAACGACTCATTCAGTGCGCCTGGTTCGCCATAATACTGCAAACCAGCTTCATACTGAGTTACACCATGAGTTAACTCATGCCCAATCACATCAATTGACTTGGTGAAGCGTTGAAACAGTTCTGCATCGCCATCACCATAAACCATTTGGTCGCCGTTCCAAAAGGCATTGTCATATTTAACGCCATAATGCACGGTAGAGTCTAAACGTAGTCCTTTGTCATCAACGGAATTGCGATCGAATATCTCATGAAACAAGTCATAGGTAGCACCCGCCGCATCATAAGCTTCATTCACTGATGGGTCGCTGCTGGGGGGGTCTCCCTCACCACGCACCAGCGTACCAGGGAGTTGCTGTCCATTTTTGGCGTCGTAGATGGTGCGGCGCTTCTCACCCGGAGAAGGCGCAAACGAGATATTACCTACGACATTTCTTCGTCCCAAAAATTGCGCCGAAATATTTAATGTATGAAAAGCCCAAGTACGCTGCTGGGGATTGCCATTCACCACGACATTTTTTAGCATGTGGGGCGGGACAATACAACAAATAGGACATCTAGAGTCAAGTGAATGCTCATCCTTGAACCGGGCTGATTTCTTTTTATTTCGAGCCATCCAAGATATTCTCCTTTTAAAACTAAGTGATGGCAAACAGCGGCTTTAACTCCACTGGAGAAAGGAATAGAAAAACGAATCCCAATTGTGTGCCCCTGGTTTCTTTTCTGAAGTAACTTTTCTACTTTGTATTTTATTTGTCGATGATTGATAGTACCCTCATCTGGTACTTCTGATGGGGAAATATTGGATAAAAACACAAAGCAAGCTTAATTACCGCAAGTTTTAGGCGAAACCCTTGTGTCATAAATTCGCCTGTGCCTTTTCATAAAGCTCTTTTAAACTCAAGTTAGAACTAACTCCTTGCATAAAACTTCCTCGACTTAAATCTTAGGATATTACAATTTTAGGATAATATTCTCTGCGGGATGACAATGTAGCCTGTGGTGCGATCGCCTAATACCAAATTACGTTGTTCTCCCCAATACCACCAATAAGCAGCAATGTAAGCGCAAATTAAGCTATCTAATTGATCTTCAACTGCTTTGAGTCCTGCGCCTGTGGTGGGGATTTCGGAAGGAAACGTAGACGCACCAGCGGCTTGCCGTAGGCTACCGCAGAGGCGCAGAGAACACAGAGGAGGAGAAAGAGAGGGGAGGATATCGAAAAGATAATTTTGGAGTTTGATTAGTTCTAGGCGGCGATCGCTGAGGCGGCCTTTTTTGTATTTGAGGATGCGTTCTAAGTTGAATAGGTTAACAATTGCTGGGTGGGGAAAGACTTCTATTTGATATCTGCCAAGTTTTTGCGGTTCGATGGTGGGGGCGTGTAGATAGCCGCGTGATTCTAATTCTAAGCCAAAGTTGATAGTGCGATCGGCGAAAGGTAGGTTTTGATTAGCTGGGTAGCATCCCGCATGATATTTACCAAAGTACTTGTGGCTGAGTTTGTCGGGGAGACGACTCCCAGTAGCGTTGGGTATGAGGGTAGGTGCATCTACGGCGATGATAGCTGGTTCATCTGGCTTGATAGTGCGATCGATCCAGGTGAGGACATCTGCAATGGCATCTTTGCGGTCTAAATCGAGTAGTTGCAGTTGTCCATCTATCCATTCTAAAGAGCATAGTCCACTTGGTTGCGATCGCCAGCCTAAATCAATGCCAATAAATTTCATGGTCATAACACGAATTTGCGATTATTTTCGCATTTTCGGGCAACCATTTACCTAAATTTACTTGCTGAAAATCGTGATGAATAATCTTATAATCTTAGGCAGCTTGTCTTAATTTATTTTATCTGGCAATAAGTTAATCAAGATTATTCCAATGAAAATTTTATTTTTACATCCCAATTTCCCCTCACAATTTCGCAACCTAGCCATAGTTTTAGGTAAAGATCCTAATTACCAAGTCGTCTTTGGGACAAATCGTCGTGAAGGTGAAATACCTGGCGTTTATAAAGCTATTTACACGCCTTCTCGTGAAGCGGCTCCCCAAACCCATCACTACGTTCGTAATCTGGAAAATGCTGTTCTTACCGCTCAGGCCGTCTATCGGGTGGGAGAAAAATTAAAAGCAGAGGGTTTTGTTCCAGATATAGTTTATGGTCATTCTGGTTGGGGGCCGACTTTATTTATGAAAGATGTTTTCCCCAAAGCAGAATTATTGTGTTATTTTGAGTGGTTTTATCATGCTCACGGTTCGGATGCAGATTTTGATCCAAATGAACCACTGAATGCTGATGATGAATGCCGCATTCGCGTGAAAAACGCGCCGATTTTGACTGATTTATATAGCTGCGATCGCGGTCTTTCTCCGACGAATTGGCAGCGTCAGCAGTTCCCTAAAGAATATCATCGGAAACTCACTGTAATTCATGATGGTGTTGATACCCAATATTTTGTTCCCAAACCAGGCGCAAAGTTAGTTTTACCAAGAATAAATCTGGATCTTTCCCATGTCGAAGAGTTGGTAACTTATGTAGGACGGGGGATGGAACCTTATAGAGGTTTTCCGCAGTTTATGGAAACAGTGGCGCTACTTCAGCAGCGACGACCTAAGTGCCATGTAGTAGTTGTGGGAGAAGATCGGGTTGCTTATGGTAAAAATCTCCCCGATGGAAAGACTTATAAACAATTAATGCTAGAAAAATTATCTTTGGATTTATCGAGGCTACACTTTACAGATAGGCTTCCTTACAATGAGTACCTTCAGGTTTTACAAGCTTCCTATGCTCATGTTTATTTAACCCGTCCTTTTGTATTATCTTGGTCAATGTTAGAAGTAATGGCAGCAGGATGTTTACTAGTAGCTTCTAAGACTTCGCCAGTATTAGAAGTTGTACAGGATGGTGTGAATGGACTGCTAGTAGATTTCTTTTCTCCCGATAATATTGCTAATCGAGTTGAAGAGGCGCTGAATAATCCTCAAGAGATGAGTGCAATTCGTGCAAATGCGCGAGAAACAATTCTGAAGCGTTATGATTTAGCAAAACTGTTACCACAACATTTGCAATGGATGTTCGCTGGTAAAAATTCTGATAGTTTGAAAAAGCGCCCAAATTCTAAAGGATTTGGTAGAAATTAAGTAAATTCGTTATTAGTCATTAGCCTCTTGTATAAATATTTTTGTTTCAAGCAAACGCGCAAATAAAAACCTGAAAATAACGACTTTTGTAAGAAGCATATTAATTATTTATTCGTTATTGGTAAATAACTAATGACTAATGACTAATGACTATAAAAGCGATATTTAAAATGCGAATTATTTTTACCATTGCCCATTTTTTCAAACCTAGCGGTGAGGGTCGTCATGCTTCCCAACGCAAAGACCCACAACCTCGTTTGCAGGCATTAACTACAAGCCTTACTACCTTACACCAATTATTTGGTAAATCTCAAAGTATCATCAATATTGCTCAACGACTAGCTTTCCCTGCCAATCAGCCACAGTCTCACGAAATCGATATTGTTATTTGTACAACTAAAGATAATCATCTTCTAAATCAGCTTCCCTTACCATCCCATTTATATAGGCATCATTCTAGCAATGCAGAACCTATGCTTTTAGGATTTGAATGTCAAGCTGTTCTGCAAAGTTTTCTTGGTCAATATGATTACTACTGTTTTCTTGAAGATGATTTAATTATTCATGACCCTTGGTTTTTTATCAAATTAAATTGGTTTACCCAACAAACAGGTGATTTAAATTTGCTCCAGCCAAATCGTTATGAAGTGTCCTCCCATGCTTTAGTTTACAAAGCTTACATTGATGGAGATTTGGCTTTACGAGTAACTGCTCCTTTTCAAAATGTGCAACAGCAACAGGAACTCAATGGTGCAATTATGAATGCACCAATTACCTTTCGTCGTGCCCTCAATCCTCACGCAGGTTGCTACTTTTTAAATGCAAATCAGATGGCTCAATGGGCTAATCAAGCCTATTTTCTCGACCGGGATGTTAGCTTTGTTGGGCCTTTAGAAAGCGCTGCTACTTTAGGAATTATGAAGACGTTTCAGATTTACAAAACCTCACCAGAGCAAGCAAGCTTTTTCGAGATTCAGCACTTTGGTACAGGATTTCTGGGGCTAATTGGCGGACAAGTAGGTTTGGTAGAAAGGTAGATTTAATTCAAGAGTTTGACTATCTTTATAAGTCATTTGATTCCTGAAAAAATCTAAGTATAAGTATATGTAGTAGTGTGGCAAGACTAAAATGTTGTAAAAAATTGTAGGTTGGGTGGAGGCTTTGCGTAACCCAACATCCTGATATCTGTTGGGTTGCGCTCCGCTCCACCCAACCTACGTCTAATGCACTATTTTAAGCTTTCACACCCTAAGTGTATTTCAACAATCAAATAGGAGTCGTATATCTTTAGTTGCTATTTTATAGTTTTATATGAATAAAAAATAGGGTGGGCATTGCAATGCTCACCCTATTAATAGCTACAAACTTATTTAAGCATGTTGTTTTTTCTTGCGAAGCTGTGGAAGTTGGCTGGCCATAAAACTCAAACCTGTTAAGAGTAAACCAATTGTACCGGCTGATTCTGGTACAGACTTGAGATCGCCATTGATAGCTATTCCATCATTACCGCATTCTAAGAAGATATTACTAACATAATTACCATCGCCTATTAAAGCCTTATCAAAGGAAAAGCCAATTGTGTATTGCCCAGTGGCAGAAAAGTTACCAAAATTTAGTCCAGCAGTATTGAGTTGCTGATCGTTGAGTATGGAGATATTGCCAACTTTCGTACCTGACCCAATGGCGTTGAGAATCGGTGTATTATCCCAAGTAGGATTCTGAGCGACATTAGAGCCGTAGTAATAGTTGTAAACGTCTTGTGTGGTTGCTAGGTCTGTGCCTTGAGTATTATCCTGACCCCAGCCCCAGTCGTAATACCACTTCAAGTTGCTGTAGCCTCCATGTTGTGTAGTGATACTCTTTGCTTGGACTCCTTGGTAAACTCCTGTTGTCAAGCTATTGTCATAGTCAGCAAACCTCACACCAAAAAGCTGACCACTTTGACTAGCTGTTTGGAAGTCTTGACCTGAGAAATTGAAGAATAAGTCGCTCCAACCAATATGCACTGAATGACCCGGATTCCAGTAGTCATCGGAATCGGTTGTGCCACCTAGAGGCATCCCGCCTGTAAGAGCAACATAGATTTTGTCACCTGAGTCTTTGATCGCCATGCCTTTGATATCAAAAACCGAACCTCCAGAACCATCTTGGAAGGAATCAATACTATAGTTCCATCCATCGACGAGTTGTCCGGCACTTGCTTGTTGATTAGATAGACTCAGGAGGCTTACGCTGATGGCTGTAGTGGCAAGAAGAACTTTTAGAGTTTTCATATTTATGAGAATATCTCCGATTAGGCAATGATTTTTTATCTGTGAAAAGCCTAACCAAACTTATGTAAATTCTGTAGTGTTCAAGATGATTTGTTTTCAAAAAATCTCGTAAATTATTTTGCTTATTCATCTCTAAAAACTCAGTATTGTACTTAGTTACTCAGATTGTAGTAATTTCGTTATTTCATCTATGAGATAATTTAATATCTGTTAATAACGTGTAAATATGTAAGGTTATGATATAAAAATATGTGTTTTTAATAAATCATTAATTATTTTATTGTTATATCCTTGATTTCAATTAGATTGGTATGTTTTATTAGTAGGGTTTTTTGGGTTTATACGTAGAAGCGACTACCACGCCAAAGAGTAGGATATAAAGAGAACGTGAGTTCGACTTACATAGCGCCCATCTAATTGTCCGTAAAAAACAGACCACTAAGAGATTTTACTAAGCAAAACCTTCCCTCTCCGATGAGTGGCTGCTACAGTTCTGGGTTTCAAGAGAAACAAGAAATAGTTAGGATGATCAAAAGTTTTCTCGCTTCAAATTAACACCTCCTTCACATCAGTTAAGTCCCACGAAAACCTAACCCCCTAACCCCCTTCCCGTGTCGGGAAGGGGGAAAATTCAAAGTCTCTCTCCTTCTAGCTGTAGGGTGTGTTATGCCTTATAGCAACGCACTTGAGATTGTTGACGGTGCGTTGCGCTTGGCGACAACACACCCTGCATTAAAATTCCTTAACATAGCTAGAAATATTAGCACCGACTTACTTAGTTACCACTGGGAATTTCAATTAAAAATTCTGTTCCTTCTCCTGGTTTAGAAGAACATTTAATTTGACCATGATGTTTTTCAACTATTATTTGATAGCTGATAGACAATCCTAACCCTGTACCTTTGCCTGGTGCTTTGGTAGTGAAAAAGGGGTCAAATATGTGCGATCGCACCTCTTCGGGAATCCCAAGACCATTATCAGCTATTCTAATTACAATCTGGTTATTAATGGCTTGCGTACTAATCCAGATAGTCAAGGGTATTATCGGACACGTTTGGGATAATTTCAAATACCTTTGCTGGATAGTTTTAAACTTCTCCTCTAAGGCATCAATACTGTTACTCAAAAGATTCATAAATACTTGATTTAATTGCGCGGGATAGCATTCGAGCAAATGTAAATCAGCATATTCTTTCACAATCTCAATAGCTGGGCGTTCATTATTGTTTTTGAAGCGATGTCCTAAGATTAGTAAAGTACTATCTAAGCCTTCATGAATGTCTACAGGCTTCAATTCAGCCTCATCTGTACGAGAGAAGTTTCGCAGTGATAACACAATCTCACAAATGCGCTCTGTTCCTACTTTCATTGACTCAAGGGTTTTCGGTAAATCTTCAATAAGAAATTCCAAATCAGTCTTGTCAATTTTCTCTTGGACAGTTGGCAATAGAGAGGAGTTTTCTCGATAAAGTTTCACCACCTTTAACAGTTCTTGAGTATATTCATCTAAATGAATCAGATTGCCAAAAATAAAACTGATCGGATTGTTAATCTCATGAGCGACTCCAGCAAGTAGTTGTCCTAAACCTGCCATTTTTTCACCCTGAATTAACCTGGTTTGAGTTTGTTTTAATTCTTGCAGAGTTTGAGTAAGTTCTAAGGTTTGACGTTTAGTTTGTTCGAGCAATTCCGCTTGCTGAATTGCAATTCCCAATTGCACCCCGACTTGAGCAAGTAAATTAATTTCTTCCTCTTTCCAATAACGCGGTTGCGAATTTTGATAAGCAACTAATAATCCCCATAATTTCTCACCTTCCCGAATCGGTACAAAGGTTTCGTTACGCGGAAGTTCGTTATCATCGTCTGTATCCTCAAAAGTTTCTATAATCATTGGTTGGACTTGTACAACAGGTTTCCAACCATCTTTAAAAGAATCTGCCACAAATTTACCACTCCAATCTGGGTTGAAGCGGTAGATTGCAATTCGCTCGACTTCGAGCAACTCTCGCACAGCTTGTGTAGTGGTTCTAAAAATAGTTTTAATATCAAGTGACTGGCGGATTTTATCAATGGTTGCAGCTAGCAGTTCTTGACGTTCCATTGCTTTCTCCCGTTCAGTAGCTTCTGCTAACTGAACAACCTGAATTTGAACTTGCTTTAAATAAGAATCCTGTTTTAATGCGACTCCCAATTGCTCGGCTATTTGACTGGCAAATTCAATTTCAGAGGGTTGCCAATAACGAGGAGCAGTGCATTGGTGAATACACAACAATCCCCAAAGTTCACCTTTTTTTAATAGAGGTGCAACCATATTTGCCCGCACTTGAAATTTCGCTAAAATTTGGACGTAGCAACCGGGATACTTCCCTTGATGAATGTCAGCGATCGCATTGACTCGACCTTGAGAGTAAAGGTGTGCAAAGTTTTCCCCAAAGCAGTAATCATAAACTTTTTCTGCCATTACCGAGTTACACTCAGGCACAAAATCTTCAGAAATAAATTCTCCTTCCCAATCTTTTTGCGGGTCAAAACGAAAGACTGCCACTCGGTCTGCTTGTAGCATTTGCCGTGCCTCGGTGACAGTAGTCTGGAAGATTGTATCTAAATCTAATGACTCCCGAATTCGAGTAATTACGCTAGTTAACGTCTTTTGTTGCTCTGCTTGGTACTGAGCGTGTGCCAGCAACTTATGGTGTCGTAGGGCTACACCAATTTGTGTACCAATTTTACTCAGTGATTCGACTTCATAAGACTGCCACTCTCTGGGTGAGGAATTTTGGTAGGCAGCGATGATTCCCCAAAGTTGATTTCCTTGGAGAATAGGCGCAGTTGCAAAGGCTTTTGCCTGAAATTGCTCCAATAAGGTGATATGGCAGTCTGTTAATCCGGCTTGATAAATGTCATTGACTGTAAATGTCTCGTTGTTAACGTAACGTCCACCTTGCGTCTGTTGTAGATAAGTATCAGCGTAGGCATAGCCCGTCGTAGACATCGTAGGCTCAAAGCCAACTAAAGCAGTCCAGCCTTGAGTAAATGATTCGGCAACAAAGTTACCACTCCAATCGGGATTGAAGCTAAAAATGGCAACTCGATCGGCTTGCAGCAGTTTACGTATTTCTTGAGTTGTGGTTTTAAAAATGGTTTCAATATCAATGGGTGAGCGAATTTCATCAACAATTTTAGCTATTACTTGGTCGCGCTGAACTGCTTGAGCTAATTTTGCAGCTTGCAATTGGACTTCATGGAGATGCTTCGCTTGTTGAATCGCAACGGCAAGATGGTCGGCAATTTGACTAATAAACTCAATTTCTGATTCTTTCCAATTACGAGCCTCACTGCACTGATGAATACAAAGCAATCCCCACAGTTCTTTCTTCCGCGTTAGAGGTACAACAAGATTAGCCTGTACCTGAAATTTACTCAAAATTGCCAGATGACAATCACTCAGTCCCGCCTTGTAAATATCTGCTACTGCTTCCACTTGACCTTCTTGATAACTGGAAGCAAATTGTTCTCCAAAGCAGTAGTTGTAGACCTTCACTGCCATTACTGAGTCCCAGCCAGGTGCAACATCCTCAGAAATAAATTCTCCTTCCCAATCTTTTCCTAGTTCAAACTGCAAGACTGCCACTCGGTCTGCTTGTAGCAATTGACGCACTTGTGTAACGGTCGTTTGAAAAATTGTTTCTAAGTCAAGAGACTCCCGAATTCGCACAATTACACTCGCCAGAGCCTTTTGTTGGTCTAGTTGTTCTTGAAGTTGAGCGCTAGACAAGAGGAGTTGATTTTCTGTGAAATTTGAATTGGGTTCCATTGCTCTGGATTATTTTGTTTTTATACAAGGGTTCCTCACACCAAACTTCACGGGGTTAAAGGGTGTTAAAAATATGACAACCTGCAAATTTTTACAGAGTTTAACTATTTCCCAGAAGATGGTTATTGTTATAGTTCCCCTTTCTCAATCTATCCTCGTAATAAGTTAAAAAATAATTTTGGCTTGTACACAACAAAAGAAAGCTAAGTAGGTAGGCGGGAATAAATCAAACTAAGTTACGAAACGTAAATATGGCTGAAACCTTTACCAATGAAAAATGACAAATGACGACCCCCACCAGTTAACTTTATTTACGCCCACCTACTTAAGTTAGTGTTGCTGGAATAAATCAGAAAAGCGATCTGACCCAATGGCGCTAAGAAAAGCCGAAAGGCTCGTGTCACCTCGTTCCCAGTCTTCAGACTGGGAATGTATTCTCAGAGGCTCTGCCTCTGGTCAAGCCACTGGAGGCGGAGCCTCCCAAAATCGTTTCCCAGCCTGGAGGCTGGGAACCAGTCAGTCCAAGGGGTGTGTCTTAACTTAGTGCCATTCCGATCTGACCCCTTTTGAATCGTTATCTAACTAACTAGCAATTCGCTGTATCATAGCAATCTCAGGAATTTAATTTTGAGCGTAGGCGTAGCCCGCCGTAGGCATCGCTTTGCCAATACCAAGGGTGAAAGCATTTAAAATAACTAATTTGTGGAAATTTACCTGACAGACTGCGAGATTTCAGGTTAAATGTTTTAAAGTATGCACTCTGTAAGAGTTGTCGGGTATTATTCGTGACACAACAAGACCAAAAACCCTCTCGTTCTTTCGCTGGAATTGCTGGCATTGTTGCCGCAGCCACATTAATTAGTAAAGTCTTCGGTTTAGTGCGGCAGCAAGCGATCGCTGCCGCATTTGGTGTTGGCGCTGCTGCCACCGCCTATAGTTATGCCTATATTATTCCTGGCTTTCTATTAATCTTACTTGGTGGCGTCAATGGCCCATTACACAGCGCGCTTGTCAGCGTTTTAGCCAAGCGGCGGCGAGAAGAAGCGGCTCCCCTAGTGGAAACCGTGACAACGCTGGTAGCTGGATTGCTGTTGCTGGTGACAGTTGCTCAAATTTTATTTGCCGATACAATCATTGATTTAGTCGGTCATGGTTTGCAAGAGACAACCAGAGCGATCGCTATTCAACAACTCCGCATTATGGCACCGATGGCTTTATTTGCCGGTTTAATTGGCATTGGCTTTGGTACTCTCAATACAGCCAATCAATATTGGTTACTCTCCATTAGTCCTCTATTATCTAGTATTACCGTTGTTGCTGGTCTTGGTATCTTGGCCATACAACTAGGCAAAGATATTATTAAGCCGGAGTACGCTTTAATCGGTGGAATGGTGTTAGCTTGGGGAACTTTAGCAGGAGCAGTTCTCCAGTGGTTAGTGCAGCTAATTGTCCAGTGGCGGTTAGGATTGGGTACATTACGCCTACGGTTTGAGTTTAAATCCCCAGGCGTTCAAGAAGTAATCAAAATCATGACTCCGGCGACAGTTTCCTCTGGAATGATGCCAATTAATGTTGCCACTGACCTTTATTTTGCTAGTCCTATCCCTGGTGCGGCGGCAGGATTTAACTATGCAAATTTATTAGTCCAAACTCCCTTGGGGATTATTTCTAATATCATTTTACTGCCTCTATTACCAATATTTGCTAAACTTTCCAGCCCCGAAAATTGGCCAGATTTAAAATCACGTATTCGCCAAGGACTCTTACTCACTGCCTTCACCATGCTACCGCTAGGGGCGCTGATGGTGTCGCTATCAGTACCCATTGTGCAGGTGGTATATGAGCGCGGTGCTTTCAAACCAGAAGCCACAGAGCTAGTTTCATCCTTATTAATAGCTTACGGAATTGGGATGTTTGTCTATTTGGGACGTGATGTTTTGGTGCGGGTATTCTACGCCTTAGGAGATGGACAAACACCTTTTCGCATTAGTGTTTTTAACATCTTGCTTAACATTATATTAGATTGGTTTTTTGTGAAACCTTTTGGTGCTCCCGGTTTGGTGTTAGCAACTGTGGGTGTAAATTGCAGTTCAATGTTAATGCTGTTATGGTTACTCGATCGCAAACTCAATGGTTTACCTTGGCGCGAGTGGAGTTTGCCGATTTTGGGTTTGGCTGCTGGTAGCGTGGTAGCTGGGGTAGCAAGCTATGGGACATTGCTTGGTTCTCAGCACTTGTTAGGTAAAACGGGTTTACTGATTCTGGTGTTGCAATTGTGTATATCTGGCTTCGTAGGGATTGCGGTGTTTGCTGCGATCGCTTCATGGCTGAAAATACCAGAGGTGAATATATTTATATCTCGTCTACGTCAGCGCTTTTTGAAGAAATAACTGACGATCAGTCATGGCATCAAAAAATTCTTGCTGTGGGGATGATAGATTAGACATCTCCGAAAAAGAATTGTTTTGACGTAGCAGTGCTACGTCTCTACAAGGGTTCTGGGTAACGCATATTTAATTTCTGGAGATGTCTATTGATTTGGTGCTAGATTTATCTGATATGGTGAGTTGAGAAACTTGGTATCTACAAGTTCTGTGTAGAATTCTTGTGGCTAAGAGGATGTTTGAAAAGTATTGGGCGAATAGAATTCCCTACTACACAAACCAAGTCCACCTGCGTGGACTAATACAAAATCAAGGGTTTTTAACCTGCGGAGGCAGGTTTTGCCTGTGTAGCCGCGATTTCTAATCGCCACCCAAGTGGGTGAGAAATAATTCAGCCACTTGGGTGAACCAGGTGTGCGAGGTTACATTTTGTAAAAAAAGAGATTCTAGTACTAGAGAACATTGATTTTACTTAACTCTAGTGAGAATAATCCTATGAAACTTACAAAATTAGCTGCCTCTGCATTTGCTGTTGCTTCCATTGTTCTTTCGGCTGGTATTGCATCTGCTCAAACCGCAGGTACTAACGGTAACTACATCGGTGCTGGTATTGCGGTTGGTGCAACCAACGGCGGACAAGGAAACGATGAAGCACAAGTTGGTGGTAATATTCAAGGACGGTACGCCGTTCCCAATGCCCCTGTTTCATTGCGGGGTTCTGTGCTGTATGGTGGTGATGCTGCTGCAATTATGCCCATAGTTACTTACGATGCACCCATCGCCAAAAATACTAACGTTTACTTCGGTGGTGGTTATTCTTTTGTAACTGACGAAGGTCAAAGAACCCCATTGGGCAATCAGAATTCACCTGTAGTTACCCTTGGTATTGAATCAGAAGTTAGCAACAATGTCATTGCCTACGGCGATACTAAATTGGGTATTGACGCTTACAGAAATAGTGATGCTGATGCCGTCAGCTTCCAAGCTGGTTTAGGCTATCGCTTCTAGTGATTAAGAGCTAGAAAACGGCTTATTCTTAAGCTAAAGCAATGATGTTTACCAGCCGTAATAGTAATACAATCTTTCATGTCTGAGTATTTATACTCGGACATGAATCATTTTTATTGATGATTTTGATAAGAAATGATATTGGCTAGTATTGATACTTTATTTTAAAGTGAATTAAATACACATACGTATAAGATATTACTCATGAAAAACATTAATCCCATTTCAGAAATAGTTGGTGAAACAACTGATGTGGAATCTTGGCTGATTCGAGCAGGGCTAAGATTTTCAGATTTAGGCGAAGATGCTGAAAGCATTGCAATCCGTAAGCAATGGCGAGAGTACCAAGCCGCAGTTCATAGATGCTGTGTAACCCTACACCAACTACCATCACATGTTCAACTAGGCGGTGACTATGCCAACCTGAGAATACCTGGTGGTGCATCAAGGAATTGTGCGATAGATTGTCGAGTCGTCCCAAGTCCTTAGACCAAGCAGAAAATTGAAAATCTATCAAGTATTAGAAAACTTGAAACAAAATCTATTCAGATAAGGGACTGTATCCAGGTTTGGATTCCTAAAGACTTGAATGAGGAACCAGTCATTTCACGACTGGTTTCTCGCTATGGCATCACAGTCATTATTACTGATGCTCAGGTAAGAGCAAACATGCCAAAATATAGCTGCTTCGATCTGGAACTGCGAGGTACTGTTTCCCAAATTGAAAGCGCCCTAACTTACCTGGATGAACTGGATTTAGAAGTTTTGCACCAATCCAGCCCTGAAGAAGATGGTTGGTAATTAATTTTGGATTTCGGATTTTGGATTTTAGATTGATAATCCAAAATCCAAAATCTAAAATCTAAAATTCACTATGCCATTTGATTTTCAATCGCCCACCGCGCTAATTCAGTGCGGTTGTGGAGATTGGTTTTGCCCAACATATTGGACACATGGCTTTCAACTGTGCGCTGACTAACATTTAGTTCTTCAGCAATTTCACGGTTAGCTAAACCCCTAGCAACAAACTGGACTACTTTCAGTTCAGTTGGGGTTAACTGGACATCGAAGGGAACCTGGATACGGGAACCGTTTTCGCCTCCTTTTGCTTGGTGTTCTTTCCAACGGATAGTTTGTTTCAGCGAGGATTCAACTTGCGCTACGAGTTCTTCTGGTTCAAAGGGTTTGACCATATAAACATCAGCACCTTTATTCAGACCCTTAACTCGGTCTGCACTTTGTCCCTTAGCTGAAAGGAAAAGAACCGGAATCCAACTGGTGCGTTCGTTTTGCCGGACTTGTTCCACAAAAGTATATCCGTCCATTTCCGGCATCATCACATCGCAGATGATCATGTCTGGAACATCTTGCTCTAAAATTTCCAGAGCTTCACGTCCATTTTCGGCGGTGATGACTTCGTATCCCCGGAATTCTAAGTAATCCTTCACCAGCAAGATGAGGTTAGGGTCATCATCAATCAATAGAAGTCGTTTGTGATCTTTCATGCTGGGCTCTTTCATAGCAGTGGCACTTGTCGCGCTTCGGTCCATCAAAGTCTTGAATATTTATCCTCTATGGTGGGTTATTCGAGATGTTGTCCTTTTTCCTACTTAACTTGCCTTTGCTGTCTCGAAGTCTCAAAAATGCCGAACACTTTCAATAGACTAGTAGCTCGATAGCAAAAGTCCAGCAAGGATACGTATAGCAGTAGTATCTATAATGCGCTATTATATATCGCATTGAAAGGGGCGGGGTAAAAAACACTGATAAAATAATAATCCTTCTGACTTACAAGTTAAGTATTGGCTTAAAGATGACCCTACCTCAAAACCAACCCGCACTTTCTTTAAGCTTACTGCCATAACATATCCTTCGGTTGTTAAGCCTCTATAAGGAGTTCACAAGAAACTAGGGAAGTTTTTGGCAAAGGATGGGTTAAAAACGCATATTTTTTTACCACCTTATTGCCTATTCAGTGTTCTTGGATCATCCACAAGCTAACTTCCGGGTTTACTTGGCGACACCATCAGTGTAAACCACCATTATGAGTCTAGAACAAGAAACACGCAAGCAGTTGGCTTTTTTTGATGGCTGGACTGGATCACTGTGTTGTTATTCATCGAGCAGATCCCTTTTCCAAGCTTTGAAAATTGGGGATTGGGGACTGGGGGGATGACGAAAATAATGAGGTAATATTTTCTCCCTCTGCTCCCTGCTCCCTCCTCCCCTGCTTCCTCTTCCCTACTCTCCACTCTCTACTCTCTTCGTAGCTTACAGAACAAAACCTGAAAGGTAGAAATAATTAAGCATTTATACTTAAGTACATCTATGACCCTCTAGTTCGGGAACCCGTACTCAAGGGATTCTTGTCATTGGACGCCACTTTTAGGTAGATTAGCACTCAGGAGTTGAGAGTGCTAAACTCTGGAGAAAATAATTATGGCAGCTTTATCTCTAAGCGTTTCTACAGTTAAACCTCTAAGCGATCGCGTTTTCGTAAAAGTGAACGCCTCAGAGGAAAAGACCGCAGGTGGTCTGTATTTGCCCGACACAGCCAAAGAAAAGCCCCAGGTTGGGGAAGTGGTTGCCCTTGGCCCTGGCAAGCGTAATGACGACGGTAGCCGTCAAGAATTGGAAATTAAAGTCGGCGATAAGGTGTTGTACTCCAAGTACGCTGGCACTGATATCAAGCTGGGCACCGAAGAATATGTACTGCTTTCTGAAAAAGATATTTTAGCAGTTGTTATCTAGTGGGTTATGAGGGCTATGGGTTATCAGGTATGGGTTATGGCAGATGGGAAAAATGCCCAATCCCCAATCCCCAATCCCCAATCCCCAATCCCCAATCCCTAATACCCAATTCAAGAAAAAATTGACCTAATCCCTGGATTTAGACACCTATGGCAAAGCGCATTATCTACAACGAAAACGCCCGTCGCGCCCTAGAGCGAGGCATTGACATTCTGGCTGAGGCTGTAGCTGTTACCCTTGGCCCCAAAGGTCGTAACGTAGTTCTAGAAAAGAAATTTGGCGCACCACAAATTGTCAATGACGGTGTGACGATCGCCAAAGAAATCGAATTAGAAGATCATATTGAAAACACTGGTGTAGCTTTGATTCGTCAAGCTGCTTCTAAGACTAATGATGCTGCGGGCGATGGTACTACCACTGCTACCGTTTTAGCTCATGCGATCGTCAAAGAAGGCTTGCGGAACGTTGCAGCTGGTGCTAACGCAATTTCCCTCAAGCGCGGTATTGACAAAGCTACTGCCTTCCTAGTAGAAAAAATCAAAGAACACGCCCGTCCAGTGGAAGATTCCAAAGCCATTGCCCAAGTTGGTGCGATCTCGGCTGGTAATGACGAAGAAGTTGGTCAGATGATTGCCCAAGCAATGGACAAGGTGGGCAAGGAAGGCGTAATTTCCCTAGAAGAAGGGAAATCTATGTTCACCGAGTTGGAAATCACTGAAGGGATGCGCTTTGACAAAGGCTACATCTCTCCTTATTTCGCTACCGACCCTGAGCGGATGGAAGCGGTTTTTGATGAGCCTTTCATACTGCTGACCGATAAGAAAATTGCTTTGGTACAAGACCTCGTACCAGTGTTAGAGCAAGTAGCTCGTGCTGGTCGTCCTTTGGTGATTATCGCCGAAGATATTGAAAAAGAAGCTTTGGCAACCTTGGTAGTAAACCGTTTACGCGGTGTACTCAACGTGGCTGCTGTTAAGGCTCCTGGCTTTGGCGATCGCCGCAAAGCACTACTAGAAGACATTGCTGTTTTAACTGGTGGTCAACTAATTACCGAAGATGCTGGTTTGAAGCTAGATAACACCAAGCTGGATAGCCTGGGTAAAGCTCGCCGGATCACCATCACCAAGGACAGCACTACAATTGTTGCCGAAGGTAACGAAGCTGCTGTTAAGGCTCGTGTAGAACAGATTCGTCGTCAAATCGATGAAACCGAATCTTCTTACGACAAAGAGAAATTACAAGAGCGTCTTGCTAAACTCTCTGGTGGTGTCGCTGTAGTGAAAGTGGGTGCAGCGACCGAAACCGAAATGAAAGACAAGAAATTGCGTCTAGAAGACGCTATCAACGCCACCAAAGCTGCTGTGGAAGAAGGTATCGTTCCTGGCGGTGGTACAACTCTGGCTCACCTGGCTCCTGAATTGGAAGTTTGGGCAAAGAGCAATCTTAAGGATGAAGAGTTGATTGGTGCGTTGATTGTCGTTCGCGCCTTACCTGCACCTCTGAAGCGGATTGCTGAAAACGCCGGTCAGAATGGTGCTGTGATCGCTGAACGCGTGAAAGAGAAAGAATTCAACGTTGGCTACAATGCTGCAACAAACGAATTCGTCGATTTGTTAGAGGCTGGTATTGTTGACCCTGCAAAAGTGACTCGTTCTGCTCTGCAAAACGCTGCTTCCATCGCGGGCATGGTGTTGACAACCGAATGTATTATAGTTGACAAGCCTGAGCCTAAGGATGGCGCTCCTGCTGGCGCTGGTGCTGGTGGCGGTGGCGACTTCGATTACTAATACTTTGTAGTTACATAATTTGTAAAATAGCTACTTCCCTTGTGGAGGTGGCTGTTTTTTTGTGTCAGTAGAAGAGGAAGACGGTGAGTTACGACAACGCTTGTATACTAAAGACGGGTTGCAGCTTTAGTTTTAAAATCGCCAATAGTATTGATATACAAAGATTTTTGCCTGGGCAAAAGTCTAGCAATCATCCGTTTTTAGTATAAATATTTAGCTGAACAGTATCCAGCCGAGTTTGTGCGTTGGTTACTTGGGATAGAGGTGCAACAAATTGAAGTCTTAAAAACGGAACTGACGCTTGAACCAATTCGCGCGGATTCTGTGACATTTTTGCAAGCAGCTAACCAAATTTTGCACATTGAATTTCAAACTTTGGCGAAATCCAATCCGGCGCTTAATTTCCGAATGCTCGATTATTCTGTGAGGCTGAAGCGCCAATACCGTTGTTCTGTAGTGCAAGTACTAATCTTTTTGCAGGAAACTACTAACGAAATGGCTTTTACCGAAGAATATCGGGACAACACAACGATTCACCAATATCAGGTTGTTCGTCTTTGGGAGCAAGATTCAACACTATTTTTAGTTAATCCGGCGCTGTTACCTTTAGCAAGTTTGACGCGAACTGACTCGCCGCAAACTTTGTTGGCACAAGTGGCTGAACAAGTGGCTACAATTCCAGATAGGGAGGAGCGACAAAATATTGCAGGTTGTGTAGAAATTCTGGCGGGTTTGCGGTTTGAAAAGGATTTGGTTCGGCAATTTTTACGGGAGGATATTATGAAAGAGTCTGTAATTTATCAAGATATCGTTCAAAAGGAAGCGTTTAAATTGATTAGTCGTCTACTTAAACGGCGTTTTGGTGATATTGATGGCTCATTAGTTGAGCAGATTCGTAATTTATCTGCTGAACAGTTAGAGAATTTGGGAGAGGCGTTGTTGGATTTTTCGGAAGTTGCTGTTACTTCAACAATTGCAGTGCAGTGGAAATTTTACAGTTAAACAAGATGAGCGTTCAGCTAGAATCAAAAAATTCTACTAGTTGACATGGCAAACTTAACTTAGTATCTGCTGATTGCCAAAATTTCACCCAGGTAATTTACAATCACCATACTGTAATTTCATTAATTTAATCACTACATCACGAGCAATTTCTAAAGTTTCAGAAACAGTCCGTCCTTGAGCTACTAAACCTTGAAGCTCATCAGATGTTGCTAAATAAACGCCTTCAGGTAATTTCTCAATATGGATGTTTAGCAATCTTTCCATTATTGTATGTAAATGTTACTGTTTAGAGCGGTTTAATTGTTATGATATCGCTTTTCTGAAGTACAGCGATGTCTTCGACGGGCTACGCCTACGCTCTCGTTTCCAGCCGGAGGCTGGAAATGCAACTCAAAAGCGGCAGAGCCGCCAGTAAGAGAGGCGGCAGCCCCAAAGACCAGCATTCACAGTCGGAGACTGGGAACGAGGCAATCTAAAAGCAAGTCTAGAACCAGCTTTCACGTTAAGTTGATACCAATGATCCTTGAGTTCCCTCTACTCCGACTGAATCGGGTTGTCTCTCGGATTAACTAACCTCAACAATTTTTGCTTAATTTGAGCGTCGAATACTTCCCATTTCATTTTTGCATAAGCGGAATTTTCGTTGCTGCCAGATAAGAAGCCCATCGGAATTTCAAAGCCACCTGCGCTTGTTCTTCCACCGCCGAAAAAGCGCCCTGCACTATCTTGTCCAAAAGCTTCTTTGATGAATTCATCGGGGTCAAGGGTAAGTTTACTGGTTCTCAGGGAACCAATGACTATTTCTAGTTCTTCATTTTCATCGTGAACAATGCCGTAAACTACGGCGGTGTGAACGTTTTCTTCGGTGACGAGAAAATCAGCCGCTTGGGGGATGGCGTCACGGTCTTCGTAGCGTAAATAACCAACACCAGCAATGGAAAAGTTATTTTGGACGATGCGATTTTTTAGCGATCGCTCGATCACATCCATTACCCGCTTGGAACGGTTGGCCTGTAAAATGGCATTCAGCAGTTGGGCGTCATAAAATCGGCTTAAATACGCAGCTGCCATAAAGTCTTCTTCTTGCGCTTGCATCAGCCGATTTGTATCCGATCGCAAGCCGTGCATCAAGGCAGTAGCACATTTGACGTGTTGATTTATGCTGCTATCTAATGCTAATAATCCCGTTTGGAGGTATTGAGTAAAAATTGTTGCCGTCGCTCTTACATAAGGACGGATATCCTCAAACTCTGAGTGGAGATCGCCTTGGATACTGTGATGGTCGATGAGTACTACTAGGGGAATTTTAGCTTGCTGCACCGATGAAAGTAGCTGTGAAGTGGTTCCCTGGTTATCAATTAAGACAAAACCTTGATAAGATGACAAATCTTTGGTTTTCAAGGTTTGCATTGTCCAGCGTTGGATCGGTAAGTTCGTCAGTCTTACCAAGGCAATATTCTCTTGATGGCTCAATGCACCAGCATAAATTATTTCACATTTGATATCATATTGCTGGGCAATTAACTGATAGGCCCAAGCACAGGAGAGGGCATCAGGATCGGGAAAATCTTGCAGAATTACCAGCTGGCGATCGTGTCGGTGTGCCAAAAGGGTTTTTTGCAGTTCTTCTGCTTTTTGTTGTGCCAGCGAATTACCACGCTGATTGAGATATATAGCCCCATCACCTACCGATGGCGATAATGGCGGACTCTTAAATGCAACTTCCACTGGCGTTTTCTCGATTTCAGGTTCCTCTGGGTTTGGCTCTGTGATCAACGACAAACTCTCAAACTGAGTAACGG
The DNA here is from genome assembly GCF_036917975.1 of Nostoc sp. GTDB lineage: Bacteria > Cyanobacteriota > Cyanobacteriia > Cyanobacteriales > Nostocaceae > Nostoc. The sequence goes on from NZ_JBALEJ010000099.1 coordinate 39,881, forward strand.
GAGAATTAAAGTACATAGGGAACTTTTTTAAAGTGTGAGGCTCCTTTAATTCAGAAATACTACGAGCAGCAATTCACTGAATTTAGCCACATTATTATGATCTTCGCAAAAATATCAAAACATTGCACTATATATCTAAGTATATTTTTTGTCAGTAACAGCGCTTAACATCAATTAAATTCCACTAAAGGGCATACAGCAAGTAAGTTGACTGGCAGCATAAATCTGTTTTAGGGGCTTTTTTCTCTTTCGTAAATTTGATCGGCGGGATTTTTCTCTGACTTAGGATATACTTTCTATCTTATACTTTAGGATTAGTCTTTGATATTTTAAATATTCTTATGCTTAATATTCCCATTATTGTGACTATTAAGCAATTAACAATTATTTTTTTTTGATGAACAATGTGTGTTTATATCCCCTTTGAAAATTCTGATCGTTCAGAGCAAAGCCTAATGGAAAAAGGCACAAGACAGGAGGGTGAAAGAATGACTGGGGATTGGGGATTGGGGACTGGGGATTGGGGATTAGGGATTGGGGATTAGGGATTGGGGATTGGGGATTGGGGATTGGGGACTGGGGACTGTTATTTTTACTCAGCACTCAGCATTCAGCACTCAGCACTTTCAAGGCAGGGATGAGGAGCAAAGGGAAAACTCATACACAAATTTAGAGGCTTGAGCGAGCGTTGAAGCACTCTGCTTCTTTGCAAGCTATAGAGCCGCTAATTTTTTAACATTCCATAACTTTAGTTATTGGCTCTTTCCCCTCTGTTCCTCTGCTTTTTTTGCTCAAAGACCTATGACATACTTTTGCCATTCTGTATGCAGTCCACTCTTAAGATGCTTGCTGACCTCGAAATAGAGACTGCTATAAGGTTGGCGGGGAGGATGACGCAAAGGCATGTGGGCTTCGTGGGGAGTCCGACTACCTTTTTTGACATTGCAACGGACACAAGCGGTAACAATGTTTTCCCAGGTATCGCCGCCGCCGCGCGATCGCGGTATTACATGATCTAGGGTCAACTCATCACCTGTGTAACCACAGTATTGACAGGCATGACCATCACGGTGCAATATATTTCGGCGAGTCAGAGGAATTTCTTTATAAGGAACGCGTACGTAATGACGCAACCGGATCACGGTCGGCAACGGGAAATCCGAGTACAGAAATTTACCGTTGTGTTCCACGCGTTCTGCTTTGCCCTTGATTAAAAGAACTACAGCGCGACGCCAACTCGTTATGTTGAGAGGTTCGTAAGAGGCGTTTAAGACTAAAACTTTCCCCATTATTTGCGCTCAGGGTATGAGTTTTACAATATATTAACACAAATACACCCTGCGAGGGAGATGAGAATAAATTATACTTTCGGGAGAATTTGGAAATTAAGTTAGGACTCTCAACTCCTAACTTTTACTTTAGTGCTGCAACATCTTGTATCAATTCCAATATGAAGGTTAAACTTCCTATTTAATCTGATCTCGCTTTTAGGAGCGTGTATAGATAGATAATTTGAAAGTCTAGCCGTGGTGGGATAGGAGTCAGTACAAATGTTAAGTGGCAAAGGAATCCCTGGTGTAGTTACAGATCAGCAGTGCGACACCTACGCGTGGTTTTCGCAACGAGCTTGGGTAGAAATTGATTTAGGGGCGTTGTCGTACAATGTACAGCAATTGGTACGGTTTTTATCGCCGCGTACCCAGTTGATGGCAGTAGTCAAAGCTGATGCCTATGGACATGGTGCGGTGACAGTCGCCCAAACCGTAATCCAATCGGGAGCTAGTTGGCTGGGAGTGGCTACAGTTCCAGAAGCTATTCAATTGCGAGAAGGCGGGATTCAAGCGCCCATTTTGATTTTAGGGGCAACTCATACACCAGAACAGATTCATGCGATCGCACATTGGAAACTCCAGCCCACACTCTGTAATCCTAAACAAGCTTTAGTATTTTCTGATACTCTGGAATCCATGAATTATGGTTCTCCAATACCCGTACATATCAAATTAGACACGGGAATGTCGAGGTTGGGAACTAATTGGCAACAAGCTGGCGAATTTGTGCAATTAGTACAGCGTTTACCACATCTTGAGATTGCCAGTATTTATTCTCATTTGGCAACAGCAGACGATATTGATACTACGGTAATGGAAGAACAGCATAGACGATTTGAGGATGCGATCGCTCAAATCAAAGCAATGGGAATTCAAGTACCCTGCTTGCACTTGGCCAACTCAGCCGCCGCACTCACAAATCCGGCATTGCACTACGACATTGTGCGAGTAGGTTTAGCCGTTTACGGACTCTACCCAGCACCGCATTTACAAAATGCGATCGACCTCAAGCCCGTTTTGGAACTTAGGGCACGAGTTACCCAAGTTAAAACAATTGCCGCAGGAACAGCTGTTAGTTACGGTCATAAATTTATTGCCCCGCGTGAACTTCGCCTCGCCGTAGTGGGAATTGGCTATGCTGACGGTGTTCCTCGCGGTCTTTCCAACAAGATGCAGGTGTTAATTCGCGGTCAGCGAGTGTCGCAAATCGGGACAATTACAATGGATCAGTTGATGCTGGATGTGAGTGCCATACCTAATATCCAAGAAGGAGAAGTAGTCACCTTACTAGGGGAACAGGGAAAAGAACAAATTTCAGCCGATGATTGGGCAAAGCAACTAAATACTATTTCCTGGGAAATTCTCTGCGGTTTCAAGCATCGTCTGCCTCGTGTTGCGGTTATGTAATTGAGTATGGGGCATTGGGCATTGTTATTCTGCCCCTACTCCCCATTGGTGTCAACTTAAGCTGGAAATAGCTTAACTGTTGGCTTCCATGCCCGCCAGGGAATTTCAATTCCCGGCGGACAAGCGGTTTCGCGTTAAATTGACACTAATGGGCAGTACCGTACCCTTACGGGTGTACCTTACGCTTGTCGGGAAATGCTATATCTAGTACAACACGGCGCAAATAAACCACCCATTTAGAATAGCTAGAAAGCTTACAAAATAAGCCTTCTTTCTTTTTACTTTTGCCTTTTTACTTTTACCTTCTTGTACTAGTTGGGAGTGAGAATGACACAAGATTCAGAAAATACTTTAAAAGTTGCTCGGCAGGCATTTGATAATCTTACACACGGCATGTCAACTGGGGAGTGGGAAGCTTTATTAGATATGCTCACAGAAGATTTTACCCTTTGGTTTCCAATGGGTAAATTTCACGGTTTAAATGTGGGAAAAGAGCGAGCTAGAGAGTTTTTCGAGTACGTTTTTGAATCTTTTAGTCCTGGGTTGAAGCTGACTGGTCTAGACCGTGTTACAAGTAATGAAACGACTGCTGTCTTTGAGTTTCGGGACGAAGGCCCTTTATTCGGACAGCCCTACAAAAATCGGGTAGCAGTCTCTTTTGATGTGCGCGGAGACAAAATTTGTGGCTATAGAGAATACTTTGGCAGTGATGGTAAATCATATTAAATAATTCGTAATTCGTAATTCGTAATTCGTAATTATGAATTATTTAATTTAGTTTTATTAATTTCTCTCAGGGTTGAGTTCGTTGATTTCTTTGCACTTAGCCTCTGCGGCTTGATATGCCGTCAAATAGTCTTGACCACCTAACATTACATCACCATAATATTCATAAGGTGGATCGCCATAGATTGGCAATGGGTCATCTTCGGGATAATCTTCTTTTGATTCTTCAATGATGGCTTTCAGTTTTTTAATAGTCAGACTATGTGCTGCAAAATACCAGAGTTCTTGGGGATCTTTGTTCAGATGCGGTAATGTAGGATCGATAATACGGATATCAGAAGCGTCGCCTACTTCAATCCAACTGTGTTCAACAGGTCTGTATGGCTTCCCAGCAAAAGCCAAAAATCCCTGAATATATCTTGCTCCTTCAGTGGACAATGCAGCTTTGTAAGCATTATCAAACGGAGTACTAGCTCTGCTGTTTATCAGTTCAGCAATTTTGATTGACAGCGTTTCATCCAATAGTTTGTTCATCAATAGCAAGGATTAGAGCAGCCATGAGAATATATTACCACTGCTCTTGCCTGAAGATTCAGGGAGCAGCAGGGGGCAGGGAGCAGGTGAGGATGAGGGAGATGAAGGAAATAATCAATCCCCAGTCCCCAGTCCCCAGTCCCCAGTCCCCAGTCCCCAGTCCCCAGTCCCTAGTCCCCAATCTACTTTGTACTAATCACCATCTGTAAATTTATTAACAAGTCGCTTGAAGTGTAGGGTTTAGACAAAAGGGTTTTGACACTATTACCAAGGTTTTTAATCATTTCATGATTAAAGGCTAATCCACTAACACCAATAACTTTGATGTCTGGATTAATTTTTTTTAAAACATTGATAGTTGTTGGCCCATCCATATATGGCATCATCATATCAACCAACACCACACTAATTTCTTGTTGATGTTCTGCGTATAGTGCGATCGCATCAATACCATCACTAGCTACTAAAACTCTATAGGCATTTTTTTCTAACCAGGTTTGAGTCACCTCTCGAATTGAATCTTCATCATCAACAACAAGAATCAATTCTCCATGTCCTGCTGGTAATTCCTGATTTTCAGCCAGTTTCTCATCTGTATCAATTGTCTGCGTTACGGGTAGGCAAACTTGAAACTCAGTGCCTTTGCCCACTTCAGTAACTACATTCACAAAACCGCTATGGCTTTTGATAATGCCAAGCACTGTTGAAAGACCAAGCCCTGTACCTTTACCCAGTTCCTTTGTTGTGAAAAATGGCTCAAAAATTCTATCTACTATTTCTCTGGCAATTCCTGTACCTGTATCACAGATACCAATCATCACGTAAGAACCGACCTTAGCATCAATATTCATTCGGGCATAGTAGCTATCAACCCAGAAATTCTTCGCATAAATCTTGAGGATACCGCCATTAGGCATAGCATCACGAGCATTAATACAGAGATTCATTAGTACTTGGTGTAGCTGAGTAGCATCGCCAAAGATATTCCACAGGTTTTGCCCAGGAACATCAATGCGGATTTCAATCGCTCTGGAAAATGTTTGCTTAACAATATTTTCAATTTCAGAAATTATATTCTCTACCTGTAAGGGTTTAAAGTTACCTACAGAGCCGCGTGAAAACCACAGCACTTGTTTAACTAAATCTGCTGCACGTTTAACATTTGTTTCCATGATTGTCAGCCATTGCTGACTTTTTTCATCCGGGAGCTTTGCTTCTAAAAGTTGTACTGTCATCATTATGGGAGTCAGTGCATTATTAAGATCGTGGGCAATGCCACTTGCTAGAGTGCCAAGACTCTCCATTCGCTGGGCCCGGAGAAACTGCACTTCGAGTTGTTTTTTCTCTGTAATGTCGGAGTTGACAATCAGGATGGATTTAGCTTGTCTCTCATCATCATTTACTAATGTCCAGCGACTAGCAATAATTATCTCTTTACTTTGTTTTGTAACTTGATGTAACTCACCTTGCCATGAACCACTCTCAGCTAAAGTTTTCTGGATATTTTTCAGGTCGCAAAGACTTTGCTTTCGATACAAAAGTTGATTGGCATTCTTGCCTATTGCTTCTTCTGCCATCCAACCGTAGAGATGTTCAGCTCCTTTATTCCAAAATTGAATTTGGTCAACCAAATTTTGAACGATAATCGCGTCTGTGGTGATATCAAGTAAAGCTGCTTGCTCACGGATTTTTTGTTCTGCTTCTTTACGTTCGCGCAGCGCGGCTTGTTGTTCGGTAATATCAATTATAAAGCCCGCCATTCTAGCAACTTTCTCTGTAGAGTCTAAAAAGATATACCCGTTGTCTTCAACTGTGATGTAAGTACCATTTTTGCAACATACCCGAAATTCAAGATGGAATCGTTCTTTTGTAGTTAAAACACGTTTAACTTCTTCGTTAAAGAAGTTTCTATCATCAGGATGAATCAACTCTAACCAACGATTCAAACCTCCTAACATCTCAGGTATAGAGTAACCTAATATTCCCTCTACATTACCACCGTATTGAATATCATTGGTATGCAGATGCCAGTCATAGAGAATCTGACCACTCGCTTGAATTAGTGCATGATATCTATTGTTCCATTCATCTAAGGCATCTGAATGACATCGCAGTTTTTCTTCTACCTGCTGCCGCTCCAAGATTTCCATCTCTAAACGTTTATTTTGCTCTGTAAGTGTTTTTGTCAGGTTTCGTAAACGTAAATGCGTATTTATTCTAGCTAAAACCTCTTCATGTTCTAGAGGTTTAGTGATGTAATCTACTGCGCCAAGATTCAAACCCCTGACTTTATCCACCTTGTCACTCATGGCAGTGATAAATATTATGGGTATATCTTGAGTAACTGGATTTGCTTTCAAAAGCCGACAGGTTTCAAAACCATCGATTACTGGCATTAATATATCTAATAAAATTAAATTAGGTAAGGCATATTCTGCCATACCAACGGCATTTCTCCCATTGTCGGTTACTAAAACTTTAAAGCCGTAATACTCTAATAAATCGATCAATAACTGTAAGTTAATCGGGTTATCATCAACTATTAAAATTACGTCTTTTTCATTATTATGAAAATTCATAATTGCCTCTTATAATTTTTTTTAAAACTTCTCGAACTTGTTTGCCTTTAAAATAAAATATTTGGCACTATAAAATAGAGCTTATAGCTTGGAAATACAAGTATCTGATATGTGCATAAAAATACATAGCCTCTGAGTTATAGCACTGCAAATTGTAAGTAGTGCAGGATATGCCTACTGCTACTTGCAATTTTAGCTATAAGATTGTAGCGATCGCACTTTCCTTTTCCAAAAGCAAATAAATATATATAAAATTACGAGTTTATAGAAGGATCAAGTTTTATCCTCACTGTCTTGGGATGACAGGGGCTTCCCCAACAAACCTGCCCAGAGGGCATATTAGTAAAAACACTACTACGAGCGCCAATTACGGCATTAGCCCCGATTTGCACTCCTGGCCCAACAAAACAATCTGCTGCTACCCATACACCATTATTAATGGTGATACTTGCTGTTTTTAATCCAAAGGCAGGATCTTGCAGATCGTGGCTACCAGTACATAGGTAACTTTTTTGGGAAATTACGCAATGTTCACCGATGTGGATCTGCTCTAGGCTGTATAAAACTACGTTATCTCCAATCCAACTGTAGTCACCAATCGTAACTTTCCAAGGGTATGTAAAGCGGGCGGTAGGTCGAATTAAAACACCTTTACCGATGCGAGCGCCAAATAATCGTAGCAAAGCAGAACGCAGAATATTTAAAGGTTGAGGAGTGAGGGGAAAAGCGATCGCTTGTACAAACCACCAGAATAAAATATACCAACTTGGACGCCCCCGGTCAAACCAAGATTGGTCATATTTACGTAAATCTACGAAAGGTTCATCGTTAGTCATTTAATTTTAGATTTTAGATTTTAGATTTTAGATTTTAAATTTTTCCTTCAATCCAAAATTTGAAATTCAAAATCTAAAATTGGTATATTTAGGAGTCAATGGTCAATAACTTTCCTTCTGCTTCTCTGCTTTCCTGCTCCCCTGCTCCTTCCTTGGGGATAGTTGCAGTATTTAAGTGACCACCACAGTTACGTAATTCGTAAAGTTTAACACCAATTTGATATTCATATTGACTTAGCAAGCGTGCATAAATATATCCGGCTTTGCCATCTAAAAAACCGCGTTGAATAATAAAAAACAAAACAAACCGCAAAATTGGTTTAAATGGCAGGTGTACCCACACTTTTTTCAAAAAGCGTTTGCGTTGCACGGCATCACCAAATAGATTTGCGCCAATAGTACCGCTATCATCTTTACCTGCGAGAATATTAAAATAAACACTGGCTTCCCAGTTGGAATAGCGGTTATGGCGTTCTAACCAGTGGTAAAGGTCGCGGAAGTCTTCGTGGAGCATATCATTTTTGAGATATCCAACTTTCCCCTGTAAAATCACGTGTTCGTGAACTTCGTTATCACCAGTATTCGGAATATGTTCTGTATTTAGATTTTCGTAGCGACCTTTTTTATGTTGAAATAAACGTAGATTCCAATCGGGATATTTACCACCATAGCGAATCCATTTGCCTAAGAAGAACACGCGGCGGTTGAGATAATAACCTGTATATTCCTGGTTTTGAATTGCTTGGTCAATTTCTTCCCAAAGTTCCGGGGTAATGCGCTCATCGCAATCTACAATTAGTACCCATTCGTTCCGAAAAGGTAGATTATCTAAAGACCAATTTTTCTTTTTGGGCCAGCGCCCATTAAAGTTGAATTGCACGACATTTACACCGTGACTTTTAGCAATTTCTATACTGTTATCGGTACTTTGAGAATCTACTACAAATATTTCATCTGCTCTGCTAAGGCTAGCAAGGCACGCAGGTAAGTTTACTTGTTCGTTTTTTGCTGGAATTAGTACTGAAACTGGTATTTTAGATGGCATATATTTAGGAGTTAGGTTAGAAGTTAGGATTTTAAACCATTGCCAAATCGTAGATTTTAAGGTCTACAATCAGATGGTGGTTGAATTTGCAACGGGAAAGTATTCTGAATTATCCATTCTTGTTTATTTCTTATTTGATGTAGATAAAAGGCCTTGAATAGCAGCATTTAAGTAACCAATCTGACCATAAGCATAAACAAGTTTATCAAACCGTTCTGCTGGATCGGAGAAATATTGCAATGCCTTATACAAGCCGCGCACAAACCGTTCGCTACCTCGCTGCAATTGAGCGATTCCAGCTTTACCAGCGAGTTGTTCTCGATAGCATTCGCTGATACCTTGCCACCAACCTCGGTTTAAAAACCAGGAGCGTTGGAGGCGTTCTGGGGCTACATTGTGAGCGACTAAGGCTTCGGGAAGATAAGCGACTTGCCAACCACGCTGTAGGGCAAATTCGGTCATTTGCAGTTCTTCATTAGATAACAGATTTTTCCCCACTCGACCGAGATGAGGATCAAAACCGCCAATTTCTTCCAAAAAACTGCGGCGGATAGAGTAATTTAAGCCTCTAGGTGTTGAGCCAGGTTGCTCAATGTAGATGTTGCTGTCACCTAAATCGTATGCACCTAAATTTGCAGCTAGCCCTGGAGATAGCCATCGTGGTTGTTGGATTCCTGGGGGCCAGATGAGAGTGACTTTGCCTCCGGCGATCGCTAGTTTAGAGTTATTGTAATAGGCAAAATATAAAACCTGTAGCCAGCCCTGACTGGCAACGGCATCGTCATCCAAATAAGCAAGAATATCACCACTGGCTACTTTTGCACCCGTGTTACGGGCGACAGATAAACCAATGGTGGGTTCAAAAACATACTTTAGGCGGGGATTGTGCGCCCTTTGTTCTACAACCTCACGAGTGCGATCGCTAGATCCATTATCAACTACTACAATTTCAAAGTCAGTAGCAAAATCTTGTGCTAAAAGACTATCAATTGCAGCCCCTAAATAGGTATCTCGATTGTGAGTACAGATAATGGCAGAGATTTGGGTGTCTGGCATAGATTTAATTTTGGATTTGAGATTTGGGATTTTAGATTAAAATCTTAAATCCAATGCACAACTGCTGAGAGCTAATCTAAACCAAAAGTTACTGACTCACCAACCGAGTTTCTTCGGAAATAATCTTTAAAACTTCACGTTTGTTGAATATGACCGTGTAAAACTACAAGAGTTTGGGCTAGTTGACTCAGACGGGTTTCCAAGGATTGCTTGCGCCCTAACAGTTGACGTAACTTTTGGTAACGAGCGATCGCCATGCTAACATTGGGAACCTGATCTGCTGGACATGGGCGCGACCAGACTTTACCAGTATCGTCTACACCACAGAGGCGATAGCCAGTAATCGATGATTGATAAGATACTTTCCCACCACTCGCGCAAATTTCTTCTACGTAGTTCATTAAGCGGTCAACTTCCGCATGGCGCAGTGTTGCAGTTCCTCCCGGTTCTGGTTCTTGGGGATTAGATTCTAACCAGCCATTGACAATTGGCCCTTCTAAGTAAATATCCTGAATTTGCTTCAAAATACTTTGTAATTCTATTTGCCAACCAGCGACAGTTTCCTGAATTTCTTGCAATAGATTCATCGCCAATGCTGGATTAGCACCGTGACGATGGTTACTAAAGCTCGGAGTCTTCAACTTTGGTAGGCTGGGTGTTCTGTTACCATTCTCTTCTGCTTGAAAGGTCTGCACAGATTCATGGTGAGGAAAGAAATTCTGTTCAGAAGGATAATCACTCTCAGTATCTACACCCCAGTCAACAGTTTGTCCTTGTGATTCTACTTCCCCATGCTGAGAAGATTGAGTTGGTGTACTTTCTGTGGGTTCGTTGGCTCCCACACTGATTCTAAAGGAGAAAGGCCGTTTTGTTGTCGAATCAACTGTTTCAGCGGCAGAGGCAGTACCGCGATTCCCTAAATCGTGTAGAGTTGCTTCAATGCGTTTTAAGCCTGCGTTCATAAAAATATCCTAAAGTTTGCTGTCCCCAGTGGTATTGAATAATTAAAAATGGGGTTGTTGGGATTTTTGGCTTTTACCAGTTGTAGCATCAATGATGCTGGTGCTAATTTTATCCCTTAAAAGTTATTTGAAACCAAAAATCTTACCGATGAAGTAAAAAACTGTGGTGATAAATTAATTGCAACCGTAGATATATTGTTAAAATACTCAATGAAAGGGATTAGGGAGTAGGGAGTGGGGAGTGGGGAAACTAAGAAAGCTTTTCATCGGAGAGCCACTGCGGTGGACGGGAAACCCTGCATAAAGCAAGTGGCGTCGGGGTTTCAACAACCCTTGGGATACAAGTATTTTTTCTCTGACGAGACGCTGTTCGCGTTCGCGCCACTTGTAGGCGTTAGCGTGTAGCGAGACGAAGTACGGCTTTAAACCTCAATTTCTCCCAAAGGGAGACGCTGTTCGCGTTCGGGGCTAATTTCTTCCCCTACTCCCTACTCCCTACTCCCTACTCCCGCCCCGAAGGGGTTGTAAACAACTTTGGGTAAAATCATCTTAGTAACAGGGCCAGCACGATCTGGTAAAAGTGAATGGGCGGAAACTCTGGCCATACAGTCAGGAAAAGCTGTTGTTTACGTAGCAACAGCCACCGATAACCCAGACGATCAAGAATGGCATCAACGCATTTTAGAACATCAAAAACGTCGTCCCCAAGACTGGGTAACTTTATCTGTACCTGTGGAACTGTCTGCGACTCTCGCCGATGCCAAACCCTATACCTGCCTTTTAGTTGATTCTTTAGGAACTTGGGTTGCTAATCTCCTAGAACAGGACGAATCTAGCTGGGAAAACATTCTTGCAGAGTTATTAGAGACGGTGGAATTGGTTGCTGCTGATATGCTATTTGTAGCAGAAGAAGTCGGTTGGGGTGTGATCCCAGCTTATCCCCTTGGGAGGAAGTTCCGCGATCGCCTCGGTTCTTTAGTCCGCCAGCTAAGTACACTCAGCGAAACTGTTTATTTAGTGACTGGTGGTCATGTCCTCAATCTCAGCATCCTTGGTTCGCCGTTGCCAAACAGAGAAGATGCTGGAACATTCAGAAGTCAAGATTCTTAACCCTTGATTCAAATTAATCCAAAATCTAAAATCTAAAATTATCTTATGGCAACCAAACAAGAAGTTAGAGAATATCTTGCCTACTGGTTTCAGTTGGGTAAGAAAGTGATTACGGGCAACGGTGAGGCAAGCTTTTTGCCGCTATCGGTGCTAAATGGCGATCGCTATAGTGAAGAATTTGAAGAGTGCTGGCAAAAAATTATCTCACCCGATTCTGGTGACTGTTACCTAGAAGGTACTCATGAAACCATTGCTGAATTGCTGACACTAGCATGGGATATGCTGCCTTGTGGCCGTTGCAGTATGCCAGTAGCCAAGCGAAACGTCGGTATGCCGGCGTTGTTATGTCCCTGCAATGATTTATCTAACTGGCCAAATACTGAATTGCCAGCACCGCGAGAGCCAATTAAGACTCAAGACCAACTCAAAAAAATTCGCGATCGCCTCATAGATAATATTGCATAAGCAGCAAACATCCAGTTTGTCAATCTAACAACTCTTTTGTAATTTCTTTTCTAATTATTTGATTATTTTAATTTCCCCTGTAGTGCCCTTGAGTCCCACCACAGAATTTTTGTTTGTCTGTACTAACTAAGGGAAAATAATAACTATTGGTTATTAACTATGCCCCATGCCCAATGCCCAATCCCCAAATCCCCAAATCCCCAAATCCCCAAATCCCCAATCCCCAATCCCCAAAATCCTAAGTATTTTACTCATTAACCGTGCCACTATAGAAAATAGAGCTGCAAATTGAGCAATAGGAAGACTAAAGAACACTGTGCAGATAACATTCTTAGGGACGAGTTCCGGTGTACCCACGCGATCGCGCAATGTTTCCAGCGTCGCCCTGAGATTACCCCAAAGGGCAGAACTGTGGTTATTTGACTGTGGCGAAGGTACTCAGCATCAAATTATACGGAGTGAACTGAAAATCAGTCAACTCTCCCGAATTTTTATCACCCACATGCACGGCGACCACATCTTTGGCTTGATGGGACTTCTTGCTACTTGCGGCTTGGCTGGCAATGTGGAACGAATTGATATCTATGGGCCACCTGGATTAAATGATTACATTCAATCCGCCTCACGCTACTCCTACACACACTTTTCTTATCCGATCAAAGTTCACGCTATCCGTCCAGGGGTAATTTATGAAGACGATGACTTTACCGTTAGCTGTGGTAATTTGCATCACCGCATTACAGCTTTTGGCTACCGCGTAGCCGAAAAAGACCGCACAGGACGCTTTGATGTGGAAAAAGCCAAGGAGTTACAAATTCCTCCTGGTCGCATTTATGGTCAACTCAAGCGCGGTGAAACTGTTACCCTTGCTGACGGACGGGTAATTGATGGCGCTCAATTGTGCGGCCCTACAGAAATTGGTCGAAAGATTGCCTATTGTACAGACACAATTTATTGTGATGGTGCAGTCGAATTAGCTCATGATGCTGATGTATTAATTCACGAAGCAACCTTTGCCCATCAAGATGCAGACATGGCTTTTCAGCGATTGCACTCCACAACCACAATGGCAGCCCAAACAGCTTTAGCTGCTGGGGCACATCGGCTGATTATGAGTCATTTTAGTCCCCGCTATGCTCCCGGAAATACCTTGGAGTTGAAGGATCTCCTCAAGGAAGCCCGTGCTATTTTTCCCCGTACTGACATGGCTTACGATTTTATGATTCATGAAGTACCCAGACGACGGGAAGTAGAGTTAACTAAGGTAGGCGTTTAAATTTTAGATTTTAGATTTTGGATTTTCGATTGAACTTTTTTAATCTAAAATCTAGAATTAACCAGGCTCTATCTTGGAGTTTAGCAACCAAACTCATAACGTCTAGCAAATAGACCGCAGTTTAGTTTTACTAAAATAAGTCAACTAGTTAACCAACAATTTAGGTTAACTAAGTGTATCAATCATATACAAGTACTATGGTTGAAATATTTCTCTTAATGTGTTTTTTCGATTACAAGTTATCAAAATAACTTTAATATATATAGGACTCATATTTGATTTTTGAACAAAACTCAGTACACCTTTATTCCTTCTTCCCAGTCCCCAGTCCCCAGTCCCCAGTCCCTTACCTGTACAAGTGATTCAGAAATCAAATCGGATTGCTATAGTAGTGTTGTAAATTAGATAATTTTCTACTTAAATACTTAGGAAAAATAATTAATTTTTCGTCAAGATTTTTCTTCCTTAAATAAAATATTTATTAAAAATTTATTCTTCCAACACTGATTAAGAGTTTATATGCGTGAATTGATGAACATGAAAGCCCCAGTTGGCATAAGATTGTGCCAAGTGAGCTTGTCATCGTTGGAAGAAGAATTTAAGTATGTTATTGCAGCTATTAGGTGTAAAAAAAAATCATTTCACATTTCTCATAAATCTTCCAAATAAATATATTGTTTCGATATTAGAGGAGTTTGATAGTGGCTAAGACTAGTCTGAATCCAGAGCAACAGGTTACTACTTCAGCACAAGGCGCATTTGACATCAGACAACTATCTGCTATTTTGCTTCGCCGACGCTTTCTAATCTTGGGCGTTTCCTGTGTAGTTATGTCAGCTGCTAGTCTTTTGGCTATCATTACCAAACCGACTTACCAGAGCAATATGCAGATATTGGTGAATTCCAATTTATCTGAAGGGGCACAGACAAATAATATCCCAGCAGAGGAAAATACTCAAGTTACTGATTCCAATTTTCAAGTTTTTGATTCCAGTACTCAGATGAAACTCATGCTGAGTTCTAAGTTACTTCAGAAAGCCGTCGATTTACTTCATTCTGATTATCCTAAGATTACCTTACAAGATATAAATGGTCAAAAAGAAAATAACAAAAAATCACCTCTAGAAGTAACTCCCGAAGAGGGAGGTATAGCAGCAAATAAAGTTTTTCATCAAGTATTTAAAGTTTCTTTCAATGATGATGATCCAGTCAAAGCACAAAGAGTACTTCAAGCTCTACAAAAAGTCTATCAAGACTATAACAAACAACAACAAAAAGAACGTCTAAATCAGGGATTAGCTTTTGTAAATACTCGCCTACCTGAGATAAAAAAAGAGGTGAGTAAAGCTGATAAAAATTTAGAACAGTTTCGCAAGAAACATCAATTGGTTGATCCTGAAATCCAAAGTAAAATACTGCTAGAGTCTCTAACTGATATTCAACAACAGCTACAAACCACTCGTGCCAACCTTCAAGATGTAAATGCTCGCTACGATAATCTAGAGCAACAAATAGCGTCTTCATCCCAGCAAAATACACTAATTTCTTCTCGTTTAAATCAGTCAAGCCGTTACCAAACACTATTGAGTGAAATTCAAAAGACTGAATTAACTTTAGCTAAAGAGAGGCTCCGCTATACAGACGATTATCCATCGGTACAAAAACTAAAGCAGCAACGGCAAAGTCAACTCTCGCTATTACGAGAAGAAGTGAAAGCTATTACTACTAGCAGTAAGGGAGAACCGTTCTTAAAAGGGCAAATTTTAGGGGTTGATCCAAGGCTAGTAGATGAGTTTATGCTGGTACAGACAACTGTTTTAGGGCTAACTGCCAATGAAAAGAATTTAGCCGAGTCAGAACAGCGACTTCGATCTGAGCTAAATAAATACCCAAGCATAATAGCAGAGTATAACCGTCTGCTCCCAAAGGTAGAAAGTAGTCACAAAACCCTTGAACAACTGCTGCAAGCACAACAGTCTTTGGGACTTAAAATTTCTCAGGAAGGATATAACTGGCAAGTTTTAGCAGAACCTTCTCCAGGTACTTATATGGGGAGCGCCAGATTATTTCTTTTGGTTGGGGGAGCAGTAATTGGGCCGATTTTAGGTATTTTAGCAGCCCTAATTTTGGAAAAGTTTAATGACGCTATTTATTGTGTGGGAGATTTAAAGAAACTGACGAATCTACGTGTATTGGGGTCAGTACCAAAGCTACCGTCCTATGGTGTCAAAAAGCGGCGGCTGGGACTATCTTGGAATGGGCGGCGAAGTTCAGAGTCTTCTGCAATAGAAGCTACTACTAAATTGCCCATCCATGAAACCCTGGACATGATCTACCAAAATATTCAAATATTAAAATATCCCTTACCTTTCAAGTCGCTGATGTTTACTTCAGCACTACCAGGGGAAGGGAAGACAACCTTAGTCTTAGGGCTTGTGACTAGCGCTATACGGATGCATCGACGGGTATTAGTTATTGATGCTAATTTGCAGAATCCTAGCCTGCACAAAATCTTAGAACTATCCAATGACTGGGGATTATCTCTATTATTAGTTGATGAGACAACTACTGATTTTCAAGATTATATCCAGCCCATTCACCCCTCCATTGATATTTTGACTGCTGGCCCGGAACCAGAAGACACGGTGAAGTTGCTCAGTTCTCAACGGATGAAAGAACTAATAGAGTTATTTGAGCAAAATTATGACTTAGTACTGATAGATGCTCCACCTATTTTAGGGACGGTTGATGCCAGAATTGTGGCATCTTTTTGCAATGGGATTGTCATGGTAGAGCGCATGGGGAAAGTGACTCGAACTGAACTGACTCAAGCAATAGAAATTTTAAGTAAATTGAATTTAATTGGAATTATTGCTAATGAAGTGAGCAATTCTCAAAAGGTATTGGCATCGTAGATTGGTAGGGGCATTGGGGATTGGGCATTGGGGATTGGAAAGAGGTAGAGAAGAACTATTCTTTTCCTGCCTTCTTCACCTGATTTCTACCTTATAGCTAAAGCAAAATGCATAATTAGTAGGAGGTGGCAACTTCCGGCGTTGGAAAAGTGTCCCTTCTTAAAGTGGTAGACACCATAATCCAGAGCGTCAATTAGATACTAGTGTGATTAGATGATCGGTATGAAATTCCAACTTTACTTAGGCTCTTTATTTTCTCAGATTAAAGTACGTCATTGGTGGGTAAGTATCCTTTTGTGGATAGCTTTGGTTGCCCCAGCCCAAGCGTCTGTAATCTTGCGCGTGGCAATTGAAAGGGGCGTTAATCAGGTAAAAGTGGGCAGTTCCACTACTGGGATCGTCAAGGATAGTACTGGCCGGACTCTGGGACAGTTGCCAGCGATGAGTGCATATTATGCCCAAGCCGTTCCTGGCGGAGTGGCTTTAGATAAGTGGCAGTCTGGTTTATTTTGGATTGAGCCAACTGGTAAAGGATTTGTTTACATTGGCGATCGCTGGTATCGAGGCAGAACTCTGGTTGTCCCCACAGACAAAGGCTTAACAGCTGTTAACTGGGTTGATGACCAAGAATATCTCTACAGCGTTCTCGGTGGCGAAATGGATGCTAGCTGGCCCCAAGAGGCGCTGAAAGCCCAGGCGATCGCAGCCCGTACCTATGCCCTCTACGAACGAGAAAAACAACGGAATAATCCCGTTTACGATTTAGGCAATACCCCCGATCATTGGCAAATTTACAAGGGTGTCATCAGTGAAGCTCCTTCCACTTACGCCGCAGTGGATTCCACACTAGGGCAGGTACTAACTTACAAAAACCAGATTATTCTCTCAGTCTTCCACGCTTGTTCTGGGGGACACACCGAAAACGTGGAAGATGTTTGGGGAAGCAACGAGCCTTATCTACGTGCTGTTGAAGACTACGATCAAAATATCAGCGAGTGTAATTGGGTGAAAACCTTCTCACCCAGTGAAATTAGCGCTAAATTTCCTGAGGTGGGCAGTGTGACGGCGATGATTCCAGAGACATACTCACCTTTTCGCAGTGTTAAAGTTTTAAAAATTGTCGGCAACAAGGGCACAAAATTTCTACAGGGCGAGGAAGTGCGAACAGCCCTCAAGTTAAAAAGTACCCGCTTTACTGTCACCAAGGGAGGCGATGGTAGTTTTGTACTACAAGGGCTTGGCTACGGTCATGCTTTAGGTATGAGTCAATGGGGAGCGTACAATCTGGCTCGGCAAGGAGTGAACCACCTGCAAATTTTGGGACATTATTATCAAGGTGTAGCCCTAACGCCAATTCAGGCGAAGTAAGTCCCCTGTTCTATTTAATTCAAAAGTCAAGGAGGCAGGAGGCAGGAGAGGAGCCACCCACAAGGGGTGGGGCTTGAAACCCTCTTGGCTTTGTAAAGCGAAACAATCGCATTGTCGAGCGATGCAATGGCATTGTCGGGCGATGCAATGGCATTGTCGGGCGATGCAATGGCATTGTCGGGCGATGCAATGACTTTGTCGGGCGATGCAATGACTTTGTCGGGCGATGCAATAGCATTGTCGGGCGATGCAATGACTTTGTCAGACGATGCAATGGCATTGCAGCAGGTTGGCTTAAAATTGCACGTCAATACAAACACTAAACTGCAAAAGCGTCATTTTGCGAAGAAACAACTGTCACAATATTTAAACAAGCCTATATTTTTATTTCAAAAATGTCTGCTAAACACCAAGATAGTAGAACTACTATCCAATCTCGTGATTGGCCAATTGAGCAATTACCTGGACTGAGCCACGAGGAACAATCTCAACTGCAAAATTGTGGAATTACCAGCACAGTAGCGCTATTCAAACAAGGTAAAACTTTAGAATCAAGACTAGCATTAGCAAATAAACTACAGATTCATCTTCAGTATGTAAATAAATGGATGGCTTTAGCTGACTTGGCGCGTATTCCCAGCGTCGGGACACAATATTGTGGTTTATTGCTCCATGCGGGTATTGGTTCTGTGGTGCAGTTAGCTCAAACTCCTACTCACAGATTGCACCAACAAATTATGCGCTTGCAAGTAGCCACAATGCAGCGCCGAGATTTGTGTCCAGCAATTGAGTTAGTACAACAGTGGAGTCAGCAAGCGAAAACATTAGGGACTGGGGGCTAGGGATTGGGGACTGGGGACTAGGGACTGGGGACTGGGGACTCAATACCGTTCGGTTAAGGTTTTTTGATGAAAATTATAAATCTCAAAGACGCGATAAATCGGCGTCTCTTGCCTTAACTGGGAGAAATAAGCGAGAAATATTGAACAAGTTTCTTTCCAATCCCCAATCCCCAGTCCCTAGTCCCCAATTCCCTACTCTTTAACCAAGACACCATTCAGGAAAATATCAGCCAGTCCTTCGGCCATTTCCTGCATTTGTTGGGGGGAGGCATCAGGTTCGATGAGGGTGTTGTTAGAAAAACCTGCGATCGCAAACATTCCTAAGAAAACTTTTGCAACTAGCTTGGCGTCCCCTTGACGATAAATGCCTTTATCCATTGCTGTTTGAAAGAATGCTTCGCCCACATCAGTCATTTTGGTAATAACTTCTAATTGAATGCGATCGCGTAAATCGGGGTGAAACTGCACCTCCATAAAACAAACGCGCATCAAATCGGCATTTTTTTGGAAATTCCACATCCGGCGGCGCATCACCTGCGCTACGGCTTTATAGCTGCCCATTTCACTTAACTCTGTGAGCAAATCTGTAAGAATCTCTACCCAGCCACTTGTGGCTACTTCCACCAAAATTGCTTTTTTATTGGGAAAATGACGAAATAGAGTGCCTTCAGCTACACCTGCTGCTTGTGCTAAATCGCGGGTGGTAGTACCATCAAATCCCTGAGAGGCAAACAACCGTTGTGCAGCCTCTAAAATCCGGGTGCGCGTCTGAGCCTCTGAAGGTGGGGAAGAATTAAAAATTCGCATAACAGTTATGGTTAGATATCCGTAACAGGATTTGTAGCATTATTGTCTAACGTTAGGCATAAAGAGCCACTGAAAGCTTAATACAAGATTAACGCTCTTTTACTAAGTATCCTGTTTTTTAGGTAATGTAACTTTATCGTAATTTTCGCTTATGAGCCAGAGCAGTCGGTCAATTTTGGATTTTAAATTGAGGATTTTGGATTGGTCAGATCGAGTATCTGTCATATTGCGGCGGTTGGCGATCGCTTTGTTGACTTGGATCATCTTCTCGTGGGGATTGCTACCAGAAGTTGCTCTCGCTCAAACTCAGACAGCAGCACCTCCTCAAGAAACCAAAACTCAAACCCCGCCAGTTCAAAGTTCGATCCAACCTTATCTAGATCGAGTCATCAAGCAGTTAACGGAGTTTCGCCTCGATAATGGTTTGAAATTCATTGTCTTGGAACGGCATCAAGCGCCTGTGGTTTCTTTTCTTACCTATGCAAATGTTGGTGGTGTCGATGAGGTAGATGGAAAAACGGGTGTAGCTCACTTTCTGGAACATTTGGCGTTTAAAGGTACAACGCGCATCGGTACACAAGACTACAAAAAAGAAAAACCGCTACTAGAAGCCTTAGAGCAATTGAATGCCCAAATTAAAACCGCGAAAGCCGATGGCAAAAAAGATGAGGTTGCTCGCTTAGAAACTGAATTTAAGCAAGTAGAATCGCAAGCAGCCAAGCTAGTCAAGCAAAACGAATTGGGGCAAATTGTCGAACAAGCGGGAGGCGTGGGTTTAAATGCCAATACTTCTACTGAAGCCACTCGTTATTTTTATAGCTTTCCTGCTAATAAGCTAGAACTTTGGATGTCGTTGGAGTCGGAACGATTTCTCGATCCGGTAATTCGTCGTGAGTTTTATAAAGAGAAAGATGTAATTTTAGAAGAACGACGGATGCGGGTGGAAAATTCCCCCATTGGCTTGATGGTGGAAAAATTTATCGATACGGCTTACAAAGTCCATCCCTACAGGCGTCCGGTGATTGGTTATGACCAAGATATTCGCAATCTGACACCAGAAGATGTCCAGGAGTTTTTTGATACTCACTATGTACCAAGTAATTTGACCATTGCCATTGTCGGAGATGTCAATCCCGCTCAAGTGAAAAAACTGGCGCAAACTTATTTTGGCCGCTTTCAAGCAAAAACCAAAGCTGTGGAAAAAATTCCGGTGGAACCGCCACAAAAACAAACACGGGAAGTTACTTTACAGCTATCTTCTCAACCCTGGTATTTAGAAGGTTATCACCGTCCGGCGGTGACTCATCCAGATAATGCAGTCTATGAAATTATTGGCAGTTTATTAAGTGATGGACGCACGTCGCGACTGTATAAGTCTTTGGTAGAAAAGCAGCGTTTGGCACTAAATGCCCAAGGTTATAGCGGATTTCCTGGAGATAAGTACCCAAATCTGATATTTTTCTATGCTCTCACGGCTCCTGGTCATACAGTTGATGAGTTGGCGGTGGCTTTGCGGCAAGAAATTGACAAATTAAAAACTGAGCCTGTAGCGACGGCTGATTTGGAACGGGTGAAAACCCAAGCACGGGCAAGTTTGTTGCGTACCCTCGATTCTAATACGGGGATGGCTCAACAATTGTTGGAATATGAGGTGAAAACTGGCTCTTGGCGGAATTTGTTTAAGCAGTTGGATGATATTGCAGCCGTGACGACGACTGATATTGTGCGGGTGGCAAAGGAGACGTTTACGCCAGAAAATCGCACGATTGGCAAGCTGTTGTCGAAAGAAGCATGAGACAATTTTAGATTTTAGATTTGGGATTTTGGATTATCAAAAGCTTGCTGAAGCTACGGTTCGAGGAATTCAAATGTAACGACCAAAAAGTGAAATGGTGTAACAAACAGCCCCAGATGTAGAGAAAGAGAAATATGGAGAATTCAAGATGGTAAAAAAGTCTTTTGCTGGCATAAAAAAATTTCGCTTCCGATCAATCCAAAATCTAAAATCTAAAATCCGAAATGTGAAGGGGCTGATTTATGCTTTGGTTGCTGTTTTTGCGTGTTTACTTTTAACTTGTAATTTTTCTCTGGCGGCGACGACTGAGGCAAAGCATTATACAGACTTGCAACTGCCACCGCTACCTGAGATTAAGTTACCTAAGTATGAACGGTTTGTGCTGCAAAATGGCTTGGTTGTCTATTTGATGGAGGATCACGAGTTACCGTTGGTGAATGGAACGGCCTTTGTACGCACAGGGAATCGTTTGGAACCACCGGAGAAAGTCGGGCTGGCTGGTTTTACCGGCGCGGTAATGCGAACTGGAGGAACTAAGCAGCATTCGGCTGATGAACTCAACGAAATATTAGAACAACGAGCGGCATCTGTAGAAACTAGTATTGGTGAAACTTCTGGTGGTGCTAGCTTTGACGCACTCAGCGAAAATTTAGAACCGGTGTTTGGGCTGTTTGCCGAGGTGCTGCGATCGCCTGTATTTGCTCAAGAAAAGCTAGACTTAGCTAAAACACAAGCCAAAGGTGGCATTGCCCGTCGTAATGACAATCCAGATGGGATTGCTAATCGAGAATTTAAAAAATTGATCTATGGCAAAGATAGCCCATACTCTCGCACTATCGAGTATGCAACGGTTGATAAAGTTGAGCGTGAGGATTTGCTCAAGTTTTATCAACAATATTTTCACCCCAATAATATAATTTTGGGGATTGTGGGCGATTTTGATAGTAAGAAAATGCGATCGCTCGTTCAAGCTAAGTTTGGCGATTGGCAGCGTAATCCAGGTATTGCTAAACCCACATTACCAAAGGTTTTGCCAGCTAATACAGGTGGAGTCTTTTTTGTCAATCAGCCACAACTCACGCAAAGTAGTGTACTTCTGGGACATTTAGGCGGACGTTTCGACAATCCCGATTATGCGGCGCTGGATGTATTAAATGGGGTGTTAAATGGATTTGGTGGACGCTTATTTAATGAATTGCGATCGCGCCAAGGTTTAGCTTACTCTGTCTACGGGCAGTGGAGTCCCCGCTACGATTATCCTGGCATCTTTATTGCTGGTGGACAAACGCGATCGGATGCTACCGTCCAGTTTGTCAAAGCTTTACAAGCTGAAATTAAGCGCACCCAAACTCAAAGAGTGACAGCAAAAGAACTAGCTTATGCCAAAGAGTCTACACTCAATTCCTTTGTCTTCAACTTTCAAGACCCCAGCCAAACCTTATCACGGTTGATGCGATACGAATATTACGGCTATCCTGCTGATTTTCTCTTTCGCTATCAAAAAGCCGTCGCCGCCACCACGGCTGCTGATGTGCAACGGGTAGCACGAGAATACCTCAAACCAGAAAAGATCGTAACTCTAGTAGTGGGGAATCAAACCGCCATTCAACCACCGTTGACACAGCTAGCACCAAAGGTGACACCAATAGATGTAACAATTCCTGGTTCACAGCCACAGGCGAAGAATTAATCGCGTAGATAGATTGAGACTCAATATAGGGACTTCCAAATAAAAAAATACTCAACTACTTCTTGTGGGGTGGGCGTCTCGCCCGCCCATACCTAAAGGCGGGCAAGATGCCCACCCTACAAGATTGGGTAATTTATTTGTTGGAAGTCCCTATACAAATAAAATCGCGAGGCTCAGATCCCCAACTTCTTAGAGAAGTCGGGGATCTTGTTGTTCAAATAATTTTTTTTGATTATCAGGAAATGACTGAGGACAAATTGGAGTAACAACTAGAAACTAAATCAGGAACCAAAACCTCTGGGAATTCCAGAGGTTTTTTCTTTACTCTGGTTTTTTGGAGCGATCGCCCCAGTATATACTAGCCATGAAGCAGCAAAAATTGTCGCAGCGCATTAGTCAACTAGAGTAAGCTAAATTTAGGTTTCAACTACTGGGAGTGGAAATGATGTTGTTGGAATTAAAGCGCATCCATGTTCCACCAGGACAAAGAGTGCTGCTACGAGATGTAACCTGGCAAGAATTAGAAGCAATTCTAGAGGATTTAGGGGAACACCGAGCAGCACGAATTGCTTATGATCGGGGAATATTGGAGATTATGGCACCACTGCCAGAACATGAATTTGACAAAGAAATTATTAGCGATTTAGTCAAAGCGCTTTTGGAAGAGTTGAGTACTGAGTTCATCAGCCTTGGTTCTACCACTTTCAAAAACCAAGCAATGGCTCAAGGTATAGAACCCGATCAGTGTTTCTATATCAAAAATGAATCTAAGATTCGCGGCAAGAAGCGGCTAGATTTAGCAGTAGATCCTCCTCCAGATTTAGCTCTAGAAATTGATATTACTTCTCGCACTCATCCTAATATTTATGAAGCGCTAAAAGTGCCTGAACTTTGGCGTTTCGATCGAGGAAAGCTCCAAATTAATGTTTTGCAAGATGGTCATTATGTAGAATCTCAGCAAAGCCTAAATTTTCCTCTATTCCCAATAATTGAAGCAATTCCCCAACATTTAGAGCAAAGTATAACAGCAGGCAGAAATGCAACGCTCAAAGCTTTTCGTATTTGGGTACAAAAGCAATTACAACAGCAATAATTTATGCTGTCACCATAATTCACAATGTCTAATACCAATTCTGCATGAAGATGTACATAATAATACCCCCCTGTAGTCCCAATACTGTTCGGTTAAGGCAAGAGACGCGATGAATCGGCGTCTCTACAATAATCAGTCTTTTGTAGAGACGCCGATTTATCGCGTCTTTGAGATTTATAATTTTCATCAAAAAACCTTAACCGAACGGTATTGCCTGTAGTCCCCCCTTGGTAAGGGGGGACGGCGTAGCCGGGGGTAAATATATGTAGCTTCACAAAGAAACGGTATAACCATTGCTAATCTTATAATTAGCGGCTAAATTGTACTTTTTTTGAGTCATTCTTGCCGAACTTTAATCTATGTTTGCTAAACCCAAAATACTTTTATCATGGCTGATATTATTACTCAGTTTTGCCAGTCTATTTCTTAGTTCTTGGATTATTCTTCCCGCTCCAAACATGTTTTTACTCACCCTAGCAGTGGGAGCGCCAGAAATCAGTCCTTGGTTATTCTTATTAAATTTGCTCTTTTTATTGTTGTCTTTATTCTATATTCGTCGCCGTCAAATACAACGCCTAGTTTGCATTTTCAGTTTAATTGGATTACTAATTTGTGGATGGGTGCTAATAAATATCCCACCAACTCAAATACAGATGGCTAAAGCCATGAAACAAGGGCTTGGAGCAAATTATCTAGAGCAAATTCCACCCCAAGTCAGGGCTAAGATGCAAACTCATCCCTTTGACTTAGTTAATTTTTCCCGGGGTATTCCATTAGGTAAAACGCGCCATCAAAAAGATATTCTCTTTGCTTCTCCTGGGGGAGTGCCTTTAAAAATGGAAGTTTACCAACCCTCAGAGGTAGGGAAATATCCCGCAGTGGTAGTAATTTATGGTGGAGCTTGGCAATATGGCAATCCTCATGCCAATTCTGAGTTTAATCAATATATTGCTAATCATGGATATACGGTATTTGCGATCGATTATCGACACGCCCCTCAATATCAGTTTCCATCTCAGTTAGATGATGTGCGTACAGCCCTGAATTTTATTCGCAAACATGCAGCTGAATATGAAGCTGATTCAGAACATATGGTACTTTTAGGACGTTCTGCGGGGGCACATCTAGCAATGCTAGCGGCTTATCAAACAGATGCACCACCCATCCGTGCTGTGGTAAATTATTATGGGCCTGTTGACTTAACAGAAGGATACAAAACACCGCCAAATCCCGATCCTATAAATAGCCGCGCTGTTTTAAAAGCATTTCTTGGTGGTTCTGTAGAAGAATTGCCTAATCAGTATCAAATTGCTTCACCGATAAATTACCTAACGCACCCTTTACCGCCAACTTTATTAATTTACGGCAGTCGTGACCATTTAGTTGAAGCACGATTTGGCAGACAGATGTATGAACGTTTACATAACTCTGGTAACACTGCGGTTTTTCTAGAAATTCCTTGGGCGGAACACGCTTTTGATGCTGTTTTCAACGGTGTGAGCAATCAATTAGCGTTGTATTATACTGAGAGATTTTTAGCTTGGGCGTTGTTCAAGCATTAAAAACTCAGCATTCCTTACTACTTTTGAGGCCAGCGCCAATTGTAGCGATTCCATTCATAAATTCCTTGAATTTCATACTCAGCGCCGTTGAAGAAGCGGACGACGCAATTAGTAGAGGAATCATCGCGTAGGCGTAGCCCGTCGTAGACATCGCTAATTTCCTCGACCTTGATCACCATACAGGGAAACCATTCGCGCTGACAAGGCCCATCCTCTTGCACCCATTCCCATAGTGCATTAGAAACTTCAATGCGATCGCCTACTCTTAACTTTAGTGCATCCTCAAAATAAGAATACTTGTCAAAATGACACGCCTCAACCCGATTCAACCACTGTAAACCATAGCGTTGGCGAATGAATTGCACCGTTCCAGAGTCATTTTCCAGCAACCAGTCGTTGAGTAATTGCACTTTCCAAGTGCGGTTGCGTTGTTCTTCATCCTTAACAAATTGTAAAAATACTTCTAACTCCTCTGGGGTAAGTTCATCTAAGGGATTAGCAATATTTGCCATCCCAGAGGTAGAATTTCCCTGAATTTGCTCGACCAGTCGCAGTAATATCTGCTTCTGCGTGTCAGTGAGAGGACAGCTTGCGGCATCACAACTACTAAAGGCTGCAAGCATAGCTGTTTCAATCTCATCTGGAGTCATAATTTAATAGCAATTGAGGGTATATTTCCCTAATTATTACAAAAGTTAAATTAAAGTCTCCAATCCCTTTGTCGTTAAATCTGGACATAATTAAACTTAAGATGCTTAATATTCAGGGAAGTAAGGAGAAAAACTCTATTCTGTCTTCTGTCTCCTGAGTTCTTGGTATCGGTTTGATATTTTCTACTTAGTTAGGGAAATTGCCATGACTCAAACTCAGCATCCCACAAAACTCCTGACTTTTGAGGAATTTCTGGCTTATGACGATACAGTTGCTAATCAATCAGGGAAGTAGAGAAACGGAGTAGGGGTATGTTGTAAGCTGAGGTTGTAAGTTAAATCATTATTAAATTAAGTCACGGGGTTTTTTATGCGGTTGCGCTCACTCACGGTCATTTTTATTTCCTGTCTTATCACCTTTCTATCGTGGGTGATTGTTCCCCCAGCTATAGCCCTGACACAGATTAAACTATTTGATGTCTCTTATAAAGATTGCCCACCAGAATTAGCAGAAGGGGCTGTTCTCAGTAGTGGTAGCACAGCTGCCAATTGTTTTATTGTCATTGGCAAGGCAGAAAATGGCACTAATAAAACAGTCTATGATGCAGATATTTTTGGACGCATCTATGATGCCAATAATGACTCAGTGATGCAAAACCGTACTCGCTTAGGCTCCATTACCGAAGTGCCACCAGGTATTAGCGATTTTGAATTGAGAATTTCTGTACCTGCGAATCAGCCTACTCCGTTGAAGCTGAAACAGTTTAAGGCTGCGGGGTTTAGCGGTCAAGTGCGTAAGTAATAAATTTTAACTTTTCCTCCTATAAGTCCCGCACTTTATCAAAAGATTCGGTGTCGGGATGAATAGTGTACAATTGACACTCCTCGACCTAAAGGTACGAGGATTCAAGGTTTCAGCGAGTCCACTTAGATTAGACCCCTTGCGGTATCTAACCCAGAGGTGGTTCTCTCCTCAAGCGTTAACTTTCCGAGTGCCCCTCGGTAGTTGGATGATTCCAAAATTTGTTTGATTGAAATTCTGCTCGCCTAGTCCCCATGTTCGCGCTTCGCGTTCCCGAAGGGTAGATTTTACCTATTCCTGGGTTGTTCTAGAACTATGGAATAGAACCCCATATCTTCAATTGTCAAGGTACAGATTGCTCTTAGGCATTTAGGTTTTTATACAGGTTGATTACCGTTCCTGTTCAACCTAATTTTACCAGAACGTGACTAAGGCGTAAACACCTCAAACCGTTTTCATCACGCAGCCTAAATTACGTAATACGGCGCGTAGCGCCTGTTACTCAATGGTTTTCAACGAGTGTTTTTATAAGAATAGTCCCTTCACAGAATGTAGCGTGCAGCGATGCTCCTCTGATAGTAAAATCCTACTTTAGGAATAGTTCTCTAATTAAGAGATTTCCTAATGATTTCAACATCTAATTCTAATAATTCTGCTATTTCCTGAATACTTAGCCCTTTTTGTACTAATTTGGGTATCAATTTTAACTTTAGTTCTAGCTTTAGTTCTTCTTTTACTTCTTCTTTTACTTCTTCTTTCGCTTCTTGATAAACTCTGGTTTGTTTCAGTAAATTTAAATTCAGCATAGCTTCTATCTCCTCTCGGTTAAAATTAGGAAACTTGTAAACAATAATCTCTTCTATAAATTCTAAAACTTTTCTTTGGATAAGAACATCGGCTAATTCCAATCTAGCTTTGTCAATTAACTGTTTAGCAAGTTCTGGGGCTTTGTTCTCAGTTTCTACAACCAATCGGACAATTCCTACACCCAGAGATTCTTGGGCTACTAACTCAAGTTCATCCAGATAAAAGCAGCGTAAATGAGGCTCTAACAAGGCACGATAACGTAAAGGACAGGATGTTTCATTGCTGTGCTGATCATAAATAACTATTGCATACCACTCAGAAGTGACTGGTTTATATTGAGAAAAGTAGAGGAAAATACTTGTAAATAGACGGTCATAAAATTCTTCATCTTTGTAAAACTGAACTTCTACAAAGTAAAGCGGTTGATTACCAAATACTTCTAGAGGAGAAAATACTCCATCTAAACGAAAAGAACGTTGTTTAATTTCTGGTGCAATAAACTTATAAGTATTGGTATTAGTATTAGGTTGACCAATAAGTTCAAATAAAATACTAGGAAATTCTTGAAATATATCGTAGAATATAGCGTCAGTTTTCAATTATTACATCCATAATTATCCTTATTAGCCTTGAAACTGGATAAGTCTGAGCTAGTTAGCCCAGACCTAAAATTCATCAGTTGGACATGGAGCAAACTGCAAATTCTGTGTTATCAGATGGATTGCAGACCACCACCTACTATTTGAAGCAGTATGATAGCTAACATTGCTGAAAAGTCTATACCGCCCAAAGGGGGAATGATTGAGCGGAACAGATTCAGATAAGGATCGGTTATCTGGCTCAAAGTGGCAAATGGTTGGTTGTACCAGTTGATAGTGGGGAACCAGGTCAATAAAACCCGAATAATTAGCAGAACAGTATAAATCTGGATGAAACTGGCCAGAGTGTTAATCAGAAGGTACATGGATTTGTTGGTTTCCTACTAAGTGTCAAACGCGGTCTTATCTTTTAATTTTAATTTAGTCCATGTCATGTTTGCGGATTCCATATTTACCACATTTGACACTTTCACCACGCCTGAACAAACTCAGGAGTCTTTAGTGAGGGAGCGGTCATTGCTTGGTTGGGGTGAACTACTATTCACGTTCCCTAGTTGATTTCGCACTTCGTCAATTGTGGCATTTAGCTGGGCAATTTTATCTTCTAGCGATCGCCTGGCCGTTTCTATGCTGTTGCTCTCACTTTCTGAGGCTTTCATCTGACGCCGCTTTGCTACTATTTTCTTAGCTTCGGCTTGGCTATCTGTCAGTTGTGTTTCTTCTTCTGCTAGCAATTCTGGCTCGCGTCGAGAAACAATCAGTGCCCCGATCACACCGCCAAATATCCCACCAACAAAGGCCCCTGCTAAAAAGCCACTGCCAAAACCATCTCGCTGACTCATATCTTTACCGCCTTCAACAAACCTTGCAACTTTTACAGTAGTTATGCTATTTTCCTGCCCTAGCTGCATAGTAGCTTAAGTCCCAAAGATGCGATCGCCTGCATCTCCCAATCCCGGTACAATATATCCCTTGCTATTCAGTTTTTCGTCAATAGTAGCGGTGTAAATTATTAAACCTGGATAAGCTTCACTCAGTTTTTGCAAAGCGGGTGGAGCTGCTACTACACAAATAATTCGTATCAAAGATGGATCAGCGCCCCGTTGTGTCAATTCTGCCATTGCTGCCATGATTGACCCTCCAGTTGCTAACATTGGATCGGTAACTAACACTCGTGTTTGAGGGTCAAATTTTTCTGGTAACTTGTTCAGATAACAATGAGGTTGCAGTGTCTCTTCATCTCGTGCCAAGCCAAGATGGTAAATCGATGCTAAAGGTAATAAAGTCTGCGCTCCCTCTAGTAATCCTAATCCAGCCCGGAGGATTGGCACTACTGCCATCGGCACTTGCGGATCAATCACCGTTGCGGGACAGGTATCTAAGGGACTCTGCACCGCCGTTTCTTGGGTCGGCAACCAGTCTCGCGCAGCTTCATAAGTCAGCCATCTTCCCAACTCAGTCATCGCACTGCGGAACAATACTGAAGGCGTACCTGCATCACGGGCAACTGCTAGCCAGTGTTTGATCAGGGGATGGGGTGGAACATAAACGCGCAATTGTAGCGTCATAGCCAGAAATAGGCGCCTTTTTATTGTATAAGAACTGAAACACCATAATACTCTTTCCTGCATCCGGCTGACAGCTAAAAATTAACACGCTCAATTTTATTGAGAATTATTTTTATTAATAGTTGATATTTATTCTCAATCAAGGCTATATTCTTATACAGTGTTCTCCTCTCTTTTAAGGATCGGCAAACGGGATTAGCCAGCAGCAGCAGGCTCGTCCCTCTTTTTTTGATTAGGGCATTGGGCATGGGGAATGGGGCATTGGGCATTGGTCATTGGTCATTTGTCGAATGGCACTAAGAAAAGATATAGCCCTTGCCCTGACTGGTTCCCAGCCTCCAGGCTGGGAACGGATTCTGGGAGGCTCCGCCTCCAGGGGGTTGACGAGAGGCAGAGCCTCTTTGAATACATTCCCAGCCTAGAGGCTGGGAACGAGGTAACACAAGACTTTGGGCTTTTCTTAGTGCCATTCGGTCATTTGTCATTGGTCATTAGTTAAATTAAATATTCATTGACTCTAGACAAAGGACAAATATTTCTCTACGAGACGCTACGCGTTAGTGGAGCTTTCGCTTTAGCGATAAGCTCAGTACAAAGGACAAAGGACAAAGGACAAATGACAAATGACGCGATCGTAATTGGGTCTGGGATTGGCGGATTAGTAACAGCGACCCAGTTAGCGGCGAAGGGAGCGAAAGTACTGGTACTGGAACGTTATTTGATTCCAGGTGGTAGCGCTGGTTATTTTGAACGCCAAGGCTATCGATTCGATGTTGGTGCATCAATGATTTTTGGACTGGGAAAAAATGGCACTACCAACTTACTCACCCGTGCATTATCAAGTGTAAATGTTAGCCAAGAAGCGATCGCAGATCCGGTACAGATTCACTATCATCTACCCCAAGGTTTAGACCTGAAGGTTGACCGGGTTTATGAACAATTTTTGCAAAATCTTATTGCTCATTTTCGCCACGAAGAAAAAGGGATTCGTCGCTTTTATGACGAATGCCAAAAAGTATTCAAGTGCCTCAACAGTATGGATTTGCTGTCACTAGAAGAACCTCGGTATCTACTGCGCGTATTTTTCCAGCATCCTTTAGCGTGTCTTGGTTTAGCTAAGTATCTGCCCCAAAATGCCGGAGATGTGGCGCGGCGCTACATCAAAGACCCGCAATTATTGAAATTTATCGATATGGAATGTTATTGCTGGTCGGTGGTTCCATCAGACATGACACCGATGATTAATGCTGGGATGGTCTTTTCTGACAGGCATTATGGCGGAGTTAACTATCCCAAAGGCGGAGTCGGACAAATTGCCCAAAAACTAGTAGATGGTCTAGAAAAAGCTGGAGGTAAGATTCAGTACCAAGCTAGAGTCACCAAAATTCTTACAGAACAAGGAAAAGCAGTAGGTGTGCAACTAGCGAATGGTAAAGTATATCGGGGTAAACGCATAGTTTCTAATGCTACGCGGTGGGATACATTTGCACAATTATTGCCACCAGAAGCAATGCCAGATAATGAGAAAAGATGGCAACAAAATTACCAAAAATCTCCAAGCTTTTTGAGTTTGCATATTGGCGTAAAGGAGTCAGTTTTACCAGTGGGGACAGAGTGTCACCATATTTTGCTGGAAGATTGGGAAAAGATGACAGATGCAGAAGGCACAGTATTTGTTTCGATTCCCACATTACTTGACCCAGATTTAGCACCAAATGGATATCACATCATTCATGCTTTCACGCCTCACTGGATTGATGATTGGCGAGAACTTTCTCAGGGTGAGTACGAAGCAAAGAAAGAAAAAGCAGCTTGGCAAATTATTGACCGCCTAGAGAAAATTTTTCCCGGTTTAGATGCCGGATTGGATTATTTAGAAGTGGGAACACCGCGCACCCATCGCCGCTTTTTGGGTCGTGAAGATGGCACTTATGGGCCAATTCCCCGGCGTAAGTTGTGGGGGTTATTGAATATGCCCTTTAATCGCACAGCTATTTCAGGACTTTATTGTGTAGGGGATAGTACCTTTCCCGGTCAAGGGTTGAATGCAGTGGCTTTTTCTGGGTTTGCTTGTGCCCATCGCATTGCCGTAGATTTAGGATTGTGATTAAAGGAACAGCCTACGCAAAAAACCTAGTAAACGGATAGCTAAATCTATATTTACCTGAGTTTTACGTGCAGTCTCGATTTCCTCTAATATTTTCTGCATTTGTGCCAGATTTTTTTGATCGATGCCGATGATACTAACATTTATAATTGCTGCTCTTACCTGATTGAGAGTAAGTTGGCATTCACTAACTGCTAACTTAAATTTGTTTACTTCCTCCCAGTTTTTTTGATTTTGCGCGCTTAAAAGTTCAAATTGAAGCTGAAAAAGAATATCTCGTAATTTTTCTTCTGTATTATTGAGTTGCTCTAAGTCAATTTGATTGCCAGGAACTTCTTTCATCTGAGAAATTATTTCCGCAAAAGTATCTAAAATCTTATCGGTAGCCATAATTTATATATTCCCATAAAAGTTTATTCAAATGTGTTACATTTACCCTAAAAATTAAAAATTATTGACATAATTGAGAATTTTTTGGTTGTACCTGTGTGTTTCTAAGAGATACTTCTTTCATAAATTCTTTCAAAACATCATCTTTGTTAACTTCTCTTTCAACAGTGTTAATCTTTGTGAGTAATGAATTGTAGTCGTTACCGGTGAAATTGGTAGCTACCCCAATAATCTGAGTAACTCTAGCGGCGATAACTTCAAAATTAAGATTAGGATAGTCATCAATAAGTTCTGAGAGTTTTCGACCGGTGTCAGCTGCTGCCAAAAGTTTAGAGATAGATTCATTTAAACTTTGTTGTTCAGCAGCATTAACCTTTCGCCAATCATCTATCTGTTCAACAACTTGATGCTTAATTTCTTGTGCTTCTGGTTGTGAGGATATATTTAATTTTCTATACTCTTCACTAAGATGCTTTAGTTTAGAACTGATGATTACTCGTTCCCAATCCATAGGTCTTGGTGGTTTTTCTTGAATTCTTTTGGCTAAAAGTAGCATTTTTACTGTTAAACATCTTGCTGGCTGGGCAGTTTGAGCAACTATCTTTTTACTTTCATAATCAATTGTTTCCAGCTTGTTAAATACCTCGACGGCTGTATCGTATTCTGCTTTCAAAGCATCGAGTGTTTGATCGACATCTGATGACTGGGAATTTTGCTGACTTTCTCCGGTGATAATGCTATTTACTTCTGTAGGAATTCCAAATTCAATACTGGTATCAGTGAGTAATTGATCGACAACTAAATTGTCATCTATTGGTAAATTATTCAGTTGGTAAATTTTCTTCACTGATGTAATAGCATCAGCTGCCCGATCGCGAAAATTCTCGGCAGTTATTCGCAGCATCGCTCGTTTTTCAGGCGTACAACCGCTAATGGTGAAACTGATAGTACAGGCTACTATCCAAAATTTCCATAATTTGAATTTCTGGATATCGGAAACTCTCATAGACAATATTTAGCTGTGCCCAGATATAGTTATTACTTATTTACATCATTAAATCATCAGTATGGAAATGATGAAAAAGCTAATTGCGGTCAAATTAAATCTTTATTTCCCAATAATCTGGAATTTTTAGTAACCGTAGAGGATCGCGGAAAGCTTATATACTGATTAAATTAAACACTTGTTGTAACAGATGCTTTTTCGTATAAGCGCATAGTTTACAAAAATTTTTATAATTGTGCTTTAATAGTGGCGGCTTTTGTTCGTTTAAAATCTTCCTCACACACAAAGCGATCGCTAATGCTACTCACACACAAAGAAAACATTGTAAAATTTAGCTGGTTTCTACCCAGCTTCTTAAGCTTGCTCCTGCTTGGTTCCACTGTTAAAGCTAATGCTGCGATGCCTGCGGCGGGCGTAGCCATCGCAAATTGGCATTTTGATAGCAATCGAAATCATCTGGACTTCACTACAGATAAGAATGTTCAACCAAAGGTACAATTACTTAACAACCCGACTCGTTTAGTAATTGATTTGCCTGGAGTTACATTAGGATATCCACAGACTAGTCAAAGAGTGGGGCCAGTAATTCAAAATATTCGCATCGAGCAGTTTAACGCAGAGACTACCCGCATGGTAGTTACTTTAGCACCTGGTTACACCTTTGATTTAGCACAAGTGCAACTGCAACAGGAATCCCCCAATCATTGGTCTGTGCAGTTACCCAAACCAATACAACAGACTGCAACCCAGCCGCAATATCTAGAAGTAACTCCAAGTATTTCTCCAAGAGTGAATGATAATAGCACTCTCTTTGCTGGCGTAGTTCCGATGCATTCACCGATGAAAGCGCTAGAACCTCAAATTAAAGCCTTGATGAATCGCTACAGTTTTCTGAAAACAGGAATGTTTTTCCTGGATTTGGATACTGGGGATTATTTGGATATTGGAGGCGATCGCGTTTTCCCTGCTGCTAGTACAATCAAACTGCCAATACTCATCGCCTTTTTCCAAGATTTAGATGCTGGTAAAGTCACCCTTCAGGAAAACCTGACGATGCGGCGTGACTTAGTTACCAATGGTTCTGGAAGTATGCAGTATGAACGAGTTGGTAAGAAGTACACAGCTTTGGAAACCATCACTAAGATGATTACCATTAGCGATAATACCGCCACCAACATGATTATCGATCGCTTAGGTGGAGCGGCGAAACTAAATCAGCGCTTCCGTAGTTGGGGACTGAAAGATACAGTAATTCGCCATCTTTTAGCTGACTTGAGAGGAACCAACACCACAAGTTCTCAAGATATGGCGCGGGTGCTGGCTTTAGTTGTGAACAACAAGCTAGTTTCTTTACAGAGTCGAGAACAAGCCTTAGATATTCTGCGCCACACTACAATTCACACCCTGCTTCCCGCAGGTTTGGGGAAAGGTGCTGTCATTGCCAACAAAACCGGAGATATTGGCTTTCTCATTGGCGACGCGGGATTTGTAACTATGCCCAATGGTAAGCGCTACTTAGCTTCCATCTTCGTTACCCGTCCCTATAAAGACAGCAGGGGGAGAGACTTTATTCGTCAAGTTTCCCAACTTGTTTACAATTACCTGAATCAGATGAATCCGGTTGCTGCGGTTAATTCATCTTATGGTGTTACGAGATAGTAATGGGCGGTTAGAAACCGCGTCTACACAAACAAAACCCACCTCCGTGGGTTAAAAAACCTTAATTTTCCCTTAGTCCGCCGAGGCGGACTTTGCTTGTATAGCCCAATACGGTTCAGTGAAGCATTTATTTCTTCCCTTTGCGTCCTTTGCGGTTCGTCAAAAAAATTGACTTTGGCAAAAAGTTTTAGCCTTATACCAATTAGACATCTCCAGAAATTAACCCTGTTTTGTCACTCTGGGAAAATAAAAATCAAAGCCAAATTTTGAACTGTAGATACAACGGGCATTTGAGCGTTTATTTTCTAACACAATGGCTGAAATCATGATTTTTTGGTAAAAGTCTTATGCTGTAAGCATTCCAGATTATTCTCTCCCGAAAGTGATAAAAGAGGGTTAAATATGCGTTACCCAGAATCCTTGTAGAGACGTAGCACTGCTACGTCTCTACATTCATTTTCGGAGATGTCTATTCTGTATGAAGATGCGCTAAACCATATAAAGAAAAACGTAGACGCAAAGCAGCTTGCCGTAGGCTACCGCAAAGGCGCAAAGGACACAAAGAAAGAAAATTTGGCGCAGCCTCACAAATAAATGGTATTAACTGAACTGTATTGCTATTCGCCCAGGCTTACTTAAGCCCCTATAGTAATTAGATAATTGTGATTTTACTTGCAGCTTTAGTAGCCTTTTCTCTAGCCTCTTGGACATTCACACCCTTCGCCAAAGCTACGCCCATTCGCCGATATGGATGAGCATTAGGTTTACCAAATAATTTAATATCTACATCTTTTTCTGACAAAGCATCGGCGATACCACTAAAAGCAATAGAATCAGATTTTTCTGAAGCTAAAATCACCGCACTGGCTGAGGCTCCTAACTGCTCTATATGAGGAATTGGCAAGTCTAAAATAGCTCGTAGATGTAATTCAAATTCATTGAGATTCTGTGAAATTAACGTCACCATTCCCGTATCATGGGGTCTGGGAGAAAGTTCTGAAAAAATCACTTCATCTTTGGTAATGAAAAATTCAACGCCAAAAATTCCGGCTCCTCCTAAAGCATCAGTGACTTTTATGGCTATTTCTTGAGCTTTTAATATCTTGTCTTCAGAAATTTCTGCGGGTTGCCACGATTCTTGATAATCTCCTCGTTCTTGGCGATGACCAATAGGAGAACAGAAAATTGTTGGTGCATTCCACTGTTTAATGGTCAGTAAAGTTATTTCGATTTCAAAGTTAATAAATTCTTCAACGATGACTTTTTGACTGTCACCTCTAGAATTGGCAATGGCATAATTCCAAGCCTTCTCAACCTCGCTACGATCCGGCACTACAGACTGACCTTTCCCAGAGGATGACATCACAGGTTTAACAACATTGGGAAAGCTAATTTTATCCGAAACTGCAATTAATTCTTCTAGAGTTGTCGCATAACCATATTTAGCCGTTCTGATGCCTAATTCTTGATGTGCTAGTTCCCGAATTCTATCGCGGTTCATTGTATAATTAGTAGCAGCCGCAGTTGGTATAACTGTAATCCCTCGCTGTTCAAATTCGAGCAGTTTTTCTGTTCTAATTGCTTCAATTTCTGGTATAATTACGTCTGGCTGATGTTTTGTCACTACAGCTTCTAAATCATCAGCACTGAGCATAGAAATAACTTCATAAGCATCAGCAACCTGCATCGCCGGAGCATTGGCATAGCGGTCAACAGCAATCACATAATTACCAAGACGTTGAGCCGCGATCGCAAATTCTTTGCCTAGTTCTCCTGAACCCAGCAACATCAATTTTTGGGGTAACTTAATACTCATTAACTTATCCAGTCAATTTCAACTAAATAATCTTATAATTTTTTGTGTTTTAATTACCGTCTTCTCAAGAATTAAATCGGGAACATCCCAATATTGTAAATTTACCAAAATCGTTACTTGTCATTGCGAATGAAGCAAAGCGGAATGAAGCAATCGCAACATCTGTAGTTTGCGATTGCTTTGCTTCACTGAGTTCCGTACCTACGGGTTCTCCAAAGGAGTACGCAATGACAAATTATGTTTTTACACATTTGGATAGTGGCTTAAGAAAACTAGATAAAAAAGTCAAGAAAGAAAAAGATACTGATAACAATCATTTGTTAAAAAACTAAAGCGTTAATTAGTGTATACCATAAAGGTCTAATACTTTAATATCTCTATACATTTAAACATATCGTGACTTTAATTATTTTGGGCGATCACCTTTTGTAGATACTATAAATGCTATGCATCTCGAAATAAATGTTTTTATGAGTGCCTTTTTACTTTTTACTTTTGCCTTGTTTGGTGATATTAATCAATGCCCTCATAAAATCTCTGAGGGCTTTTTTTGTGACAACTCTCACCGCTAACCGCAAGCGGTGAGAGTTGCCATAAGCTTGATCATTTGTAGAGAATCAGAAGCAATGGCATTTTGTGGGTCAAACTTGAGTGCTTGTTGCCAAGATGCGATCGCTTCTCTCCATTCTCCTTGCAATGCCGATAATTTCCCAGCCAAGGCATGGAAGTCTGCATTGCTGTAATACAAAGCTAGAGCTTGATTGTTGTGCGTTGCTGCTTCTGGATAACACCCTTTGGACAATAAATGCAGTGCTTGTCTGTGATACCAGATGGCTTGGTCGTGCAGACGGAACAAGTCAGACAAGTCTACTTTGCAGCGTCTGCAAGTTGGGGAGGAAGAAGCAGTGCTGAGTAAGGGAGATGAAGAAGATGAGGCAGATATGGTAGCAGTTTCTTCCTTGTAATCATTATTGTGCTGCTCAATCCCGACTCTGCTCCCCTTTATTGGACGATAAACTGCACCACAGACAGGACATTTCATGATTTCTCACTCTGACTCATTGGAAATTGCGTAGTAAAGAAAATCTGAGAGTTCTTCTTCTAACTGGGGTAGTTCTGGACTATTGTTAGCGATCGCACTTTCAATCTGTTCTAATAAGTCTTGTAATTCAAGAGCTTGTTCAGAGTCTACCGTAAGAAGTGCTTGCCCCGCGCGGTCTAAAAGTGCTGCCAATTCTGGAGCGATTTCTACAGACTCGATTGAATCTTCTGCGGAGATTTCAATTGTTTCATCACTGTCAAACAATGCATCTAAATCTGCCCTTGCTTGCTTCAATTCATGGCTAGAAAGTTTCTGGATACCTGCATTATTTACTACTAGCGTTCCTTGTTGTCCTTTGCCTTTCTCAGTAGTGGTGACAGTGAGAATGCCATTCAGGTCAAAGTCAAAGTGAACCTCGACTTCAATACCTCCTGCTGGTTTGGGTGGTAAGTTCTCCACTCTAAAGGAACCTAGAGGAACATTTTCTTCAGCAACCGTATTTTCTCCCTGAAAAACTTCAATTTCTACCACTTCTTGTTCATCAAACACGGTGGAATAAACATGGGAGCGAGAAACGGGAACAACGCTGTTGCGGGGAATAATCACACTAAAGTAACCTGGCATAATACCCATTGGTGTAGGCACAGCCGCAGCAATGCCCAGAGAATGAGGAATCACATCTACAAGAATAGCATCCACTGATTCACCTACCAGTACCCCAGCTTGTAAAGCTGCTCCTAATGCTACACAAAGGTCTGGTTGAATGCCATCGGTGGGGTTTTGTCCCAGATGCTCTTGGATCATTTGTTGTACTAGAGGAATGCGTGTAGAACCACCAACTAGGATAATCCGGTCAATCTCATTGGGTTCCAGGCTGGCATCTGTTAGTGCGCGGTCAATTGCCTCTAGGGTTTCTGCCAAGAGTGGGCGAATCAATTTTTCAAAATCTGCTCGTGCTACTTCTGTCTCCAGATGTAGTGCAGTCTTGCCTTTACTACCTAAAAAGGCTTCCCGGACTGTAGCAAAAGCATGGGAACTCAGGTCAATTTTTAACTGCTCTGCTGCTCTCAGGAGACGAGCCTGGGTAGCCGCATCATCTGGCACATCGACACCATGCTGTTTGCGGAATAAATCCGCCAGATACAGTTGTAAAAGTCTGTCGAAATCGTCTCCACCCAAGCGATTATTACCATGACTAGCTAGTACTTCTGTCACTTCGCCTGTAATTTCAACTACCGACACGTCAAAAGTACCACCTCCCAAGTCATAAACTACAACTCGTTCTGTCTCTTCGGAGCGTAAATCATAAGCTAAAGCCGCCGCCGTTGGTTCGTTGATAATTTGCAGTACCTCCAAACCAGCTATCTCGCCAGCAGTTTTAGTTGCCTGCCGTTGAGCGTCCGTAAAGTAGGCTGGAACCGTAATCACTGCTTGGGTAATTGTTTCTCCTAAAGCATTTTCAGCCCGTTGTTTCAGAGCGCGGAGAATAATAGCAGAAACTTCATGAGGTAAGTATTCTTTATCTCCGAAAGTGGTTTTGTGGTCAGTTCCCATCCAGCGCTTAATTGACTTGACGGTGCGTTCAGGTGCTGCTGCATACTGACGGAGTGCTTCGCGTCCCACTAGCAGTTTACCTGTATCGCTAAATC
Source organism: Nostoc sp. (assembly GCF_036917975.1). Taxonomy (GTDB): domain Bacteria; phylum Cyanobacteriota; class Cyanobacteriia; order Cyanobacteriales; family Nostocaceae; genus Nostoc. Next base: position 79,375 of record NZ_JBALEJ010000099.1, read on the forward strand.
CCACACAGGAAGGTAAAATCAGGTCGCCATCTTCTCCTGGTAATACCCGCACTTGCCCGTTTTCGACGATCGCCACTTCGGAATTTGTTGTGCCTAAGTCAATACCAACTGCTTTCATAAAATTTAAAGTTTAAAAGTTATTTGCCCTAACTTTCTGACCCATTCACAGGTGCGTAGCCTTGGGTCATTACAAAGTACTATATAGTAATCCTACTTTAATCTTGCTCAGTATACTGAGAAGTCAAGCTTTGTATGTCAAGCTTCTAGGCAGCTTGATTGTTCAAAAATCAAATAGGAGTCCTATATTTTTGAAGCGTGATAGCTTCAGTATTTAGATATAAGATTACAAGATATTGAGCAAATAATTCGCATAATTTGGTAAATGCTGTGATGCGATCGCACTCGCCGATATATCGGTATGTTCCAGTCCACTATAGACAACTGTAGGATGCGTTAGCGCTAGCGTAACGCATCCTACAATTCTGGTGCGATCGCTGCACCAGAATTGTGAGGTGGCTGAAGAGTCTGTCAAGTACTGTTTCAACCAAAAAAACCACGATGATTTATACCCATGTCCTTAACCGTGGTGGAAAAGCTGTCCGCAGTCCTCTAGATTAGAGATAATATTTCCAAAGCACTAATTCTCAAAACTAATGACTCAAGCCATATCCAAGCTAGTAACTTTTGAGGAATTCGTCGAGCGCTTACCTGAAAATACCGGGGTACGTTACGAACTACATAATGGAAGTATTGTTGAAATGGCGCAACCAGTAGGAGACCACGAAGAAGTTAAAGGGTTTTTGACAATAAAGCTTAGTGCTTCAATTGACCGATTAAATCTCCCTTACATTGTCCCTAACCAAGTTATAGTTAGACCTCTGGAAAAAGATTCTGGTTACTTTCCAGATGTATTGGTGCTAAATAGGACAAATCTGGCAAATGAACCATTGTGGAAAAAACAATCTACCCTAAGTTTGGGCGCATCAATACCTTTGGTAATTGAGGTTGTATCAACCAACTGGCGGGACGATTACTATTTGAAATATGCTGACTATGAAGAGATGGGTATCCCTGAATATTGGATTGTCGATTATGCTGCTTTGGGTGGACGTAATTTTATCGGTAATCCCAAACAACCAACAATCTCAGTCTGTAATTTGGTTGATGGAGAATATCAAATCAGTAAGTTTCGAGATAGCGATCGCATTATCTCCCAAACCTTTCCCGAATTGCATCTCACCCCAAACCAAATTTTTCAAGCTGGTTTGGTTAGTTCGTAATTTTTAATTTTTATACAGCAAGTATTTTACAGACTGTGCTTCGCTGGACGGCGATCGCCGTTGCATATAACTGTTAACGTAGGTAGCTCTCCTTTTTGCGTGCAATTGCTTGTCAGACCGTTGAATTATTTGAAAAGGCAATCGCTCAACATCTTTACCCTTTTTTTTGTTCTTCAGCGAAGAAATGCTACTTACGGCTACTGAGTTCCTTAATTCTGTCCTGCGCTTTTTGAGCATTGAGTATCTCTCCCTTTTTCTGAAACAGAGAAGCTGCATCCTGGTAATTTTTAATGGCTTCTGGTATATTGCCTAGCTCAGAGTTGATATCTCCCAAGCTGAAGTAGGCAGAGGCTTTACCAAAATAGTTAGCTGCCGGATTGGCAGCTCCCCAGTTCTTGTTGATAGCAATTCCCTGCATGAAGTCCCTAAACGCTCCTTTGCGATCGGCATCTGAGAAGTAGCGGGCAAGCCCCCGGTAGTAGTAGGCAATAGCTAGGTCAGATTTAAGATTGATTGCTTGCTTGAAATCTTCAAAAGCGGGTCGAAATTCGCCTAACGAATAGTGAACAAAACCTCTGTTGAAGTAGGCAGAGGCACTACCATAATAGTTAGTGTCAGGATTTTCTGTTCCCCAGTTTTTGTCAATTTGAATTGCTTGAGTGTAATCTGCGATCGCTCCCTGGTTATTTCCTTGCTTTTGTTTGTTGAATGCCTGATTATACAAGTCCAATGAAGCAATCTTGGTTAAGTAAGATGAAGTAGGACTGGCAATTAGTGGAGGTGATTCAATTGGTTTATCAGGTGATGATGTTACCCCCAAATAAGTCATTAAAGCTAGAGAAGTAACAATGCTTCCCCCAATAAGAAGTTTGGGGTTTCTCAGAAATGGGACAGAAATAGTAGACACCCTTGGAAGCCTAATTCTAGGTGGGGTAGGAGTTTCAGCTTGGCTTGCTGCTACAGCTTTGTTTGGCGGTTTGATTGATGCCACATCATCCCTGCTGACGAGGGCTTTAGCCTGAATCACCGCCCCAGGATCACCTAAAGGTTGGATTGCTATTTTCTGGGAAGTAATTTTAGCTTCAATTTGAGCAATATCTTCATCTCTAAGTTTTAAAACTCGCTGCAAACGTTTCAACTCGTTTTGAGTGTCGCTGCTGAGAGAATGCTCGCGCCCAATCGCCTCAACTAAAACTTGCTCATAGTTCTGCAATCTTTTCTGGTACTCCTGGTAAGGTTTAAGCACCTCGTTTTCAATTGCCGCAGAATCTTCTGGTAGCAGTCCCAACCCATTTCGTAACGCATCTAAGACATTACGCCCCACAGCAGAAATCACGCCACGACTAGCAAAATGCTCAACTTCTTTGCGATACCTTAGCTTGGGATCTTCTGTGGGTGCTTGAGAAATACGGATCTTGTAGCCTTGTTTGACAGCATAAATTTCTGGTTTCATTGCTGGCGCTGCTTCTTGAACTTTCCCTTTGGCATATTCATGCAACTCATCAATGGAAACCACACCATCGCTATCGAGATCAGCTACTCCAGTCGCGATCCCCTCGACTAGATAACGAGTATAAGTCGAAAGGTCTGACCCTTCCTGCTCAAAGGAATATTGGGTAGAAGTCGAAGACGTGAGGACAGCCCGTCCTTCTCCTCCCAGTTGTTTTTTTACATCTACAGAACCGTCATCCTTAGCTAACCAACCTTCGGCAAATGCTCCACTAAAGCAACAATCTAGAATTACAACTTGTCGCTGAGAGCGGCTATTGCTCATGATGTCTTGTACAAAACTGGCTGGAACCGCTGTTGCCCGGATTAGTTCTCCCTGTGGGTTTTTACGAGTGATGCGCGTAGCTAGGTATAGCTTACCATTGTCATCTTTGATACCATGTCCAGAGAAAAATAGCAGTACTAGATCGTCTTTCGTGCGACTTGAAAATAATGTTTCAATCGCTTCTTGCATCACTAGTGGCTCAGGATTTGACAAAGTTTTAACGTCATCAAATCCACCTATATCAGGGTGCTGTAATACTCGCTGCATCGCCTCTATATCTCTGGTAGCCCCAGGTAGGGGAGTTAAACCCGGTTCGTAATCACTCACCCCGATCGCAAGTGCCATCTTAGCCATTTTTGACCCCTTATGTGGATGCTACGAATTGTTGGGCTGCCTGAATTGCTGCTAATAATTCTTGCTGACTGCTAGCTGTGACTTTGAGCTTTCTACCGTTGGCTTCAATCTCCATTGTGATTGCTTTACCACCCAAGCGATCGCTCAAAAATCCAAATAGAGCCTTAATATTTTTTACATTCACCTCAGCCGTTAGCAACCCGACCAAAACTGCGCCTAATGCCTTGTTACCTGCTGGTGGATTAGGATCGAGAACACGTTTAACGTCTTTTACTTCGTCTAAGTCGAGCATTTCGCGCCGAAGGCTTTGGGTTAATTTTTCCAATGCTTCGTCATCTAACTGGGGGTTTCTCAGATCAAGTGTGATTTGAATATCAGATGTGGTAGGCATAGTAAATTCTCGGTTTCTGGATAATACTTCAATTAGATGTTTGAATATTCCCGAAAAGTTTTTTGCTTGACATATCAGAGGAAAATGAGTATCTGATTATAAATTAGGGGTTAATTTTGATACTTGTCGGGACTTGTTGCTACAATCACTTGTGCTTCCCTCAAAATGCGTACAACTCCGTTATTGCCGGAGGCATCGCCCCATAAATAACCCCGTACTACTTCCTGAATTACGGTATTGTCTGTAATATCTGCTCTGGACTCACGTCCCACAGCATACATTGTCTGGGAATCAAAGGGTTTGCCCATAGATGCAATGGGAACAACACGCCGTTGTCTTAGTAATTCTAAAAGCGATCGCCTAATTAACTCTACACCCTGTTGATTGCTGGTGAAAATTTCACTTAAGGATTCTGATGTTGGTAATTTTTCAGACACCTTTGATTGAGAACCCTTGCCAGTAACCCACTCTCCCAATTTTTCCCAAAAGCTTTTTTGTGTAACAGGTTTTGGGTTAATAGATAATACTTCTAATTCTTCTTGCCAGTAATTACACGCTTGATCTAACGCATCTACAATACCCAGTAATTCTTTTAAGAATTTCTCCTGCTGTTGCTCAAATTTATCCAATGCTTGCTTTTGACTTTCTTCCAGACGTATTTGCAGCTGTTCTTTATCTGCGCGAGTTACTTCTAATGCTTGCACCAGAGCATCTTGAGTAGAACGCAATAATTTACCCTGTTGCTTAACTTCATGGCGTAGAGCAGTCCATTCTGCCACCATTTGATAGGGATCAAAGGAATTAGCAGATTCTGGTGGTTCACCCAGATATTCAGGGATTGGTTGTTCTGAGTGTAAATAATCTAGAAATTTGGCAAATAAAGCTTCTTTCTCATTTGTCATTTGTCATTGGTCAATAGTTAGCGGACATTAGAAAAATTAGTAACTAACAATTACGAATTACGTAAAGCCTGCGGCATAGCTTTGCTTGGAGCGTAGAGGGGCGTAGCCCATTCCGAATTATTTAAAATGTGGCACGAATTAAATCATCCAGGCTCACTTCTAGTTGAGCAAGCGCTTTTTCTCGCACCTGTTTTAATATCTCTGGGTTCAGTTCTGCTTCTAGTGGACGAAATTTTAAGAAATCCTCATGCTGAGTTGTTTCTCCTTTGCGAATTGCCTCGTAAGCTCCTCGAATTTTCTTAAACTCTTCTGGATAAGTATGAGCGGGAAATTCCCGCAGTTTGGCATGATAGGCCGCTTTAATTTCGGCGGCAATAGCTCCTGGAGAAATGCCTAAGCGTTCGTAGTGGTCAGTCATAAAATAATTCCAAATTAAAAATTTACTATTTATTCATTGTTCGTCACGTACAACCTACTAAAAACTAACTTTTACAACAATTCCTGAAAACCACCTTTTCTTCTACCCTTTCGTTTCTTACGCGTAGGCGGTAAGTTTCCAAAGATCAAGTCTAAGTCTGGCTCTTCTTCTTCCTGATCATCTTCATCGAAGTTAGGCATACTGTTTAACATCTTTTGCTTGAGTTCTGGAAGCATCCGTTCAAACTCAGCTTTGGGCATTTTGTTGCCAAGTAATTTTTGAAGCATCCCTGATAAGAAGTCATCAATATTTGACATATCCAGGTTGTCAAATTCCTCTGGGTCTGGCATTATGCTAGTCGTTTCTTGAGCAGAGAGAAAAGCCTGTTCTTCCCGAAATGCTTGTAATGCTTTGGCATCTTGTAAGCGACGGGCTAATTCAAATCCCTGTTGCTTTAATTGTTCATAGTTTGGGTGATCAACATGGTAAGTAGTTGCTCTAGCTAATAATAATAAAGGATTTTGAGGTTCCCGACGCAGTGCTGACTCCAGCACAGGTACAAGGGTTGTAATCTCACCAAAACGGCGCACTTGGAGTTGAATATTTGCCAGAGCATTTCCTGGCTGGGGCATGGTGTCGAGGTAGGTACGTAGAGGAGGTTCTAGTTTTTGGGGATTATTTTCTTTGACGGCTAAAACAACTAAATGAGCAACTCTGGCTTCTGGGTGTTCTGTTGATAAGTTGAATAATTTTTGTAGATACTGACTTGTTAAAGCGGCGATGCCTTTTTCACGTTTGGCGAAGAGGTGGATAGAAAGAGCGATCGCCTGCAATACAGGAATTTGTTCTTGACCAGATAATTTTTTCAGGAGAGTGTCCCATGCTTCAACTGCTACTTTTTGGTGTAATGAAACTCGACCGCCGGAATTGGGCGGACTTTGCACTGCATTCACGAATATCTGACAAGCACGGATAGCAGGATCTTTTTTATCTTCTGTCTGCACCAGACGGCTAAATAAGGGATAACTTAACGTAGATAGAGCATCTACCCAAGGCAATATTTCCACTTCAGTTTCAATGCTCAGGTCGCCAAAGTACTTGCCAAATTTACGCCGAGCTTCATTACGTGCAAGTTTATCTCCTACTTCCTCCCAACATTGCAGCAAAATACCGTAAACTTCGTTATACCGACATCCACCTTCTAATGCTTGGGTAAGCAGTGCGATCGCTTCAGTATAATTTTCCTCCATTGCCGCAACTAGTCCCTTACGCCCCAGTAACTCTGGTGATGTGGGACAGATGCGTTCTGCTTGTTGCAAAGATCCTAAAGCGGCGCGTGAGCGATCCACTGCCATGTAAGCATCTGCCATCCAGCAGTGGAGATGTGCTAGGGTCGGTTTCAATCGTTGTGAAGGCCATTCTTGAGGTTTTTGTTTTGCTTCCTGCTCTAACCACTTCAAAAAACGGGTCAACAGACGTGGGCGTTCTTGATCGGAATCATTAGCATCCAAAACTTCTAAGAGATTGATTGCCAACTGGGGGTTAAAGGGTTGCTCTGTCAACAAAAGCTGCCAGAATAGTTCAGCACAGTTTAATTGTCCTTGATTCAGTGCTTGTTGTCCGGCTAGGGTCAACAGCAGTGGACGGAGACTTTCTATTTCTAGAAAGCGTGTGGAACGCCGCTCTATCTTCAACAGCAGATGTGCGGCCTCATGGTGATCGCCTTGGTCAATCAGTTGCAGCATTTGCAACGCCGTTAATGCCTCTTGGGTAATTTTATCTACTGTTTTTTGCGGATTCCTAGATTGTAGAAGTTGTTGTCCCGTTTTTCCTTGCTGGAAAGTCGCCAATCGCTTTAAAATTGGATGCTCCAAATACTTTGGTTCGCCATAGTTCATCAAGTCGGATGACCTTCCAGATGATTTCAACCCCAAAATATTAGCGGCAGCATCCCAATGACCGCTAACTTGTTGAGTGTAAACAATCCAAGCTATTGGCGAGTCTCCATCGGTGATGGCTTGCTTAATTTTCTGAAAAGATGTCAAAGCTACTTCTGGTTGACTATTTTTTAGCGCCAGAACACCTCGTACCCAGTGGAGTTGGGCAGCACTAAAGCGTTTGGATTGTTCGTTAATTAACTGCTCAACTGTGGCGGTATCTCCTTTGAGTAACAAGAGTTTTAGGTAACAGATGCTGTAGTCTTTGGATAGAGTGCCTGCCTCAAAAGCATTTCTGAGCAAATTCAGCGCCGCATCTAATTGCTTCAACTCCAGCAAACATCTAGCTTGCCAATAATGAACTTCTCCAACCAAACCAAATTCTAGAGCGCGGACAAAGGATTTTTCTGCCTGTTTAAAATCTTGTTTTTGGAATTCTTGCTGACCCCGTAGCAACCAAATCTCTGATTCTTTGGGAGTGAATTCAATATCAGGGTGCAAGCGCTGATTTTTTTTGATTTCTTCCAATGCCTGCCGATATTTTTTCTGCTTCAGTAATTCTTGCAGTTGCATCTGGAAAGAGTTTTCAGCAACTTTTGTCTCTGTGCTAGAGACGTGTTGTTGTGAGCGCTGTTTGGATTGATGTTTAGCCACTGGGCTTTCTTCCTAATTGTTTTTTGATTTTCACCCTCATAGTTAAGGGCGGCTCCAACTACTCTCTTAATTTCAATATATGATATGCCTTGGAATCCCATGCGGGTCGAACAGCGCATTGGGAGAATTGACCGCATTGGACAAAGATATCCGACTGTGCGAATTCACAATTTTTACTATGATGGCACTGTAGAGGCAAAGGTTTATCGAAAATTGCGCGATCGCATTAATGACTTTGCCACTGTTGTTGGTAATCTTCAGCCTATTCTAGCCCAAGTCCCTACCTTTATTGAACGGGCTGTTATGAGTGCTGATCCAGAAGAAGAGGATGTTTTAATGTCTCAATTCGATTCTGTGTTAGATAGCCCACCACCTCGTCTCGCAATTGAAGAAATGGTAGCAATGGATTTAGAGGCTGATTTAGCAGAAATTCAAAAACCAATCCCCTTTACTCCTTTTACACCAGAAGCTATTGAGCAGTTATTCACCAACTCAGCAATTTTAAAAGCCAGTGGTGTGCAGTTTGAGAGAATGAGCGAACGTACTTGGCAACTGAATTATGAAGGGCAGAATTACATGATTACTTTTTACCCTAATATTTTTGATGAAATGCCTTCACTACGTTTAATGAATTTTGGCGATCCTTTGTTTGAAGAATTACTGAAATGTAACTGGGTTTTGTAAAAATGAATCGCCTTCATAACGAGATGACTTAGTTGAACTCCATATTTATTGCATATCGTTAAACTATAATTTCCCTTCTCGCTCTAGGGGAGCAGTATTCCAATGCTTTCAAGGAATTCATCTCTTAACATTAAATGGGATTAATCAAATTGTTAATTTAACATCAGAACGTCATTTTATCGAACAGAATTCAGGAGTCAGGAGCCAGAATTCAGCAATGTTTTTTGTGCGACTGGCGGATAGCGCAGCGTTAGCGAGTCTTGCCTACGGCACGCTGCGCGAACGAGCGTCTGAATAATCGGCGTTTTTGCACCCCACCAAATTGGAAATTTGGTGGTGCAACAATTCAGTCGCGGGTCTGAATCCCCGACTGATAGCGCAGCGTAAAGCCTTCTCTACGAGACGCTACGCGAACGGCATGGCTTCGCTTAGAGCGAGTCCGCGATAGCAAGTATTCGAGCGTCGCGTCTTGATTCTGACTCCTGAATTCTGACTTCTGAATTCTTCTTCAACCTCCTTGTCAACTCGAAGTTTAACAACGCTAGAACACTAAAATCAGCTAGAAATGCCATAAAAATTGTTGTCATCCCAGAGTCAATACAGTTCAAATAAGACAGATTTGTAGAGACGGCGATTTATCGCATCTCGAAAACCCAAAATTTTTGCCAGTAGCCCTTAACCCAAGCGTATTGACCCTAGAGTATTCTATAGCTAGTTGGATCAGTTCTAAAAGTTGATGCGGCTTGTGATTAACACTTAACCTAGCCTTTTCTAAAGCTTTTGTCAGGCTGGTTTCAGAAATTGAAACTGGCTTTCAGAAAATTGGGGCTACTCAATTCTGAATTCTTCTTCGGTAAATTTGTCATGATGGGAAAAATTACACATCTACTATTAACTCAGCACACAAGATGACTGAAGCAACAGCAACTCGTCCCAACACCTACATTCAGGAAACCGGGCCAACGATTCATTACCTGGTGGCAATGTCCCAACCAGAAACCCATCTGTTTGAGGTGACTTTACGCCTTGTGGATTACCACTCGCCGATTCTCGATTTAAAACTGCCGGTGTGGACACCCGGTTCCTACTTAGTTCGGGAATACGCCAAGAATTTACAGGATTTTGTGGCTTTTGCAGAGGATAAACCTTTATCTTGGCGGAAGATTAGTAAAAACCACTGGCAAATAGACAAAACAGGTATTTCAGAATTAACTGTACGTTACCGCGTTTTTGCCAATGAGCTATCGGTACGGACAAATCACCTCGATACCACCCACGGTTATTTCAACGGTGCGGCACTATTTTTTAGAATACCAAGCTGGGATAAGCAACCCATTCGCGTTACTGTCGTACCACCACGCCCGGAATGGCAGGTAACTACTGCCTTACCACCCGTTGCTGAACAAACGAATACTTTCTTGGCTGGCGATTTTGATACTCTGGTGGATACTCCCTTTGAGATTGGTAGCCACCAATTGTATAAATTTGAGGCTTTGGGAAAATCCCATGAACTGGCAATCTGGGGACAAGGTAATTACCAAGTTCAGCAATTGATTGCTGATATCCAAAAAATTATTCAGGTAGAGGCGCAGATGTTCGGCGGTTTGCCTTATGAACGATATGTGTTTCTGCTACATTTATTTAGCCAAGCTTTTGGTGGTTTGGAGCATAAAGACTCTTGCTCGTTAATTTACCACCGTTTTGGGTTTCGCATTCAGGATAAGTACGATCGCTTTCTCCAATTAGTGGCACACGAGTTCTTTCACTTGTGGAATGTCAAGCGAATTCGCCCCAAAGCACTAGAGGTTTTTGATTACGACCAAGAAAATTACACACCATCATTGTGGTTTTGTGAAGGCACTACTAGTTACTATGACTTGTTAATTCCTTTGCGGGCGGGAATTTATGATGTTAAATCGTATTTGAATAACTTGGGTAAGGAAATTACCAGATATGAAACAACACCGGGGCGCAAAGTACAACCTGTTTCCGAGTCGAGTTTTGATGCCTGGATAAAACTCTATCGCCCCGATGTCAATAGCGGCAATTCCCAAATTTCCTACTATTTAAAAGGAGAAATGGTATCGTTATTGCTGGATTTACTGATTCGCTCGACTCACAACAATCAGCGTTCCCTCGATGATGTGATGCTGAAAATGTGGCAGCAATTTGGACAAGATGAAATTGGCTATACCCCAGAAGAGTTGCAGGAAGTTATAGAATCTGTTGCCGGCATCGATTTGACTGATTTCTTTAAACGCTACATTGATGGCATTGACGATTTACCCCTGAATAAGTATTTAGAACCCTTTGGCTTGCAGTTGGTAGCTGATCAGCAAGAAGAACCTTACTTGGGTGTGAAAATAAATACAGAGAATGGGCGAGAGATTATTAAGTTTGTAGAGAGTGGTTCACCTGCACAAGTAGGGGGAATTGATGCAGGTGATGAGTTGTTAGCAATTGATGGAATTAAGCTAGCTGCGGGTGGCTTAAGCGATCGCCTGAAAGATTACCAACCAACGGACACCATTCAAGTTGCAGTGTTCCACCAAGACGAACTGCGTACTTATTCCATCACCCTCACCTCACCACGTCCAACGAGATATCAGGTAAAACCTGTTGAACATCCTAACTCCACACAGCAGCAAAACTTTGCTGGATGGCTTGGAGCTGCGATCGCAACTGTTTAATAAAGGGCATGGGGCATTGGGCATTGGGCATTGGGAATTGGGAACTGGGAATTGAGGAAAGAATTCTTATAACTCCTAACTCCCAACTCCTAACTCCCCACTCCTAAGCCGTTCTCACCGCCCCAGAGTAAATCAAACCCCGTTGCAGATCCAGGGTTATAATCGCCCCATCGCGAATCACCTGCGTTGCCTGCTTCACACCGACAATCACTGGTACACCGAGACGTAAGCCAATTACTGCCGCGTGACTTGTGAGACTTTCATCTTCAGTAATAATCCCGGCCGCTTTCCGAATTGCCTCGACAAAATCGGCACTAGTGCGGGGTGCAACCAAAATATCTCCGTGATTAAAGTTACTTACATCCATGCCAGTACTAGCCACCCGTGCGCGACCACTTACTGAACCTTGTCCCAGTCCAATTCCGTGACCTAGTACCGCCGTCACCACCTCTACCTTAATCAAATCTGTAGAGCCAGAAATCCCCTGGAGTGTACCAGCAGTCATCACTACTAAGTCTCCCTGAGACAGTAACTTAAGCTCTTGAGCCACGTTAATCGCAGCTTGAAATGTCTGACCAGTGGAAGGCAATCCTAGTACCAACAGTGGTTTGACTCCCCACACCATCTGTAGCTGGCGCGCCACATTTACATGGGGTGTCACTGCCAAAATTGGTGTATGAGGACGAAACTTAGAGACATTACGAGCGGTTGCTCCGGTTTGGGTTAGGGTCATAATTGCCGCTGCACCTAATTGTTCGGCAATTTGACCGACAGCTTGACTAATGGCATTGGGAATGGAGCGCCGAGCATCTCTCGTAGAACGTAGGTTTAAGTGTTGGGCTTCTTCCTGTTCCATACGTTCGGCAATTCGTGCCATCGTTGCCACTGCTTCTACAGGGAAGCTACCCACGGCGGTTTCGTTAGAGAGCATTACCGCGTCCGTACCGTCTAAAATCGCATTGGCCACATCCGACACTTCTGCGCGAGTGGGACGGGGATTGCTCACCATGCTATCTAACATCTGAGTAGCGGTGATGATGGGAATTCCCAAGCGATTTGCTGTGGCAATTAGCCGCTTTTGCAGTACGGGAACATCTTCTGCTGGCAATTCCACCCCTAAATCGCCTCTGGCAACCATCACGCCATCACACAAAGCCAGAACCGCTTCCATTTGTTCAATAGCTTCGTGCTTTTCAATTTTGGCAATTACTGGCACTTGCTTGCCTGTGCTGGAAATTAGTTCTTTAATTTCGATCATGTCCTGGGGATTGCGGACAAAGGAAAGTGCCACCCAATCGACACCCTGATCTAGACCAAACATTAGATCCTCTCGGTCTTTGTCGGTCATTGCCTTAATTGACAGGTAAACGCCGGGGAAGTTTACGCCTTTGTTGTTAGAAAGTTTACCAGGCACGGTAATGCGACAATGCAAATCACCTTTATCCCGGTTAATTTCCTCTACAACCATTTCTACTCGTCCATCATCAAGCAGGATTTTTGCGCCAACTGGGACTTCTTCGGCTAAATAATCGTAGGTGACACAGCTAATTTCTTGAGTACCTACCACCGGACGATTTGTCAAGGTGAAGCGATCGCCTTTTGCCAAAACTATAGACCCGTTGTCAAACTTTCCTAAGCGAATTTTTGGGCCCTGCAAGTCTTGGAGAATAGCCACTGGCTGATTTAGTTCAAAAGCGGTTTGCCGAATTAAGCGAATACTACGCTGATGGTCGGCATGAGTTCCGTGGGAGAAGTTTAGCCGCAGCGTCGTGGCTCCCGCTTCAATAATCGCCTTGAGCATTTCAGGACTGCTAGTAGCGGGGCCAATAGTAGCGACAATTTTTGTTCGGCGCAGAGAATCTCTTAATTGCATAGGGGCTGAAGTTAGGGAGCTATCTGGGAAGTCATCGTAACTTAAGTCGCATCTCCTTTTCAGTCACTGCTATATCAATAAATAGAAAATAGATATAAGCAGTTAGAGAGAATTTATGGGAGAGTGGGGGCTGTGGGATAGACTAGATATACTACATCAATTTTTGTATCCATCCTCCCCACGAAGGAGTTTATCCCATAAACTTTTTGCCGATTGTCATACCCCACTTATCAGTAAAGACTAGTCCTCGTCTGGAATCATAACGTTATTCATCTGCTGATATCCAAAGCTGCGGATAAATCTTGCTATACAAAACTTTGTAAATCTTTATTATTCACTAATATTGATCGTATATTCATGAGAAGGAGTCAGAATTCAGAATTCAGAATACCCCAAGCTATCAAGTCAGGGGTTTGAGTCAGGGAAAGAATTTTTTCTTCTCCCTTGGCGCAGCCTCTCCCTTTGGGAGAAGGGGAGACGCTAAGAGCGAACACGCGCGTTTAAAATCGCTTGCTCTAAACCCTGATTCTCCATCCAGTCGCACAGAATCCATTCTGAATTCTGGCTTCTGAATTCTGAATTCTTCTTCGGTAATGTTTGATCGAGAAGGAGTCAATGTTAGAGATGATCGCATCGGAGGCACAAAAGCCACTGACAATCCCACCCAAGGAATTTTTAGCGCCTCCTGGTGATTTCAATCCCACGCTGCTGCTGTTTTCCGTAGCTGTGGCAATGTTGGTGTTATCCAATTTTGGTTACTGGCTTTGGGAATGGCCGCATTGGCTGTGTTTTAGCGTTAACACTATTGCCTTGCATTGTGCTGGAACAGTAATTCATGATGCCTGTCACCAATCTGCCCATCGTAACCGCGTGATGAATGCAGTATTAGGGCATGGTAGCGCTTTGATGCTAGCTTTTGCTTTTCCTGTATTTACGCGGGTGCATCTACAGCATCATGGTCATGTCAACCATCCCAAAGACGACCCAGATCATTATGTCTCTACGGGTGGGCCGTTATGGCTGATTGCAGTGCGGTTTTTGTACCACGAGGTATTTTTCTTTCAACGGCGACTGTGGCGGAAATATGAGCTACTAGAATGGTTCATCAGCCGTTTAATTATCGGCGCAATTGTTTACATATCAGTGCAATACCACTTTTTGGGTTATATTCTGAATTTTTGGTTTTTACCGGCTTTTGTGGTGGGGATAGCACTGGGATTATTTTTTGACTATTTGCCCCATCGTCCTTTTGCGGAGCGCGATCGCTGGAAAAATGCTCGCGTTTATCCGAACCCGATTCTCAATATCCTAATTATGGGACAGAATTACCACTTAATTCATCATTTATGGCCTTCTATTCCTTGGTATAATTACCAGCCTGCGTACTATGTCATGAAGCCCTTGTTAGATGAAAAAGGATGTTATCAAACTTCAGGATTGTTGCAGAAAAAGGACTTTTTTGAGTTTGTTTATGACATCTTTTTAGGAATTCGGTTTCATCATCACAAAGAATAGAGTTGTTGCATGCAGCTCACGTCAGCATTTCCTTTGCTAATTCTAGAGCGGAGTAGGCGTAGCCCGTCGTAGACATCGCTTGTTCACGGCTGACACTGGGAAAGTGATCTAAAAACTCATCCAGTGAGTCACCCGCTTCTAGATAATCAAGCAAGGTTTTTATCGGCACACGAGTACCAACAAAAACAGGAGTTCCCCCCAATATATCGGGGTCGCTATGAACAACACGCGATGTGGATGTCATATAGTTAACATGTGTTCGACAGACTACCTTCTGATCCTAACTCTCGTAGTCTCAGAAATCTCAGCATATATTTTATTATCCTTTTGCGGAGCGCGATCGCTAACTAAACGCCGTAATTCTGCATTAATATATGGACGAGACATTTTAAATACTTACTCCGCGCTGATGTACTGACGAGCTTTTTTGCGATTTCTCTGGGTAATAGCTTGTAGTTAAGCGATAATAATTACATTTCCTAATGAAAGCATAGCTATGATCTGCTGCTTAAATCCAGATTGCCACAATCCGCCCAATAGCGATCGCACAATGTTTTGCTTCAACTGCGGTACAGGACTGGTAGTGCTGAGAAACCGCTATCGCCCAATTAAATCATTAGGTGGTGGGGGATTTGGTAAAACTTATTTAGCAGAAGATATAGACAAACTAAATGAGTATTGTGTCATCAAGCAATTTGCACCGCAAGTCCAGGGAACTGCCGCACTAAAAAAAGCCACAGAACTATTTGAGCAAGAAGCAAAGCAACTGCAACAATTAGGAAACCATCGCCAAATTCCAACATTATTGGCGTATTTTAACCAAGATAATCGTCTGTATTTGGTGCAGGAGTTTATCGACGGACAGAATTTATTAGATGAATTAAAACAGCAGGGAATTTTCAATCAGCAGAAAGTTAGAGAATTATTGCTCGATTTGTTAGATATTCTCAAAACAGTTCATCAACAGCAAGTCATTCACCGCGATATCAAGCCAGAGAATATCATTCGTCGCAGTGATGGGCAGTTAGTGCTGATTGACTTTGGTGCATCCAAACAATTGACAGCAACAGTGATGACACAAATAGGAACAACCATTGGTTCTTTTGGTTATGCGTCACTGGAACAAATGCAGGGAGGTAAAGCTTACCCGGCGAGTGATTTATATAGTCTAGGTGCAACTTGCTTTCACCTGTTGAGTGGAATTCACCCTTGGGAACTTTGGCAACGACAAGGTTATGGTTGGGTTGCTAGTTGGAGACAGTATTTGCAGCAACCAGTGAGTGAGGATTTAGGGCGAATACTGGATAGATTGTTGCAAGAAGAATACCAGCAGCGTTATCAGTCGGCGACGGAAGTTTTACAAGCGTTAAATTCAGAGCCAATACCAGTAACTCAGCCTGTTACACCTCCAGTTACTCCACCACCTCGGCAAAAAAAATCTATTCCTATATATCTTGTTGTTATTCCATTAATTGTATTGATAGGTGGTGGTGCTGTTTATTTGCTAAGACCCACAAATCCAGTAACAATAGAACAGAAAAGTAAAAGTGCTGAAACTTACTATAATGAAGGATTAGAAAAATACAACAACAAAGATTTTAGCGGTGCAATTGAAGACTACACCCAAGCTATCCAAATTAATCCTAACTATGCAAATGCGTACTATAACCGGGGTTTAGCGCGCTATAATTTAGGAGATAACCAAGCAGCAATAGAAGATTACAACCAAGTCATTAAAATTAATCCCAACGATGCAAATACTTACATCGCTCGCGGTTTAGCACGCTATAATTTAGGAGATAATCAAGCAGCAATTGAAGATTACAACCAAGCCATCCAAATTAATCCTAACTATGCAAATGCGTACTACAATCGGGGTTTAGCGCGCTATAATTTAGGAAATAATCAAGCAGCAATAGAAGATTACAACCAAGCCATAAAAATTGATCCCAACTATGCAAATGCGTACTACAATCGGGGTTTAGCGCGCTATAATTTAGGAAATAACCAAGCAGCAATAGAAGATTACAACCAAGCTATAAAAATTGATCCCAACTATGCAAATGCGTACTACAATCGGGGTTTAGCGCGCTATAATTTAGGAAATAATCAAGCAGCAATAGAAGATTACAACCAAGCTATAAGAATTGATCCCAACTATGCAAATGCTTACTACAATCGGGGTAATTCTCAGTCTAATTTAGGAAAAAAGCAAGCAGCAATTGAAGATTTTCGTAAATCTGCCGATTTGTATAAGCAACAAGGAAAAGAAAGTGACTATCAAGATGCTCTAAAACGCATTAAACAACTTGAGTTAGGTTAGCAACTCTGTGCTGAAGAAAATTCGCACACCATAACCTATTTATTTATCTGTTTTAGCGCTGATGCTGAGGGATACTGACCAGATGCAATTAAAGCTTGTCGTTCTATAATGTCATCGTCGCTGTTAAAATCTAAGATGCGTGCGGTAACTTCACCGATGTCTGTTTGATGTTGAATTACAGCCTCATCTAGTCGAAAATGATCGCCCCAAAAGTCTCTGCGTGGGTTAAAAAACCGCACAAGTTCACCAGTTTGCCAATTAATTGACCCTAAATCCGTGCCTTTTTGCAGGTTACAGAAGATACGGGCATAACAGAGATTATCTGCTGTTGTAGCGCCACCATGTTTGACACTGATTATATGGTCAACTTGAAAGCCTAAGCCGTCTCCTTCTGGATATAAACATACTCGCATAGATGGGCGCAAAAGAGGCGATCGCTTCATTAAGTTGCTTGATTGCGACTTCTTGATTTATCCCTTGTCCTACCAGTCCATTTTTTAAGCATAAAGCAACCCAATAACCCGCACTCTTTCGCAAAACTGTTGTGTAGAAGTCCATAAATGTGTATTAGTGAGAGAATAGCTGAAGCAATATTTAATTTTGGCAATTATTCACGATCCAAAACTAGCTACTTCTACAGGACGTTCAACAGCTAATTTTTTACGGTTAGTTTTGATTTGTTCAATTTTGTGAAGAGTTTCAGCAGTTAAATAAGTTTCGCCGCAATCAGCACAGGTTATCACTGGAATATTTTCTATTACTAGCAGGTTTTTACCCTTACCATAGGTTCTAGTAATTTGGCGGATTTTTACACCTTCGCTTCCACAAATATCACACAGCATTTGCCGCTTTCCTGGTATTAGGGTATGTATACAGTAATGATAACAAGTTTTCCAGTTAGACTTAAGCTTTGCAATTATTTCGACTTCCCCTGCATCAAGAGTTAAACCTCTGATACGATATTTACATTCTGCTGTAACTTTATCCTTTTGACGTTCCAGTATTTCGCCTGTGAGGATACCTTGTTCAATGTCATAGATTGTTAGATTATCATCGCTCATTTCTTCTTCAGCGTGTAGCGTCATTAAATACTGACGAGAAGAAACTTTATCCCGCATTCGTTGCAAAATCTCATCGAACAAGGTAGTAATCTCAGACGAATTAGACTTTAATAGTTTACAGCGATTGCATCCCTAATTTACTAGGTGCGATCGCATAGATTGACCTCTCCCCCAGCCCCTCTCCGAGGCGGAGAGGGGAGCCGGATTTCTCCCCCTTCCCTTGTAGGGAAGGGGGTTGGGGGGTTAGGTCTGTGTGGGAAGTGCAAGGGTGCGATCGCGCTGATAGAATGGTCAATTAGATGAAAATATTGTTATCTTTTACTCCTAAAGCTTGACGGAAAATGATATCTATGAAATCAATAAATTGTTTATTAGATATTGTTCACTTAATCCTATAGTTCCAAGTCTTAATAGCTAAATCAATATACCATCCTAAATTAGTAGGAGTATTTTTTTCCTGTGACCTCCACCATTCCCAAATAGAATCATCAAAAGGACGGGTAGCACCTTTCAAGAGATAGATGAATAAATCTAAAGTATTTATATTTATACCATTAGTGGCTTGACATAAATACATATTTGCATTTGTCCATTTTGTCATACCATGCCTGTCAAATGAACACCAAAAATGATTATTAGATTTATCTTCAAGATTAACGGTAGTCTTAGTACACACCAACCATTCAACGACAGAATCTTGAGCAAAATGGCTGTTATTTGCAGCTAATACAAAACCAAATCGTGCTACTGGAATTTTGATTTTAGTTTTCACCGCAGTTGGTATCCAAAGAAATAACCATATTCCTTTACCTGTATTAGTTATTTCTGCTAGTTTCTTATGATTTTCTCCTTCGCCAGTACCATATAGTATTTTTCTATAAGTAGGGCTAACCATTTCCTTAACTTTTGGTTGAGCCATAAAAAGCTCTCTGATGATTCTAAAATTTTGACGAGCATCTACAGGCAATTTACTTTCAAAGTTATGAGTAAAAGCTGGTAAGACTGTACCTCTTAGGTCTTTATTTTGTGAGCTACCAGGTAAGCCAAACACAGGGTAAAGAATATCATAATTCTTATCTTCTAATTGGAATTTAGGAGTTGTTGTCTGATATTCGATATGGAATTTCCAAAAATATATATCATCTTCAAATTTTGATGCTTCTTTCTCTGTATAGTTATCTTCATGAAAAGTAGGAGCAATAGCGATTAACTTTATCGGTAACGAGTAATCGATTTTATCGGCAAAAGATTGATTTTGTAAAATATTCTTTCGATATCTCAATAGCTGTGATACTAATCCTCTATCTTCTTCATTTTTTAATTCAATAATGACTGCTTGTTTATCTAATTTGCTACAGCATAGTAAATCACAACGCTGCATTTGGAGGCTATGCTGACGTTTAATTAAAACTAATTCTGGGAATATTATGTCAAAATAAGCTTCAATATAATCTTCTAAATCTTGTTCAGACTGAAAGCGAATTTCTCCGCCAATGTAGATTAATTTACGATTCGCTTTGTCTGACTCCTCATTCCGTCTCTTCGAGTTGGTTGTTAAATGTTTCGATTTTAGGTAGGGCATGAAAATTTTTAAATACAATAATCTATATACAAACTATTGTAGTTATACAATAGTGCTAACGGTAAAAATACCGAAACCTTATCTATTTTAACGGACTCTCAACTTCCTAATTTGTCAACCCAAACTGTCGAAAAATACGCAAAGAATAAGCAGGAGACATTTCTCTTGCACCCATATCTATAAGAACTACTCTTCTTTTACCATCAACTTCACGAGTATATAAACAATGGTCGCCTTTTCCTTCTCTATGAAATGTGCAACCTGCTTGTTCTAAAAGCTTAATTAACTCCTTTGGTTTCAGGGAAGGTATATTTTTAGGCATAAACCTTTCTTAATTCATATATCTCTAAATCTTGTTCTTTTTCTTCAAAAGATAAAAATTCATGTAATTCATCTATTGAAACGGTAGATTTATAAATATTACTTTCAGAATCATAAACCACTTCAAAAGATTCAATTGCTTCTTTCAGTTTATTAATTGCATCCTCTTGAATATTTCCCTGCCCGACAATGCCGTTTTATAAACATAAAGCAACCCAATAGCCAGAATCTTTTCGGAGTACAACGGTGTAAAAATTCATTCTTTCCTCCAAATTAATAACTATTTTTTAAAGTTTCTTCTAATGTAAAAGGAGATTCTTTAGGAAAGAAATTTAATTTAATCCCTGTTTCATCAGATGCTTTTAGACGAGATTTTTGATAACAATTTTCAAATACTTCTACAAGTAGAGGTTGCAAACTGGGACTATCTTCTAATAATGTTTCAATACAGATACGCTGTTCAGAAATGGTACTGCGCCAACTTTCACTACGTTTTTCTGGTTGATATTGCCATTTGAGCAAGTGCATTAATAGCACAATTAATCTATTTTTTAACTCCCGTTTTTCACTTCTCCCCATGCTTTCAATTTCTTCAATTAGATTAGGTATATCTATTTCATTAAAATTATTTTCTTTTAACTGATGGGCAATTGTTTGTGTCCACAAGTAAAAGTCTTGTTCATAGAGATTTTTTTCATTTGTAAAAGATGAAATTGTCATGATAAAAACTCAAGTTAAATGACTGATACAAATTTTTAGGAAAGTTAACCTTGGTTGATTTGATGATTAATGTAATCAACAGCAACTTTAACTGTAGTAAACTCTAAAAAAATATCATCAGGAAAGTTAATATCTTCAAAGTTTACAATTAATTCACCACATATTACATCAGCATTTAATCCATCTGCTTCTCCTACCATTACTGGGTTATAAAAATAATATTGACTATCCTCTGCCTTAAAATGAATAACATGGCTAACATAATTATTACT
Source organism: Nostoc sp. (assembly GCF_036917975.1). Classification (GTDB taxonomy): domain Bacteria; phylum Cyanobacteriota; class Cyanobacteriia; order Cyanobacteriales; family Nostocaceae; genus Nostoc. Next base: position 100,126 of record NZ_JBALEJ010000099.1, read on the forward strand.
AGACCAATATAGTCGCTCATCATAAAGTTTTGACTGAAACAAGGGAAAATCTAATGTAATTTCTTGTTGCTCAATTTTTAGAACTTCAGCAACAATATCTCTAATTTTCTCAAAAATCTCTTGATATTCCATGATTAATAATAATTTTTAGTTATTCAATTTTTTATATTTAAAGTTAAGGTGAGCTAAAAAAGCCCACCCTAATCTAAACTATACCAACAAAGCCTGCTCTTCTTTAGAAATCACGCGCCCTTCATCCTCAAAACCGAGGATTTGATCGAAGTTCAAATACCGATACAAATCATCTGCAAAAGGCTCAATTTTACTCCCCACAATATCCAAATATTCCTGCACTGTGGGAAGCCGCCCCAGCAGCGCACAAACTGCGGCTAATTCTGCTGAACCGAGATACACTCGCGCATCTTTACCCATGCGATTATTGAAGTTGCGGGTAGAGGTAGAAAATACTGTTGTACCATCAGCAACTCGCGCCTGATTACCCATGCACAAACTGCATCCGGGCATTTCTGTACGCGCACCCGCAGCCCCAAAAATGCTATATACACCTTCTTCTTTTAATTGGTGTTCATCCATGCGCGTTGGTGGTGCTATCCACAGGCGAGTTTTCACTTCACCTGCGCCTTCTAAAACTTTCGCTGTTGCCCGATAATGACCAATATTTGTCATACAAGAACCGAGGAATACTTCTTGTACTGGATCGTTAGCAACTTCTGATAATAATTTAACATTATCGGGGTCATTGGGAGCAGCTACAATTGGTTCTTTGATTTCGTTCAAATCAATTTCAATTATTTCGGCATACTCCGCATCGGCATCACCTTCTAATAACACGGGATTTGCTAACCATTCTTCCATCTTGGCCACACGGCGCAGCATGGTACGCGGATCGTGATAGCCCCGTGCGATCATATTTTTCAGCAGTGCGACGTTAGAACGCAGATATTCAGAAATTGTCTCTACACTCAGCTTAATTGTACATCCAGCACAAGAACGTTCGGCACTGGCATCAGTGAGTTCAAAGGCTTGTTCAACTTTTAAATCTGGCAAACCTTCTATTTCTAGAATTCGCCCAGAGAAGACATTTTTCTTATTCTGCTTCTCTACTGTCAGCAAACCTTTTTGAATTGCCACGTAGGGAATGGCATTCACGACATCGCGCAGGGTAACACCTGGTTGCAATTCTCCTTTAAATCTTACCAAAACTGACTCTGGCATATCTAAAGGCATGACACCCAAGGCGGCTGCAAAGGCCACTAATCCAGAACCGGCGGGGAAGGAAATACCCAAGGGGAAGCGGGTGTGGGAGTCGCCGCCAGTTCCCACGGTGTCGGGTAGCAGCATCCGGTTTAACCAAGAGTGGATGATACCATCACCGGGACGGAGGGCAACACCGCCACGAGAGGCAAAGAAATCAGGGAGTTCGTGATGAGTTTTGATGTCTACTGGTTTGGGATAAGCAACAGTATGACAGAAACTTTGGATTACTAAGTCTGCACTGAAACCAAGACAAGCTAGTTCTGTCAACTCGTCGCGGGTCATGGGGCCTGTGGTATCCTGAGAACCAACGGTAGTAATGATGGGTTCGCAGGATGTGCCGGGACGCACACCAGGTAATCCGCAAGCTTTACCTACCATTTTTTGTGCTAGGGTGTAGCCTTTGCCTGTATCAAAGGCTTGCTGGGGACGGGTGAAAACGGTGCTGGGTTCTAAACCGAGTGCAAGACGGGTTTTGTCGGTGAGGGTACGGCCGATAAGTAGAGGGATGCGTCCACCTGCACGGACTTCATCGAGGATAGTATCAGGTTTGAGGGTAAAGGTGGAAATGACTTCACCTGATTCGTTGGTGATTTCGCCTTTGTAGGGATGGATGGTAATTACCATACCAGTTTCGAGTTTGGTGACATCGCACTGAATAGGCAAAGCACCGGCATCTTCTGCTGTGTTAAAGAAAATAGGCGCGATCGCACCACCTAAAACATAACCCCCAGCGCGTTTGTTTGGCACAAAAGGTATATCATTTCCTGTATGCCACAATACTGAGTTGATAGCAGATTTACGCGAGGAACCAGTACCAACTACATCTCCCACGTAAGCTACAGGATGGCCTTTTTTCTTCAATTCGGCAATGGCTGCCAAGCTTCCCGGTTGCTTTGACTCTAACATCACTAAGGCGTGTAAGGGAATATCTGGGCGAGTTGTGGCGCTTTGGGCGGGGGATAAATCGTCGGTGTTGGTTTCGCCAGGAACTTTAAAAACGGTGACAGTAATGGCTTCTGGTACGGCTGGACGAAGGGTAAACCATTCAGCTTCCGCCCAAGAGTCAACCACCCGCTTGGCGAAAGGATTGGTTTTAGATAACTCTAAAACATCGTGATAAGCGTCATACACCAACAGGATTTTGCTTAAGGCGTTGGCGGCGTAGGCGGCGATGGGTTCCTTTCCTTGTCCGCCCATTACTAGAGGTGTTTCGGATGAGTCGGAGAGGGATACAGTAGGCAATTGCAGCAAATCAATTAAAGATTGCACATTGTAACCACCGATCATTGTGCCCAGCAATTGCACCGCTTCTATGGGCGCAATTAACGGACTGGTGATTTCTTCCTTAGCAATGGCGGTAAGAAATCCGGCTTTCACATAAGCTGCTGGATCAACACCAGGAGAAACGCGATCGCTCAATAAATGCAATAATATCTCCTCTTGACCCTTGGGCGGATTTTTCAGTAATTCACATAATTCTGAGGTTTGCTTCGCATCCAATGGTAAGGGGGGAATACCGAGTGCTGCTCTTTCGGCAAGGTGTTTACGATATTGTTCTAGCATTTTTATCTTCTCCATTGGGATTTTCTCCCTTTAATTATGAAATATTTTTAGGCAATACTTGGCTATAAAACTTTAGCTTACTTTTATTACTAAAAGCCTTACTGGTAATCGGTTATTAGCAGCTTTTTTTATACTGAAAGTTTGGAAGGTATTGGGCGAATGGAATTAGCTACTACACAAACAAAGTTCACCTCCGTGGACTAAAAGAAAATCAAGGATTTTTAACCCAGAAGGTATTAGTTAACAAATCTTAAAATTATCGACATTCAACGGCATCTCACCCTTGAGGTTGTAGCAGTTATGCTGATTGAAGTGGTGGAAAGAACTTCTTTTTCAAAATTGCTTGATACCACACTGCCATTGCTAATTGCAACCATAGTTGGTAGCAAAGAGGCAAAGCTGCCCTAATATTTGCACTTCCGTAAAACTAGAGTGCAACATCAGGGAAAATCAATCAGCGCACAGAAGAGGTAAAAGGAAGGTGTTACAGACACTTTTAGTGATTGCCGTTGGTTTTTTACCGTCCCTGTTTTCCCTGTGGATAATCCGCAAAACCCAGCGATCGCGCTTACGGATGAGACAAGCCGCGACGAATTTTCCAGTGGTGCAGGAACGGCAAAATGTGAGATTGGTTGCAGGCGATCGCTATTATTTAGAAGGGGTGGGTTATCTAATTGGCGATATCAGCTGCAAGTTTAATGCTCGATCTGGCTACATTCGCTGTGCAATCAATCCCGATGGCCCATGTAACGGTTGCCGTCACTACGAACCAAAGGAATTAGCTGGTAGTGAAAAAAAGACTTAAAATTTCTGACTGAATACTCAACATCTCCGAAAAAGAATTGTTTTGACGTAGCAGTGCTACGTCTCTACAAGGGTTCTGGGTAACGCATATTTAATTTCTGGAGATATCTACTCAACAAGCTACAATTTCCTGGTTAGCGCAGACGCTCTAACCTGGAGATTTTGTCAGGGACTTCATGCACTAGTACCGCAAGGCGGAATTCAAAATGACGCTCTCTACGAGACGCTAAAAGCGAACGAAGACTCGCTCTAAGCGAAGCCATGCCGTTCGCGTTAGCGTCTCTGAAAGAGAAGGCTTTACGCTGCGCTAACAAAATTCAAAATTCAAAATTAATACAGCGTAAGGTTTTCAGGGATTTAGAATGGTATATCTATTTCCGCCGTGCTGTACTAGAACGGAGGAATGATAAAATTATTACTAATTATAATAATTTGTATTTACAAACACTTTGAATATTTCTCTTTGCATGGTGAAATAAGAATGATTTAATAGAATTCGTGCAAAAGTGTAAATCTGCATCACTTTATTTGCAGATTATGAGCTTTTTAGGAATATCTCATAACTACATGATTATTCAACGATGAACAACGCGATCGCTCGGACAACAGCATTATTATCAACTTGCGCTTTACTACTAACGGGCTGTGGTGGTGATGGTGGTGGTGGCAATACCCCTGTGACAAGTTCTCCAACTAATAGTTCAAGTACCCCAAGTAGCACTGCAAGCGATACCGCCACATTATCAGGTGCTATTCCCATCGGTATTGCTGTTGCTCAAACTAGCAATGTGGCATTACTAGGACAAGAGGAAGTTGCTGGAGCTAAACTTGCCGAGAAGTATTTCAATAGTAAAGGTGGGGTTAATGGCACACCAATTAAATTAGTTTTTCAAGATACTAGTGGTGATGAAGCCGGGGCAATTAACGCTTTTCAAACTCTCATTAACAAAGATAAAGTTGTCGGTATTGTAGGCCCAACTTTATCCCAGCAAGCCTTTAGTGCTGACCCCATTGGCGAACGTGCAAAAGTACCAATTATTGGCCCATCAAATACTGCTAAAGGCATTCCCGAAATTGGTGATTATGTTGCTCGTGTTTCCGCACCAGTTTCCGTTGTCGCGCCTAATTCGGTGAAAGCTGCACTTAAGCAAAATCCCCAACTTAAAAAAGTCGCAGTTTTCTATGCTCAAAATGACGCATTTAGCAAGTCAGAAACGGAAATTTTTCAACAAACAGTTAAGGATCAAGGGCTGGAATTAATAACAGTCCAAAAGTTCCAAACCAGTGATACAGATTTTCAAAGTCAAGCTACCAATGCCATTAATCTCAAACCAGATTTGATCATTATTTCGGGCTTGGCTGCTGATGGTGGAAATTTAGTCAGACAATTGCGAGAACTTGGTTATAAAGGCTTAATTGTCGGTGGCAATGGTTTAAATACATCGAATTTATTGCCAGTTTGTAAAGCCCTTTGTGATGGTGTATTGATTGCTCAAGCTTATAGTCCAGAACATCCAGGTGAAATTAACGCGGCGTTTCGTAAAGCCTATACTGACGAATACAAAAAAGAGCCACCCCAATTTAGCGCTCAAACTTTTACAGCAGTACAGGTTTATGTCGAAGCACTCCAAGCTTTAGATAAAAAGAGCAAAGTCAACAAATTACAGCTACCAGAATTGCGGACAGAATTAAACAAACAGATACTTGCAGGAACATACAACACACCGCTAGGTGAAATTGGTTTTACTCCCATAGGTGAAGTTGTGCAAAAAGATTTCTATGTTGCCCAAATCAAGATGGAAAAAGACGGGAGCAAAGGTAAATTCACATTTCTAAAATAATTGCTAAATGAATATCAATCTATTTTTACAGCAATTATTAAATGGGTTATCCATCGGCAGCGTCTATGCAATTTTTGCCTTAGGATATACCCTGGTTTATTCTATTTTGGGCATCATTAATTTAGCTCATGGCGCAATTTTTACCTTGGGTGCATATTTCACTTATGCACTTATGGGTGGAAACTTTGGATTTAATGGCTTGTTAGCTAATGCAGCCCTGCCGATAAAATTACCATTTGCGATCGCCTTGATTTTAGGAAGTACTTTGGCGGGGTTGGTAGGGGTAGTAATGGAACGCGTTGCTTTTCAACCTCTGCGCCGTCAAGGATCTGATCCTTTACTAACTGTTGTTTCCAGTTTGGGGGTAGCAGTGGTAATTGTGAATTTAATCCAGTATTTAGTAGGTGCGGAAAGTTATACATACCCCGCAAATACTTACGGTAATTTGCCACCTGCGATTAACTTTGGTAGTCCAGAAAACCCAATTCCGATTCGCAGTGTTCAGGTGGTAATTTTTACTGTATCTGTGGTGATTGTGGCAATTCTTACCTATTTTATCAATCGGACTAAATATGGTAAGGCAATGCAGGCGATCGCAGAAGATCCAACCACAGCTAGTTTGTTAGGCATTAATAGCGATCGCTTTATTATCCTAACATTCTTCATCAGCAGTTTTTTAGCAGGATTAGCCGGAACTTTAGTCGCTTCTAGTGTTAGTATTGCAGGGCCATATTTCGGCATTGCTTTTGGTTTGCGGGGTTTAGCGGTAATTGTCTTAGGTGGTTTAGGTAGTATTCCTGGTGCAGTATTGGGAGGCTTGGTGATTGGATTAGTGGAAGCGTTTGTACCCGCCGATTACTCTGGATATAAAGACGCAGTAGCCTTTGGAATTTTGTTTATTATGCTATTAGTTAGACCCCAAGGTTTGCTAGGACGACGGTTTATTCAGAAAGTTTAAAGAGACGAATTGTTATGAAAACATACACCAAACAAAAGTTAACTTTTGAGCAATTTTTAGAACAGTGTCCAGATGAAGGTTTATATGAACTTGTAGATGGAGAAATTGTAGAAGTGCGTGCGACCAGAAATCATGATGATGTCGCTGAGTTTATATTATTTAGTTTTAATGATGAAATTAAACGTCTAAATCTGAATTACGTAGTAAAAAATACAGCATCACTTAAAACTATAACTGCCAATGACATAGAACAAGGGCGCAAGCCTGATGTAAGTGTCATAGAAAAAGATAAATGGCGCTCAAATCGTTCTGCTTATGCTGCACTTGAAGAACTTATCCAGTTAGCTGTGGAGGTGACATCAACCAATTGGGAAGATGACTACATTGATAAGTTAGATGAATATCAACGCTTAGGTATTACAGAATATTGGATTGTAGATTATTTAGCAATTGGGCTAAGAGAGTATTTAGGAAATCCAAAAGTTCCGGCTGTATTTGTTTTTCTATTAGATGCCGATGGGAAATATCAACGCACACATTTTAGAGGTTCAGAACGAATTGTGTCACGAACTTTTCCTGAACTGACGCTGACAGCAGAGCAAATATTAACAGCTTAATAGTTGATAAAAATGATAGTTTAATTGAGCTTATATGGAAATACTTTAAAATAAATGGCTGATTTTTTCGCTACTTACGCTTCTTTAATTGTCTCTATGGTATTGGGGGCGCTATTAGGACTGTCACTTTACTTACCGCTAATGACAGGGCAATTGTCTTTAGCTAGTCCAGGATTTTATGCTTTAGGTGGGTATATTGCAGCAATTTTATCTACAAAAGTTTTAACTCCTAGTAGTGGTTTATTTCCTATTCCATTGTTGTTATTGGAGATGTTAATTGCGGGTATAATTTCTGGTGTATTGGGTGTAATAGTGGGAATCCCAGCGTTGAGATTGCGAGGAATTTATTTAGCGATCGCAACCATTGCTTTTGTCGAAGTTCTGCGCGTCATCTCCCTCAATTTGGATATTACAGGCGGCGCTGTTGGAATTTTTGGTATTCCTCAACCTTTCCAAACACAACTTGAGTATTTATGGATTGCTTTGCCATTACTATTAATTAGTATGGTGCTGCTTTACCGTTTAGAACGTATTCGTGTAGGAAGGGCTTTTATCGCTATCCGCGAAGATGAGTTAGCTGCGGGTGCAATGGGAATTGATCCCACTTATTACAAAGTTTTGGCGTTTACGTTAGGGGCTATACTTGCAGGGGTTGTAGGTGCTATTAGTGCCCACTTTCTCAATACCTGGAATGCTCGTCAAGGTACTTTTGATGCCAGTATTATATATTTAACTTTTGTTTTAATTGGTGGTTCAAGAACTTTTTTAGGGCCGGTAGTTGGTGGTATGGTATTTACAGCTTTACCAGAGATTCTACGAGGTCTCGCTGACACTGGTGGTTTACCTAATTGGTTAGCACAGTTTTTGCGCGATGGAAGATTAATTATTTTTGGCTTACTTATAGTAATAGGTACAATCTTTTTTCCTCAAGGGCTAATTACTCCAGATATTTTTCAAAGAAAAAAACGAACCGCGTTCGCGAAGCGTCCCGAAGGGAAGGACGCAAAGAGCGCGAAGTAATAAAACTTTTAGATACAAAAATGTCACATAGTATTCCAAGTATTCCAATAAATAACAGCAGTATTGTCTTAGAAGCAAGAGCATTAACTCGCCGCTTTGGTGGTTTAGTGGCGGTAAATAATGTGTCTTTTAGTGTAAATAAACATGAGATTTTTGGATTAATTGGCCCTAATGGTGCTGGTAAAACAACACTGTTTAATTTGATTACTGCTTTTATTTCACCTTCTAGCGGTAAATTAATTTATCAAGGTACAGAAGTTTCCCAACTGCGTCCCCATCAAATTGCGGCTTTAGGTATTGCCCGTACCTTCCAAAATATTCGGTTGTTTGGGGAATTATCAGCGTTAGAAAATGTGATAATTGCCCGACATTTACACACTAAAAGTAATATGATTACAGGAGTTTTAGGATTACCACCAGCGCCTCGTGAAGAATTGAAAACTAAGCAAAAAGCTTTAGATTTATTGGATTTGGTGGGATTAAGCGATCGCGCTGACGAAAAAGCCAAAAACTTTGCCTACGGCGATCAGAGGCGGCTAGAAATTGCCCGCGCTTTAGCATTACAACCGCAAATCTTACTTCTCGACGAACCGGCGGCGGGGATGAACCCCAATGAAAAGCAGCAATTGAGTGAATTTATCCGCAGTCTACGCGATCGCTTCAATTTGACGATCGTTCTTATAGAACACCATGTACCCTTGGTTATGGGTTTGTGCGATCGCATTGCGGTGTTAGATTTTGGTCAATTAATCGCTTTGGGTGAACCATCTATAGTTAGAAATGATCCAGCTGTAATTGAAGCTTATTTGGGAAATGAATGAATTTATGTAGATAAAACTACCACAAATTCGTCTAAAGAATTCACTGCGATCGCGCTATCCATTAAATTTTCTAATTTTTCCACACTTTCGCTCTCAAGCCTTGCTTCTACCTCTTGGGAAATTTCACCAAAGCGTCGTCGCAATACTCGGATTAACTGCTGTCGCGCACCCTGTTGAACGCCTTGCTGAATACCCTGCTGAATACCTCTTTGCTCAATTTCCTGATACCAAGGCGATTCTCGCAATACTGCCATATCCCACCTCATGATTTGTTGCACTAAAGGCGTGTCTAACACAAAGCTAGCAAAAAATGCTAGCAATGATTCTAATTGGTTCAATTGTGCATCAGCTCGTAGCGTCTGTAATGCGCGTTGCACAACTGATACTTCTCCCCCTCCCCGCAGGATTGGCACAAAGGGTAACAACGATGGTAGTGGTTGCTGAAAGACTATTTCAGCATCGATTTCCCACAAATTAATCACGCGATAATCTTGAATGGCACGTAATCCTAAAAATTCCTGCTCGTAACTATTAACAATAGTTAACGTAGGTGGAGGCGGTAAAATGTTAATCAGTACTGGGTAAGTTGGCAATCGATACCGTTCTTGTGCCAAGGCAGCATAAGCTCTCATCCGTAGAGGCATGTGTGCAGTGTAACGTAGTTGTAGTTCGTTGAGTACAAGAAAATCGCCGTGAGTGGCACTGTATGCCTTCACCAATACATCTGTTTCTCGGCTAATCCACTGAAATTCAGAACCGAGAATTTCTTTTGCCACGACTTCAGGACGCTGTGTCACCCATTGTACCCATGCATCTGGAGCTAAATTAATTAGTCGCTTGCTACCAATATCTGCTACTTTTGCCACAGGACGCTTGATATCTTTATCAGTAATTAATGGTACATCATAAAGATTGCAGTATTCTGGCCTTGATTTATAAGTTGAAGCAATTTCTCGGATGAGGTACGCTTACGCACTGTTTTAAGAAATGTATGATTGATGTATGTTAGGTTTTGAATCAACATTTCTAGATATAAACTGCCGATGAAAGCCGATAGTAGACCAAACTATACAATTTTAGAAGTTCAAGAACTTGATGTAAATTATGGCGGTATCCAAGCTCTCAAAAAGATTAATTTAATTATTCAAAAAGGCGAAGTAGTTACTTTAATTGGTGCTAATGGTGCTGGTAAAACTACTACACTCCGCGCCATAAGTAAAGTAGTTAATCCTAAGAGTGGCGTAATTATCTATAATGGACATAATATTACCCGCCGCCAAACTCATGAAGTTGTACAACTTGGTATTGCCCATTGTCCTGAAGGACGCAGAGTGTTAGCGCGGCAAACAGTATTTGATAATTTACTTTTGGGTGCTTATATTCGCTCCAATCAAGCAGAGGTGAAAGCAGATATTCAGCGCCAATTTGAGCTATTTCCTCGCTTATCCCAAAGACGCAATCAACTAGCAGGAACTCTTAGCGGTGGTGAACAACAAATGTTAGCGATCGCACGTGCTGTCATGAGTAAACCACAACTCTTACTTTTAGACGAGCCTAGCTTAGGTTTAGCACCTGCGATCGTCCGGGAAATCTTCTCAATTATTGAAAATCTCCGGGCTACAGGGGTGACTATTTTGTTAGTTGAACAAAACGCTAATCTGGCGCTACAAATTGCCGATCGCGGTTACGTTCTAGAGGCTGGTTCTATAACTTTAACAGGTGCAGCATCAGAATTAATTAGTGATGAGCGAGTTAAAAAAGCTTATTTAGGGTGATGATTATAGTAGAGTAATAATCCAATAAAATTCTTATGAACTGGATTAGTGTCGATGAAATAAAACGTGACTTATTAGGCTACCTTCAGCGCGTTGAGGCTGGGGAAACTCTTATAATTATACGTGGTGGAAAGCCAATTGCTGAAATTAAACCGACGGTAAAAGCACCTGATCTCTCTAGACCATTCGGACTCTGTGCAGGAGAGTTTATTGTACCTGATGATTTTGATGAACCACTGCCAGAGAATATTATAAGTGAGTTTGAGGGTAAATGAAACTCCTACTAGATACCCATATTTTCCTCTGGTTTATTAGTAGCGATGCCTTCTCTACGAGACGCTACGCGAACGACGCGCATAGCCAACACCGTTTGTCAAATATACCCAGTTAAAATTTTAAACGATACATGATTGTTGTATGTAAAAAATTAGCAAGTACAAGCAGATGGTAAAATCACCAACTAAACCCCTAACTTTAGAAGACTTTCTGAAACTACCAGAAACAAAACCTAGCTCAGAATACATTAACGGTCAAATTATTCAAAAGCCAATGCCACAAGGAAAACATAGTATTCTTCAGGGTGAACTAGTCATTAATATCAATTCTGTAGCGAAACCTCAAAGAATTGCCCTTGCATTTCCAGAATTGCGGTGTACTTTTGGCGGACGTTCAATTGTCCCTGATGTCGCTGTATTTGCTTGGGAACGGATTCCCATAGATGAACGTGGAGACATCGCTAATGTTTTCAATACATATCCAGACTGGACGATTGAGATTCTTTCGCCGGATCAAAGCCAGACTAAAGTAACCGGAAATATTCTACATTGTTTAAAATATGGTAGTCGTTTAGGTTGGTTAATTGATCCAGGCGATCGCTCTGTTTTAGTTTATCCGCCAAAGCAGCAACCAGAACTTTTACAAGAATCACAAGAAATATTACCAGTTCCCGATTTAGTTAGCGGTTTTCAGTTAACTGTAGGGCAATTATTTGGATGGTTAAAGTTATAAGCAATTGTAGAAATTCATATTTATCTTCATCTTATTTGATTTGTGAGAATTGCAACCCAGAGATCCCCGACTTCTTTAAGAAGTCGGGGATCTTGTTTCTGCGCGTTTGATTCAGGATTGCTATAGCCAATTGTTATGAATAAAACTACACTGATACCATTTCACTTTAATAATGATACAAATACGCTGGTAAGGGCATGGCAATGCCATGCCCCTACGATAAATCTATATGTATCAGGATTTTCGTGAATTGGTATGACGCCACTGATAACTTTTCCAAATCATTAGTATTATTAAATATTATTACGATTTTGTCATAATATATTAATATTTATAGCCCTCCTTGCAGATATCTATGTATTTGTTTAGCGGCGAATTCTATTCACCGGAATCATTAAACCCATGAGTCAAATAGTCTGGATAGCAAGACACGCTAACCGCCTCGACTTCGTAAACCCCGATTGGTTTCTCACCGCCGAACGACGCTACGATCCGCCCTTATCTGATGATGGTATGCTTCAGGCACAGCAGTTAGCTAGACGTTTGAAAAAAGAAAATATTGGCCATATTTTTGCTTCCCCTTTCCTGCGAACTGTACAAACAGCAAACGCAGTTGCAGAAATGCTCAAATTGCCAATCAAACTCGAAACAGGCTTGAGTGAATGGCTAAATCCAGTTTGGATGACAGAAGAACCCGAAAGACTCTCAACTCCAGCCCTAGCAGAGTTATTCCCCAGAATTGACACTAGCTATACTTCGCGCATCGCTGCTAAATATCCTGAAACTCACGAAAAAGTGCGAGAACGTTCTGGGCAAACTGCTAGATGTCTAGCTACTGAGTTCTTCCCAGAGGATATCCTGCTAGTGGCACATGGCGCATCTGTGTTGGGCGGGGCAATGGGGCTAGTGGGGGAAATTGCCAAAACAGAAGTTAAAGCTTCTTTGTGTTCCCTGGTAAAAGTGGTACGCCAGGAACCAGAATGGTTATTAGAACTAACGGGAGATACTTCGCATTTAACCCACATAGAAGAAGTTATTCGATTTGCTTAAACCTCTGATAGAGATTTGTGTTCATGGCTTCTGCTACGTTGGGTATATCCTACAAAAAAAGTAATTAATTCACGAATAAATTCTATGACTTTGTTACTAGCAGGAGACATCGGCGGTACGAAAACTATTCTGCGATTGGTTGAAACATCAGATTCACCAACTTTACATACTATTTATCAGGAAAGTTACCACAGTGCTGATTTTCCCGATTTAGTACCGATAGTGCAGCAGTTTTTGGCCAAAGCTAATACACCAACACCAGAAAAGGCTTGTTTTGCGATCGCCGGCCCCATTGTCAAAAATACTGCCAAACTGACCAATTTAATCTGGTTCCTAGATACCGAACGTCTACAACAAGAATTAGGTATCCCGCATATTTCTTTGATTAACGACTTCGCCGCCGTTGGCTACGGTATTTTAGGTTTAGAAACACAAGACTTGCACACGTTACAAGTTGGCAAATCTCAACCCGAAGCCCCCATTGGCATTATTGGTGCTGGTACTGGTTTAGGACAAGGATTTTTAATTAAACAAGGAAACAACTATCAAGTTTTTCCCTCAGAAGGTGGACACGCTGACTTTGCCCCTCGGAACGAGATCGAGTTTCAACTGTTGAAATACCTGCTGGGTAAACATGATATCCAGCGCCTTTCTGTAGAACGTGTGGTTTCTGGGATGGGAATTGTGGCAATTTACCAATTTTTGCGCGATCGCAAATTTGCCACTGAATCACCAGATATTGCCAAAATCGTCAGAACTTGGGAACAAGAAGCGGGACAGGAAGAGAAAAGCGTCGATCCTGGTGCTGCTATTGGTACGGCTGCATTGCAAGGTAGCGATCGCCTCTCGGAACAAACTTTGCAATTATTTATAGACGCTTATGGTGCAGAAGCCGGGAATCTTGCCTTGAAACTCCTACCTTACGGCGGTTTATACATCGCTGGCGGAATTGCGCCCAAAATCCTGCCCTTAATCCAAAACAGTGGTTTCTTATTAAATTTCACCCAAAAAGGGAGAATGCGCCGCCTCCTGGAAGAGATCCCCGTGTATGTAATCCTCAATTCGCAAGTCGGCCTAATTGGTGCTGCTTTATGTGCTGCTAGGTTATAACAGCTGGCATCATCAGTGAGATCGGCATCTCAAAAGGTAAAACTTATGACAGTTAAAAGTCTGTTGCCACTAATCGCCGCCACCATTGTCTGTGGTGGCTCTATTTTGGTGGAAGCGCGTCCAGTCAAACTTCCGGCGGCTGTTGTCAAACCAACAGTTTCTCAACCCGTGCAGCCACAATGGAAATTGTACAATGCTCCCGATGGACGCTTTAGTATTTTGATGCCGGGAAGCCCAAACAGAAATACCGAACATCAAAAAACTTACATGGGGGAAATTACCTTAGAAATATTTGTCGCTCAACCACTAAAACAACAAGTAGCATACATAGTTGCTTACAATGATTTTCCTTATAGTTATGGTCAAATGGCTGATCCCCAAGTTGTACTTAATAATGCACGGGATATGGCTTTAAAGACTACGAAAAGTAATTTAATTAGTCAACGAAACATTCGTAGTTCTAATAATCATCCTGGCAAAGAAATTGAGTATATTAATTCTGGAGGGAAAATCACTAAAAGTAGAATGTATGTTGCCGAAGGCAGATTATATCAAGTAATGGCAATAACTACAAAAAAACAGCAGAAGACATTAGCTAAAACTATTAATGGATATTTAAATTCCTTCCATGTAGTTTTGAAAAAGTAAAATAACTCTAACATCGGGAGCATCCCAATTTATCATGTGGGTTTGATATAACTTATATATCAATACGGTTCAGTTAAGGATAATCGTAGGTTGGGTGGAACGAAGTGAAACCCAACAAACCCGCGAAAATGTTGGGTTTCGTTTATATTTGGAATGCTCTCGTGAAATTGAGGCTTCCGTTACCTCCGCGTGGAAAGGCTACGGTATACACATTAGTCTGAAATAGCGGCAGAGCCGCCAGGAGTAGCATTTCCAGCCTCCGACTGGAAACGAGATTTGAAATATGGCCACGCCCTATGGGCACAGCAATGCTCATTGGTGTCAACTTAATGCGAAACCGCTTGTCCGCCGGGAATTGAAATTCCCGTCTCATAGCTAAAGTCATCTATTTTTTAATTGCCGACAATTGCCACATTTTCCAGAAATAGCTAGAAATCCAATTGGTAATAATATGAGCGACAATTGGCACTAATAAGTTGCCCGTGAACAGGGCGCTATATGCCAATATGATGCCGACAATTGTTGCCCAAATCACATAAGGCCATTGTTGGGAACCGCTAAAATGCAAGATGCCAAAGCAAAGACTCGATACAATTACGGCTGTAAGATCAGAGCCTAAAGCTGGCAGCATCACACCTCGAAATAATAATTCTTCGCTTAACCCCGGTAGTAACCCCAGCCATATTAAATCTGGTAAAGCTAAAGGCTTCAGCACCACTTCTAGGTAATAATCTGCACTTTTACGATAGGCACTCCATAGGCGATAAGTTAAGCCACTTAACGCAGTGATGAAGAACCCTAACCCTATGCCCAACAGCAACTCTCTTTGGTTCAAGTCCCAAGAAAATAGAGAAAAGTTGCCAAAGTATAACGACAGTTTGGCGACTATCAACAAAATGATTGCAGTCGCTCCCATCGCCCCAAGTATTTGGATGCGCGTCAGGTATGGAATTTCTGGCTCTTGCTTTTGTTGTTCAACCACAGGTTTTTAAGGGGAGAGGGCAGGGGAGGTAGGGGGCAGGGGGAGAATGACTAATGACCAAGCCCCGTTGGGGCGGGAGTAGGGAGTAGGGAGTAGGGGAAAAAGACGCTTCCCCAACTCTCATGGTGGGAATAGAGCTACGTCTTTCAAGACGAGAGCATTGGTTTGTGGTTCAGAGCTACGACCAATGCCGTCTTCCCTACTCCCTACTCCCTGCTCCCTACTCCCTGTTGTTTGACCAATGACTAATTGACTGCAAAGGTAATAATTTAGGACGGAGAGCAGAGGGGTTGATGCCTGCTTTGTGTGCTACTAATACACCCACTGCTTCTAAATATGAGTTTACCTGTATAGATTTTATCCCCAACGGCTGGGGAGGAACTTTTATCAGAGTTTTATTTTCTTCGACTGTAATTATTTGGCATCGTCTTTGACTTAAACTCAGTAAGGCACTGCTACCACAGGCAGTTGCAGGCACGATCGCAGCATCTACTTCATCTACCCAAATATCACCTTTCTTTGATGCAATCGCTCTTTTCTCTATTATAAATTGTGGGGCATGACTTAATCCTACAAGGACACAGGGCAAAAAGGTATAGCCCAATTCTTCGGCGGCGGAACGGGGAGATAAATCAGGTTCGGGAGGTGCGCTCAAAAGTGCGGGAGAATGGGCGCAAGGAATTTGAAAGGTTCGCACTAGCAAATGGCTAATTACGGCTTCTGCGCCCGCTAAAGGATCTACGCCTTCACCGTGGCGGTATTTTAGTACTGCCTCCTCATCCATATCATCGGGGAAACGGGCAACAACTGCGATCGCTTCTGCCCCCGCTTTGATTAATATTTCAGCTGCCCGTAACAAGCTATCTGGGTTGCCAATTGTTCCCCAACTAGCTCCTGATGGGGTAGTCCGTAATTCTACATTTAATGGTGCATCTGTAATTACATAGTCTGTTAAAGTCAATCCGAGAGTAGCTCTGACTGCATCAGATGCTTGTATATGTCGTAGCCGTAATTCTGGCTCAATGCCTTGGTCTAAAAGCAAACCTACTCTGTTGCTACGGATTGGACGCAAGCCCCAGCATCCAGATGCGAATTTGTCAAGTGCGTAACCTTCAACATAGAAAGCGTTAGGGAGATTCCAATATAAACTTGCGCCATTGAGGACATTGGGGTGAGTTATGAGGCGATCGCAAACCTGTGCTATAACCCTAGCAACAGGTAAAGCATCTCCTGCATAACCCCCAATAGTAGCCCCAACGCCAGTTGGTACAATTAAGATAGCAGTGTATGGACGATTCATTTTACAGTTATGAGTGCTGAGTTATGAATTGATGAATCACAAGCCATCAAATCCTAACTCCTAACTCCTAACTCCTAACTCCTAACTCCTAACTGTCGTGACAACGGCTTCAACTGTCGCTTTTTGTTCGTCAACGTCCACAGAGGTAACTGCCCAACGCAAGGGTTCGCCTTGTTTCTTCAACTCTGTTTCAATTGCTTCTAGTAATTCTGCGGGAGTTTCTTGTAAATCAATTTCTGCGGTAATAAAATGAGTCGTCATTTTGGGAAATCCTGTTTATTTGTAGTTTCTAGAATAGCTGATGTTGACTGCGATGAAATATTTTTGTTATTTATCAGATTTTGTCATGTTAGTGAACAGTTACTCAGTGATGAATAATCATCCGATATACTGATAACTGTTCGTTGATTATTTCCCTTTGCCAAATTGTAACTGATAAACGATGTCTTCCTTTTCTGTCTCAAGTTTCAAATCAGAAAGGGGTTTGGCAACACAAAGCAATACGTAACCTTGCTTTTGTAAATCTGGACTTACGCCCATACCATCAGTTTGATCTACAGTTCCCTCAGATAATTGGCCGGCGCAAGTTGTGCAAACACCAGCATTGCAAGAACTGGGCAACTCCAAACCAGCAGCCTCGGCAACTGATAAGATCGTTTCATCTTCGGGAACTTGCAAAGTATGAATTTTGCCTTGATGATTAATTTCTACGGTGTAAGTTTTGGACATATACAAAGAAAGTGTGATCCTACGGACAAACCTATTAGTTTATCTGAATTAGTTAAAAATATCCAGATATTACTATAAAAATTTAGGTTAAAAAGTGATACTTCTAGCAACTAATTCTGAAAATTTTACTATAAAAATTTAGTAATGGTGATATAGTTACTCCAATCGGTTCTGATGGTTAGCAGCCATCGGACGCAAGGGGGAAAGTCCGGTGTAAATCCGGCGCTGTCCCGCAACTGTAAACCAAAATTGGTGAGTCAGGATGCCCGCCGATTAGAATCAATGCGTTTACATAAATCTGCGAGGTACAGATTATGAACAGAAAAAAACAGGCGTTAGTCAGTCTAACGCTGATGGGAGTTATTAGTTTTTACTTGGTAGTTGGTTTACCCAAACCCGCCTACGCCATGCACATTATGGAAGGTTTTTTACCCGTGCAGTGGGCAATTTTTTGGTGGATTGTGGCATTACCATTTTTTCTACTAGGATTGCGTAGTCTGACTCGCATTACCCAAGCTAACCCAGAACTGAAACTATTGCTGGGCTTGGCTGGTGCTTTTACTTTTGTGCTGTCAGCGTTGAAAATCCCTTCCGTCACAGGTAGCTCTTCTCACCCAACAGGGACGGGGTTAGGTGCGGTGCTGTTTGGCCCCCTCACTATGACGGTTTTGGGTAGCTTAGTGTTGTTGTTTCAAGCTTTGTTACTGGCGCATGGCGGTTTGACGACGCTGGGTGCAAATGCTTTTTCGATGGCGATCGCCGGGCCATTTGCAGCTTACTGGATATATAATCTGACAATAAAGTTGGGTGGTAAGCAAAAAATCGCCATATTTCTAGCAGCTGCGATCGCAGATTTACTCACTTACGTTATCACTTCTATCCAACTCGCCCTAGCTTTTCCTGCACCTGTTGGTGGGTTTATCGCTTCATTCACCAAGTTCGCCGGGATTTTCGCTATAACTCAAGTTCCCTTAGCAATTAGCGAAGGATTGCTAACTGTGTTGGTGTGGAACTGGCTGCAATCTTATAATCCTCAAGAATTGGAATTGCTGAAATTAATCAAACAGGAACCCCAAGGAAATGAATCAGTCTAAAAAAGGGTTGAGTAACTGGCTGTTGGTAGTAGCTGTATTAGCTTTAGCAGTTGCACCGTTAATATTTGTGCGTGGTGGCGAATTTGCCGGTTCCGATGATAAAGCAGAAAAAGCTATTACTGAAATCCAACCTGGATATAAACCCTGGTTTAAATCATTTTTTGAACCAGCTAGTGATGAAATAGAAAGTTTATTATTTGCTTCGCAAGCAGCTTTAGGCGCGGGAGTAGTTGGTTTTGCAATTGGGTTGTATAAAGGACGTTCCCAACAACAAAAACGTGAATAATGAGCCTGCAACTAGATACTTTAGCTTATACCAATCGATTGCGAAGATTGCCACCAGAACATAAACTAATTTTTGCACTTACTACTCTTGCTATTTCCCTTGCTACCCATCCGCTAGTGCAAATTTTGATAGCGCTTTGGATGGGTGTTTGGACAGTTATTTATGCAAGAATTCCGGCTGGTGTTTATTTTCGGTTGTTAATGTTCACCATAGTTTTTTGTTTGACAAGTTTACCAGCATTAATGGTGAATGGAGTTGCAATTACTGATTTACAAAGTGTCAAATTAGACTCATGGTATGGACTAACTCTCGGACACTTCTATATTTATATCAGTCATAGTGGCAGTATCCAAGCATGGGGAATTTTAACCAGAGCATTAGCCTCTGTTTCTTGCCTATATTTTCTCATGCTAACTGTGCCTTTCACCGAGATATTACAAACTCTGCGTTACTTGCGATTTCCAGTGCTTTTAACCGATTTATTATTACTAATGTATCGGTTTATTTTCATCCTGCTGAACACAGCCAATGAATTGTGGACGGCGCAAAATTCTCGTGGTGGCTACCGCACTCTTGCTAGTGGAATGAAAAGTTTAGCACTACTAATCGGACAACTATTACAGCGAACCTTACAAAAATATAGTCAGTTTTCTCTCGGACTGCAAGCACGGGGTTTTGTGAGTGAATTTCGAGTTTGGCATCCCCGCCGCTATCGTCCCCAAGCGCGATATATCATCGAAGCTATTTGCGGTTGTGTAGGATTAATAGGATTAGAGTTTTGGCGAAATGCAGGAATATTTACTCGAATTTGAGCAGGTATATTACACCTATTCAGTAGCACAGGAATCAGTTTTGAATGGTCTAACACTGAAGATTCCATCAGGTAAAAGGTGTGCATTAATTGGTCAGAATGGTTGTGGTAAAACGACGCTATTTTTATTAGCTAACGGTTTATATAAACCTGATTCTGGCGTTGTCCGTTGGCGTGGTGAACCATTAAGTTATAATCGTAATTATCTGGGTAAATTACGGCAGAAAGTTGGACTAGTATTTCAAGACCCAGAACAACAATTAGTAGCTTCTACTGTTGAAGAAGATATATCTTACGGTTTGTGTAATTTGGGTTTACCAGAACCAGAAATTAAAGACCGAGTAGAACAAGCATTAATTGAATTTGAACTGACTGCTTTAGCAGAAAGACCAGTGCATCATCTGAGTTTAGGGCAAAAAAAGCGAGTTTCCATAGCAGATGTGATGGTATTACAACCAGAACTGTTGGTGTTGGATGAGCCAACTGCATATTTAGATATCAAACATACTCGTAATTTGATAGCAACCATGAAAAAAATTCATGGAGATGGAACCACTTTATTAATGGCAACCCATGATTTAGATTTAGTCTATCGGTGGGCAGATTGGGTTTTTGTTATGGATAAAGGGCGGCTGATGTTAGAAGGTAAACCACAAGATGTATTTAGCCAGCGTACACTTTTAGAAGAGTTAGAGTTGGGCGTACCATTGGTATATGAGATGTTATTTGATGGGCTATCTGCTGAGTCAGGGGTAGTTATAGAACGAGTGCGACAGCGGATATTAGAGCTATTTCGTAATTTTTGATGATTATAGCATTTCCCGACCTAGTAACGTACACCCGTAAGGTAGTTTTTCACTCTCCCCCCAGAAGAGTTAATTGAATATTTTTTTATTTGGAAGTCCCTTAGCTAGTATACGGTAGATTGCAGCAAGCTCATGACCCAGATTCCGAAAAGCGCAACCCAGTTGTATGAAACAGACTTTGCAGCATGGACAGAAAAAACTGTACAACTCATTCGTGCTGGACAATTTGGACAAGTAGACTGGGATGCTGTGATTGAGGAGATTGAAAGCTTGGAACCGTCAGAACGACGAGAGTTGAAAAGCCGCTTGGAAGTATTATTACAGCATTTGCTCAAGTTCTTGATAATGAGTTTTTGCCAGATATTATTGATTTGTAATATTAAGTTGATGCGGTAAATAACTCTCCTCGCAGCACAGTTACCGCTTGTCCAGAGAGAAAGACGCGATCGCCCCCATCATAATATACCTTCACCACACCGCCGCGACTGGATGCCTGATAAGCCAAAAACTCATTTTTGTGCAAGCGATCGCGCCAGAACGCAGCAAGGCAACAATGGGCTGAACCAGTTACCGGATCTTCATCAATGCCTAATCCTGGTGCAAAGAAACGAGAAACAAAATCATAATCTGAATCAGGATTAGTCAAGCTAGTAACTATAACCTTACCAAGTGGTAAGGTTTTTAGTAGTTGAAAATTAGGCTGGATTTGCCGCACCAAATCTTCCGATTCTAATTCCACTAAATAAGCTAGTGAATTCTGCAAGGTAAATCTGTATGGTACACCCAAAGCAACTTTGAGTTCTGGAGGTGCGATCGTTACTTGTGAATGATTCACGGGAAAATCTAACTCAATCCACTCACCTTGCAATTTAGCAATCAGCAGTCCACTTTTGGTATAAAAACGCGCAACTTCATCAGGTGATAAATGTCCCTCTGACCAAAGTACATGGGCGCTAGCTAAAGTTGCATGACCACAAAGCGGTACTTCCACCGTGGGCGTAAACCAACGCAGATTGAAACCATCATTCTGTTTGACAAGAAAAGCCGTCTCAGATAAATTCATCTCTTGGGCTACGTTCTGCATCCAGCCTTCATCTTGGGGAGTAGGCAAAACACAGACAGCAGCCGGATTACCTGCAAAAGGTGTATTGGTAAAAGCATCAACTTGAGTAATGATTTGTCCCATTAGAGTCACGTCGCTTCGCTCCGAATTCAAAATTCAAAATTCAAAATTAATGATCCCCATAAATAAATTTAGACGTAGGTTGGGTGGAGCGGAGCGCAACCCAACATATCTCAGGATGTTGGGTTACGCAAAGCCCATTGGTGTCAACTTAAGCTGAAACTTCCTTAAAACCTCGTTTCCAGCCTCCGGCTAGAAATGCTGCTCCTGGTGGCTCTGCCGCCAGCAAGCGAGGCGGAGCCTCTAGGACGGCATTCCCAGTCGGAGACTGGGAACGAGACAATATCTAAAAGCTTTTACTAGGCTAGTTTTTACGTTAAGTTGACACCAATGCGAGCCTTGCTACGCCACTACATTGTGTTAATCCAAATGAGAACCGCTATATACAGTACCTTATAAATTAGGAATACAATCTCCAAAAACTAGGAGGCATTGTCACCTCACGAAGAACTGGTTCAAGATTTGTTATCAATCGTACATTGCTTTTCTAGCCGATTGTATGGATTATGCAAATACAAGGAAAAGGTAAAGTTAATTGCTCAAGGTGTTGATCCTCGTTCAAAGTAGTGTATACAAATTCTAAGTAAGTAAGTTCGCAAAAGTTTAGCTATGTTTGCTATCAAGCGAGAATTAAAACTAAATAATGTTGAAACCTCCTTGATGCGCGGCAATGCTGGTTTTAAACGGTTTGTTTACAACTATGGATTAGAACTACTAACTACGTCTTGGAGTTTCGACGGCGTAAGGGTATCTGACTCTAAGCGCATTGATGCCATCAAAAAAGTATTTACTCAAATCACGATGCAAAGACCTGAATATGCGTGGATGAGGTTGTATCCGTCCACGGTATATCAGTCGGCGTTTATGGACTTGAAAGATGCTTTTTCGAGGTGGCGCAAAGGGTTAGCAGAGTTCCCTAAGAAGAAAACAAAGAAAAAAGGCGACTCATTCACCGTGTACAAAACGGCTGGGATTTATCCATCTATTGGGGAGTCACCACTACCATTTACTAATCGAGTTGTAATCAATGTTGGGAAGCTGATAAAGCTGCCTGGATTAAAGGAACTTAGGCTAAAGGAACGAATTGATTTCATTTGTAGTTCTCAGACATTTACTGTATCCAGGACTGCGGATAAATGGTTCGTGTCGTTCATGTTGGATGCTCAAAAGATTCCACCAATATTTCACCGAATTGAGACGATTGGTCTTGACTTAGGTGTAAAGACTTTAGCGACTTGTTCCGATGGTACAAAATACGATATGCCCATTACCACCAAAAAGGCGAAAATCAAGCTAGGTAAATTGCAGTGGCGGAATCGCAAAAAAGTACTTGGGAACAAGAAACCAAGAATTAAAGCATCAAACAACGCTCTTAAGTACTACACAAAATTAGCTAGACTTCACGCTCACATAGACAATATCAGACTTGATACAACTCAGAAAATGACCACTGACATAAGCCGTAAGGCTGCTGTCATCAGGATTGAGGATCTGAATGTATCGGGGATGATTGCAAACCATAAATTAGCACAAGCTGTGAGTAATAACTGCTTCTACGAAATTCGTCGTCAGTTAACTTACAAACAAGCTCATTATGGAACTAAGGTTGAGTTGATTGATCGATGGTATCCTAGCTCGAAAATGTGCTGCAAATGCCATCATATTCAGCCGATGAGTCTGTCTGAACGAATATTTATTTGTTCTGCTGGGTGTGGCAATATTCGAGATCGGGATAAAAATGCGTCTGTGAATCTGGAAAATGCCCCTATAAATAAAATACGCTTGGCTTAAGCGAAATTTACGCCTGTGGACAAGAAGTAGCCGCCTACCTTGGTTAAAGCAGGAAGAAAACACGAAACCAATCAACAAGTTTGAGGAAGTTTAGGTAAGTTTTTCGGAGCAGTCAATGTTAAAGCAAAACGAAAATATGAGGATAAAAATCTTCAGAAGCATCTTTGCTGTGGTCAACTTAGCGCTAATTTCTGGAGGATTAGTTAGCTGTGTTGTTGAAGTACCACAGCCACCTGTTCCAACTGAGCAACAAAAACCAGTCGTACAACCCAGCCAACAGCCTAAGCAGGTAAAGCAGAATGACAAAGATGATCATAAAAAAGATGGCGATCGCAAAAATAATAAAAAAGATGACGATAAAGACGATAACGACTAAATCAAGGTAAAATTATCACCTTAAATTTATGCTTATCCCACAAACTTCTACTTCCCTCATCGATACTTTACGCCGCCGCCGCCAACAATTAGCCAATCTCATTGATTTTCCAGTAATTCTGTGGTCAGGTAGCAACAATCCGCGCAACTTTCCTGCAAATTCCTTTCCGTTTCGTGCTAGCAGTCATTTCCTCTATTTTGCCGGACTGCCATTATCAAAGGCAGCAATTCGTTTAGAAGCAGGCAAGCTAGAACTATTCATCGACGATCCGTCACCCAGCAGCGCCCTTTGGCATGGAGAAATGCCAACGCGCGAGGAAATAGCCGAGAAGATTGGGGCAGATGTGGCTCGACCAATGGCAGAATTAGAGTCTTGGGTAGAAAATGCCGCCACACTTGCTGCTCAAGATGCAGCTACTTGGACGCAGCAATCACAGATATTAAATAAATGGGTTTTACCGCAAAGTCCTCCCCAAGGAATTGACTTGGAATTAGCTAAAGCGATCGTTTCTCTCCGCCTCATCCACGATGATGCGGCATTAATCGAGTTGCGAAAAGCTGCTGCTGTCACTGTAGAAGCCCACAAAGCTGGGATGGCTGCAACACCCCAAGCCAAATTAGAAGCAGAAGTTCGGGCAGCGATGGAAGGGGTAATTATTGCTCACAATATGACCACCTCTTACAACAGTATTGTCACTGTTCACGGTGAAGTTTTGCATAACGAGCATTATCACCATAGTTTGCAACCAGGTGATTTACTGCTTGCCGATGTTGGCGCTGAAACCGAGATGGGTTGGGCAGGTGATGTAACACGCACGTGGCCAGTTTCGGGGAAGTTTTCATCTACCCAAAGAGATATTTATAATGTGGTGTTGGCAGCCCATGATGCCTGCATTGCCAAAATACAACCTGGTGTAGAGTATGGGGATATTCATTTACTAGCGGCTACAGCGATCGCAGAAGGTTTAGTAGAGTTAGGTATTTTACAAGGAAATCCCCAAGATTTAGTAGAAATCGATGCCCACGCGCTGTTTTTCCCTCATGGTATTGGTCATCTACTGGGTTTAGATGTCCATGATATGGAAGATTTAGGCGATTTAGCAGGGTATGAAGAGGGACGTGAAAGGAGCGATCGCTTTGGCTTAAGCTACCTGCGTTTAAATCGTCCCCTGCGTCCAGGAATGTTAGTCACAATTGAGCCTGGTTTTTATCAAGTACCAGCAATTTTAAATGATCCTAATGTCCGTTCAAAATATCAGAATGTGGTGAATTGGCAGCGTTTATCTGAATTTGCCGATGTCCGAGGAATTCGCATTGAAGATGATGTTTTAGTTACTACAGAAGGCAGCGAAGTTTTAACAGCCGCATTGCCAAACGATGCTGATGCTGTAGAAAATCTAGTCAATGGCTGATTTCATTACTCTTAGATATGGGTTTTTTGGTGAAAATTATAAATCAATACGGTTCAGTTAAGGCTAAAACTCTTTGTCAAAGTCAACTTTTTTAACGTAGACGCGGAGCGGCTTGCCGCAGGCTACCGCAGAGGCGCAGAGGAAACAGAGAGAAGAGAAAAAATGCTTAACTGAACCGTATTGAATTATAAATCTCAAAGACGCGATAAATCGGCGTCTCTACAATAATCAGTCTTTTGTCTTGATGCCGATTCATCACGTCTCTTGCCTTAACCGAAAAGATTTAGTCATTAGTCATTGGTGCTAATGACTAATGACTAATGACTTCGATTTCCCCTCGACTTCAAGCCGGGGGATGAGTTAACGAGATTTTAAATCAGCGATCGCACCTTTGGTCATAGCAGCAATAGCTTGATCTGTGGCTTTTGGCAAATGATAATATTTACCGCCTGCTGTTTGCGATAGTTCTTTGGCAAAGCCAGTAGACACAAATTTACTTTCTGTATCAATTACTAATAGCTGCATCCCCAAAGCACGGATTCTGGCAGCAATTTCTAATAGTTCTCCTTTGATATCTGGCTTTTCTCCTGGTTCTAGCTGTTCGCCCAAAGAACGCGCTAAGGGAATATTACCCCGCCCATCGGTGATTGCGACAAGGACAACTTGCCCAATATCTCCACTCATCTGAGCATTTAAGCCGACGCGCACAGCTTGAGTTAAACCATGCGCTAAGGGCGAACCACCACCACAGGGCAACCTTTCTAAGCGGTTACGCGCCAAAGCAATAGAACGTGTTGGAGGCAATAATACCTCTGCCTGTTCTCCCCGAAAGGGAATTAATGCTATTTGATCGCGGTTTTGATAAGCTTCAGTCAACAGTTGCATCACCGCACCTTTAGCCGATTGCATTCGATTCAAGGCCATTGAGCCAGAAGCATCTACCACAAATACTACCAACGCCCCGGCTTTGCGTACCAGGCGTTTCGAGCGAATATCAGCCTGTTCGACAATAACTTTTCTATCTGGGTGTCTTTCTCTTCGTGCTTTTTGATATGGAGCCGCAGCTCTCAAGGTGGCATCTACCGCAATGCGTCGCGCTTTCCCCTTGGGCAACATTGGCTTAATGTAGCGTCCCCTGTCATCAGAAAAGATGACACTGCGACTACCAGATTTACCTTGCCGCTTCGCCATTTGAGTAAAGTAAAGCACGTTATCATCAAGAATTACCCCTTCTGGATCAAAAATGAATTCTTCCGGGATGCTGGGGGGTTCTTGCTCTTGATTTTCTTCCTGTTCTTCTTGTTCTTCCTCTTCTTCTTCTGATTCGTCCTGGGGTTCTTCTTGATTCTGTTGTGGTGGGGGTGGAGGCGGTGGCGGTGCTTGATCTGGTGGTGGTGTCTGCACAACTGTGGCGCGTGGTACAATTACCAATTCCACCGCACGGCGCAAATCTTCGGCATTAACTGTTGTTCGTCCCTCTAAAGCCGCCGCTGCTTTGGCAACCCGCGTGGCGAATAACTCGGCGCGATGTCCCTGAACTCCGCCCCGAATCGCCTCATCTACTAAGTAGGTGATTTGTTCATGGGTGATGATTACTTCTTTCAACCATTCCCGCGCCAAGATGATTTGAGTTTTGAGGGAGTCTAAATCTTCGTTGTACTGCTTGAGGAAATCTTGGGGAGATTTAGAATAAGCGATCGCCACTTCAACTGCTTCTACTCTTTGATCTAAACCGAGTACACCGTCAGCAGAGAGTGCGATCGCAATTCTATCTAGCAAATGCTCTCGTAATCCGCCTTCTTCTGGATTGTAGGTGGCAATAAACAGGGATTTACACGGATGCTGAAAACTAATCCCTTCCCGTTCAATCTGGTTGCGTCCGTCAGATAATACTGTTAAAAGCTGATTTGATATTTGGTCATCTAATAGATTAATTTCATCTACGTACAGTACACCACGGTTTGCTGTAGCGAGTAATCCGGGCTGAAAAATTGTGTCACCTTGTTTTACGGACTTTTCAACATCCACTGAACCTAATAGCCGGTCTTCTGTGATACCTAGAGGAATTTGCAAAAAAGGGGCGGGGATAATTTCGACAGGCACATCTTGAATATCTTTATCTGCGTACTCCGCCAACAGTTGATCGTCCCATTCTTCTGGGTGATTGGGGTCGCAATTGCTGATTGAACCTTTGACAACTTCTATCGGCGGTAGTAGAGCGTGGATAGCACGAGCCATTACAGATTTTGCCGTACCGCGACGACCTGCGATCGCTACTCCTCCCAAACCAGGATCAACTGCGGCTAACAGTAAGGCTAATTTAATTGCTTCTTGACCAACTACGGCTGTCAAGGGAAAGGCAGTGATGGTGGGATTAATAGTAGGCGCAGGCATTGTTTGCTTTCATAGCGAGTCTCGGCCTTTAGCATACCAATTTCTGACACATTTAGAATATAAGTGCGATCGCCTCCGGTGGGCGTTACGTCATCACATTTCCCTTGGGAGGAAGATTTATGAGTATTGCCCAGGCTAACGCCCGCAAGTGGCGCGTTCGCGGTAGCGTCTCGTAGAGAAAGAATCATTGTTTCCCAAGGTAGGTAGAAACCCCACGCCTTGTGGGTGGCTGTCTTTAATTTTGAATTTTGAATTTTGAATTTTGAATTGATTCATGGCTTATAGTGATTTTAAACTTATTGAAGTTATTGATTCTTTTGGGTTAGTTATCCACGAGTCATCTGGACTATTCGCAAATGTGCAGGAGCAAGAATGTAGCGATTTATTATCTACTCTTCTTAGAGAAAATGTTGACTTAGCAATAGCGATAAGTTCAGAAAAAGCTCGTAGTGAAATGATAATAAGTCCAATTTTATTAGAAATTAGACGCAAATTTAATTATGAAATAAGCTTTTTTTCTGGAGTTGATTTTACTGTTGACAGCCAGCGAGGATTAAACGGCTTTTGTGATTTTATTTTGAGTCTTTCTTCGGAGCAGTTGCTTGTGCGTAGTCCGGTAATTATGTTAGTAGAAAGTAAAAATGAGAATTTGAGGTCTGGATTAGCGCAATGTATTGCTGAAATGGTAGCTGCTCAGTTATTTAACGAGAGAGGTGGAAATCAAATCAAAGCTATATATGGTGCTGTTACTATCGGTACGCTCTGGCAATTTCTTAAGCTTGAAGGTAATGTGGTTTCGATTGATTTGAGTGAATATTATATTAAGGATATTAAGAAAATTTTAGGTATTTTGTATGGTGCGATCGCGCAAAGTAAACCGTAAATTATTTATTAACTAAAAAAATGGTAGTTGTGACAAAATATAGATGATTTTTACAATTGATGAATAACAGGCGATGTTTTACGACAAGCCTCTACGCTTTTACGAAATCTTCATAAGTAATATCATGTTCTGTAAATCACTTACGATATGTCATTGCGAATGCAACGAAGTGGAATGAAGCAATCCCAAAGGTTTCGGATTGCTGCGCTCCGCTCGCAATGACATAAGCATTAAGTCGAACATGATATAACTATATTGACAATACGGCATCAGATATGAAAGTATGTACTTAAGACAGCAAAAGAACCGCACTCTAAAGCGTAGATTTTTGGTGTTGTCTCAGCAGCAGAATTCCTAGTTTCCTGCCGAGCTTCGTGTCATCCCTTCGGCTGAGTACTCAGTCCAATGTCAGGTCAACTGATTGGCTAGACTTTCAATTGGAAGACAAGATGTTTGGATGAATGTTCAGGGGAAAGGATGACGCGAAACTTGGTAGGAAGCCAGGAGTTCTACGGCTGAGACTTGAACCAAACGAAAGCGACGGTAGAGAGCTTTATCGCATGGTAGTACTTTTTGAGTACAAATTCCTCGTATAAAGCTCTGCTACTGCTAGATGTGTGATTTGTTGAAGCTGTCCAGTTCACCAAAGAATTCTGGATACATTACAATGACACACGCTGATAAGTCTTCCAAAAAACAAACATGCCAGCAGAAAAATTCTATCGGTATTTTTGCCGATATTCAGAACGTCTCTTCAATTAAAGGAAAGGGTCATCTTTTGCTAGAATTTGCTCAATCCAAGGGGCGTATAGGCTGCAAAAATGTCTACTATAATTTACACTACATAGACCAAGTTTCTATCAAAAATGAGCTAGAAATTCTTGGTATGAGGGGTGTTAATGTTCCTGATAGTTCAGAGAATAGTGCAGATTATAGATTGATAAATGACTGTATTAATTGGGTTGCGTTTAATGCTTCTGTTAATATAATTATCCTGGTATTAGGAGACTGGGACTATGCTGGATTAATTTGCATTTTAAAGGCTTTAGGTAAAAAAGTGATAATCTTTGGTCAGCGAGGTAGTGCCAGTCCAAAGTTGATTAAACTAGTGGGTAATGAGAACTTCTACTTTGTAGATGAATTACCTCAGCTAGTTGGCAATAGCAATAAGACTCAACCTCAAAACACGTCTCTTATGTCTCAGATTAATTGCAAAGAGGCTATAGAGTATCTAATTGAAGCTATCAAAACTGCTTCAAAGCAAGGTAAGCCTACCGTATTTGGTCACATTGATAAATTGATGCGTCAACGTTGTGCTAACTATAAAGGATACTTATCTATTTCTACAGATGATGGAAAGAAATTTAAGAGTTTTAGCCAGTTTATTGATGTTGCTGTAAAGGATGGCAAAGTCAAAAAGCAAAATCAGCAGTTATTTTTAACTGAGTTAGATATACTGGCTGCCTAAAATAGCTTTGAAAAACCCAGTTGAATAAAAAACTGGGTTTTCCTAAGACACCGCAATTTGCGGTTTTTTCATGTCTAAAGACAATCACACTTGTACAGTTTCCCAATAGTCAATTTTCGCAACAAAACACAAGATAAAAATGCACAAACTTCTAATATTCCATAATGAAAGACTTCTACGCCGCGCGCTTACCCACCGTTCTTATGTTCATGAAAACCCCGGAGAAGGTGAACACAATGAACGTTTAGAGTTTCTTGGTGATGCTTTGCTGAATTTCTTAAGCGGCGAATATCTCTATGGTCGTCATGCAGAAATGGGAGAAGATGAATTAACCCGGCGGCGTTCGGCGTTGGTAGATGAGAAACAATTAGCAAAGTTCGCTGAGGAAGTGGGTTTAGACTTTAGAATGCGGTTAGGAAAAGGTGCAATTCGCGATGGAGGCTACCAAAATCCTAATTTGCTCAGTAGTACGTTTGAAGCCGTTCTTGGTGCTTACTATTTGGATAATAATTCCAATATTGAAACAGTTCGCGCAATTATAGAACCACTATTTGATTCTGTAGATCCTAAGCATATAGTTGTATCTCGTTCTAATGTAGACTCAAAAAATCGCTTTCAAGAATGGGTGCAACGCAATATTACTCCAAATCCACCCAAATATTTTACAGAACAAATAGGAGGCCCTTCTCATGCGCCAGAATTCATAGCAAAAGTATTGGTAGATGAAAAAATTTACGGAGAAGGTAAGGGACGCAATAAAAAAGATGCAGAAAAAGCTGCTGCTGAAGATGCGCTTGCTAAGTTGAAAAAACAAGGTTTGTTATAGAGTTTATGGGTTCAGAAATTTTTAGATCACCTTAAAACTTTTTAGCAACTATGGGTCAAATTTGTTACATAAATATACAAAATAAGACAGAGGGTGCGAGTTAGAAGATTGACATATTAACTACACAAGATTGACGTAAATATAATTAAACCTTTTGTGAAATCAGCAAGTCTAAATAATGTAGACTTCGTTGAATTTATCTCTATAAATATGATCAAGCAGAAAATTCGTTCGATTAGTGTGTTGACAGGACTAGTAGCAGTAGTTCTAGGTAACAGTCTCTCGATTACTTCGGGAAGTGCGTATGCCGACTTGCCAGGAAGACATCCTTCTTACCTGCACGCACTCAGTGATTTACGCACTGCACGGTGGCTGCTGGAACATCGCCCAGGTGATGCTGCCGTTAGTAGACAAGAAGATGTTGCAATTGGGCAGATAGATGACACTATTAACGACATTAAGAAAGCATCTATTGATGATGGAAAAGATATTCATAATCATCCAAAACTCGATGTTCCCAATGATCATCCTGGACGGTTACACAAGGCAGAGGAAATATTGAAGAAAGTGCATTCTGATGTGGGGCGTGAGGAAGATGATCCGGCGGCACGTGGCTTGCAACATCGTTCCCTTTGGCATATCGATGCTGCACTCAAAGCTACTAAGCGTGCCCTTTACGATGCTGAACATCATAGATAGAGATAGGATTTGGGGTCAGTGAAAGCCAACTTTAAGTTTTAGCTAAAAAACCCCAAATTTCAGCCAAAAAAATGGGGATGGTATACGCCATCCCCATTTTATTTTTTGTTACTTTACTCATTTCCAGATGGTAGCTAGAATTCAATACGGTTCAGTTAGCGCCAAAAACCCCTCAGATGCGTAGGTTGGGTGGAGGAACGAAACCAACATTTTCGCGGGTTTGTTGGGTTTCACTTCGTTCCACCCAACCTACGATTATCCTTAACCCAAGCGTATTGAGCTAGGATTGAGTCAACTATTATAGTTGCGGTACGTACTGTTGCTTATCAGGTACTTCAGCGTACTCAGCCACAATCTGGCGGAATTCTTCGCCGTCAATGGTTTCTTTTTCGATGAGCAGATCGACTAAGCGATCGGTGACAGTGCGATGGTCACGGATGATCTTCTTAGCATTGTCGTAGCACTGCTCAACAATTTCTCTGACTTGAGCATCAATGCGGGAAGCGATGGATTCGGAATACTCAGATCGGGTTGTCCAGTCACGACCCAAGAATACTTCTCCCTGCTGGCTTTCTAACGACAGTGGCCCTAAATCGGACATCCCGAAACGAGTCACCATTTGCCGCGCCATTCCCGATAACTGCTGCAAGTCTCCACCAGCGCCAGTTGTGACTTCCGCAGCGCCAAAAATTACCTCTTCGGCGGCGCGACCACCCAAAGCACCAGTAATTCTCGCCTTCAACTGAGAACGGGAAATTAACCCCTGTTCTTCGTTGGGCGTAAACCAAGTTAAACCCTGTGCTTGTCCTCGTGGAATCAGGGTAACTTTCTGTACTGGGTCATGGTCTTTTAACAAAGTCCCAACTAAGGCGTGTCCAATTTCGTGGTAGGCAATTAAGCGCTTGCTCTTGCTATCCACCAAAGGAGTGCCTTCCATCCCAGCGACTACCCGATCTACTGCATCATCAATTTCGCGGAGGGTGATGGCTTCCTTGCGTCTTCTCGCAGTGAGAATTGCTGCTTCGTTGAGTAAGTTGGCTAAGTCAGCACCAGTAAATCCAGGAGTGCGGCGAGCGATCGCATCTAAAGATACACTAGGGTCTAGTTTCTTATTCCGCGCATGGACTTGCAAGATTTCCAAACGCCCTTTGATATCAGGTGCATCGACTGTTACTTGGCGGTCAAAGCGACCGGGACGCAACAAGGCTGAGTCTAGTACGTCGGGACGGTTGGTAGCAGCAATAATAATGATGCCTGTGTTACCTTCAAACCCATCCATTTCGGTGAGTAATTGGTTGAGGGTTTGTTCTCTCTCGTCGTTACCGCCACCGATACCAGCACCCCGTTGTCTGCCCACAGCATCGATTTCATCGATAAAGATGATACAAGGGGCGTTATCTTTAGCTTTCTTGAACAAGTCGCGGACGCGGGATGCACCCACACCAACGAACATTTCCACAAATTCTGAACCAGAAATACTGAAGAAAGGTACACCCGCTTCGCCTGCGATCGCTTTTGCTAGTAAAGTTTTACCAGTTCCAGGAGGCCCAACTAACAGCACTCCCTTGGGAATGCGTGCGCCTACAGCAGTAAATCTTTCTGGCTGCTTTAGGAAGGTGACGACTTCTTGCAGTTCTTCCTTAGCTTCTTCGATGCCGGCTACGTCGTCAAATTTGACCCCAGTTTTCGCTTCCATTTGGAAACGCGCTTTGGATTTGCCGAAGTTCATCGCTTGACCTGGCCCGCCGGGGAGGTTGCTAGAACGCCGGAACAAAAAAAACAGCCCGGTAATCAATAGAATTGGAAAGACAAGATTACCCAACAATCCCCAAATTGCGCCGTCATTCCGCATGGGGTGAGCATCGAAACTAATGGCTTTTTCTTTGAGCTTGCTAATTAACTCAGGAGCGTTAATAGGCAAATCCACACGCCACCTTTGGACACGATTTTCGATATCTGGATCGCGGGCTTCTATAATTGCTGTCCTACCGCCTTCGTAAAGATCCACGCTGGTGACGCGATCGCCATCCAAGTATTCTAGAAAGCGACCATAGGTCATACGGGTATTGGCTGTATTCCTATTCATGTCAGCAGGAGCGCCTGCAAAGGCCCCTTGCCAGAAGAAAAAGCCAATTACCAGAGCCGGTAATGTCCAGAGTGCTACGACTTTCCAAGAGAATTTCATCTTAATTTGCCTCTAGATGCCTATACAAATCATTAGCTCTAGCAACAGAATGTTCATCCTCTGTCACTTTAAGCTGTTAAACGGATGTTTATAAATCCATTTTGTTTAATTTGATCTCTTATATGCACTGTCATAAAGCAACTAGAGCATTATGACAGTACATATAAAAATCTTAATCAAAGTTAACTTAATTTTAATACAAAATCGCACGATCAAAGGAAGCGCAACGGGATGCAAAGACACGGATAATTTCTCCAGAATCTTCCTCGTGTCGGTTCAAGTCTTCCTCAATCATGATTCTGGGGGACTGGGGACTGGGGACTGGGGACTAGGGATTGGGGATTGGGGATTAGGGATTAGGGATTGGAGATTGGGGATTAGGGATTGGAGATTGTGGGAGATGAGGGAGAATAATTCAACAAGTTTTTTCCCAATCCCCAGTACCCAGTACCCAGTACCCAATCCCCTACTTAACTTCTGTAATTTTGAGAGTGTAAGGAAGATACTTGCCTTTTTCGTAGGAACCAACCCAAATTTGGTAAGTTCCAGGTAGCCATTCACCAACAATGCCGGCATTTTTGCCATCAAAATCGTCATTGCACCAAGTACCACCGGGACCCTTGATAATTATGGTGGTATCTTCAGGACTTTGAACTTGCAGCTTGAGGTAGTCAAATTTACTTGTTAGCACTAATGTGTGGTCTGCTGTTTCATCAACAAATCCGGTACAAGGACCGGTGGCTGTTTCGCTTCTCCCACCTATTTGACTCCCAGATATTGAACCACCACTCATCCCGCGAACTGTCAAAGGGTCTGGGGAAAACTGAGGGCCAATGGTGACATCTCCAAATATTTTTGGCGCTTCTTGAGCATCAGTCACAGCATTAACTGCCGAGGTGATGAAGAGCGTAACTATCATGAACGATAATCTCATCCCTCTATTGAGCGCTTTTGTCGGCATTGTAATTACGTTCGCTTCTAAGTGTTTTTGAAGACATGAATTTTACACACCAAGTTCCCAACATGAGGAGAATTGACTAACTATTTTAGATGTGAGATTGAGAATAATTCATTAGTAATTAGTCAATGATTTCTTGTTCTCATCGTTGCTCTACTTATGGATCTACGGTGTACACACAAGTCGAAAAAAGCTTGATTTTCTATTGTTTTCTCATTGCTCTCGAACACAAGCTCTGCATGGGAATGCCTGATTAGGGGCTGCTGCCTCCAGTCAGACATTGAGTCAGAGACTCAATGAATGCATTCCCAGTCGGAGACTGGGAACGAGGAAAAGCGTATTGCCTTATGGATAGGGGCCCACAAATAAATGTGCGCCCCTAAAATCTAAAATATTTCTAAAATTCAAAAGTAATTGCTAATTCACTTCTGTGATTGCCCGACTTAAGCGCGGCTTATCTAAACCAATCTGATTTAGTAGTAACCAAGATTGGATTAAGTCAGGGCCATGAACATCTCCAGTTAAGGCTGCTCGGAGCGATCGCATTACTAAGCCTTTTTTGACTTTTTGTTCTTTCACCACTTGTTTAATAATCTCCTGGGCTGCGGCTTCTGACAATTGCGGCTGATTTTCTAAAGCTGTGACAATCGCTTCAAGAACAGCCGCCGAGCCTTCTTGCTTCAGTTGCGTACTACCTTCCTCGCTAAATTCAACTGTATCGCTAAAAAACAGTTGGCTTTGAGCTACTGCATCTACCAGGCGAGTCAAACTCTGACTAATTAAAGTTACTAGCTGTTCTAACCAGGGGCGTTCTCTTCCACCATCAAATTTATACCCAGCTGCTTGCCAATAGGGTATGAGTAAATCTGTAAGTTTATCTACTGGCGTGTTGTGTATATACTGACTGTTCAACCAATCCAGCTTATCCCAGTCAAACTTTGCACCTGCTTTATTTACACGCTCAAAGCCAAATTCTTTCGCTGCTGTTTCTAAGGTAAATATTTCCTGTGTCGAATCTGGTGGCGACCAACCCAGCAATGTCATGTAATTTACCAAGCCTTCAGCAGTAAATCCCATTTTCTGAAAGTCAGAAATGGAAGTGACACCATCTCGCTTAGAAAGCTTGCGCCCTTCCATGTTCAAAATTAGCGGCGTGTGGGAGAACTCTGGGATTTTTGCACCCAAGGCTTCATACAGTAAAATTTGCTTTGCGGTGTTGGCGATGTGGTCTTCTCCCCGAATGACGTGGGTGATTTGCATATCGATGTCATCCACGACAACCACAAAGTTGTATAAAGGTTGACCGCTAGCTTCTTCTGAGGCGCGAGCGATGACCATATCACCACCTAAATCGCTACCTCGCCAAGACATCTTTCCCCTTACTAGGTCATTCCAGACAATTTCCCGCCCATCTTCGATTTTGAAGCGAATCACAGAAGAACGACCTTCGGTTTCAAAGGCGGCGCGTTGTTCTGGGGTGAGGTTGCGGTGACGGTTATCATATCGAGGGGCTTCACCTCTGGCTTTTTGGGCTTCTCGGAGTGCCTCTAGTTCTTCGGAAGTGGTGTAGCAGCGATAGGCTAATCCTTGCTCTAGAAGTTTTTGTACTGCTTCTTTATAAAGATCCAGGCGTTGGGATTGAAAAAATGGCCCTTCATCCCAGTTCAGCCCTAGCCAGCGCAATCCTTCAAGAATATTGTCGGTGTATTCGGGACGCGATCGCTCTAAATCTGTATCTTCTATCCGCAAGATAAATTTCCCACCGTGGTGGCGGGCAAATAACCAGTTAAATACAGCCGTTCTAGCTGTACCAATATGTAAATTTCCGGTTGGACTCGGCGCAATACGGACTCTAACAGTCACAGTTAATTCTCTCTTTCGCAAAGCATGATAAATGTAGCTTATAATCAAATCCTGAATTCTGAGGCAATGCCTTTGGGGAATTCAAAATCCAAAATCACCGAAGTTCAGTGATTAACTACTCATAAATTTAGAACGGGACTGACGGGGCTCGAACCCGCAACTTCCGCCGTGACAGGGCGGTGCTCTAACCAATTGAACTACAGTCCCTTGTTTGGCAACTTTGCTATTATCACTATTTTTTTTCTACTTGTCAAGCCTTTTGGAGTTGGGAATTAGAAATTATTTTTGTCCTGTCTCTCCAAGGTGCGAATTTTTCGTTAAAACCTTGATAATGCAACCTGTGGCTCTGATTCCAAATGCTGCAATATCCGAGATTGTATTTGTTTATACTGCTGCTTTAATAGCTGTCTGCTCAACTGGGCTTGAGAAGTGGGTGGTAGAGTCTGACTCTGTTGCACCCAGGTTTTCAACATTTGCCGTTGAGTTGGCTCAATGCGACTGCTGAGAACCTGGGTGCAGGAATGCGGTTCTTCCAGAGTAAAGAAAATCAAAGGATAGTGTTCATTTTCAGTCAGGAGACTTACCATCTTAAGATTTTGGGGATTTTGCATATCTAAGTAGCATGGTAGCCACTTAGGAGCCAATTGCCGATTGTAGAGTACTGTCACCCACAACAGCATTGGGTGAGGGGATATGATGAAGATAAATCGGCTGTAACGGGTAGAAGCCGCATAATTTTTGATTTCTTGTTGAGACAACATCAACCATAGTGCTGTCATCGATCCTTGTGCGGTGTCTAGAAGCTGAGGAAAAACAATTTCTTGAATTGGTTTATTGTGAGGCCATAAAAGTTGCCGACAGCTTTGTTCTATTGCAATTGGTAATACAGGATTTAAAGGACGGCTCAAGATGGAACTAGAGGCTAGATTTGTAGGTATGCTGGGACAATTTAATGATTCTAGACTGTTTAATACTTGCAAAATTTGAGCGATATTTTGGGGGCGATCGCTTGCTTTTTTAGCTAGACAAGCCATGATTAAATTATTCAGCTTTTGAGGTATTTTCAGAGTGGGTTTAACCTCTGCGATCGTTTTTGGCTGTTCAAATTGATGTGCCTTATACCAAGCGCCAAAATAATCAGTTTCAGGTTGCCAAGGTTTTTTAGCTGTGAGCATCTCAAACATCATCACACCAAGGCTATAAATATCAGAGCGGCTATCTAATTTTTCTCCATCTAATTGTTCTGGAGAACAGTAGGGTAAAGTGCCATTAAATCCCCTATTTGTACTGGCTGTTGATGCATAATTTAAAAATCTAGCAATCCCAAAATCGAGAATTTTAACTAACTGACCCAATATCGGATCGGGAATAACTAATATATTGGCAGGCTTGATATCTCGATGAACTAACGGACAAATTTTGCCATCAATGTTAATACCTTGATGAGCGCATTGTAAGCCCAAACAAATCTGGCGAGAGAGAGTCAAAAATATATGTAGAGGCAGCGGAATTAAATCCTTTAAGCTCTTGCCAGATAGATATTCCATGACATAATATGGTTTTCCTTTCTCATTCACACCATAATCATAAGCCCGGACTATATGTATACTTTTTTGACTCAAAGCTGCACTCATTAAAGCTTCACGAGCAAAGTCTTGTTGCATCTTGCTATTAACAACAGTTTTAGTCAAAAACTTGACAGCAACCGGTATGCCTCCTAGCAAAATATCATTGGCTAAAAAAACTTCACCCATACCACCACTACCAATTAATTGCTGAAGTTGATAACGATTGGCAAGCAAGCCCGTAGTACTTGGAGATGTAAATAAGCTCTTATTCACTTTATTCACCTCTGCTGTTGAGTCTATTTAAAGTTAGCAATACACACATAAAAATATCATTAGACAATTGTAGCAAGCATAGCAAGAATTGTAATCGCAAACTTTCAAGGACGTGATAAAAATTTTAAAAAAATCTCCAAAAATTTAACCATCCAATTTTTTAAACCTTCTTTATCTGCTTTTTGATGTGCAGCTAACTTGCGTAAGATGTCTAACTTCAACTTTTCATATTCTATTTTCAAAATATTTTTGGCTTGATTAGGCAAAATTGATTCATTTGACTGTTTACTCATATTTAACCAATCTACAAGTTGTTGCCGTTGGTTAGCCGTAAGGTTTAAAGTCGTTACATGAGAGCAACGTGTTGGATCTTCTAGAGGAAAAAATAGTAAATGATAGTAGCCTACTTCTGCTAAACTACGTACTATATTTTGCCCCTTATTATCTTTCAAATCCAGAAAATAAGGTAGCCATTTAGTCATAGAAGGTTGGGCATCGTATAGTACTGTTACCCACAATAGCATCGGATATACATTCATTTTACTAATAAATTCAGTGCCATGTATGTTATCCAAAAACTTTGTAATATCTTGTTTGGGTAACATTGCCCAAAAAGTTGGTATTGGTCTTTGCAGAGTATTTAGTAAATGCGGAAACCCAATTGGTGCAATTGGTTTATTTCTCGGCCAATTTTTCTGCAAACACTCTTTTTCTGATACTAAATTTGCAGGTACTAATTGAACCGGAAATGATACTTTAATAATGTCAGTACTATTGCTAGGAATAGCATTATTAAGCTGAAGATTAACTTTTTCTAAACCTTCTAATATTTGGTTGATATTTTGAGGGCGATCGCTTACTTCTTTTGCTAAACAACTCATCAATATCTTTTCTAATATTTCCGGTATTTTGACTTGCGGATTTACTTCTGTAACTGTTGGTGGAATTTGAAAGCGATGGGCTTGGTACCAAGTACCAAAGGAGTTACTTTTTGTTTTAAATGGATGTTTCCCTGTCAGCATCTCAAACATTAATACTCCCAAACTATAAATATCAGAGCGGACATCTAGCAGTTTTCGCCCTTCCATGTGTTCTGGAGAACAATAAGGCAAACTGCCAATAAAAGAATCTGTAAGAGTCATCCCACTTCGCTCTGTGAGAAATTTGGCAATACCAAAATCTAGTATTTTAACAATTTCTCCTTGTTTACTATCTTCAGCAAGAAATATATTTTCTGGTTTAATATCCCTGTGAACAATAGGATAAATTTCTCCTTTCAGACTGATGCCTTGGTGGGCACATTGTAAACCTAAACAAATCTGATTACAAATCTCTAAAAACTTCGAGATTGTTAAGGGCTGAATTTTAAGAATTTGTTTGAGATTTTTTCCTTGAAGATATTCCATTACATAAAATGGAGTTTTATCTTCAGTAATGCCATAACTTAAGATGCGAACAATATGTTTACTTTTACGACCCAATTGAGCGCCAATAAAAATCTCTCTGGCAAAGCGTTGAGACATTTGTTGGTTTGCCAAACTAAGTGATAAGATTTTGACTGCGATCGGCATACCACCTTTAGCAGTATCTTCCGCTAGATAAACTCTACCCATCCCCCCTTTGCCAATCAAATCTCTGATTAGATAGCGATTGTTTAAAAATTGTCCAATATAATCGTCTAATTCTACTTTTTGCCCTACCATACTCTCAATTTTATTTTCTGGCATAAAAATTATTCATGAAAAATGTTATTGGCAAAATACTTTAATTAAGTCTAGCTAATTATTAAATTGAAATCTAAAAAATATCCGCATTTCGAGAAAATTAATTATATGCTGTAAATATGCTTAAGCTCTCTGCAAAATCTCTTAAACATTGTGTAACATATTTATTAAGGATTACGGTTGAGAAATTACACGTAAACTACAAGCAGGATCGATAAAGCTGTCTAGTAGATTCCGTGGATACACAGAAATAACCAGAAAAAAGAAATAACAGTATTATTACAACATTTCATTAATTCATAACGAATTAACTTTGACAAAACTCTGTGTTCCTCTGCGTTTAAAAAAGTTACGAACTTATGCAAAGCTGTATTAGACATCTGGTGAAAATGAATGTAGAGACGTAGCAGTGCTACGTCTCTACAAGGGTTCTGGATAACACATATTTAATTTCTGGAGATGTCTATTATATCTGTGCAGTTAAAGGTTAAGATTTGGGAATAAACGGCGTAATAATCTCATGAGCGGAGTTTGAATTTTAACTTTAAAGGCTAGTATTTGGGTGCGTTGCAGGGAGTTAAAATTGTTATCACTGACGAGGATTAATGATTGCTGACCATCGGGTAATTTAGGGCCAAGAGTTAAGCCTTCAATGTTGTCTAGTAGTACATCTAGGGTTCTTAAATCTAACAGCAATTTTTTCTGAACTGGTTTAATATTTTTGGAATCAACTGCTAAAAGGCTATCAATATTATGAATATCATCGGCTCCTTCTAAAGAAACCTGAAACAGGGAAATAGCAAATCCTAAACCAGTAAAAGACCTTTCTAAACTTAGGAAGTGTCCTTGATTATCGAGTGCAAGTAAATCGGGTAATCCACTCGCGAATTTGCCAAGCAGATTCAAAAATGGTGCAACTGGTTCAGTTTGGTAAAGAAATTCTTTTTCTGGCTGGTTGTTGAGCAAGTTGTATTGCAAAATTCGAGAAGGACTACCGGTATTAGGTTTAGCTGCGACACCATCTTGAATTAGAGCATTTTCGGTAGCTGTGAATAGATGCTTTTTATCGGGTGTGATGGTGAGGCTTTCAAAAGCCAAATTGTTACGGATACCTTTTTGACTATTTTTATCTGGCAAAAATTTGTTTGGGATGGGGAGTGTTACAGTTTCTTTGCCAGAAGATAGTGAAAACTCTTTAATAAAAGGATTAATTAATTTTACAGCATCACCTTCAGAAGAAATAAACACAGTTTCTTTATTAGTTAAGGCAATACCTTCTGTATCAGTTTCACCAGGGCGAAATGTTTGACCATTTTCATTTAGTAATGTGGTAACGCTGACTGGGATAATTCCACCTTTTTGTAGAACCCCTTTGCTCAAGTCGATTTTCAAAGTGTAGAAACGAGCGGCAGCCTTTTGTCCACGGTCATCGGAAATAGCATAATAAAGGTTGCTTTTGGCATTATATGTAATTCCAGATAAACCTCCAATTTCCGTTTTTTGAAAGATTAAACCTTTCGGTAAGGTGGCTTCCCCAATAAATTCTATGCTATTGATTTCAACAGCATTTGACGTTAAGTTTGTGAATATGAAACCGATAATTATAATTGGGAGCAAAAAGTAAATAATTCGTGGGAATACAAATATTTTTTTAATTAGCTGCATAGATTTTTTTGTTAAATAAATATGCGTTATAAAGCAATATGGTTTAGTTAAGGGTTGTTGGTGTAGATAATTGGTCTTTTAAGACGCGATAAATCGCGTCTCTACATGATGGTTTGTATTGGCATTATAAATGCCTAGTTGTGCATCTTTATAAAGAATACCAATGAAAAAACAATGTTAAATGACAGATATAAGCCTGGAAACCTGATCAAATAGGCTTTATTAATTGTTAATTTGAAAAGCTTTAGAAAATAGGAAATTACTTAAGCTCGTCGCAAACCATATTCATCTTGGAAAAAATTTACAAGCCAATCTTTCACTTGATGAGTAGCACGACAGTCATCTTCATTGTAGCGTTGGATAATTTCTAGTAAGGTGCGATCGCCTGTTTCTAACCATTCATCGTACCAGTAAATACACTTGGCACCACTGGCTTCTTTATCACGCCACTCAAATCCTATCCAACGAGCGATCGCTTTCAAGGCATAGCTTTCTATTGGTAATGCTACACTTTGGGTTAATTGTTCATACACATCCACAAATCGATTCAGTACAGGACGCACTAAGGAGGGTGGAGTGCCGTAAAGTTTTGCCAACCGTTTGACTGTATCAAATTCATAGACACAAAAATGATAAATTGGCGCTTCGGGATATTGCCAAACCAAATCCAAAAATTGCTGCCAAACTAATTCTTCGTCTTCTGGTTTGTCTGCTAAAAAGGAATAAAACTGTTCTGTATTAGCTTGTCTATTAACGACCAAAACCCCTAAGAGATAATCTAAATCTAAGTCTGGCTGGGCCTCAATATCAAAATAAAGCTCTATGGGCGCTGTAAATGTAATATCTTCTGTCGGTAGAGGGTAAGGTAAAATTAACGGTCGTTTTTCTAGTGCAGATTGAGCTTGCACTACTAACTTGGGTGCTACTTCGCCGTCAAAACCAAGTAGATTTTCTAAGCTGCTGGGACTGGTGTTAGCAAGAGATTCCAGTGTGGTAATGGCTAAAGCTTGGAGTTGAGTGTAGCGAAGGGGTGTTACACCTGGTAGTAGTGAGAGATGTTTTTCAGATTGA
The DNA here is from genome assembly GCF_036917975.1 of Nostoc sp. Taxonomy (GTDB): domain Bacteria; phylum Cyanobacteriota; class Cyanobacteriia; order Cyanobacteriales; family Nostocaceae; genus Nostoc. Next base: position 142,965 of record NZ_JBALEJ010000099.1, read on the forward strand.
GCGATCGCATAACATTCACTATACCAATGACAAAAATTGCACTTTTGGCGAGAAATAAACACCTCTGGCGGATTCGGTAACTCTAAAACTTGAATAAACTCTTCCAGAATTAGCTGCATTCGTGGTGTCCATTTGAGCAAATCAACAGGATAATTTCTATCTTTGGTACGCAATATCAGCCAAGCTGTTTCTGGTGCAAAGTCCTGTATTGTTGCCAATACTTGGGCGTGAAATGCGGCAACAACTTGATATTCTTGCTTAGGGCGCTTACCCAGTTCAATACTAGCCGGAACGTATATCCAATCTCCAAAGCAGGATTTTCCTGGCCGTTTGACGAGTAAATCTGGACGACTTAGCAGGGTGTATCCTTCAGAATAAGTTGCTAACAGTACTCCCTTATAGATGTACTCAACCCCACGCTGCATCAATTCTAAAGTTGCTGCCTTTGCCACTTCCCAGTTTCCATAAGAATAATCTGGTTGGTGATAAGTTATCTGTGCCAAAGCACTCAGCTGATGAGCGATTTTATCCTGTTGCAGTTTCCGTAGCAACTCATTGGGAGCATCGCGTTGACTTTTGTCACCGTGGATATCTAGAAAAGGCCGGCGTTTACAGCGTTGGTATTGCAGTAGGAGTTCAGCATTGATTAGCATCCTTTTAAGTTAACAAGATTTAGCACACTCTGGGAGTACCTCAGACAATTAATAATGGAGTGGGAGATGGGGGAGATGAGGGAGATGAGGGAGATGAGGGAGATGGGGGAGATGAGGGAGATGGGGGAGATGGGGGAGATGGGGGAGATGGGGGAGATGGGGGAGATGAGAAACTAATGCTAATCCAAAATCTAAAATCTAAAATCCAAAATTGATATGACTAGTACTTCTGTTGCACAAACCAGGTTGCATAGCCATCGAGAGCAATTTCCGGCTTTAGCGAATAAGACTTATTTTAACTATGGGGGACAAGGGCCGATGCCCCAAAGAGCAATGGATACTATGGCCCAAACTCAAGCTTATGTTCAGGAAATAGGCCCCTTCGGGAATGAGGCATATAGCTGGATCGCGCCCCAGATTCAAGCTGCTAGAGTTGCGATCGCTTCTGAGTTCCATGCACCATCTGAAACAATTACTCTCACCCAAAATGTCACTGTTGGCTGTAATATCGCCATGTGGGGCATTGAATGGCGGGCTGGCGACCATCTGCTACTCTCTGACTGCGAACATCCAGGCGTAATTGCTACATCCCAAGAAATCGCACGTAGATTCGCAGTAGAAGTTACCACCTGTCCCCTAAAGGCGACTTTAAATGAGGGCGACCCCATAAAAGTCATTGCCCAGCACTTGCGCCCCAATACCCGTCTTGTAATATTAAGTCATGTTTTTTGGAATACTGGTCAAGTTTTACCTCTGGACAAAATTGCCGAAGTATGCAGAAATAATCATTCTGCATTATTAATAGATGCTGCCCAATCTGCTGGTTTATTGCCTTTAAACTTGACTGAATTGGGAGTAGATTTTTATGCTTTCACTGGTCACAAATGGTTATGTGGCCCTGCGGGTGCTGGTGGTTTATATGTCCGCCCAGAAGCACGAGAAAGCCTGAAACCTACGTTTATTGGCTTGAGTGGCATTGTTGTGGATAGTCAATCTCAGCCTGTGGATTGGCTGCCAGATGGGCGACGATACGAAGTGTCTACATTATCTTATCCGTTGTATCTTGGGTTAAAGGAAGCGATCGCAATTCATCAGCAATGGGGAACCTCACAAGAACGTTACGAGCAAATCTGCCACAATAGTGAGTACCTCTGGCGACAATTGACGGCGTTACCCGATATTAAATGTTTGCGAACTTCCCCACCCGAAAGCGGTATAGTCTCCTTTCAACTTACAAATAATCAGCCTCAAGCTCATTTAAAGCTAGTGCAATTTTTAAACTCACAAAGGATATTAACTCGGACAATTGCCGATCCTAGCTGTATACGCGCCAGTGTCCATTACTTTACTTTAGAATCGGAAATTGACCTATTGGTTGAGGCGATTAAAAATTTTGACAAACAAAATTAATTAAAAGTTTAGGAGTTGTAAGTTATAAGTGTGAAAATTATAATTTTCACTCCTAACTCTGCCAATTTTGGATTTTTCCTTCAATCCAAAATCCAAAATCTAAAATCCAAAATTGAATGACTCCTAACTTAAAAATGGAACGTCCAATCTTATACATAGCCATAACTAACCACGGCTTTGGTCATGCTACCCGCACGGCTTCTGTAGCCGCAACCATTCAAAGATTATGTCCAGAAGTTCTGCTAATTCTGGCGAGTACTGCCCCACGCTGGTTGCTAGAGTGCTACATACAAGGTGATTTTATTTATCGTCCCCGTGCATTTGATTTGGGTGTGGTGCAAGCGGATAGTTTGACAATGGATAAAGTAGCGACTTTAGAAAAGTTGCTCGATATTAAGAAACATCAAAATTCGCTGATTGCCTCAGAAGTAAATTTTATTCGCCAAAATCGCGTTAATCTCATTTTGGCAGATATTCCCTTCCTCGCTCCTGGGTTTGCCAAAGCTGCAAATATTCCTTGCTGGATGATGAGTAACTTTGGCTGGGACTTGATCTACCGGGATTGGGGAGGCGAATTTACCGCAGTTGCAGATTGGATTAGTGATTGGTATTCAAAGTGCGATCGCCTGTTTCGTCTCCCTTTTCACGAACCGATGCCAGCTTTTAACAATATCACAGATGTCGGCTTAACAGGCGGTTCCCCTCGTTACTCTGCTGATGATTTACGTTCTCTTTGGGGGATAACTGCACCAGTCGAAAAAACTATTTTGTTGACCTTTGGCGGCTTGGGTTTACAACAAATCCCTTATGATAACCTACAGCGATTTCCAGATTGGCAATTTATCGTATTCGATCAATCTGCACCCGATTTACCTAATTTAGTGAAAATTGATAACCGCAAATACCGCCCTGTAGATTTTATGCCTCTTTGTGCGCGAGTCGTCTCTAAACCTGGGTACAGTACTTTTTCTGAAGCCACACTATTAGGATTACCCATTGTTACCATACCGCGTAAGGATTTTGCCGAAGCAACTTTTATAGTAGAAGGTATAACTAATTACAACCAGCATCAAATCATCACCCCATCTGAGTTTTTTCAAGGGACTTGGAATTTTCTCCATGAGTTACCCCAACTACCAAAGCAATCTCAACCAATTGCCAAGGATGGTAATGAAGCGATCGCTAAAGCTGTTATCAATTATTTACAGACAAAATAAAGTTATTCAAAGTAACATCAATTAATAATGGAATCTTCGACCATAGATAAAGAAACTCTAGAATTAACCACCCAAGGAACATAGATTAAACATGGATTAAATAAGATGCAAACATTACTGTTTGAAATAACCGAAAACGACTCATGATACAGAGCAACTAAATTTATTTCTGGGGATAATTAATTTTGAATTTTGAATTCGGAGCGAAGCGACGTGACTCACTACCAAAAGTTACTAAAAATTTCCACTACTGGCAAATCTTTTTACAACATCACTGCAAAAATTGCAGCCGCAGTTGCAGAATCGGGAGTTGAAACTGGTCTTTGTACTTTATTTTTACGCCATACTTCAGCCAGCTTAGTCATTCAAGAAAATGCCGATCCTGATGTTCTTGTGGATCTAGCTAATTTTATGGCGAAACTCGTCCCAGAATCGGGCAAATACATTCACGATGCAGAAGGCCCCGATGATATGCCAGCACATATCCGTACTGCACTTACCCATACTTCTGAACATATCCCCATTAACCGTGGCCATCTGGTACTGGGAACTTGGCAGGGAATTTATATTTGGGAACACCGCCAGCGTAGTCATTCCAGAGAATTGGTGATTCACATTTCTGGATAGCCGATTCTCAAGTTTTATTTGAGGTGTAATTAGATAGAGTTTAAATACTCTGGTTATACTGCCTAACTTTTGGATATAATCTCCTCAACTCGTGGTGATAAGCATTAAATAAATTTCGCCGTGATACCTTGATCATAAAAATTATTGATACAAAACTGAACAATAAGATCCCCGACTTCTTTGAGAAGCCGGGGATCTTAGTCTCTCGATTTTCATAACTCATTTAGGATTGCTATATAGACTAAATAATTCGTGTATATTTGTAAATTCAAAAGTTAAGTTTATTTGTGATTATTAAATAATCTACTTATGCCGATATACACTAATATTTAGTGTAGGCTGTGTGCGCTATTTCTATGAAGCAAAAACTGACACAAACTCATAATTTTAAATTTATTGATGAAGTACTTGCCCAGCAATCTGTTAACTTATTGTCACTTAGTCCTGAAAAGACATTAATTACCAGTTTTGCAGAATTGGGAGATTTGATTGCTGAACAAAACACTGATATTCAAATTATCATAACCATTCAACAAACTCTCGAAAGCATCGTTCGTACTCAATTGCAAAACTTCCCAGAAAATATATTCTGGGATTTTGATTTTCTTGTAAGTAGTATGTTAAGACAGGCTTTAACCGCAGATGAGGGCGCTATTCCATTCTTAAAAATCTTTGGTGAAAAGATGATTTCCCTAACGGAGATGTTTGGAAATAAAACGGAAATGCGCTTCCGTTATGTTCATGATTTTATGTATGGATTTGAGTGGGCAAGATGGGTACAAAAAGAGCCACAAAATCGCGCACATATAGAGCCTTTTAGTCTGTTGTTTTTGGATTATTTGCTCGTCAAAGGGAAGGAACTTTTACAACGGATTAATCATGGTCAGGTCGTATCTTATAAACTGTGTGATACAGGCTACCGCAACCCCTTCACTTTTTCTCGTGAACCAGAAGACGAATACCGTCTGTTAAGTTATCTTGCTGAAGAACAACTTATTCCAGTAGCAGTATGGAACTGGAATGCTAGCCCTGTGTGGAACAAACCTTTCCAAGAAATGCGCCAGCAATTAGCATTAAAATTAAATATTCAACCACAGAGACACTGATGAGCAATTAAAAATTGCTGAAAAAAATAATTATGAAAATTGCTGATTTAATTACTTGGTTTGAAGCATGGGCAAATCCCGCGTGGTGTGAAAGTTGGGATAATTGTGGCTGGCAAATTGAACCAGGAGTTTTACAAGCAAAAGCACGGGTTTTAGTTTGTTTGACACCAACTTTGGCGGTAATGCAGGAAGCGATCGCAGAAAATGCTAATCTGATATTCGCCCATCATCCCTTAATTTTTAATCCTCTCAAATCTTTACGCACTGGTGAAGCGATCGCAGAAATGGTACGGTTAGCTTTTACCCACAATATTGGTATTTACACTGCTCACACGAATTTTGACCAAGTGCAAGATGGCACTGCTGACGTTTTAGCTCAGATTTTAGAACTAAAAGAAGTTACTCCCATAGAACCTACACAAGGAGGATTAGGATATGGTCGTGTTGGTTTGCTAGAGCCATTTCTAACATTACATGAATTACTCGCCACCATTCAAACCCGACTTTCTCCCCCTAATTTAATTTTTTCCCCAACTGCTGATTTACAGCAAACAATTTCACGAGTTGCTGTTTTGGGTGGTTCGGGAGCTAGTTACATTTCAGCCGTAGCTAAAACTGGTGCCGAAGCTTATCTGACTTCTGACTGTAAATTCCATCAGTTTCAAGAAAGCCGCGATCGCAATCTTATTTTAATCGATGCTGGACATTACGCTACCGAACGTCCAGCTTGCGATCGCTTAGTGCAAAAATTCCAGTCCTTAAATCTAGACTGGGTGCAATTAAGTCGAAAAGATGAAGATTTCCGCCAGTTTTTTGCTTGATTGCTGATTATTAATATGCAACTCATCTCCGTATATTAATGTACTGACCATCCAAAACTTATACTATTCACTGTGATATGAATCACTATTTAAGTGTAATACTAATCACACAGTATTAATGTTCTATATCAATTAACAAGCGAGAGAAATGTTCCACACTTGACATAATAAATTGTTTACTCTGCCCTAATCAAGATGATTCGCACACTCATTGAATCTGCTTTTGAAACTGGATATCTTAGTGTTGAATCTGAGGGTCTACTCCAGCAAGTGCTGTCCACCAAATGCTATCAGTCAGAGGATTTGCCTTTTCTCGCATCCCTATACAATGCAGTTCGCGCAGGTCAAATTAAACGAGAAGCGTCCTCCTCGAACGTGCTGATGGAATTTCCTCTATCGGTTGAAGGGGGCAGGAGGCAGGAAGCAGGAGGCAGGAGGCAGGATGAGCAAACTCCAATGGGATTCGACCCCGAATGATTTGGAGTCACTGAACGGAAATTCAGTGATAGTCTTAAACCGCAAGCTCCATCTGGTCGCTTTACTGAAAGTTTTCCTCCTGCCTCCTAGTAGTCTGTCAAGAACTAATTGACGGGTAAATAAATTTTTCAATTTTTCTTCTTTCTTTCCTTCCTTCTTCCTTAGCGCTCTTTGCGTCCTTCTCTAACGAGACGCTGCGCGTAGCTTGCTTCTCCGTAGGAGTATGCGGTTCGTTTCTTTATCCGTCAAAATTTATTTGACAGACTACTAGCCTGTCTACGACACGCTGCGCGAACAGCAAGAACTGTCTTTCTTGATAAATCTTGGTGATACTCCCAGAAAAGAAGCAGAAGAGAATCTTCTCAGGGTATTTACCCTCAGCGCCTTATCTCTTTTGTCTATCTGCCTTTTTTCCCGACTCCGTTGCCTTTTTCTCAGTTATAATCAGGCAAAAATCTTAAAAACTCAAAACTCTTTGGGTGTTATTGTAGAAAACCATCAAGGTCAGCAAGAGAATGAGTTAAGATCAGATACAAGTGGGTAAAAGTAAAATCAAGTCCCCGGACTTCCCAGTAATGCCAATGAGTAAAAGTAGGCAAATTAAACAACCGCAATCAACGATTGTTTTGGAGTATTCTTTATTACATAATGGTAAGAATGACTCACCAACAAATATAAACCTGGTTAGGACAGGTACCGAATTGTTTGACTTCTTCGATGAAGCAGACATTCCCTAGAATCAGCCTGAGGGAGACTTAGTTCATTGTGAGAGCAACCATTGATTTATGACCTAACATTTCCCGATATTTTGACAACTAGAAGCAAGTCTTGGGATTGGGTGATGAAGCATACTTGTTCTGAAGAGTGAAATTAACCTCTTAAAGGTGTAATGTAATGGGGTAGAACCCAGATTTTGACAGGTTTAACTACGTTGTTTAAAAAGGCAGAAACAATACATGCTACACCGCAAGATTTATCAACTGTGTTGCGATGGGCGCGAGGTATGTGTTTTCTTGCGGGACCAGCAACGCTGGATTGAACGCGCCCGCATCATAGACATAGAGGGAGATTTAGTTACCCTACGCTATGAAACAGAAGAAGAGGATGAAGTTTGTTCTTGGGAAGAAATGGTTCGCCTTGAGAGCATTGGTGCTGTAACTCAAAAATTGGCTTCAGTACCACGCGGGAATGTGGAACCTCTGATGACTGAAGATTGTCCCGAAGCAGAGCGCATCCACAACCGTTACACTGACTCGAATCCAGAATAATTAGTCATTAGTCATTAGTCATTGGTCATTAGTCATTAGTTATTAATGATAAAGGACGAACAGCTAATGACTATTGGCTATCATTCAAACCTTCAAAGGCAGGACAGTAACCTTCGAGAGTTACTTTGAAGTTATACAACGGGGAAGCTGGATTCCAACACCTCTGCCCCCTTTGATGTCGGCAAGTACCACAACAGTCTACATCTGTCCATGTATAGCGATCGCTATTTTGGTTGAGCAGTTCTCGTTGAGATAATCCCCTTAATACCAGTTCTTCCCCTTGCCAACGAGCTTCGATTAAACCAGTGTCGGCAAATTGCCGCCAACGCGGATCAACAGTAATCACATTGGGTAGGGTGATTGTGATTACTGTTCCCAACTCTGTCAGTTCGCCTTCGTAATTAGTCTCTGGTGCTGCCGGTTGTAGAAATGTATCGCCGATGGGCAGTTCTACTAAGGTGTCAGCCGCCGGGGAATGCACATGGTAACGGTTTTGCAGTTCCTCTAAACTAGTCAGGTCTGCCAAGTAGGCAGGAGAACCGTGGACAAAAATTACGTGCTGGGGTCGCAAGTTATGAATTAGCTGCGTAGTACCAGGGCCATCACTATGTTGAGCTAAGAGATAGGTTTCAACACTAGTCGGTGCTAAATATTCTTTATTAACTTTTATATCAATTTTTTCTGGTAGGAGAATCAGCCAGGGGCCGGTGTCTAGTTGGCAATGTTCACCTAAATCAGATGTCGAGTCGGTGAGGACAATACAAGGTGACTTGCCCACATTGGAACGATGTTCTGGTTGCAAACGACGCACGCGGGGACGTACCCGTTCATCCCAAAATAAAGGTTGATGGCGGGCAAAATTCTGTACTGACGGGGGGAGGTGGGGTAGCAGTTCTAGGTAGGCATCACACCCAGTAGCGACCGCACCATCTACCCAAATATCTAAATCTCGACCGGTGAAATGGTGATGCGATCGCAAGAGCATTAATAATTCTTGACCCAATCCTAAAGCTGGAGTGGGAAGGATTACAGAACAACGATCAGCGATCGCGCGATTAATTCGCTCGGCTAGTTGATTTTCTTGGTTGCGGCGGTGAGGATGACGGGATGTGCCATAACTACCTTCAATGATTAGCACATCCAAGTCTAAGCCCCGCAGTTCCTCTAAACGCAAACCTTCTACCAACCGGGAGTTCGATAAGAAAAAATCTCCTGTATACAGTAGCTTATATGTACGCTGCTGGGTAGTGTAGGTCAGGAGAATTGCTACTGCCCCTGGTAAATGCCCTGCGGGAAATAATTCTGCTACCAAACCATCTTGGAGTTCCACAGGCGATCGCAACGGCAGCGCATGACAAAATTTGGAAATTTTCTCAGGATCTTCCTCTGGCCAATTCAGCGGCAGCAACTTGCTAGTCACCTCGCTACCATAAATAGGTAACTTGGGAAAAGCTTTATTCAGTGCCAGTAAGCCTCTGGAGTGATCTGGATGGGCATGACTAATCAAAACTAAATCTGCTGGTAGGGGCGAACTAGCTTCTCCTACCGACTTAGTAAGCCCCTTAGCCAGCAATGAAACATCCTCTAAACCGCAGTCTAATAGAATGCGGTGTGGGCCCATCTTCACCAATAAACACACGCCCTCATTGTCATGCTGGACACTATAGGGCAAACATTCTAATTCACTACCCGCTTCCGCAGCATCTAAGCGAGAGGATGCCGACAGATTATCCCTCATGCTCTCCTCCCCTCAAACCTCATCATCATGGACATATCCCAAAAGCCAAAAGTTACCGAAGAAGAATTCAGCAATTCCTGAGACAGAATCCAGAATGGATTCTGTGCGACTGGATGGAGAATCGAGGTTTAGAGCAAGCGATTTTAAGACGCTCGTTCGCATGATTGCGTCTCCCTTTGGGAGAAGACTCGCTTTCCGCGTCGCTATCGTGAAGAAGAAAAAATTCTTTCCTTACTGAAACCCCTGACTTGATAGCTTGGGGTATTCTGAATTCTGAATTCTGTCTTCTGACTCCTTCTCATACAAATTTTGGTTTTGTGACTTAGGGGTAAGTTTTATCGTGCGCCCCTACACCCTGAAAATACAGATTTTTGATTGGGGAGGACGCCTCCACCAAACCCGCACTAGTTCGGAAAGGTGGGCTAACGAGAAGCTATCAAACTAGAAACCAAAGGAGTTTGCCTCTTGTTTCTTTTCCCTTTGCAAGTTCAGAGCTATCTTAGCCAACTCACCTTCTGGGAAGTCGATCGAGCGTCTACAGACTTATCTCAATGTGCGGAGCCATTGCCGTGATAGTTATCTGAATCATAGAATCCATTTTTCGTGCCAAAAAATAAGCACGAAAGCGTAAATATAACTGTTAATCCAGCTAAAATCAGCTTTACATCCATTTGTTTGCTGCCCTTTACTCAAAGACTTTCCTATATTAATTTAGTGCTTCCGCAATCAAACGGAATCACTAGAAAATCTTTACTATGCTTATATGGATTGGGCAATAGGTAAATTTACCGCAATCAGTCAGATTGTAGAACCTTTCGGTTCACCTGTCCATCAATCGATGTATTATCCCGCGATCGCTTGCTCTGTTGTAAAAATCCTTATCTAGAATCTGCTCAATCAAAAAGCACAAAGCGTGTTATTACCAAATATATAGTTAAATATTTATTATTTATTTTTTCTCGCAACTCCAGTAATCAGGCTCGAATACTTGCTAATGTTACGCTAACGTAATTCGTAATTTGGCATTGCTTGTTTTTCCCTTGCTCTCTATTTGGATTTTAATTTGCTCTAGACTCGACCTTAACGCAGCTTTATCAGATCATGAAGAATGATTAAGAAAAACGAGTATAGACAAACATGATAAAAATGTTAGCCGAAAACTTGATTGGAATTGAGGCAAGATTACAAATTAATTGGGTTTGGCTAAATGCCAGCTTACAGTTCGCTGGTTGGGGACTTTTTTCACTTTTACTCGCTGAGGTTTTGAGAGACACATATCATGCTTTATGTCACCAAGTCAATTGGCTTGCTAAATGGCATAACAAGCACCACATGGCCTACCGCCGCGATTTATCGATAGTTTCTCTGAAAATTTATCAAGAATCCCAGCTATATCACGACATTTTAGAGTCGAGTCTCCTGCTGGTGGTATTGCTGGTAATTGCTTTAATTATCCAGCAACTAGGGTTATGGTTGGGAGTAGCTTATGCTTGCACCTTCTTGTATGGTGCGTCTGTGCGGTATTTTCAAGGAAAAATTGACACAGACTATAACCATCTACCCGGCCCTTTAGAGACAATACCATCTATTTGGTGGGTGAATAGGTCTTACCATTGGCGGCATCATTTTGATGATGTCAACGCTTACTACAGTGGTGTCTTTCCCTTAGTGGATAAAATTCTGGGTACAGGATTGTCTCTCAAGGGGAAAACTATCGCTTTAACCGGAGCATCAGGAGCCTTGGGACAAGCATTAGTGGCTGAACTTGTCAAGAATAATGCTAAAATCGTGGCGTTAACCACTAATCCAGAAAAATTAGGAGAGCAAGTTGGCGTGAAAGTAGTTCCCTGGCAGTTGGGAAATGAAGCCAATTTGAGAAATACTTTAGAGAAAGTAGATATTTTAATTATCAACCACGGAATCAATGTTTACACCAGCCGCACACCGGAGGCTATTAACTCCTCTTATGAGGTGAATACCTTTTCGGCATTGCGGTTGATGGATATATTTTCGACAACTGTCACAGGCCCACAAGCAAAAGCAACGAAGGAAATTTGGGTAAACACTTCTGAAGCTGAGGTTTCTCCAGCGTTAAGTCCGCTTTATGAACTCAGCAAGCGATCGCTTGCTGATATTATTACCCTCAAGCGTTTGGATGGGGATTGTGTAATTCGCAAGTTAATTCTTGGCCCATTTAAGAGTCAACTGAATCCTTATGGAGTGATGTCTGCACAGCAAGTTGCTCGTTCGATCTTATTTTGGGCACGGCGCGACTTCCGAAATATTATTGTGGCAATAAATCCTCTCACCTATTTGCTGTTTCCCTTAAAGGAAACTAGTACGTCGCTATACTATCGACTTTTTAGCCGGACAGCGAAAAGTGAACCGGACTTAAGCAAACAATAGCCGGAAAGAATAATTTTCAGGTAGGAGCAATTAATGAACATTGGTTTCAACTTAAGCTAAAACCATTTTCAAATCTCGTTTCCAGTCTGAGACTGGAAATGCAACTCAAAAGCGGCTCTGCCGCCAGCAAGAGAGGCGGAGCCTCAAGGACAGGCATTCCCAGTCTGAGACTGGGAACGAGACATACCCCCACTAAATCTTCAAAGTGGTGCAACAATTCAGTGGCGGGTTTGAATCCCCATCTGAACTATCTCCCCTGCTCCCTGCTCCCTGCTCCCTTGCCTCTTCTTCAATGCGATAATTCCCAAGGGGGACACGCTCCTCACTGGTTAGTCAAAGGGGGATAGATGACACTCAAGCGATTGATTTTATTTTTTGTACTGACGCCGATAGCAGTTCTGTTGGCAGTTTGGGCTTTATACGGTAGTTGGCAAGAACCTCAATTTCAAAGTCGCCTAGAATTATACCAAACCAATATTGCTTTACAAGCCCAAGCTTGGCAATCAGAAGATAGCAACGATGACAATCTCCAAGCGATTCGGGAAGCCATACTTGGTGAGCAACCCCTAGAGAATGCTACAAAGCAGTATCAGGAGGCGCGTCAATCAGTTCAAGCTAATTTAGACAAAGTTAACAATCAACTTGCACAACTACGCTCTCAAGCTGAAATAACTCCCACACCTCCAAAACCTCTACCGGAGGTTCCTCCCCCGACTAAAGCCTCTAGACAGGGAAAGCAACCGTTACAGCAATCCCTCAAGCAATTACAAAAATTACTCGCTGAATTAGACTTACGCCTGGGAATTTTACAAGCACAGCAAGGACAAACGGATACAGCCTCCAAGACTTGGAGCGAATTACAACAACGCTCAGATATCAATCCAGAATTTGGACAAACTGCTGCTGTATTAAGTGGATTGTGGAGCAATCCTCCTCGTCTCCTCCCAAATGCTCAAGAACCGATTCAAAGGAATTTAGAAGGTTGGTTTCGCTCTACTGCTTTGGTTAAGTTATATCAACTCCAGCAACGACAAGATGCTTTATCAGCAGTAAAAGCTGCACAACAAGAATCATCGGCTCAAGCTGTGTTGAAATTGGCGGTTATTGGCACTATTCCCACCTTGGCAGCTTTAATTGGTCTAATACTGCTGATTTTATTATTTGCTCAACGCTTGTTGAAAGGAAAAGCCTCCTTATTAGCTCAAAATTCTGATATCCCTTGGTCAACGCCTTGGGATGGTGAAACAGTTTTGCAGGTTTTTATCATCGGCTTTTTCTTCATGGGGCAAATTTTTGTACCCTTGGTAATCTCGGTGCTACCTATCCCGCGTCCGATTGTGGATGTGCGACTTCAGGCGTTTTCTGTCTTGGTTAGTTACCTATTAGTGGCATTAGGTGCGCTGTTAGTGCTGTATTTTTCTCTCAAGCGCTTTTTTCCATTACCAGAATTCTGGTTTCGCTTCCGTTTTCAAGATAATTGGTTTTGGTGGGGACTGGGAGGCTATTGCACGGCTTTACCTATAGTTGTGGTGGTATCTTTGATTAATCAACAGCTATGGCAAGGACAGGGTGGTAGTAATCCCCTGTTGCAACTAGCCCTAGAAAGCCAAGATGGTGTAGCACTTGGCATATTTTTCTTCACAGCCGCGATCGCAGCACCATTTTTTGAAGAAATTCTGTTTCGTGGCTTTTTGTTACCCTCTCTGACTCGTTACTTACCCGTGTGGGGATCGATTCTGATCAGTAGTTTGTTGTTTGCGATCGCTCACCTCAGCTTGTCAGAAATTCTGCCACTGACCGCATTGGGCATTGTCTTGGGAGTAGTTTACACGCGATCGCGTAACCTCCTCGCTCCGATGCTCCTCCATAGTCTCTGGAATAGTGGTACACTATTAAGCTTATTTATTTTAGGTAGTAATTAGCACTAAAATAGTACTGTTGCTCAAAACCAAAATATTTGCTTTTATCTCCATAAGTAGAGACAATTAACTAGTTACAATTGGTTCAAGCATAAATACTGGCTGAAAACCAAATTGAGATCGTGGCAAAAGCAAATCAAAGAATGCTGTTAACATAGGCAACAAACTATCTAGTACAAGAAGGCAAAAGTAAAAAGAAAAAATGCTTATTTTGTAAGCTTTCTGGCTATTTTAAATGGGTGGTTTCTTTACGCCGTGTTGTACTAGTTAAGCATTTATTCTCATTCGGATGATTTTAGCCATTTTCGAGATGTTAATTGTCTTCCCGAACCATTTTTAGCTGTCATAAATTGGATTGCAATTCCGTTTGCGCTCATCGAAGTGGAGATCGGTAACTAAAGGTTAGAAAGAAGTGGAAGATGCGTCTTGCGCTTCTAGATTCCTACTAGCCACACAGTTGGTTTTTTCATTGGTGCGATCGCATTTTACACCCGCTAGCGATCGCCAAAAAAATCCGGAAATAATACTGATAGGGTTGTAAAAAGTTGTGATGTAGCAGAGGAATTGCTGATTATTGAGGTTCATTGTTCTCAAGATCAATGTCTTACCTAAAAATCTGCAAAACTGCTGCACCAGAGTTGCGATGGTCAAATCCATCAAAAGTGATGAAGGAACGCCAGATTTTCAGGCTATGCCGCAAGACTTAGCGTTCCTCTGGAATAGAAGCACGCTGATTTTGGTTATTCGTCTTGAGGCTGACTCATACTGAAAAAATTAAAAATCTATTTATTTAAGTAAGTAAACGTATTTGCCTTCATTACAATAAAGACTTTATTTTTATACTCACTCATTAAGGAGCAACACTTATATGGCAAATCTCAACCCCAGTCACCCCACCAAGCAACTTCTATCTGGTTACTCTGGCATTATCCTGGGAGCATTTGGAGTTCATAAGTTTATTCTAGGATACGCTGCGGAAGGCTTTATCATGTTGGTGATTTCTGTAGTTGGTGGTTCTTTCACCTACGGCATTGCCTTGTTAGTTATGCAGCTTGTAGGTTTAGTTGAAGGCATGATCTACTTGAACCAGTCCCCTGAAAAATTCGTAAATACCTACTTTGTGAAAAAGCAGGGCTGGTTTTAGTAGTTTTCCAGCAAATTTTATACGTGTAAATTGGTGAAAAATCTCATAAAAAAGCCATATACCAAGACACTTACAACCCTATTCCCTATTCAATACGGTTCAGTTAAGGTTTTTTGATGGAAATTGTAGAGCGCAAAGATGCGATAAATCATTATAAAGACGCGATAAATCGCCGTCTCTACAAAAGATTGATTATTGTAGAGACGGCGATTCATCGCGTATCTTGTCTTAAGCGAATAGTATTGATTCCCTATTCCCTGCTGTATATGCAGCACTTATTTATACTGATATGCTGACTCTTAAACCTAAACATCTTACCTCAGTGATATTCCTCATGTTGGGCTTAGGATATTTCAGTGCTATGTCTAATTTGGAAGTCAACTATTTTTTAAAAAGCCTAATTGTGCTGATGCCAATACAGGTTGGAGCTATTATTTATATAACTTATCTACGCTGGAGCCGTCGTTAATCTTCAGCAAAGTACGATAAATTAATAATTTTAATATGGTTGACGTTCAGTCGTAGTCCGATATTTCGCCTACGCTCAAATTAGAGACGCTTTTAGTCAGGCGTTGAATTTCTGTAGCGAATCTAAACACAAGCCATGCAACTTGTCCCGAAAACTAAGCTAGTCCCAGAACTTGAACCAATTCTAGAGAAAATTATTCTCGATGTTGGGGGCATGAAGTGTGCTGGGTGTGTGAATGCAGTAGAGCGACAGCTAACCCAACATCCAGGAGTTAAGAGTGCCTGTGTAAACCTGGCCACAGAGGTAGCAGTTGTAGAGTCAGAAGTTGGTGCAGTAGATGCAGATGCACTGGCACAGCGATTAACAGGCGTTGGATTTCCGACTCAACCCCGAAAAGCTAGTGGCACAGTAGCAGGTGAGATATCTACCTTACCAGACCCAGCAGAACGCCAACGCCGGGAAATGCAATCTTCGGTAAGACAGTTAGCGATCGCTGCGGTGTTGCTGTTATTGTCGGGAAGTGGACATTTTGGTAGCTCAATGCTACCAGTGCTAAATAACATCTGGTTTCACTGTGGACTGGCGACAGTGGCGCTATTAATTCCCGGCCGCCCAATTTTAGTAGATGGCTGGCTGGGGTGGCGGCGAAATGCACCCAACATGAACACCCTAGTGGGATTAGGAACACTCACAGCCTACGTTGCTAGTTTAGTAGCGCTACTGTTTCCCAAAATGGGTTGGGAGTGCTTCTTTGACGAACCAGTAATGATGTTGGGCTTTATTCTCTTAGGAAGGACATTAGAGCAACAAGCTAGAGGTCGCGCCGCCGCCGCATTTAGGAAATTGCTAGCACTCCAGCCGGTTTTAGCGCGATTGATTGCCAATCCAGAGAAAATCGGAGCGGGTTCTTCTAGTATAGAAATTCCTGCGGAACAGGTACGTGTCGGTGAATGGTTACAAGTGCTGCCAGGTGATAAAATCCCAGTTGATGGTGAAGTGGTTGTTGGTCAAACAACGGTCGATGAGTCAATGCTAACTGGGGAAGCCGTGCCAGTAATTAAGCAACCAGGGGATATGGTGACAGGGGGGACGCTAAACCAATCAGGAGCGATCGCCATTCAGGCAACCCGTATTGGAAGTGATACAACTCTAGCTCAAATTGTCGCTCTAGTAGAAGCCGCCCAAACTCGGAAAGCCCCAGTACAAAAGTTAGCAGATACAGTAGCAGGTTACTTTACCTACGGGGTGCTGACAGCATCTGTATTAACATTTATCTTTTGGTACTTTTTCGGCACTCACATCTGGACTGATATCACCATGTCTGGTGGTATGGAAATGATGAACCACGCTACAGATGAAGTTCCCCACTCCCCTTTATTAATTAGTTTAAAACTAGCGATCGCAGTGATGGTAGTCGCCTGTCCCTGTGCTTTAGGACTTGCCACACCAACAGCCATTCTTGTCGGCACTGCTATGGGTGCAGAACGGGGTCTGTTAATCAAAGGTGGCGACGTTTTAGAAAAAGTACACCAACTAGACACGGTAGTTTTTGATAAAACAGGCACTCTAACCACAGGTAATCCCATCGTCACAGATTGTCTGTTAATTGAGGGATTGGGGACTGGGGGCTGGGGACTGGGCACTGAAAATTCCCAATCCTTAATTCAACTAGCAGCAGCCGTAGAAAGCGGTACTCACCATCCCCTAGCAAAAGCGATTCAGCAAGAAGCACAGCGACAACAATTATCTATTCCAAAAGCTGTAGACTTTCACACGGAACCGGGATTAGGGGTATCTGCTGTGGTAGATAACACAGCTGTGCTATTGGGTAACTGGGACTGGTTGAGTTGGCACGGCATTCCCATTAGTGAAACTGCACAACAGGTAGCACAGGATTTGGCAACAGATGGCAAAACAGTCGTTTGTGTAGCAATTGGGGGAACTTTAGCCGGACTCATTGGTGTTTCTGATACCCTCAGACCAGATGCCCAATCCACCGTAGATAAATTGCGTCAGATGGGCTTACGGGTAATGCTGCTGAGTGGCGATCGCCCAGAAGCAGCTAGCGCCATAGCTAAACAACTGGGATTAGACAGCGCTGATGTAATCGCAGGTGTTCCTCCAGCTAAAAAAGCGGCTGCAATACAGTCTCTTCAGAAGGAGGGACTGGGGGCTAGGGACTGGGGACTAGGAAAAATTCTTCCCAATTCCCAATCCCCAATTCCCAATCCCCAATCCGTTGTCGCAATGGTGGGAGATGGAATTAACGATGCTCCAGCTTTATCTCAAGCAGATGTAGGAATTGCTTTACACTCTGGAACAGATGTGGCGATGGAAACTGCTGAAATTATTTTAATGCGCGATCGCTTAAACGATGTCGTCGAATCTATTCAGCTGAGTCGTGCTACTTTCAACAAAATCCGCCAAAATTTATTCTGGGCTTTTGCATATAATACAGTTGGCATTCCTTTAGCAGCAGGTGTTTTGTTCCCTAGTCTGGGTTTTGTCCTGAACCCATCTGGTGCTGCTGCATTAATGGCTTTTAGCTCTGTGAGCGTCGTCACCAACTCAATATTATTACGGCGATTAGCTCATCACCCTTAGAATATTCCTTTACACATGAAAGGGAGTAGGGAGTAGGGAGTGGGGAGTGGGGAAACTAAGAAAGCTTTTCATCGGGCTGGGTTTCAACAACCCTTGGGATACAAGGATTTTTTCTCTGACGAGACGCTGTTCGCGTTCGCGCCACTTGCGGGCGAGGTTTAAACCTCAATTTCTCCCAAAGGGAGACGCTGTTCGCGTTCGGGGCTAATTTCTTCCCCTACTCTCTACTCTCTACTCCCTACTCCCGCCCCGAAGGGGTTGTAAAATTTCCCAGCGCCAATCTTGGTAATTCCCATATAAGGAACTTCCAAATAAAAAATACCCAATTAACTCTTGTGGGGTGGGCATCTTGCCCGCCCAGTTCATAAGGCGCTCATGTTGCCCACCCCATAATATTGGATAATTTATTTCTTGGAGTTCCCTAAAGTTAAACTGAGTCGGTATTCAAGTTTTATCGGCTCACAAACCTTTTTTAGACACTTACCAAAGCTATCATAGCTACTGGAGTAGAAGGTACATGTTTTACTCTTTCAAGGTATCATGCAATTTTAAAGCTTATTTAGATCAGCACCACAGATTTATGGTGCGCGAAAATGACAGGATACGATACAAAACAAATCTTGATTAATCATAGTCCCACCGATTTGTCAATGGCAGCAGAAACCAATGAAAACCATCTACTGATTATTGAAGACGATCAAGGTCGCAAAGAATTTTCTCTAGAGCACCCCGTCTACTCTATCGGTAGAGATCGCGAATGTAATATCCGTTTGATGTCGCAGTTTGTCTCCCGCCGCCATGCCACATTAGTGAGATTGCCACGAGAGCATAATAGTCATAGCTACTATTACCGGATTGTAGATGGCGATGTCAAAGGTAAGCCTAGTTCTAACGGTTTGATGATTAATGGGCGCAAGATACCAGCCCACGATCTCAGAAATGAAGACGAGATCGTTTTTGGACCTCAAGTACGTGCTATTTATTACCTTTTAAGAAACACCCAACGTTTGGGACAAACGGATTCGAGTGAATACGACATTACACTAATAAACCCCGGTATGGCCGAGGATTTAGAGGATATAGGAGAGTGAATTATAACTACCAATCACTAACAATCACAGTCTGACATTCCCATAACTTTAAGCAGTGGGAGTGTCAATTCAATCACCAAAGCTATCCTGCAAGACTTTCAATCAAATGCCAATGGCGGCTATTTTCAATAGCCTGCTTGATAAATTCAAACATTTGTCGGCAGTAATTATCTAGTTGAAGTGGTAGTTCTTCGTTTTTAATCACAATACTCATCCGGGTTTCTGTTTCAGTAGATTTTGATTTGTCAATCAGTACTTCTACTGTTACCAATTTAGGAAAAGGAACATTGCCAGGAACTTGACGAGCGATAATGTAATCGCCCGTGTGGTATTGAATATCCAACTGACAGTCCTGTAGAAGTTCTACAAGTAACGGCAACAGATGGTCACTAGGAACAGAAACAACAAATGAACCGGTATAGCGAGCCATAATAGCCCCACGCCTTGCAACATTCCGTCCATCCTATAATACCGAAGCATCTAAACACATAGTCATTAACAAAGCAAAGTTTTTGAGATCAGGTATTACCAACATCTGTTTTATGGATAGGGAAAGTGCCGTAAGCTGAAAACTTGATCAAAAACTTTACAATAAAGGTTTGGCTGAGATAGAAAATGAAAGTCGCAATTACTGGAGCAACAGGATTTGTTGGTAATCTTTTGGTACAACGACTCCACGCCCAAGGTCATAAGATCGTAGTATTAACTCGGAACACCACCTTTGCTCAAAAGGTTTTTCCATCTGAGGCTTTTCCCAATATAGAAATTGTTGCCTATACACCAAATGCATCTGGTTCTTGGCAAAATGTCATCGCTAGTTGTGATGGTGTAGTTAATTTGGCAGGAGAACCCATTGGTGAAGGACGTTGGACACCTGAACGCAAACAAGAAATCCTCAATAGTCGAAAGTTAGGTACACAAAAAATAGTTGAAGCAATAGCTAATGCTAACCCCAAACCAAAAGTCTTAATTAACGCTTCCGCTATTGGTTACTACGGCACGAGTGAAACGGCCACCTTTGATGAAACCAGTCTATCTGGTAACGATTTTCTGGCCCAAGTCAGCCAAGCCTGGGAAGCAGAGGCAACAAAGGTAAAAGATAGTGGTGTACGGCTAGTAATTCTGCGTTTTGGGATTGTTTTGGGCAATGGTGGTGCTTTAGGTAAGATGATTCCACCTTTCAAACTCTTCGCGGGTGGGCCTATTGGCAGTGGACGTCAGTGGTTTTCATGGATTCACGTAGACGACTTAGTTAACCTGATTTTGCAAGCTTTAAGTAAATCGGAAATAGAAGGTATATATAATGCCACTGCCCCTAACCCAGTTCGGATGGCAGATTTAAGCCAAACTTTGGGACAAGTTATGAATCGCCCTTCTTGGTTGCCTGTTCCTGGTTTTGCGATCGAAGCTCTTTTAGGAGACGGGGCTATAGTAGTTTTAGAAGGGCAGCAAGTCATCCCAAAACGCACTGTAGAAACTGGCTTTGAGTACAAATATCCTAATTTACAATCAGCATTAACACAAATTCTTAGTTAATGGGCATTGGGCATTTAAAAACTTTTCCCTGTTCCCTATTCCCTGTTCCCTATTCCCTGTTCCCTATTCCCCATGCCCCATGCCCAATTCTTTGACTATTGACTAGAAAGAAATTTTTTGGAAACCCAACTGATAATACCGCTAAGAATGGCACCGCCCATGAGGATGCCGATCGCTGGGTTAAATAAGGGTTGCCACAGTTGATGCCACAAATCCAAGCCCAGGTTTACTCCTACGGCATCACCGATCGCAGCGATCGCTAACCAGCCAAAGCCAAACAAAACCAAAAAAACATCTGCGACTAAAGCCATGTTTAGCCAATTTAACAATTTATCTTTCATGATTCGAGGGGGATTGGGGATTGGGGGATTGGGGACTGGGGATTGGGAAGAGACAACTTAGAGACTGACTTCAATAAATTTCCCCTAGTCCCTAGTCCCTAGTCCCTAGTCCCCAGTCCCCAACCATCATTCTTCAAACAACCAATTTTTGACTTTTTTCAAACTCTGCCAATCTGGTTTTCTACTTAAACCGTCTTCAATACTATTTTTTATTTCATCACTCCATTCTTCATTGACAAAAATCAATTGTTGTGCTATGTCAATGTGTTCCCGTAAACCTTTTTGACCTGTTTCTAGCATTGCTAGGGCAAGATTTATTCTGGCTTGGGGATCTTGTGGGTTTAACTTGACTGCTTTTTGCCCAGCTTTGTAAGCCAAGCTGGGTTTGTTATCGAGTAGATACAACCACGTTAAACAAACCCAAGCAGCACTGGTTTTAGGAGCGCGATCGCACACTTCTTTAAACACAGGGATTAAAGATTCTACCGATTCTCCAGCTTTATAGCGTTCTAAACCCGTATCAAACAGGGATTCAACTGTATTAGTCATTGGTCATTGGTCATTGGTCATTAGTCATTAGTCATTAGTCATTGGTCATTTGCAAAGGACAAATGACTAATGACAAAGGACAATATTACACCCCAAATGACTTGCCGCAACCACAAGTTTGGTTAGCATTGGGGTTAGTGAATTGGAAACCACCGCCAATCATGGCATCGCTATAATCGAGCATTAAGCCGTAGAGATATAAAAGACTCTTGCGATCGCTGA
This sequence comes from Nostoc sp., assembly GCF_036917975.1. Taxonomy (GTDB): domain Bacteria; phylum Cyanobacteriota; class Cyanobacteriia; order Cyanobacteriales; family Nostocaceae; genus Nostoc. The sequence continues at coordinate 164,563 of NZ_JBALEJ010000099.1, forward strand.
CAATTTTGAAGCCATCATAGTCAAAAACTTCATCCTGGGGGGTGATCTTGCTAGTGTCTTCAAAGTCCATCATGTAAGACATCCCAGAACAGCCACCCTGACGCACTCCTACCCGTAAGCAGAAGTCTGTGCCTTGCTTGTCCCGGAGGGATTTTACCTGGTGCAATGCGGCTTCGCTCAACAGAATTCCGCGTTGTTGAGCCTGAATTGCTTGTGTCATCTGCTTTTTAAACTCCTTAATTAGTCTAAGCATTACCCGATATCGGCTTGTTAATGCCTCTGGGTTGCTCTTGAGTGTTTTTGTATTCATTCTAGCGACTTCTAAGGCGCTAGATGCCAAATTGTAAACACTCTGTTAAAAGCAGCCAAAGATTTTTATTCTAGAATTGAGAGACTCAGTATATTTATACGAGAAGGCAGGAGGCAGGAGGAAAGAATTATGAATGAAAGCTTTAGTTCTCGGTATAAAATCCAGTTTAAAAAGAAGAATTGTATCAAGTCATTTAACGAACTTTGGGGGTTTAAGTCAAGAGTCTCTACAGGCAGCGCGTTTTGTGTCGGGGTCTAAATCCCCGGACGCTCGCAGACTCGCTACCGCTTCGCTAACACAAAACGTAATTGCGAATTGCGAATTGCGAATTGGTTTAACCCGTGTTGAGTAAAAATCCCAGTCTCTAGAACATTTTCATACAAGGCTTAAAAAACTCATTTCATCGGGATTACCTTCTGCTCCCTGCCCCCTGCCCCCTGCCCCCTGCCCTGAGAAGCAACCACCCTTCAGGTGCAGCCATAAAAATTTAATCCGAGACGAACTATCTCCCAAAGTTTACTTCCAAATTGCTTCTTTTGATCTCTATGACAAGTTTTAATCGCTCTACCAGTCGTCGGTTGAAGAAATTAACTCAAATTCCTTCTGTATGGGAGGGCGATCGCCGTCCGTTGTCATCACCAAACCAGTTCTCAGACTCAGAGGCAAAGGGAGAATGCATTCTTTGGGTAGATTACTCCCAAGGTGTTGTTCGAGGCATGGACATAGTAGCCTCAGATATTGGCCCAGAAGCAATAGTTCGCACCTTAATGCAAGCTATGGAGCATCCCCAAAGTCCGGCAAGACCTGCCAGACCCCAAAGAATTGTAGTCAAAGACCGCGAGATCCAATTTTACCTGCGGGGAGTGCTACAAGATTTGGATATTGCCATTGACTACGCACCAGAACTGCCTTTAATTGACGAACTATTTCGTGGATTTGCTGACCTCCTCGATAGTCAAACCCCCGACTTACCCCCACAGTATGCACAAATCTTACGAGAAAAAGCATTTGCAATTTGGCAAGCCGCACCTTGGGAATTTTTAGAAGAACAGCAAATTTTGTCAATTGAGATTAATAAGTGGGATGTTGGTACACTCTATGCCTCAGTTATGGGAATGCTGGGAATGGAATATGGAATTCTGTTTTATCGCTCAGAAGAGTCTTTAAAACAATTTCGCGCCGCAGTTTTAACAGATCAAGAATCCACAGAGCATTTAGAAGAAGCGTTCCTCAAGCAAGATTGCTTGTTTCTCACTTTTGAGAGTGGTGATGAAACCGATGAAGATGAGGATGAAGAAGATGATTTGGCGGATCTGCCATTATCAGAAATTGACCCCAGCTTCGGTAATATCCACCCCTTAGAAGGACTACGGTCTGTTTTGTATGAGGAAGAAGCATTGGTAATCTTGGTTGCGATCGAAAGCCTGAGCCGCTTTATTCGCGATCACCGTCGCCAGCTTCATGAAGATATCTTCCCGACTCTGAGCCGTCGCTATCGCATTTCTCTACCGCAGTCGGAAGAATCAACTAAATCTGTGCCTGTGACAGTCTCTACCATGCCGCAGTTAGCAGCAGAATTAGAGGAAATGGCAGGTTTTGATATCGACGACGATCAAGAGATTGACAATCTTGATTTCCAATCATTGCAAGATGACTTGATACCAGAAGATTCCTTCCTCAGCTTAGGTGTGGTGTCCTGGGAAATGTTGGAGTACTTGCGAAAGGGAGTCAGCTACCATCAGGCTGGTGAAATCAAACCAGTGGGTGACGGTTTGCCAGTAATTTTAGTTCAAACTTCCCGACCCAAGGCGAAAACTGTAATTGAAAGAATTGAAACAACAGGCGGACTGAGAGCAATTTGCTTTAATCCGGGTGCTGACCCCTTCGATGGCGATCGCTACGACCTGGGTTTATTGCAAACTCAAAATGGCGAATTGTTCCTATTTGGTGAATTTTTAGACGAAGATCCGACTCATGTCGAAGCCCGAAAAAAATGGAATCAACGGTGTAAAAACACTAAGGGTTACTGTGGTTTAATCATTGCTAAAGGACTAACGGGAGCCTCCCGTGGCAATCCTCAGTTACGAGATATGATGGCTTTGTTTGAGGCGCGATCGCTCTCACCCAAAGATTTAGGTATTGGCACTCTCCAACTGATGCCCCAACTTAAATTTGAATAGTTGCACGAATTTCCATAATTCCCAATCTCACATTGATTTAAGGGGTGCAAAAAATTCTCAAAATCCCCCAATTGATCGGGGGATTTAGGAGGATCTTCAATGGTTGTGGTTTTGTACAAAGATGTGTGTACACCGTAGTTATAGCGTTTCCCGACAAGCGTAAGGTACACCCGTATGCGATATCCCATACACCTTGGGATATAATGTTGTACCTCATCTAAATAGGAACCGCTATATACCAATTTGAAAAATGATTGCTACAGATGGTTTCACAAAAACCAGACACAGAAAGCGATTCCCAATCCAAAATCTAAAATCTAAAATTCAAAATGGTATTACTAAGGGACGGGTGGGTTATCTGTCGAAAAAATTTTTTTGAATTGGTATAGCTTTACCTTAAGTTCATGAAGTACCTGTATTTTCATAATTTTTCATTCATCTCATTGAAATATATTCAGTATAAATAGCTACAGATTACTAAAAACTATATGCAAAGTTTGCTTTAATCAAACCTAACTGATGCAGTTTAGATATCTGAATCTTTTTTTAGCAAGTTTTTTATTTGAGTATCTTCTTATATATCAATATCATTAAGCAAAAGTTCAGATGTATATCTTTTTCTTTGTAATTTTTTTATAAAGCATGAAAATTAGCTGATTGAATGTCTAAATGAAGATTATTTAAAGTACGTAAATAATGGCTATAATGAACAAACCACCAGAGGAGATTGAAATATACAATTATTTTTATAGGTATACTTACCAAATAATAAATACTTGTAAATCAATTTTTTCTGACAATAGTTTATCTCTTAGCTTAAATCTCATAAGAAGATTTGCTGTTGAATTTTTAGTGCGATGATTGGCTAAAAATTATTTTCATAACCTATAGATAGATGAATCGGAAAAATGCAAAGCAGTCGTTGGATTGAAAGCAGATTATATCGCTAGATAAAAGATAAAAAATACGCAAAATTTAATCGTATATTTACAGGAACTTCAGTGTAAAAGCATGAAATCAAACTAAAATATTATTATCGGCAACAGTCAATTAACATCACATCTACCTGGGTTAATTCATCTGTGTGAAATTACAGATAATGCTGTCAAAATTTACCAAAATAATTTACAATTTACACCCAGTAGACTGAGTTTTGTTCCCTTTTTTATGGCTACTACATTGACACTGAAAAGCAATCAGCTTGATCAAGGTAAGCCAAAATTTATGGCCGTTCAAGTAGCTCTAAATTCTTGCTTACAGTGATGGGTGCAGATGAGAGTTTGTTCTGGAGCGATCGCTTATTTGCCTACTTTATAAGTGACTATTCACGCTCTACACAAACCACTCTAACCCGCCTGTCAGGCAGCATTCCAGCACCATTGTGATTCTGAAGTTTTATTTTCTAGTGTTCTAGCAGATGTTCTCTCCAAACAGGTTTGCCGAACTTAGTTAAGAGAGAAGGTCAAGTGCTTTCGATGAAGAATAACTTTGTAAATCTTGATTGGGTCAACAGTAGGTGTCTCAAATTGATTTATCAAATTTCATTGTCAGTCTTTACTCATGCTGTTAGTAGGGTTATTATCTTCAAAAGCAACTATGTGCTAATTATGCTGTCACAATAGTAACAAATAAAGTATTACTTTTTGATTTTTTTAGAAAATTATGAATCCTTTGACAAAACGAAAATTTTTAATATTAATGGTATTACTTGTTTCCTGAGACAAACTCTGATAATCTTATCGGTTCCCTCTTTAATTTAGACTCTTTCGACCATCTAAATATACAGCAAATAGCATGATAATGACAAATAAAAAATGGGCCGTTAAACGCATAACAGTTAATCTCGCAACACAGGAAGCGGAAAAACTAGAAAAATATTGTCAGCAAACAGGTAGACCTGCAACTGACGTGATTCGTGAACTGATTAGAAGTTTGCCTGTCTCCGATGACAGCAAAGATGGAAATAAGTAAGAAGTTACTTTCATGACTTATCCAGAAAACTGCTTTGCCACCAAAAAAATATCTATGATACTTTTGAGAGTCCGCTGCTATGGACAAGAGTTTGTCTAGATGATACAGACGCGAGAAAAACGCGTCTGGTCATTTGCTGGGACTAAAAGAAGTAATCAAAGAGGTTTTAGTATCGATATTGCCATGCCTTAATATGCTGGTGGAGTTGATATTAAGTAGCAAATTCCGACACCAACCCAGTTACAATCTGTAAAGAAACTGAAAAGGAACGACGGAATGCGCGTTGCAATCGTAGGTGCGGGACTGGCTGGACTAGCAACCGCAGTAGATCTAGCTGATGCTGGTTGTGAAGTCGAGATTTTTGAGTCTCGTCCGTTTGTGGGTGGTAAAGTTGGCAGTTGGGTTGATGGAGATGGCAACCATCTAGAAATGGGGCTGCATGTATTTTTCGGGTGCTACTACCAACTATTTGACTTAATGAAGAAAGTGGGGGTGTTAGAAAACTTACGCCTCAAGGAACATACCCACACTTTCATTAACAAAGGGGGCCAGACTGGTGCTTTAGATTTTCGCTTTCTAACAGGTGCGCCTTTCAATGGTTTAAAGGCATTTTTCACTACTTCTCAACTATCGTTACAAGATAAATTGCAAAATGCGATCGCTTTGGGTACTAGTCCCATAGTGCGCGGGTTGGTAGACTTTGACGGGGCGATGAAAACCATCCGCAATTTGGATAAAGTTAGCTTTGCTGATTGGTTCCGCAGTCACGGTGGGAGTAATGGCAGCATCAAGCGTCTGTGGAATCCTATTGCCTACGCATTGGGGTTTATTGATTGCGAAAATATGTCTGCCCGTTGTATGTTAACGATATTCCAGTTATTTGCAGTCAGAACTGAAGCTTCAGTTTTGCGAATGCTGGAAGGTTCTCCTTACGAGTATTTACATAAGCCCATTCTGGAGTATCTGGAAGTTAGAGGCACTAAAGTTTACACGCGTCGGCAGGCGCGGGAAATTCAGTTTAGAGAGTTAGATGAACAAACCCGCGTCACTGGTATAGCAGTTGCCCAAGGTGATACCGTAGAAACAATCACTGCTGATGCTTACGTTTTTGCCTGTGATGTTCCAGGAATTCAACGCATCTTACCCCAGGAGTGGCGTAAGTGGTCAGAATTTGACAATATTTACAAACTTGATGCAGTGCCAGTGGCCACAGTGCAGTTACGCTTCGATGGTTGGGTAACGGAATTGAAGGATAAAGAGCAACGTAAACAACTAAATCATGCGGCTGGAATTGATAATTTACTTTATACAGCCGATGCTGATTTTTCTTGTTTTGCCGATTTGGCGTTGACTAGCCCTGCTGATTATTATCGCCCAGGACAGGGATCTTTGTTACAGCTAGTGCTGACACCGGGAGATCCGTTTATTGCTCAAAGTAATGAAGCGATCGCACAGCATGTCCTCAAACAAGTCCATGAACTGTTTCCCTCATCGCGGGAGCTAAATATGACTTGGTACAGCGTGGTAAAACTTGCTCAGTCTCTCTACCGAGAAGCGCCAGGAATGGATGCGTACCGTCCCAACCAAAAAACACCAGTAGATAACTTCTTCCTGGCTGGCAGTTATACTCAGCAAGATTACATCGACAGTATGGAAGGTGCTACTATTTCTGGACGGCGGGCGGCAAAAGTAATTTTAGAAAGTTTGAAGAAATAACGAATTGCGATCGCGCAGCGTCTCGTAGAGAAGGAAGAAGAGAAATGTCAGACTGGTTAGAGCATACTGTGCAGGTAGAAGTAGAGGCTCCCATAGATTTAGTATGGAGCCTCTGGTCTGATTTAGAGCAAATGCCCCGGTGGATGAAGTGGATTGATTCGGTGAAAATTCCGCCAGATAATCCAGATATATCTCTTTGGAAACTGAAGACCGGAAGTTTAGAATTTAATTGGAAATCTCGAATTCTCAAAGTTGTTCCCAACCAAATTATCCAATGGGAATCTGTTGATGGTTTGCCAAATCAGGGAGCAATTCGCTTTTACGATCGCCACGGTACTAGCGTTGTCAAAATGACCATTTCCTACGCCATCCCCGGCATTATTGGCAAAATTATGGATAACTTATTTTTGGGGCGGATAGTTGAATCGACAATTCAAGCTGATTTGGAAAGGTTTAAAGAATACGCGTTAAACATTAAATCTAGTTAAGCAAAGATGGACTTTGTTAATAGTAAGTTTCCTTATATTATTGTGATAAAGCTGTGAGAATTTAAGATCCGAAACTATGCAGCTTTATAAATTTTTGGTTCTGGAAGTGGATCACCCACAGCTTCGTAAGCAATAATTAGAGACTCTAAAGCTTCAATTCCATTTGCCATCGCTAACTCGTAAGTATCCCCATGAGTCCGCCAGTGTTGTCCTGGAAAATCAGGGAATCCTACCAAGAAGCAATTATCTTCTTCAGACCACTGAATAATCATTTGGTACTTAAACTTACTCATCTTTTTCTTTCTCTTCTACTTCCTCAATTGCCTGTTTCACTTCCTTCTCTTGGTAGCGTTTAGCGTCTGCTCCGTCTTTGCCTGAAATCGTGATTTTTCCACTATACAGGGGATGCACCCAGTTGGTATGACTTCCTTTTCCTGGGATTTCTGTAAAACCAACTTGGGAAAGCATTTGCTTCAGTTCCCGGATTTTCTTTGGCATTAATTTTGTTAGAATATGCGATCGCCGCACTAAGAAACAATGGGTCAAAGTTTCTTGCTGTCTATCCCAAAAATCTAATCAATCATTAGATTTTTGTTTAGGCATTGACTTGCTTGTACTCAGATAATATCCGGGGCGAAATAGTTGCCTGAATTTCTTCACCCATTTTTTCTTCAGCTAGTCTAAGCTCATAATTCTTTTGTAAATTCATCCACAACTCTGCACCAGTACCAAACCATTGACCCAATCGTAATGCTGTATCAGCAGTAATTGCCCGTTCACCATTAATTATTTCAGTAATACGATTTGTTGGTACATGAAGGATACGTGCTAACTCACTTGCACTCATCTGCAATTCATGAAGCTCATCAGCAAGAATTTTTCCAGGATGGATAGGTGGCCGTGCCATGTTGTTCTCCTTTAAGGATGATAGTCTGTAATTTCGATGTTGAAAGGTTTAGATTCTTCATCTGGCCAATTGAAACAAATTCGCCATTGCTTATTGATCCGAATGCTATATTGACCTTTTCGATCACCCTCTAAAGACTCAAAATGGTTGCTCGGTAGTTTCATCAAAGATTCTTTGTTAGTAGCGGCTTCTAATATATCAAGTCGTTTGTAGGCTTGATCTGTAAAAGCCTGAAACTCTTTGACCCTCTCACCTAAAGCAAACCGCTCCGTCCTTTTATCTTTAAATTTTGGATATTTGTCTGACGGAGACATAAATTAGTAGTAGATATTATGCGTTATGTAACTCATAAGTTACTCCATCTACAATAATACAATTAATATCCGCATACTATACTAGTCCTTGTCAATAACAGGGACGACATTACCAAGTAGGATCGCTAAACAAATTAATCGTCAATTCCTCGCGTGGCGGTACTGCGGTGATACAAGCGCGAATAATCTCTCCATCTTCTAATTCGACAGTGCAAGCATGACAAGACCCCATTAGACAACCGGTGGGAATAAATACCCCAGCCCGGTCTGCTACATCTAAAAGGGCTTCGCCTACTTCAGCATCTACTGTGACATCATCTGGTAAAAAGCGGACACGAACAATCATTGGTCATTAGTCATTGGTCATTGGTCATTGGTCATTAGTCATTTACTAATGACACTTTGATCGAAAAAATATGCACTTTAGTTTAAGACAAAAATGCAGTTAAGTCTAAATGGCTTTCAACTTCAGTGGCTAGGGAGTCCAAAATCTGCTCTCGCTGTTCCCGATAGTTAGCAACACCTGTGGGCAAAGATTTTAAACCGCGCTGTTGACGGAGGCGATTTAACCAAGCCCGTCGCCAAGGGCCATTGTCAAAAAGCCCGTGGAGGTAGCTTCCCCACACCGATTGACAACTATCTACTAATCCTAAATTAATATCGTCAAATAAGGCGTGGTACGATTGGGGGTCTATGCCTTGTTGTTCGATGCGCGATCGCCCTTGGTGAATTTCAAAGCCATTAACTGGTAAGCCCTGTTGTGGATAATTTGAGCTAACTTGGCGCTGGCGGGCGATTTTTTGTCCGGTAATTACAGTTCTAATCGGTAAAAGATTTAACCCTTGAAATCTGCCTGCTTGTCCTTCTATCCCTTCTGGATCGGCGATGATTTGACCGAGCATTTGATAGCCACCGCAGATACCTAAAACCGTTCCGCCGGAAGCTGCATAGTGTTGGATAGCTTCTGCCATACCGCTTTTTTGCAGCAGTAGCAAATCAGAAATTGTGGTCTTTGTACCTGGGATAATTACGGCATCAGGATGTCCCAAATCTTGCTTTGGGCTAAGATATTTTACCGAAACTGTACTTTCTGATTCCAGTGGGTCAAAGTCAGTAAAGTTGGCAATTCTTGGTAAGCGGATGATAGCAATGTTGAGGTCAGTTTGGGATTTATTTGACGACGATTGACGTTCCAGTAAATCAAGGGAATCCTCTGCTGGAAACATTTCTTGTAAGTAAGGTATAACACCGACAACAGGGATACCTGTACGTTCTTCTAACCATTTTATCCCTGGATCTAGGAGCGATCGCTGTCCTCGGAACTTGTTAATGACTATACCCTTAATTAAGGCGCGTTCATCTGGTTCTAATAACTCTAAAGTGCCAACAACATGGGCAAAAGCACCACCCCGATCAATATCAACCACTAACATCGTTGGCGCATTTAAATATTTTGCCACCCGCATATTAGTTAAATCGCGGTGCTTGAGGTTAATCTCTGCTGGACTACCGGCACCTTCACAAACCACCAAGTCAAACTCTGTTCCTAAATGCTGTAGCGACTCTTCAATTGTCCGCCATCCCAGTTCAAAATATTGCTCGTAGTAATCTGAAGCACTCACTTTGCCTACAGACCTACCTTTAATAATTACTTGAGAAGTCATATCCCCTTGGGGTTTAAGTAAAATTGGGTTCATTTCTACCCAAGGCACTACTCCCGCCGCCCAAGCCTGCACTGCTTGGGCATAGCCAATTTCTCCACCACTGGCAGTGACATAAGCATTTAAAGCCATATTTTGACCTTTGAAGGGAGCCACTCGCCAACCACGCCGCGACAGAATGCGACAAATAGCTGTAGTTAAAAGTGATTTCCCTGCATGAGATGTTGTCCCCACCACCATAATTGATTTCATAGTCGCTATCACTTAGTTTTTCAAGATACAGGGTTAATTTTTAGGAGCGAATAGTTATGTAACAATCAATCCATCATTTAAAAATCATGGGATATCAGGGGAGATGAGGAAGCAGGCGAGAGTTGCAGTAAGTTTCTCCCCTCTGCCTCTTATGCCCAATGCCCAATGCCCAATTCCCAATGCCCACCATAACAAACTTCAATAAGATGATTATGGTAAAGACTTCATGAATAGATGTGATGTTTCCGTATATATTGTTCCCTTTGATTCCCAAATCCTAACTCTTGGGGTTTTGATTCTAAAAAGGTATCCGTAACCAACGAATCACAGCATCATAGAAACGATCGCGCCATGAAGGAGTACGCCAATTTTTTCCTTGATATTGTTCCACCAATTGGCGTCCCAAAGGAGTGAGGCGAAAACTATCTGTAATCCCCTGTCCATCGACTTCTCGCCGCAATACACCCACTTGAATTAGCCAGCCCAAGGCGTTATCACAGGCTAATTCTGACAAAGGACGCTTAGTATAGCCCTGCTTGAGTCCATTTTCTAGTGCGATCGCAGCTAATGATACACTCTGGTGTCCCATCACTTCAAATAAAGATACATTAAAGGGTGAACACACTAGCGATCGCTCGGCTCTTTCTACTGTGCTTTGAGGATAGACAAAAATATTTGGGTTTTGGGAATCAACAACAGGCATTGTGTATGGGGAGAAATTTTTATTTTTAGAAAGATTAATTGAAGAATGTCTTTTTTATACCAAAATTAGTTACCTAAAGTATAGTTATGCTATTTTTTAGTAATTATATTTAATCATTATAAATTAATGTAAAATTTCAAGTGCATCAACAATCTGAAACAGGAAAGGTTAATTATGCCTCTAGCAGTTGGTACGGATGCACCTGCATTTACCGCCAAAGATACAAACGGCAACACAGTCTCTTTATCTGATTTTGCCGGAAAGACAGTGGTTTTGTATTTTTACCCCAAAGATGACACGCCAGGCTGCACCAAACAAGCCTGTAGTTTTCGGGATGCCCAACCTCAATATCAAGGCAAAGATATTGTAGTCTTGGGAGTTAGTGCAGATAATGAAGTCTCCCATCAGGCATTCACTCAAAAATATAATTTGAATTTTCCCCTACTGGCAGACAGCGATAAATCCCTCATCACAGCTTTCGATGTGGATGGCGGTGGTTATGCCAAGCGCGTCACTTACGTAATTGACCCCAACGGCAAAATTACCCATGTTGACGCTAGTGTAAATACTACTACCCATGCTAGCGATATTTTAGCTGCACTTGGGCTGTAGTTTTTTACCTGATAATTAAGGATTTTTTAAATATCCTCAACCCCAAGCCTCTAGAGGCTTGGGGTTCTTTGTTTGAATTCAGTTACCTGATGGCGGTGTAACCAATAGCGGCGTAGTTGATGGTAGTATAATCGTTTGCGAACTGGGGTTTGCTTGCCGTTGTTGACCTTGAATTAATTTTTGTTGCCTTGCTTTAAAGGCTGCTGCTGCTGAGTTTAGTTCTTCGTTCTGTTGGTCAGAATTCCAGTTGAGAGTACCAAAATTTGCCCGATGAATCAGGTCAAGCATGTTGAAATTATCTGAATTGGAACGGGAGAAAGGATCGGTATTTTGGTCTGTGGTACTAGTACTGGGAAAAGCATCCGTTGGGCTGCTGACTTGAGCGGAACTGGGTTGAGCCATCAGCAAGGAAGCAAAGCTAATCCCTGCTGCCGTAGCTACAAACAGTCTAGTAATTTGTAAAAATGGTTTTTTCATGGGGTTTCTACCCTAAAATTTATTTAGGACTTACGCAAGAACTCTCTGAAACTCTTATTTCTCCGTGTCCTCTGCGCCCTCTGTGGTTCGTTTTTTGATGATTTTGCCTAAGTCCTGTTATCTATTTTATCTCTTTAAGCAAGAGTCCGACGCAGTTGGGGTTGAATACTTAGTAAGGCGACTAGGGCAAAGCCAAACAACACCAGCAATGCCCCCCCAAAGGTAACATTGCCCCAAGGAGCCTGCATCACTACACTACCTAATTCCCAATTACTGTGGAAATACAGATAGCGAATCGGTTCGATCGCATAACTAAGAGGATTCAAGGTAGCGATAACCTGCAACCACTGAGGCATGAAAGATAGAGGTGCTAAAGCAGTACTCGCAAACAATAATGGTAGGTTAGTGACAAAAATCACTGCAATCAATTCAATGTGTCCGGGTAGAGCGAACGCTAAACCGAGAGAGATGGCTGTTACTCCCAAAGCTAAGAGCAAGACAATAAGAGCGATCGCACTTAAACCCGCGACATCTGGTAGTCCTGCCCCTAAGAATGCTGCTGCTGCAACAATTACGGCTGCTTGCAACAAACTTTGGCTGATGATGAAGATTGCGGAGGCAAAGACAATAGAAAACCGTGATGCTAATGGTGCTACCAGCAAACGATTCAAAAAGCCGAACTCACGGTCAAACATTACAGGTAAACCAGCATTCAGCGCCCCAGCAAAGGCTGTAAACACAATGATGCCAGCAGCCAAAAATTGACCGTAATTTGTTGTATTGCCAAATATACCTTTGGGAGCATTTTGGAACAATGCACCAAATAGTACTAACCACATTACTGGTTGAATAATTCCAGCAATTAAAGATGAGGGACGGCGTTGCAACTGAATAAACAAGCGACGAGTTAAAGCCAACGTCTCTTGTACCAATTCACCGAAAAAGTTAGGCGCAGTATTAGCATCTGCTTGCGGTGATGCTAATGGCTGCCAATTGATATCAGATTTAGGAGTAACGCTCATAGGAATTTTGGATTTTGGATTTTGGATTTTAGATTGGGGATTGGGATTAGGGGAGAGGTGACAGGGAATAATCTGTACCCTGTAACCTGTCACCTATTCCCTTATTCACTCCCCATTCCCTATCTCATATTCTGCTTTTTCTCAGCCTTGGGATCGCGGGTGGCGACGGCTGCCAGTTCTGCATCCAATAAGGTGCGTCCTGTAGCGGCAAGGTAAACGTCATCGAGGCTGGGGCGAGATTGGGCGATGCCAAATATGGGCAAGCCAGCATCATTCAGCGCTTGCTGTATGTTAATCAAAACATCGTTCTGAGGTGTCACCACTAAGTTAAGGGAATTACCTTGAGCGCTGTTGATGATCACTTCTTGGACAAAGGGCAAAGGTTTCAGGAGGTTTTTGGCAATTTCTGCTTCCTCAATGGGGGAAAACTCGCGGATTCGCAAGGTGATGCGATCGCCCCCGACTTGATCTTTCAATTGTGAAGGTGTACCACTGGCAATTACAACGCCACGATCTATAATTGCCACGCGATCGGCTAGGGCGTCAATTTCTTCTAAATAATGGCTGGTAATTACTACCGTTGTCCCAGAGGCGCGTAATTTTCTCAAGAAATCCCATACCACAAAACGGGTTTCTATGTCAAGCCCCACGGTTGGCTCATCTAACACCAAAACATCGGGTGCATGGAGCAACCCAGCAGCCAAGTCTAGGCGCTTGCGTAAACCGCCAGAGTAGGTTCCTGTCTTTTTATTGGCGTATTCTTGCAAACCGAGTAAATCTAATACCGTCTCAATACGCTGTTTGGCTACTGCTTTTGGGAGGTGATAAAGTGCTGCTTGCAATTGCAGCAGTTCTTTTCCAGTCAGCACTTTATCTATAGCGACTTCCTGAGCTACATAGCCTAGTCGTTGTCTTGCCACTCTCGGATTATCTAACACAGAGATGCCAGATACTTCGATAATGCCTGCATCCGGTGTGGTCAACGTACACAAGGCACGCAAGGTAGTAGTTTTCCCAGCACCGTTGGGGCCAAGTAAACCAAAGATTTCTCCTGGTTCTACCTGAAAGGAAACATCTTGGACGGCAACCACTGTGCCGTAGCGCTTTTGCAAATTTTGAATGAAAACGGCGGGAGCCATGACAGCTGATCCCCAACTATACAAATCTCAATAAAGTCTATCCTTATTGTAGAAGGTAGAGAGTAAGGAAATAGCGCATGAGCGAAAATCTCTAAATAAATTCGCGTCATGCGCTATGCTGCCAAAAATTTCTAGCTATTTTAAGCAAGTTATTGGATTGCGTTTGTAGCGAAACAAACCAAATGCTACAGCAATTAATCCTAAACCTGAAAGATTTGTCGGCTCTGGAACCTGAGTATGAGTGGGAGGCGTAGGCGGAGTGTAGTACTGAGTTGGGACATCTGGCAGATCGCCATTAAACAGATAGTTGTGAGATTCGCCATTTCCGGTTAAAGAAGCTACTACCACATTACCGTTAACTTGACCGTTATTGAAATTGAAATTAGCCAAAGGTGCAAGAATACTCCCTAGTATGCTAATCCCACTGGCAGTTATGTTTGTCGCTTCATAGAAGTTGTAAATCACCTTTTGTTGATCTGTGCCAAGGATATTAAACTCAAAGTTTTGCAGCGACACATCCTTACCGCTGATATTGACAACAATAGTCGAGTTTGCGTCCCCCTTAATTTCAAAATTGTTTGTCTTGGAGACATCTGAGCCGGCAACATTAAAAACATTGAAAGCAGTACCACTACCACTAAGGTTAATAGCACCCCAAGATTGAACAGTTGTTTTACCAGTAGGGGTTAAGGTTGCCAAATATTGAGATAGTCCTTGTAGTTGTTTCCCTGCTTCATTGAAGTCGATGGGATTACCCTTGGTGAAAGTTCCCTGTGGAAATCCCTCATTGCTGGATACATTGGCACTGCCTCCGTAAACAGCATTACCGTGGTTGACTTGACCGTTGCTTAGAGTTAAGTTTTTTCCAGCTACTACTACGTTGCCGCTATTGCCAGAAAGTCTGCTTCCAAGTCCGCCGACGAAATTCACATTACCGCCAGCAGCAAGTTTTCCTTCAATATCTGTATTTTGTTGAGTGATATCTCCCAGAGCAAATACATTGTAATCAGAGGCAGCGCCTAACTCAACTGCATTCGCTCTTGCTGAGAAACCCAGCGCCAGAGTGACTACAATCGGAGTTGCTACTAATCTCCAAACATCATAGACTTTCGATTTCATTTTTTATTTGAATAATCATCAATATTATCCTATGGGTATAAATCAAAGATGGCATTGGTTTGCTGCTATTTTCATTGAAGTTTTATAGCTTGGTATAATTACTGTGTATTTTTACTTATTTTATCTGTCAAACCGCAGATATACTGTTGACTAGATCAATTAAATTTTTATCAATAAGAATTTAGGAGTTAGGAGTAGGGACGTTATTTCACAACTTTCAACTTTTTGAGGCTAATGTCATTGCAACCACTGATAAATCCCCCCATCGCCTGGATTTTTTGTAGGTAGTCAAGGACAGATTTGGTGATGACTTCTCCCGGCATTAACACAGGAATTCCTGGGGGATAGGGACAGATGATTTCAGCACAAATGCGTTTATTGGTTTGTGTCAAAGGTAGTATTTCGCTGACAGCAAAAAAAGCTTCACGAGGAGAAAGTTGTAAAGCATAACTCGGTGTTTTATCCAGACTTTGCCAAACTTGGTTTTTCACTGTTGAATCAGTTCGGAGATATTCTTTTGCGAGGGTGGTAAAACTTTGGACTAATTGCTCAATATCGGCTGGGATATTGCCCAAACTAATGATAAAGGTGAGATGTTGCAGTGAAGCAAATTCAGCAGTAACACCTAATTTTTCATCCAGAATTTCATCTGCCTCAAATCCAGTTAAGCCTAAAGCGGAAACTGTGACAGTTAGTCGTGTTTTATCTAAAGCCACAAATCCAGGAGATCCTCCCAACAGAGGCATTTCTAAAATTGATAATCCAGGAATTTGACTGATTCTGGTTCTAGCCTCATCAGCAAGTTGCAAAGTGCGAGACATCAGCATTTTTCCGTGGAGTGCCATTTGCTGACGCGCTGCATCTAAGGAAGCTAAAAGTAAATAACTAGGACTGGTAGACTGTACAAGTTGCAAAGCTTTACTGATGCGATCGCCATCTATCCTATTACCTTGGATGTGCAGCATCGATGCTTGTGTCATTGCACCAAGTACCTTGTGGATGGATTGTACAGTTAAATCTGCACCTGCGGCTAAAGCTGGTGTTGGTAATTCGGGATGAAAGGCAAAGTGTGCGCCGTGTGCCTCATCTACAAGTAGAGGAATATTATATTGATGTGTGATGTTGGCGATCGCATTCAAATCTCCACAAACGCCGTAGTATGTTGGGTAAACTATCAACACTGCTTTTGCATCAGGATGCTGTTGGAGTGCAGATTGTACAGCATTGGGCGTGATGCTGTGGGCAATATCTAAAACTGGGTCATATTCAGGATTGAGAAAAATTGGTATTGCACCAGAGAGAATTAAACCTGCGATCGCCGAAGAATGCACATTTCGAGGCAGAATAATTTTATCGCCTGTGCCACAGGTAGCGAGAATTGCCGCTTCAATCCCACAAGTAGAACCATTGACAAGGAACCATGTTTGCGAAGCGCCAAAGGCCTCAGCCGCTAGTTGTTGTGCTTCTTGAATAACACCTTGGGGTGCAAAGAGATTATCTAAATCTGCTAATTCGGTTAAATCAGCGCGAAAGACGGCTTTACCAAATAAGTCAGCCAAAGGTTGAGGAATTCCCTCACCTTGTTTATGTCCTGGGGTGTAAAAAGATGCATGAGGTCTTGCTGCATTGGCTTTTAAGGCATCTAATAGAGGTGTTTGGTTTTGATTGAGCATTTTTTGAGAAACGAACCGTCAATGATAAAATTTGAAGTCTGTTAGGTCATATTCATAGACGTGAACAAAATTAAACTTTTGGATAAGTAACCACGCAAAATTAATTACAGTCATTGCAAGCGAAGCGAAGCAATCCCAGCCCTTGCGATTGCTTCATTTCGCTTTGCTGCATTCGCAATGACATTGTGTAATTAATTTTGTTTATCTACTTACTATTGCTACACTTAAGCTGATTCCCATTGAGAGATTACAACTAGTGGAAGAAGACTATACTTCTATCGAAAGCTTACCCAGTGGGCAAGTTGGAACAATTGTAGAAGTGTATGAGCAAGAAGAATATCATTATTTAGTCGAGTTTGCTGATACTCAAGGCTGTGAATATGCAATGGCGACTTTGAGAGCAGATGAAATTTTAGTTTTACATTATGATTTGGCAATTGTTTAAGTTTTTACTTTAGGGTTTATATGTGAATTCAAGTGCGATCGCGTTAATTATTCACCCAATTGACAATTATTTATCATAATACAATCAATACAGTCACAACAAAAAAAGTTGCGTTGTGTGGCTTATCTAATATCATGTCCGGGTAATTAGTTATGATTGCATAGTCATTGCACCCTGTCTGCCTACCGTGTACACACAAATAATTTAATTATCCCAAATCCCATTTTGTAGTAGCGTGACAAGACTAAATCGCCTACGCAATGACATGAATCAATTCAAAATTCAAAATTCAAAATTCAAAATTAAAGACAGCCACCCACAAGGGGTGGGGTTTCTACTTACCTTGGGAAACAATGATTCTTTCTCTACGAGACGCTACCGCGAACGCGCCACTTGCGGGCGAGGTTTTAAACCTCACTTCTTTTCATAAATAATTTTGCGTAACCACTTACTCATTTACGAGGGACTACGCCTAAACAATTTTACTTAAATTATGATTTTCATGAACAAACGCATCGTTTTCATCAACAAACGCATCGTTTTCATGAACAAACGCATCGTTTTCATGAACAAACGCATCGTTTTCATCAACAAACACATCGTTTTCATCAACAAACACATCGTTTTCATCAACAAACACATCGCGTTCATCAACAAACACATCGCGTTCATCAACAAAATTATTTGATTAAAGGAGCAATACCTTTTCTACCAGACGCTACGGGTAGCTTGCTACTCTATCAAAGTACGTTAGGCTATATGCAACAACAGAACTTTAGTCTTGTTTGGCCTGTCAGAATGCTATGCTTTCGTTAAAATCCGTAATTTTTTGTGTGGCTGACTAGATGAGGCCTTATCATCAAATCCCAATTTTCGAGTGTGGTGAACCGCTAATGGCGATTCCTTTAGAATTGTTTGCGGTGGAATCTCCCCATCCTTATGAAAAGTTAGGTGCTACTTATGGCGATCGCTCTCCTTATTATCTCCGTCAAAGCGCGATCGAAAATTTGCTCCAAGCGCAAAATTATCTTAATATTCTGCATCCTAACTGGTATATCCAAATCTTTGACGCCTATCGCCCGATCGCAGTTCAGCAGTTTATGGTAGATTACAGCTTCGCCCAAGCAGTGCAGGATAAGGGACTGACTGAGGTGGAGTTATCACCAAACCAACGCCGAGAGATTTGGGAAGCGGTTTATGAAATTTGGGCTGTACCGAGTTTGGATGAAAAAACTCCGCCTCCTCACAGTACTGGCGGGGCGGTGGATGTGACGCTGGTAGATGATGCTGGGAAAATAGTGAATATGGGTTCGCCAATTGATGAAATGTCAGAGCGATCGCATCCCGATTATTATGCCAATAGCGACGACTCAGAAGCACAAAAGTATCATGCTTACCGTCAGTTATTGCGAGATGTAATGTTAAAAGCCGGCTTTCAACGCAATCCTAGAGAATGGTGGCATTTTTCTGTCGGCGATCAAATGTGGGCTTGGCTGAATAATCAATCCAATCCAGCCAATCCTGTCACGGCACGTTATGGGCGGCTTATATAGATGCGTTATCACAAAAGAATTCAGGAGTCAGAATTCAGAATGGGCTAAACGCCCCGCTACCGCTAACAGAATTGAATTGGAGTCTGACTGGCAGACTTGTTCAATCTAATGCTGAATAAATGGTGAAACTAAATGCTAAATCTTTCTTGCGGAATCCATAAGGAATAAATAAGCGTTCATCCCACACTTTCTTCTTCTGACTACTAGACATCTCCAGAAATTAAATATGCGTTATCCAGAACCCTTGTAGAGACGTAGCACTGCTACGTCTCTACATTCATTTTCGGAGATGTCTACTGAATTCAGACTACTGAATACTTCTTCAAGCATCTTGAGGATTTAACTCTCTTAACTCGTCAGTAGTGTAAGTACCAATGGGAGTCCAAACTAGATAGGGAAGGAGTAACAGCGCCGCCATTAGAGAAATCGGTAAAACGCAGATTGCCAGGACAACGGCTAAAATCAAACCCATTAATCCAAGAATTTCCCCAATTTTGAGACTGCGAAATCTCAACATTAGAGGTATGTAGGCGACGGTGATAATTTCCACCACAAGATACAAAGCCATTAATAGCCAAGTAATTAGGCTTCCGGGATTTTTTTGCCAGACAATAGTAGCTGAAGCTGTACCACCAATAAAAATCACAGTCCAGATAAACGGAATTAACGGCTCAAAAATTAGCCAGCGAGGGCGACTTAAATGTACAAACCATTTAACATCACGCGGCGTAATCAAGAAACTCCCAAGAGCAATAAAGAAAGTTACAGCCCCAATTATTATCCAAGATGGAATCATAATGCACTCAAGTTTTGTGTATTTTGTCAAGTCATACACTGCAAGTTTGACAATTTAGGCTATATGTTTAATCATTCTCTGGGGCGATTCTTAGGCATCTTGAGGATTGAGACTGATCATCTGCCAAGTGGTATAAGTACCAATGGGACTCCAGAGCAAATAAGGAACTAGTAATAGTGCTGCCCAACCAGAAAAACCTAAGACTGCAAGTATCAATAAAGCACTGATGATCAGACCTGTGCCACCGAGAATTGTGCCCACTTTCAGACTGCGAAGCTTAAACATGACAGGCGTATAGGCAATGGTGACAATTTCTAATAGCAGATATAAAGCCATAATTAACCAGGTTGAAGTGCTTCCTGGGTCTTTTTCCCAGACAATATAAGCTGACCAAGCACCGCAAATAAATATTACAGTCCAGATAATGGGAATTGCACCCTCAAAAGTTAGCCATCTTGGTCGTTGTAAACGTTTGAACCATTGGCGATCGCTAGGCGTAATCACGTTCGCGGCTAAAGCAACCAAGAAAGCCACACCCCCAATCACCATCCAAGATTTAATCATGCCCGTTAGTCCTTTACAAGCGCTATCTATCGCTTAATATCACTCTTTATAGTGTGATTTTGTCAATTTAATTGCTAATTCTTCATCGTCCCTGAGTTTGAAACCTTGAGATCGTTTGGCAGGATTTTAAATTATGGGCATTGGGTAGAAGCTGAAAGGTTAGGCGATCGCTACTGCTTTAGAGGCGATCGCACCGCCATTACAGTGAAGTTTGTACCATACTAAGTACAGCTTTGCATAAGTTCGTAACTTTTTTAAACGCAGAGGAACACAGAGGTAAACGCAAAGGTACGCAGAGCAATCTTTATGAGCCGACTGTGATGGTGTAAGACAACACAAAGGGCTTGAAACTAGCTCCCGATTTGGGAGTACCGCTTAATTCCAATTCATAAGTTCCTACTTTGGGAAATACAATCACAGTCTGTCAAACTTTACCCGAAAATTCTTTACCAACTACTAAGGCTCAATCTCAACTAAAAGCTAGTTGACTCCTAAACTTCTACCTTAAAGACAAATTAGCTTATTACTTATGATAGTTACCATAATTCACTTGGATCAGTGAAAGTAATAAGAATGATGAGCGAGAGTAAATATACTTAGTAGCTGAGGTTCAAAGCATGGACTCGACAGGTAAAGTTCAAATTGTGGACTCGTCCTGGTACGTTCCACTACCGATGAAAGAGTATGCAATGAGCCGAGTAACTGTCTACTTTTATAGCGACAGATGGGTTCCAATTAAATATTGTTCTTTGGAAAAGGCGATTTTGCTTCACCAAAAGGCAAATTTAGAAGGCAAGGAAATTTTACTATTTCCAGATCATCTAGACCCTAATCAATTCTCAAACTCTTTTAACTAAAATGCGTTGAGGTAGACTATTTTTCCAAATTCTTGGCGACAAATTAATCGAATTAATCGGTCATAGAGGTATACGTATATTATATGTATGCCTCTACTTATAAAGTTTAATTTATATATAATCAAACCAGCCCAGAACGCAATGCAACGACTGCTGCTTGCACGCGATCGTCTACTGCTAATTTATTCATAATCCCTCGGACATGAGTTTTAATGGTGTTGGGACTGAGATAGAGTTTTTCGGCAATCTCTGGGTTACTCAACCCGTCTACCATGAGTTTCAACACTTCTAATTCGCGTCCAGATAAATTAGCTGTGTTGGTAGTGGGTGAAGGTGGTTTGAGATTATCAATTACTCGCCGCGCAATTTGGGGATCGAGATAGGCTGCACCATCAACTGCGGCGGCGATCGCACTTAACAATCTTTCTACACTTGCACCTTTGATACAATAGGCATCTGCACCGCTAGATAGTGCCGCAATAATTTCTGTCTCCGTTTGATGAGATGTCAGCATCACTACATGAGTTGCTGGTAACGCCGCTTTAATTTGCTGTGTTGCCGCAATGCCATCCAATCGCGGCAATCCAATATCCATAACTACCAAATCGGGTTTCAGTTGCAGTGCGGCTTGAACTCCCAAATAACCATCTTCAGCTTGTCCAACAATCTCCAACTGAGGATGAGCCATTAATGATTGCTCTAATCCCAATTGCATCATCGGATCATCTTCAACAATTAACACCCGCAACGGCGGAGCATTAGCGGGTAAATTTAAGGGATAGGGAGTATCTAAAGACATTTTTATTAATTAAGAGTCATTTGTTCTTTGTCAAAAATTAGGGGTGTAAGGGTGTAAGGGAACCCCATCAATAAATTGAGGGGCTTGATGCAAGGACGCTGTATTTCTCGTACTACGTATCTCGAAATACATCTTTAACTTTATTCCATGTTTAAAAACAGGGGCTTGTACCCTCCATACGGGGCTACCCTGCACCCCTACACCCCTACACCCGCTCCCGAAGGGGCTTGGTCATTAGTCATTAGTCCTTTGTCCTTTGTCTTTTTGACCAATGACTAATGACTAATGACCAATTTTATTCTTCGACGCGATAACCTAACTCTGCTAAACTGAGCCGCGACTGTCGCCATTTTGGCTGAACTTTCACAAACAATTCTAGGTAAACTTTACCAGCAATTAACTTTTGAATTTGTTCGCGAGCTTCACTACCAATTGCTTTGAGCATCGCTCCACCTTTGCCAATGAGTATGCCTTTTTGGGAATCGCGCTCGACGTTGATGGTAGCAAGTACACGGGTAATGCTGGGAGTTTCTTCTACTAGGTCAATGGCGATCGCAACTGAATGGGGTACTTCTTCACGAGTCAACAATAAAATTTGTTCTCGAATCAATTCACCCATAATAAAGCGCTCTGGCTGGTCAGTTACCAAGTCTGGAGGATAATATAATGGCCCAAGTTCTAAATGTTCAATTAATAATTCTTGCAGTTGCGGTAATCCTGTACTAGTCTTGGCAGAAAATTTCACGATTTCCCATTCGTGAGATTGGGCCATCTGAGCGTAACTATCATCTAAATACTGAGAATCGTCCGGTTGTTGGTCGCTTTTGTTCACACCCAGAATTACTGGTGTTTTGCTGCGACTGAGCAATTCGGCAATATAGCGATCGCCTGCTCCACACGCCACCGCTCCATCTACCACAAATAGCACTACATCTACTGATTCAATGGCAATTTTGGCATTTTGCACCAATACTTCGCCCAATTGATGATGAGGCTTATGAATTCCTGGTGTATCTACAAATATTAACTGCGCCTCTGGTGTCGTTAATATACCGCGCAAACGGTTACGTGTAGTTTGTGCTACTGGTGAGGTGATGGCAATTTTTTGTCCTACTAATTGATTCATTAGAGTAGATTTACCGACATTTGGACGACCAACAATGCCGATAAAACCTGATTTGAATTCAGGAGGAGCCTGGGGAATTGTTACTTCTCCTGGAAAAGAGAAAGTGTAATCATCAATACTAGTCACCTTTGGCTCCACCCTCATATTTTATAGCTGGGATAACTTGGTTTTTTCTTAGACACAAAACAAGCATAAAATTACCCTGGCATTTTTAGGGATTTTTTTGCCGAGGTTTAATCTACTACTGGCTCTACACTTATATTTTACAGCTGAGATAACTTGGTTTTGTTTTTAGACACAAAACAAACATAAGATTACAAAGAAAGGCAGAGGGCAGAGGGCAGAAGGCAGAAGGAAAGAAGTACTAATAAAACTTTAGTTGTGGGTCTAAAGCCCACTAGTATAAAAAGATTTGTGTCGAGATGCGTAGCACGAGACACAAGGCGTCCTTACTTCAATCCCACGTTTTTAAACGTGGGTTCCCTTCTGCCTTCTGCCTCCTGCCTTCTGCCTTCTGAATTGGCATTTAGCAGGAAGGACTTTTACTTGACATTTGACACACATTTATCTTATTTTGTCAAGATAATTTGAGGTATCTAAAGCAATTGTCCTTTCCATCCTGCTCAAATTAAAGCTTCCATCGCTTGTTGTAAATCATTTGTCACATCAGCAACAGCTTGTCTAGCAGCCAAACGATTTTCTTGATATTTCGGGTAACGTTCCGAAATAGATATAGGTTCGCCTATAGTTATTTTTACTTTTTGCTTACCCAATTGTGGACGCTGCACAGCTTTATTCCCTTTGATTTTAGTAATCATTTGCCATAAAATTAAAGTCGTCTCAGCAAACCTTTCTACTGTTGGATTTTCTCGAATATAATTACCAGAAACCGCTACAAAACTTTCTACTAAACGCATGTGCCACATCCGTGCATTCGCTTCTTCTGCAACGCGATCGCCTAAAGCTCTTTCAACAGCAGACACTCCTTTTACATCCTTAAATTCTTCTCTAAATATATAATTCCAACCTGCTTGTTCTACCCGCCGACAACGGTCACTCAAACTACCTTTTGACTGCAAATTAAAATACTGTTCTGATATTAACAGCGCTGCATTCAGCAAAGCTTGTAAACGAACTGCTAAAGCTTCATTTCTATCTGGAATTTGCCCGTTGACAATCTTCGCATCTGGCAATTGTTGATGATAAAATCGTGTGTAAAATTCTTCCATGAGCAAAAGTAAATGTTCTGCCAAAGTTAACAACCGAGGATAAAGCGACTCCACAGAAGCATTTTCTGGTGGATTTGCAGGTAAACCACTAGCCGACTCTAATTCACTTAAAAGATTAGCGATCGCATCCCAAGGAGCATCAACGTAACTATATTTAATCCCAACTGGTACAATCAGAACTTGTTGATCGCCTCCAGCTTTGTGCAAATCTTCAGCACACCAAAAGCCTAATTGGGCGATACCAGGTTCTAAAGGGCTAATATTCTCCGATAAACCATTGGTAGCACCTTCAGGCGCAGCTGCCATCGGGAATTTACCATTGGCGAACAACTCGCGCGCCGAACGTAATCCCGTCCAGTCAGCCTTACCTCGCTGAATCGGAGTACCACCTAAATGAGAAGCAATCCAGCCAACGTGGGAACCTGCCCAGAGAGGAATGCCGCGATCGTAGATAAAATGAGCGTGAATGGGATATTGTAGCGCTGTATGTTGCGATCGCGCTACCTTTGGTACGAGTTGAGAAAATAAGTAGGCCAAACAAAGTGGATCATCTGTTTTCGGATGGCGAAATGCAAGCATAAAACGGATCTTACCCTCCTGAAACTGGCGATAGAGATCCACCAGAACTTCTACGTTATCTGCTTGAATTTGGGTAATAGATGTTTGCCAGTTTATCCAACTGGGTAACAATAGATTGACGACTCGTAGCAATAAAGGGTTAAACGCTGGAGGAATAAATTCTAAGGGTGCTTGTGCTTGATAAATTACATCTGCCAAGGTAGTTTCTCCTAAAGATGTGGTGATTTCTTTTAAGCTATCTTAGCTGCTGTAAAATATCCTGACGATTGAAGTTGCAGTCACACACGACAAAAAATGAAGCGTACCTACGCAGACTTATAGAGTATTTTTTATTGCAATGTAAAGTATGGGCAGATAATGGAGATTTAGCAGCACTTGCAAATTTTAATAACAGGATAGACTCAAGCTAAATCCTGGTAATACATTTTCACCCGATAATTGTGTAGGCAAATTTTGCACTTCTACATCTTGTTTTTGGCGATAAATTTCCACTTGCTGCTGTTGGGGATTTATCAACCACGCCAATTTCACCCCTGCACCTATATATTCGTGCATTTTAGAACGCAACATTTCCAAATCATCTGTTGCCGATCTTAATTCAATAACAAAATCGGGTGCAATGGGGGGAAATTTCCGTCTTTGTTCAGGTGTAAGTGCTTGCCAACGTTCTCCTTGAATCCAAGCTGCATCTGGAGAACGGTCAGCACCATTAGGTAATTTGAATATAGTAGAAGAACTGAAGGTAAAACCAAGGCCAGTTTGCCGATTCCAGATTCCCAGATCGATAATTAAATCTGCTTCTCGATTTCCGCTTTCACCTCCAACGGGGGACATGATGATTAATTCTCCCTTGGCAGTGCGTTCAAATTTCAATTCGCGGTTATTTTGACATAAGTGATAAAATTGTTCGTCACTCAGGTTAACGGTGTCTAGTTTTAATGTCAAAAGACTCATAACCTAGACCTAGATTAAATAGTTCCAAAGATTATATCACAATACAGTTCAAAATGAGCAACAAAACACTTGTAGAGACGGCGATTTATCGCGTCTCGAAAACCCAAAATTGTTGCCAGTAGACCTTAACTGAACTGTATTGGTTTATAAACAAATTAGAGATTCTGGAAAGGGAGTAAACGATGCGACTTTCACAAATGTTATTTGTTACACTGCGGGATGATCCGGCTGATGCTGAGATTCCTAGCCATAAATTATTACTCCGTGCAGGCTACATTCGTCGCATCGGTAGCGGTATTTATGCTTATTTGCCTTTAATGTGGCGGGTACTGCAAAAAGTTTCCCAGATTGTGCGGGAAGAAATGAACGCGACAGGCGCACAAGAATGTCTCTTACCACAATTACAACCTGCCGATTTATGGAAGGAATCGGGACGCTGGGACACTTACACCAAAGCTGAGGGAATTATGTTTTCCCTAATTGACCGCCGCGAGCAACAATTAGGGTTAGGCCCAACTCATGAGGAAGTAATCACAGCGATCGCTCGTGATATGATTCGCTCTTATCGCCAGCTACCACTACATCTCTACCAAATTCAAACCAAATTCCGCGATGAAATTCGTCCCCGCTTTGGTTTGATGCGCGGACGAGAGTTTATCATGAAGGACGGTTACTCTTTCCATACCGATGAAGCCAGCCTCAAAGAAACTTACCAGGATATGTATAAAGCCTACAGCAATATCCTACGGCGTTCTGGTTTAGCTTTTCGGGCAGTGGAAGCTGATTCTGGTGCAATTGGCGGTTCTGGTTCCACAGAATTTATGATTTTGGCGGAAGCTGGCGAAGATGAAGTTCTCTACACTGAGGATGGTAAATACGCCGCTAACGTAGAAAAGGCTGTTTCTTTACCAATTGACGCCGAAACCTCACGGTTTACAACCTACGAAAAACGCGATACACCTGGAACAGAAACCATTGAAAAAGTCTGTCAATTTCTCAACTCTTCTCCCACTCAATTAGTTAAAAATGTCCTTTATCAAACAGTTTATGATAATGGTATAACAGTGTTAGTTTTGGTGAGCATCCGAGGCGATCAGGAAGTTAATGAAGTCAAATTACAAAATGAATTGACCAAACTAGCTCCTGAGTATAGTGCTAAAACTATTATTAGTTTGAATGTACCAAATGTAGAAGCGCAGCAAGCATGGACAGCCAAATCTCTACCTTTAGGCTACATTGCGCCAGACATCGCAGATGAGTATATTACCGCCAATAAACAGATTCATCCCAAGTTTTTGCGTTTGGTTGATCAAACAGCCGTTGATTTAAAAAACTTTGTGACAGGCGCGAATGAAGCTGGTTATCACGTAGTTGGTGCTAATTGGGGTGAGCAATTTAAGTTGCCAAATAGTATAGTAGATATACGCAAGGCAAGACCAGGCGATCGCGCCATCCATAACCCAGAACAAACTCTTGCAAGCGCCCGTGGAATTGAAGCAGGTCACATCTTCCAATTAGGCACTAAATATTCCCAAGCGATGGGTGCAACTTATACCAATGAGCAAGGTGAAGAAAAGCCGCTATTTATGGGTTGTTTTGGTGTAGGCGTGTCACGATTAGCACAAGCTGCCGTCGAGCAATCTTATGATAAAGACGGGATTATTTGGCCAGTTGCGATCGCACCCTACCACGCGATCGTCACAATTCCCAACATTAAGGATGCTCAACAAATCGAAATCGCCCAAAAACTTTACACAAAACTCAATCAAGCCGGAATTGAAACCCTACTAGATGACCGCGATGAACGGGCGGGAGTGAAATTTAAAGATGCTGACTTGATTGGCATACCTTATAGAATTGTAACCGGACGTGCGATCGCTAATGGCAAAGTTGAAGTTATAGAAAGAGCCACCCGTAAATCTCAAGAAATTGTCATTGATGAAGTTACAACTACACTTCATAAGTGGATTACCGAAGCAATAGAGGGTAAAATTTAAACTTTTGTGGGGCAGGCAAGATGCCTGCCCTAGACTAAAAATGTAACTCAATCTTAAGCTTCTAGGACTAGCCCTTTCAAGGTGACCAACCAAGATACGTTCTTTCAGGTTCTCTGGTCAGATTTTGGTTTTTTGATGAAAATTCTAGATCCAAAGACGCGATAAATCGCCGTCTCTACAAGGATCGATCTTTTGTAGAGACGGCGATTTATCGCGTCTGGTGCCTTAACTTTTTAAGTGGTGTGTTATCTTAGCCCTCTTTTTTTGCTGAAGGTATGGCATTAAATAATGACTTTTTGCAGCAGCAAGCCATGATTTTTCGTATAGAAGATAGTAGAGGGTATTGTATCCTTAATGACACTGCTACAACGCAGAAAATGTGAACCATTGCTGCGAGATTGGTTGGACAGAAATCATAGTTTTTTTGCAGAAGACAACTATGAATGATCAACTCAATGCCCTACAAGATATGACGATTCCATTTCCCATCACTGCATCGTTTCGCCAACAAGCCAGAGCCTATGCTTTACAGTACTTCACCCAAGATACCCATGAAAGGACTTCTCTCAAAGCCATCAGCCTTCCCACCTTGGGTGTTACCTTCTTGGTACTCATTCACTATATTACTCAAGGATCGCGCCTTGACAACTCTGCATATAACTGGACTTTCTATGTTTTGTTTGTCGGCGCATCTTCTCCTGTACAAGAGTTTTTGTATCGTGGCTTTCTCTTCAGTATTTTCTCCAAAGCTAAATTAGCAAAATGGTTGCAAATTTTACTCTCTAGCTTGCTATACAGTTTCGTACATCTCATCTATAGAGATTTATCCACACTGGTTTTTACATTTATTGTTGGTCTGCTTTGGGGTTACTACTACGCCAAGCTTGGGAATTTATATAGTATTATTATCGTCAGTCATTCGGTGCTTGGTGCGATCGCTATCCTAGTAGGGTTGGTGTAAGCCTCAAGGCCAAAAATGGAGCTGGAGCTAATAAATTGATTCAGGGAAATGGATTTAATTTGAAAGAGGCAGGAGGCAGGAGGCACAATTTGGATTAGCCGCAGAACCCGCGATCGCAGCTGAGAAAGAAGGACGTAAAATAGCAGTAGAAGTAAAAAGCTTTGCTGGTGGATCGACCATTTCTGAGTTTCATACAGCGTTAGGTCAGTTCCTCAACTACCAAGCTGCTCTAGAAGTTTCTGATGAGCCAGAACGTATTCTCTATCTCGCTGTACCTATAGATACTTATCAAACCTTCCTCCGCTTTGAACCAGCTAAAACAGTCATTGAAAAATACCAGGTAAGATTAATTAACTATAATCCTTTTAGGGAGGTCATAGAACAATGGATCGAATAGAGGAATATCGGCGAATTGTCTGTGATTTTTTACAAGAATTTGCTACTAACGATGTGCAAGCGCAATTAATTTTTGATCCAGTGCGCGATCGCTATTTAGTCATGCACAACGAATGGCGAAATGAATACCGCATTTATGGATGTGTGATGCAGCTAGATATTACCCTGGGGAAAATTTGGATTCAGCACAACAGCACTGAAATTTTCATCGATCGAGAACTAATTCAGCGCGGGGTTGATCACAAAGATATTATTTTAGGTTTTCGTTCTCCCAGCGTCCGTAAACTTCTGGCTGCAAACATAGGAATCAGAAACCAAGATCAGAACCATGCACATCCTATCTCTTAATTATCCCGATGACTTACTCATTACCTCGGGAAAATCACCCCAAGCATTAGAAGCAGAACTGACATTCTTACTTGCAGTCAAACTATTTGAACTACGCCGACTATCTCTTGTAAAGCCGCCGCCTTTTGCAACATGAACAAACCCCAATTCATGTATGAACTAGGGCATTTGCAAATCCCGGTGATCAACCTAGAGTATATAGATTAAGCCTAGTGCGATAGTCACTACCAAGAGTTAGAAAATGCAAATATTTCGATATTTAAGAAGATTTCCTGTATTAGTTGCGGTGCCTTTTCTGCGAGACGTTCCGCGAATGCCGGGCGCAGCGATCGCAGCACTTTTTGCAATCTGCTTAATCGTTTGTGAAAGTGCGATCGTTAACATCAAAACTTTAGCAGCAGAGTCAGATATTGAAACAGCGTCTTGAGCCTAAATAAGACATTACCAAATCCTAAAAGCTATAATACTTGTCATCAATTGGTTTCTAAATTCTGTAGCAAAATCCCATAGGGTACTTTAAATTACATATGGCAACCCAACTGAGCGAAACCAAGCCCCAAACTCAACTAATAATTAAATGGGAAGCCCTACCCAAAGATTTTCAACTAGAGGATGAACCAGTGGAGAATACAGGTCAGCCATTATTGGCTGGTGCTTTGCGCGAAAGCTTAGAAATCAGTGGTTTCATCCAACCACAAATGTTAATAGCTTCCAACTTTGGATTATGTGCAACAGTCAACGAGCAACTGGTAATTAAAGCCCCAGACTGGGTTTATGTCCCGTCAGTTAAGGAAGTTATTAGTAATCGCAAAAGTTACACACCCATCCTCGAAGGTGAAATTCCGCTCATTGTCATGGAATTTATTTCAGATACCGACGGGGGAGAATATTCAGTCAAGCGCACCTACCCACCAGGAAGATGGTTTTTTTATGAACAGATTTTACAAGTTCCCATCTACATAATTTTTACCCCGGACGGGGGATTATTAGAATATCATCAATTAGAAAATGGACGTTATGAATTAAAGTTACCCGATGAGAATGGTCGTCATGGGGTGGAAGAAATGGGTTTATATTTAGGAACATGGCAAGGAACAAAAGAAGGACGGACTGGTTATTGGTTACGTTGGTGGGATAGGGATGGTAATTTGTTACCTTGGGCTGTGGAACAAATTGAACAGGAACGCCAGCAAAAAGAACGGTTAATTGCTTACTTGCAGTCTCAAGGTCTTGACCCGAATAATTTACCTCCTTTTGAGTAAAAAACCAAATCTCTCAGCAATCATATCTTTTCCAGAAGGGAAAGAATCCTTATCTGGTGCGATCGCTCTCTTGACTGGGTTGGTGTAAACTCCAAAAAAAATTTCTTCACCATTTGCAGCACTGGATAACCCTACGGCGTATATAAATTAAGCCTAGATTTTCAATGTAGCAGTTTAGATGAAATGGAATGAGAAAACCTCAGTCATGAGATACAGCGCTTACCGCTATTAAGCAATACAGTTTTTCTCCTTGTCCCTCTCCTAGCATAGCTTTCAGCTTTGAAAATGTACCTCATAGCTGCCGTAAGTGCTGTATCCTACACAATTTGCCTTTTTATTAGCGATCGCTACTCTCTTACCAGTTTTTGCGATAACTCCTGTTGCAGCCAAAAGTTCCTGCGAAGACATACAAAACATATCAATTTTAGAAGTTTAGAGTCTGTTTCAAAATTTAAAAGATAGTTGTTGTAAGTAGTCGTGCAAAATAAATTGTACATTTAGGAGAGGGAAAAAGGAACAGGGAACTCTTAACAGATAAACACTACAGGGATTTTGATTTGTTCCAAAAATATTCAATTAATTTTGCTCAGGTACTTATTTATTGCTGTTGAATAATAAGGAGGCTACAGCTTGAAATTTGTATTTTTGTTTATCGTTTTGCCTATCGTTTCTACTGCAATTTGCTACTGGATTGCCAAGAAAAAGAATAGGAACCCAGTTTTATGGGCGATACTAGGTTTCTTATTCTCGTGAGGCAAGACTCGCTAACGCTACGCTATCCGCTTTTTCGGTCAGAAAACATTGCTGAATTCTGACTCCTGACTCCTGAATTCTGTTCGATAAACCATTTAAAATAGCCAGAAAGCTTATAAAATAAGCATTCTTTCTTTTTACAAGAAAGGCAGAGGGCAGAAGGCAGAAGGCAGAAGGAAAGAAGTATTAATAAAAACTTTAGTTCTGGGTTATTGCCCAGTTAAAAAAAAGAATTGTATCGAGCGGAAAGTGCCACGAGATACAAAGCGTCCAAGATCAATCCCACGTTTTTAAACGTGGGTTCCAACTGAGCCTCCTGCCTTCGTACTTCTGCCTTCTGAATTTTGCCTTCTTGTACTAGGGTCTATGGAGATAGTACAGGTATTGATAGTTCAGTTTCGGTCAACCAAGCACTATGGATGCAGTTTGAAGATGGTACTGAGAAATGTATTGATTTTCAAAATACTGAGAAAAAAATAGCTAGACCTCGGCATTCTCTCACACTTCTGATTGCTAGAAATTTGCGACTCAAAAATAGCCTATATGTTGCCTTTTTCAACCATGCTACTAGAGACTTTGAGCATTTTGAAAGAGCAGCTTGGAAACGAATAACTTGGAACCGTTTATTGTGGGGTAATACTTAACAAAATTAATACGGCAATAAGTCGAATTACTTGGAACAGGTAGTGTTTTAATTCACCAATAGAGGTAGGAAATTTTAGGAGGAGTGGCTTGATAAACCCCAAAGATGTATTAGAGGATGTTTGAAAAGTCCTTTTCTTGGTAGCAAAATGTTCTAGATCCCCCTAAATCCCCCGATAAATTGGGGGACTTTGAAAGGTTTTTCCTCCCTTTTTAAGGGGGGTTGGGGGGATCAATAAGTGCCTAAAATCACAGCAAACCACTTTTCAAACAACCTCTAAGAAGCTAAGTCTAAAAACCGATAATACTTGTTATAATGAAATTCAAAATAACTTCTAAAGGCAAATTCATATCTCGATTTTATTAACATTAAATATTTAAAAATCTTATTATTTAGCAAATATTAAGCTATACCTACCTCAATCTAACTTACCATAGTTAATTACTACCTAACGACGAATAAATTTTATCCTTCAAAGAAGGATGAAATTCAATAGTGGGGTAGATGACGGACTAGAGATAGGATTCTAAAATAAAGGAAGAGCATTATCGCTAATCTAAGGTATCTCCAACTTTTCAGGAAACTCTCTACTTGTAAGTATCGTCGTTAACCAGGCTGCTCCTCACATAACTACCATATCAGCCCTCAGTTAGGAAGGTTTTGAACATGAAAGACCAACAAGGATCTAATCGTATTTCTTCAGGCGTAATTGCAGCTGTATCAGCAGTGGTTGTAGCGGTGGGTGGCGGTGTAGCTTGGTTTACCTCACACTCCAGCAATACTACTCCCACACCATCAAACGTCTCTGGGCAAATAGCTCAACCAGTACAGCCATCAATTAAGCAGCCAGGTAATGAGCAAACGCCTAACGTTTATTGGCTAAGACCAAAGGACAAAAATGTTGCTTTGGTTCCACAGCCTGTCAAAGTAGCTTCTGTATTACCCAACCAGGCTTTAGAAGCAGCTTTCCAAAGTTTGTTAGCAGGCCCAAAAGAAGGGACAGATTCAACAACCATCCCTAAAGGAACCAAATTATTGGGGCTGAAGGCGGAAAATAATGAAGTTCACGTTAATTTATCTGAAGATTTTACTAGCGGCGGTGGTAGCACCTCAATGATGGGCCGCGTGGGACAAGTTGTTTACACTGCAACAACTTTAAATCCCAAAGCCAAGGTGTACATTGACGTGAACGGCAAACCGTTGGATGTTTTAGGCGGTGAGGGTGTAGAGATACAACAACCGCTAACTCGTGAACAGTTTCAAAAAGATTATCCGCTTTAAATTAAGTTAGGAGTAGAGACGCGATTAATCGCGTCTGTGCAGGAGTGAGGAGTTTTAATTCATAACTCATAACTCTCTTAAACTTACCGTTTGCTATTTAATACACGAAAATTACGGGCTTGCTGCTCCAACCTTGTGGCGAGGCGATCGCAAACCCGATTACACAAATCAAAAATCATTTGATCTTCCACCCGGTAATAGGCGCAAGTTCCTTCACTGCGGCGGCTAAGAATACCTGCTTGCCACATTACCTTCAGGTGTTTTGACACATTTGCCTGAGAAGTCTGTGTTGCCTCTACCAACTCTTGCACGCATTTTTCTTCATCCCGTAATAAATGTAGCAGCCGTAGGCGCATTGGCTCACTTAACAGGCTGAAGTATTCAGCTACTTGTTGCACCACTTCTGGTGGTAAAGGCAACGTTTGTTTCATCAGGATTAACCCGCAAGGAAAGAAAATTTTAACAATGACTCACATCATATATACATTAATACTTAATCGGGGTTAATTCGCATCAAAGGTTGACCATATTCTACAGCGTCGCCATTTTGGAGAAGAATTTCCATCACCTGTCCAGAAACTTCGGCTTCGATTTCATTCATCAGCTTCATGGCTTCAATGATACAGACTGTTTGACCCTTGCGGACGCGATCGCCTACTTCCACAAATGCTGCTTCCCCAGGCGCAGGAGCGCGGTAAAACGTTCCTACCATTGGGGAAGGTACTTCTACTAATCTTTGGTCAATGGTTGAGGGAGGACTTACTGACAACTGCAATTGTGTGCTACTACCAGTATTCTCAAACACACGAGATGTGGACACCTCCGTTACCTGACTTCCGCTCACCTGGTTTCCCCCAGATGAACCTGATGTCAAGCCTGAACCTACCACACCGCCTAAAGTCCCTTGACCTACCGACAACATCTGATTGCTGATGCTCACAGCCTTACGGACTGTTAGCTCAAAGTCATCACTTTTGAGCGTGACTTCTGCAATATCTGTTTGTGCGATAGTTGCCAGAAGTTGGCGGATTTCATTAAAGTCCAATGGCACAGTTTTTATTACCTCGACCTATCCGTAAATTAGCATTTTAAGTGTGGCAGGGGATTAATCCCTATGTAGGGATTTAAATCGGGACTTGGATCTCCGTAGAGATGAAAGTTATTCCCTGCTGATATATTTATCTTCCTGGGTATCAACTTTGATGCGTTCTCCTTGGGAAATAAACAAAGGAACCATCACAACTGCACCAGTTTCCAGAGTTGCTGGTTTTGAGCCACCTGTGGCGGTGTCACCTTTTAAACCTGGATCTGTTTGGACAATTTCTAGAACCACAGACTTAGGCAATTCTACTCCTAGCACCTGGTCGCCCCACTTAATAACTTCGGCTTCCATACCTTCCTTCAGGTATTTGACGCGATCGCCAATTTGTGCCCTAGTCAATCTGCCTTCTTCATAAGTTTCCATATCCATAAAGACAAACTCATCGCCTTCTTTATAGGTATGCTGCATCGTGCTTTTTTCTAGAGTGGCTTGCGGCACTGTTTCCCCTGCGCGGAACGTTTTTTCCATCACGCTCCCACTCTGGACATTTTTTAGCTTAGTTCGTACAAAAGCGGAACCTTTGCCTGGCTTGACGTGTAGGAATTCAAGCACTCGCCATACAGACCCATCCAATACAATTGAAACACCGGGTCGAAAGTCGTTACTGGAGATCATGAAACTTTCAAATTTTGGAAGACAATCGGCATTTATTGTACCCTTCTAGGGTCGTCATTGGGCATTTGTCATTAGTCATTGGTCATTTGTCATTAGTAATTCTCCTCTGCCCTAGACCTCTGCTCCACTCATCACCTAACGTGGGAAGATTATTTATGGGTTACGTCCAGTCAACAATTCACTGCTGCATTTGAGTTATCCCATGCTTAACTTATTAAAATCCTGGCTGAAGAACAGCCTAATGGCAATACTGCTGATAACAATATTTTTAGGCATAACTACAGCTGGGTGGACTCCCTCCAGTAGCGCCGCACTGCCAGCCGGCAATGCAATTACCGACGGAAAGGCTTTGTTGCGGTATGCACTCCCGATAGATAACAAACCTGTGCGGCAACTACAAGGCAGTTTAGAGGACATCTCTGCCCAACTGCGGGCGAATCGGCGTTGGGGTGCTATTTCCAAAGACATTAGCCAAGCATCCCGCATTCTCGATAAACCTTCCCAAATCTTAACAAGCGTTCCCGCAGAACGCCAACCCCAAGCCGAAGCTTGGATTACCGAGTTGAAATCTGGGGTGGGTAAATTGCAAGAATTGGCGAACAGCAAAGATAAAGAACAGATATTGCAAGAGAGAAGCAAACTTTTGAATCTCGTGACTCAGCTAGAAGAATCAATGGTGAAACAATTCCCCTTTGAAGTGCCTGCTGAATATAGTAACCTGCCGCAGCTCAAAGGTCGTGCGACTGTAGAAATCAAAACCAACAAAGGCGATTTGTCCCTTGTCGTAGATGGTTACAGCGCTCCTGTGACTGCTGGTAATTTTGTAGATTTGGTACAGAGGGGTTTTTATAATGGTTTAGAATTTACCCGTTCTGAAGAATCTTACTTTCTCCAAACTGGAGATCCAGCAGGTAAAGATGTGGGTTTCATTGACCCCAAAACGGGCAAATATCGCGCTATTCCCTTAGAAGTCTTAGTTCAAGGAGATAAAGCACCTACTTATGGTATTACTTTAGAAGAAGCTGGTCGTTACGTTGATATGCCAGTTCTACCTTTTTCTGCCTTTGGTGCAGTAGTGATGGCTCGTCCTGAAAGTGAAGTAAATGGTGGTTCATCACAATTTTTCTTCTTTTTGTTTGAACCAGAACTCACCCCCGCCGGACGCAACCTCTTAGATGGTCGCTATGCCGTTTTTGGCTATCTCACCGAAGGTAAAGAAGTTTTGGATAAACTGAAAGCTGGTGACAAAATCGAATCAGCAAAAGTGGTTCAGGGGATAGAAAATCTGGTTGAGCCGCAAGCTGCATAAGAGAGGGCAGGGGAAGCAGGGGGAGATAAGTGGGATGAGGGAGAATAATTACTAACTCCTAACTCCTAACTCCTAACTATTAACTTCTAACTCCCCTGATTTAGATTTCCGGCGTTGAACACTTGATCGACTGCGATCGCTAATTCTGGAAAAATTCGTGATAAAATTTGCTGGTTGGCTGTAAAAACTGTTTCTTCGTAAAATCCATCTTCCAGTAGTAACACTGAAATTTTTGTTTCCAGTGGGTCTACAATCCAATATTCAGGAACCTCTAAGGCCGCATATTCAGATCGCTTATGGCGATAATCCCGTTTCACCGACTCAGGACTAACCACCTCGACAACTAGTAACGGAGGTGACTCAAATACTGCTGAAGCATTCAACAATTCTCTAGCTTGCTCCAGTGTCACTACACACAAATCAGTCAACCTAGATTTATTTCTACCCGTTCTCACCCCACTTTCCCGAAAACACAGCCAAGTAGAGTTACAACGTTTGATTTCTGCATCTAGCAATTGCTCAATAAATTTGGCAATCAGGAAATGTTCAATAGTAGGTGGGTTCATTAGCTCTAGCTTGCCATCCACCAGTTCATAATGAAAATCGCTACCATCATCATAGGTTAAGTACTCCTCAAATGTGATGCTGGTTACTGGTGTTGTTACCATTCCAACTGACTCCTAGACGATACCCTTATCTTAAACAGTAAAGTAAATCATCAGTTTTCTTCGTAATTTTGCAACACGGAAAACCGATTGTGAACAGTGATTTATCTTCTCAACAGGTAAAAGACATTGGCGAACAAGGTCTTTTAGAAAGATTACAGCGCTTCTGTCCTCCAGAAATGATCGGCGATGATGCCGCAGTACTTGAGACTGCACCAGAGCAATTTTTGGTGGTAACTACAGATGTGCTGGTTGATGGCGTACATTTTAGCAACCTCACCACTTCCCCAGAAGATGCTGGTTGGCGAGCTGCTGCTGCCAATTTATCAGATTTAGCAGCAATGGGCGCTTCTCCGTTGGGAATCACCGTCGGGTTGGGACTACCCGGTGAACTTAGGGTGAGTTGGGTAGAACGCTTGTACCAGGGAATGACAGAATGCCTGCAAAAATACAATACCCCAATTGTCGGTGGTGATATTGTGCGATCGCCTGTAACTACTCTGGCAATTACCGCTTTTGGTCAAGTTAACCCTAGTCAAATTATCCGCCGTTCTGCTGCTGTTGTCGGAGATGCGATCGTTGTCACAGGCATTCATGGAGCCTCCCACGCTGGCTTACAACTACTCTTACATCCCGAATTAGGACAAAACCTCAAAGATGCAGAACGCACGGCTCTAATCCGCGCACACCAACGCCCACAGCCACGATTAGATGTCTTACCAATCCTCCAAAAAATTTTAGCATCCCCATGCCCAATGCCCAATGCCCCATGCCCCATACCCGTAGCTGGTATGGATAGCAGCGATGGTTTGGCAGATGCAATTATCCAAATTTGCCGCGCCAGCAGCGTTGGCGCGGTCTTAGAACGCAGACAAATTCCCGTACCAAAAACTTTTAACCATTGGTTGCCACCAGAGCAAGCGCTACAATATGCTCTATACGGTGGCGAAGACTTTGAATTAGTGCTGTGTTTACCACAAGAGTTAGCATCAGCCTTAGTGCAACATCTTGGTGAAGGTGCTGCGATCGCAGGCAGGATTACAGCTGGATCAACAGTACTATTGCACGACGAACAAAAAAAATTCCCCGACCAAGTTCTGAGTCTTAGGCAGGGATTTCAACACTTCAATAGTTAGGAGTTATGAGTTAGAAGTTATGAGTTATGAGTTTTAATTCCTCACAGTTCACTCTTGACTCCTTATTCCTAACTCCTCATTCCTAACTCCTCACTGTTTAATTAAACCCACTTCTCGGCTACTAATTCTGCCAAATCCAAAACTCGTTGGCTGTAACCCCACTCGTTGTCATACCATGCCATAACTTTTACTAAGTCATTACCCAAGACCAAAGTCAAGCTAGCATCAACAATCGAAGAAGCATCATGACCTTGATAATCAGACGATACCAGTTCTAGATCGCTGTAGGCCAAAATACCTTTAAGTGGGCCTTCGGCAGCATCTTTGAGAGCTTGGTTAACTTCTTCAGTAATAGTACGCTTTTCAACCTGCACTACGAAATCTACCATTGAGACGTTCGGGGTTGGTACGCGTAAGGCAACGCCATTTAGCTTGCCTTTCAGGTCTGGGATAACTAGCGCCACTGCTTTCGCTGCACCAGTGGAGGTGGGTACAATGTTTATCGCTGCCGCCCTCGCCCGTCGCAAATCCCGGTGAGAAGCGTCTAGCAAGCGCTGATCGCCTGTATAGCTGTGGGTGGTGGTCATCGTACCTTTGATGATACCGAACTTATCGTTCAACACCTTGGCGATTGGTGCCAAGCAGTTGGTAGTACAGCTAGCATTACTGATAATATTGTGTTTGTTGTGGTCATAGTCGTGATGATTCACACCAACCACAAAAGTGCCATCCTCGTTTTTACCAGGAGCGGTAATCAGAACTTTTTTGGCTCCAGCATTTACGTGCTTCAGCGCTCCTTCTTTGCTAGTAAACACCCCGGTTGCTTCGATAATTAGGTCAATTCCCCAATCTCTCCAGGGCAAGTTTTCGGGGTTGCGATCGGATACGCACTTAATGGTCTTGCCGTTAACGATGATAGAGTTATCGTCGGCACTAATCTCAGCACCTTTGATCTTCCCTAGCATTGAGTCATACTTGAGCAGGTGAGCATTAGTTCTGGGGTCTGACGTGTCATTAATCGCGACAAGATCGATTTTACTATTCTCTCTACCCACCCAACAACGCGCAAAGTTACGTCCAATCCGCCCGAAACCGTTGATTGCAACTCTAATCACAGTACCTTGCCCTCTGTATTTATGCTTATATTTTGATATCGTTGACCCCAATCATATCGCAAAGGGGGGGGGCACTTATAACCATAAAGTGTTAGATCAATAAAAAAACACATAATTTATTCAGATTTGTGAGAGTAGAGATTGTTGTTAGTGATATATGATCTGACCGATTCCGGTACTAAATAACGAATTGACTGGCGTTCGCGGCGAAATTTGCGAATTAGACTTGACGAAACTCCTACTAAAGGTATATTCAAGAGTTGCCAGTGAATGGTAGAGGACTGCTCTCTGAGTTGTTGCTCCACTTGCTTGCAGATTAATTTGCTTTGAGTTATAGTCTCACCACCTAGCAGTCGGGGTGCGATTAACCAATCACACATTTGTGCTAGTTCGTGTCCACGGTGCCAACGGGGTAAGGTTTGGAAAGTATCCAAGCCGACAATCCAGTACCAGTGAGTATTTGGGTAACAAGCAGATAAGTCAATCAGGGTGTTAA
Organism: Nostoc sp.; assembly: GCF_036917975.1. Classification (GTDB taxonomy): domain Bacteria; phylum Cyanobacteriota; class Cyanobacteriia; order Cyanobacteriales; family Nostocaceae; genus Nostoc. Next base: position 204,088 of record NZ_JBALEJ010000099.1, read on the forward strand.
TGGCATAAGAAGTCCCAGAGCGATTTGTCTCCACTAGTGAGACAGTAAACGCTGGGTTATCTTTTATGGCTAATTGCAGCATTTGCACACGATGCTCAAACAAAGCTGCTTCTTTGTGAGGAGGATTTAGGGATGGGACCCAAATTACCTTTTCAAGGCATACTTGATGCAAAGCTGTCTCGGCTACAAGCAGGTGTCCCCAATGAATTGGATCAAATGTGCCACCAAAAATTGCTAGTTGCTGCATCCAGTTATGCCTGGGTTTTATGCAATTGGAAAATAGTTTCATTACCAATGTACATATTTTACTCAATTCACGCCTAGACTGGATGCAATTTCAAATCAGTTTCACTAAACAATGTATTATGTAGCCAATTACAGTAAGGCAGCCAAATTTATGTATTTGACATTACAAGAATTTCTTTCCCGATGCGGCCAAAATTTTCAGAATAATCTTAAGAACAGTTCAAAAATAGCAAAAACCTCCAACCAAGGTAAAATCATTCTGAACAAAGAAAACCAGAGCAGAAACATCATTTGGACATCAAACATGAACATGATACAGGAGTAGTTACGGTAAAAATCAAATTCCTGTTATGATACGCGTGTCATTTGTGATTATGGTGTGGTGTGGTGTAAGAGGAGCAATAAATGACTAATTCTGTAGATTTTAGTGGTAGACCATTTCATTTCATTGGCATCGGTGGCATAGGTATGTCTGCTCTGGCATACGTTCTCACAAAGCGTCAATTTCCAGTATCAGGTTCGGATCTTCGTCCAAACCATATTACGCACAAGTTAGAATCTATCGGCGCTCATATTTTTGGTAAACAAGAGGCAAGCAATCTTGAATTCTTTCGACCTCAAGTATTGGCTAATGCAGTAGTATTAAATTCACAAGAACAATTACCTGCTGATACTAACTTGAAATTGCCTCAAGTCATTTGTTCAACAGCAATTAACACTAATAATTTAGAATACAAAGCAGCGCTGGAATTAGGTTGTCCAATTTTACATCGTTCAGATGTACTAGCAGCTCTAATTGCCGAGTACTACAGCATTGCAGTGGCAGGAACACACGGCAAAACCACAACCAGTAGCATGATTGGCTATATGCTTTTGGAAGCAGGCCTAGACCCAACAATTTTAGTAGGTGGCGAAGTTAATGCCTGGTGTGGTAATGCTCGACTGGGGCAAAGCCAATATTTGGTAGCCGAGGCAGATGAATCAGATGGTTCCCTGGTAAAACATGCTCCGGAAATTGGCATCATTACCAATATTGAACTCGATCATCCTGACCACTACGACACATTAGAAGAAGTCATTGACATCTTCCAGACATTTGCTAAGAGTTGTAAAACGTTGATCGGTAGCATTGACTGTGCGACAGTGCGCGATCGCTTACAACCCACAATTACCTACAGCTTACACTCAGATACCAACGCTGATTACACCGTCACCAATATTGATTATCGAGCTGATGGCACCACGGCTTTGGTTTGGGAAAGAGGCAAAGCTTTGGGCGTGTTGACATTGCGGCTGCTCAGTCGGCATAATCTCAGCAATGCCCTAGCCGCCGTGGCTGTTGGTCGCGCCTTGGGTTTAGAATTTGGAGCAATTGCCAAAGGTATCGCCACCTTTGAAGGAGCAAGACGACGCTTTGAGTTCCGAGGAGAAGTCAATGGCATTACCTTTATCGATGACTATGCCCATCATCCAAGCGAGATTCGCGTTACTCTCGCCGCAGCCCGTTTACAGGCAAGACCAGGGCAAAGAGTGGTTGCCATCTTCCAACCTCATCGCTATAGCCGTACACTGACCTTTTTAGAAGAATTTGCCGATTCCTTTGCACATGCTGATTTGGTTGTGCTGACTGATATCTACAGTGCTGGTGAACCAAATTTAGGGCAAATTAGTGGTGAAAGTCTAGCCGCAGAGATTGCTAAACAGCATTCGCAGGTAGTTTATCAACCAACTTTATCCGCAGTGTGTGAGTACTTGCTACAAACACTACACCCAGGAGACTTGGCGTTGTTTTTGGGGGCTGGAAACTTGAACCAGGTGATTCCGGAAGTAATTACAACATTTTGTGAGCCTGCTAAAGCCACATCCTAAAGTGGAGACTTTGCAAAGTTTTATTTCTGAGCAAAGCGCCCCTCTAGTAATGGTTTCATAAGTTAACTCTATTACCGTATCTTTGCGGTAAATAAATGTAAAAATTTTACCAAAAAAAAGTAAAAATGACTATTTCCCAGGCCGCTGGAAACGTCTGCACAGTTTCTTCTTTGAATACAAAGAAACAGCAAACAGCTAATTTGGTGGAGAGTGAAGTAATTTACTTACCCAATACTGATTGTGCAATCAAGTCTCAGGCTTCCTTGTCAGCGTTCACTTCCTATAGAGTTGGGGGAGAAGCACAGTTGTACGTTTCCCCCCGAAACTTAGAAGCACTGCAAGAAAGTCTTAAATACGCAAAAGAACGTGATTTAAAGGTGACAACGCTAGGAGCAGGTTCTAACTTGCTGGTGAGCGATGGTGGTATATCAGGCTTAGTCATTGCGACTCGTCATCTCCGCTTTAGTCACTTTGACCCAGAAAAAGGTCAATTAACCGTTGCTGCTGGAGAATCAATTCCTAGTTTGGCATGGGCAGCAGCAGAATTAGGTTGGCAGGGTTTAGAGTGGGCTGTTGGTATCCCTGGAACAGCAGGAGGTGCTGTAGTGATGAATGCAGGGGCACATAATAGCTGTATCGCAGATATGTTAGTTAGTGCCCAGGTACTTTCACCCGATGGGACACTAGAAACTCTTACCCCCGATCAATTAGGTTATAGTTACCGGACTTCATTATTGCAAGGTGGCGATCGCATCGTCACCCAAGCCACCTTACAACTTGCCCCAGGTGCAGATCCAGCAGCAGTTGTAGCAATCACCAAACAACACAAAAAGCATCGGTTAAGCACCCAACCATACAACTTTCCCAGTTGTGGTAGTGTGTTCCGCAATCCCAAACCTTATAGCGCTGGCTGGTTAATTGAACAAACTGGTTTGAAAGGCTACCAAATTGGCGGAGCGCAAGTAGCATTACTTCATGCTAATTTTATCGTTAACCGTGGTGGAGCAAAAGCTAGTGATATCTTCTGTCTCATTCGCCACATACAAAATCAAGTACAAGAACGTTGGTCTATTAATTTAGAGCCAGAAGTCAAAATGCTCGGAGAGTTTCAAGGTGCTTGTGGATAGGGAATGGGGAATTCAATTCAAAATTCAAAATGACGCTCGTTCGCCCTTGGCGTCTCCCCTTGGGAGAAGACTCGCTAACGCTGCGCTAACAAAATTCAACATTAAAGACTTCTGCCTCCCAAGAGTGCTGTTAGCGGTAGCGGGGCGTTTAGCCCGCAATGAGTTCTGAGTGGGGAATCTCACTTCTTTACTCAGGACTCGGAACTCGGAACTGTTTTGCTCAATGCCCAATTCCCTACTCCCATTCTATGAAGCATTAATTATTGGTAAAAAAAGAGTCAAATTACTTACCGCATCTATAATTGAATTTGATTTGTTATTCAACGCACACGCGTACAAATAATTATGACAGGAAAAGGACAGGGATTTGGCTTCGGCTTAGGAAAAATGAAAGAATTAGCTGAGGCTTTTAAGAAAGCGCAGCAAGTTCAAGAAGGTGCAAAGCGACTCCAAGAAGAATTGGAGCAAATGGAGATTCAAGGAGAATCTGGTGGTGGTCTGGTAAAAGTGATTGTCAGTGGGAACCAAGAACCCAAGCGGGTGGAAATTTCTCCAGAAGCTTTAGCAGAAGGTGCAGAAGTACTTTCCGATCTTGTAGCAGTGGCAATGAAAGAAGCCTACAACAAGTCCACAGCAACCATGCGAGAACGTATGGAAGAATTAACCAGTGGGTTGGAATTACCTGGATTTTAGTCATTGGTCATTAGTCATTGGTCATTAGTCATTGGTCATTAGTCATTAGTCATTAGACAAAGGACAAATGACTATTGACAAAGGACAAATAATATCTATGCCTTACAAGTTGCTGTTTGTCTGCTTAGGTAACATCTGCCGATCGCCATCGGCAGAAAATATCATGAATCATTTAATTGAGCAGGCTGGCTTGAGCGATCGCATCCTTTGTGACTCTGCTGGTACATCTAGTTATCACGTTGGTAGCCCACCTGACAGACGTATGAGTGCTGCGGCTGCTACAAAGTTGGGGATTAAACTACGTGGACGGGCACGCCAGTTTCAAAAGTCAGACTTTCAAGACTTTGATTTGATTTTAGCGATGGATCAAGAAAATTATGAGAACATCCTTACTCTTGATCGCACTCAGGAATATCAGCATAAAGTGCGTTTGATGTGCGAGTTTTGCTCTCGACACACTCTAAAGGAAGTTCCAGATCCCTATTACGGCGGTGAAGAGGGATTTAATCAGGTTATTGATTTATTGATCGATGCTTGTGAAGGTCTGCTGACAAAAGTTAAAAGTGAGGAGTTAGGAGTTAGGAGTTAGGAGTTAGGAGTTATGAGTTAGGAGTTAGGAGTTAGGAGTTAGGAGTTAGGAGTTTTAATTCCTCACTCCTCACTTTTAACTCCTAACTTTTATTCCACCAGACCATGCTTCATCGCAAAACGCACTAATTCTGCTCGGTTGCTGGTTGAGGTTTTTCTCAATAAACTGCTAACGTACTTTTCTACAGTTCGAGGACTCAGGTGTAGCTGAAGACCCATTTCGGCATTAGAAAGACCATGAGTTAATAACTCTAATACTTCTTGCTCTCTATGAGTTAGGGGTGTGTGCAGATGGGATTTCTGAATTTGAGTAGACAGAGAATTATGGACATCCCCCGCTTTTGTCGAAGTGGAAATGCCCAAATTCTCTTTATGAGAAAAACGATACTCTGATTGGATAATTTGCGATCGCTCCAAAAGATTACGGATTGCTGCTGCTAACTCTTCTAGTTCAAAAGGCTTGGGTAAATATAAATCACACCCTGACTGGTAGCCCAGAATTCTTTCTTGGGTCTTAGTGCGTGCCGTTAACAAAATTACAGGCAATAAACGAAATACTGGTTGCTGACGCACTCGACGCACCAATTCATAGCCATTCATCCGTGGCATAACGATATCCGTGACAATCAAATCAGGATGATACTCATCCACCATAAACAAAGCGTCTTGACCGTCATTAGCCGTGATCACTGAGTAGCCAGACAGTTCAAGATAGTCGCTAACAGAGAGACGAGTGCCCAAATCATCATCCACTATAAGGATCGTCAAGGGCATGGATAATACACCCCTAGCATTTTTTTACTCAGAAATTTACTTCTACGTGTTCCATCAGTGAACACAAACAATAATATTGTTCTTATGTTTCATACTATGACAGGATTATCAGCTAATTACTGCCTTTAGGGCTGATTTATAAAGAAAATCTTAAATCCTTAGGAAGGTTAACGAAGTCTAACTCACCTTTGACTACCCGTGCTTGGGAGGCACAAAGACCTTTGTAATTTGTAACAACTCATCAATATTCTGACCGGAACTCACGGAAACGTCTCCGGCTCCGCCCCTGACTCCTGAATTCTGTTTCGATAACTTAAATGTGCCAGAAAACTCTTAATTGTGAACTTAAAAAAGCTAGATTAGTGATATATGGTTCACCATTCATAGCGGTTCTAAGATACACCCTATAATTCACAAGCCAATCCAAATAATTTTTTAGGTACATTTAAAGCACACAAAATTATCAATGAGCGACAAGAACGAAGGTTACAAAGTTATTTGCGACAACCGTCAAGCCCGTTATTTGTATGAAATTCTAGAAACTTACGAGGCTGGAATTGAATTGACAGGAACAGAGGTGAAGTCAATTCGTGCGGGGAAAGTCAATCTCCAAGATGGCTATGCTTTGCTTCGTAATGGCGAAGCATGGTTGATCAATGTGCATATCTCGCCTTACAACGCTAGTGGACAATATTTCAATCATGAACCACGGCGTACACGCAAGCTATTATTGCATCGTCAAGAACTCCGTAAGTTAATTGGCAAAGTCGAACAGCAGGGTTTAACTTTAATCCCGTTGAAAATGTATCTCAAACGAGGCTGGCTAAAAGTGAGTATAGCCCTTGGCAAAGGTAAAAAGCTCCACGATAAGCGAGAAGACCTGAAACGACGCCAAGATCAGCGTGACATTCAACGGGCAATGAAAAGCTATTGAAGAAGAATTCAGGAGTCAGAATTCTTTTGTCAGTTGTCATAAAAAACAACTGACAACCTACTGATGTTAATTTACTGCTGGTTCTGAGTTAGATGAATTTGTCTGGTTTTGAGCTAAAGGTGTCCAGTAGCTAGCAATTAAGGCAACAATCAGCCACCAGAGGGTATTAACTTCAGGACGATACCAGACAGTATCTACGGTGCCGTGAGCTAGCATACCCAACAAAATAGCGATCGCTCCAATTAACCAAAATCCCTCGACACTTTTCACTTGTCGCAATCGTCGCACTTGCAAAAATGCCGTATTAAATGTGACAATTATCAGCCAGAGAAAGCAGGCTAAACCAACAAAGCCAGTTTCTACAGTCACTTCCAAAAATATCGAATAGGCACTCAAAGCAGTGTAACGAGGGTGTTGGTAGAGGGGATAAACTTTATTAAAAGAGCCGTGACCAGGGCCAATGCCGAAAATCGGGCGATCGCGAATCATCTCAAAAACAGCATCCCACACATTTCGGCGAAAATTATTACTACTATCTTTACGGTCGGCAAAAATACTGAACACTCGCAGGCGCACTGGCTCTACAAATATCACTGCTAGCACCAATACCCCAATCAAACCTCCCAAGACAATCGGCAGTGACCAAGTACGCCAAAAACGAGGCATTTCCACGCTTTTCCAATAAACTAGCAATGCCATCACAGCTAAAAATGCTACCACTAATCCAATCCAACCGCCACGACTAAAAGTCAGAATCATGCAGGAAGTATTGACAATTAACATCGTTAATGCTAAGGCTTTTTTAAGCCAGCTTTGCCATGCGAAAATTGCCACTAAGCTAAAAATTACTGCTGGTAAAAGGTATCCAGCCAATAAGTTGGGATTGCCTAAATAACTGTAGACTCTTGTCGTCTTAGACAGAGGAGATTCTGGATCAACCCAAGTCGCCAGTGCTGTGGCTCCAAAAAACCATTGTCGCAACCCATAGACACTGACAATTAACGATACGTGCAGGTAAAGAATGATAATCCAAGACCGGAGGCGAGGCGACCTTAATACCCTGGCACAAAGGGCAAATAGTAGCAAATATAAGGTCAACGTGCCCAAGTCATTAAGTGCCGCCTTTTTTACTGGTGATAATGCTGTTGCAACTGCGGCAACTCCCCAGTAGAGCAATACCAGTAAGTGAATCGGAGTGACCGACGAGACATTTGTTGTTGTGACTTCATCAGATAGAGTCAACAACAGCCAAAATCCGACACAAGCCACCAGCAACAAACCCACCAACGTACTCGAAGCAAAAGGTGCAAGAGCATATATTAAGCTGAGTAAAGCAGCTGCGATCGCATCTCCCCACTGGAGCAAGATGCTGGTTTGCCGCCAAGAACTTAACAGTCCCACCAGAGAGCGGTGTACATAACTGGTAGCAAGATATTCTTTGAGCGGTAAAGATGATAAAGTAAATTGTTGCCAGACTAAATTCATAAAAACATTGCGATCAATTAGCCTGCCGACGCAGAACTTGGAATTGATCATAATGCATACCCCTATAAAAAGGTATTAACAATTCAAAATTCAAGCAGGACGCTCTCTACGAGACGCCATGCCGTTCGCGTTAGCGTCTCTGAAAGAGAAGGCTTTACGCTGCGCTAACAAAATTAAAAATTAAAGACATTACATAAGGGGATTTAGCGAGAAACGCGGTCTTGGGATGCATCCCAAGTGGAGCGATTTCTCAAGACAAACCCCAACTGAAATGGGTGCTACATGTAGATTGCAGGTTCTTAAACTTTTTTATTTACGATAATGGAAATTGTACATCGTGTAATGGCGCTCTTATTCCTAGCCATTAATCACTACCTTTAATTTGGAACCACCTCAGTTAATAGGAAGTTAAGATAGTTCTTCATGTACTTAGTACAACTTTACGTAAAATCGTGGCGAATTGAGGGTTGAAATTTTAACGCCGATGCGCTTCGCCTTCCCCAATCCCAAGTTCCCAGTCCCCAATCCCCAAGATTAGACATCACTAATTGCTTGTGAAGGAGTCGCCACTTGCAGGGGCAAAGAAAGCACATAACGATATCCTGATTCTGGCGAACCTTGAATCAAAATGTGTCCACCATGCAATTCTGCCAGTTGACAACTTAGTAATAGACCCAAGCTTTCACGAGAAAGACTTCCATGTGATTTAGCTAAATTTATACCGGAACTAGTAGCAAAGAAATTTGAGTGGGAATCACTCGAATTTTTGGAATTATCCACCGCTACTGATGAAGCATCTAGTTGCTCTTGTCCTTCTACATGAGTATTGTAAGTTGCTACCTCACCTGTCAGTTCCAGCAGCGACAAAGAATTGAGACGAAAATAGGGATCAACCTCAGTGATGCCATCTCCCAGCCAAGGATGGGAAACCCAAATAGTAATGTTGAGCGTATCTTCCTTGTAAGAAACATGAATGCGAACAATGCTACCTGTAGCCGAAAGTTGAATCACACTGAAAACCAGGTGATAGAGGATTTGCCGCACCTTGTCTTTATCTAAAGGCCAAATGCGATTGCGTCCCGGTTCTATAGACAGGCGAATATCTTGCTCGCGGCGGTTAGCCACTTCTTCTAGGGTATTGATAGCTTGTTGGCATAGCATTTCAATGTCCACAGGAGCTATATTTAGCACAGTTGAGTTTTCATCCATAGCTCCTAGTTCGGTAATTTCGTTTACTAGAGAAAGTAAGTACCGACCACTGTGTTGGATGATTTCTACATATTCTCTCTGCTTAGTTGTCAAAGGGCCATAAATCTCACGTCCTAAAACACTAGCCATGCCGAGTACAGATGTTAAGGGCGTGCGTAACTCCTGAGTTAGCTGACCCAAAAGTTCTAGTTTCAGTTGCTTGGTAGAAATAGAGTCGCTATCTTTAGTAGATGCGGTGATTTTAATCTCAGTATTACGTTCGTCATTGATTGAAAATATTGGAGCGTTTTTGGGAGTGCTTGATTCGAGTTTCCCTTGCAGGAGCCGGTTACGCTCAAATTCACTCATGCTCCAACGAGCGATGATTTGTAAAAACTCAATGTCTCGGTTTGTAAAATTGCGTGGGACTAAATCCATCACCGCCAATGCACCCAAACAATGTCCCTCAGCATCAACCAGTGGCGCTCCTAAGTAAGCACGAATACCATAATCTTGCACTAACTTGCTGCTAGCAAGTACTGGATCTGTAAGCTTATGTGTATCATTAATTACAAATACTTGTAAACTCTCTACTACCTGAGTGCAAAAGGATTCCCGGCGTGACAGTTGGCGGCTTTGTGCCAAATGATTCATCAATCCCAGTCTAGATAAGCCCACCGACGACTTGAACCAGTGACGTTCTTGATCCACAAATCCCAATATGGAAATTGGTGCTTCCAAAAAGTGGGCAGCAGTCTGGGTGGCTTCTTCAAAAACCGGAATCGTTTCTGGTTGCCGCAAACCTAAATCCGACAAAGCTTTGAGGCGTTGTTGTTCTCTTGATTCATGAGAATCCCAACTATCCTTTAGGGCAAATAATTTGTTTTCAGGCTCTATCATTGCCACTGCTACCTTAATAATTTCTCGATTCTGTAATTGATATAAGCTCTATTTCTAGGTTATCAATTGCTATTTTTAAGCATTCCCTAATTTTGCCTCTGACAAACAAATTTAGGGCAAAAATTTTTTATCTCTTCCACTAAGCCGAGGAAGTGTGTCCGCTAGTTACTAGTTACTGGTGCTGAATATTCTTTCTTGATCACTGGTGTAGTCTTTATTGCTTGAGATTTTGCAATCAGGCTGCGTTAGATTTGGATTCAGCTAGGGTAAGCTAATCCTACAGACAGAATGCAAAGGCGGTGTCATTCTCGATCTATATAAGCGAAAACTTTTACTGGCATATCTAAGGTAAAATTACTTAAAATAACTAGATGTTAGTGTAATTATATATAGCCACTTTTACTGATAACATCTAGCACCAATAAATGATAATCCTAGTACAGTATGACGTAAATAGACCAAGCATATTTCTATGGGGAAGCAAGCTACAAAATTAGTCAAAAGCTTAGTTGAAAAGCTTTTTGCATTTTGAGTGAAGTTGGAGTGGCCGTTTGGGAATAAGTCTGATGGTAACTTTGAGGGATCAAATGAATAGGGGATGATTTTGAATTACCCATAGTCTACTAAATAGTTGATCTAAGTCCCGATCCAATAGATTAAATCTATTACAATTTCACACCGAAAATTAGGCGGGCTGTTCTATTTTTGGCATACGAGAAAATATTTGTTGAGGACAACTGGTAATGAATAAAATGACTATTAGAGTTCCTTTTGTAGACTTGAAATTACAACATGAACCAATTCAAACGCAATTGCAAGATGCAATCCAATCTGTATTGGAACGGGGAGATTTTGTTTTAGGGCAAGCACTCTCAGATTTTGAAGCAGCATTTGCGGCAGCGTCTGGGGCAGCTTACGGGGTTGGTGTTGCATCAGGAACAGATGCGATCGCTCTGGGATTACAAGCCTGTAATATCGGTGCTGGCGATGAAGTAATTTTACCAGCAAACACTTTTATCGCAACCTTAATCGGGGTGCTGCGCGCTGGTGCCAAGCCCATTTTGGTAGATTGCGATCGCCAAACAGCTTTAATTGATTTAGAATCCGCAGCAAAGGCAATTACACCTCAAACTAAAGCCATTATCCCTGTGCATCTCTATGGGCAAATGGTATCACCAAATGATCTAATTAATTTTGCCGATACCTACAAACTACTAATTTTTGAAGATGCCGCTCAAGCACATCTCGCCCAAAGAGAGGGATATCATGCTGGTTCAGTAGGAATAGCAGCAGCTTTTAGTTTCTATCCCAGTAAAAATTTGGGAGCATTTGGAGATGGAGGAATGCTGCTGACACGGGATTTGGATGTAGCCCAGAAGATGGTGCGCTTGCGAAATTATGGTGCATCACAAAAGTATTTTCATACTGAATCAGGTACAAATAGCCGTTTGGATACTTTGCAAGCAGCGATTTTACACAAAAAATTACCATATTTACCACAGTGGAATCGCGATCGCTTGACTATTGCCCAGCAGTATGATTCAGAACTAGCACCTTTAGCCACTGCTGGGATTATCCCTATAGAAAACCAAAGTGATACAGGACATGTGTATCATCTCTATGTGATTAAAGTTGATGATTCTTGCCCAATAGAACGTCAGCAACTCCAGGAAAAACTCACAGCAGCGGGGATTCAAACTGGCATTCACTATCCAATTCCTTGTCATCTCCAGCCAGCATTTAGCAACTTAGGCTATCAGCGGGGAGATTTTCCCCAAGCAGAGAAGTTATCACAGCAAATATTATCATTACCGATGTATCCTGGTTTGAGCAGTAGCCAAGTTAAAGAAGTTGTAGCTGCGATCGCTAATGCAGTCTCAACAAGTTATGAGGCAAATGAACTCTCTCTTGCTGACCTTAGCAGCGTGGTAGCCTGAAGTTAATTCATACCTAAATGTGCATCTAACAATTAGACATTTGTCATTTGTGCTTTCTCTAAAACTAATGACCAATGACCAATGACCAATGACCAATGACCAATGACTAATACTGAAAATCATGGCACTCCGGCAACAGGTTAAAAACTTAAACGCATCAGGCTTGTTAAATCTAGCTATTTTAGGCGTTTTGCTGCTGCTCTATGCTCCGATATTGCTACATTGGTTGGATGGTTGGCTACACAAAAATATTAGTACAGAACACGAATATTTTAGCCACGGGATTATTGGTCTACCATTCGCGGCTTATCTGGGCTGGATAAACCGGAAAAAATGGAGACGTTTACCAGATACCATCCATCCTTTGGGCGCTGTTTTCTTGTTATTAGGAGCAGTTTTTTATCTTAGCGGTGTTACAGAGTGGGTTAACCTTTCCTTGCCCGTTATATTAGTAGGATTATGCTTGTGGTTTAAGGGAATATCAGGTTTGAAACTGCAAGGATTTCCCCTGCTACTAGTATTTTTGGCAACCCCAACGGCATTACCCTATCTCATTGCTCCCTATACCTCGCCTCTCCAAAGCTTCATTGCTGGTACAGCAGGCTTTATACTGAATCAATTTGGTATGGAAGTGACTGTATATGAGATAAATCTCTATGTGGGAGGACGGATTGTAGAAGTTGCCCCCTATTGTGCGGGGCTGAAAATGTTGTTTACTACTCTCTACGTCGGTTTGATGCTGCTTTATTGGACAGATGCTTTGTCTTCGCGCCGCACAACTATATCATTTTTATGTATTGCTGCGATCGTTAGTACTAGTGCCAATATCATTCGTAATACTTTACTGACTTTCTTTCACGGCACAGGACAAGAAGCGGCCTTTAGATGGCTGCATGAGGGTTGGGGTGGCGATCTCTACTCTGCTTGTATGCTGGTGTCATTAGTACCCTTACTGAATTGGATTAATAACTATTTCTCGACATCTCCAGAAACTCAGCAAGAAGCCGAAAGTTGAAATGGGGATTGGGGATTGAAAAGAGGCTGAGGTGCGGGGACAGAGGGGAAAACTCTTTTCTCTTGCTCCCTGCTTCTCCATCTCCACGCTGCCCACTTCCTTAATTTTTATCACTTATACGTAAGTCCTAAATATTACTGAACTCACAATGTGATTTTATAAAGTAAAATTTTGCGTAAGTATTGCAAATTTTACTGATGACTTCCTTTTCCAAGTTTTTCAAGGAAAACCAATTGAGTCAAGTAGCAGCACTCTTGTTGTTACTACTGCTGCTAGCAATTGCAGGGGTTCCCGGATACCTGACAGGACACTGGCAATGGAAACAGCCGCCACCTGTTACCACCCTCAAGGAATTAAAACAGATTCGCAATTCTGGGTTAGCCCTTCCTGGTTGGCAAACTATTGAACAAGCAGAACAGCAAATTGGCGAACATAAATGGTCTTTGCAGGTGCTTAAAAAAGAAGGTTCCGAATCCCAGGCAATCTTGCTTTTGCTGCCGCAAAATGGGCCTATGGATCAACCAGAGGTAGAGTGGACAGACGTTAACGGCTGGGGAAGATCGCGTTGGGGAAAATGGGATGTAGCTCAATCTCGTTCTGCTGAATTTACTGTGAAACCACCTGCCAAGTTGGCTTCTAATGTCAAAACTCAAGTAGAAGCTAGATTCTTTCGCGCCTCCACGCCACAACAAACTTTTGCTGTCTTGCAATGGTACGCCATGCCAGACGGCGGAAATTCATCACCTTTTCACTGGTTTGTAGCGGATCAATTAGCACAGTGGCGTAAGCAACGCACTCCTTGGGTGGGCGTCAGTATTTTAATTCCAATGGAACCTTTGGGACAGGTAGAAACATCTTGGTCTTTAGCCCAGTCTATTGGGGAAACAGTGCAAACTACATTAATGGCAGGCCCTTTGTAGAGTCTGTTAAAGATGCCTTTGTGCAGAGATTCATCAAAAGTATCTCGATGAAATTGCGTTCAAGCTGAAACTATTCTAAAAGATGAAGTTGGAAATAAAATTTAGTAAAATTTTTCTCTTTTCCTTGGTAAATACTTGCAGATAAAAGAGACATCTAAGACATTTTTAGAGTAAAATAACGACTCGGCGCACCTAATTTCTATATCAGTATTTTCTACAACGATGTTCATAGATCCCAGTTATTATATGCGTGGATTCAGCGCCCTGTGTTTTGTCAGTCTTCAAGTAGGAGTTTTCTTAACAACACCTATCCAACTGGTTCTTGCCCAACCTTTTCCACCTCAAGGACAATCACCAGGGCAACCTCCCTCGCCGGTGCCTGGTACTGAGGTTGTACCCCCACGTGCAAATGACGAAATTTCCCCACAACTCAGCCGCTACCTCTTGGGGCCAGGAGATGGAGTTGGCGTTGTGCTTCAGCGTCCCCCTGGGCCATACCGCTTAGGCATAGGTGATGGAATTAGCGTTTCGGTTCAGCGCTTTCCAGATTTGAGCTTTCAAGCTTTAATCAACCCAGAGGGTAATATTGTAGTGCCGTTACTGGGAACAGTTTTTTTACAAGGTTTAACTTTGCAAGAAGCTCAAGAAAAAATTCGCTTGGGTTTAAATCGTTATGTGGTTGATCCAGTTATAGTTTTAGCCTTAGCAACGCAGCGTCAAGACTTAAGTTTTCAAGCTGTAATTAGTCCAGAAGGCAGCATTGTAGTGCCGCAAGTGGGAACGGTGTCATTACAAGGTTTAACTTTGGAAGAAGCTCAAGAAAAAATTCGCTTGGGTTTGAGTCGCTTTTTCCCAGATCCAATTGTAATAGTATCTTTGGCAGGAATGCGACCAGTTCAAGTGACCATTAGTGGGGAAATATTTCGACCAGGAATTTATCCGATTAATTCACCAACACCCCGCATTGCTGATGCTTTGCTAATATCTGGTGGTTCAACCTTGAATGCAGACCTACGACAGGTGCAAGTACGCCGCAAGTTAATGGATGGTTCTGTGATTTCACAAACTATTGATTTATATGCAGCACTGCAAAATGGCGGTTCAATTCCGAATTTACGCTTACAAGACGGAGATGCCATACTCGTACCCCGTCGTGAAGTTGGTAATGATGACGGTTATGACCGCAATTTGGTAGCACGTTCATCCTTGGCTGTGCCACAGATTAGAGTCCGGGTTTTAAACTACGCTGCGGGAGGCCTTTCCGTTCAAGCGTTGCCTAACGGTAGTACATTTGTAGATGCTTTGGGAGGAGTCAATCTTGACACTGCTAACCTCCGAGATATCGCTCTGGTTCGCTTTGATCCTGAACAAGGTAAAGCTGTTACCCAAAAACTTGATGCTAAAAAAGCTCTAAGTGGTGATGCATCTCAAAATGTAGCACTTCAAGATAATGATGTTATTGTTGTCGGTCGGAACCTCATTAGTAAAATTACTAATTTACTGACTACCATTACCCAACCTTTCTTCAACGTTCAATCCTTTCTGCAATTTTTCAGAAACTTCGGTGGCAATTGATCAAATTAGTGACTAGAAAAGAAGGACACAAGCTGGATATAGTTGGGAGTGGAGGAAGCCATATCTCAAACTTGTCTTTGAATTCACTAATGGAAAAATATTAAAGATATCAACCAAGATATAGAGTAGGAAGTTGATAGCATCCTTGGATCAAAGCCACTATCTTTAGTTTGGTGCTTCCTAATTTTTAATTTTTAATTTTTAATTTTTAATTGGAGTGAAGCAACCATGACCCCACCAATTGTTAAGCGCTATCTTATTGCTTTTGATAAATACAAGTGGATTGGATTAGCTAGTTTTGCTTTAGTTGTCGCTGGGTCAACTGTAGTCGCTATGCAACCAGACCCACCTGCTAGCTACATAGCATCTGCCGCACTTACCTATAGTGGCCCACCAGTTTCTTTCTCTGCAACTGGCACTCAGATCCAACAGCAAGGAAAGGAATTGAGTCAGGAAGTTTTACTCTCAAACCAGATAGTTGCAGCAGTGGCAGAAAAAGTCGGTGTCAAACCGGCAAAGCTCGGTGCCAGTATCGTACTTTCTCTTCCGAAAAAAAACATTAGGAGTGGAGAATTGGAATCTAGTATTTTGGAATTGAAATATGTAGATACTGATCCCAAACGGGCTATACAGGTTTTGGCAGAATTGATGCAAGCAATGATCAAGTTGAGCAGTGATATCAATACTGGGCGATTACAAGCAATTATTGAAAAAATTAACGATCGCACACCACCAACTAAACGGGAGTTGCAAATTGCTGAGAAGAAGTTGGAACAGTACGATCGCGTCGAACGAACAGCAATATTAGCAGCAGAGAATGGTAGCTTGTTAAGCGCTATCACTGCCAGCCAAAATCTCCAACGGCAAATTCAATTAACTATTTCTGGGGTTGATGGTCAAGTTCGCAGTTTACAAAATAAATTAGGCTTAACAGTCGGACAGGCGTATATTTCTTCTGCTTTGAGTGCCGATCCAATTATTGGTAATTTGCGAGCGCAAATTTATCAAAGTGAGTCGCAAATTGCCATACTCAGAAAAGATTTGCGACCAGAACACCCAACGATGATTCAGTTGATGCGTCAGAAACAAGCTGCTGAGGAATTGCTGCAACAACGTGCGGCTGAGGTGTTAGGTGGTGGTGGGACGGCAGCTCCGCTTCAGGGTAACATTGCAGGTATTCGCACCCAAAGTAGCTTAGATCCAGCCCGCCAGCAATTGGCAAACCAAATGGTGTCTTTGCAAACCCAACGGGAGACGCTGCAACAACAACTATCTCAAGAAATCAGCCAAGAAGCGCGACTACGACAAGAGTATTCTCTGATACCCAATAAGCAATTAGAGCGATCGCGTTTAGAACAGGAAGTTGCACTAAAAAAAGCGATCTACGATCAAATGCAGGTGAAGCTAACTGATGCTAAAACCGCAGAGGCAGAAACTACTAGTAGTCTCAGCATTGCCAAACGCCCTACAGTCACGGTCGATGTCAAACCTCCGAAGAGTGTACCTATTACCCTTGCTGTGGGCGGTTTCTTAGGCGTGGTGATTGGTGGCGGGGTAATATTTTTGTTGGGAGCATTGGAAGGAACTTTCAAAACCAAAGAGGATATCCGCCAGAGCCTCAAGCAACGGGAAGTGGCAGTGTTGGGAGAGTTGCCTTTAATGCCAGTTGATGATTTGGATCAAGACGCTGTGCCAGTGGTGCTTTCCGCCGACTCTCCTTATTTAGAATTCTATGAAAAATTCCGTAGTAATCTGCGCCGGATTGGTGGTAAAGCCTTAAAGGTAGTGTTGATTACTAGCACCAGTAGCCTAGAGGGGAAAACGGCAAGTGCTTATAACTTGGGTGTTGCTTCAGCCCGTGCTGGTAAAAGAACCTTAATTATCGAAACAGATTTGCGATCGCCTTCCCGTAGTGCATCCCTGAAAGTAATTCCTGATCCTGAAGCCGGTATTGAACCCCTGCGTTATTACGCTAATTTGAGTGAATGTATCCGTTTGGTTCCTGATGTAGAAAATTTATACATTCTTCCCAGTCCTGGCCCGGTGCGGCAATCTGCTGCGATTCTTGAATCAAGCGAAATGCGGCGGCTGATGGAAGATGTCCGCGAACGTTTTGATTTAGTTATTTTAGATACTAGTCCCCTTAGTATATCCAATGACCCTTTGTTAATCCAACCCTACAGCGATGGAATCGTACTAGTTACACGACCACACTATACACAAGAGAATATGCTAGGTGAAGCTATCGATCAATTGGTTGAATCTGAACTAGGGTTATTGGGAGCAATTATCAATGGTGCTGATATCATCGTTTCTGTACCTGAAGAAGTTGCAAAATCATCAACATTTACATCTGAGGTAGAAGAAGTAGAAGAGTCTGAAGAAGTTTCGGTGAGTGCCAACAAAAACTAATAGTTGCCAAATATGGAAATTTTAACGCAGAGAATACGCAGAGAATTGAGAAGCAGCAATTGTTTCGCTACGAATTTTCGGAAATGCTGTATTTAGTCGCGCCGAAACAAGCCAAATAGGGGAGCGAGAATTATCCCAAAAGCAAAACCACCAATGTGCGCCCAATAAGCAACTCCACCAGTTTCTACAGTCATGTTAGCGGCTGTTTGCAGGGCAGCAAGACCGGATATGACATTTTGGACAATAAAAAGTCCAATTATTATTAGTGCTGGTATCCTAATTGTGGTGATGAAAAACCCCAAAAATATTAAGGTAACAACTTTAGTGTGGGGAAAGCGGATAATATATGCCCCTAAAACCCCAGAAATTGCACCACTTGCACCCAAGGAAGGAATCTCAGAATTCATGCCAATAAACCATTGGCACAAGGCAGCTAAAGCGCCACACGCCAAATAAAAAATCAGATATTTGGCATGACCTAAACGATCTTCAATATTGTTGCCAAAAACCCAGAGAAACACCATATTTGAGATTAAGTGCCACCATCCGCCGTGTAAGAATTGCGACGTAAATAATGTTATCCACTCTCCATTAAAATTGGTGGTTAAGTGTTGAGGCACTACCGCATACTGATTTAAAAACTGACTCAATTGTGCATTTGACAGGCTCACCTCGTGAATAAAAACTAGAATATTCATGCCAATTAACCCGTAGGTGAAATACGGGGTGATTCGCGTCGGATTTTCGTCGTAGAGGGGAAACACAGGTGTTTTTTCTAAATTATTGACTAATTGCAATATAACTTGTCACGTCACTTTGCTCCTAATTCAAAATGACGCTCTCTACGAGACGCTAAAAGCGTAGCTTGCTTCCCTGTAAGGGTACGCTGACTCGCTCTAAGCGAAGCCATGCCGTTCGCGTTAGCGTCTCTGAAAGAGAAGGCTTTACGCTGCGCTAACAAAATTCAAAATTAATAATCCCCATAAATAAATTTAGTTGCTCTGTATCAGGAGTCTGTTTTGGTCAGGCTAACAGATGCGAAGTTTAGGCAATTTCACTTATTAAATCAATCAGTATAATTGAAAGCCACTACAATCCTATGAAAAATTACTTGTACCAAGATTCTTCTTGGGATTTATCGCTAAATAAACCCAATAGTGGACCAAGAATTGCCCCAAATATAAACCCGCCTGCATGGGCCCAGTAGGCAATACCGCCACCTTCCATACCGATGTTGGTACGTGTTTCAAGGCTGGCAAGTCCGTAGAAGGCTTGTTCGAGAAACCAGAATCCTAAAAAGAAATATGCGGGGACGCGGAAAGTTGGGAAGAAAAACCCTAAAGGTACAACACCGAGAACTTCAGCGTTGGGAAAGCGGAGAATGTATGCACCAAGAATACCTGCGATCGCACCACTTGCACCCAAAGATGGAATACTAGAATCTTGAGCGAAGAACCACTGGGTTAAGGATGCCAAAACACCGCAAGATAAATAAAACAGTAAATATTTGGCATGACCTAACTTATCTTCAACATTGTTACCAAAAATCCACAGAAACAACATATTACCAGCTAAGTGCAAGAAACCACCATGCAAAAATTGGGAAGTAATCAAAGTTGCCCACTCTGGTACTGGTTGATGTAAAGAGATACCACCAAAGCTTAAAGTCAGTTCTCGTGGAACTACAGCCGCCAGGTGTAAAAATCCATTTAATGCTTGTGGGGGAAGACTTGCTTCATAAAGAAAAGCGAGGACATTGGCAGCAATCAGCCCATAAGTTACATAAGGCGTGATTCTTGTCGGATTATTATCGCTAATTGGAACCACGAGCGTTTTTTCCTGATTTTAAGACAGCAATTCTACAATACTGAATTTTGTAAGTAGTTTCTTCTACCTCATGGATGGATCTCAGTTTTATATTTAAGATTTATTGTAGGACTTCCCCCTGAAACAGTAGGTTTTATACGATAAATTTCCAGTTAGAGAAAAAAGCAGCTTGACCACAGTGCTGATTTTGTTCATCTAAGATGTTCCATAGGATGGTATCTTCTATGTAGAAGCGTTTACCAGTGCTAGAAGTGCGGATACCGGAATAATTATTGATAAAGCCTTTAGTTCCTGCTTCTGATAATAGGCGATCGCGTTCTTCCTGCACAACCTCTTCAGCCGATTTCCGGGAAGGCATTCTGGTAAATTCTTCCCAAGAAAGTTCCCATAGTTCCAACGCTTGGCGATTACCATAGTTGAAAATTGGATCTGACTCAGTGCCGTGAGAAACTAAGACAAAAGGTGCTTCAAATAACGCCTTTGCTTTTTCAAATTCAGAAGCATTGGCATCTAGCAAACAATTTCCTGTCCAATGCTGAAAACTATTTATTAGATATTGACTGTGGAGAATAATAGCCTCTTGCTGCCAAGGAAACTCAATCACACTGGTCATAGAAAAGTAGAAATATAACGTCAAGAATTTAGTATGACAAAACTTGACTCATTTTAGGGGTTGACGAGTTCTCCCCAAGGCTGAAAATATTCTATTTAATGCATATTAGCTAGCAAACCTATGTTTTTTTCAAATTCTCTGGAAAATCAACTCCAGCGCTGGAACGAAACCATTCGCAATCAGCCGAAAAATCCCAATGGTTACGTTCGCCGAGGCATGGTTAACTTTCAACTGGCCAAAATTGATGAATCTATTCAAGATTTTGATATGGCGGAGCAATTGGATGACCGTATCAAACCTTACCTCTGGCAACGGGGATTATCGTATTATTATGCAGAAAGATTTGCTGAGGGCGCTAAACAGTTTGAAATAGATTTGACAGTGAATGCTCAAGATGTAGAAGAAACAGTATGGCGATATCTCTGCATAGCTCGTTCTTTAGGTGTTGAAGAGGCACGTAATTCTTTACTAACTGTGAAAAATGATCCTCGACGTATTATGCAGCGTGTATATGATTTGTATGCAGGAAATTGTACACCAGATGATGTTTTAACTGTGGGTCAATCAGAAGGGATAAAGGGGGATTTTTATAGTCATCTTTACTTGGGATTATATTACGAAGCTCACAATAATATTGATTTAGCCCACGATTATATAGTTAAAGCTGCTGATAATTACAAAATTGATGATTATATGTGGTATTTAGCGCAGGTACATAAGAAGTTGCGAACGAGCATAAACTAATTTTTTTTAGATAAGCTACCAGTGTTTGCTGGTCACTACAGTTATTAATTGATTCTGGCACTCCCCAAATTTTAATTGTTCTATTTCCTAAAACTTGTCGAATTTCATTAATAGTTTTCATCACATCTCATCCTTGCAAAACTTCAGCAACAGTCAACTTGAGATCAGCAAATAGAGGGGAAGCGATGCCTGCGGCGGGCGCTTGAGCCAACGCATTATCTGCCACATACACCTGCTCATCATAAAAACCCTCCACCCACTCCAAAACCGTCACCTTTTGGGCAATCGGATCAACAATCCAATACTCAGCAATTCCCCGCGCTGCATATTCAGAACGCTTGTAACGATTTCCAACTTTGCCAAATTATCCAGAATGTCTTTAGGTGCGCGGTGTTCCAATACGGTTCGATTAAGCCAAAAACCAGATAGACTAAGGGTTATCACTCAAGTGTAGTGAGATTGAATGCAACTCAAAGAATTCTCACTGAACTCGCCGAGGATTGAATCAGGTACGGTACTCAAAGCGTTAGAAACAGCTATCCCAACAGAGGCAATTGAACAGGCGATCGCACCCTGCGTCTTGTGGATTGATGAGGGACGACCGCAGCAGGTAACGCTAGGGGATCTGATGCAATGCTGTGAGAATATTGTAAGAGATCAAAGTTAATTTGAAAAACTGTGATCGCCCCACTGGTCTGCCAACCCCAAAATGCGCTTTTTCAGATTGGGCTGCATGTTAAAGGTTAAAGGGGAAGGGAAAATTCCATCCCTTTCCCCCACTTCTGCAAAAAGTCTACGCTATTCACAGTTTCTATCAGAATACCTTTCCTGTATTCTGACGACCTGAGGTATGTATTCCGTTTCGATAAAACTCTCTTTGCATCTGCTTATGCCGGCTTGTTCTTTTCATCCTTGAGAAGTAGCTTTGTTTAAGGAATTTTTCAATTTCTCAGCTAACACCTGTACGTGAGGTTCATCAAGCAGAGAAAGGTGAGAACCGGGAATATAATGGATATCTACTCCTCCAGTCACTAAATCGCCCCATCCAAATTGCAGATCGTATTGTATGCCTACAGCTTCGTCCCGATGCTGATCCTCAGTTCGCAAAAGTACTACTTGACCGGAATACGCTGGGAAGATGTATTGACTCCTAGCTTGGACATTAGCACCGATAATTTCTAAATGCTTGTCAGTTTTAGGAATCAGTGCTGCATCCAAGTGATGTTTATATCTATTTTCTAGACGAGACTTATTGCACTGGCTCCATCTGCCGAGCTTATGCCAAAGGTAGGCGGTGCCTTGTTTCATGAGATTATTGAAATGCAAGTAAATTCGCTTGGGCAATGGCTCACGCCAGCTATAACCTTCACGACAAGTATCAAGCATAACTAAAATCCCAACTTGCTCACCTTGCTGGCGGAGTTGTTGCGCCATCTCGAAAGCGACTACACCACCAAAAGAATACCCACCAAGAAAATAAGGCCCCTTGGGCTGAAGAGTCTGGATTTCTTGAATGTAGTATGCTGCCATGTCTTCAACTCGGGTATGAATTGACTTAGTTCTATCCAGTCCAAGTGGTTGCAATCCATAAAATGGTTGATCGGAACCTAGATATAATGACAATTGACGGAAACCTAAAACTTCTCCACCAAGTCCGTGAACACAGAAAAAAGGCGGTTTAGAACCATGAGGTTGAATTTCTACCAAGGATGACCAATTGCGATGTTGTCTAGAGATATCTACTAAAGTTTTGTTTGTTGCTGCTTCTGGGGAGATGATTTTTGCTAAAGCCTCGACAGTATCTGATTGAAAAAGAGTTGCTAAGGGCAGACTCTTGCCAAACATTTGCTCGATTTGCCAAAACAGTTTGACTGCCAGCAGAGAATGTCCTCCCAGTTGAAAAAAGTTATCCCTGACACCAATCGGGTGAACACCTAAAACTTGTTCCCAAATCTCTGTTAACTGGCATTCCACTTCATCGCGGGGAGCAACAAAGGTCGCTTCTAACTCTTGCTGAAAAAAATCGGGTAGGGGCAAAGCGCGGCGGTTGACTTTGCCATTCGGGGTTAGGGGTAGTTTGTCCAGCAAGACAAAAGCTGAAGGCATCATATACTGTGGCAGCTTGCTAGAGAGGAAGCGCCGAATCCCACTAATGCTGGGTTCTGTTTCTTGATGAGGGACAATGTAAGCTAGTAAACGTACTTCACCAAACTCATCTTCACGGGCAATTACTACAGTCTGCTGTACATCTGGGTGTTGGGCTAACACCGTCTCAATTTCTCCTGGCTCAATGCGGATGCCGCGAATCTTGACTTGATGATCAATACGACCGAGAATTTCTAAAGAGCCATCAGGACGATAGCGACCGCGATCGCCTGTATAGTAAAGTAAATCCTGTTCGTCATTCCTAAAAGGATTTTTGACAAATCGAGCCAAATTTTCTTGGCGAGTGTTAATGTAGCCTAAACTCCGAAATGGTGTCCTCAGAACAATTTCACCCGCTTCACCAATACCGCATAGTTGCTGATTTGGCGTGAAAACAAGTGCTTGAGTTTCAGGAAGTGGTAATCCGATCGGTTGTATCCCTGGTTTAAGTGCAGCAGGCACTTGATAGTAACATTTAGCTAAAGTTGTTTCTGTGGGCCCATAGAGATTCACAATTTCACCAGATGCGGGAAAAATCTGCCGCCATTTCTTGACAAGTGTCTCTTTTAGTGGTTCTCCCGCAAAAAATAACCATCGGAGACTACGCAAAGATACTTCTGTCGGCACATTCACTAACCATGATTGGGCTAAAGACGGAACTGTGTGCAGCACAGAAATCTTTTCGCTTTCCAAGTAACGTAGAACTTTTGTTGGTTCTAAATTATCTCCTATTGCTGGCAAACATAAAGTTGCACCACTGGTTAAAGGCAGAAAAATATCTCTGAGGACGACATCAAAGGAAAGTCCTGTTAATTGAGCAACGCGGTCTTGCGCTCCAATAGCAAAGGTATGTCGTTGCCAATTCAGAAAATGCGACAGTCCTTTATGACACCCTAAGACACCTTTCGGTATACCAGTTGTACCAGAAGTAAAGAAAATATATGCAGCATCATCTCCAGCTATTTCTGGTAAGTGGATTTGGCGTAGGTGTAGCCCGCCACAGGCATCGCCCCTAAGCATACCTTTGGTATCACTCTCCTGAGAATTTACAACATACCCAGTGTCTTTTTCTACACAGATAATAGTTAAAGATTCCCATATTTCCGGATCTTCTAGGGGCTGATCGTCTATATAAAGTAGATATTTAGCCTTAGCCTCTTTGAGCATCATTTGCTGGCGTAGGCGTAGCCCACCGGAGGCATCGTGGGCAAGTTGCGAGTCTATAGTTAGTAGCACGCCCCCACTCAAAAACACGCCCAACATACTAGCAATTAGCCCAAAACTCCTTGTGCCGAACACGGCTACAACATCTCCCCTTTCGACTCCGTGAACCAGTAGCACCTTTGCTAAGGTTTGAGCAATTCTGCCCAATTCCCCATACTTCCAAGTGCAAGCTCCTTGAGAAATTGCTAAATGTTCGGGAGTGGTGTTTACCCAAGAGGTAAACATTGTTGTCACTAATTCATACTCTGGTTGTGGCAACACTGCTCTTGATTCTGGCAGTAAAGGTCGGGATTCTGGTGTGACAAGAGAATAGAAACTAATCGACTGATCGGGATTTTCAACAATCTGATTCAGCAAATGATGAAACTGTTGCAGCATTTCCCGCATTCGTTCTGCGGCAAACAAATCAGCATTATAAACTAGTTTCAATTCAATGCCTTGTGGTTGTTCTGCGATGTACAGAGTTAAGTCAAATTTAGAAGCAGCCTCCTCTAAGGCAATCGATTCTACAACCAGTCCAGGCAGTTCCGGCTGCAAGTCTTCCAAGTTGAGCATATTAAACCACACTTGAAACAGTGGATGGCGGCTGGGATCTCGTTCTGGTTGTAGTTCTTCTACCAGTTTCTCAAAAGGCATATCTTGATGAGCGTAAGCATCTAATGCCATTTGGCGAACTCGACCAAGCAATGAACGAAAACTAGGTTTACCAGAAAGGTCAGTCCGCAAAACCACAGTATTAATAAAAAATCCAATCAAGCTTTCTATTTCAGAACGGTTGCGTCCGGCAATGGGTGAACCGATCAGGATATCTTCTTGCCCAGTATAACGATGCAGTATTGTCCCAAAAGCTGCCAGCAAAGTCATAAATAAGGTGACACTTTCTTGACGTGAAAGTGCTGTTAGCGATGCACTCAAATTCTGGGGTAGCATCAAGGATTTCGCCGCCCCCCGGTAGGTTTGGACTGGTGGACGCAGGTAATCAGTGGGCAATTCCAGTACAGTTGTAGCGTCTGCTAACTGGGTTTTCCAGTAGTTGACTTGATTAGAAAGTACCTCACCAGATAACCATTGACGTTGCCAAATAGCAAAATCGGTATATTGAATGGGCAGTTTTGCTAAGGGGAAGGGGTTATTGTTTAAAAAGCTTTCATAGACGGCTGCTAATTGTTGCCAGAGAATACCCATTGACCAGCCATCAGAGGCAATGTGATGCATCACTAACAGTAATATATGCTCTTGTTCATTTACCTGGAACAAAGTGGCACGCAGCATCAAGTCTGATTCTAGATTGAAGGCAGTAGAAACATTATTAATCGCTTCTGTACAAGAGAGGGAAAGAGTTTGTGTCGCAATTTTTGACCCCTGATTAAAATTATTCTCCCCAGCCCTTAATTTAATTACTGTCAGTTCTACCGGACGAGATGGACTAATTACTTGTATGGGACTACCATCTGATGATGAGATAAAATTAGTCCGCAGTGCTTCATGATGAGTAACGATCGCATTTAATGATTTTTGCAATACACCAAAGTTCAACTCACCTGTTAACCGTACTGCTTTGGTGATGATATAAGCGGCATTGCTTGGTTCCAACTGTTCCAGAAACCAGACTCGCTGTTGGGCAAAGGATAAAGGAGCTGAGTTTTGGTTGGTTCGTTGGGGAATGATTTGGTTGGGAGAGTGATCTGTTTGAGTTTGTGCGGAAATTTTTTCAGCTAAACTAGCGATCGTGGGATTTTCAAACAAAATGTGTAAGGGAATTTGTACAGAAAATGCTTGGCGTACCCGTGATATCACTTGTGTAGCCAGCAGTGAATGACCTCCCAATTCAAAAAAATTGTCGTAGATGCCCACTTGTTTTAAATGCAGAACTTTTACCCAGATATCAGCTAAAACTTCTTCAGTGGAGTTTCGGGGTGGAACAAAGTTTGTTGACTGACTGGAACTAGAAATATCCGGTGCAGGTAGAACATGACGATTTATTTTGCCGTTGGGGTTTAATGGCAGTGTCTCCAAGAATACAAAAGCCGCAGGAAGCATATATTCTGGTAATTTCTCTTGTAAAAAGCGGCGTAATTCTCTGTGAGTAGGAATTTGCTTTGAGTTTGCGACAAGATATGCAACCAGCCGTTTGTCACCAGGAATATCCTCTCTGGCTATCACTATCACTTCTTTCAATGTCGGATATTCACTTAGTGCGGCTTCGATTTCTCCCAACTCGATACGAAAGCCGCGAATCTTAACTTGATGGTCAATACGACCCAAAAATTCGATGTTGCCATCACTTAAGTAACGTGCTAAATCTCCAGTCTTGTACAGGTGTACCCCAGATTCTGGGTTCCTTGGGTGAGGGATGAATTTTTCTCTAGTCAGTTCTGGACGGTTGAGATAGCCTCGCGCCAGCCCAATACCGCCAATATGTAATTCTCCCGATTCACCAACAGGCACAGGTTGCAAATTCTCATCTAGGATATAAATTTCAAAATTGGCAATGGGGCGACCAATGGGAGCCATCGCATAATTACTATGGCGCTGGCAAGTCCAGAAAATCGCATCTACAGATGTTTCTGTTGGACCATAGCAATTGTGCAAAACATCGTCCAAATTCAATTTTGCAAAGAATCGCTCGATCAGTTCCATTGATAAAGCTTCACCACCACAGGTAACGTGTCTCAGATGTTTGCATTCTTCAATACCCTTTTCTTCTAGAAATACACGCAGCAAAGAGGGTACTAAGGCAATGATTGTAATTTGCTGCTCCACAATCGTCTTCACCAAATAAGCAGTGTCCTGATGTCCACCAGGACGAGCCATAACTAGCTGTCCGCCATAACATAAAGTCCAGAATATCTGCCAGACTGAGGGATCAAAACTAAAGGGAATCGTCTGTAAAACTTTATCTGTTGATGTTAATCCAAAGGTTGTTTGCTTCCAATCAACTAGATTGCGGATACCACGGTGAGGTATCATTACACCCTTGGGTTGACCTGTAGAACCAGATGTATAAATTACGTAGATTAGATTATCATCTATTATTTCATTTATCGGATTTTCTTGACTTTGTTGAGCGATCGCTCCTTCCCAATCTGAGTCCAGACAAATCACTTGCGCCTCATGACTAGGTAAACTAGTTACCAATTGTTTTGTAGTCAAAATCACAGGTGTCTGGGTGTCTGCGAAGATGAAAGCTAGGCGTTCTGAAGGATGCGCCGGATCTAAAGGTACATAAGCACCTCCAGCTTTCAAAATTCCTAGCATTCCTACTATCATTTCTATAGAACGTTCTAGACAAAGACCAACAAGTACGTCACCACCAATGCCCAAACCTCGTAAGTGATGTGCTAATTGATTTGCCAGATTGTTTAGCTGCCGATAAGTTA
Source organism: Nostoc sp. (assembly GCF_036917975.1). Taxonomy (GTDB): domain Bacteria; phylum Cyanobacteriota; class Cyanobacteriia; order Cyanobacteriales; family Nostocaceae; genus Nostoc. The sequence goes on from NZ_JBALEJ010000099.1 coordinate 231,684, forward strand.
GTTGTGTATTTTCAAACACTAAAGCCACTGAATCAGGCGATTTCTCTACCTGCTGCTCAAACATTTGATGTATGCACAGATCCCCAACGGATTCTGTATTACTCTCATCACACTGTGTCAATATCTGATTGATTTTGGTGTCACCTAAAATACTTACCGAAATATTTTGCGTTCTGTCTAAGCTATTCTTTGCTTTCTGCATATTTTACTATTAAGATAATTACTTCCTAACCTAATCAACGAAATGAAGATTTCCCCACATACTTAACATATTTAGAAATAGATAAAATTCACATTTTTCTCCTCCTATATGCTTCAACAGATAATTTTTCTAATCTGAACCATACTATTTTCTAACTACAGTTTTCAATCATCCATTCCTAGACATATTCTAACTTTCCATAAATATTCACATATAAAGATTTATATGTAATTAATATATAAAGCTAGATTGAACTTCATAAGATTTCTTGTCCTATTTGTTGTTTTGCTAACGCTAATGCTTGCTGGGCATTAATTAGCTTGGTTTCATCTTTACGCCCTTGGCTAAAACGACGTAAATAAGCTTCTAAATATTTAATACGCAAATGTGGATCATTTTCACTATCAAGGAAAGGAAGGTCAGACTCAACCATAAAACGGATAACTAACATGGGAATTGGACTACGAAGAGGACGAAAGTTTGGGTTATGTAGACCTGGACTTTCATTCTGTTTATAAAATTCTCCTAGCATCAGTCCTGATTCAACAAAGAATGGCTTAAGTTTTTGTTGAATGCCATCAATTAGTTTGGCAGTATCTTCTATAGGGAGATCAGCAAATACAAGTAAAAATACTTTGTAAAGTGCTAACTCTTTCTGTTGTGCTTCTACTATGTCAAGAAAAACATCTCGGTAATTTAGAACAATCTCTTCAATTTGCTTCTGTCTTAAATTTTTAGCCCGAATCACTGTTAATTTAATACTGTTTGACTTGAGTGCATAGGGGACAAAAGGACAAACAAAACCAGTCCTACCTAAATCAGAATGATGCCTTGCTACAAAACTTTTAACCCATTCCATGATTTCAATTAAGTACGGAAGGTCTTGCTGAAGATGGTCAAGCTCACTTGGTGTATAAAGTTGCATTACATTTCAATAATTAGAGGTTGTTTGTCTGAGTTCTTTAAGAAAGTAGTCTTATTGAAAAAGAAAGTTCGGAGTCAAATCTTACACTTTGTAAAAAAGTGACGTTCCTGTGTAGCTATAGATGCTTACAGCAAATTGCCTACACGTCTATAAAAGAAATCTCTGCTACTAGAAAAATTATCAATTATAGACTGCTAAATCCTCTCCTGTGGAGCTGCTGTGTGGACAATTTAACGAGGCTTTTAAACTAATTTATGCACCCTAAAATGACGAATGACACTAACATTACATTGCTGTTCAAGAAAAATTCAGGAGCAAAACCGGAGATGTTTCCTGTCTTATCCAATCGGCAATCTTTCGGTGATGATTCAGACCTGCCACTGATAGTTGGCGTAAACCCATCTCTACGAAAACGCTCTTGCTAGCAAGATCCTCAAAAGGGTACACGGACTCCCTCTAAGCGAATGCGAACAGCGTCTCTAACATTTGCTATCCTGCAAGCTTTACGCTACGCTATCTATCAGTCATACAGAATTTATTCTTAATTCTGATGACTGACACCTTCTATCCTGTTTCGATAAACTAGCATAAAGTTAATCCTTGCTAAACCAATAAAATCTTTCCTATATAGCCTTTTGTCTAGTTGATGTTTAGTCAAAGGAGAAAAATACTTACGATTTTTAGTAGATATAAATATCTTACAGATAATTATTTAATCGTATATATAATTCTAGTTCTACCTCAATAAAGGATTTTTCCAATTGCTTGGGAAACATCAGATTGGAAACCGATCATTCATTGCACTCTAAATAGGATAGTTTTCTTGATTACACCCTTTTTTTGATTCCTGTATTTCCAATCTCTTATTATTTTTAGCAAACTAATTGTAATTTTTATGTTTAGATACTTATTCCAATTATGAATTTTTGGCATAGATTAAATATCATCTTCACACTTGTAGAGATAAATCAGTATAATCAATGACAATAAATTTTGGAATGCACTAAGGGTCAAAAGAGAGGTTTTGGATATTCCCTTAACAATTTTTAGCTGGATCAAAGGTAATTGCGAAAAAGCAAATAAACCACCCATTTAAAATAGCCAGAAAGCTTACAAAATAAGCATTCTTTCTTTTTACTTTTGCCTTCTTGTACTAGTTTGTCAATGAGTGAACGAAGTCCGCAGCCGTTGCCAGGTAACTACCGAGACATAGGTGAAGAAGGCCAGCGTGCTGATGACAAAGCTGACCGGGTAAGAGGCGTAGAAACCAACGGTTAAACCTACCCAGGTAAAGGTCAGTGCCAGCACAGCAGAGAGAACAAGTGCTACCATTGGGCGAGTCACCAGACGCTGGGCGATCGCAGCGGGTGTGATCAGCAGTGCGGAGTTCAACAAAGACCCTACCGCCGGCACTGCTTCAGCCAAGCTCAGGGCGACCAAGACCAAGAAGACCAAACTCAGTCCATGCACGGGTACACCACGCGCCATTGCCACATCAGGATCGAGGGACGCAAATAGCAGGGGTCGGGCAATGACCAACAATGCCACGATGACTCCCAAGCCGATAATAGCAGCCTGCTGCGCCTGTTGTGCCTGGAGACCAAAAAGCGAACCGAAGAGGTATTTAACCCCGAAAGTCCCATTAGCACCGCTCGATTGTGTCGTATAGATACTTAAGAACAGCGCTCCAAGTCCGAGTACCCAAGCCAGTACATTGCCGACCACCACATCGTTTTCTTGTATCCGCGTACCTAGCACTCCTAGCAAGAGCGCTACCAGCGTCGTTGCTCCAAATAATCCCAGCATTGGATCTAGACCGATCACAGCAGCAGCCAGTGCCCCTGTGAAGGTGACATGCCCCAATGCCTCGGTCGCAAAGACTAGATTACGCAGTACGATAAAGTAGCCAACCAGCCCAGCGACGATGGCCACCATAGTGCCTGCTTGGAAAGCGTAGCGCATGAAATCTAGGCTTAACATCTCGTGAACATCAGAGATCAGGTTAAGCGAGAACGGTGGAATATCTGATAGCAATATCAAATCAGTCATATCTCAATTTTTAATTAATAATTTTTAATTTTTAATTGGAGGGAAGCGACTTGACCCACCTTTGCCTAATGAACATAGTACGCCCAACCCGGAAGAGGCGCACTAAAATATAAGTTCCGAAAGCCAAGCTGGTGATGAAGAACCCGACAGGATAAGGTGTGAAGTATGCCACCGCCAAGCCAGCCCAGGTAAAGAACAGTGCCAGGAAGATGGAGAGTCCAACCGCTATGCCTGGACGTGCTGTAACTTGTTGGGCGATCGCCGCCGGCGTGACCAGTAGCGCAAAGATCAGCAGCACTCCCACAACTTGCACCGACTGCGCCACAGCAAAAGCCAGCAAGACGAGGAAGGCATAGTCGAGGAAGCGCACAGGTACGCCACGGGCATCAGCTACATCCGGGTCGATGGAGGCAAATAGCAGGGGTCGCGCGATCGCCATTAACCCGACTAATGTCACCACCGTCGTCAATACAATGAGTCGCACATCTTGATCGCTAATCCCTAGCACAGCCCCAAACAAAATTGCATAGATATTTTCCGTATAAGAGTGGGATAGTTGCAGGAACAGGATACCTAGTCCCATAGAGAACGTCTGAATCGTGCCGATGGCGATGCCATGCGCCCAGGATGTCTGGGCGCGTCGTCCACCCAAAAGACCAATACCAAGTGCTGCACCAATGCACGAGAAGAGCAAGCCCACAACTGGCGACCCACCGAAGAGCAACGCACCAGATGCACCAGCAAAGCCAACGTGAGCCAGCGTATGCCCAGCGAAACTTTGAGAGCGCAGCACCATGAAGTATCCCACGCTCCCAGCAATCAGTGCAATTAGCATCCCTGCCACAAAGGCATTCTGCATAAAGTGGTAGGCAAAAATCTGTTGGAAATCAGAGACGAGATTCCATGAAAACTGGACATCAGATGTTGCCATGTTAATGACCCCGATGGTCGAGGTGAGGATGATACGTAACCGAATCCGGCTGACCAACGACAATTAATCGCCCATCTTGGGTGTGTAGCACGTCAATGGGTGAGTCATAAAGATGCGAGAGTGTCTCTGAGTTAATCACCGATTCCGGTGTGCCAATTGCTATCTGACCGCGTCCTATGTAAAGGACTCGATCCAAATAAGGCAAGAGCGGATTGACATCATGGGCAACGAGCAGTACTGTTATTTGATATTCCTGGCTGACGCGGCGAATTAATGCCGACACAGCTTGCTGATTGTACAAATCTAGACTGTCGAGGGGTTCATCGAGGAGCAAAATGCGTGGTCGAGTCACGAGTGCCTGTGCGATGAGTAGGCGTTGCTGTTCACCACCGCTGAGAGTACCAATGGGACGATTGGCATAGGCAGTGGCATCGACCATCTCGATGGCTTGCTGCACTCGCCGTCGCTCCTCACGGGCAAGCCGATCGCCACCCCAAAGTCGCCGCAGCCCTGGCAGTGGCACCCCCCACCGTGTCCCCTCCAGACCCAAGCGCACCAGCTCACGCCCCTGCACATGCACATCTGCACCAAATGTTCGTCGCTGGGGAAGATAGCCGACAGCAGGATTCCCACGGCGCACGGGTTTTCCCAAGATGTTGATCCTGCCCTCACTTAACGGTAGCAAGCCCAAGATCGTCTTCAGCAGCGTCGATTTCCCAGCGCCATTGGGTCCAAGAATAGCAATAAACTCACCAGCCTCTACGCTCAACTGGACATCACTCCAAAGTATACGTCCTCCACGTCGGACTCCAGTGTGCTCAAATTGAATCACGTTTTGTGAACCTAAGCCGTTATGAGCTTCAGTAAAGGGCGGCATCACTGGATCAAAACCCATCGAGTTATGGGTCATAAATTGTTTTCCTTTAGAACTGGAGTTTGGTAATACCCAGTATGGCGCTTATTTGCCAGTAGACTTGGCTAAGGCTTGCAGCAAGTCTTTGAGTTGCCCCACTTGCCAGTCCTGGAAGGTCGCCGTCGCTGGGCTGAGTGTCTCGGTAATCGGAACCACGGGAATGTTCGCCGCCTCGGCCTTCTTCTCCAAGGCATTTATATCTGGGGTGGTGTTCTGCTTGTTGTAGACAAAGACTTTGATCTGCTTGTGTGTCACCTGCTTGTCAAACGTTACTTTATCTGATGCTGTCGGCTGCTGACCTTCGGCGATCGCCTTCATGAATTCTGGTGGTGTGGTCAAGTTCAGCCCTAATGCTGGCGATTGGTAAGCAAAAATGCTCTCGGTCGCACCAATTGGCGTTCCCCCATACTTCTGTTTAATTGTGCTGATGATGTCTTTATAGGACTTCAGACCAACGTTCAAATATTGTGTGCGCTGCTGGTCGAAGTAGGATGCGTCGGCTGGATTAATGCTTTTCAGGTCAGAGGTGATCTGATCAATGGCTTGGTATACATAGGTGGGATTATACCACAGATGTGGGTTGTCGCCTTCTTTCTTGCCCACCAGATCGCCGACATTGAGTTCCTTCCGCCCATTCACTGGGTTAGCGGCCAGCAGTTTTGATACCCACGGATCGTACCCAGCACCATTCACGATCACGTAACGGGCATTGGCGACAGTGCGGGCGTCAGTGGGTTTAGCTTCGTAATCGTGAGGGTCAGTGTCAGGATTACTAATGATACTTGTGACTTTAACTCGATCACCACCCACTTGGGACGCGATACTCCCCCAGAAATTCTCCGCAGCAACGACTTGCACCGGTGCTGTACTCGTGCTACTGGAGCTAGCGTTAGCCTCTTGAGCCGGACTGGAACTGCTAACAGGAGTCGTGCTAGCGCTGGACTCTGGATTGGAACTGGTTTGTGTTCCAGAGCTACAGCTAGCAAGAAGTGGAACCAGCATCGAGAAGGACAACAAGCTAGTCGTTATCATTCCTTGCCATTGAGGTAAGCGACCTTCAACTTGAGGCGTACGCGCGGCTAGTTGAAAGATGTATGACACTATAGGCATAAATTGTAGTTCCACCTGTAATTATTCTTTGTTGCCGTCTTGCTCTCGGCAATAATGGTACTCATTCTCAAAATTCATTTGTGGTTTATAGTACTTAATTCCAGTCAAGCTGTCAATCAGTAAACCAAAAAGTTTTTCCCAGAGCACGATGTCTGCGGTTTTTGCTAGCCTACGCCTTTTCTGTAGGAGTACGATGGGTTGTTGGGTGACGCATTTCTACCCACCGCTATCTGAAATTAAGTCTCAAGATAGTGTGTACCTCACCATAAAAAACTTAAGCTTGGCTTATAAGTTTGGGAAATAGTGATGAATAAAGAAACAGTTCCTAATCAAGCTGAAAAGTCGAATCCAGAAGGTGATGCATCACAATTAAGTCCAGAGGTACTGGACAAAATCAAACACCCTCGGAGAATCGACGATGTTATCCGGGAGCAATCACCAGAAGAACGTAAAAGTAACCCAGCTTTAGTACCAGAAATGATTGACGATGCAACTGATAATTAATTGGGTTTGCAAAAGAATAATGCAAAAGTTCATGCAGTAATTTGTTGCTATCCAGATCCCCGACTTCTTCAAGAAGTCGGGGATCTAAATCCAGTTTCATGAAGTGATATTCTGTAGTTTTTCACTCTCCCCCCATAAATGAGAGTTTGCTTTGTAAGCAAGGTGTAGCGTTAAGTTTACACCAATGCGGCCTGCGGTGCCCCGACGGCTGTATTGCCAAATGCGATCGCTTAGGCAACTATGATTATTGTTAGATTGGTGAATAGGGAAATGCGATCGCGTTACTTTTAAATTAATTGGCTACAACACCACGTTCACGGAGTTCAAAGACTCATAGACGAAGTTCAGAACTCCGTTCATATACCTCAGATACTCGCCCTAGCAAATAAACTTTGCGACGATACAGACAAAACCCACCAACCTGGGTTTCAAATTTTTGAGTCCGCGCAGGCGGACGAAAGTTTGTGTAGACGCGATTTCTAATCGCCAGGTATATTTATTTGCAAAGGTGAGATACTGTCATACATCTGCTTATGTTTGGCTAAAAGCTCTTGATATTTCTCATTTGTCTTCGCTTATAACCACTTAGCTTTAAATATTGCTGCTGATTCCGCTTTCACGGGGTCTACTTCATCGCAATCTGCTGTAAAAATAGTAAGCTTTAAGATAAAAGTTCAACTTCTATCTTAGTAAAGAGATTTTGTTCTACTATGCTATCTAGCACCCAATCCCTAAACAGTGTCCTTGCGCCAGGAAATCTGCGTAAAGTGCATCATATTGCCCTCAACGTCCAGGATATGAAGGCTTCCCGCTACTTTTATGGCACTATCCTGGGTTTGCACGAACTCACAGGCGACGAAGTACCTGCAACTCTGGTGGAACTTGTCGCATCTGGGAAAGTAGCCAACTTCATTACCCCAGATGGTACAATTCTGGATTTATTTGGGGAACCCGATTTAACACCACCAAACCCAGACCCAGAAAAGACCTTCACCAGGGCGTATCATCTCGCCTTTGACATCGATCCGCAGTTATTTGAGCAAGCGGTGACAGTAATCAGAGAAAATAAAATAGCGATCGCACACGGCCCAGTCACTCGTCCCACTGGTAGAGGAGTGTATTTTTACGATCCAGATGGCTTTATGATTGAAATTCGTTGCGATCCAGAAGCTAGTTAACTTAGGGGTAATCACACAAGTATCTACTATGACCGCAAACCTCACACAAATATTTCAAGTAATTGAAGACGCGATCGCAAAACCGCCAATTCCACACGAACCATACAAGCAATCATTAAAAGCTTGGGCGATGTATTGTTTGCGAGAGAAAGGTTTTATCGTCGTTTATGCTCAAAATGCCGACTTTGCTATTGAAAGAAAACGTGCAGAAAAGTTATATTTTAAAGTTTCAAATAGCCCCGATGATTTAGATAATTCTCTTAGCTGGATTGTTTGGGATAGTGCAACCAAAAGCGCCAGTCTCATTCCCCAAAAAATAGATTGATGCCAAAATAATCATCAAATGTTTCCCTGACTCCTGAATTCTGACTAACTATCTTCCTTACTCAGATAACTGCTGCACAAATATTTGATGTTCTGGCGAATTTAATCCCAATTGCAACGTAGCCAATACTTGCGGCATATTGCCAGCAAGTAAATCAGACATTGACAACCACAAACCGGGAAATACTTGACTTTTGATAATTCCATCTGCGTCCACTTCTAAGGATACATATTCTCCTTGTTGCAGGCGAAACCAATCTAATTTATTTTCAAATATTTGCCAAACAATATATTCTTTTACTCCATTACGACCATAAACTTTTTTCTTGTCATGTAAGTCAATAGCAACACTGCTAGCTGCTATCTCTATTACGAGTTCTGGCGCACCTTCGATGTAATCATCACCACTCAAACGAGATTGTCCTTGAGATGTTGGTGTGATTAATAGTACTCCATCTGGTTGCGGTTCATTGTCTCGATCTAAGCGGACTGTTGGCTCAATTCCTAATCTCACACCAGGAGTGGCAATTTGGTAAGTCCACAACCAACCAATTACATGACCATGTGGTTCAGCATGACTTTCAAAGCGTAATGGGGATGCCAAGTATACAACTCCTTCAATTAATTCTGCCTTTTGATGACGGGGCATTGCTTGATAGCGTCGCTCAAATTCGTAGCGAGTGAGGCGATCGCCATTTTCTAAAGGAGGAATTCGCTGTTTGAGTGATAGGTTGACCATGATTTTCTGCTCTGGCAAGGAGTCTTACTTTATTATGGCTTGACTTGGCTGTTCCTCTCTCTCGGCTGGGACGTTCTAACCAGCCAGCGCCGGTGTATCCCATCACTTTGGCGATTTCGCGCCCCATGTAATATTTGCCGATACCAATCTGGACTGTGGATTATCCGTTGTTCGTAAACAGTGGTGGATGAAGTCGCGGCTTGTGCTGTTAGGGTTTGATTCAGCAGCCAGCAACTAAATATCACAACAAGAGTTACGATAAAACAGGAGTCAGAATTCAGAATTCAGAATTCAGAATTGGTGAATACTCTACCCATAAAGGGATAGAGTTTTAAGGCGAGAATATTTTAATTTTTTTCGCCCACCATTCCACTCGCTTTTAACCAATATTCATTACCCACTCGTACAGAATTCATACTGAATTCTGACTCCTGAGTTCTGAATTCTTCTTATAAAGTGGAGAAAATTTGACATTTGGTTATGACTGATCTAAATAGTTATAAGCAGCAACTAAGAGAATTTTATGGTAGTAGAACAACTTATGACCATGAAGAAGGTACTCGCCATCCTCTAGAAGCCAAAATTTTACTTGAATTTGTTCCACTACATTCGGGACAGAAAATTCTTGATGTGGCAACTGGAACAGGTTTAGTTGCGATCGCGGCTGCTGAAAAAGTTGGTTCAGAGGGCTACGTGATTGGAATTGATATGACCCCTGGAATGTTGCATCAAGCAAGAAAAAAGATTGCCGCAGCAAGATTACAAAATATTGAGTTGATTGAGGCTGATGCCGAATACTTCAACTTTAATGATAATAGTTTTGATGTTGTCTTTTGCTGTGAGGCGATTGTACTTTTTCCTGATATCCTTGCGATTTTGCAAAAGTGGCATCGCTGCTTGAAAAGCGGAGGGTTTGTAGCATTTACCTGTCCTCCCGAAACTGCTTTTATGGCATCTCTTCAGCAGAGTCTCTGGGCGAAAGTTTTGGGTGTATCACTACCACATATACTGGAACCATTGGGGACTCCAGAAAAATGTCACGGTTTGCTGAATCAGGCAGGTTTTAGAGATATCGAAATTAAGATTGAGCCATCAGGACGTTATCGACCTCTTAAGAATAACGGGTTATCTTGGACAGCAATTAATATTAATTTTAAAGGTAATCCCCTGTTGTCAACATTATCAGAAGAACAATTAAATCAGTTGGAAGTTGAGTACCAAAATGAAATTGAGAAACGAGCAACCGAGCAAGGTCTTTGGGAAGATACTACAAAGTTATTTGTTCGCGCCAGAAAATAGGTTGATGACCAAAACTTTACGACACAGGGTATGGTTCAAGTAGTCAACTCTATGAGAAAGCATCTAAACAACTGGGAATGACACCAAAGACTTACCAACAGGCTGGAAAAACAATTAGTATTGTCTATGCGATCGCACCATGTCCACTAGGATATTTGCTTGTGGCAACAACAGAAAAGGGTATCTGTGCCGTTAAACTAGGTGATGAAGCAGACAAGCTTGAACACATCTTAAATCAGGAATTTCATCAAGCGTACATCATCCGTGATGACCACACACACAAGGAATGGATACAAGCAATCCTCGACTTTATTGCAGGAGGTGAGGTACATCTCGATTTACCACTTGATGTCCGTGGTACAGCATTTCAGAAACAGGTTTGGCAAGCATTACAAAAAATTCCTTACGGTGAAACGCGTACATACACTGATATCGCCTGTGATATTGCCAAACCCCAAGCAGTCCGCGCAGTGGGAAATGCTTGTGGGGCTAATCCGATAGCGTTGATTGTACCGTGTCACCGTGTACTACGGAGTGATGGCAGTCTTGGTGGTTATCATTGGGGAATTGAACGCAAACAAAAACTGCTCACACAAGAATCAACCCCAAAGGGGAATTAAAAATTCAAAATTCAAAATTCAAAATTCAAAATTAAAGACATTACATAAGGGGATTTAGCGAGAAACGCGGTCTTGGGATGCATCCCAAGTGGAGCGATTTTTCAAGACAAACCCTGACTGAAATGGGTGCTACATGTAGATTGCAGGTTCTTAAACCCTTTAACTTACGATTAATAAATCAATTAACTTGCTCTGTATCCTAATTATTTTTAGGTTGAAATTTCTAAAAGATGACATTGGAAGAAACAGCTGTACAAACACCTGAACTAGAATCATTGACTGAAGAAAGTCTGACCCGTGGTCTAATGGTGCTTGCCAATCTTGACAGCGATTTGGCTGGGATTTTAGAGATACTGGGGCCTCCACCAATATGGTCAAGAGAACCGGGTTTTGCAACACTTCTGTGCATAATTCTGGAACAGCAAGTTTCCTTAGCAGCAGCAAAGGCTGTATTTACTCGACTCTGTGGGGTTGTTGTAACTCTGACGCCAGAAAACTTTCTGACATTGGATGATTCTCAATTAAAAGGGATTGGATTTAGTCGGCAAAAGATTCTATACTGTCGTGGGTTAGCGAATGCGATCGCAACTGGTCAGCTTGACTTAACGAAGCTGGCAAGAATGGATGAAACTACTATCAGAACTGAGTTAAAGCGCCTCAAAGGCATAGGAGACTGGACAGTTGATATTTATTTACTGATGGCGCTGCAACGTCCTGATGTCTTTCCCAAAGGTGATTTAGCGATCGCGATCGCTTTACAGCGACTCAAAAAATTGGCGATGCGTCCAACACCAGCACAACTAGAAGCAATGACACAGCACTGGCGACCGTGGCGAGCAGTTGCGGCAAGACTTCTATGGCACTACTATCTGAGTAATACCAATTCTGCGTGAACTTGCACTTACAGCAGATTGCAGGTAGATGAGGTACAAATTTTAAGCACAAAACCATATACCAAGAGAGTTTCAACCCTGTTTCCTGCTGTAATGATTGCTCCTGAGCTATCTTATCGTAGACAAAGATAGCGGTGGCGAGGAAGGAGCGTCTCGCCTATTCAATCTGAATCCGCTAAACCCACTTGACAGTAAGCATTTATGTTTTGCGGCTCAGTCTATTTATTAGGGACTTGCAAATAAAAAAATATCCAATTAACTCTTGTGGGGTGGGTATCCTGCCCGCCCAGTCGATATGGCGGGCGAGACGCCCACCCCACAATATTGGATAATTTATTTCTTGGAATTCCCTTAGCGATAGTCATGCTCATGTCTTAAGCGCCATTCACGTTTTTCATATTGTCTATGTTCCCATTTACGGCGCTCACGTTGTTCATGCTCTCTACGTAACAAAGCCAGCCTCGCTTGTTCTCGTTCGCGCCACTCATGTCGGTGATTGTTTCCTAGAATGACTTCTACTTGAGCAGATGCACGGTCTGCTAAAACACTCGAAGTTAACAAAACACCTAACAAACAAGATGAGAGAATTCTTTTCATGTTCATAAAGACATACCTTTGATTGAACCAGAAATCTATAGCTATTAGACTTCTTCCTTTCACAAAAGGTTCAATTAGGGCAGACCAATTCTTAATTAGACATCTCCAGAAATTAAAGATGCGTTACCCAGAACCCTTGTAGAGACGTAGCACTGCTACGTCAAAACAATTCTTTTTCGGATATGTCTATTGCTCATTGTGTGGCGTGGATCTGATTTGAACCTTTTTCCCATTCATCCAGTCTAATAAATACAAGCAACGAAACGGATAGAGGAGAACGCCTCAGGTGTTAGTTGTACCAGCCAAGGTTTCAAAAGCAAATCAATTGATTGGTGAATTAGAAAGCGAATCTGACAGTTATCTAGTACAGCAATGCCTACGAGGTGATACTCAAAGCTATGGTCAGCTTTACCGTCGCCATCAGCAAAGAGTCAGGTCAATCCTCTATAAACTCTGTACTCCTGCCAGCCTCGACGATGTAGTGCAGGAAGTGTTTCTGCAAGCCTGGAAAGGATTGCCCAAGTTTCGCCAAACAGCAAAATTCTCTACCTGGCTGTACCGAATCGCTTGGAACGTCGCTTATGACCAGCGACAGGCAGATGTTCAGAGGCGAACTCAATTACAGATTCTCAGTGAAAAAGCTCCGACCCAACAGGAAGCCCCAGAGTTAATGAATCTGCATTATCAAGACCTTGTGCAACGAGGACTGGCAAACCTAAGTTTTGACCATCGCACGATATTGGTTTTGCATGATTTGGAAGAAGTACCTCAAAAAGAGGTAGCGCAAATTCTGGACATTCCCCTGGGAACAGTCAAGTCACGCCTATTCCATGCTCGTGCTGCCATGCGTCAATTTCTTCAAAACCAAGGGGTGCAGCTATGACTCAGATCCCGAATGATGATCGTGACCTAATTAATTTTCTATACCAACATTGCCCAGATGTTCCGCCAGCCTCGCCTGATTTAGAACAACAAATTTTACAACAGGTGAAAGCTTGGCCTCAAGCACCCTTACGTCACTATTCAAGACCGAGGTTCGTTCTGCCTGCTCTCGCTGCTGGATTAGTCGCTGCTATAGTTGGCTACCGTGCCTTCATCCCGGCTCAACCGAGTCCGGCTGAACTTGCCACATTGGAAGGTTTTATTGAAAGCAATTGGCAAGGTACAGTGAGTAACGAACATCTAGAAAGTGATGTATGGCATTTTACAGACTTAGATAGTGAATAGGAGATCGCTTTGATGTTAATCCGTCGTGTTTCCATTTTGGCGGCGGCGATGATTGCCTTTGGTAGCACTATTGCTCTGGCCAAGCCAACTTTAATTTCACAGCAAGTCATTGCCCAAAACCCCCGTGCTAAATCAGGTGGATGGCTCAAGGATTTGAATTTGACATCCCAGCAATTGCAACAGATTAAGCAAATTCGTAATCAATCTAAACAGCAGATAGCCCAAAAATCACAGGAAATCCGTCAAGGGCAACAGGAATTACATGATCTGATCGCAGGGACAGCTACTAAAGAGCGAGTGCGTAGTAAATATAACCAAATTAACCTTCTAAAGCAACAGCTTAGTGATACCCAGTTTGAAAATACCCTTGCGATTCGGGAAATCTTGAACCCAGAGCAACGGCAGAAATTTGCCGATCGCATGTATAATAAAAGTCCTCATGCACAGCACAATTAACTCTATGACTGTAAAGCCTAAGTATTGGGTATTGTTGCTGTTGATATTACTGGGGCCAATTGCTCCTAGTAATGCAGCTTCCACACCTGTTGACCCGAAAGTATTACATCTAATTAATCGTCTCAGCTTTGGCCCTCGTCCGGGAGATGTGCAAAGAGTAGAATCTATGGGTGTAGAGCGATACATTCAGGAGCAGCTCTCACCCGACTCGATTCCCGAAGCAGAAAGTCTCACCAGCAAACTAAATCAGCTAGATACTCTCCACTTGAATCCAGTGGGACTCTTAGAATATTACACAACTACTCTCCCAGGAAAAAAACCCACCGAGTCTGAAAGAAAAGCTGCCAACAAGCGGGGTCAAGAGGTGTTAGATCAGGCAGTTCAAGCGCGATTATTAGAGGCAACTAGCAGTAAGAGACAACTCCAGGAAGTGATGGTGGAATTTTGGTATAACCATTTTAATGTGGATGCTAATAAAGGACGCGATCGCCTCTGGGTGGGAGCTTATGAACAACAGGCGATTCGACCTTACACTTTGGGTCGCTTTCGTGACCTGTTAGGGGCAACAGCTCATCATCCAGCCATGCAGTATTATTTGGACAACTTCCAAAATCGAGCTAACAGCCGCCCCGATGCCCAAGGTAATATCCGAGGTTTGAATGAGAACTATGCTCGCGAACTGATGGAGCTACATACTCTCGGCGTGGATGGAGGTTATACTCAGCAAGATGTGATTGCTCTGGCAAAGATTTTAAGTGGTTGGGGTTTCAGTCGCCCCGGTCAGCAAACAGATAATATTTTAGGATTTTACTTCAACCCAAAGCTTCATGATTTTAGCGAAAAAGTTTTCCTGGGACACACAATTAAAAGCGGTGGTGAAGCCCAAGGGGAGGAAGCTTTAGATATTTTGGCTCAAAGTCCGGTGACTGCACGTCATATCAGCTATCAGATAGCTCAATATTTTGTCAGCGATCTTCCCCCGACTGATCTGGTAAACAATCTCACACACCGCTATCTTGCCACTGATGGTAATATTCGTGAGGTTCTCAACACCCTATTCCACAGCGAGGAATTCTGGGATGCCAAAAACTTTAATGCCAAGTTTAAAACACCCTATCAATATGCGATCTCTGCGGTGCGAGCCACAGGTGTGGAAGTGGAGAACACACAACCAATCTCCCATCTGCTGCAACAATTAGCAATGCCTCTATACAGTTGTCAAACTCCAGATGGTTACAAAAACACAGCAGATGTGTGGTTAAACCCTGATGCAATGAACCGCCGCCTCAGTTTTGCTGCGGCGATCGCTAATGGCAATTTACCCTTATCAACCATTCCCGCAAATATAGAACAGAGGGGGCAAATCGGCACAGGGCAAAGACCTTTACAAAAGTCTCCCAGTATTCCTGTAGATGCTTCGCAACTAACCAATACATTGGGCAATTCTTTGTCAAAGAAAACGCAGAATGCGATCGCCTCTAGTTCCCCTCAAATTCATAGTGCTTTAATTTTGGGCAGTCCAGAATTTATGCTTCGTTAGTTACGCACTTGGGAAATTATAAAACTCAAATCATTAAGTGGTCTGGTTAACACGGCTTTAAAGGAATGGCACTAAGTTAAGACACAGCCCTTGCTCTAACTGGTTCCCAGCCTGGAGGCTGGGAAACCATTCTGGGAGGCTCCGCCTCCTCTTTCTTGACCAGAGGCAGAGCCTCTGGAAATACATTCACAAGCCTCCAGGCTGGGAACGAGGCTACACAAGCTTTCGAGCTTTTCTTAGTGCCATTCGGCTTTAAAGCTTATGCCTAAAAGTAGCAATGTCTTTAGAACTAGGTTGTTGACATAGCAGTTCTAGCTGAGACATAGAAGCAAATTTGAAACAGTCTTGAAGAAGAATTCAGAAGTCAGAATTCAGGAGCGGAGCCGGAGATGCTCCGCCTCCGGTCAGAATCAAGACGCTCGTTCCTCGCTAACGCTGCGCTATGATTGTTCGCCTTTGGCGTCTCCCTTTGGGAGAAGACCACCAAATCTACGATTTGGTGGGGGTGCAAAAACGTCGGTTATTCAGACGCTCGAAGACTCGCTAACGCTGCGCTATCCACCAGTCGTACAAAATTCATTCTGAATTCTGACTCCTGACTACTGAACTCTGTTCGATAACTTAGTAATTTTAATTATGAAAAGACGTAACTTCCTAATCCAAGGTGGAATTTTTTCAGCTTCCGCAATCACAGCCCTAAGCAGCAATGCTTGGATAGCTAGATCCGCTACCCCAAACAGCGACCAGAAGCGCTTAATTGTAATATTCCTCCGGGGAGCAGTAGACGGTTTAAACATCGTGGTTCCTTACTCAGAGACAGCCTACTATCAAGCCCGACCGCAAATTGCTATTCCCCAACCAGGGAAGGAAGGGGGAGTAATAGATTTAGATGGACGCTTTGGCTTACATCCAGCATTAGATTCTTTGATGCCCTTTTGGCAACAGAAGAGTTTGGCCTTTGTTCATGCCTGTGGTTCTCCCGATCCAACTCGTTCTCACTTTGATGCTCAAGAATACATGGAAAGCGCTACTCCTGGTGATAAACATACTCAGGATGGTTGGATGAATCGTTTACTAGGGGTGATTTCTGAAAAAACACCCATCCAAGCGCTAAGTGTTGGAGAAACAACACCCTGGATTTTATCTGGACGGATGGCTGTAGCTAACATAGCATCAGGAAGCAATGCTAACAAACCTCTGCCAATAGATCGTCCTCAATTAGCAGCAGCATTTGACCAACTTTATGACGGTAATGATGCCTTAAGTCAGACCTATCACCAAGGACGGATGGCGCGTCAGGCGATCATGAATGACCTAGATAGTGAAATGAAAATGGCGAATAATGGCGCGCCTTTACCTGATGGCTTCGCCAGCGATGCCCAACGATTGGCACAACTAATGCTCAAAGACTCCAGAATTGAGTTAGGGTTTATGGCTTTGGGAGGTTGGGATACCCATGTCAATCAAGGTAGCACTCAAGGACAGTTAGCTGGCAACCTCAAAAAATTGGGTTCGGGTTTGGCTGCTTTGGTCGGAGGTTTAGGGAGCGTTTACCAGAATACGACAATTGTTGTGATGTCGGAGTTTGGTCGTACAGTCAAGCAAAATGATGATGGTGGTACCGACCACGGTCACGGGAATGTTATGTGGGTTTTGGGTGGTAATATTCGCGGTGGTAAAGTTTACGGTGAATGGCCTGGTCTATCTACAACCCAACTTTACCAAGGTAGAGACTTGGCTATTACTACTGATTTTCGGAATGTGATCTCTGCTGTGTTGTCAGATCATCTGCATATCAACGAAGCAAAATTGAATCACGTCTTGCCAAATTACGTTTCTACTGAGAAAGTAGCGTTAATTATCAAGTAAATTTATTTATGTTGCAATGATTCGTTTAATGCTCAAGCAACTTTGTCAGAGATTCTCTGATAAAAAGATTATAAGCTGTTGGACAAATAACCTTGCATATTACCTGGAATTAAAACTCTTGTGGGGTGGGCATCTTGCCCGCCCTAGTTATGCAAATTAAAAGTACATTAGCTTATTAATAGCCGTTGAGAAAATTTACTAATTCGATCCTGATTACTGTCTCTTAATAAATTTTGTGCAATTAATTTAGAGAAGCATACGGCGATGCCTTCACAGTAGGCATCGCGGATTTTAGATTTAATCTAATCTAAAATCCCAAATCGAGTTACCGATTCACCGCCGCAGCTTCTCTTGCTGCTGCTGCTTGATCTGGGTGGATACCCAAGCGGGTAAGATTAATCCGACCTTTGTTATCAATTTCGCGCACTTTGATAATCACTTCATCGCCCACCGCTACTTCATCTTCAACTTTGCCAACGCGGTAGTCGGCTAGTTGAGAAATGTGGATCATGCCTTCTTTTCCAGGCAAAAATTCCACAAATGCACCTATCGGTATAATCCGAGTAATACGTCCTGCGTAGACATCCCCTTCGTGCAACTTGCGGGTCATGCCTTGGATGATATTTTTGGCTCTCTTGGCCTTATTCTCATCCACAGCCGAAATTGTCACGGTGCCATCATCTTCGATGTCAATTTTTGCACCAGTTTCCTCTGTGATCCCCTTAATAGTCTTGCCTCCAGGCCCAATTACCAAACCAATCATGTCTGAATCAATCTTGATTGTTAACAGACGTGGGGCATAAGGTGAGGTTTCAGTCCGTGGTGTGTCAATGCAGGCAAGCATTTTCTCTAGAATGTGCAACCGGGCTGCTTTGGCTTGGTGGACGGCTTGGGCTATCACCTCCAAAGACAAACCGGAGATTTTCATATCCATTTGCAAGGCAGTAATCCCGGTATCCGTCCCGGCAACTTTGAAGTCCATGTCACCCAAAAAGTCTTCAATGCCCTGAATATCGGTCAGAACTCGCACTTCGTCCCCTTCCTTAATCAGACCCATTGCCGCACCACTGACGGGTTTGAGAATTGGTACACCAGCATCCATCAGGGCGAGGGTAGAACCACAGACTGAACCCATTGAGGTGGAACCGTTGGAAGAAAGTACTTCCGATACGATGCGAATCACGTAGGGAAATTGTTCTTTGGACGGTAACACAGGGATTAGCGCTCGTTCTGCCAATGCCCCGTGACCAATTTCACGCCTTCCTGGGGCACGCATTGGCTTGGTTTCACCGACTGAGAAGGGCGGGAAGTTGTAATGATGCAGATAACGCTTGTGCTGATCTAGCTGCATGTCATCGTTGAGGTTTTGAGCATCCCCAGGTGTACCCAGAGTACAAGTGGATAATACCTGAGTTAGTTCGCGGTTAAATAAACCACTACCGTGGACTCGCTTTGGTAAGACATCAACTAAACAAGAAACCGGACGCACTTGATCGAGTTTACGACCATCAACGCGGACGTTATCTTCGATGATTTGCCGCCGCATGAAGTGTTTGGTAATATCTTTAAAAGTGTTACCAAGTGCCTTCTTATTTGCAGTTGCGGCAACTCGAATTGGGTCTTCTTCTGACAGTTCAGTAATCGTCGCGGCAATTTCATCCTTGACGACATCTAAAGCTGCATCGCGTTCCGGTTTGGTCAAACTAAATTGAGACAGGATTTTCTTAATCTGACCGTTGGCGCGATCGCGGATATAATTTTCTAGGGTTTGGTCTACTGCTGGTGGTGCTTCTTGCACTATTACTAGACCCAATTCGGCAATTAAATCTTGCTGCGCTTTGATTAAATCCCGCACCGCTTCATAACCAAAGTCAATTGCCTCAAGAATATCTCGCTCTGGCAACTGATTGGCTCCCGCTTCCACCATGATCACGCCGTATGGTGAACCTGCTACGATCAGATCCAAATCTCCAGCTTCGGTTTCTGCATAAGTAGGGTTAATAATGAAATCATCTCCCACTAAACCAACCCGCACTGCTGCCATTGGCCCATTAAAAGGAATCTGGGCAATCAGGGTAGCGATGGAAGCGCCCGTAACTGCTAACACATCGGGTGGAACTAACTCGTCCATCGACAGCGTTAAGGCAATAATTTGCAAGTCATCCCGCAACCATGAGGGGAACAAAGGACGCATGGGACGGTCTATAAGACGGCTGGTGAGAATTGTTTTTTCTGGTGGACGACCTTCCCGCCGCATGATCCCGCCGGGAATCCTACCAGCGGCATATAGCCTTTCTTCATAATCTACAGTCAGGGGAAGAAAATCTATGCCTTCTCTGGCTTGCGATCGCGTAGCCGTCACTAAAACGGATGTGTCCCCTGATTCTATCAAAACCGACCCACCTGCCTGGGGAGCTAATAGGCCTACTTTCAGTCGAATATCCCTTCCATCGAAGGATATTGACTTATCAACTTCTGCCATTCAGTTTTTTTTCCTTCTCTTTCGCTATTCTCTTTCTGTGGCAATCCTAACATTTATGCCCTATGGCTGACTTCTAGTACATACAAAGATAGACAAGTCGTTTAACGCAAAGTGTGATACAGGATTAGCGCCTCTACCACTTGCCCATTCTCTAGCTTCGCCGCACCCGGAATTCGCCCAATGATCTTAAATCCTAACGACTGCCAAAGTGTAATTGAAGGTATATTAGTCTCAAAGACCAAATTAAACATTACTGCTTCGTAGCCCAGGTTTGCTGCGATCGAAAGCATAGCCTCTCCCATGAACCGCCCTAAACCCTGACCGCGTAACTCAGGTTGTACAATAAAACCAGCGTTGCAAATATGGCTACACCGACCGGGAAAGTTTGGCTTTAAATAAAACGCCCCTAATATTTCTTTTGATTTGTGTGTAGGATCTACAACAGATGTCCTGACAACAAAGGCATCCTTACTTAACCAGTAAGCTGAAAATTCTGTAGGAGATAGAGGTTGCTTTTGGGGATAGGTTTTACCTTCAGAAATTACAACATTGAGCAAGGCTCTGACAACCTCCTGTTCTTGAGGATGCATATAATCCAGTTCAACTGATATGCCATTTTTTAAGACTTTAATTAGGGGGAAATTCATTATTAACAATGTTTATGTGGAATAATTACTTAAATATTATTTATTGTATGCAAATCTGGGTCAATCAATAGACATCTCCGACAATGACGTAGGGACAATTCATGAATTGTCCCTACCAAGGATTTCGGGCAACGCATAACTAATTTCTGGAGAAGATGCAAAAAGTAAAATGGTTGCAATTTTAATTCTTGAGTTTTGGGAAAATCTGAGTACTTAGCAAATGGCGATTTTACACTGTAATTGGTTACTAAAAAATCAAAATGGTAGTTTATTTATTTGGGGAGAAACGTGGCGATCGCCACGAGTGAATTTCGAGTCTAATGGATCTGGAGACATAGCACTACATCCATTGGCAATGACATCGGTTGAGTTGAGTGAGTGGCTGCATTCCCAGAATATGGCAATTACCAACTTCATCCAGAAACCCCAAGTTGCATTCGCAACTACTGGGCGAACGCGCAAAGCCGCCAGTGCGCCTGAGATCAGTTTACCAACGCACTCTCAAATCATTGCTTTACCAACTTATATCCCAGAAGGTAGCGATAAAGGAACAACAGCGATTTTCCCTGTACATTCTGCCAGCTTGGGGGAAAATCCAGACTCCCCGCAATATTTACAACCGTGGCGAGTTGAGGGTTTTTGTCTCAACCCCAGCGAAGCAGTAAAATTTCTCGCTGCTGTTCCCTTAAATGCTGCTAAAGGGGAAGATGCCTTTTTAGGTGGAGATTTACGCTTTTGGTCGCAAGTTGCCCGTTGGAGTTTAGATTTAATCTCACGGTGTAAGTTTTTACCAACAATTGACCGACAATCAAATGGTGTATTTGCTGCCAAATGGCAAGTACTCGTAGATAGTGCAATAGATGGAACCCGCCTAGAAAAATTTTCTGCAACCATGCCGTTAGTTTGTCGCACTTATCAAGAGGGACTAGGGACTGGGGACTGGGGACTGGGGACTGAAGAAGAGTTTTCCCAATCCCCAATCCCTAATCCCCAGTCCCTATCTTATGTAAACTTCCCCATCGAACCTCAAGAATTACTTTTGGGATTTCTTAACAGTACAATAGATGCCCAAGTGCGAGAAATGGCGGGTTCCCAACCTACATCTTTACCAGGTGGGGTGCGACAGTGGTTACAAGCTTTAACTAGTGCATCTCATACAGTTAACGCAGATGCTATTGAAGTGGAACGATTAGAAGCGGCATTGAAGGCTTGGACTATGCCGTTACAATCCCAATTAACTCTTAAAACTCTATTTCGTACCTGTTTTCAACTGCGTTCTCCTGAATCTGGCGAAACCGATTGGACATTGGCATATTTTCTGCAAGCAGCTGACGATCCTGAGTTTTTAGTGGATGCAGCAACTATTTGGAACAATCCAGTTGAACGATTGGTTTATCAAAATCGCACAATTGACCAACCACAAGAAACATTTTTACGAGGTTTGGGGGTAGCTTCTCGGTTGTATCCAGCGATGTCTGGCGACAAGGCACAAAGCGCCTACGCACCCAGTTTAGAAACCGAATATCCCCAATCTTCTCGTATCACCCCCATTCAAGCTTATGAGTTTATCAAAGCTGTAGCTTGGAGGTTGGAAGACAGTGGTTTGGGAGTTATTTTGCCTCCCAGTTTAGCGAACCGTGAAGGATGGGCGAACCGTTTGGGTTTAAAAATTACTGCCGAAACCCCAAAAGGAAAGCAAGGACGTTTAGGGTTACAGAGTCTACTAAATTTCCAATGGCAATTAGCAATTGGTGGACAAACTATTTCCAAAGCTGAGTTTGATAAACTTGTGGCTTTAAATAGTCCGCTAGTGGAAATTAATGGCGAGTGGGTAGAATTGCGTCCCCAAGATATCAAGACAGCCCAAACATTTTTTACCACCCGCAAAGACCAAATGGCGCTTTCCCTGGAAGATGCTTTGCGTCTGAGTACAGGAGATACTCAGGCAATTGAAAAATTACCAGTGGTAAGCTTTGATGCATCTGGCGCATTGCAAGAGTTGATTGGGGCGTTAAATAATAATCAAGCGATCGCACCTTTGCCCACACCAGCAGGCTTTAAAGGGCAATTGCGACCTTATCAAGAACGAGGCGCTGCTTGGCTATCTTTCCTGGAACGTTGGGGCTTAGGTGCGTGTCTCGCCGACGATATGGGACTCGGAAAAACCGTGCAGTTCATTGCTTTCTTGCTACATCTAAAAGAACAGGATGCACTCGAAAATCCAACACTGCTAGTTTGTCCAACTTCGGTTTTAGGCAACTGGGAAAGGGAAGTCAATAAATTTGCACCAAGCCTGAAAATTTTGCAATATCACGGTGACAAACGCCCAAAAGGTAAAGCGTTTTTAGAAGCCGTGAAGAAACACGATTTAATCGTTACCAGCTATTCACTTCTTCATCGAGATATCAAATCATTGCAAAGTGTCTCTTGGCAGATAATTGTTTTAGACGAAGCCCAGAACGTGAAAAATCCAGAGGCGAAGCAGTCAAAAGCAGTACGACAACTAGAAGCTACATTTCGCATTGCATTGACGGGGACACCCGTAGAAAATAGACTGCAAGAATTATGGTCTATTTTAGATTTTCTCAATCCAGGGTATTTAGGCAATAAGCAATTTTTCCAGAGGCGGTTTGCCATGCCAATTGAAAAGTATGGTGATACGGCTTCTTTGACTCAGTTACGTTCATTAGTTCAGCCATTTATACTGCGGCGATTGAAAAGCGATCGCGACATTATTCAAGACTTGCCAGATAAGCAAGAAATGACCGTATTTTGCGGTTTAACTGGTGAACAGGCTGCACTTTATCAACAAATTGTCGAACAATCTTTAGTAGAGATAGAATCTGCTGAAGGATTGCAACGTCGAGGGATGATTTTGGCTTTACTAATCAAACTTAAGCAAATCTGCAATCACCCAGCCCAATATTTGAAACAAGCGACATTAGAACCACATAATTCAGCCAAACTTCTGCGTCTAGAAGAGATGTTAGAAGAAGTTTTAGCAGAAGGCGATCGCGCTTTAATTTTCACACAATTTGCTGAGTGGGGTAAATTACTTAAACCCTATTTAGAAAAACAGCTAGGGCGAGAAATATTCTTTTTATATGGTAGCACCAGTAAAAAACAACGTGAGGAAATGATCGACCGTTTCCAACACGATCCGCAAGGGCCACCAATTATGATTCTTTCTCTGAAAGCGGGTGGTGTAGGATTGAATTTAACACGCGCCAATCATGTATTCCACTTTGATAGATGGTGGAATCCAGCCGTAGAAAATCAAGCCACAGACCGAGTATTTCGGATTGGTCAAACTCGGAATGTGCAAGTACATAAATTTGTTTGTACTGGTACTTTAGAAGAAAAAATTCATGACATGATTGAAAGTAAGAAACAACTAGCTGAACAAGTTGTAGGTGCTGGTGAAGAGTGGTTAACTGAAATGGATACAGACCAACTCCGCAACTTACTACTACTCGATCGCAGTGCAGTAATTGACGATGATACAGAATAAATTTTTAGTGATGACTTGAGTCCTTGAATTCAGGGTTAGAGTCACCCACTATAAAGTGAACTCATTCTTAATTTTTCTTCCTTTGCGCTCTTCGCGTCCTTCTCTAACGAGACGCTGCAACCCCCTGATAATTAACGCGATGAACCACTAGATTAAATATACGATATTGAAAAATATCACACCTTCTCCTTTACCCTGTGCCATAATGTCGAACCACTTTACCCACGGTTATGCGTTGTTAATTGGAGTTGGCACAACAGCCGAATCCCGATATTCATTGCCTGTTACGGTTAAAGATGTGCAAGCCCTGAAAACAGTGCTAACCGACCCGAACTTGTGTGCCTATATGGATGATTCAGAACATATTCGCTTATTGCAGAATGAACAGACAACGCACAGTGCAATTTTAGATGGATTAACGTGGTTAAAGGAAAAGGCTGCTGCCGATGGCGATGCAACAATTGTAGTTTTTTACTCTGGTCATGGGTGCTTTGACTTATCAAGTCAATCTTATTATTTGCTGCAACATGACTTCAATTCCACAGATATTGCTAACACCGCCCTATCTGCCCAAGAATTTACTCAAGCTTTGCGGCAGATTCAAGCAAAGCGATTGTGGGTGGTAATTGATAGTTGTCATGCAGAGGGTATGGCTACTTCTAAAGGCGAACTACCTGCTGATTTTATCGCTACAGCATTGCCCAAGGGCGTAGTCGATGCCTTGAAGCAAGGCGAAGGACGGGCGTCCTACTACAAGCAAGCATTGGCGATAGGAGAAAAACTGGGAAATAAAGCAAACCAAGCAGCTTGTTGCTCCAGCTTGGGACTTCTAGCCCTTGACCGCGATCGCCCTACAGAAGCCCGCCCCTGGTACGAGCGTGAGTTAGCCCTAGCGCAAGAAGTGGGGCGGCAAAGCTTGGTGGCTGATGCTCAAGGGGGTCTGGCACGAGTTCTGGAGAAAGAGGAGCGCTACGCAGAGGCGCTACCCTTGGCACTGGCTGCCCTGGAAATCCGAGAGCGGCTGCGCGAGGAGGGCTTAGATTTTTCGCGCCAATTGGTTGAGCGGTTGCGGTGTAAGGCGGAGATGGAATAATTTGTAATTCGTAATGACGCTCGCGGACTCGCTACCGCTACGCTAACGTAATTCGTAATTAATTCAAGGTTTTAAGTCCCTGTGTAGTGCCAGAGTTCCAATCTGTAGGCGTATATAGTACTCCTATTTGATTTTTGAACAAATTAAGTACCAATCGAAAAGGCTTATTCCCTACTCCCCACTCCCTACTCCCTATTCCCTACTCCCCACTCCCTATTCCCTACTCCCTATTCATTATGACTAATTACACATTACAAGCAAGTCGAGAATGGTGGTCACAACAATGGCTAGATTTGCTAGATTCCTATCGTTTTAAAAAGCGTTTAGAACGTGCGAGAAATTACGCCCGTCAAGGAAATGTTTTGAGCATCGAATTTAAAGGTGCAAAAGTATTGGCTAGGGTGCAAGGTAGTGAAGTCGAACCTTATAAAGTTTCCCTTTCCCTTGAACCATTTACCGATGAACAATGGGGTTATGTAATTGAAACTATGTCCCAAAGGGCAGTTTTTGCTGCCAAGCTACTAGCAGGAGAAATGCCACAAAATATAGAAGAAGTCTTCACGGCTAATGGTCTTTCGATATTTCCATTTACCCTTGCTGATGTTCAGAGCAAATGCTCTTGTCCTGATAAAGCAAATCCCTGTAAACACATTGGTGCGATATACTATCAGTTAGGCGATCGCTTCAGTGAAGACCCCTTTGTACTATTTCAATTGCGCGGACGTACCAAAGAGCAAATTATCAGCGATTTACGCCAATTACGTAGTGCCAAGATTCAACCCAATACTACAGAAGCGCCCGATATTCAACAGTCAATTCCTAATAATAAATACTCAGTAAAAATTGATTCTTTCTGGCAATATAATGAGCCACTAGAGTCATCCTTGGTAGTGATTGCGCCGTCCACGAGTGAGACTGTATTAGATGTATTAGGAGCAATCCCCCTTGCAAAAGAAGAGGAAAGCGCAGTAAATTCAACTTCAAGTGATGTGGTAATGAAGTATTTAAATACAGTTTACAGAGATGTGAGTCAAAAGGCTTTTTTAACAGCGATGAATGTGGGAGGAAGTTGATAATAATTCGTAATTCGTAATTCTTAATTCGTAATTCTTAATTCGTAAATTATACTAATTTTAAAAATGATTACGATAGATGGATTAATAGAACCCAGATAGAGAAGGTGATTCCCAATCCAAAATCTAAAATCTAAAATCCAAAATTGTATTATGTTAACTGGGTAGTTCACCCTTCCCGCCTTTTCTCACCCATTCCCGAACCGCCTGACGAATTGCCCGTCTGCCATTTGCCCGATTTTGCTCAATCAGTTTCGGCAAATCCCGAATTGCTAAAGTAGGAAACACCAGACTCTTCTCTGACTCGATATATTCCCCATTTTGCAAGAGATAAATCTTGAGTTCACCGGAATCATAACACCAGAGTTCTGGTACTTCCAGGCGGGCATAAATGGGAAAACGATTTAAAGACTTACTGGTAACATCAATTTCCAGTGCTAAATCAGGCGGTGGGTCTTGTCTCAAGTCTAGATCCAATCTACCCCGAATCGCAGCTTCATTCTGGAAATAGAAGCAATTATCTGATTCTAACCCTGCCATTCGGCTTTCTCGCTTCCAGGTAGTCGAACCATAACTTTCATAGTCCAAATCCAGCACATCAGCGATTTCTTTGACCAAATCGCCAATTACCTCTTTGTAATGTTCGTGTTCTGGTAAAGGTGTGATAATTTCTAAGGTAGTGCGATCGTAAGCTAACCGTGCTGCCCGATGCTCTCCCAAGTCTTTTAGAAGATTTTCAAACTGTTCCCAGCTAATGTCATAAAGCATTACTCGGTCTGCTCGGTTTTTGGCGACTGTCATTGTTACGAACTCCAGAATGTTTTATTGTCCAAACTCAAGTCTAGCCCGTTCTACCAAATCATCTGTCACAACCTCTTGGTCTGCTTCACGAGCTAATTGTTCAATTCTGACTCTAGCTTGAGCGCGAACAAAAAAGGGAATATTTTGTAACTTTTCCTTCGCTTCGTCTGTCCATCGCAAAGCATCAATAAAATTGGAATCGCTCATAGTATTAATTACCTTGGTAAGTCACTCAATTTATCAAGAGATTACTAATTCTCCTACAAAAAAAGCCCTTGCTTTTATGCAAGAGCCTCTAAATAATTTAGTTGTCAGTGATGAAATAAACCTTACAACCTAGTCAAGGTCGTTCATAAACATCACTGGCTCAGTATCACGGTTAATTCCTTTCTCAAAACCACCAGCCGCAGCCCGTGCGCGACCAGCGTGCCATAAGTGACCAACTAGGAAGAAGAATCCTAGTACGAAGTGAGAAGTTGCCAACCAAGCGCGAGGAGATACGTAGTTGAAGGAGTTAATTTCAGTAGCCACACCACCCACAGAGTTCAAAGAACCCAGAGGAGCGTGGGTCATGTATTCAGCAGCACGACGAGCTTGCCAAGGCTGAATATCATTCTTGATTTTTTCCAAGTCAAGACCATTGGGGCCACGTAGAGGCTCCAACCAAGGGCCGCGGAAATCCCAGAAGCGCATGGTTTCACCACCGAAGATGATTTCACCAGTTGGAGAGCGCATTAGGTATTTACCTAGACCTGTAGGGCCTTGGGCAGAACCGACGTTAGCACCCAAGCGTTGGTCACGAATCAAGAAGGTCAAAGCCTGAGCTTGAGAAGCTTCTGGGCCAGTAGGGCCAAAGAATTCGCTTGGATAAACGGTGTTGTTAAACCAAACAAAGATGGAGGCGATGAAGCCCATCAGTGAAAGAGCGCCCAAGCTGTAGGAGAGGTAAGCCTCACCAGACCAGATGGATGCACGACGTGACCAAGCAAAAGGCTTGGTGAAGATGTGCCAGATACCGCCAGCAATTAAGATAAAGGCAATCCAGATGTGACCACCAACGACATCTTCCAAGTTATTAACGCTAACAATCCAGCCTTCGCCACCAAAGGGAGACTTGATTACATAACCGAAGATAACTGCTGGGTTTAATGTCGGATTGGTAATAATCCGAACATCACCACCGCCTGGTGCCCAGGTGTCATACAACCCACCAAAGAACATTGCTTTTAGCACTAGCAGCAATGCACCGAATCCCAAAATAATCAGGTGGAACCCGATGATGTTGGTCATCTTGTTCTTGTCTTTCCAGTCGTAACCAAAGAAAGAAGAATATTCTTCTAAGGTTTCTGGGCCACGAACGGCATGATAAATACCGCCAAAGCCAAGGACGGCTGAGGAAATTAGGTGGAGTACGCCGACAAC
Source organism: Nostoc sp. (assembly GCF_036917975.1). Taxonomy (GTDB): domain Bacteria; phylum Cyanobacteriota; class Cyanobacteriia; order Cyanobacteriales; family Nostocaceae; genus Nostoc. The sequence goes on from NZ_JBALEJ010000099.1 coordinate 260,089, forward strand.
AAAGTAGGGGAAAGTGTCGATGACTTCACCACCAGCACCAACACCCCAGCCCTGAGTGGCAAGGTGAGGTAACAAGATCAAGCCTTGTTCGTACATGGGCTTTTCAGGAATGAAGTGAGCGACTTCAAACAAAGTCATCGCTCCAGCCCAGAATACAATCAAACCAGCGTGGGCAACGTGGGCACCCAGCAGTTTACCAGATAGGTTAATTAAACGTGCGTTACCAGACCACCAAGCAAATCCAGTGGATTCTTGGTCGCGTCCAGCGCCGCCTAAGATATTTGGTCTATTAGAGAGCGTTACCACGTGGTAATACCTCCTCAGGGAATACAAATTGTTCGTGGGGTTGATCTTGAGGAGCCATCCAAGCGCGGATACCCTCGTTCAGCAAAATGTTTTTGGTATAGAAGGTTTCAAACTCAGGGTCTTCCGCCGCCCGTAATTCTTGGGAGACGAAATCATAAGCCCGCAGGTTGAGTGCTAAACCGACAATGCCAACGGCACTCATCCACAAACCGGTGACTGGCACGAACAACATAAAGAAGTGCAACCAGCGCTTGTTTGAGAAAGCAATACCGAAAATCTGTGACCAGAAACGGTTTGCCGTCACCATTGAGTAGGTTTCTTCCGACTGGGTGGGATTGAAGGCGCGGAAGGTGTTAGCACCATCGCCGTCTTCAAACAAGGTGTTCTCTACTGTTGCACCATGAATGGCGCACAATAGCGCACCACCCAATACACCCGCAACACCCATCATGTGGAAGGGGTTGAGTGTCCAGTTATGGAAGCCTTGCAGGAATAGTAGGAACCGGAAGATAGCAGCCACGCCAAAGCTGGGAGCAAAGAACCAGCTTGATTGTCCCAAGGGGTAGATCAGAAATACGCTGACGAATACCGCGATGGGAGCAGAGAAGGCGAGGGCGTTGTAAGGACGGATACCTACTAGGCGCGCAATTTCAAATTGCCGCAACATGAAGCCAATCAAACCAAAGGCTCCGTGTAGGGCAACGAATGGCCACAAACCACCCAATTGAAACCAACGGGTGAGGTTGCCTTGGGCTTCTGGCCCCCACAACAGCAGTAGGGAATGTCCCATGCTGTCGGCGGGGGTGGATACTGCCACTGTCAGGAAGTTCGCACCTTCTAGGTAGGAGGAGGCTAATCCGTGGGTGTACCAAGAGGTGACGAAGGTGGTGCCGGTCAGCCAACCGCCTAGTGCTAGGAAGGCGCAGGGGAATAATAATATCCCTGACCAACCTACGAATACGAAGCGATCGCGCTTGAGCCAGTCGTCGAGAACGTCAAACCACCCTCTACTGGGGGCACGTCCAACTGCGATGGTCATCGGACTAAAATCCTCTTTTTTTACTAAAATTGCAACGTTTCTAAGGCGTTACGGAGAGCCAGTGTAACCGACTGCCGTGAGGAATTAACGTTTTTTTTGACAATCTCAACTGCTTTTAAGCAACTGAGATTCTGAGAGCTTACTGACTAGTTAAGTCATTATTTCTCAGGGTTATGACATTACACGTACCATCGGCTAGTAATCTAGCTTGTGGTAACTTAATGATTCTTAACTTATCACACTACTCAGGGTTTTTGCCTGATACGCAGAAGCAAATGAGCTATGAAACACGAACCTTATAAATAATATGAATATCAGAATTTTTACAATTTGACACAACTTTTCTCAGAAATCTCAAAAAAATTAATGCAGATGGGGGCAGGGCGCAGAAGGGAATACTGACTCCTGCACTGAAGCCTGTGACCGAACTTGGGTCAAAAACCCCGCCGTCTACACGGCGCTTACAATTGGGAGCCAGTCCGATGGACGGGAAACCCTGCATAATACCCTAAAAAATTATATCGGTAGTATGGAACATAGAGGGGCGTAATTCAATACAGTTTAGAATGAGCAACAAAACACTTGTAGAGACGGCGATTGATCGCGTCTCGAAAAACTCAAAATTGTTGCCAGTAGTCCTTAACCCAAGCGTATTGGGGCGTAGTTGAGTTTTTGTCAACGATGTTTGGTAAAATGCATGTGGTGAAACTTAGCCAAAGAAAAAAGAAGTTGGCATATCTTGACTAACTACAAATAGCCTAAGTGGTTTGTCCCGTAGTGCAAGTAAGCCAGCATCATCCAGGATAGTAAAATTTGTAGAGTACAGGGTAAAAAATTTATAGTCTGCGGCAAGGGTTTCCGGGGACTTAAAACATAGCTCTCAGTGCCTCCTCAGCAATAGCTAAATGGGCACAGACAGCTACCACTCTATGCAAAAGCATTTAGTGGGCGAGTATGTAACAGCGAGTATCTCACGGGCAATGGTAGTTCAATGACGACATCAACAACGATTAACAAAGGCGATCGCCTCCTGCATCAAAATGTTCTCGGTTCTCGTCGGTTCAGTAACTACTTGTGGGCAACTATCGTTACCTTGGGAGCAAGTGGCTTTCTCTTAGCTGGAATATCCAGTTATTTAAAAGTTAATTTACTTATAGTTTCCGATCCAACCCAACTGGTATTTGTCCCTCAAGGATTGGTAATGGGGTTATATGGGGCTGCTGGCTTGCTATTAGCCACATACCTGTGGCTAGTGATTTTATTGGACGTTGGAGGCGGTTACAACGAATTTAATCACGAAACTGGCGCAATCAAAATCTTCCGTTGGGGGTTTCCTGGCAAAAACCGCCAAATTGAAATTGATAGCCGCATAGAAGATGTACAATCTGTGATCATAGACGTGAAAGAAGGTCTTAATCCCCGTCGTGCCCTCTATCTACGCATTAAGGGCCGGCGAGATATACCCTTAACACGGGTTGGACAACCTTTATCTTTAACAGAGTTAGAAACAGAAGGCGCACAGTTAGCCCGCTTTTTGGGAGTGTCGTTAGAAGGATTGTAAAGGACTGGGTACTGGGGACTGGGTACTGGGGACTGGGTACTGGTAAAATTTATTTGCCTGATATTTGTCTAATTCCTACATCCCTAATCCCCAGTCCCCAATCCCCCTTAAAACGATAAGATACTCTGGTTAAATCGGTAACAGGCAATGCGGTTAAAAATTTCACAATTTTTGCTTTCTTTTGTGCTTATCAGTGCCTTGATGTTGGGAGGATGTTCAACACAGCAAGTCGCTTCTAATGCGTCTTCTCCAACCTCGACAGCTACCTCGAACACAAGGGAGGCAAGCACCAAGACAACTACTGAAGCAACTTCTGTATCTCAAACTAGTAGTGAGAGTATTCCTGGACTGGCAGATTTACCAAGGCTAGAAGGCAAGGCAACTGTGGTAATCACGGTTAAAGGCTCACCGATTACGATTGAAGTAGACGGTACTGATGCCCCCATTACAGCTGGCAATTTCGTAGATTTAGTGCAAAAGGGTGTGTACAACGGTTTAGCTTTCCATCGAGTTGTGCGCGAACCCCAACCGTTTGTAGTTCAAGGGGGCGATCCTCAAAGCAAAGACCCGAAAGTTCCAGCAGATAGCCTGGGAACCGGTAGTTATATTGACCCAAAAACGGGAAATGCTCGTTATATACCTTTAGAAGTTAAGCCAAAAGGCTCAGATACTCCGATTTACAATAAACCATTTGATGCTAGTGCCCAACCTGTCGTATTACCACATAAGCAGGGTGCAGTAGCAATGGCGCGATCGCAATCACCAGACTCCGCTTCTGCCCAGTTTTACTTTGCTTTAGCAGATTTGCCGTTCTTAGATGGTAATTACGCGGTGTTTGGCAATGTCACGCAAGGCTTTGATGTTGTAAACAAAATTCAGCAAGGCGATCGCATTGACTCCGCTAAAGTCACCCAAGGTGCTGAAAATCTGAAAACACCTGGAAAATAGGGAGAAGAGAGCAGAGAGAGATGAGGGTGCAGGGGAAGCAAACAAACGATTATTATCGTAAATTAAAGGGTTTAAGAACCTGCAATCTACATGTAGCACCCATTTCAGTCGGGGTTTGTCTTGAGAAATCGCTCCACTTGGGATGCATCCCAAGACCGCGTTTCTCGCTAAATCCCCCGAAGTTGCCACAACGCGCGGAACCCGCGCAAGGCACTTCTCTTCTCTACGAGACGCTACGCGAACGTCTGAAATGTCTTTAATTTTGAATTTTGAATTTTGAATTTTGAATTGTTAATCTTCCTCATCCCCCTCATCTCCCTCATCTCCCTCATCCCCCGAAATTCAAATTGGTAAAGGTTGTTGTTACTGGTATTGGTCTAGTTTCCGCCTTGGGTGGAAGCTTAGAGGATAGTTGGCGAAATTTAATCGCGGGTAAATCTGGAATTCGATTACACCAACCATTTCTAGAACTTAGACCACTTCCTCTAGGTTTAATTGGTCAACAGCCATCTGAGTTGACGATGTTAACTCAGATGGTTGTTGCTTCTGCTTTGCAAGACGCTGGGTTAGTTGCACATGCAGCGGATTGTGCTGTAGTCATTGGATCGAGTCGCTCTTATCAAGCTTCTTGGGAGAAGCTGGCACGGCAAATGCATCATGAGGCAGAAAATTTTCCCGTGTCCTCTTTTGGAAATTGGCTAGAGACATTACCTCATATAAATGCGATCGCAGCTGCAAGGCAAATTGGTGCATCGGGGATAGTTTTAGCACCGATGGCAGCTTGTGCTACTGGAATTTGGTCTATTGCCCAAGCAGCTATGCTTATCCAAACTGGGCAATGTCAACAAGCGATCGCAGGTGCAGTGGAAGCGCCAATTACACCTTTAACTTTAGCTGGGTTTCAGCAGATGGGCGCTTTGGCGAAAACTGGCGCTTATCCCTTTGATTTGCATCGGGAAGGCTTAGTGTTGGGTGAAGGCGCAGCTGTGTTTGTCTTAGAATCAGTAGAGTTTGCCAAGCAGCGTCAAGCAAAAGTGTATGGCGAAATTCTCGGTTTTGGCTTAACCAACGACGCATATCATAGTAATTCACCAGAACCTAAAGGGAAAAGTGCGATCGCAGCTATCAAACAATGTCTAGAACGTAGTTGTCTATCACCAAGCGATATCGATTACATTCATGCTCATGGCACAGCTACCCAGCTAAATGACCAAATGGAGAGCATGGTAATCCAGCGTTTGTTTCCCCAAGGCGTGGCAGTTAGTTCCACCAAGGGAAGCACAGGTCATACATTAGGAGCATCTGGAGCTTTAGGTGTAGCTTTTTCTCTCATGGCATTAAAGCATCAAATATTACCGCCTTGTGTAGGCTCGAAACAGCCAGAGTTTGATTTAGATATTGTTACAGCCGCACGTCTAAGTAAAATTAAGCAGGTATTATGTTTGAGTTTTGGCTTTGGGGGACAGAATGCCGCGATCGCCTTAGTACAGCTTTGCATTAATTCGTAGCGAATTTCTCCATCATCTGTGCCACTGTATATGACCATTTTATTGGTTGTGCAGAATCATTGTGGCGGATAATAAAATCGGTGATGCGTTGCTGCAATGTATTAAGATCAGGAAAATCATTCGGAGTTAGTAGTTTTCGCTGTAGGATGCTGAACCACCTCGCTAACGGTATATCAAAATCTGTTGGTTTGCTGCAAGCGATGCCTGCGGCAACGCGAAGCGCGAACGCTGTAGCTTGTGCTTTTACAATCGCTTGAAACAAACAAGGACGACCCGGACGTGGTGCTTCTTCCAAACTACGGGTTTGACACCAACGCTTACGCCACTTACGTACAAGACCCGATGAACATCCTATTTCTCCAGCGATTTGAGCATCTGTCCAATCTGGATTTTCCTCAACTTTTATGATAATTTTTGCTCGTCTGGCTTTGCTTTGACCTGTTTTACGCGCCAGTGCTTGTTGTTGCAACAGCTTTTTTTCTTCTTCCGTCAGTTGCACCCTGTAAGTTTTTTGCCGACCAATCATAGTACTGAATGGTTAATGGATGTGTGTATATGCCTACCCTACACCTAAAAAATTTCCCTTGTCAATTCGCTACGAACTTGTGCAAACCTGTACTAAGGGTTATCTCTCAAATGTCACTCATCTCTGAATATTTCTATTCATTTCGAGTGAACGAATCGCACCTCCGGGCTGAAGCCGATGAGATTCTACAGACAGAGTAAACTTAGATAGTGTCCAAAGTCTAACTCTCGTTACGGTCGTCAAACACCGTCTACCCAGTAAGCCTAAGTCAATGCTTAGATTGCTGGCTACTTTTCGTAAAATATTCGCACTGCCGTTCAAATCCGCGTTCACAATTGAACCATTCGCTGACTGATACAGCCCTCTCTTGATCCGCTTTTCAGATGCTTTCCAACCAACTGGCTTTTCACCATATTTGGGTAGGGAGTCTCCATCTAAAAAGCTCGACTTGCTCGTGTAGGCTTCCTCTGTTTCAATAAATCTAATGCTGTGCAAATCACACAGTTGTTTTAATCTGTCTTTCAACTTGCCTAAAGGCATTTGAACAAATTTGGTTGAGTCGATGGGAATACCCAGAGGTCGTTTTTCATCCGTTCCTGGTTTGGGAATCCAAACCCGTCGTGTCGGTTTCACCTTTGAGTTAGGTTTTAATTTGGCAACCAGATTAAGACGTGCTTCTGGGGATAGTGATTTAACACCGTCCACTCCTGCTGTCTTTTTACCCTGGTTGTCTTGTGTAACCCGTCGAACCGATAGGCACTTTGCTGCCCAGGAATTCATCAGCGTCTTTTGGAGTCTGCGAAATGCTTTGACATCACCACGACGAGATGCTTTGTAAATTCGTTTTTGCAACTTAAAAACACGTCTTTCTAACTTACGCCAGTTGATGTGTTTCCATTCCACCATCGATTCATTGTCCGTTGACCTGATACATTAGTATCTTCTAAGTTATAACCACCACTCTTAAAATCTCTAAACATTTCTACCCTTCGGGAACGCCAAGGGTGAACAATATCAAAACGTTGTTTATAAGCTCTAATAACTGAATCTAAATCATCTAAGTTGCTCAGGATAAACCAACCCTCCTCCGGCGCAACTCCTAAACGTTTGCGCTTCCATTTAGCAGCAAGATTAAAGCTAACAAACCCAAGGTATTTTGTATATTTAATGCCTTGGTAAAAGAAGGAAAGACCAGGCGCTAAACCTAAATCTCTTAATTGCAGCCAAATTTCCGGTTCTATTTCTTTCGTTACCGAACACGGCTTTTTTCAGCCTACTGTATCAAATTATCAAAACCATACAGGATAAGGGTTTTCAGCCCATCTTGCAGGTTTTTACATGTATCTCGGTTTCATGCCTTTTTGTATGCGATGCTCCTTTTTTCCTCGCTTGATGGGGTGGGGCGATCGCAGAGGGAGAAAACTTCTTGGTTTTCTCCCTTTAACTAGTGGGCTTTCGCCTTTAATTACTGTGACTCTTGCTTTTTCTAATCCCCAATTATTGACCTTGATTTACTCGGCGTTCATGCTGACCAAGGTCTACTTGACGCTCATGCTGACGCTGCCCAAATCGACGCTTATGCTGACGTTGATCTACTTGACGCTCATGCTGACGTTGCCCAAATCGGCGTTCATGCTGACGTTGATCTACTTGACGTTCATGCTGACGTTGATCTACTTGACGCTCATGCTGACCTTGGTCTACTTGACGCTCATTTTCTACGGTTCCTTGAGCAGAGACTCGCTCTAAACCTGTACTGGAAGCCAACACTAGACCTAACAGACAATAACCGATAATTTTCTTCATCAAAGATACGCTTTTAATCAAACATAGTTAAGCTCTAGCTTGGCATTGCAGTCAGGTCGCAGTCTTCGTTGAAAACTCTACATCTACTTAAAGTTTAGATGAAGCGCATTCGATAAGCTTCGGGTGATAACCAAGAACCATATTAAGAAGTTTTCTTTCTCTACTTGGAGGTATTGACAAAATTCACTCACTTTTAACTTATTACGAACGAGGATGAGGTGAAGAACGACCAAGAGGTAAGGGTTGAGGATTGAGCGCAATGGGAGCGACGGGATTTTGTGATCTTGTATTCAAGCGATCGCTTTCCCGCGTCTCGTAGAGAGGAAAAGGTAGCGATCGCAGTAGTTCATAAGAAAACTCAAGCGATAAAATGATCGAAAGCGAAGGTGATCGGATCAGCTTTCGCGGCTTGGGTAAAAAGTAAAGATGTTGAGCCAGCGATTAAGCTGAATATTGCAGCAACAACTATTTTATTCACAGCCTTTAACCTATGCTTAATGCTCTAAGCCCTTTAACTTTAATTATAAAACCTGAATCCTTGCGGTGACATGAGCCAAAAATCATAAATCTCCTGTCAACACCCCTAGCCTTTAGCCATCTGGATTCTAGCCTAAAGTCTTAGGAATACCACGGCGCAATAGTTTATTTTTTGTCTGTCTCTAAGTCACAACTATAACCATGACTAAACTCCTGGTTATAGTCATGACTTTTTTCTCTAGTGACTGACATAATGGCTTGCTTAAATATGCATATCTCGCGTAAAGGATTTCGTGAAATGTCTATTAAATTTGGTATTTCTAGTTTAGAACAAACGTTGGGATATGTGACTGAAGCTGCACTTGAAGTATTCAGTCCTAATCATGACAGCTATCCAGCAGTTGGCGTACAACCTTTTTCTGGCGAACCTTGGAAAAAGGGTAAGCATCACGAGAAATACAACCATCATTAAAGAACAATTCAGCTATTCTGAATTCAGGAGCGGAGCCGGAGACGTTTCCGTTAGCTCCGGTCAGAATTAATGAGTGGGGGATTCAGATCCACCACTCGATTATTGCACCACTAAATCGGAGATTTAGTGGGGGACTTGCTCTCGATGGGCGATTCTGGGCGTTTTTACCGAATGGCTCTCGTCTACCATTGCCTTCGACGCGGCGATCGCTGCTAACCCCCTGGCTTGGAACTGATAATTTCAAAAACTTTGATTCCTGAATTAGGGATTGGGCGATAAGCCTACGGTATAGCAACTCTTGGAGACGCTATTCGCGTTCGCTTACCGCAGAGCGAGTAAAAATTCAAATTTTAGTGATGAAGACGAGCTTGGCGCTCACGCAATTCACGGGCTTTTTGTTCACGAGCTTGGCGTTCACGTAATTCACGAGCCTTTTGTTCACGAGCCTTTTGTTCACGAGCCTGCTGTTCATGCAATTGACGCTCACGAATTAGTTTAGCGTTATTAAAAGCAATAGTATTAGTATTTAAATGTTCATTGCGAAAATTCACAACAGAAGCATTAGCATGAGTTGAAAGAGCAGCAATTGAAACAGATGCTAATAAACCACCAAGAAGAATAGATTTTAAGCGGTTCATATATTCTTTAGTCCTTGTTTTACTTAACTTGTATATTGCTAATATATTCTGCATAATCAAGAAAAGATATCTAGCAAATGTCACCACTTAAACATGACTAAAGTCATTGAGTGCGATTGCTTTTCAGCAGGCAGTTTGCACAATCGCTCATCAATCAGTGCCACTATTTATCTACTGTTTTAAAACAACTGCCTTTGCCCTGTTTAGATCACTTAGGCGCACGGAAACCAGCAAGTTGTGCTGTTGCTGGGTCTTTAAAACAAATATCCGGTTTGACTTTTTCGTAATCTAAGGTTTTGGGAAGGTGATAAATGTTGCCTCTCTT
>NZ_JBALEJ010000100.1:0-156347 GCF_036917975.1 Nostoc sp.
TGCGTGGTCATGAAGGTTGGGTCTATTCTGTCGCCATCAGCGCCGATGGGCAGACCATTGTCAGTGGCGGTTATGACGGCACTGTGCGGTTGTGGCGGGGTGGCTGGCGTGCATGGTTGCAAGTCTGTTGCGACAGGTTGCGCTACCATCCCATCTTCACCAATCCGCAAACAGAGGAAGCAAAAGCCGCTTGCGAAGTCTGCCGTAAATATGTTTGGAGTAAAGAAGAAATTAAAAGCGGGGATTAATGAGAACAAAACAGGAAAAATCAAGCTTTAATTTCCAATTTTAAGGCTCAGAACTCCATTTTTCACCTTCAGAACTAGAAACTTCCTGTTCAAAACTAAAACGTTCTGTCCCTAAGTTTTTGGATAGATAATTAATATATATAACGCCTTTCATAATTCTTCTACGTCACCTACCAGAACACAAGGCGCGATCGCTATTCATTACCTTTTGATTAGTCTGCAAATAATCATGGAGCAAGTGGCAACCCTGCGCCAGTAATTTTTCTAGTTGGATATCTGCCAAATTCTGTAAAATCACCGTACCGTTAGCACTTCCCGCAGCTAAAGTTTTGCCGTCATGGCTGAAAGTGACGCTGGTTAATTCATCCTTATAACCTTTCAAAGCAATCAGCAACGTCCCTTCTCGGTTCCAAAGTCTCACGTTGTCATCACTGCTGGCTACCAGAGTCTTGCCATCGGGGCTAAAACTGACACTGATGAAACTATCGCCATCTCCCGTGAGATTATTTAGTAATTCACCGTCTCGGCTCCAAATCTTCACTGTGCTATCAATACTAACTGAAGCGATCGCCTGACTATCAGGTGTCCAAGCAACCCCATTTACCCGGCGGATATGACCAGTTAATGTGTATAGCAATTTACCATCTACACTCCAGATTTTCACGGTTTTGTCATCACTGGCTGAGGCTAGTAACGTGCCATCAGGACTAAAGCTGACCCAATTCACCGCATCTTGATGTCCCTGCAAGGTGTTGAGCAGTTTACCGTCGCGACTCCAAAGTTTGACTGTTTTATCTTTACTAGCTGAAGCTATTACTTGACCATCAGGCGACCAAGCAACACCCAAGACGGCGTCATTATGACCCTGTAAGGTGTTGAGTAATTGACCGTCATGACTCCAAAGTTTTACCGTTTTATCTTTACTAGCCGAAGCAATTACTTGACCGTCAGGGCTGAAACTAACGCCCCAGACTTGGCCTTTATGCCCTGTGAATGTACGGAGAAGTTTACCGTCACGACTGAAAATTTTTACAGTTTTATCTCGGCTTGCTGCTGCTAAGGTGCGATCGCCTGGGCTGAAACTAATACTAGTTACCCAGTCATCGTTATCAGCTTTGGGCTTCCGCAGTAACACATCGTCCCAATGCCAAAGTTTAATAGTTTTGTCCCGACTAGCGGAAGCCAGGGTGCGACCATCTGGGCTAAAACTGACGCTATTCACCCAATTATTATGTCCTTTCAGGGTTCCCAGCAACACACCTTCAGAACTCCAAAGTTTGATTGTCTCGTCGGTACTTGCAGAAGCGATCGTTTTACCATCGGGGCTAAAACTGACGCTGGTAACTCCAGCACTATGCCCCGATAAGGTTCGCAGTAGCTTACCATTCAGATTCCACAGTTTGATAGTCTGGTCTAAACTAGCAGAAGCAATAGTTTGACCATCAGGCGACCAAGCTACACTTTTGACGGCATCTTCATGTCCCTGCAAGGTTTTGAGTAATTTACCATCCCGACTCCACAATTTCACCGTCTTGTCAGCACTCCCAGAAGCTAGGGTTTGACCATCGGTTGACCAAGCAACACCCAAAACTGCACCATTATGTCCCTGCAAGGTTTTGAGTAATTTACCGTCCCGACTCCACAGTTTCACCGTCTTGTCGGTACTCGCTGAAGCGATAATCTGACCATCAGGGCTAAAACTGACACTATTTACTACAGCTTGATGCCCTAATAGAGTCGCAAGCAATTGACCCTCTCGACTCCAAAGTTTTATTGTCTTGTCCTGACTGGCGGAAGCAAGGATTTGACTATCGGGGCTAAAACTGACGCTATTGACGACATCATCATGCCCCGACAAGGTTTTGACCAAGCTACCATCGGGATGCCAAAGTTTGATTGTATTATCCGCACTGGCTGAGGCAATTAAAGAGCCTTGGCTGTTAAATGTAACACTATTTACCCCAGATATATGTCCTTCTAAGCGGTTATATTCTCTTACCCCCGAAACTGCTTGATAAAGCGCCGTCTGCACTTGCTCTCTTGTATAGGAATCTACCCAGACTGTTTGTTGTAATTTTATCCCTGCTTTTAAACCTTCCTTTAAGGCATCAATACCTTTTTGTGAGGCAAAGAGGGCTTCACTGGATACACTCAGGGTTTTAATTTCGCTATCTATTGCTGTAACTATGGAAACACTTAATCCTAATATGGCCAGAACAGAAGCAGTCAGGGCAATTTTCAGCGAACGATTTAATTTAGCTTCACTGAGCCTTTGTTGTTCTTGACTCTCTGCAAGTTTAGCTGTTAACTCTTTTTCTTTAAGTTGAGCTCGCAATTGCTCAATTTCTAACTGACTTAATTCTTCCCGCTTTTGTAACTCCCGCAATTCTGTTAATAAATCTAATCCTTGTTGGGTATGAGGAACTACGAATTTAGAACGCTGCTTATTTTGGAGTTCGCTTTTAAGTCGCTCAATCTCAGCTTTACTTTGTTCTACTTTATAGCGTAGTTGGTTAAGTTGTACCTGTAGGCTCGATTCTTGTTGTTGCAGATAGCGAATCAAGTCTACTAAATAATCGTGAATTAGTTGATAGCGTTCTGGGACATCAGGAAAGAGAACTACTAAACCGGAACGCACTAAAATATCTAACACTAAATCTAATTTGCCAGCATCTTCTAATTCTGCTAGCTGTGTCGCCAACTCAGCACGAGTTTTAAAAGGTCGGTTGTTACTTTCATCTGTTAATAAATATAAGACAAGTAAGGCGGCTCGTTCGTTTTCTGGTCCGCAATCTTTAATCAGTTCTTTAATATATCGCTCAATGAGTTTATTAGGTCTATATGGCTGATATTCTTCTAGTGTAGTAATGCGTTCATCTTGAATCTGCGCTCCCACAACTTGTAATTCAATGGGGCGGACTTCACCAAATTCTGTTGATAAATCTTCGATTAAGGCATCAATTAAAGCCGGCTCTAAATTAAACTGCGATCGCTCCGTCAATTTTCGGATAATTGCTTTAGCATATTCTGGCGAAAAATTATTTAATTGATAGCGGATATGCTTGTCGAGAATATTATTATTAATCGCTTCTAGTGCCGAAAGATGTTTAAAGTCTAATAACCGATGTAAATAATCTTCTCGCAAGGAAAGGATAACTTTAACAAAGGGTATATTTAGGCAGTCGCTAATAAATTTATCAAATTCTTGCTTTTGATTGCGATCGCTATAACCAAAGAAAAATTCTTCAAACTGGTCAAAAATCAAAACTGTGATCAGATGGTTGTCAGCATTTTCTTTGAGTTGCTGTAAAATTCTCAGGATGGTAATAGGTGTGCCAGAGTAGGGTAAAACTTCCGGTTCAATGGCTGCTTCTGGCTTAATATCAGCATAAATAGCAAGGGATGCGTCACTAGACATCGCCTCACTTAAAGATTTCCCTAATTCCCGCGCCCAATCGGTATAAACTTGCAGTACCACAGGCACGGCTATTTGATCGCCAATGGCTCGATTTTGCAATGCTGGAACTAAACCCGCCGTGACGGTGGAACTCTTACCCACCCCTGACTGTCCGTGAATCACCGTCAACTTTTGATCGGCGCGGCTAATTCTGCCAATTAAGTTATTAATATCACGCTCCCGACCAGAAGCAGCAATTTCTAAAGCAACGGTGCTACTTCCAGAAGGTGCCATCAATGCGGGGTTTGTCGCTTGTCTTTGGGGTTGCAAGCGTCCCGCACCAATAAAAGCCCGAAAACCATACTGCTGTTCAACAGAACGCCGTTTCTGTCGAATGCAATAGGCTTCCAGATAGCGCCCTTCTTCAAAATATAGCGATCGCAGTGTCCGCAATAAGCGAATATAACGATGGGCATCGTATTGATGGGCACTGTTTTCTAAGGCTGCTGGTAGTTCTTTTGTGGCCTTATCTAAGTATTCATCAGCTACTACTAGTTCACCTAAATTTCGCTGTGCCTTCGCCAATACTAAATAGTAAATTTGCCCCAATAATAATGGAAATAAGCAGTTATAAGGGTCGTTGTGCTTTTGCGCCTCACCTAATTTCAGCAGTGATACGTGTGCTAAAATACTTGCCTGTACCCACCGCGACTGCTGCACAGCCACTTGTGCTAGAAAGCCGTAGTCACAAGCTAATTGGATTTGACTACCATAAGTTTGATGTAACTCCAAAGAATTTTGAGCAACTGTCTGCAACTCTTCCCACTCTTGCAGATATTGCAAAACCTCTGCAAGTTGATTAATAAATCCAGCCACTATATCTAAACGCCCAGCCACCTGCAAGATATTCAAGCATTGCTGAAAATAAGATTTAGCTGTATTCCAATGGCGACGGTTTTCTGTTTGATTTTGCTCTGCAAAACGGCAGTAACACAGCCCAATATAAAACAGCAAAATTCCCTGTCGCAGCAGCAAGGGAGATGGAGGCGATGGAGGAGATGGGGAAGTAAAGGGAGCAGGGGGAGTCAACTCCTCATCTTCTCCAGTCTTTTTATGCAATTTTGAATTTTGAATTTTGAATTTTGAATTGATTTCCTCTGTCTCCGCCAACTTTTGCCAAACTTGCAAGCTTTGTTGAAAATGGCTTAAAGCTTTATTGATGCGATCGCTAATATAATTATCTAGACCAAAAACAAATTCTAAACTAGCGTATAATTCTGGCTGTAAGGTAATACCACGATTGTGCAATTCTCTAATGGCAAAGTGGAGTTCATAGCTATGCTCCCAGACTTGCTCCACAGTGGAATAATGCTTTGCAACTTGCAGATTTTGATTTTGTGCAGCATCACTTAGTAACACCGTAGCAAATAAAGAGTCAGTTTCCTGTTGCAGAAATTGCAGCAGAGATTGAGTTGTCATTTCAAACCGAATCGGTGTCGCCGCCCAACTAGCAAAATCTGGTGCTAAACGGACTACCTTTTGCAATATTTCTTCATTCACCCACAAAATCATCGGAAATGGGTGGCGTTTGCGAAATTCATCCCGAATATGATTAATAGACCTCAGTAAATCATCGATTCCATCTACTGACTCTAAACCCAAAATCATCAACGCCGATGGCGGATTAGCTTCGGTTAGCAGTTGTAAATGAATACTTGTGTAAAGACTTCTAGCATTATGTGGCAGAACTACCTTGAGAATTTGGTGTACTCCTGAAGAGAGTTCTTCGAGTCGTTGCAGCATTCGCTCTTGCAAAGCTCGATAATTGCAGCACACCAAAACCAGAGAAAATTGACCACTAGAAAGGGTAATTGCTCTCCCTAAACTCCGCAAAGCCCGCTCATTAGCTGCTCTGACATCTACTTGTGGGTGTCGTTCAACCATGATTTAAATTTTTCCGTCTCTGCTAAAACTGGGTTGACGGCAAACCAAGCTCCCTGATGATCGCGGTATTCAAATACAAACAGACTTCGCAATAGAGTGTAGTATTCTATATCACCTCTAACTCTCTGCTGCTGCACCACCTGAAAGATTAATTCCCACTCCTGGGGATCGATGGCGTTAGCTCGGTAATCTCGCTGTCTTTGAATCACCAATTCGACACACTCCCGCTCAAAGGGTGGATCTTGTTCTCGCAGACAGTCAAACAGCAACCCTAGTAAGTCGCGTACATGACCACCACTAATCAAGCACAATCGATCTAAGGTTTCTAGACTATCAAACACTTCTGTAATTAAGCCTAACCGATCGCTAGCTAAAATGTCTGGAAAAGCTCTAGCTAGTACCATTTGCCGTAACATTGTTAGCCCTTGCGGAAAAATCTCGCCAGAGCGCAGACGTACAGGTATCATCGGCAAAACTTTTGGTGCAACTCCACCCCCCAAACGATGTTGAAGTTCGGCGCTATCGTTGGAAAAAGTCAAGGCTAGGGGAATAGTGTAGACTACATGACAATTCAGTTTGCGTAATTGTTCACCACGCTGAATAAATAAATATTCTGGCAGCGATCGCCCCGATGGTAAAGGTCGAATTGCGACTCGATCCAAGTTATCAACAATCACTACCAGTCCTTTTTTCCCCCTGGCTTTCAGTTGCTTGATGGCAGGTTCTAGCAATTCTTGATTAATTGACTGTAAAATATTTGCTGTTCGCGGTTCTAGATAATCCCTTAGCCGCCGCCGCAATTGGGGACTTTCTTTAGTTTTAGCTGTAATTTTGGCAATTCCTACAGACAACTCTGCTTCTACCCCAAGTTCAATTGGTGTTTGCAGAAAATCGACAATTTCACCAAACAACTTGGTAAAATAGGTAGGTTTGAGCCTGATTTTCATCGCTTCTAAGCTTTCACTTACCTGTCCTGCGATCGCTAACAAAATATCAGTCACATCCACATCAGCCATTTCTAAGACGTGGGTAGACTCAAAGTAAACTACATGAAATTGCTCCACTTCTAACTCAGCTTGCAGCCGCAACAACTCCGTTGATTTTCCACAGCCGAGATGTCCGGTAAATAGCTGACAAGTTGGAGAATTCGGCGAGATTCGAGCGATCGTGCGCTGCAAAGCCTCGATGATTTTACCACCCCGCACCGCAGCAAAATCGATATAGTACCTGCGATCGCTAGGGTTTCCTATAATTAGAGGTCTGCTCGGATTGCAAGCCTGATAAAATCTTTCTAAATCTAGGAGCATAACTAATCAAGTTCACTCAGGAATGGGGATGACAAAATTTACTAGATAAATATATTGATTTTAGGTAATTTATGCCTTATTTTAATCAAACTACTAACTAAACTAGCAGCATTCAGGATAATTGTTTATATCTATAGGAATCCGATTTGATGACTGAACTTACTTGTGTAGGCAGAGAACTCTTAACTAGGAAGAAGGGAATAGACGTGTACTAAGTTTTTTCACCCAATCAAATACGAGTCCTATATGTTCGATATAGCATAGATTAATGGTGATATTTGAGTTAAAGTAAGCAAAAATACTACTATAAGTACAAATAGCAAAAATATCTAATATCAAATAAGGTACTCTTATGAATATTAAAAATATCCAACACAAAAAAAGGTACTGTTAAGTACAATTTTATCGCTCTCTTGAAGGGAGCATCTCAACGAAAGCAAATATACCAAGCGATTAGAAATCGCAGCTACAAAAACCAAGTCCGCTTATGCAGACTCAAATAATTTTAAACCCAGGTCGGTGGGTTTTGTCTGTATAGCCGCGACTTCTAGTCGCCAGGGCTAATAATAATTTAGACTTTTCAAAATGTAGAGAACTGCTGGAGAATATTCTGATTCTGGTATGGATTAATATGAGCAAAAATACCAAGAACTGATTCTCAAAAATCTCAGGCTTTTGGTTTGGAACTTATTCCTATTTCTCACCCTACCGAATGTGTTTCTTGAAAAACACCGTCAGCATTTTGATAGCACTTTGGAAAAAGAGCAGTGGCGAATTAGTGAGGTTTTGGCAAATGCAAAAAATTTGCGATGGGCAAGCTACGAGCCAATCACTTAATGGTAATGGAGAATGGGTAAGAGCGATCGCTAACTAAGCCACTATTACCGATTACCAGTCACCGATAATCAATTTATAACTTGCCATCGACCTTTGAAACCTTAATACTTCTTGGCAAGAGTTTTAGTACCTGTATCAGTTTGCATAGATTGCTTGACAAGATCAGCCAGTTCGTCTAGCTGGCTAATTGCCTCCGCACCTTCTAGCTTCATTAATTCGCGGTCATCCCGCATTTCCGTCCAAGTGATCCCGTAATCGGACACTAAAAACCGAATTAGATGGTTATCACCCAAGCTAACCATAAATGATGCACTATTCATTTGGTCGCCACAGGTGTAGCAAGACGCAGGATACCCACGCCGCTCAAGTACAACCGCCAATGCTTGCAGGTTCATTACCAAGTCTTGGACGAATTGTCGATGTTGATGTGCTAGTCTCAGAAACACTTTTGTCCTCCAGACACCACAGTTATTTGAGTCTCTTTTATATTTTCTTTAGATTTATCTCATCCACTGGTATTGTAAACTATTTGCTACAATTACCAGACAGATAATATTGAGTCGTTAATTAACTACCTTGTTTAGGGTAGCAGATCGGG
Source organism: Nostoc sp. (assembly GCF_036917975.1). Classification (GTDB taxonomy): domain Bacteria; phylum Cyanobacteriota; class Cyanobacteriia; order Cyanobacteriales; family Nostocaceae; genus Nostoc. The sequence goes on from NZ_JBALEJ010000100.1 coordinate 8,332, forward strand.
GTTTTGAGGGTCGTATCAAACTATTCAGTTTGCAAATTCAAAATCTCGGACATAATTGCTAAATTTAACTATATCTTTATACACTTCTGTCAGGGTAGATTCTTACAAGAAGCGATCCGCTTTAAGAGTAACTTAAATTTAGCACTAGTCAACTACAGAAAAGCTACATATTTCGTTTTTATTGATGACATTTAGCCAAAATGACTGTGATTAGAAGCCATAACATAGTTTTGCATCACTATAGTGTTTTTTACTCAGATGTTTGGTCTATTCTCTTTATACCGTAGATTTTGGTATAGACAAATGATGAAGTATACCAAATTCATTCCTCTTGTATATATAAAGTTAAATAGATGACAGTGCAAATCTAATATTACGTGCTAATAGTAGACTAAACGTAGCTCTTTACACAAACTTCACGTAATTGATAGACCAATAGGCTTGGGTTAGGGACTTCCAATTAACAATTCAAAATTCAAAATTAAAGAAATTTCAGACGGGGATTTAGCGAGAAACGCGGTCTTGGGCTTTGCCCAAGTGGAGCGATTTCTCAAGACAAACCCCGACTGAAATGGGTGCTACATGTAGATTTGCCTCGTTCCCAGTCTCCGACTGGGAATGCTTGTCTTTGAGGCTCCGCCTCTCTTTACTAGCGGCAGAGCCGCTTTGAGTTGCATTTCCAGCCTCCGGCTGGAAACGAGGTTTGAAAAGGGTTTTAGCTTAAGTGTATTGATTGATAGAAAAAGCAAATCAACCCAACACTGACAATACCTAAACTCAGGAGAGCAATGTTGTCATTTAGGCAATATTTTTAGCTATTTTGGGAATATAAACCGCCCATTTGACAATTTGGTGCAATCTCACCAATAATTACGAATTACATAGCTTGCTTCTCGCCGGAGGCGAGTATTACGAATTAGTAGACTACTTGCCACCAACCGAAAGCTGGGCCGATAAAACGGATAGTTGCCCATCCTACAACCATAATACCAATGCCTATCCAGGCACCACGAGTAGTCCAAGTGACAAATTGTTCGCCTTGAGTTTTTGTGATGGGAACCCAAGGCAAGATGCGAGCCTCTTGACCGTATGTTTCCTTCTGTGTGGTTTTACGACGTTTTGCTTCACCCATAATCAGCAACTCAAATTCTACTTAGGTTCTAAATTTATTTTGCCAGGAATCATCGCTACAGAGAGGCGATGATTCGCATATCTTCTATAAGCTGATAATAGTGCTTGCTTTGAAGCGATCGCATTTTGGTTGACAAAATTTAAATTGAGTATTCGGCAAAACAGTTCCGTTAGCGTTAGCGGGGCGTTTAGCCCGTTCCGAGTTACGAGTGGGGAATCTCACTTCTTTACTCATTACTCAGCACTCCTGAAGGGCGTTGGTAACTGGACTTTAGGCGGAATTTTCCTCATCGGTATTAGAAAACAGACTGGGATCGAGATAGTTAATGCGTGCCAGAGGACTTAAAGCAGCGAGAATTTGAGCGCCGTAGCTGCGGTTAACTACACGACTATCAAGTAAAGCTACGATTCCTTGACTTTCTCGTAGTGGAGCGATCGCACGTTGTAATTCATTTAAAGCTGCTGGCAACAAGTATAAACGGAACCAATCTTGATGCGATCGCTTATAAAGAGCTACCCTACCAGCTACCAGGGGATTTTCTAAAGATGGTAGGGGTAAAGTCGCAATGATTAACAGATGAGGTGCTGGCAAAACTCGTTGATGTTCTCGCCAAAATTCCCAGCCGCTAATCAAAATACCATTTTCATCCAAACAAGTTTTTTCTACTTGCACCCGCGAACCAAACTCTGAAGCCAGAATTGTCGCAACTTGAGATTTTAGTGGTACATCCCCCACCAAGATAACCGTTAATCCTGGTACTGTCGCACTTAAACAAACCAGTGTGCGGACTTTGTGAATAAATGCCGCTTGAAACTCTGGTGTGTTGGGTAGAGGCAACTTATAAGGTACATAAAGTTGAATTGCTTCCGCTTGACTTTCCGAAGAGAACTTCAGGCAAGTTAAATCTTCCAAACCCAGGCGTTGGCGGAAAAGGGGAGCCTCAGTTTCCGGTTCGATGGCGCTACCAACTAAAACGACTGGTTGTCGCTGCCAAATTGGCGAGAGTATTTCGCCTAATTCCATTGGGGCGTAGTGCAAAGAAAATAAACCTTGTCGATGGGCAATAGTTGCCCAGAAGAGGGCAGGGGGGGTAGGGGAAACAGGGAGGGCAGGGGAAGAAAGATTTTCATCAAGGGTTTGAAGTTGTTGCCAGAATTGTTTCCAAGGTTCTGGCAGTGATTGTACTGACTCTAAAGCCAAATACAGACGACTCAAAATTTCTATTTCTGGCTGGGAAATTAGATAGCACTGATATGGATTAGCTGGATGCTGAAAAAGTTCGTGTGTTAGTTGTATCCGTGCTTCGCGAATTGCCTCAGCTTGGTTTGGGCAAGCTAGCATTAGCTGATCCCAATCATGGGGTTGAATATCTTGGGTAAGTTGATCGCGCACCCAATCTTCGAGATCGTCTACCCCCTCAATAATTGTGGGAATACCTTGGGGAAAGCGATCGCCACCAGTCAATTGTCCTCTTAACCAAGCTTCTGGGGAGGTTAACAGTAGCCCTTGAAACTGGGCATCAGGCCAAGCGTCACCTGTTCTAATCGATTTATTGGTTGGTAGCCACTGCTGTAGGCGGGGAATTTCCACCCGCAGCAGAAGTTGCTGCACTGCTTCTTGAGCAACAATAATTACAGGACCATGCCACATTAGGGCTGATGCTACGAAACTAGTACGATACCGCCCTTGATAACCACAAACTGCCCCGACTTGAATTAGGGCGCTACGTCCCAGGCGCAAGGCGCGTGCTACCAACCGTGCCATCGTCAAATGATGGGGCCAGGAAGGGAACCCCGCTTGCGATCGCAAAAAGTTATGTAGTGACAAATGAACTTCTGCCTCAATCACACGCTTTTAATTCCATACAAAGTGACTTTTACTGCCAATTGCCCCATTTCTATTATCTTGTCATTTGTCCTTTGCTAATGACCAATGACTAATGACAAATCACCCAACACCCTAAATTATGCCAACTTACACAGGAATTTCCAGCGAAGCCTTCAGGCATCCACTAGATCGCCAAGCCGAGCAAGCTTTACGAAATTTACCAGGATTTGATTTAATTGCTCGTAAATTTGTGGAATTTATCTACGAACGCCCTCAATTAGTCTATCTAATGGGTAACACCATCCAAGTCGGGCCGCGTCAATATTCCACTATTTACCAGATGTTTCGTGAATGCGTCCGGGATTTAGATATTTACCCAGAACCAGCACTGTTTGTCTCGCAAAATCCCGAAGCAAATAGCTATGCGTTGGGGCAAGAGAATCCTTACATAGTTATAAATACAGGGATATTAGACTTACTAGACGAAACCGAGATTCGGACGGTGCTAGCCCATGAACTGGGGCATATTAAATGTGGTCATACTATTTTAATTCAAATGGCGATGTGGGCGATGAATGCTGCCTCTGCCTTGGGAGAATTAACCTTCGGCATCGGTAATATTGTCACCCAAGGCTTGATTTACGCCTTTTTTGAGTGGCGGCGCAAAGCCGAGTTATCGTCAGATCGTGCTGCACTACTAGTAGTGGATGACTTGAATCCGGTGATGTCAACGATGATGAAACTCTCTGGCGGTAGTCACAAATATGCCAATGAGTGTAGTTTACAAGAGTTCATCAAGCAGTCGGAAAATTATCAGGCGTTGGATGAAGATGGACTGAATCAGATATATAAATTCTTGATCTACAATGGCGCTCAGGGTACGATGTTGAGCCATCCTTTCCCTGTTGAACGCTTGCATTACTTACGGGCGTGGGCAGTATCCGAAGAATACCAGCAAATTCGCCGAGGAAATTATCAGCGATCGCCTGCTTCTGGATCGGTAAATGTTTCAGCAGAATCTTCCGAAAATCAAACAGAAACTTTACGCCGTCAAATTGAAGAATTACAACGGGAAATCGACAGAATCAGAAGGAATCAGTAGTTTTTATTAAGGAGGCAGGAGGCAGAAGGCAGGAGGCAGAAGGTTTTACCTCAGTTGAGGATTCAGCCTCCTCCTCAATTGACATCCTCACCGCCGTGTTCGCCCTTGGCGTTCCCGAAGGGTACGCATGGGGAAAAAGGAGTAATGAGTAATAAATAGCCCCAAATTTTTAATTTGCTGGGGTCTTCTATGCGAAATTAAAATACTTAGAGAATAACCAGATAATTACTCCAGTTCCCAGTACACAAATAATTCCTGCCAAGCCAGCTAGGGGTTTTTTATTTTTACCGGTAAACCAGTCAGAGACAATACCAGTGTATGTAATTAGTTCTGCTGTATCTATGGTAGCGATCGCCCATACCCATCCCGCGTGTAATCCCCAAGCTAAACCCAAATTACCACTGGCGGCAAAGCGTGCCAACACTAGCACCATTCCCATCAGCCACAATCCAGGCAGTTGGGGTGCAGTTTCGCGCTGCTCCCAAACCAGATGTAACAAGGCAAAAATCAAGCTAGAAATTACTGCTGCTACCCAAACTGGGTAATCTTGCGCTAATTCTGTGAACAGGAAACCGCGAAAAATTAACTCTTCTATGCCACTGACTAACAACGCGATCAAGAAAATCGGTAGCAATATGGGTAGTAGTAACTTGAAATTCGTTTTTTCAAAAGAACATAAACCTAACCCGAATTGTCCACCAAATACAATAGCTAGGCTCCCGACTCCCAAAGCAAAACCTAGCGCTAAATAACCAAGAGTTGAAAGATTGCCAACAAAGCCGTAATCTGAAAAAGATTTATTAGTCAGCCAAACAACTCCCCAGAGAATCAGAGGAGCTAATAGGTAAAGTGACACCAATAATGGCATCTTCTGCTCTGGCTGCAAAGGTTTAAGGGGTTGCCAATTTAGCAATATTGCTGATATTGTTGCTACTGGCAACCAGCAAACTATCCAGCAAATAAAAAATGCCACCACTATCACTAGTGCTGGTGCATTTTCGATAAATGCCAGTAAGGCGTTGACCGAAGGCTCAAAGAAAGTTATCAAAATAAATAAAAAAACACGATAGACTTATTGCATTATAGATTTCTTGCCGATTAATCAAGACTCTACTAAATTTGGTGACTTCTGCAAGGGGTCTAATCGTATTTTTTACCTGGTTATCAGTTTGCTATTGGGTTAGGGACAAGTTATCATCACCTGAAACTTATCCCTACCATCAGCAAATTTACTCTTCGTCTTCCAAATCTTCGTCTGATTCGTCAGAATCTATATCTTGTGATGTTAGTTTTTTATCACTTTCACCTAGTTGAATCAGGTGAATATGTTTGTATCCCAGTCTAATTTCAAACTCATCTCCAGCCTTTAAGCCCATTGCTTTGGTATATGTAGCACCAATTACAATCTGACCATTTTGATGGACACTAACCCGGTATGTCGGTTCGCGGCCACGACCATCTTTAGGTGCTTCTGGACTTAGAGGAATTCCCCTAGCAGATAGCAAAGCATCATAAAAATCAGTGAGATTGACACGAACCTGGTTATTTTTAGTAACAGTGTAATAGCCACACTGTTTAGCTCTTTCTCGGCGTGGTAATGTGGAAAGTTCTTTTACTTTAGCAAGTAGTGCTTTTCCGGTTAATGGCGCGGTTGCAGTTTCAGTCATTATGCTCAAATTTTCCTTACTCTCTCCAAGCTGATAAACGATGTAGTCTTATGCTGGCATTTGACTTTTTAGCATTTGCATAGAGCTACTCAAGACCCTAGTGTAACGGGTGAATTCCTGCCGATAGGAGCCAAAGGCACTTCTATATATGGTTGTCCACAACCAACTAGAGGCCATAGTTGCCATAGACATTAATTTTGGTGATGTTACGGCACTTTTAACCATTATTCGCCATCAGAAAGAAAACTATTTTTTCCTTTGGCGCTACTGTAGCGGTGTAACTTTCAGCCACCTTTACAAATCGGGTAGGTTCTACTGCAAATAAGTCGTAGACCCCAAAAATTGCAGGTTTTTCACTTTCAGTGCTTGCCTTTCTTGCCAATGAGCAAGTAGAGTTTTCTCTACTCGTCCTCTCAAGCTTAGGACAGCATAGTATTTCAATAGAGTCCTACGGGCTTATGCCCTTTTGTCCTGCCAGTAGAGACGCGAATTCTCTTGTCTCTACATTACGAATCAACAAAGCAGTAGTAACCGCGCTGATACGGCTATTGATTCTGGTTTTGTCACTTCGTAATTTTATATTAAATACTAGCATGGACTAATAATAGCAAAATAGTTGTTTAATTTTGAATTAAAGTTGCTAGTAAATTTTTATTTAAATTCCTGGACTTGAAAGTTGAAAAAGCAGTGACGATTTTCCTAACCCTTTATTGCAAGCCTGAGCATTGCCATCTAGATTTTATAAAAATTTATATAATTGAGACGAGCAGTTTTGACCAATGAGTTCAATCCAATATTTTCTTGATTGAGAGCAAGCCAAAAACCAAAAAGTCTCGCGTATCAGGGTTTCGCGGTTCTCTAACTTTTCTTTGAAAGTGGTGAGGATTTTTCCTCGGTTTATTATCTTCAGGTCAAAAGTGGTAAGAGGATTTTGCACGTCTGTCTATGGGAAGAACAAATCTCTTAACATCTGCCTAGTGATTGATTGCCACTACTATATATTAAACATGGGTTTTCACACTTCTATATAGAGTGTTCCAAAAAATAAATGATCCAAAACCCGTCATTGCTTCGCTTCGCTCTCTACGAGACGCACTCGCGTTCGCAATGACAATTGGGCATTTTTTTACTTGGAGTACTCATAATCAAAAAATTCTGTCAAGCGGTAGCGAAGGCAGAATTTTAGAGTCAGGACTGCTTGACTCTAGTTGACATCAAGATGTGTTGCTAACCTGACATGCATTTCATTTGGATATGCTCGCTAGGTCAAAAATTAACCTAAGTTCCTTTTTAAGCAAACCCTCTTTCCTTTATATTCCCAAACAGGTAAATTCAATGCAAAGCGGCGATTATACTTTTGGCGTTTTAACTCAGAATTTGACAAAAATCTTGCTTACAGGGCTGCTACAAGTAAAATTTTAATGGTTATCCTTAAACTAGAATCAGTTACCCTTTAATCGTCAGCCTATTAACATCAGAGTTTGAATTAAGGGCAAAAAAGTATAGCTCACTTTTCGGAACTACCTGCTTGACTGATGATTTTTGAGGCTGGCGAAGCAATTTTAAAATTTTGGTTAGTGGTTATGGAAGTTATTTTTAAGGTCATTCGACAGCAACAAAATTCCTCCCCTGTTGTACAAACCTACCTGCTAGAGGCAGAACCAGGTAATACAATCTTGGATTGCCTGAATCAGATTAAGTGGGAGCAAGATGGAACTTTGGCATTTCGCAAAAATTGCCGCAATACCATTTGTGGTAGCTGTGCTATCCGAATTAATGGGCGTTCGGCTTTAGCTTGTAAAGAAAATGTTGGCAGTGAACTTGCCAGATTACAACAAATACCATCATCCCCAAGTAAAGTAAATGCGATTCCTGAAATCACGATCGCGCCTCTTGGCAATATGCCCGTGATTAAAGATTTGGTTGTAGATATGAGTAGTTTCTGGAATAATCTTGAGGAAGTTGCCCCTTATGTGAGTACGGCAGCACGACAAGTACCAGAAAGAGAGTTTTTGCAAACACCACAAGAGCGATCGCGCCTCGATCAAACTGGTAACTGTATTATGTGCGGTGCTTGTTACTCTGAATGCAACGCCCGTGAAGTTAATCCCGACTTTGTAGGGCCTCATGCCCTTGCCAAAGCTTACCGAATGGTAGCAGATTCCCGCGATAGCGATACCGAAAATCGTTTAGCAAGCTACAACGAAGGTACTAAAGGCGTGTGGGGTTGCACCCGTTGTTTGTACTGCGATTCAGTTTGTCCAATGGAAGTTGCACCATTAGAACAAATCACCAAAGTTAAACAAGAAATTCTCGCCCAGAAACAAAAGAGTGATAGTCGCTCAATTCGTCACCGAAAAGTATTGGTAGATTTAGTTAAAGAAGGTGGTTGGATTGATGAACGTCAATTTGGTTTACAAGTTGTCGGTAATTATTTTCAGGATTTAAAAGGATTACTCAGTCTTGCACCCCTCGGTTTGCGAATGATCCTCCGGGGTAAATTTCCCCGATCATTTGAACCTTCAGAGGGGACAGAACAAGTGCGATCGCTAATTGAATCTGTGCAACAAGAAGTAGGGAATAGGGAATAGGGAATAGGGAGTAGGGAGTAGGGAGTAGGGAATAGGGATTAAAAGAATTCTTTCCCAGTCCCCAGTCCCCAGTCCCCAGTCCCCAGTCCCCAGTCCCCAGTCCCCAGTCCCCAATCTCAACGCGGCTCTTGAGGTATATTCAACGGCTGTCCATAACGGTCATATACTAAAATATCCCACTGCCCATTATTACTGGACTCAAAGGCAATCCTGCTACCATCAGCGCTAATTGTAGGGTTGCGGACTTCCGCTTGCAGGTTATTAGTCAAATTCCGTGATTGACGTGTTTCCCGATCGTAGAGAAAAATAGCCGATCGCCCTTGACGGCTAGCACCAAAGACAATATAATGACCATCTTGGGAAACACTAGGATGATTTGCGATCGCATCAAAAGAGTTTAAACCCGGCAAATCAACCAAATCACGAGTTACCGTATCAAACATATAAACATCTTGGCTACCCCGTCGGTCACTAATAAAAACAATGTATCTCCCAGAGATTTGGGGGTCTAACTCCGACGATAAACTATTGAGACTCCGACCCCCCGGATCAAAGGGATAACTCAAAATTCGAGGGTAGCCAAAACACCCAGTCAATAAACTTAAACAGAAAAATACAGGTATAAAAAAAATACGTTTCATATAATTAGTAATTTAGTCATTAGTCAATAGTCTCACAACTCCTAACTCCTAAGGTACAGACGCGATTAATCAATCACTGGGAAGGTGTGATGCCTGCGGCGGGCGTAGCCATCGCGGTCATTGTCTAAGCCACCACTGAAGATTAGCTGTATCTCTTGCTGAGTAAGAACCTTGGCGCGTCCATGCCGATTTATTTTCATTGGCAGACTGTAGACCCTGTGATCCACAGCCTATAATGTTTTGACATATGATTTGCATAACTGTTTGACCTTTAGGTGAAACTAGAGGTGGTAGTACAAAAAATAAAAATTCTGAGGAGATAATCAAACCACTGCATCCTACAATAGAACAGCTAGAAACCTTCTACCGCGTATGTGTACGAGCAAGCAATCTATTAAGAACAATTGAATTAACTCGCTACGATACACGCTCTCAAAGAATCGTAGTGTTAATAGGCGAAACAATTCAAGTAGAAATTTTAAGTAACGGTGAGGAATTAAAACAAGTCGCAAGTCGCAAGTCGCAAGTAAGTTTTGTGACGTGGATTTAGACCCCGACCCAAAACTTGCCGGTTATTGAACCGGGGGACTTAAACCCACGGAGTTTGTTAATTCAATGAGTAACTATCAACAATTAAGCGAAGCCGAACTGAGAACTTATGTAAAAACACATCCAGATGATGAGGAGGCTTTTCAATATTATTTAACAAATATGAGGGCAAAACCTAACCGCGTTGTAGTTAGTACAGAGGAACAAGCCCTAATTGAATTTAGGAAGAGAATACAAGCGGATTGACACTCCCAGCCCTAACCCCGTCACACCCAATCAATTCCCCCATTCCCTCAGAACCCCAATTCCTACCCCGTAGTGTGTCTCTAGCTGTGGGGTTTTGTTTTTGGTGGTTGGGTGCGATCGCTTTTTGGGCTCTTGCGTCCCTTTTATGGTGATTGAGGATTGATTGTAACAAAACCCCTGTGGGGCAAGGGTTATAAAGAGTTATGGCACTGTTTTGAATGAAATGCTTACAGGGCAAGGTTTTCAAGGGTTTTGAACCGGGTTCTCCATAAAAATAACCGAAGAGCCACTTTTTGGTTTACTGTTAATCGCGTCTCTCCAAACTCCTAACTCCTAACTCCTATGGAGGTGAACCTACAGTTGCACCATTAGGAATATCTAACTCAATATTTGGTCCCCGGTCTAAGACTTCAATATCCCACTGACCACGGGTAGCGGTTTCAAAGACAATATAACGTCCATCTGGGCTGATATTTGGTTTTCTGACCCAGCCGCGATAGATGGGTGTGACGATTTGCGACTGTTGTGTAGCGCGATCGTAAAGCGCTACCACTGGTCTACCTTGGTCACTAGTAAGATAAGAAATATAACGCCCGGTGTAGCTCAAACTTGGACTTTCGGCAATTGTCTCCTGTCGGTTTATTCCCGGTGTGCTAATAAACAGTTGCCTCTCCAAATCGTATACCAAGAGTTGCTGATTACCATTTCGATTAGATACAAACGCTAAAAAGCGCCCATTTCCACTCAAAGCAGGTTGCTCCTCGGTGTAGCGACTGTTGAGGGAAGTAGGCCCTATGGAGATATCATTAGAACCACAAGATACAAGTAAACTTGCTAAACCAAAAACCAGGCTCCAATGAATTGGTCTTTGGAGCCAAAATGTCGGCGTAAATTTTTCCACCTCAACTGTTTTCCGTCGCCTCTAAATCTACTTCCACACCAAATGTTTTAAACATCGTCATCAAAATCGGTCAAATTATCTGGTCGCTCATTTGGTTTTTCAATTGGATTGTATGGCACATAATCAGTTGGGATTGCATCATCATCTTCGCGCGGTCTTCGAGGAGTTGAGTCAGTGGATGGACGACGCCTTTTCGGTCTGGGAGAAACATCATCTTCACGAATTTCGGGACGCTGGGGGCTATTATTACTGCGGCGAGAAGGTTTTCTGACTTCCCCACTCGAACTTTCCCAATCATCAACTTGCCTAGATGAAGAACCCCAATTTTCCTCTTCAGAACTTTCAGAAGGGCGATTCACAGGACGACCAGAAGTCCGCCTACGTGTTTTATCCCCTGAAGTCTGTCTTTCACTACTGCTGCTGTTGCGGCGTTCTGTACGACGGGGGGGTTGCTCCTCGTAGTAGTCATCACGTGTTGAAATCTCATCCCTACTACCCCGAATTCGGGGACGCACGGGGCGATCCTCTTCTTCATAAGGCAGTGGATCTAAGTCTGCATCCATTTCAGCTTGATACTTTCTGCGATCGTTGTACGAATAGCGATCGCTAACTGGTCGATCTTCATCCACAATCGGAGTGTTGCGCTTTGCTTGTTGGGTAGCTATACTCCGCAGGCGAATACTTTCAACTGCAAAAAATACAGTTGTGCCAACTAAAAGTAATTGACCAAATTGTAGAATTGGGTCTAGCCGCCATCCTTGAAACACCAGAATGAAGCCGCAAAGCAAGCCGACTGCCGCAAAAAAGATATCTTGATCCCGTGACAATTCTGGACGCACAGTGCGGAGAAAATACAGTGCTGCCCCAGCCACAGCCAGGAAAATTCCTAGAATACTGGCTGAGTTTGCTCCAAAATTTACCTGAGCCAGAAAACTGGCTGAGTTCAGCCCAAAATTTATCATTGCTGTTTTCCCAATATCAAATCTATGTTAGCGAGTCACAATTAAAATCACTACTGTAATTAGTCACGAAATATTGAAGCTTCAAAGCCTCTGGCAAAGAAGCTCTGAAGCTATTCACCGAAAAGTAAAAACACATACTTCTGTCAGCAAACAGGGAGTAGGGAACAGGGAGTAGGGACTGGGGACTGGGAAAGAATTCTTTTAATCCCTATTCCCTACCCCCTACTCCCGCCCCAACGGGGCTTGGTCATCTACAACCGCCACCAGCAGCAGAAATTGCTGCTTTTAGTGCAATTAAGTAGATAGCTGACAGACAATCGATTATGAGAGTTAAATTAACTCTCATAAGCATTATGAACGCTGAATTTTATCCTTTTGGCTAACGAAAATTAGACCAACTGTAGCAGGTACTACCACAATTGCAGCACCCCAAGCCAGACTCCAAAGAAAATTTGCTAAAGAAGGGGTCATACTTCTAAACCTTTTTTTACACACTTCATCCTAATTTTAATAGTGTATTACTTTCTTGAGAAGCCTCTAACTCCGAACTTCTAAACTTGGTAACTGCTGTGAGAGAGTTTGCTTTTCTATTCCAGAAGGAAGTGGCAGCATTTGGTTAAAATGATGATGAGAGTGCTTTACAAAGCTTCAAACTTTTTTTGTGGCGATGTCTACGACAGGCTACGCCTACGCAAAGCGCAGCTTGCCGTTGCCCAAATTTTTTCTTTCTTTACAGATAGATAGTAGCTGAAACCGATGACTGGTGTTAACCTGACTGCTTGGATACTTGGCCCTGTATTAGGGGTGATGACGTTTTTATTTATATTTCGTATCATTCTCACTTGGTATCCGCAAGTGGATCTGAATCGTTTGCCTTTTAATTTAATATCTTGGCCCACTGAACCATTTTTAATCCCACTGCGAAAGCTAGTGCAACCTATAGGTGGGGTAGACATTACACCTATTATTTGGGTTGGTATCTTTAGCCTGCTGCGAGAAATCCTACTAGGTCAACAAGGATTGCTGACTATGCTATCTCGTGTGAATTAGGGATGGGGCATTGGGCATTGAGCAATTCAATTTTGGATTTTGGATTGACGATAGCGCCGGCGGCAAGCGAGTCCGCGTTCGCTTTTAGCGTCTCGTAGAGAGCGTCTTTTGGATTAAATTTAAATCTAAAATCCAAAATCTAAAATCTAAAATTCTTACTCCCCAATCCCCAGTCCCCAATCCCCTAACCGTTCATTTCCTGCACAAAATTTGTATAGACATTACCTTGCAAAAACTGTGGAGTTTCCATAATTTTTTGATGAAACCCGATGGTAGTGGGTAGTCCAGTGATGGCACATTCCCGCAGTGCGCGTTTCATCCGGTTAATAGCAGTGGGTCGGTCTGGGGCCCAAACAATTAACTTGCCAATCAAGGAATCATAGTAAGGCGGAATTTGGTAATCAGTGTAAACGTGAGAATCAATCCTAACACCAGGGCCACCGGGGGGAAGATAGCCGCTGATCCGTCCAGGAGAAGGGCGAAAGTCATGATCGGGGTCTTCAGCGTTGATTCGGCATTCGATCGAATGACCTCGTAATACTACTTGGTCTTGGGTAAGCTTGAGTCTTTCCCCTTGGGCAATGCGGATTTGTTCAGCAACTAAATCTATCCCCGTAATCATCTCTGTTACAGGGTGTTCTACTTGAATTCGGGTGTTCATTTCCATAAAGTAGAATTTACCGGATCTATCCAAGAGAAACTCGATAGTACCCGCCCCACTGTAATTAATGAATTGAGCAGCTTTAACAGCAGCTTGTCCCATCTTCTCACGTAGGTCTTGGTCGAGAGCCGGACTAGGTGCTTCTTCTAGTAGCTTTTGATTCCGGCGCTGAATTGAGCAATCGCGTTCACCCAAGTGAATTACATTACCATAGTTATCCGCCAAAATTTGAAATTCGATGTGGCGGGGACGTTCAATAAATTTTTCGATGTAAACGCCAGAATTACCAAAAGCTGCTCCGGCTTCCCCTTGGGCTGCGAGGAAAAGTTTGACAAACTCATCTTCAGAACGCACTAGGCGCATACCCCGTCCACCGCCACCGGCTGTAGCTTTAATCATCACTGGGTAGCCGATATCCTTGGCGAATCCTAATCCTTCTTGCTCGGATTCTACCAATCCCTCACTACCTGGTACTGTTGGTACTCCAGCTTTTTGCATGGTTTCTTTGGCAGTGGATTTATCACCCATCCGTCTCATAGCTTCTGGAGTTGGGCCGATAAAAGCAATATGATGGTCGGCACAGATTTCCGCAAACCGGGCATTTTCTGCCAAAAAGCCATAGCCTGGATGAATGGCAGTCGCATTGCGCGTCAGTGCAGCAGCAATGATATTGGGAATATTCAAATAACTTTTACTGCTAGCAGGTTCGCCAATGCAAACCGCTTCATCAGCAAGTTGGACGTGGAGAGCATTACGGTCAACGGTGGAGTGAACCGCAACTGTGGCAATCCCCATTTCTTCACAGGCGCGGAGAATGCGAAGGGCGATTTCTCCCCGATTGGCAATTAATATTTTGTCAAACTTCATTTTTTAGTTTCGATATCATTACCAGTAGATTGACATTTTCTCTGATCCAATTTGAAATAATGCAGAAGCGTTGTTTCAAATTATCACAGGAGATTCGCCACCCTGATTTTAAGCAAACGTAAGATTGCAGGCTGGTTGCCTTTAAGGGTCTTACTACACTAACAACATTGCTGCTGTAAGTCTTGGCTAGACTACCAAGCTGGGCTTTTGCAATCGCTTATGGCGGGCAGGTACGCGATGGCTACGCCCGCCGCAGGCATCGCACCGCGCCGAACACAGTCGCTCTACCCTTTTTAATATCACTTGTGCAGCTGCTAGATTTCTGTCAGTCTGATACCGCCTTGAAAAAATTTATATTTTTGAGCAACTGAATTTAGATATCACCTTACTATAATTATTTTCTTATGCTATAGTCTATCTTTAGACAAACCATGCGGATGTGGCGGAATTGGTATACGCGCACGCTTGAGGTGCGTGTGGCTTTGCCTTGCGAGTTCGAGTCTCGCCATCCGCATTTTAGCTTGTCTAACCATAGGGTCAATAGTCAAGGATAAAAAAACCTCAGACTATTGACCCTTAAATATAAGTTTTAGTTAGTACTCTAGTGATTGTCTAAAGTATTTAAGTGTTACTAAATACTAGTCAAGTTTGCATTGTCAAAGTACTAGTTTTTTATAATAAGAAGAATTCAGGGTTGAATTCTGTACGACTGGATAATGAATATTGGTTAAAAGCGAGTGGAATAGTGGGCCAAACTAGTATTAAATATTCTCGCCTTAAAACTCTATCCCTTTATGGGTGGAGTATTCTGAATTCTGAATTCTGTATTCTGACTCCTAATTTATGCTTTTATAGAGATACGTGAAGTTTTGTAAAAAGCATTGACTATTACTTTTACGCCCACAAACAACCTAACAGTGCCACCAGTTTGGCATCGCCTCGCTCCGATTTGGCAAGGAGGAGAGGAAATAATTCAACAAAGTTTACCTCACACTCAGCTAGCACCAGCTTGGCAGCTAATGCTTTTGGGTGACGGCTCCCCAACACGTCACTTAGAATTGCTCACGAGTGAACCTGTAGAAGTAGATGTTATTGATATGTCATTGATTGGTATGGACTTGGATGCTGCTCCTGAGTTAATCCAAGCTGTCCCAGGACCTCGACTGCGACGACAAGTATGGCTACGTACTGTTTCTGGTCAGCGATTAGCCTATGCTACTTCTTGGTGGGAAGCCAGTCATATCGATGAGTATTTGCAAAACCGTTCATTACCAATTTGGGCAAGTTTAGCTCGTCTTCGCACAGAGTTGTATCGGGATGTTCGAGGGATTTACTACGGTGACTCATCAGCACTACAGTCGGGTTTTGATGTAACTGGGCCTTTTTGGGGCCGCCACTACTTGTTTTGGCATCATGGACAGCCATTGACTTTAATTTATGAAGTTTTTTCGCCTTATTTAACCAAATATTTGGGGCCTATGCAGTTGAGTGCTGTTAATGCTGAGGCCTAGTATTATTTAAAAGTTTTTCATCCTTGGCAGTGTGCCCCAGGGCATGAGAACTTTGCACCAATTTCAATAACACTATTGTTGTAGGGTAGGCACTGTCTACAGTATTTAATTGATTTTTAATTTTTTATTTCTCAACAAATTACCAGTTGCTTCTCAGCAAAAATAACATCCATTCTGTATCATTTTGATGCCAATTCCCAAAAATGATCGTTTAACAACATATCTGACTTGGAAGATTGGTAATCGATGCGAAATCTCGGACACTGAATTGATCTTGGTTAGATAAAGTTAATACAACGGGTGGAAGCTCTGTAAATAGAAGCTGGTGTGGATATAACTAACTTGCAGCAATGCCCAAGTTAGTTATATCCTCGAAGTGCTTGAAATGACGGATGTGAACTTTTGGAGACTTGCCGATAGAGGCAACCGTTTAAAGGAAGTATCCTGCGAAATTCAAGAAAGCGTGTTAAAAAAGGTAACTAACCACGAAAGAACTGCTTTTGAAACATTCGGGAAGGTTGATTACGGAAATATCATCAATTTTTAGGATCGAAAAATTTATGCAGTTAACTGTCCTAGATAACGAGAAATTTATTGGTTAATTTAACTAATCAAGTAAGTAATGAGTTTGCAAGTATGAGGTATAGGTTTCAATGGCACTACCTCTTGTGTCTGTTCGGATGAAAAAAAATAAGAAACCATCTCTGGTGCTGACGCTCTCGGCTGCTGGGTTATTGATTGGTGCGGGGAGTGCAGCATACTGGTTGTTAGCTCAGAGACGGCTATCTTCTAGCGATTTGCTAGTAGGGGCAAATATTATTCCTGGTGATGCCCTGTTTGCGGTTTCTTTAACAACAGATCCCCAGCAGTGGCAGAAGTTGCGGCAGTTTGGGACAAGAGAAACCCAAACAGAACTGGACAAAAATTTAGTCCAGTTACGCGATCGCTTTCTGACTAATAATGGTTACGATTTCCAAAAAGATATCGCTCCTTGGGTAGGCAATGACGTTACCATCGCAATCCTTGCCCCGACAATCGTGAGTAAACCTACACCCAAGCCAGTTACTACTAACGAAGATGCTGGTAGCGATCAGCAGTCGATGGTAATGGTATTGCCAGTAAAAAACCCAGAAATCGCCAAAAGCATTTTGGCACAACCCAAAACCCTTAAACAAGGTAAATGGATTGACCGTACTTATCAAGGGTTCGCCATCAAACAAAGTGAGGGACAAGTAGGGGAAAACTTCTCAGCCGCATTACTAGATGGGCGTTTTTTAGTTATAACTGATAATCCTAAAGCTACAGAAAGAGCGATCGATGCCTACAAAAATAAAACATCCTTAGCGACAACAGGGGGCTTTGCCGAGAATTTCCCAAAAATTGCCGATTACCAACCCTTTGCCCAGTTTTATGTAAATGTGCCAACAGCAGCCAAAATAGCCGCAGCCTCTCCAAATCGCCCTTTACCTGCTCAAGTTTTGGCTCAACTGCAAAATAACCAAGGTTTAGCAGGGACAATTACCTTAGAGTCAGAAGGAATCCGCTTCAAGGGCGTTTCTTGGCTAAACCCTAATAGTCAAAGAGTGCTGGCAGTGGAAAACAAAGCTGGCAAAATGCAAAGCCGCCTACCAGCCGAAACCTTAATGATGCTTTCGGGGGGCAACTTACAGCGATTGTGGGGAGATTATGTTTTAACATCCCAGGGAAATCCCCTCTCGCCGATCGCACCAGAACAGCTACGAGGTGGTGTAAAATCTCTTACCAATCTTGATTTAGATAAGGATTTACTCAGTTGGATGAAAGGTGAATTTTCTCTATCAGTGATTCCGACTACTCCAAAAGCAGGTTCACCAGATGATTTTCGTTCTGGCTTAGTGTTTATGGTAGAGGGAAAAAATCGCAACTCAGCTGAAGCATCCTTAAAACAGCTTGATGATGTGATGAGAAATCAATACCAGTTCCAAGTTCAACCGGGGAAAGTCGCTGGACAACCTGTTGTTAACTGGATTTCACCTTATGGTACCTTAACTGCTACCCACGGTTGGTTAGATGGAGATGTCGCCTTCTTGGTAGTGGGCGCTCCGATTACGGATAAAATTGTTCCTAAACCCAACAACACGCTAGCTAACACTCTTGCCTTCCAACAAACAGTTCCTACAGAACCAAATCCGACAGATGGTCAATTTTTTCTGGATGTGGAAAAAACTGTGAAAAATTTTCCATTACCAACTCTAATTCCCAATCAACAAACTTTGCTAGATGCAACGCGCTCAATTGGGATGACATCTGCTGTCAGCGACAGTCGTAGTAACACCTACGACATTTTTATCGCACTCAAAAAAGTTACTAATGCGACTGCTTTGCCTACTCCAGAAACTAGATAGGGGATTGGGGACTGGTGATTGGGGATTGGGGATTGGGGACTGGGGACTGGGGATTGGGAAAGAAATTCTTTTAAGATTGGTTGGGATATGAATCTAGATACTTATCTTCGCCAGTCTCCAATGCCCAATGCCCAATGCCCCATTCTCTATTTCCCTTTAAACATATAGGATCAAAACAGTCAAGAATCAATATTTTAAATTATCCACGGAGAGAAGACTTTATGAATCTGGTTGTACTCCAGAATTGGCTGGACAATGCCTCCTTTGCCATATTATTCCTGACAATGCTGGTTTATTGGGGAGGAGCGGCTTTTCCAAATCTGCCTTATCTAGCCGCTTTGGGGACAGCTGGGATGGCGATCGCAAATTTGTGTATAGCTACTCTATTGGGTGCAAGATGGATCGAAGCTGGTTACTTTCCCTTAAGTAATCTCTATGAATCTCTGTTTTTCCTAACTTGGGGAATTACCGCCGTCCATCTGATTGCCGAAAATAGTAGCCGTAGCCGCTTAGTAGGAGTTGCTACAGCTCCGGTGGCAATGGCGATCGCAGCTTTTGCTACTATGACACTACCATCCCAGATGCAGGCGTCAGAACCACTAGTACCTGCTTTGAAGTCAAATTGGCTGATGATGCATGTCAGTGTCATGATGTTGAGTTATTCTGCCTTGATGGTGGGTTCATTATTAGCGATCGCTTTTTTAATTGTCACTCGCGGTCAAAACATCCAACTACAAGGCAGTTCTGTTGGTACTGGCGGCTATCGCAGCAATGGCTACCGCTTGCACAAAGCCACTGAACTAATTTCTCAACCATCAGCCCCCGCTATCGAAAATAACGGCTTTGCTCGTTTTGAAAGTAGTAGCAACGGCAACGCGAACACCGCTGTTTTGGGTTTAGTCACAACAACCCCAATCCAAAATCCGCAAGACGCTCGAGGACTCGCTAACGCTTCGCTATCCGAAATTCCAAATTCTGAACCCCTTTCACCCCAACGCCTTAGCCTTGCTGAAACCCTTGACAACATCAGCTATCGCATCATTGGACTAGGATTTCCTCTGCTGACAATTGGTATCATTGCTGGTGGTGTTTGGGCTAACGAAGCCTGGGGTTCTTACTGGAGTTGGGACCCGAAAGAAACTTGGGCATTAATCACTTGGTTAGTTTTCGCCGCCTACCTTCACGCCAGAATTACTCGCGGCTGGCAAGGGCGCAGTCCTGCAATTTTAGCCTCCGCCGGCTTGCTTGTCGTTTGGGTTTGCTATCTCGGTGTGAATCTTTTAGGTAAAGGTCTGCATTCTTACGGTTGGTTTTTCTAATACAGTGATTCCATACACTCTGACCTTTTTAGGAGAGAGACTTTGAATCTTACCCCCTTCCCCTTGTAAGGCAAGGGACTGGGGGTTAGGTCTGTATTGAACTCAACAGAAAACTGCCATAACCTTAAAATCATTATTTTATTTCGGATGAACTGTTATATCTCTGGAAAATATAGATTTAGTGACAGGAGATTTTTATGGAAGATGGATTTGAGAGACTAAATCATGATGAAGTTGTGTCTATAGAACCAAACACTTTCAATAAGTTAAATATTGCTAAAACTTTTAAAGTCCGTGATTTGATTACAGCAATTAAGGAATATATTGGAGCAGAAGAGACAGATGAAGTAAATTTGTATACCCAAGGATTAAATTGTGAAGTTTTGCAATTTAGCACTCAGGGATGGAAAAAAGGAAAAGTTAGACTTGCTTTAGAATTTTGTTCTGATGAATCTGAGTCACCACTTGATGAAATTTTTCAAAAACTCAAACAAGTGGAAAATTAATACTCAATGAGGATTCCTAAGTTCATTGATGAAACTAAGTTAACAGGATATTAACTTCAGAAAATATTTATGCTTCGAGGGTGAGTGCCTTACTCGCCCTTTTTTACTGGTATTGCTATAGTAGCGGATGAAACATTTGACTAAGTGCGAGCGCATCTACTATCAACATGGATAAAGAGTCTCAAAATCGCTTAAAACACTTTGCTGCTTTAAAGTCCAAGTACCAGGCAACTCAATATCAAGATTCATCACCCGCTAGTCTCCTGTATCTCATACTGCGTAAAGTTGATTTAGGTATTGAACTCAGTGACCTAGAACTTAATTGGTTACAAGAGCATCAACTTTTTGAAACTATTGAAATTATCTGGCTACAACAATTTAAAATGGGAGAATTCAAAAGACTAGAAGCTGAATTTTCTCATCTTAAAGCTAAGTATAAAGTTGCCAAAAACTGGGAATCATCAGTAGGTAATGTTTTGTATCCGATACTTTGGAAACTTGACTCAGAAAATAGTTTGACTGATTCAGAAGTCAAATTATTGCAAGATAATAATCTTACTCAAACAGTTGCAATTGTTCAAGATATAAAACGCTTTGCTGATCTAAAAAATAAATATCAAGCCACCAAGTATCAAGATTCATCTCCTGACAGCCCACTGTATAAAATACTAAAAGAGCTAGACACAGAAATGAGTTTAAGTGATCATGAATATGAGTGGTTGCTAAATCATGAACTTTTTGAAGTTATAGAAATTTTTGAAAAACAAGAGTCTGCAAGACGGGCTAAAGTTATCCAGCTAAAGAATAAATATCAAGCAAGCCAACATCCAGATACGTCCTTATCAGGTCAACTATATCAAATACTCCAAAAAATTGATGCGGACAAAAAATTAATTTATTCAGAAATTTACTGGCTAGAACAGCAAGGACTTACCAATACAATTGCTATTGCTGAGGAACTTGAACGAAAACGAGAATTTATCGCATTGAAGGCAAAGTATAAAGCTAGCCAATATCAAGATTCATCACCTACTAGTTATTTATATACGATTCTTAAAAAACTTGATTCAGAAACTCATTTAAATGAGCAGGATATTAATTTTTTAAGACAGTCTCAACTACCTGAAACAATTGAAATTGCTAATGATAAATATGCTTCTATTTTGAAGTCAAAGATAATATCAGGAGTAGTTCTGAGCGATTTAGAAGTTGACTGGCTAAGAAATAATGAATATGAAGATATCATTATTTTAGCCCAGCACAAGCACTTTGCTGCACTCAAAAGAAAATATAGATTGGCAGCTCCTTCACTTCCATTAGAGCCATTTTACACGATCATGGTCAAGCTAGAGAAAAAAGAACGGCTAGATCCTAAGTTAGTTTTACAGCTTATGGAAGAGAATGAACTATATCGTGGTGGTGAAATTGCTCTTGCGTATTACAGACTAGAAGCAGAGTTTTACGAACAAGAACTTGGACGTACTGGACACAAGTGGAATATCCCCACAGCCAGTGGTTATTGGCGCAAAGCAAATGAGCCTGAACAGGCTTTAAAACTTACTAACCTAGACTTAAATAGAGTTAACAACAGTAATCTCAAATCAGCTATTTTAGTCACTAGAGGGGCAGCATTCAGAGATATGGATAACTTAGCTGATGCAGAGATTTGTGCAAAAAAAGCTATGGAATATCAGCCTGATAGTCATCAACCTTACACCTTAATAGGTGCTATATGTTATGACCAATATAACTATGAAGAAGGGGATTGTTGGTTTGAAAAAGCCATTCAGCGTGGAGCTGAAACTGAAGATATAGATGCTGAAAGAAAACGAGTAATCAAGACTACAAAAGATGAGAATAAACGACATGAAGCAGCAGAGTACTTGTTAAAAAAAGATTCACAACGATATGCTTGGGCTAAGTCTTATCTCAAAAAATCGTCAGAACATGGTAAATAAACTGGTTTGCATCACCAAACTACCAACATGACCAGATTTATCCATGACCAATTTGCCAAAGACTATCTCGAACAATTACTCACTCCTTACGGCGAAGTCCAAGCACCTAGACGAGTCGCAGGAGAAGTTAGACAGATTGATGTTTATTTCATTCCCAAACCACAACCAAGGGAGATGCCAGGAACACTCGGATTATTAGGTCAAATTGTCACTACCCCTTCTCTACTTGAACCCTTTCGTAACGCAGCCTCAGCTACAGAAATTTGCGATTGTCTCTTAAAATTATTAGAGGTGCGTGGCGATTTACAACGACAAGCAAATCGGAATAAAACTCGTATTCTAGAATCTGATTTACCAAAATTATGGATTCTTACCCCCACAGCATCAGCGCAACTCTTATCAGGATTTGGTGCTAACCCAAAAGATGACTACCTACCTGGAATACACTTTCTGCCACAATATCTACGTACAGCTATAGTAGCAATCCATCAGTTGCCTTCTATCCGAGAAACCTTATGGCTGAGAATCATCGGTAGGGGAAACGTTCAAAAGCAAGCAATTGATGAACTAGAAGCACTTACTCCTGATAATCCTTTCCGAAAAGCAGCGTTAGAATTGCTGTACAATTTGCAACAAAACTTACAAGTCACTCAAAATCAAGACGAGGAAGATAGGGAATTACTTATGCGATTAGCACCACTTTACCAACAAGACCGCGAACAGGCGATACAAGAAGGAGAACAACGGGGACTCCAAACAGGACTCCAAACAGGACTCCAAAGAGGAATTCAGCAGGGAGAACGCTTGGTGGTAGAAAACTTGCTCAAAGTTCGCTTTGGTGAAATAGATAATGAGCTTCAAGCAATTATTGAACCTTTATTATCGTTACCGCCAGAAGAGTTTACGCCTTTACTGTTGCAGTTGTCTCGTGAAGAATTAATTCATCGGTTTTGCTAGTGTTTATCACATATCCTTGAATGAGTTTTATTTTGTCATGCTAATTGCATTTATAATCGGTCTTTTTTGGTGGTTAATATACATAAATTACAATTTTTACCGATTATTCTTGCTAAGACCGTGATACATTTTTAGATTACCGACTTATTGAATAAGTCGGTAATCTTGTTGTTAAGATGTTGTAGCGATCGCTCAACAGTGTAAAATGTCTCGTATAGCGTTGTATTAATCAGACAATGGCGATCGCTGATGTATGATATGGCAACTTAATATGAATAATTAAACATGGATTTTCTGACAATTCTAGGATTAGCTGCCGCCACATTAACCACCACCGCATTCTTACCACAGATGTTTAAAACTTGGCAAACAAAATCAGCCAAAGATGTTTCTTTAGTAACGCTGGTTACATTCATAGCTGGTGTTTTTTTGTGGCTAATCTATGGAATTTATTTACAATCTTTACCAATTATTCTTGCTAACGCCGTAACATTGGTTTTTAACTTAATTATTCTATGGCTTAAAATTAAATATAGATAAACTTGCATCTAACAAACACCTGTGACATCATCTGTATTTGACTCTGAACGCCTTCTATTTAACCCCACTACCCCAGATACCAACGCTATTCCCATAATCTTCGCCTTTCCCAATGAGTACAGCGTAGGTATAACTAGTCTCGGCTATCAGGTAGTGTGGGCTACTTTTGCAATGCGTGATGATGTGCAGGTGAGTCGCCTGTTTACCGATATTCACGAACAACTCCCCAGAAAACCGGAAATTATAGGATTTTCGATTTCGTGGGAACTGGATTATGTGAATATTTTAAATTTGCTGGAATCTTTAGAAATTCCCATTCGAGGAACCTCTCGTGATGATTCTCATCCGATAATTTTTGGTGGCGGCCCCGTTCTCACTGCTAACCCCGAACCTTTTGCAGATTTTTTTGATGTCGTTTTACTGGGGGATGGCGAAATCCTATTAGGGAATTTTATTGAGGCTTACAAAGAAGTCAGAAATGCCTCAAGACAAACTCAACTAAAAAGACTTGCACAAATACCAGGAATTTATGTACCCAGTTTGTATGAGGTGGAATATTACACCAGAGATGGTGAAGTAAAGTCAATTAAACCAATTTCTCCCGAAATTCCCGCAGTGGTGCAAAAGCAAACTTATCGGGGTAATACACTATCAGCATCAACTGTAGTCACCGAAAAAGCCGCCTGGGAAAATATTTACATGGTGGAAGTGGTGAGAAGTTGTCCAGAAATGTGCCGCTTTTGTTTGGCGAGTTATCTCACACTGCCTTTTAGAACAGCGAGTCTGGAAGATTCATTAATTCCAGCGATCGCCAAAGGTTTAGAGGTCACAAATCGGTTAGGATTATTAGGGGCTTCAGTTACTCAACATCCAGAGTTTGAGGCGTTGCTAGATTATATTAGTCAACCAAAGTACGATGATGTCCGTCTCAGTATTGCCTCAGTGCGAACTAATACTGTAACAGTCCAGTTAGCAGAAACTTTGACGAAACGAGACACGCGATCGCTTACTATTGCTGTAGAAAGTGGTTCTGAGAAAATCCGGCAAATCGTCAATAAAAAGCTGCATAACGATGAAATTATCCAAGCGGCGATAAATGCCAAAGCTGGCGGATTAAAAAGCTTGAAACTCTACGGAATGGCAGGAATTCCTGGTGAAGAAGCAGAAGATTTAGAGCAAACCGTGGCAATGATGCGTAATATCAAAAAAGCTGCACCAGGATTGCGCTTAACATTTGGATGCAGCACCTTTGTACCCAAAGCACACACACCCTTTCAATGGTTTGGGGTGAATCGGCAAGCCGAAAAGCGGTTGCAGTTTTTACAAAAACAGCTAAAACCACAGGGAATAGAGTTTCGCCCAGAAAGCTATAATTGGTCAATTATACAGGCTTTGTTATCGAGAGGCGATCGCAGACTCTCCCAACTTCTCGAACTTACTCGTGACTTTGGCGATTCCTTGGGTAGCTACAAACGTGCTTTCAAACAACTCAAAGGACAAATCCCCGACTTAGATTTCTACGTCCACACCGAATGGTCAACAGAACAAGTATTACCCTGGAGCCACTTGCAAGGGCCTCTGCCACAGTCTACACTACTAAAGCATTTGGCTGATGCTAAGAGTTATATCAATCCATCCCCAAAAGAATTACAGCCAGTATTGGGGACTAGGGATTAGGGATTAGGGACTGGGGACTAGGGACTAGGAATTAAAAGTTAATACCCAGTAGCCAATACCCAATACCCAATACCCAATACCAGTCCCCAATACCCAGTCCCCAATACCTTGAAAACTTGATGCAAAACACAGCCGAGTATTACTGTGCCTATTGCGGCGAACCGAACTTAACTTTTATTGATTTGAGTGCTGGAGGACAGCAATCTTACGTTGAAGATTGTCAAGTTTGTTGTAACCCAAATATTTTGTATGTGCGGGTTGACGAAGATACCCTAGATATCGAAATTGATACTGAATCCGAAAGTTGAATTTTAGGTTTTTCTTTCCATGCTGCACTTTAAACATTCCTCAGTAATTAATGCCTCACCAGAAGTAGTTTGGAAATTTCACGAAAGGCCAGATATTCTACAACTGTTAAATCCACCTTGGCAGCCAGTCCAAGTGGTTCGTCGTGAGGGGGGATTGAAAGTAGGCGCTATCACCGAATTTCGCTTGTTTCTCGGACCATTACCCTTAACTTGGTTAGCGCGTCATACTGAATGTGAAAAATATCGTCTGTTTACCGACGAACAAATATCTGGCCCTTTCGAGTATTGGGTACATCAACATGAATTTGAACCAGAAAATGGCAAAACTAGACTAACTGATGCTATCTCCTTCTCTATGCCTGGTGGAGGAACAGTTGAATTTATCAGTGGTTGGCTAGTACAAGCGCAATTAGAAGCGATGTTTCGCTATCGGCACTATGTAACTAAACGAGAATGCGAGTCATATTAAGTAGGTGGGCGTCAATATTTGTCGTTGGGATAAGGCAGGAAGCAGGAGGCAAGAGAGTTTCAGCCTCGGTCATTTTTGTTAACATAAACCTCATCTATGTTGAAACCTAGAGTTTTTTAAAAGATATATTTATGTAGGTTGGGTGGAGTGAAACGCAACCCAACATTACCACCAAATTTTATGTTGGGTTACGCTATCGCTGCACCCAACCTACAAAACTACTAAGTATGTGTAGGGTGTGTTACGGCTTCCGTAACGCACCAAAATCTTCGGGTGGTGCGTTAGCCTACGGCATAACACACCCTACAAGACTACTGGAAGTCGCGGCTATACAAACAAAACCCACCTCAGTGGGCTAAAAACCCTTGATTTTCTCTTAGTCCACGTTCGCGTAGCGTTCCGCAGGAAAGGTGGACTAAGTTTTGTGTAGTAGCGAATTCTATTCACCTAATATTTTTCTTTAATACTATAGATAGTCCTAATTGATAGGTTAAATCAGTAAAATAAGCAATGAACTTTACCTAAGTGACGCTTTAGAGTTGGGGTTTAATCCTCAATCTGAACCTTAGACGCTTGGCGATGATTCAGTTTCTAGACTACATTAGTTTGGGATCTCAACGGCTACAGCATCATACACGAATTACTCCACTTCATTACCTACTCTTGCTGCTAATTATGTTACCGCCTTTTTCCCCGACTTCGGCTCTTTAAAAAGCCCCATATTACAAATACTAGTTTTTATCATCACCAAAACCATCAGTACTATAACTTGTATAATCCAACCGCCATACCAAAAACAGTTGTTGGTATGGCGATTGTATGTGTAATAATAGTTAAAGTATCTTAATATTTCTAAACATCTTAAAGTGTTAGCACTATCCAATGCAAAACACTGACCGCTAATAGGGTTTTCTGGCTGGTGGTTAGTGTTTTTTGTGGTGACTATATTTTAGGAATTTTTACCTGAATACTAGACGGAATAATAGCGTGATTCAATTAGAACAACCACCCAGTCATCAAACAAAACTGACTCCAGTAGTGAAAAGTCAATCCCAGTTTAAAGGACTTTTCATTGCTATTGTCATTGTGAGTGTATGGGTTATTAGCTTGAGTTTATTACTTCCCCTTGACATCTCCAAGTCAAAACTTTGGGTGCTATTGCCTACCATAGCTTGGCAAACATTTTTATATACGGGATTATTTATTACGTCTCATGATGCTATGCATGGGGTAGTGTTTCCCCAAAACAGCAAAATTAATCATATTATTGGGATATTAACCCTATCTCTTTATGGTCTTTTACCATATAAACAATTATTAAAAAAGCATTGGTTACACCACCACAATCCAGCAACTCAAAAAGACCCAGATTTTCATAATGGTAAATACAAAAACTTCCTTGCTTGGTATTTATATTTTATGAAAGGTTACTGGAGTTGGGGACAAATAATTACCCTCATCATTATTTATAATTTTGTTAACAATATACTCCATATCCCCAGTGATAATCTAAATTACTTTTGGGTGTATCCTTCACTTTTAAGTTCATTCCAATTATTTTATTTTGGTACTTTCCTCCCACATAGCGAACCAAAAGGAGGCTATATTCAGCCTCATTGTGCCCAAACGATTAGCCGTCCAATTTGGTGGTCATTTATCACGTGCTATCATTTCGGCTATCACGAGGAACATCATGAGTATCCCCATCTTCCTTGGTGGCAGTTACCAGAAATTTATAAAGGGACTTCCAAATAAAAAATATCCAATTAACTCTTGTGGGGTGGGCGTCTCGCCCGCCCAGTTCATAGGGCGGGCAAGATGCCCACCCTACGATATTGGATAATTTATTTCTTGGAGTTCCCAAAGCAAAATAGCTCTTGTTTCTCTAATAAATCAGTAGGCGTGAATAATTAAAGGTTTCAGCCCTTAAAATAAGTCTGGGCTGCTTACAAGAAAGACTGGGAAGTTTGAAAACCCCTAAAGAACAGGTACGCAGTGATGTAGACCGTTCTGAAAACATAGAGCCTACTGGCAACACAGTTGGATTAGATGTTGGATTGAAAGAGTACTACACCGACTCTGATGGAACAATGGTTGAAAACCCTAAGTTTCTTCGTATTGGTGAAAAAGTTCTTAAGCGTTCACAACGTCGTGTCTCTAGAAGACTAAAAGGCTCAAAAAACAGAGGCAAAGCTAGACATATTTTAGGCAAGCGCCACCTCAAAACCAGTCCCGAAGCGCCAAAGATTCCCCAACTTGATACGCTGAAGTTGGGGAATCCTGAGGGCAACCTGTTGATAGGTCTAAACTAAATCAGTATTGATTTTTAGTAAGTTTTATATGTTGAAAAACTAAGTATTCACTGCTGGCTGGGGAACTACTCCGGTGTTCCGGGTATCCACATTAGGTAAGCGAATAGCATTTAATAGCGGTACTTCTTGTCGGCACGACAGGCAAAACCAATATAGTTCACCATGACGGGCATGACGCAGGAGGGAACCGCCGCAGCATGGGCAGGTGTTGGCTCTCGTACTCATACCAATATCCTCCTTAAAAAAATTTGTTGTTTAAACTCAGCAAAAAAAAGCAGTTGATTAAAAATGGATTTTGGTAGCATGAATGCGACCATTCGATTCTATGCGGTCTTTAATAATTTGTCTGTAAACAGCTTCATATCCGTTAACCATTTGGTTAACGCTAAAGTTATTTTCCACATATTTTCGACAGGTTTGACGATTGAGTTCCAAAGCTAGTGGAATCATTGCGGCCATTTCTGCGTAGTTATTGCAGATAAAACCTGTTTTACCGTGGGCAATAACTTCAGGTACCGAACCTAAATTCATCGCAATAACTGGTGTACCAGTTGCCATTGATTCAATCATTACTAAACCAAAAGGTTCTTGCCAGTTAATAGGGAAAAGAGTGACAGCAGCATTGCCCAAAAGTTCAGCTTTTTCAGCGTGGTTAATTTCGCCGAGATATTCAATTTGCTGACCATCTATATGGGGAGCAATCTCTTGTTCAAAAAACTCAGAGTGTACTGCATCAACCTTTCCTGCCATCTTCAAGCGCCAACCACTTTGTTTAGCAATGGCGATCGCATGTTGCGGCCCTTTATCTGGCGAAAAACGCCCTAAAAATGCCAAATAAGGAGGTTCTGACGGTTGGGTTATGAATGGGTAATCTGCTAGCTCAATTCCGTTATAAACTGTGGCAACATAATTGAGATCGATTTGACGCTGCGAGTTACTAATGCTGATATAAGGTTGCTTTTGGTGGTAGCTAAATGCGTGACGGTTGTCAGTTGTAAAATTATTGTGCAGGGTGTGGACTGTAGAAGTTGTTGTTATCAAACTCGCTAAAGGTAATGCCGAAATCCCTACATGAGAATGGATAATATCGAATTGGGCAGCACCTTGGTAAACTTGGCTTAGTTCTAGCATTTCATACACTACATACTCTTTCACATTTGGGTCTAAGCGTAATGCACGTGGATAAACTGCTTCTAAATGAGCCAAAGTTTGAGAATCGCCAGAGGCAAATAAAGTTACCTCATGACCACGACGAACAAGTTCATCAGTTAAGCGACTCACTACCAGTTCTATCCCTCCATAATTAGGAGGTGGAACCCTTTCCCATAAGGGGGCAACTTGAGCGATTTTCATAAGTTTTTTTGGTTCAGTCTATGAAATTTACCTCAATAATGAGCTACATCATTATTTTATGAGGCAAGAGCATTTCTACTTACTCTTTTGACATTTAAATTAACCTAAAAGGCTAACAAAAGCGCAATAAAGGTTAATCGCACCGCACATTTCCTTCCGTCAAATCTAATGGGCTATCGGCAAAAGTCAACTCTGACCTACAGTTCTAACCTATAACTAATCTATTACTTGTTGCATCTGTCCTGGGGATCATAATGAGGTAGACTATTTTGTAGCGGAACTTACAAAATTGAATATTTTGTAGCGGAAAATACTAAAATATTCAATGGGATCAAATCATTAAAGCTTGGTTTAAAGGTAATTGGTAAAAGGAAGAAAAATTATAAATATTAAGTAATTGTACAATAATTACATAATTTGTAATTAGTAATTTACAAAAATTCTGATAATTAACTAATGAAAATCGCTACTTGGAACGTCAACTCAATTCGCACTCGCCTTGAACAGGTTATCGATTGGTTAACCCTGAATCCTGTTGATGTTCTCTGCTTGCAAGAAACTAAAGTTGTGGAAGCTGAATTTCCGCGATCGCCTTTTGAGGAGTTAGGCTATAACCTTTATATATCAGGACAAAAATCTTATAATGGCGTAGCCCTGATTAGCCGCCAGCCACTTGTAGATGTCAGTAGCGGATTTCGGGCGATTTTGCCAGATTTACATCATGAATGGGACGAGCAAAAGCGCGTGATTACAGGTGTAATTGATGGTGTTCGCGTTGTAAACTTATATGTTCCCAATGGTGCAGCAGTAGGAACCGAGAAATATGAATACAAACTACGCTGGTTGACAGCGCTACACGAGTATTTAAGATTGCTGGTGTTGTCAGAATATGCAATTTGTGTGTGCGGCGACTTCAACATTGCCCTAGAAGACAAGGATATTCACGAGCAAGTGAGTACAGAAAATCATATCATGGCAACAGAAACAGAGCGTCAAGCCTTACGGGACATTTTGGCGCTGGGATTTGCCGATGCTTTTCGCAAATTCAACACAGAAGGCGGAAATTATAGTTGGTGGGATTATCGCTCTGCCGCTTTTCGTCGCAACTTAGGTTGGCGAATTGACCATCACTATTTGACACCCGTACTATATGAACGTGCTAAAAGTTGCATTATTGATGTCGCGCCAAGAAAGTTAACTCAACCCAGCGACCATGTGCCGGTAATTGTGGAATTTTAAATTGGGGATTGGGGATTGGGGATTGGGGATTTGGGACTGGGGACTGGGATTGGGGATTGGGGACTGGGGACTGGGGACTATAGCGGTTCTCGTTTGGATGCAATACACAATAGAGTAAAGCAATGCTCATTGGTGTCAACTTCAGCTGAAACTCCTTTAAAATCTCGTTTCCAGCCGGAGGCTGGAAATGTTGCTCCTGGTGGCTCTGCCGCCAGTAAGGAGAGGCGGAGCCTCAAAGACAAGCATTCCCAGTCGGAGACTGGGAACGAGAGAATCTAAAAGCTAGTTCTAGACTTGCTTTCACGTTAAGTTGACACCAATGAGCAATGCTGTGCCCCTACAAATGGTCTGTATTCTATGCAATTAAGAACCGCTATAGAACAATCTGACTTTTACCGTTAAGTCTCAAAAGGCTTGCTTACAAAGGATTTTAGATAAAGCACAGCACATAGGGTACAGTAATTGAAATTGGGTGCTAAAGGTGACAAATCATGTTGGACTGGTGGGAGAAAAATTTTGCTACTTGTGAATTAGGCGATTACCTACGGTAGGCTTCGCCAACGCCGATTGAATGAGGGTGCAATGTCAATTGGCTACGCTATAAGTCAAGGATTTGGCAAAGCACTGTCGGAAATATTCAACGGAGGAACCGTACTCAAGAGGGCTTATGAGTTTTTGCGAACGCTAAAGTGGAATTTTCCAAGATAATTGAGCCGCACTGTTAAATGACGGCGGAAACTGTTGCGGAATGCGAAGTAGTGCCCATTTCATTACGGCAAGAAATTTCATAGGGCGGGCGAGACGCCCACCCCACAAGAGTTAATTGGATATTTTTTTATTTGTCAGTCCCAAAATATAGCGATGTAATGCTCCCGGAGCAGAGGGCAAAGACTTACTATAACTTAACCCTCCACTCCACTACTCCCTATTCCCCACTTCCCCCTCTCGTCCCTCGTACTGCAACAACTAAGATGGCAATGAATCCGAAGATTGGCAGTGCGATCGCCCAAGTTGGTAATTTCTGAGATTCTCCCTCTGCTAAATCACCATTGACATCTCGTATGTTTCGTGTATTCTCTTGTGTAGACCCGCCTGCTACAGTAACTTTAAATTTGAACTCAAAGGGTTTGAATCTTGCCCCAGAGATCGGTTTACCATTCAGTTGCAACTCATAAATACCTGGCTTGGGAAAAACAACTTCCGCACCT
Source organism: Nostoc sp. (assembly GCF_036917975.1). GTDB lineage: Bacteria > Cyanobacteriota > Cyanobacteriia > Cyanobacteriales > Nostocaceae > Nostoc. The sequence continues at coordinate 40,269 of NZ_JBALEJ010000100.1, forward strand.
GGAATACCTTGATAGCGTTCGGCTGACACAGGTTTTAACTCTGGTTCTAGCAGTGCAGGCTCTCCGGCTGCATAAGGTTCGGCATAAACAGCTAACTGACAATTACACTGTGATAGGGGAATTACCCTTCCACCTCTGCGGGTAAGTGCAAACCAGGCTTGGCTCGGTTCTCCAGCACGGGGATTATCATTTGGTTCAATGTGGATAGTGGCACCGACATCTCCAGCTACTTCCACTTTATGAGCAGATGCAGGGTAAAGATTAGTCATTGATATAACTAAGCAACTCAGGAATAATAAATACTTTATTGTTCCTTGATTCTGCCAGGAAATGCCTTTGAGTAGGTAATGCCTCTGTTTTTGACTTGTTGGGATGAAGCCAGAAAATAAGGATGATTTACCGCGATTTGGTTGGGGGAACATAAAACTTTTCTACGGCTAACTTTGACCAAAAAAAGCGCGAACGGATTAGCAAGACACTGAGAGTAAAAAATACCAACAGTACTGCCGCTAATTTATTTCCCCAAGTTGATTGCAAGGAACCCAGGTAATGGGAACCAATCAACACAGTATGAATAGCACTCAAGAGCAAGGCTGGCACACCCAATAGATGAATCTGTCGCCAACGCTTACCCCAAGATTTTTGCAAAGATTCCCAACTTGTGAAAGCGGCGGGGGACATTAATACTAATGCTACAGCACCCGCAGCCATACCCCACTGAAATTCTCGCGGCATAAAATCAAAGGCGGCAAAATTCCATTGCAATGAGTGTTCTATCATGTGGGCGGTATGAACTACAGAAAGCACAAAAGCTCCCACTCCCAAGCCCCGGCGGTAACGCAGTGGTGAAGCCCACAAGCCACTAATGGGACGCGCAATTAGTGCCAAAATTAAGCAGATTAAGGCAGCGTGTCCGGTGTAATCTACCATTGTGTCACCAGTCCGCAACAAGGTAATGATGCCAATGATCAGCGTCACCCAACCGCCTAATCGAAACAACTGACTGCGCTTGTCTTGACTTACCAAAGATGTGGAAACGCCTACACCTAACATCGTCGGCAGAGTTCCTAAGCCAAAAGCTAGCATCGTTGCCCCACCCATCCATAAATTGCCAGTTTCAGCAGCTTTAATTTGGGCAGCATACAAAAAACCACAGGGCATTAAACCCCAAGTCATCCCCAAAAACATTGGTGTCCACCATTTGGTTTTTAAGGAAAGCTTAACCATTCCGGTGCTGAGGCGATCGTGTAAACTACCTTGCAATAGGGGATGTAGCACAGGAAGACGCGGCAGTAAATCGGGTTTTACTTGTCCTAAGCCAAACCAAATCAACATGACACCAGTTAGAATTGCCATCCAGCGCCGGAAGTCACTGCCAACACCCGCTAGCTGTCCGCCTTGCAGTAATACCGAACCTAGCGCCCCAATGCTCGCACCGACTAGGGCATAGCTCAACATCCGCCCCAGATTTAGCAGGATATGAAATTTTAATTGCTGTTGCCAAGTGTTGGGCTTTTCTAAGGGTGATGTCTGTTTCGGCTGATGAGACAGGGAAAACGCCACTGTTAAAGGGCCACACATCCCGAAGCAATGTCCAAAACTCCCCAGGAATCCCACGATCGCGATCAGCAATAAATCTACCATAAAAAAGCCCTGAGTCATGAGTCCTGAGTGTCAGAATAAAGATTTTGAAGAAGTAATAAGAAATTCTTTTCTTTATTCAGCACTCCTCTAGTGCGGCACTTTACGTGAAGTTGCGATCGCTGTCAAAAGACAAACCGTCAAACTTGATGTTTACTCCAGTCAGGAAAGCCTGGGTGTAAACAACCGTAAAACTCCTTACACACAAGCTACTGAGAGCCTTTCAACTCAAGCAACCCTGGAAATCCGCGCATTGGGCAAACTTTTATCAGCGATTTGCCTGTATCAGGTCTAAAACGATGCGACCTAATATCACTCTGCTTACTGCCATCTTCTAGCAACGCCTGTTCACAGTAAAAGTGCATTTCACCTCCCCCAGCCAGAACGGTATTTTGAGATTCTTGTTGAACAGCATTCACATTCGCGCCATGTTCCAAGAGGAAGCGAATCATATCAATACCTGCATTGGCGCTGCTAACCGCACACATTAATGGTGTTTGCTGGGAATACTCGTCTAGGCGCTCAATATCAACCCCATTGGCTATTTTACGTGCGACTCCTGCAATATCTCCCTGCTGTGCATAAATATGAATTTTTTGCATAATTTTTCTGAGCTAACTTTTGATATAGATTATTGGCGTTGCTGAATCAAAATGTGAATTATGCGTAAACATCGCCTCCAACGCCAGGATTTGTGGTGTTGCTCAAGCGTTGGCTTATTGAAAGAACATTTTAGCCTATGTTCTAGCTTATTAAAATCCACCACCTTTCTATCCTTGCAATCCGGGTGTTTGATAAACTCGTGCTGGGAAATTTTCTAAAACATCAGTTTCACTGTTACTAGACTCATGTGCAGGTGCTACATCTTCCTCTGGTAATGGCAACATCCGCGCTGCTGACTCAATCCGTTCATGTAATGCTTGTGTTAGCGTTTTAATATTCGTCTGAAGACGACTATGTGAAACTAGTGAACAATTAAACCAAGTTTTTTCTAGTCCTCTTCTAGAGGACTTGCACCATTAGACAGGGAATTCTATTCCCTGGCGCTCTGGTTGGTAAACCAATGAATTTGGCAAACCCTCAACCCGCATCAAATCTAATTCGCGTTCAAATATTTCATCAATTGGCAACATTTGACCATCAACAGTCATAAATTTATGGTCTTTTGTTGCCCGAATTAATGAACCATCTTCCAAACAATACTCAAATACCTCTTGTTCGCCGCGATCGTGCCACTGTGCTACAGGTTGCGTGTAAATATTCCCATGATTATCAACACTATACACACTGCATTCAATGCTTTTTTCGACAATTTCTCCAATCGGCAGCAATCCATATTCTACGGTTAATATTTCTGTGTCATAGCTTAAACAATATTCCGCAAACTTCAACATTTGCTCAAATAATTCATCCGCAACTTTTTTCTGCACGCCATTTTTAGCTGCGCCATCCACGAATTTTTCTCGCTGCTTTTGCATCTCCGAAACTTTCTTTTTACCCATCGCCCGACGCAGCAAGTCAGCTTGTCCTAAAGAATACCCAGCCATATCTTGAGCAATTTTCATGATTTGCTCTTGATAGACCATAATTCCATAGGTTTCGTCTAATATTGGTTCTAGAACTTGGTGTTGATAATCAATCTTTTCTCGACCATGTTTGCGGTTGATAAATTTAGGAATTAGTCCTGCATCTAATGGGCCTGGTCGATAAAGTGCCAAAATTGAAGAGATATCTTCTATATTAGAAGGTTTCAAATCTCGCACGATCTGACGCATCCCAGAAGATTCTAGTTGAAATATCCCTTCTAGTTCACCTGCTTCTAATAAATCATAAGTTTTTTGGACATCTTTTGGTAAAGTGCTATGCTCACCTTTAGCTAATATCCTCTGGGCTTTTCTTTCCTGGCGGGGAATTTCATCAGGATCAATCCGATATCCTTTCGTTTCTTGAATTAAATCAACAGTTTTTTGAATCAGCGTCAGGTTGCGTAAACCCAGAAAATCCATTTTCAACAAACCCATTGATTCCAGGTCTTCCATGAAATATTGGGTAATTACAGAACCGTCATTATTTTTCTGTAATGGGACAATTTCATCCAGTGGATCGGCGGAAATTACTACACCTGCTGCATGAACACCAAAGGTTTTGTTAGTTCCTTCAATTCGCATCGCCATATCAAGCCAATGGCGAACATGGGGTTCTTTATCATATTTCTCTTTAAACTCTGGTTCTGGAGTTTGATCGGAAATCATCACCTTGAGTTTCGTTGGCTTCCCCCGTACTACAGGAATCAATTTCGCCATTTTGTCAGCTTCCCCGTAGGGAATATTTAATACTCTGGCGACATCTTTTAAAACTGCTTTAGAAGTTAGGCGGTTAAAAGTAATAATTTGGGCAACTCTATCTGCACCATATTTCTCGGTGACATAATCAATAACTTTATCCCGTTGTTCAATACAGAAATCTGTATCAATATCAGGCATAGATTTACGTTCTGGGTTCAAGAAACGCTCGAATAGTAACCCATGATGTACGGGGTCAATATTAGTAATTCGCATTGCATAAGCAACTAATGAACCAGCCGCCGAACCCCGACCTGGCCCTACGGGAATATTATTATCTCTAGCAAATTTGATGTAGTCCCATACAACTAAAAAGTATTTGGAAAAACCCATCTGCTGAATCATTTTCAGTTCGTATTCCAATCTTTCTTTATAGACGGAATCGACTTCCTGGCGAGATTTGCGATTTAATCGTTCTAAAAGTCCACTCCATGCAACATCTTCGGCGTAAGTGTCAGCAGTATGACCAGGGGGAATGGGAGGTGTAGGAATCTGAGGCTCACCCATAATATGGTAAGGCTCGACTTTATCAGCGACTTCTTCAGTAGTAGCGATCGCTTCTACAATCACATCATCTGGTAAATGGTCACGAAATAGTTGCCGCATCTCTTCACCAGACTTGAGATACTCTGTACCGCTATAGCGCATCCGCTTATCTTCAATAATTAATTTGCCAGTTTGAATACATAGCAAAGCGTCGTGGGCTTCAACGTCAAAACAAGAAATAAAATGTGAATCATTAGTCGCAACAATTTTAATTCCTAGTTCCCGCGCAATTTTGACGATTTCAACATTCACAATCCGGTCTTCTTGAGAACCGTGGTCTTGGATTTCTAGATAATAATCATCACCAAATATCTCTTTATACCATTGTGCAACTTTCCGGGCGGCATCTGGTCTATTACTGAGAATCGCTTGGGGGACTTCTCCACCTAAACAAGCGCTGGTGACAATCAAGCCTTCATAATACTCTTTTAATAAATCTTTATTAATACAAGGTCGAGAAAAAATTCCTTTACCTTGAACACCTTTGAGGTGAGAAATTGTAGTTAATTTAACTAAATTTTTGTAACCTTTGGTATTTTTAGCTAAAACAACTTGATGATATTTGGGGCGGCGTTCTTGTTTCTCAATATCGCCGTTAATTACATACATTTCATTGCCGATAATCGGCTTAATATTTTGACTACGGCAGATTTTGATCAGTTCAACGGCTCCATACATGACACCATGATCGGTAAGGGCGATCGCTTTCATCCCCAGTGCGATCGCTTGATCCACCAACTCTGGTAGTTGACTTGCCCCATCGAGCAAACTATAGTCGCTGTGAATATGTAAAGGAACAAAGGACATAAGCATCTCCAACCACAAGCCAAGATACCTCTAGAGGCCTACCTTGTGGTATACCCTTTTGAGCTAGATTTTGCAAAGCAACGAAATCTTAGAGTGAACTACTCAGACTTGCCTACGGCTGAAGTCTGGGCTTCCCAATTCATCGGGAATAGCCATCAATTACTCCGTAGTTTTTTTTTGGTCTTACATTCCCTCCAAGGGCAGGAGTCCTGGTTCCCAAGACCCAAATCTTTTTCTTCTCCCAAGGGGAGACGCCAAAGGCGATGCAACATATACCTCCACCGCTTGGTTTCGCTTGTGGCATTGATGGTCAAGACAGTAACCACCTTACCAGAAAAACAAGTAGGATTCGTCATCCATCCAGAATTTGTTTTTACTTGAGTTTTAAATCAATTCCAGATGTAAGGGACTTCCAGAAAATAAACTATTCCATTAAACAATAATGATAATCATTTTAAAAGGGATGAAGGGGCTACTGACGGCCATAGGTGTCAACTTAAGCTGGAAATAGCTTATCTGTTGGCTTCCATGCCCACCCGGAAATAAATGAGTAATGAGTAATAAGTAATAAGTAATACTCATTACTCATTACTTATTACTTCAAAAATAAATTTCTTTGGCTTTTAGCTTAAGTCTACTGAAGTAGACTGGAGATTTTTGGCGATATTTAGTCATCTTCAGATGACTTTCGCTATTATACGGGAATTTCAATTCCCGGCGGACAAGTGATTTCGCGTTAAGTTGACACGTATGACAGCTGTGCTGCCCTGCTGCGTAGTATCATCAATAGTTGAGAATAAGCGATCGCGATCGCCCTTTCTTTTTCTCGGTGTGTAGTCGCCTACGCCAAACGTCACACATCATCTTTTGGAACGCCTTGCAAACAAGAAATGTTAGATTTATTTATTTCTACTTACCTAATTTTTGTAAACCAAGATACATTAAATGGTAGTTTAATCGCAAAGGAACCAAAACCTATGTCCGTTAGTAGCCCTGAAGTCATCCGTCATATATTGATTGGGCTAGGATATTTAGCTCCTGAGATTGATCCTAAGCCGGATCTCACTAAATTTGCTCCCTGGAAGCGGAATAACAACTCCTTGACAGACGATCCTACTGAAGAAGCTATTAAAAAGTTTCAGAAACAGTACCCACAAAAACTTACGGTTAATGGTAATGCTGATACTGATACTAGAACTGTAATGGAAGATACAGTCAAAGGGCTTCAGAATAGATTGAAGTTTCACCATTTTGCAACCGATGCTGAAATTCCTCCCGACAAGCCTTTTTATGGCCCAGCTACTTATACCGCAGTCAAAAGATTTCAGAAATCTCAGGGTTTAACTGAAAATGGTATTGCGACTATTGAACAGCGTCAAATTCTACAGCAACCGAGTCTCACAGATAAGCCCCCAACTCCGCCTCAGTCACAACTCAAGCTGATAGATTTGTGCTTTCAATTCAAAAAAAATCCTCAAAATCCTTCTTACATTGCAGCGTTAAATAACTTACAACAAAATTTACCCAAGGATGTTTTAAACAAAGTTACTAACAAATGGAGGGGAACAAACGATCAAAACCCTGAGATTGTCAAGCTGACAAATCTTTTTACTTATTATGATGACAACAATGCAAATCATCGTGATGCACTAAATCACTTACAAAGTCAGATTACCCCAGCCATCTCTCAAGCATTTTTAAATCTCTGGAATAAGAAGTAAACAAATACAGCAGAATTCAGAATTCAGAGTGGATATTTGCGATCGCAATTCTGATTTCTGATTTAATACTCAATTCCCGGTTGTGCTTTCACACCTTGATCGCGGAAAGGGTGCTTAACTAGGGTCATTTCGGTTACTAGGTCAGCACGTTCAATTAAAGCCGATGGTGCGCCTCTACCTGTGAGAATGACGTGTTTGTTAGCAGGTTTTTGCGCTAAACCGGCTAAAACGTCTTCTACTGGTAAGTAAGCCATTTTGAGGGCGATATTGATTTCGTCTAGCAACACCAGATGAAAGTCTGGGTTGCGGATGTATTCTAATGATTTTTCCCAAGCGGCGCTAGCTTTGTCAAGATCGCGATCGCGGTCTTGAGTTTCCCAGGTAAAGCCTTCGCCCATTGCGTGAAATTCTATCTGGTCTTCCCAATAGCTGAAAACCCTTTTCTCAGAAGGTTCCCAGCTACCTTTGATGAATTGAATGATCGCTACTTTATACCCATGACCTAGCGATCGTAACACCATCCCTAAAGCCGCAGTGGTTTTACCCTTGCCGTTACCAGTATTTACAATAATTAACCCTTTTTCTGGTACGGCTTCTGCTATGCGCTTGTCTTGAACTTCTTTGCGTCGCTGCATCTTTTTGCGGTACTGTTCATCAGTCAGAGACGAAGACATTACCTCATCAATCAAGCGCCCAATTTCTTGGTCTGAGTTCAATTCTTGTGGTGTATCGTTTTTCATCAAGCTTGTCTAAAAATAACTGTTAAAAGTGTTGAAAATGAACCAAAATCGTCTTAATTATCCAATTTCACCTAAATTACTTGATTGGAAATGTCCAGTAAGTCTTCATCTGAAATATTCATAATGTGTTAGCTTTATTAATGATTTGCAGACAAGTAGAAATATAATATATATAATACACAAACTGAACTTATAATTTGAGTTTACTATTACTGTTTTAAATATTTTAATATGTTCATTAAAGTAGTTTACCAGTAAAAATTTATCATTATCACCTTTGCTACAGTCGTGAATTAGACTATAGGACTAGTACCGCAAGGCGGAATTCAAAATGACGCTCGTTCGCGTAGCGTGTCGCAGACAAGACTCGCTTGCCGCCGGCGCTAACAAAATTAAAAATTCAAAATGAATACAGCGTAAGGTTTTCAGGGATTTAGAATGGTATATCTATTTACGCCGTGCTGTACTAGTATTTGATTAGTGTATTTAGACGTAGGTTGGGTGGAGCGGAGCGCAACCCAACAGATATCAGGATGTTGGGTTACGCAAAGCCTCCATCCAACCTACAATTTTTTTGGGAGCATCCCAAATGTGCAAAAACCTTGATAGCCCTCATCCCCTAACCCCTTCTCCCATCTTTGGGAGAAGGGGAACTAGAATTATGTCTCCCCTCTCCCAAAGATGGGAGAGGGGCTGGGGGTGAGGGAAAATATTTAAGCAAAATTGGGATGCTCCCATTTTTTTGCTTATGCAAAAACTCTCTGAAACTCCTATTCCGAATGGCACTAAGAAAAGCCCAAAAGCCTGTGTAGCCTCGTTCCCAGCGTCCAGGCTGGGAATGTATTCCGAGAGGCTCCGCCTCTGGTCAAGAAAGAGGAGGCGGAGCCTCCCAGAATGGGTTCCCAGCCTGGAGGCTAGGAACCAGTCAGCGCAAGGGCTGTATCTTAACTTAGTGCCATTCCTCCTATTCCTTCGTGTGCTTTGCGTCCTACCCTACGGAAAGCCGCTCCGCGTCTATGCGGTTTGTTTTTTCATGATTTTGCGTAAGTGCTGTCAGGGTTAAATCCACGTCTGAAATGTCTTTAATTTTGAATTTTGAATTTTGAATTTTGAATTGTTAAGGATGTTGTTGTTTCCATTTTTCCCATAACGGCTGCGTATCCTCTGGTTGACCGTCATAGTTGAGTAATTGGTCTGAAATTATTACCCATGACTGGGCACTACCTGTCCAAATGTTACCCACTGGGCGTAACCAACTTGTATCATCTAAGGTTCCAGCTTTGATATTGATGGTATTTGGTTTGTAAGTTCGTTCATGGAACAATCGCGTTCCGCAGTCGCCACAAAACAGGTTATTTACTTCACGTCCGCTATCATTTTTCCGAGTCCAAGCTTTCGGTTTTCCCTGAACAATTACAACAGCATCTCGTAATACTGTAAGAGACATTCCAAAAGCACTAGACGATTGTTTTTGACACTCCTTGCAGTGGCATAGGTAAAGTGTTAATGGTTGGGCATGAATTTCATAACGAATCTGTCCACATTGACAACCTCCAGTATATGGAAGACTCACAAGTTTTATCTCCTGAAAATTTGTGTTGCCTGATTGTAACTAAAACTGTCTCTGTCTTAAAGCGGGTTTTGCTAGACACAAACAGAAGACACGTGGACACGATTCTCTACGCGTCCCTAAATCCCTCTTATTAGACATCTCCAGAAATAAATATACGTTACCCAGAACCCTTGTAGAGACGTAGCAGTGCTACGTCTCTACATTCTTTTTCGGAGATGTCTATTCTTCATCTTCATCCGATTCATCATCCTCACTCCAATACTGTTGAGGTGCATTTCCGTGAACATCTAAAATCTTAGCTTTTTTAATTTTCTTATCAGGTGGATTCATTGCTTCTAACTGTACATCAAATTTCCAGTTGTCACCAAAATCATAAAGATAGGTCATTTTACCACCTGGTTCTAGAGATAAATCACCAATTTGCACTTGGTCTGCAAATGGCGGTGTTTCCATGTAGGCATGACCGATTTTTATGATGCGACCAAAATGGTCTTTATAACTAAATTCGTATAGGTGATCGTAATCAAAATCAAAAGCATCAAGAATTATCTCTGCTAACCAGCTTAATGGTTTATTTGCTGGTATCGCAATGCGTCGCCAAGCTTTAGAAAGGGACACTTTAAAAATATAAATACCATCCGTGAAGCCTTGCTTAGGAACAAGTAAATTATGCTCCCATTCTGGAAAAAATGGTTGTAAATGTGACTGTAGTTTTCCAAAAGTTACATTTACATCATCCTGTAATTCTCCTCGTATACCCAATGGGAAAAGTAATTGCAACAGAGCATCACCAAAGGGTAAGCGTTGTAAACTAGTAATGCGCCACCCCTTGCCTTCTTGTGGTTTACCATGTTTGATAGATAACAATCCAAATAACTCTAACAGGGCAACATTATGTAGACCGGGGTAATAACTAATATCGTGTTGGTTTTCATATTTAGGAAATTTTAAACCTTTATCTGGGACGCGGGGCCAAAGCTGCATACATCTAAATAAATTCCCTAATGAATCTTGATGTTCGCCCAAAATTTCGTTATTTCCCCAAATCAACCAAGCTTCTAATAAGTTGAAATAACGTTCTGTTAAGTTCAGGTTTGACCAGGATTGTAAAGTTGCTGCGTCTAAAACTAAAACCTGCTTTTTCCCTTGGGATCTAATTTGGGCTATTCCAGAACTGCGTAATAACAGATATAGTCCATTAATGTAGGGGTATGATTTCTGTACGGGGCGTTTGAGTTTAGTTTCAATTGGGTGACTTAACCGAGAATTAACTTCTGATAGTACTTTTAGCGGTAGAAGGTTATTAACACTACTAACTTCCACTCCGTTTGGTTGCAAGAAATCTATCAGGGTTTGAAAGTCATGCAGAATCGTACCGGGTTGATTTTCATCAATACTGAGTTCTTGTAGGAGTTGTTGTTGTGACTCTGCAAGGGTTGGCAGTTCAGGATTGAGTGTGCGTTCTAGTCGCGCAAATAAATCTTCCATAAATAAAAATTATTAATTATCAATTCACAATTTAACCTTCGTGTAACCTTGTTTTCTTTATACTATGACTTCAGCAGTTATCCTCAAAAAGATTGACTTGCCAAGTGTCACAGCAGGACTATCAACACCGTAAGTTTCATGAAATGTGAATGATAATATTTTCACCTTTTACTTGACAATCCCAGGCATTTAATATGAATAGTAACACTCGCCTACAGATGATTTTAGCTGATACACGTATTAATACAGTATTACCTGCGATCGCTCAACTAAATCTACCTAACTGGTGGTTAGCTGGTGGTGCAGTCCGAAACACCGTTTGGTCTGCAATTTTTGGCAATGATTGTGGGTTAGGTATTAAAGATTTTGATATTGCATTCTTTGATACAGAGGGAAACCGTTCCCAGGAACAAGTAGCAAAGACAACCCTCACAGAAAAATTTCCTCATGACGAGTTTGATGTTAAAAATCAAGCCAGTTTTGCTCGTTGGCGACTTGGCAGCAGACCTTATACTAATACAGAGGATGCGATCGCAGATTGGCTGCATACTGCTACTGCTGTGGGAGTTCGACTAGATGCCCAAGGCCAATGGCAATTTTTCACACCCTACGGGTTGGATGACCTATTTGGTGGCATTATTCGACCGACACCAACGCATACTCATAATATAGACGCTCACAATAAGGCCTCTAGTTTTTTACAAAAGTGTCCTTATCTGCGGTTGGTGTAAAAATTACAGTCAGATTTTAGCCACTACTTTCCGTTACCAGGCAATAATCGCTTTTTAATATACAACCCTTGAGTACGGAATCCCAGTGTTAATAATTTTCTCCTGCTGGGAATAATTAAACTAGAACCCCTTTCACGATAGAACGGGGGTGATGCTAATTTTATAACTTTATAATCAAAAATCAATGCCAAATCGTACTGGATATCAAATCAACTCGACTCTCCACGAAGGAATTCCAACAATGACGAGGAAAGGATGCTGCCAGTTCATCAGCAAGTAAATAACCTTTACACAATTAACCATTTATTTGTTAATAAGCTAATGCTTTTTTACATATTTGGAGACTATTTTAAAGCTGTAGAAAATGCTGCGATCGGTAAAGTTAAATAGTCATTGGTGCTAATGACTAATGACTAAATCGGCGTACGGCTATCCTGGACACCCCTCTTTTTGGGATGGGATTACCGCCGATTTTCGTTGAGGAGTTTATCATGAATCTTTTAGAATTGCTATAGTAATTCTATTTAGGGCTTACTGAAAATTGGTAAACTAAAATTCATTTTGCTATTACTAAAACTATCTAAGTGGTAACTTTATTACTTAATCAAATCAACACAAACTTAGTTGCAATTAACACCTCTAACTTACTAATTAACTGTTATAACTAATTGTATACATCAAATCTTGTACGTACTAGTTTTTTCATTTACTAGAAAATAGATTTTCTAGCGAATATAAAATATCATTCCTAGCAAAATCTCCAAGCATTTCAGCCAGGTTTTATTGGCTAAAATTATTATCCAAAACTTTAGTTTTGGCTACAGTACAAGATGCGAAAATTGTAAATAATTAAGGGAGTAATCTTGTGGAAAAAAGAAGAGAAAATGGGGGAATAGTTTCCAAGGCTATTTCGTTCCTGTTAAATCGTATAACTTTGATTGTGCTTGCAGTCACTCTTGTGCTGTTTATTGGTGGTAAATTTGAACTAGCAAGTGCATCTCAACCTAACGCGGAACTAGAAATTCAAAAATTAACATCCTGTTACTCGCTAGGAACTGACGCTATTGGTAGAGGAAATCTCCAAGAAGGCAAGAATATTTATCGGGATTGTTTTACTCAAGATGCAGTTCTCACTGTCATTTCCCCTGATGGGACAACTCAAACAAGTTATGGGACAGATTCTTGGGCAGATTTTGTCTATTCAGTATTCCAAGGAAATGGTTATACAGCTACTCAACACTTGATAGGTACAATAAACATTTCAGTTGAGAATAATAAAGCAACGATTACCTCTTATCTCCATGCTACTCATAAACGTTCGGAAACTAGCATTGATGTAGCTAATGGCACTTATGAAGATCAAGTTGTTAACAGAAATGGAGGCTGGAAAATTCGTAATCGTACCCTTAAACTCATTGATTTCTTGAATCTCAGTTCGCCAACTACTGCTTCTTCAAGCACTAATGCCCGAAGCACTAATTCCTCACTCAGGTTTGTAAGACCAAATTTACCTCGTTTAAAAGAATAATTCTTCAGTATACCCGTAAGGGCACGGCAGTGCCCATTAGTGTCAACTTCAGAGGATAAAGCCCAAATTTGTTGAGTGTAAGCGTCAATCTCAAGGGTGGCGCTTACGCTTACATCAAAGATATTACGAATTACGAATTAAGTTAGCGAAGTGGGACATAACCCATTACGAATTGGTATTGTTATCTCAACAATTTGCTAAACTCCAACTTTAGGAATAACAAATAAAAACAATTTGAGCAGGGAATTTAGAGAGGGTTGCAGAGTGGCTGATGATGAACCCATAGTCAATACACAACAGATTTACCCAAGGGATTTTTCCTGGGGATTATGGCCTGTTTTGCCACTCTACCCTTATGGCAGGCGGCAGACAATCCGTAAAGAAGTCCTTAAGGACACAATCTGGAATTTTGACCAGATTCAGGGCATTTTCTACGTTGTTGTCCCGATTCGCATGACTGTTGTCAAACTCGAAGCTGGAGGTCTTCTCGTTTACGCGCCTGTTGCGCCAACTCCAGAGTGCATCCGGCTTGTGAATGAGTTGGTGGCAAAACACGGTAATGTTAAGTACATTATTTTGCCAACAATCTCTGGTATAGAACACAAGGTTTTCGTCGGCCCCTTCGCCAGATACTTTCCAACTGCACAGGTGTTTGTGGCTCCCCATCAGTGGAGTTTTCCGCTAAATCTACCCCTTAGCTGGCTTGGCTTACCCCCAAAACGAACTCAATTACTCCCAGAAGATAGTCGCAAAACACCCTTTGCTGATGAGTTTGATTATGCAATGCTTGGCCCCATCGCTCTTGGGGCTGGTCGATTTGCGGAAGTTGCTTTTTTTCACAAGCGATCGCATACTCTTTTAGTAACAGATTCCGTGCTTTCGATCCCAGAAGATCCACCTGCGATCGTTCTATTAGATCCATATCCTTTGCTATTCCATGCCAAGGATCGTGCTTCTGATATTGTTGCAGACATTCAGGAAAATCGCCGTAAGGGATGGGGGCGGATCTCGTTGTTTACTTTGTACTTCCAACCAAGGGCACTAGAGATACCCCAATGGAGTCAGGTGTTGCAAGATGCCCTGAAAGCACCAGAACGCTCAAGAAAAGCCTATTTTGGATTGTATCCCTTTAAATGGCATCCAGATTGGCAGCGATCGTTTGATGCTTTGCGAGGAAATGGGCGTTTGTTTGTCGCCCCAATTTTACAGACATTGATTCTGAACCGCGCACCCAAAGAAACCATTGAGTGGGCTGATAAAGTTGCAAGTTGGGACTTTGAGTGGATTATTCCCTGCCATTTTGATTCACCGATTAAAGCCGAACCGCAGCAATTTCGCCAAGCTTTCTCTTTTTTGGAAAAGCAACCTGCTATCAGTGAAGGTTTGTTGAGTAGTAGTAGCTATCCTTTGCCAGAGGAAGATTTTAAAACACTTAGAGAAATCGATGCAGGTTTAAATAAGTTTGGCATTGTGCCAGCAGCCAAGGAGAAGGTGTAGGCATAGATCAATACGCTTGGGTTACAAGACGCGATAAATCGCCGTCTCTACAAGTGTTTTGGCTAATTAGATTTTATTACCCCTTCAGTTAATTACATAAGTTGAAGCAGCCAACTCAACATCTAAAATTTTCTTAACGTTTGATTCCCTTAAACCGTTCTTGCGCCGCCTGAAACGCTTCTTGCATCACCAACTGAATTTTCTGGGGATCGGGTTTTTTACCTCCCATTAAATCACCAAAGTAAACGCAGGCTGCTTCCCCTAGTGCCCAAGTATAAGCGGCTGCCCAAGAGGCAGCGATCGCACTCCCAAAACCTGGTATAAATTTAATTAACTCCCGTGCAATAGCTTGTGCTAAAAAACCACCTGCGATCGCACTTACAACACCTCCCGCCTGAGATGGCGTAATTGTCTGCCCATATAATTTACCCAATAGTCCCACCATTGATACTTGCAAGGCAGTGAGTACGGGCATTGTGGCAAATGGCAGAGGTACAGCAGCGAGGGTAGCAGACATAATCGCAAATGGCAAAATATAACGGCGTGCAGCATCTCGGTAGAGGTTACTAATTTGCTGACCTACTTCTTCTCGATCTAATAGCTGATAAATTGCCTGGGCTTCTGCCTGTGGAAGGAGTTCTGCTAAGGAATCTCGCAGTGCTTCTAAGCCGTAAAATACCGGATTGTAGCCATCTTCTTCTAAGGTAAAGTCGATGAGTACAGAGCGATCTGTTATTCCTGCGAAGGCTTGTTGGATTGCGGCAAATGGGCGATTGACTTCCTCATAATCTGGCGGATAGGTGGGATGATCGGCGGTATCGGCAGGATAAACCTCATGTAAGGAAGTAACTACCAGCAGACAGGGGATGTCTGGATACTTCTGGTGTAGTTGTTGAGCAATTTGTCGTAGAGTTTCAGTTGCAAAATCATTGATTTTAACGGTCAAAAGGAGGATTCTGGCGGAACGCGTTTGCTGTTGTAAATCGCCAACTAACTCCTGAATGATTGTTTGAGTATCTTGTTTAACATCACCCAATCCCACCGTATCAGTAAAAATCAGTAACGGCAGGTCATTGGAAGGATAAGCATAGCGCTGGGTGTGTTGCGTATGAGGACGAAATCCCTGACCGATAATTTCGGCAGAGACTCCCGTCAACCCCCGGACAATTGAACTTTTTCCGGCTTGGGGTTTACCAATTAGAAGGGCTTCTGTAGTTGGTAGTTCGGCTCGGATTTTCTCTAAAATCTCTGCAACCTGAGTTTCGCTGACGCTAAACCATTCTACAACCGTCTGTGCCACTTGTTCTACGGGTAGGAGTTGCGTTAGACGTGTTGTTGCTTTGTTCCAGATACCACCAAGGCGGTTTGTCCAGGAATTATCGACCGACTTGGTAATCGTTTTGTTGGTCGGTTCGCTCAATTGCTGAGAATCGGTTGATGGTAAATCAGCATCACGTTGCTCAGTCATTTTCATCCAAACCTAGAAGACCCTTTTACTAATCTTATAGCGATTCTCAAAGGGATAACTAGTACCTTTAGTAGTGTTATAAATATGAGCGATCGCGTTTTGAGGGCTGACAATGCGATTGTTTTACCTGACAATGCGATTGTTTTACCTGACAATGCGATTGTTTCGCTTGACAATGCGATTGTTTTGCCTGACAATGCGATTGTTTTGACTGACAATGTGATTGTTTTGACTGACAATGTGATTGTTTCGCCTGACAATGCGATTGTTTCGACTGACAATGTGATTGTTTCGGTTTGCACTCCCCGGAGTGTTTTTGAGGCTTAACTAATGACCAATGACTACTTGATCAAATCAGCGATCGCTTTCACCAATGCATCTGGATCTACTGATTTGGAAATATACATTTAAAATCTTGCTGTTGATTCATTTTTAGAAATTTATTTCGAGTTTATTTTATCCATCCGATGGTTTCTCTGTGAGGCGCTCTTTCCAGTATCCCGGTTCACGACTACAGTGCATTACCGCCAAAATTAAAACGCGATCTTCCTCAATAGTGTATAAAATTCCATAGGGAAATTTGCGCGTTAGACATCGACGAATGTCTTCGTCAACAACAGCCCAACGAGTCGGTGACTGGATAATTCGGAAAATTGCATCCTCAACCGCATTAATAAATGCTTGTGCTAATTCAACCCGGCGCTCTGCGTAAAACTTGACTGCTTCACCGTATTCACTCAATGCTGCTGGATGAAAGACGTATTTCATTACTCCAAAAGTTGTCTTACTCTAGCTAACGCTTCCTCTCCAGGAATGGGTGAAACTGCACCACTACGAACTTCGTCTCTACGCTTCTTGGCTTCATCTGTCCACAGTGTTTGGAGTGTTTCGTCTACATCAAATTCAAGACTTTCAACCAGCTTTTCTGCCAACAATGCTCTCGCTGCACTGGGCAAAGTTAAAGCTTCTTTCATAATCTGCTCAACAGATACCATAATTCCTGAAAGCATAAGGACTATTCAGAGTCTAACAGTAAAGCAGATTTGTAGGTTGAATTTCGTTCCTCAACCCAACCTACCCCGGAGTGTTTTTGAGGCTTAACTAATAGACATCTCCAGAAATTAAAGATGCGTTACCCAGAACCCTTGTAGAAACGTAGCAGTGCTACGTCTCTACATTCATTTTCACCAGATGTCTAATGACCAATGACCAATGACTACTTGATCAAATCAGCGATCGCTTTCACCAATACATCTGGATCTACTGGTTTGGAGATATGCATTTGAAATCCTGCTGCTAGCGCCTGCTGTTGATTCATTTCTCCTGCATAAGCTGTCAGCGCGATCGCTGGTACGCTTCCTCCTTGTTGAGGCGATCGCGATCGCACTTCCCGCATCAGCATATAACCATCTGTCTTTGGCATTCCAATATCACTAATTAAAACATCTGGTATCGACTCAGATAGTGCTTGTAGTGCTTCTTGTGCTGATGCTACGGCGGTTACTTCTACACCGTAATCTTGTAAAATAAAGGTAATTAAGTCGCGGATATCTGGTTCATCGTCTACCACTAAAACTTGAGTGTCCGCAAGGAGGGAGGATTCAGACTCAGAAGATAAAGACTGATTCTCTTCACCCCAAACCTGTTCGCTTCTGATTAAAAGCGGTAATTCAACAGTGAAGGTTGCACCTGCTTGTTCTCCAGGACTTTCGGCTTGAACTTTTCCCCCATGCATTTCTACAACTTTACGCACGATCGCTAATCCTAAACCTAGTCCGCCAAATGTCCGCGTAGTTGTGCCATCAGCTTGGCGAAAGTAATCAAACACATAAGGTAAAAAATCTGGGATAATTCCCTTACCTGTATCGCTGACCTGAATTTGAATCTGATTATCAGCTTCCATGAGTCGAATTTCTACGCGTCCGCCTGTTGGTGTAAATTTTACCGCATTAGAAAGCAGGTTCCACACAACTTGTTGCAGCCGATTTGGGTCGCCCATCACTTGTCCTAAACTGGGATCAAATAAGGTCTGAATTTGAATTGACTTAGCTTCTGCTGCTAGTCGTACCGTTTCTAGTGCTGCTTCAACTACCATTACCAAGTTTACTGGACAGACATTCAAGTTTAATTTTCCTTGGAGGATGCGAGACACATCTAACAAATCTTCAATTAGCTGGGTTTGTAATTTGGCGTTGCGTTCAATGGCTTCTAAGGCGTGGTTAGTAGTTTTGTCGTCAAATTTGC
This sequence comes from Nostoc sp., assembly GCF_036917975.1. Taxonomy (GTDB): domain Bacteria; phylum Cyanobacteriota; class Cyanobacteriia; order Cyanobacteriales; family Nostocaceae; genus Nostoc. Next base: position 58,595 of record NZ_JBALEJ010000100.1, read on the forward strand.
GAGTCCGCAGCATTTTCGACCATCCCAGGATGGGGTTGAGTGGGGTTCGCAATTCATGGGAGAGAACTGCTAGAAATTCATCTTTAATTTTGTTGGCGATTTCTGCTTGTTGGCGTGCTGTCCTTTCGCATTCGAGGAGGCGATCGCATTCTTTTTCTGCTAGTTTGCGATTGGTAATATCTAGTACAAAAGCAACACCATGTTCTTGAGAGTCATTCAGCAGGGCCACCCCCAAGACAATTGGTACTCGCTTGCCGTTGCGATGGATGTACTCTTTCTCGTAAATTTTGGAAACTCCAGTGGTTTGCACCTCTAAAATGGCGCGATCGTCTAAATCTTTATACTCAACAGGAGTAAGTTCTCTCCAATTAATTTTACCTAAAGTGGTAAACTCATCACGAGTGTAGCCAGCTAGTTGAAGAAAGGCATCATTAGCATCAATCACTAATCCATCTACAGTCCAAAAAGCGACTCCAATAAGGTTAGATTCAAACAAACGCCGAAATCGTGCTTCACTTTCACGTAATGATTTTTCTGCCCGTTTATGTTCGGTGATATCACGAGAAACAGCAATTACGCCTTCAATTGTTTGGTCAACATTGCGTAATGCAGTGAGAATATATTCATAATAATGAATGCCATCAGCAGCAATATATTTACACTCATCTTTGAGCGGCTGCCCAGTTTTCATTACAGCTTTTCGTTGGTTATCTACCTGCATTATGAGGTCTGGAGGTAAATCCAATTCTGGCAAAGTTTTGCCGATAATATCTTGGGGTTTTAAGCCTAGTATTGTTGCACCATCACGACTAATATATTGATAACAACCTCTACGATTAAAAATATAAATATGATCGACGGAGGCAGTAAGGATAGCATTTAAGATATTTGCCTGTTCTTGGACTTGGGTTGTTAGTTCGCGAGTGCTTTCTTCTGCCTGCTTGCACACAGTAGTTTCCATACAAACGCCGATCATTCTTACTGCTTGACCCCCATCGTCATAAATAAATTTTCCCTTAGCAGAAATCCAATGTACGCTTTGGTCTGACCGAACTATGCGAAATTCATCGTTGTAGTCAGTTTTGTGTGTCAAAGCGTGAGCGATCGCCTGCATAACAGATTGCTTATCTTCAGGATAAACGCACTTTTGAAAGGTCTCGTAAGGCCCATCGAAACTACTTGGGATTAGACCAAAAAGCATTTCATAATTTTCAGACCAGATTACTTGATTGGTAACAACATTCCAATCCCACAAGCCCATCTCAGAAACATCTAGAACTAGCCTCAGCCGTTCTTCACTCTCTCTTAAGACTACTTCTACTTGCTCTCGTTTGGCAATTTCTTGTTGAAGCTGCTGTAGAATCACTTCCACATTTGTTGATAGATTGATAGTGGATGTGTCCTTATCAATATGCAGATCGACAACTGGAATATCAGGATTTCCTACTTCTTCTGGTAGATTTCTTTTTAATTCTATTAATTCTTGCTCAAGCGCTGCTTGCCTTTGCTGATAAGATATCTCTGATTGCTCTAACTCAGCTACACGCTGCCGCAAAACTGCTAATTCATCAGTGAGTTGAAAGTTAATTTTATCAACATTTGGCATCTTGTACACCACTCATACTTAATAACATCGATTTGAAGAGATGTATGCCCTAATACGCTTGGGTTAAGGGCTACTGGCAAAAATTTTGGGTTTCGAGACGCGATAAATCGCCGTCTCTACAAGTGTTTTGTTCCTAAATCTGAACTATATTGAGGTATGTCCTAGTTTGATCTATGAATTTTATAGATGAAAATTCAATCCATCAAAAGGTATATAAATACTTTAAAAGTCAAAATTTAAAATATTATTACAGCAATCATTTTGTCTATTAACGATATGTTTCTTTAAGCAAAACCAAGATATTTCAGCCAAAAGATATATGTGAGTTCCAATAACTGTAGGTTAAGCACTGCCACAAATATAAAAATAGAGGTTTTCGGCATCAGTCAATAATGACCACGCTACAAAAGTAGCTAAAGAAAATTTATTTCTTTAATCGCATGAAAGCTGCACCTATTAATAATGCCACTACTTGCCCCCAGAAAACAACACCCGATTGATTTACGCCAACAGGAGGAATATTTAAGCTGCCGATACCATAAAATAATTGTTGTCCAAACCACCAAAATATATAGAAAAAGGCCGGTACTTGGATAGGGATATACAAGATTATTAACGGCAAAATGGTGTCAATTTTAGCTTTAGGAAACTTCATAACATAAGCTCCTAAAATAGCTGCGATCGCACCATTTGCCCCAATCAGTGGTACTGTCAAACTCGGTTCAGTCAGAATTTGTAATACCTCTGTAATCACGCCAGCAGCAAGATAAAATCCGAGATAGCGTTTGTGTCCCAGAATATTTTCTACAGTTTTCCCAAAAACCCATAAAAATAGTAGATTTCCTAATATTTGACTAAAACTGCCGTGCAGAAATATTCCAAAAAGTAGCGAAAATGTTCGCCAAATTACAATTATCCAAGCAGCATTGTTGAAGAAGAGTGCATTTGTAATTGCCCCACTAATCTGCGCTGGAATTACACCCCAACTATTGACAAAATAGCCCAGTTCATCATTAAATTCTAGTTTAAGTTCCCATAAAAACACAGCCAGATTAATGCCAATCAACCAATAATTAATAATCGGCTTACTTCGACAACGAATATTATCACTAATAGGAATCATATAGATTTGGGGTATTGGGCATTGGGCATGGATAAGAAACAAGGGAGACGGGGTAGACAAGGAAAAGACTTGTTCATAATTCCCCCTTGTCTCCCTTGTTCCCCTTGTCCTCTTTATGAAAAGAAGTGAGTTTAAAACCGTACTTCGTCCCGCTACGCGCTTTCGCCCGCAAGTGGCGCGTTCGCGGTAGCGTTCGCACGAGAAAGAATCATTGTTTCCCAAGGGTTGTTGAAACCCCACCCGCAAGTGGCGTGGCTGTCTTTAATTTTGAATTTTGAATTTTGAATTTTGAATTTTGAATTGATTCATCCCCTCATCTCCCTATTCCTTAACGTGTGGCAAGATTGAAATCAGATCGCATCGCACTTAATTAGGTAAACGAGATGCTGGGAAACACACTTGTAGGAAGATACCAAATTATTAGTCACTTGGGAGGTGGGGGTTTTGGTGAAACTTTTGTGGCTTCTGATACTCAATTACCCGGTTCACCTCTATGTGTCGTTAAGAAACTCAAACTCCAGGCAAGCGATCCAGTAACTTTGGAAACAGCTAGGCGTTTATTTAATACGGAAGCACAAGTTCTGTATAAATTAGGAACTCACGATCGCATTCCCCAACTTTTAGCTTATTTTGAGGAGGATGCCGAATTTTATCTCGTACAAGAATTGATCGAAGGTCACGACCTCAGTCAAGAATTAACACCAGGTAAAACCCTAAGTCAAGAGGAAGTAATTTCACTTTTACAAGAACTTTTGACAATCTTAGAATTTGTCCATCAACAGAATGTAATTCATCGTGATGTCAATCCGCGAAATATTCTCAGACGCAAACCAGATGGCAAACTAATTTTAATTGATTTTGGTGCGGTTAAACAAATTGCTACTCAAGTTATTACTCCCCAAGGTCAAACTATCGCAACAGTAGCTATCGGTACACCTGGCTATATTCCTGGTGAACAAGCTCATGGTACGCCAAAATTAAGCAGTGATATCTATGCTGCGGGAATAATTGCTATTCAATCTCTCACGGGATTATCACCAGAAGAAATAGTCAAAGATGCTGATACTAATGAAATTATCTGGCATAATCAAGCCACGGTTACGCCAGAATTCGCTCAATTCTTAGATAAAATGGTGTGCTATGATTTTCGGCAACGCTATCCTTCTGCAACGGTGGCATTACAAGCGCTGAAAGAGTTAACAAAACCACCTGCCCAAACAATAGCTTTAACTCCCATTTTGCCACCAAAAAATATTAATAAACCGCAACCGAAAAAAGGTACACTTGGTAAGATTTTACTATCAATATTTTTGCTTGGGGTTGGTGGTGTAGCATCAATATTTATTTGGAATAATATTAATTCAAATAATGCCATAGAATTATCTAAACAAGGAAATACGCTTTTTGATTTGCAACGTTATCAAGACGCGCTAGAAGTATATGAAAAAGCCGTTAATATTCGACCAGATTATCCTCAAGGCTGGAATGGTCAAGGCAAAACGCTAGATAAATTAAAAAAGTACAAAGAAGCATTAGTGGCGTATGACAAAGCAATTCAAATTAAACCAGATTATTTAGATGCTTGGGTTGGAAGAGGTTTTGTATTGGGAAATTTACAACGATATCAAGAAGCGATCGCTTCTTTTGACAAAGCCTTAGAATTAAATAACAACAACTCAGAAGTCTGGAATGCTAAGGGTGACGCTTTCAGTAATTTAAACCAATATGACCAAGCAATTAAGTCTTATGAAAAAGCGATTGAACTCAAGCCAGATAATTACGAAGCTTGGTACAAAAAAGGATTAGCGTTGCAAAATTCTAAACGATATGAAGAAGCGATCGCAGCCTTGGAAAAAGTCGTTGAACTCAAACCAGACTACGAGCAAGCTTGGTACAACCTGGGAAATAATCGAGTGAAGCTCCAACGCTATCAAGATGCATTCACCGCTTATGATAAAGCTGTACAATACCAGCCAAATTATTATCAAGCTTGGTTATCAAGAGGTAACATATTGTTAAATTTAAAACGTTATCCAGAAGCAATTGAATCTTTTAATCAAGTAATTAAATCCAATCCCAGAAACTATCAAGCATGGTATAATTTGGGCTGGTCGCTGCATCAAAGCCAACGTTATGAAGAAGCAATAAAATCTTACAATAAAGCTGCAACAATTAAGCAAAATGACTATCAACTCTGGTATAATCTAGGGAATTCACAATACATATTGCAGAAATACGAAGATGCGATCGCGTCTTATAATAAGGCAGTTCGCTATAAACCAGACCATTCTGAAAGCTGGTATAGCAGAGGCAATGCGCTATTAAATTTGAAACGGTTTAAAGATGCGATCGCGTCTTACGATCAAGCAATAAAATATAAGTCTAATTACCAACAAGCAATAGACGGCCGCAATCAAGCCCAAATTCAACTGCAAGGCGAAATATCAAAGCCTAAGCCTGTAATTGTGCCAGTTCTGCCATTTCCTAATTCCACCAATCCACCGCAAGGGAATTAAATAATTCGTAATTCGTAATTCGTAATTCGTAATTAAGTTTTGTGACGGGGATTTATACCCCGACCCAAAACTTGCCGGTTATTGAACCGGGGGACTTAAACCCACGGAGTTTGTTAAAAAGGGAGCATCCCAAATGTGCAAAAACCTTGATAGCCCTCATCCCCTAACCCCTTCTCCCATATTTGGGAGAAGGGGAACTAGAGTTATGTCTCCCCTCTCCCATGTTTGGGAGAGGGGCTGGGGGTGAGGGAAAAGATTTAAGCTCTCATTGGGATGCTCTCATTAAAAATTAAAAATTAAAAATGAATACAGTAAAAAAATTGTAGGTTGGGTGGAGGGGTTGCGGAAATTGAGGCTTGGTCTATCTATTGCTTACCAAATTGTGGTCAATAATCATCATGGCAAGCTCACATACGATTCTAAACCAGGTGAAGGTATAGAGTTTATCATTGAACTACCCATCCGATAATTTAGAATTTGTAAAGTCAATAAAAGAAAACATCACTATAGAAAAGTTAATACTTCCGGCTTTCAAAACTTTAAGTAGTTTGTTATACTGCTGCTTATAATCACAGAACCTTGAAAACTTAATATCAAGTTCCAAAATAAACCTAAAAGTGCTTAGTTTTACTTTCCATACGTAAGTTTTTCGCGGGGGTAGAGCGATCGCCAAAACCCTTATGATTTCGTTGACCCCCGCGAAAATCTCTCTGGGTAAGCTTTTGAGAAGGGTCTACTAGTACTAAATTCTCAATAAATGTAGCTTATTGACAGGTAAATTAGACCCCCCGCGAAAATGGGTATCTGTAACCCTGTCTGTATAAGGCTTCTAAATGGGTAGGGTTTTAATTCCTTTACCCCTCACGGGGATGGAAACATTTCCATGATTTTAATTTCCTAGTAATCAAACAACAGTTTTAATTCCTTTACCCCTCACGGGGATGGAAACCAACCAACAATCTACAAAGTAATCAACAATTTCAGGGTTTTAATTCCTTTACCCCTCACGGGGATGGAAACCAGCTTCTGATCCTCCAAATTCATCGTCCGGTGGATCTATGGTTTTAATTCCTTTACCCCTCACGGGGATGGAAACAAGAAAACCAGAGGGTCTTCTGTAAACGCTATATCGTTTTAATTCCTTTACCCCTCACGGGGATGGAAACTCTGAATTGTAAATCATCCGGATTTGAGAAGCCCATTGTTTTAATTCCTTTACCCCTCACGGGGATGGAAACTACCTCCCACATTAATATTAATATCGGGAACTTTTAAGGTTTTAATTCCTTTACCCCTCACGGGGATGGAAACATACCCTCTATCAGTCAGGGTTATGCCTAACTCTAAGAGTTTTAATTCCTTTACCCCTCACGGGGATGGAAACAATCTCACGCTAATTACGAACCGACAGCCGTTTTCAATTGAATAGACCATACGCATAGGGGCACAATAATATATGTGCCCCTGCAATAATGTATATTCCCCGCATTTTAAAATTACTGTATTTCACAAATCCATTTTCCAGAAATTGTTGTAACTATCGAATATTCACCTCTTGCAAGTAATTTACTCCCTGAAGATATTCAATTTTAGTAGCTGAGTTTTTAGAGAAGGATGAATTTGTTCTTTTTGCAAAAGCTACCTTTTGATTGTCATCTGTAACGCGTTGTTTTTGAGTATACTCATTCAATTTGACTTGAGCTTGAGCATAAACTAGAGTATCTTGAGGAATCTTTTTGAGAAGTTTTAGAGCCAGCTCGAAATCACCAATAGATGCTTTTTTATAGGCTTTCTGTAAATAATAGGCTGCTCTGATCTGCCGCTTTCGATCGTACTCAGCTAACTTTTCTTGAACTAAAGCACCTGCATGACTTTCTTGAGGGATTTGACGCAGGTATTGTAATGCGCCAGAAAAATCTTTTATCTCGGCTCTTACGTAAGCTTTTGCTAATAAATCTTGTGTCTGTACTTCAATATTGACAGCTGCTTTCTGAACTAGTTTATCTGTTTTAGATTGCCAATATAAAATATTTGGAACTTTACCAGCAGCATGAAGAACATCTGACCATCTGCTATCATGAAAAGCTATTTGTGCTATTTCGTATTGCTGTGCAGCTACTTGCCATTGCTCTTGCCATTCTTCAATTGTGGCTTGCGCTTCTGGATAAACATTGCTATGGGATGGAATTGATTTAGCGAGTGCGATCGCTTCTTCTAAATCCCCTGCTTGATATTCTTTTTTTGCTTTATATAAAGTATCTGTTTCTGAGTATGCAGGTGCAGTATTAACTAAAGAATATACACCAAATCCCATCAATAAAGAATTAGCTGCCAATCCTACTTTCATTCCTGTGAATAACAGTGATGACTTTACAGATGCAGGATTTTTTGCCGCTTCTAGAAGAAATTGAGAATCTGCTTCTAATATTTCTGATGGCTGAGTTTCCCATACTATTTGCTTAAGTACCCGCAGTACCTCACCGGCAGACTCAAAGCGGTCTTGGTAATTGTAGCGGATCATTTGGCTGAGAACAGCAGCTAGATAATCGTTAACTGGCGTGTTTGGAGAACGCCAAAAAATTTCATTAGTACAAGGATCAACTTTTAATTGTAGTGGTTCTAACCCAGTTAAAGCCTGAATGGCAATCATACCCAAAGCATAAATATCACTGTTGGGCTGTGTTTGACCAATAAATTGCTCTGGTGGTATGTATCCCAATGAAGTGACGGGAATTCGATAAATGGGCAATTCTGCGCCTATCCCAAAATCGATAGACTGGATTGAGCCAAAGTCAATCATAACTAACTTGCGATCGCTATTACGTCTGATCAAGTTTTCCGGTTTGATATCGCAATGAATCACGCCCTGAGAGTGAACAAATTCTAGAATACCTAAGGCATCTATCAAAAATTCTACAACTTCGCTTTCACTCCACAGACACCCGAAAAATTGATCGATGGGCAATTCCGCAGTCAGCGCATGTCCTTCAATACACTCTTGCACTAAATAAAATTGCTCGTTTTCTTCAAAGCAAGCGATAAATTCAGGAATTTGGTCATGGCTTCCCAGAAGCTTGAGGGTTTGGGTTTCAGTCAGAAACAGTAACCTCAGCATCTCCAAGTAGCCAGATTCGGAACTGCTAACTTTAATCTGCTTAACAACGCATTTGGGATTCTCTGGATAATCTACGTCTATAGCAATGTATGTTTGCCCAAACACCCCTGCACCCAGGCTTTGGACAATTTGGTAACGCCCTTGTAGTAATTTACCGATTATGTGGTGGCTCATGACCTGGTTACTCAGTAAGTTCTTTTATTTACTTTTTCTGACATTCCCTCCTGTTTCCGGAATACTTTAGAAATAAATAACCAGAATTTTGATACCTTAAATGCAAGTTTAATTTGTTAAGTATTATTACGTAATAAAATATTATATTTGATTACAATTCTTAATATCTCTAAGAGTCGCTGCACAGAAACCATAATTTCTGAAAATGCCAAGGGATTAATTTCTCCTTTACCAAACAATACTTATTCCAGATGAAACTATTTTGGCATCTCGACTAATCAAAGCTAAACCCATATACCTTGCTGTTGCAGCAATAATTCTGTCAGGCATATCTGGAACATTATCGCGTGGTATTGTGGATAATACATCAACAATTTCAGTTGTTAAGTTAACTAAAGCTAATCCACTACTTTTACTAGCTAATGCAGTATCTAGCTGATATTTCATATCTGCTGATATTCGTCTTCTTTCCTGCAAGTAAACTATTTCGACTAAGCAAATTGTTGGTATATAGATTGTAATTTCACCTCCATCGCACTTGTCAAATGCTTCGTTGGCAGCAACACTAAGGTTTGGACTATCCTCTAAATACCAAATTAGTGCGTGAGTATCTGTTACCAAATCAGACATTAAACATCCTCACGTGGAAAGTTTCTCCAAACTTGTCGCCGCATCTGGTCAATATCCGATTCAGAAACATTACTACCTCGCCATAATCCTCGCAACGATTTTCGCGGTTTAGATTGAGTATTTGTTAACTCTCGTTCAATTTGGGGTGCAATTCGCTCGATTAAACGTATTTTATCTATCAATGAAAGCTGTTTGATTAATTCTAATGCGTCTTCAATAGTTACTGTTCGATCCATTGTTATTTTACCTTGATTTTTGTCAATAGGGTAGCACACTTAAAAGCTTAATAACAGTAAGCACATTGATTTCTGAATTATTTAACTATTGATTTCTTCATCGTGTTCAACCACCTCAGATTTATCTTGTAACGGCTTCACTACCCGCGCGATCGCTTCCTGAATAAAAGCTTTGATAAATTCATCTCTGCGATTAATTTGAAACTGTCGCTGTACAACTTCTGTCATTCCACCATCACCCCAATCTTGGTCATGACGAAAATATTCAATAAAACTTTTACCAGCAATTCGCGTTAAATAAGCTGCTGTCACACCTTGAATTGCTCTACCAATAATAAAGGTGGCAACATTAAGTTGCAAAGCTGTAGATAATAATTGAATTGCTCCCTTAACAATGCCCAAACTGGCGATGGTTTTCGCTAAAGAAAGGGCTAATTCTCGTCCTCGTTCCATATTCAATTCGCAGCCGTACACTCTGCCAATTTCCACAACCATTTGAGCATTAACTGCGGCTGTCGCCAATAAATCTACAACTGGTATAGGGGTTACTGATACCACACCAGCACCAATCCATTGAAACCGTTCTACAATTTTGTCAGCTTGACGACGGCGCTGGCCATCGATGAGTTTTCGCGCTTCGTCTCCCAATCGCAGAGATTGCAAAAGAATATTATCCGCCACCAAATCTTCACCTTCAGCACGTAAAACAGCAGCCGTGCGCCGCAGCAACGGAACAATATCGGGTTCCGGCTGGAAGGTTTCGCCAGTTTCGAGTTGTGCCGGTTGGGGATTAGCTGCGATCGCTACCACATCATTAGTAGCAATAAATCCCCGTACCCGTTGACGCAATCTCGCGAGGATGGATTCTTTATCTTCATCTGTATATAAATCAGTTTTGTTGAGAACTAGGAGCGATCGCTTCCCAATTTCTGCCAAACCTCGCAGTGGCTCATATTCTGAACGTCGTAAATCATTATCCACCACAAACAACAGTAAATCTGCTTCTGTTGCTAGTTCTCGCGCCATCTGTTCCCGTTCTGTTCCCGCTACCCCTGCTTCTAAAATCCCCGGCGTATCTGTAATTAAAATCTTCCGTTCTAATCCTTTCAACCGCAGACAATAGGTTTCTCCAACCTGGGTTGTACCCATCGGTGCATCCACCTGACCAACCATGCGTCCCATAATTGCATTAACTAGGGAAGTTTTGCCAGCACTCCCCGTACCAAATACCACCACTTGAATTTCACCCCGCGCTAGATTGGCTTCAATCTCTCGCGATCGACTTAATAAAGCCTGACGTGCTACTTCATCTTGAATTTGCCCTACCTGTTGCCGCACAGCCTGTAGAGTTGTAGAAGCAGCGTCAGATTTAGCAGCCGGAATTTGTGCCGCAGTTACTCGCTTTGGGTTGCGACGCGATCGCTTTTCCCCAGTTCTAATTACCAATACATAATAGACGAAAGCGGCAACCAAGGCTCCAATGAGGACAATCAGCAGCAACAGCAGCAAATTACCTAGCAACGGCGAATAGGACAATTGCCAGTAGAGGCGTGATAGGGAATCAATTAGCCATAGGGCTAGCCCCAAAATGACAATTAGACCGACAATCAGCGTTACTATGCGTGACAGAGGCATGGCTGGGAAAGATTAGTAAGTATTCAGTAGGCAGATGCTCTAATCTTAATAGTTTCAGCATTTTTTACCAGAGTAGTAAGAAGCAGCTTTTGAGGTTCTGAGGGTAGAACTATTAAAAAATTGCAACAATGTCATGCAATTCGTTGTGGAACAATTATTTGTGGACGATTGTTTTAAGCCGACATTGATCGTCATGTGCTGCCGTTTAAATGAGATATCAACAGAACAGAACAGCCGCAAATCGCCAGTTATTGACCCAACGCTGTAGAATAACAAGAGCAGTCAACCCACAGCGCTCGATCATCGCAACTCTTGGAGACGCTGTGCGTTAAGCGAATCTATGCCGTTGGCGAAGCCTCTCGAAGAAAAGGCTTTACGCTACAACTGGCTAGTAATGTACTAGAAAACACATAGTAAATGTGCGATCGCTCCGAGGAGTATGTTTTTCCGATTAATTTGTGATTTTTAATTATTAAAATTAGTCTAATTTCGAGCAATAAATTTGAAATCTACTGTTACCCTTAAACATCAAGCAATTACCATCAATATTGTTTCTATTGATAAAATTTCCATCTAGATTGCTATTGCTGATTCTAAATAAAATTGTTATTAACAAGCCTGTGCATACAGACATCAATATGATTAGAACAATATTAATTAATTTTTTATAAGAAGATTTTCGGCTGGAATCTGCTGATTTTGATTGAATATAGGCAGTTTTTGGTGACCAGAAATGCTCATCAAAATCATAGTAGCTCATTTTTATTCTTTTAACTAATAAATTTACCTGTTATTAGGAGTTACTAAATAACATTGATATAAATAGGACAAACCATAACCTACCGGAATTATCAGATGCTTATTAAAAGCCGATATTCCAATATGTTTTAGATTATTTAGTTTCTGCCTCACATTATTAAAACTCTTTTCTTGAAAAAAATATTATTACAAAAGTCACAAATATATCCATGACTAAAGTCACTGTTCAAGTATACATAATATATAAAAATTCTTACCCCAGAAATAAAATACCCACACTTACAGCTATTTTCAGGTAAATAAAGGATGCGGTAGAGACACAGCAATGCTGTGCCCTTACGACTTGATGTTATGAAAAAACATTCCAGCGATCGCCCTTAAAAAATACAAGCGATCGCGAATTATTGTAGAGACGGCGATTTATCGCGTCTTTTAGCGTCTCGAATTTCATTTATTAGATCCCCGACTTCTTGAAGAAGTCGGGGATCTGAATCTGCATAACACATCCTACGAAACTACGAGGCTACCAGTTACCTACAGGTTGAGCATTATGAGAAAATACTGAGGGATCAATTGAAATGCCTAACCCCTCAGCTACACGACTACCATAGGAAACATCTGCCCTAAAAAAGTGGCAGAGTTGGCGCATTTGGATGTCTTGCCTTGCTTGAGAGAGACTACCAACAATATTTTTAGCAAGACGCTCTTGCTGTTCAGGAGTTAGTAACCGATACAGATCACCAGCTTGGGTGTAATCGTCGTTTCCTTCACGATGACTGTAACGATCAACTGTGACATCGCCCAAATGACTAGGTGGTTCTGCATAAGCTAGATTTTCTTTAGGCGTACCCTCAGCACTATTCGGTTCATAGTTAGGAACGCTACCGCCGTTGTTCCCCGGTGCCATAAAGCCATCTCGCTGATAATGCATCACTGGACATTTGGGCTGGTTAACAGGTAGTTGCTGGTAGTTACCACCCAAGCGATACCGTTGAGCATCTGGGTAAGAAAAGATGCGAGCTTGCAGCATTTTGTCTGGAGAGAAACTAACGCCAGGAACTACTGCACTAGGGCTAAAAGCGGCTTGCTCTACTTCGGCGAAATAATTCTCAGGGTTACGATTTAGCTCTAATATCCCGACTTCAATTAAAGGATAATCTGAGTGCTTCCAAACTTTAGTTAAGTCAAAAGGATTATCAGGATGTTTGGCCGCTTGCTCCTCGGTCATCACCTGAATACACATCCGCCACTTAGGATAGTCTTTTTTAGCGATCGCTTCAAACAGATCGTGAGTCGCATGATCGGGATCTTCGCCCTTAATTTTAGCCGATTCTTCCTCTGTCAAAGTTTGATGCCCTTGCAGAGTTTTAAAGTGAAATTTACACCAGACGCGATCGCCCTTAACATTAATTAAACTGAAGGTATGGCTACCAAAGCCGTCCATGTGTCGATGGGTTTTGGGAATTCCTCGGTCTGAAAACAGGATCGTCACCTGGTGAAGCGATTCTGGACTGAGTGACCAAAAATCCCACTTTGCATTCTGGTCTTTGCAATTGGTTTGGGGATTGCGCTTTTGGGTATGGATGAAATCAGGAAACTTCAAAGGGTCGCGGATGAAGAAAATAGGAGTATTGTTGCCGACAATATCCCAGTTGCCCTCTTCAGTGTAGAACTTGATGGCAAAACCTCTAGGGTCGCGCTCGGCATCTGCTGAACCCTTTTCTCCGCCAACTGTAGAAAAGCGCAAGAGAAGTTCTGTTTTCTTACCAATTTCCGAAAAAAGTTTGGCTTTACTGTAGCGGGTAATGTCATTGGTAATAGCCAAAGTGCCGTGAGCAGCAGCACCTTTAGCGTGGACAACTCTTTCAGGAATACGTTCTCTGTTGAAATGAGCCAGCTTTTCTAAGAGATGGAAATCTTGGATTAATACAGGCCCCCGCGATCCAGCCGTAAGTGAGTTCTGGTTATCGCTAACTGGAATACCGTCAGCAGTTGTCAAGTTTTGGGGTTCAGTCATGGGTAAAAAAGCTCTCCAGTAAGTTACTCAAATTGCCCACAATACATTTTAGCTAGTAGATAGAGGGATGCTCTATCAGGGAGCATCCTAATTCATAGTCATAACGAGTTCATATATAAAGCATACTCGATATGACTATGAATCGCCACAAATTTGTTTTGTATTTTTGGGTAGAGAACTGGGGATTGGGGACTGGGGACTGGGGATTGGGGATTGGGGATTGGAGATTTTGATTACAGCAGCTAATTCTTCATTACTGCATCCAAAAGCACATTGGCATCAAAGCGTACTACATCGGTGCAAGGTAGTCCTGTTTCTGCTATTATTTGAGCGATACTTTCCTTAGCCGCAGACTCATCTAGATGGGCTGTATTCAGCGCTATACCCACTACAGGAACACTGCCAAAAGCACCACCAGCACTAGCAACAGTTTCATAAAGCTTAATCACCTCTGGTAAGGGTGGAATTAGTACATGGGGATGATTACGTACATGAACTTGTCCCGCCCGATGTACTAATACCAGTTGGGTTGGTTGCGAACCACGAATGAGGGGTAAAGTTGCTGTTGAACCAGGGTGTAGTAGTGAACCTTGTCCTTCAATGTGCAAAATGTCGTAGTTTTTGCCATAACGCATAACTACTTGTTCCACAGCACCGGCGGCAAAGTCTACCCGCACGGCATCTAAAGCCACGCCGTCCCCTTCTAACATCACACCAGTTTGTCCTGTAGCGAGAAATTTAGAACGCCAACCCCGCAGTTTTGATGCCCAATGTAACTCTAGGCTAGTTGACATTTTACCGATCGCCATATCGGTTCCCACTGTCAACACCCGCCGACAGGGAAGGGTGCGTGCTATGCCACTAGCAACACTGATATTAGACGGCTCTTTTCGTATATCCCAAATTAATTGCCCAGGTTTGAGTAGTGCATTTAACTCTGGGATACTTGCCATTGGTGTATGTAAACCATTTACCAGAGACATTCCCGCTTCTAAAGCATTTTTGATTTCTAGCCAGTAATCATCTGGTACAGCACCACCACCAGGGGCAATGCCAATTACTAATACTTCCGGCTGGTACTCTAGGGCTGCGGCTACCGATGCCACAATTGGCACTTCACGCTTGATACCTGTTAATTCTGTTAGGGATTTGCCAGCAGATTCGCGATCGATTACGGCTACGATTGGGGCTTCACTATAACGTAAAATTGCTAGCCCTGTTTTGCCGTGATGCCCGCTAATTCCCTCATGAAGTAAGATAGCTACTCGTTGATTAAGTGGTAGACGCACTGTGTTGTACCCCCAAACCTGGTAAATCGTTTGGCAAAACTCTCCCTTCTTTTAGCAATGCACCCGTAAAAGGATCATCGATTAAATTCAGGTGACTGTCTAAATCTAAATAATCAGCTAGTGGTGCTAGCTGTAATGCTGCTGTATTAGCTAGCGAACTGTCAGAATAGCAACCGAACATTACTTGCAACCCGTAGGCTCTTGCTGTGTGTACCATTCGCATTGCCTCCGTTAGTCCCCCTGATTTCATCAGTTTGATATTAATACCATCCACGTAGTTTGCCAAATGGGGAATATCGGCGCTTGTGAAACAACTTTCATCGACAAAGATGGGTAGGGGAGAGTGTTCTTTGAGTTTTGCTAAACTTGATTCCTGCCCTCGTGGCAATGGCTGTTCTACATACTTTATACCCAAATCAGCCAGCCAATTGCACATGGCGATCGCATCTTCTAAACTCCAACCGCCGTTGGCATCAACAAAAAACTCTGGTAATGGTGCTTCTTTTTGCACTGCTAATAGCATTTTTTTATCTGCATCTATACCATCTGGGCTACCTAGCTTGACTTTGAAAAGGCGAACATCAGCAAATTGTAACCAGTCTCGCGCTCTGGCGATCGCACCTTCAGGCGAATTAATCCCAATTGTGACTGAAGTCGGGACTATTTGATTGCGATCGAGTCCCCAAATTTGCCACAAGGGTAATCCGACGCGCTTACCCAACCAGTCATGCATTGCCATATCCAAAGCAGCCCTGGCCGCAGAAGGAACCTGGTTTTGTGTTAAAACTTGCTCAACTTCCTGCCTCTGTAAGGGGCTGAATGTTTGTAACAGTGGTACAACTTGCTGTAGCGCGTCTTTGATGGCATCAGTTGATTGCCGATGATTACCCACACCGAATGGTGATGCTTCTCCCCAGCCTTCGATGCGATCGTGTGAGATCCTCACCCATACATTCGTCGTCTGTGCCGTCGTACCCCGACTAATAGTCAAAGGAAATCTCTTGTTGACTGTAAATAAATTTACATTTATTTGCATACTTGTTATACATATTGTGATATAGCAAAAGCTAGTGTAAGTTGAAAATTTAGATTATCGGATGCATCTGTTATAGTTTTTTACATTCATAGCGAATTTTTTATACATAATATATTACTTAATTTATGAACAACTTAAAAAAATGGAAGACTTTAAAATCAAAAATGGTCTTAGATCATTATTGGTGTAAGGTAAGACAAGATGAAATAGAATTGCCCAATGGTAAAATTATCGATGATTATTTTGTCAGTATTAAGCCTGACGTTGCGATGGTTTTACCTATCACTAGTAGCAGAGAAATTATTTTTGTCCGGCAATACAGACACGCCATAGGTGAATTTTTCTTAGAACTGCCAGCAGGGAACTTCGATCCCACAAAAGAGAGTGCAGAAATAGCAGCCATTAGAGAATTTACAGAAGAAACTGGTTATATTCCCCAAGAATTTAGAAAAATTGGAACTCTATACGATAAGCCGAGTAAAGATACCAATCAAATACATTTATTTTTAGCAGAAAATGTGAGCAAAGCTGGAGAGCAACAACTAGATATTACAGAAGAAATTGAAGTTGTATTGATTCCTGTAGAATCAGTTTTAGATAAAATTATTCAGGGAGAAATTTCTGTTGCCGGAACTGTAGCTGCTCTCTTCTTAGGTTTAAAGTTTATTACTTATGAGTAATCAGTCACGATGAAGTCCGAAATTATCACTATGATTTTACTCTAGCCAATCGATAGAATCGGTACGATTCTAATGACGGAGAATTAATTTAAGCATCTCTTAAGGCTCTACTAGCTATATTTATTGCTTCTAAAAAGTCACTTAAGGGAATAAGATTTTGTTGCTATGCTAAGGACAGAGGACAAGTAGCTAAATTCAGATTGGCGGTTCGTAACGTGGATGTTCTAATTGAGTCAACAAGGAGCTTTGAGAAGGATCTTGGTAGGCTGAGTGAAGATGAGAAAGCCGCAACGATTAAAAAAATCAATGATTGCGCCAGCCTCTTCCCAACTAAAAAAGCTGACATTTATCATAAGTTGCATCGTCTTGCGCTACCGTTAGATATTAATGGCTATGAATCTTCGCTGTACACGCTAAGGGTTTCGCAGAAACTAAGGGTGATTTTGACAGTTGACGAAGATCCAATTTTTGGGCAAGTTATTTTTACTCTTTTTCGAGTAGTTAAACACGATGATCTCGACAAAGCGTATAAAGGTGTGGCAGAGTCTTTGTATCAAGGATTACTCGATCACAATAGAGAAACTGCCCAGTTCTCGTAAGTTGGTTTATGGCACAAACCCTTACTCTGTGTGATGAATACGGCATTATTTATCAAGCCATGAAAATTTTGCCAGATGACGAGCTAAAGATTGCTTTTCTTGAAGCCTTGGCAGAGCTTGAAGATAATGAGTGTCATAGAACAAGAAAATTTCCAAAAACGAGGCTGCACAAAGTAAAAGGTGTGAAGTAGGCAATTTATCGTGCTGATATCGATAAAGTTTCAGGTTGGCGCATCCATATTCAATACATTAATGGGCAAATTCATCTCAAGGATATTATCGAGGGGCAAAGACACGATGATGTCATTGAGGTGATTAAATCTAAAAAGGCACGCTATGAGTAATTCTCAGTCTTAGAGGATGTTTGAAAAGTTTTCGGCGAATATAATTCGCTACTACACAAACCAAGTCCACCTCCGTGGACTAATGAAAAATCAAGAGTTTTTAACCCACGGAGGTGGGTAAAGTCTCGTGTAGCCGCGATTTCTAATCGCCAGGGCTGGTATGAATTTAGACTTTTCAAACAACCTCTTACAGCAGTTTGCAAGTAACTGACGTACAAAATGTAAGACTCTAATCATGCAACATTGAGGGGTTTAAACCCATAGCAAGTTAGTCAACTTCTTACACCTACTGTTCTTAATCCAGCAAAGCAGCAGTTATAGCTTGGATCACCTAGAATGATTACCCCTAGAGTTTTTGTAGATTTTCATAATGCTGATGTTGAAGGACGTTTGCGTTTGAACTGTATTGGTACAATCGAAGACTTGGCGAATCAAAGTATTGAACTACAAAATGGGCGATTACTCACGCTATATAGTGAGGATTTGGAAGTTGATGGAGTGGTGCAGTTCTCCGAAGATGAGAAGTTATGGGTTGCTGCCATTGATTGGGATCAAATCAGACAAGTTGAAGATTTTTTTGTGCAGGCAAAAGTTTGAGTATCCACTTCACTTAATTTTTTAGATTTTTATGAAAAAAGTGAAGGTTTAAAACCGTACTTCGTCCCGCTACGCTAACGCCTGCAAGTGGCGCGTTCGTGGTAGCATCTCGTAGAGAAAGAATCCTTGTTTTCCAAGGTAGGTAGAAACCCCATCCCTTGTAAGTGGCTGAATTTAATTTTGAATTTTGAATTTTGAATTGATTCATCTTGCCCATTGCTGCAAGATGTAACCATAAAAAGCCTCTTTATCTACCCGATCCATTGCATAAATTTTCCGACCACCAGGAACTACTTTAGTACGCCCCTGACTAAGACCAGTGGTAATAATTTCTGTTTCCCATTCGCGCAGTTGATAATATTCTGGATGTCCTAAATAAGCCGTTGCCAAAACATCCCAGAAATAATAATCTTGAGGGATAACTAGTGCATAACATTGTCCAGCTAAATCAGAGATGGGATAGTGGCGTTGTCGCCCCATTTTTTGCACTAATTCTGATGTGACTGGGACATTGTTAGTTAAATCCAAAGGACACATAATAATTTCAATTTGGCTTTGCCATACCCGCGCTGCTGAAACTGCATCCCAATAAACATTCCATTCAGCAGAACCATCTTGTCCTGCTTCCAAACTTTTTTCCACATTGCCACCAACATTTAACGCGCCCCCCATCCACACAATTTTGTGAATCTTGGCTTCAATGTCTGGTGCTTTGTCTAAAGCTACTGCAACCGTTGTCAATGGGCCAGTTACCATCAGCGTTACGGGGCTTGATGCGTCACGTAACACCTGTATCATGAAATCTTGACCTGTTTGGGCAACCAAAGGCGTAATAATGGTTTCCCTTTGATTGAGAATCGGGAGATGATCGACGATAAACGAATCACGGCGATAGAGAGTAGGAAATGGATTGATACCGCGCACTGTGCTTTCTGCTACCGGGATATGAGAAAATCCCATCAAATCGAGAATTTTACGTGTGGCGCTAACAGCTGGTTGAATGTAGCAATCTGCTGGAGTGACGACAACACCAAGAAGTTCTATATGATCCATCGTCAATAGCAGCATAGTTGCTAGATAATCATCTACACCGCCATCATGATCCATTAATACAAGTTGTTTTGTCATAAAAGGAGAATTATATGGATGAGTTTATGGAAGCTGCTATTCAAGAAGCAAAACAAGGCAGACAAGAAGGTGGAATTCCTATTGGTTCGGTTCTC
The DNA here is from genome assembly GCF_036917975.1 of Nostoc sp. Classification (GTDB taxonomy): domain Bacteria; phylum Cyanobacteriota; class Cyanobacteriia; order Cyanobacteriales; family Nostocaceae; genus Nostoc. Next base: position 78,174 of record NZ_JBALEJ010000100.1, read on the forward strand.
GTCAAAGATGGCAAAATTCTCGGCAAAGGACACAATAAACGTGTGCAAGACGCCGATCCTGTTACCCACGCCGAAATCGATTGTCTCCGCAATGCTGGAAGAGTTGGCAGCTATAGAGGGACAACACTTTATTCAACTTTAATGCCGTGTTACCTGTGCGCTGGGGCAGTGGTACAATTTGGCATTAAAAAAGTCATCGTTGGAGAATCCAAAACTTTTCCTGGTGCTAAAGAATTTATGGTATCTCATGGTGTGGAAGTAATTGATCTTAATCTTGACGAATGCGAACAAATTATGAGTGAGTTTATTGAAACTAACCCTGAACTTTGGAATGAAGATATTGGTAAATAGGGATTAGGGATTGGGGATTGGGGATTGGGGATTGTGTATGGATCAATAGACATCTCCAGAAATTAAATATGCGTTATCCATAACCCTTGTAGAGACGTAGCACTGCTACGTCTCTACATTCTTTTTCGGAGATGTCTAATAGTTCATCTCCCCTACTGTCTAGTCCCCAATCCCCTTTCCTTAAGAAATGCATCAAATGTAAATCTATTCGGTAGCGAAGTTTGTGCGCCTGGTTTTGTCGCCGCTAAAGCACCGGCGGCTGCACCCCAAATAACTGCCTGATGTAAAGAAAGTCCTTCAAAAAGTGCCGCCGCTAAACCGCCATTGAAAGCATCGCCTGCGGCTACTGTGTCAACTGCATGAATTGAAAACGCGGGTACAAAAAATTTCTCCTCAGCAGTGGCACAAAAAACACCTTTAGAACCAAGTTTGACGATCGCACATTTCACACCCCGTTCCAACAAAGCCGCAGCTGCTTTGGCTGCTTGTTCCTCTCCATCCACAGAAAAACCCACTAACTGCGCTGCTTCAACTTCATTTGGTGTGATAATGTCTACTAACGGATACAGTTCATCTGGTAAATTAGATTGTGCGGGTGCTGGGTCTAAAATTACTTTTATGTTTGCACCTTTTGCAGCTTTAGCAGCAGCAACTACGGCATTAATCGGAATTTCTAGTTGTAAAAGTATTGCTGTAGCTGTTGGTAAAAGGTGGAATAATCGCTCTACATCTTCTTGATTTACACGCCCATTTGCACCAGGAATAACGACGATTTGATTTTCACCAGTATGACTCACGGTGATGATCGCAACTCCAGAACTAACAGTTTCATCCACAAAAATGTTATCAGTCTGCACACCAGCTGCTTGCAAATTGTTAACAAGTTCCGTTCCAAAATCATCTGCACCTATACGCCCCACTATCTGAGTAGGAATGCCCAATTTTGCTAACGCTACGGCTTGATTGGCTCCCTTACCTCCCGAAACTTTAAAAAAATCTTCTCCTAGCAACGTTTCTCCTGCGACTGGCAATCGGGGTGTTGTTGCTACCAAGTCTATATTTAGACTGCCAAAGACAATAATACTCATGATGCTGATTTTTATTGAGCTTAAAGTTATTTAGATTGATATATTATGAGGCGATCGCCTGTTTTTTAGAATAGACATCTCCAGAAATTAAATATGCGTTACCCATAACCCTTGTAGAGACGTAGCACTGCTACGTCTCTACATTCTTTTTCGGAGATGTCTAATACAGCGAGTATAAATCATTCACAAAGACGCGATAAATCGCCGTCTATACAAGAATCAGTCTTTTATCTTGACGGCGATTCATTCATCGCGTCTCTTGCTTTAACTGAATAGTATTGGCATAATAGGCGCATTGAGGAGAGCGATCGCTGTCATTCATCCTTGCTCTTTTAATTGTTGACTATGACAACAAGATAAAATTTCAAAATTAATGTGATGCTCAATCCACAAAAGCTACCATTTCTAGAATCTATTGGTTGGCAGATAAAAAATGTATATCAAATGAGTGAGAAAGAAATGGTTCAATTGTATCAACGCAATTGGCATTATCAAACTACCTTCAACAATTTAAAACAAGAAGAGAAGGATTTTGTCCATTATTTAGCAAAAAAATATAACTCTTGGATATTACCAGATTTTGAAATGTTCCATCTCGAACACCACAAGAATATCCTGAAAATCCTTAATGCTTTCAATCCAGAAGTTTTCAAAAAAGCTTCTGCATACTTTGGCGGTGGTACACTCTTGGCGTTAGAGTATGATGAATACCGGCTTAGTAAAGATATTGATTTTCTCTGCCCTTATGGAACTGAAAATTACAAGTATTTAAGAAATTTGATTTACGACGAAGGAATTGTAGCATTATTTCAAAGTACAACAGATATCGAATTAGGTGATGCTACAATAAATCAATATGGTATTCGTTTCCCTGTTGTAGTCAAGGAAACAAGTATTAAAGCAGAAATTGTGGCCAATGGGATTTTTACTTTAGACCCTCCTGTTTATCCAGAATGGACAAAAATACCTTGTCTGAGTATAAGCGATAGATTTACATCAAAACTAATGGCTAATGCTGACCGATGGAACGATTCAAGTACACAATCTAGAGATTTGATTGACTTAGCAATATTGCGTGTAAATAACGAAATACCCGCACGTGCGATCGCTAAAGCTGAAGAAAGCTACGAAGTAAAAAAGCCATTAGTTAAAGCCATCACTAATTTTACTGAAAAAGAAAGATATAGAGATAAATGTTTTCAGGAGTTAAACATACCTGAAGAAAAATTTCCAATCATAATGGATGGAATAAGAGTGCTGAGTGCTGAGTTAGGAGTTAGGAGTTAGGAGTTAGGAGTTAGGAGTTAGGAGTTAGGAGTTAGGAGTTAGGAGTTAGGAGTTAGGAGTTAGGAGTTAGGAGTTATTATTCCCCTCCCCAATGCCCAGTGCCCAACGCCCAATCCCCAATCCCCAGTGCCCAATCCCCAATCCCCAATCCCCAATCCCCAATCCCCAGTGCCCAATCCCCAATCCCCTCTATACGTTTTATTGACTGAACTAACGCCATAGTCCAGTGCGATCGCTACAATCTTAGGATAAGCAATATTCGATGGTGCAGCAGATGCTCAAGCGGCTATTTCAATGGTTCAAAAAGCTTTTTCAGAGCTTGTTTGGTGGAAAACAGACTGCCTCCAAATCTAGGGGGAATGTGGAAAAGGAACCAGCGCCACCCCTAAGCGATACGGATCTGGAATTTCTCTTTAACGAACTGTTGCAAGGAGTTCATCAAGCACGAGGCGAAGCATGGGCGCGAAAGTGGCTGCATAATATTGAACATCGTATCCCAACTGAAGACTGGGTTGAGTGGTTAGGGCGCTTTGGCGACAGATTGCTTGCATCACCTACACCCAACAATGAAATGGCTGCGCGGTTAGTGCAACTGGGTGAATTGGACATCCCAGAAATCGGAGATGTTGCCTATAGTATTGGGATGCAGTTGTTGACACGCAATCCCGGCGAACCCATTTGGGAATATGCCGGGCCAGATACCACTAGCATAAATTTGTCCTCTGAGCCAACCACCCCAGTATCAGAGTTAGCAGATACGCCAGAGAACCCCCCGGAGGGAGAATACCAAACTGTCACCCTAGAAGAGTTGTTTGTGATGTTACAGGAGGATGAAAACTTACGCCAGCAGATTGCTCAACAGCTTGCCGTTGAAACAGATGACCCACAAGTGCTTGTCCAGGCATTGATTAGCAAATTATATCCCGGTGGTGAATCAACTACAGAGCCAACAGAAAATTAATGGCAGAGTCAAGAGATTTTGGATTTTGGATTTTAAATTTTGGATTGACCCCATTGATAAACTGATGAAGCTAGAAGATTTTGGATTCTGGATTTGTGTAACCTCCGAAGGTTGAAAGCGCGAGTGGGACGTTAGTTAGGCATGAACCATAAAGAATCTAAAATCTAAAATCTAAAATTGGCAGGGTTAAAACTCAAAAGTTAAATCTGGGAATTGTAACGTTGTAATGCTATGCTCTTGAAGATTTGTATATTTTTTGCTAACCTGCTACGGAAGCGCTGTGCGAATCTAATGGATTTTTACGTAATTGATGATTTTTTTAACACAACGATGGCTACAATCTAGAAAAACAAAATCCAAGAGTGTGGCAGATGCTCAGGCGGATATCGCAGTCGCTTAAAAGGTTTTTAAAGCGCCTCATTGCAAGTAAACAGACTACTTCTCTCAAGGGTGTGAGAAGACGCAATCTGGTGGGAATGCTACCAGAACTAACCAATGCGGATCTGGAACAATTGTTTATCCAATTGTTAGATGGCGTGCATCAAGCACGAGGACGACAGTGGGCATTGAGGTATCTGCAACGGGTTGAAAATCGCGTTCCGGCTGAACGCTGGATAGATTGGTTGGTGATGTTTGGTGAAAGCTTACTAGCTTCACCTACACCAAATCCTCTTTTAGCAACACAGATGGTGCAATTAGGGGAACTTGGTGTTGGCAGAATTGGAGATGTTGCTTATGACATTGGCATTCGGCTAATGCAAAATTTACCCACAGAAATACAGTATCAGGACAATCAGCCACAAGATGACGGAGAAATAACTCCTGGGCAAGAACTGATCGGCGATTTGGGCGAACAGTTATGGGAGTATGATCAGCCAGAGTTTGTAGAAATAACTCCTGGGCAAGAACTGATCCGCGATTTAGGCGAACAGTTATGGGAGTATGATGAGACAGAATTTGTAGAGATCGCGACAAATGAAGAAATTATTATCCCAAGTTCCCCTGGACAAGAGCTAATCCGTAGCTTAGGTGAACAGTTATGGGAATATGATCTGCCAGATGTTGAACCAATCACGTCAGCACCCCAAAATGTCTCTTTTGAGGAAAGATTACCGGAAAATTTAGAGGAACTGGTATTGGAGTATGAAGGGGAAAACGCCCAAACCGCAATACCTGAAAATGTTCCTCTCCCCCCACTGGAAGATTCAATCACTTCCTTAGCCCAACTAAGGTTCGGCGATGAAGAAGTTGTTCAAATTACAACACCAGCAAATCTCCTTTCCACTAGGCAAAGGACTGATTTAGCAACGTCTTCCTCGGTGGAAAGCTGGGATAACACTTTAACGAATTTAGAGCCAAATGTAGCTAATACCTTAGATGAGTTGTGGGTAAGGTTGGATCAAAGTACCAATTTAGTCCAGCAACTTGCTTCGGATTTGGCAGTTCAAAGTAGTAATTCCTCTGCTAGTATTGAGCGACATGGTGATAATCCGATTATCCACGCTCAAGGGTGGTTTTACCAAGGTCTTCAACAAGCGAAAACAGGTGATTTGTTAGGCGCGATCGCATCCTATGACCAAGCCATTGAAATGCAACCAGGATTCTCAGAATATTGGTTTAACCGAGGCTTGACGCTGTTCCATTTAGAACGTTTTGATGAAGCGATCGCTTCTTATGAAACCGCCATAGAACTGAAGCCAGATTTCTACAAAGCTTGGTATAACCGGGGTGGAACTCTCGGTGAATTAGGATATTTTGAAGAAGCGATCGCTTCTTTTGATAAAGCTATAGAAATCAAAGCAGACTACCAAGAAGCTTGGGCTAGTAAGGGTTTGGCACTGCTGAAATTAGGTTGGCTACCAGAAGCTATTGCTAGTTATGACCAAGCCCTGAATCTGGAACCAGAAGATCAGGAAAACTGGTATCACCGAGGCATCGCCCTAGCTGTCAGCGAACAATTTGCCGAGGCGATTATATCTTACGACAGAGCTATAGAAATTAACCCAGAGTACCACGAAGTTTGGATAGATAGGGGTGTAGTGCTGTTTAATTTGGGAAGATGGTCAGAAGCGATCGCTTCCTGGGATAAAGCCCTTTCAGTTCAAGCCGATTTCTACTTAGCTTGGTACAACAGGGGTATAGCATTAGACAACTTAGGACGTAGAGAAGAAGCGATCGCCTCCTATCAGCAAGCGATCGCCATAAAACCCGACTTCCACCTAGCTTGGTATAATCAGGCAGTAGCACTATTTTATTTAGAACAATTTGCCGAAGCGATCGCTTGTTATGACAACGCTTTGCAAATTAAACAAGATTATTGGGAAGCTTGGATTGGTCGGGGAACTGCGATCGGTAATTTAGTGAACTCTGACGAATTGCGGAATTTATCGAGTAGGATCACAGCGACAAATCCCGCCTTACTACAGGGCGGCTACGAAGGAAAATTAGCCAGCTACGAGGAAGGTTTAAAGCATCTGCGGACAGATACCCATCCAGAAGGTTGGGGTAGATTGCATTTTGCGATCGCTAATACTTACTACGACCAAGGCAAAAAACATCCCAATCCCCGCGATTATTGGCGCAAAGCCGCGTCTGAATACCATCAGGCGCTACTAACCCTCACGCTAGAATATTTTCCCCAGCTGCATCTAGAGGTTTTGCAATCTCTAAGCAAAGTGCTGATGGGCTTGGGACAAACCACACAAATTCCAGAATTACTGCAACGCGGTAGAGATTTATTGGGACAATTACTGAGTGAAGAAACTCGCTCAGACGAAAGTAAAAAACAACTAGCTTTGAAATTTGCAGGCTTCGATCAATTAGCAGTAGATTTAGCCGTCGAGTCTGGTGATTTAGTAGAAGCTTGGGAAATTGCCGAACAAGGCAAAAATACTTGCTTAAACTGGCTACTTTCTGGCTGGAATGATCATATTTATTCGCCTTATTATGAGGCAATTCAACAACTATTTAATCCCACAACAGCAATTATTTACTGGCATATTAGTCCAGTTGCCCTACAGACTTTTATCCTCAAAGATCAAGCGCCATCACCGATTCTGCTCTTTACACCAATGCAAGACGTTGGGGGGCTATCTTTAGGAGAAGATGCTATTCGTCTAAATGAATTGCCCCTACCCGAAGCAGTACAACGCCTAATTGAATTTGAAACTTGGCTAGAAGATTGGCATCAACAATACCAAGAATATCGCAGCACAGCCCAAGATAAAGAAAGTAAAAGCCACCATCCTTGGCGAGGTGAGATGGAAGAAAAGCTGTTGCAACTGTATGAAATCCTGAATATTTCCACAATTGCCCAGGAACTCGAAGGCATCACCCAACTGGTTTTAATTCCTCACCGTGACTTATACAGATTGCCCATTCATACACTTTTCCATCTCTCTTCTGAAAATAGCGAAGAATTACCGAATGTGGAATCAAATTTCACCGTCACCTATTTACCCACTGCCCAAATAGGTTTATCAATCAGAACTGAGGATATTTGGCAGTGGCAAAATAAGTTATTGCTCAGTATTGAACATCCTGAAAGTACAGCTTACCCGCCGCTTAAATTTGCCAAACTTGAATCTGAAATTGTTAGTCAGATGTTCAATAATATCCAACGAATTCAGGGAGCGGAAGCTACAAAAAACCTTGTCGTAAATGCTTTATCTGAGAATTACAACATCTTACATTTTACGGGTCATGTCACTAATAATTTAGTTGAACCGAAAAAGTCAGAATTAGCATTAGCAGGTGAAGATAGACTTATACTAGATGAAATCTACCAACAAAATATCGCAAGTTACAACCTTATTACCCTCTCTGACTGTGAAAATTTAATTACTAACAATCACACTATCAGCAGCGAATACGTGAGTTTAGCGAGTGGTTTTGTCAGTCAGGGCGTACCTCATGTAGTGAGTACTCTCTGGAGTGTAGAATCGTCGGCTAGTGCTTTGGTGATGATCGAATTTTACCGACGATTACAGCCAAATAAATCAGCCGTTACTGCTTTAGCGGAAGCAACACAATGGCTGAAAGAACTAACTGCTGGAGATTTGACAAAATGGTATGAAGATATTTTGAATAATCTGCATCCAGAGGAAGTAAGAATTCAAACTTATTTAGCAACACAACTATATAGAAATAGTAAAATGGCATCAGATAAAATTCTTTATAACCATCCTTACTACTGGGCAGCTTTTACGATTATGGGTAAACCTAATTAATCCTTTGAAACTTCTATTCCAGCCATAAAATTAGCTAGATACTTATTTTTAGCTTCACCTCTCTAAAAGTTCAATAACCTCAGTAAAATCGTCTAATTATATACAAAAATTGTATGAATTCGCTGTGGTCTGAAAGTTATGCCAGGAGTGAAGATTAAAACAATTCGCAATTCGCAATTACGTTTTGGGACGGGGATTTAGACCCCGACCCAAAACTTGCCGGTGAAGAGAACCGGGGGACTTAAACCCACCGTACTCTGTTGACATCCTCACCGCAGTGAACGGTCGGGGATTCTGGAGTAATGAGTAATAAGTAATAAGTAATGAGTAAATACCCATTTTTCATCCACTCATTACTCATTACTTTAAAGTATTGCGTGAAGCACGTAGCTCTAGACCCAATTTTTCGGTAAATAAGTCAGCTGCAACAGTTCAACAGCAATTATACTCAAAAACCAATAGTATTGCCTTCATACCATCGGCAGCAAGTCTGTATCGTTCAACTTGACACCCCGATTTTAAAATTTTATGATATTCCTCTACTCGCCAACGGTAAGAATACCAACGCAGAATTGTAGCAGCAATAGTTGCATCGGTGACTGCTTCTGTTGTCAATAACATCCATTCTACAGGAGTTTCACCTTCTGGACAATCTATTTCTATGACTTATAGCGTAGCCAATTGACATTGCACCCTCATTCGATCGGCGTTGGCGAAGCCTACCGTAGGTAATCGCCTAATTCACAAGTAGCAAAATTTTTCTCCCACCAGTCCAACATGATTTGTCACCTTTAGCACCCAATTTCAATTACTGTACCCTATGTGCTGTGCTTTATCTAAAATCCTTTGTGAGCAAGCCTTTTGAGACTTAACGATAAAAGTAAGTTCCCAAGTTAGTGTCAACTAGCTTGGCTAATACGCCGTTGTAACTCGGTTTCAAATTCTTCATCAGTGCGAGTAATAACTTTTGGTCGCTGGTCTAATCTGTCCATTAAAATATGGAATGCCTCGGTGTCCTCTGGGTGATATCTGACCCAATCTCTTAATTCATCATCTGACATAACTTGATAATCAGGTTTAGTCATGGAAACGTCACCTCACCATTTGGATATATCTCTATTTGTATTGTGTCCCCAATCAAAATGTATATGCGTTTTGTTCTTTCGTCCAATCGCACCACGTTGATCGGTTGAAACATATTACTTGCTCTCACACATCTACTATAAAATGCTCTCAACTGTTCTGTTGTTGGTTCCATAGTTATAAGCAGGATAATCGTTAAGAGCTTTAATTTCTGAATATGCAGCTATCGTATCCGCTAAATATCAAGATAATTCATAATTTCAATCAGTGGTAGCTCTTGAACTATCCACTGATTGAAGACCACTAAATCAAAAATTCAGTGGAGGGTTTGTACCCATTCTCTATTTATGAATTAATAATTATTTGGTCATCAAGTCTACTTGTGTCGCTTTTGATGCCACTGCCACGCATGAGCAACAATATCTTGGATTGATGGATACTTCGGTTTCCAGCCTAAGATTGTTCTGGCTTTCTCACTGGTGCCAATGAGAATTGGGGGATCGCCAGGGCGGCGATCGCGTTCTTCTACTGGTATGGAAATTCCTGTCACCTCTTCGGCGGCGGTAATGACTTCTTTAACAGAGAAACCGCTACCATTACCTAAATTAAAAACTTCGCTATCACGACCTTTTAATAAATATTCCAATCCCAAAATATGGGCATCTGCTAAATCGTTAACATGAATATAATCACGAATACAAGTACCATCAGGCGTGGGGTAATCAGTGCCGAAAATTGAGATCGATTTTCGTTTGCCTAAAGCTGTCATCAGCACCAAAGGAATCAAATGGGTTTCTGGATTATGATCCTCGCCGAGTAAGCCATTGGGATTAGCACCAGCAGCATTAAAATAGCGGAAACGCACTGATTGCAAACCGTAAGCGACATCAAAATCAGAGAGAATCCGCTCTACCATCAGCTTTGTAGCACCGTATGGATTAATCGGATTTTGGGGATGGTTTTCGGGAATGGGCACGAATTCTGGTACGCCGTAGGTGGCACAGGTAGAAGAAAAGACAAATTTCTTTACAGATGCCGTCAGCATCGCTTCTAACAAGGTCAAAGTACCAAGAACGTTATTGTTGTAATATTTCGCCGGGTCAGTTACCGATTCTCCTACGTAGGCATAAGCAGAAAAATGCATCACAGCGGCAATATCGTGGGTTTTAAATAGGCGATCGAGCAAGGCGCGATCGCCTGTATCCCCTACGATCAGTTCTACCTGTAAAACCCTTTCTACCAGGTCGCGATGCCCATAGACCAGATTATCAAGGATGACAACGTTATAACCCGCTTGCTTCAAAGCAAGCACCGTATGAGAACCAATATATCCAGCTCCCCCCGTTACTAAAATGGTAGGCTTTCCAGGCGACATAGTTTTTCCTTTTGAGTGGGTTATTCAATTAATTTAGTTTACCGGTACCAGATTACTCTTCTGGAAAATTATAAATAATGGACGCAGTGTCAAAAAATTGCACTAAAATCACTACGACGGTAGTCTTTGGGTGTGAGGTTTGAGATATTTTAAGTCAAACAGTGCGATTACAATTTGACAATCAAATAAATCCATTTCCCGAAACCTCTAGGTTGACCTTTGCGGGTGACGCTGCTAGCGTTGCTATGGCTAAGAAGTCGCCAGTTGTTTTATCCAGGGAAATCATGCACGGCAGTCCCAGTTGGGGAGCCACTACGTTCATTACCGGGGTTTCCCCCGTTGAAGAACTAGCGTCGTGGAAACCCCGAACAAAGCGGGCTGCCTCATCACCACACTGGCTCACCGCACCAGAAAATTTGAGAGTTAATCTATGTTTCTATTGCTAAGCCGGGTACTGCTGTGGCTGCTGATTGGCACTATCGTATATTCTCTGTTCCAGCGATTTTATCCCTCTGGAACTTTTGTTGGGCGATTAATCTTAGTCGTTATGTTGGTAATCGTAGCCCTATCATTTCTTAACCCCAGTGAACCAGCTGTGGCGTCGTTATGGAGGATGCTGTCTTTTCCACTTAAGCCTCTAGGAGCCTCTGTTTTACTGATGATTTTTGCTGCTCAGAAAATCAAAGGAGGTGGGATAGAGAAACCAGGAGGAGTTTTGCTTGGTTGGGCACTGACGATTTTGCTGTTATCAAGTACACCAGCAGTCGCCTATTTCCTTTATCGCGCACCTCTAGGAGCAATGGCAGGTCAAAATTATGTAGCAACTGCTGCACCAACATCTGGGACACTAGTGGCGTTAGGGCAACCAAGCACCAGAGCGAACATCTCAGATGTGATGGGGGATAGCATTCTTTCTTATAATTTGAAAGTGCCTCCCTACCTACTACAAGGAAGTCCTCAAGATATTCGCACACGGGGTTTACGACTTGAAGACTTTGTACCAAATGCAGAAACGTTGCAATTGACAACCAGAACTTGGGAAAGTTATCTCGTTGAAATTTATAGGTTCTTGCGTGTTCAGCGGTCATAAAGTAAAAAAGAAATACTAAAAAGGCCCCAATGTCACGCTTTAGTAACGCTACTCAGAATTCGGAATTACGAATTTGCAAGGGTTTCATTAAACTAAAGACTTGGGGATTGAGAAAATTTAAATAGGGATTCAGACCCCATTCTTTCCCAATCCCCTACATAGCTGCCTTCTTGGACTAGCAGTTAATCTAGGATGATAAAGTTGCAAAATTGCTTTAATGGCAAAATCTCGACGACTCGCTAAACTCAGTGCTTACTTACGACCCCATTGGCAGGAGGCATCCTTAGGCATTCTCGCTTTGTTGTCTGTCAATGCACTGGGCGTTTATATCCCTTGGTTAATTCGTGCTGGTGTTGACAAGCTCTCAACAACCTTCAACTGGAACCAAATATTACATTATGTAGTAATCATTGTCTTACTTAGTTCGGCAATGTGGCTAATGCGAATGGCATCACGCATTTGGCTATTTGGGGTGGGGCGTCAAGTGGAATTTGACCTGAAACAACGGATTTTTGAACACTTGCTCAAGCTGGAGCCTGCTTATTTTGCTAGTAATACTGCTGGCGATTTGATTAGTCGGGCTACCAGTGATGTAGACAATATCAAGCGGTTGTTGGGTTTTGCAGTCTTGAGTTTAGCAAATACAGCCTTTGCTTATGCCCTGACACTGCCAGTCATGCTGGCGATTAGTGTGGATCTCACACTAGCCTCCCTGGCAGTGTACCCTTTTATGTTCTTGTTGGTGAGTCTGTTTAGCACTCGCTTACGTAAACAACAAGCAACAGTCCAAGAGCAACTCTCTGACATCAGCGAACTCATTCAGGAGGATATCAGTGGCATTGCCTTAATTAAAATCTATGCCCAAGAAGCAAACGAGCGTCGAGCTTTTGCCAAGAAAAATCAGCAGCTATTGACTGCTAATCTAGAACTAGCAAAAATCCGAAATACATTGTTTCCGCTAATTGGGGGCCTAGCTAATATCAGTTCACTGATCATCATCTGGCTAGGGACAGCGCGGATGTCTTCTGGGACGCTTGAGGTTGGCGACTTTTTAGCACTGTTAATTTATGTAGAGCGTTTGGCCTTCCCCACGGCTATTTTAGGATTCACAATTACTGCCTACCAACGGGGTGAAGTTAGTATTGATAGACTGGAATCTATTCTTTCTGTCACACCGAAAATTAAAGATGCAGCCGATGCCATACATCTGCCGGTGGCTGAACTGAAAGGGGAACTGACAGCGAAAAATCTCACTTACAATTACCCTGGTTCAACTACTCCAGCTTTAGCAAATGTGAACTTTACCATTGCGGCTGGAGAAACTGTCGCTATTGTTGGGTCAATTGGTTCAGGGAAATCAACTTTGGCCAATGCTTTGCCCCGCTTGTTAGATATTGAATCAGGACAATTGTTTTTAGATGGGGTGGATATTACTAAGATTGCTTTGGCAGATTTACGAGGTGCGATCGCCTACGTTCCTCAAGATAGCTTTCTATTTAGTACTACAATCAAAAATAATATCCGCTACGGCGATCCAGTTAGCGAACAAGAGCAGGTAGAATCTGTTGCTAAACTTGCCCAAATTGAATCAGAAATTTACAATTTTCCCCAGAAATATGAAACTATTGTTGGTGAACGCGGTATTACTCTTTCTGGCGGTCAACGACAACGTACTGCTTTAGCTAGGGCGATGCTGGTCAATGCTCCAGTGTTAATTTTGGATGATGCCCTCTCTAGTGTAGATAATCAAACAGCCACGCAAATCCTCAAAAACCTCTCCGATGATACTAAACGCAAAACAGTAATTTTTATCACGCATCAATTATCAGCAGCAGCAATTGCTGACCGAATTTTTGTGATGGAAAAGGGAAAAATTGTACAGATAGGCAATCATTTAGAACTTGTAAAACAGCAAGGTTTATACAGAACTTTGTGGAGCCAACATCAAGTTGAAGAATTACTGCACTAATATCGCAAGGGAGCATCCCAATTTTGCAAGAACATGTTTATCATTGCGTACTCCTTCGGAGAACCCAATGACAATTTGTAACCTGAGTTTGATATAACTTGCACATTTGGGATGCTCCCTATCGCAAGGCGGAATTAAAACAATTCGCAATTCGCAATGACGCTCGAAGACTCGCTAACGCTGCGCTAACGCAATTCGCAATTACGTTTTGGGACGGGGATTTAGACCCCGACCCAAAACGGGCTGCCTGTATTGCTGGGGACTTAAACCCCCAAAGTTCATTAAAAATTTTAAATTTTAAATTTTAAATGAATACAGCCTACAGCCTAAGCGTTTCATTAATTTGGAATGGGTAGTTTAAAATAGCCATAAAGCTTACAAAATAAACATTCTTTCTTTTTACTTTTGCCTTTTTACTTTTGCCTTCTTCTACTAGTACAGCCTTTAACATTAAGGACAATTTGTTATCCAGCGTGTATAATTTGTCATTTAATAGTTGACAAATTACCTGGTTTGGCGGTGTATGCTGGAACTTTTGCAAAACTTTTTGACTGAGAGTTCATTCATTCCACATGGACATTGTTATCTCTGGAAGCCGAATTTAGTGTGGCTAAATATCATCTCAGATTCTCTGATTGCTTTGGTGTATTATTCTATCCCCATCATCCTGATTTACTTTGTCCACAAGCGAAAGGATTTCCCCTTCAAATTGATACTTTTATTATTTGGAGCTTTTATCGTCTCTTGTGGTACAACCCATGTAATGGATGTATGGACGCTTTGGCATCCAACTTACTGGTTATCCAGCTTCATCAAGCTTATTACGGCTATTATCTCACTATATACAGCGATCGCACTGTTACCCATCATTCCCCAAGCTCTAGCTTTACCGAGTCCTGCACAACTAGAAGCAGCTAACTGCCAACTCAAACTGACCTTAAAGGAACTTGAAAATACGCAAGCTCAACTCATTCAAACTGAAAAGATGTCTTCATTGGGGCAATTAGTTGCCGGTATTGCCCATGAAATTAATAATCCTGTGAATTTTATTGACGGTAATATCGTTATTATTAATGAATATATTAAAAATTTACTCAATTTGATTACGCTTTATCAGAAATGCGATTGCAATTTACTATCAGAAATTAAAGCTTATATCGAAGAAATTGAACTTGATTTTATTAAAGAAGACTTACCAAAAATCTTATCTTCCATGAATATGGGAACTCAGCGCATTTCCAACATAGTCTTATCCTTGCGTAACTTCTCACGGTTAGATGAAGCAGGAAAAAAAGCAGTTGATATCCACGAAGGTCTTGATAGCACTCTCTTAATTTTGCAAAATCGCTTGGAAGGTGAAGGAAATCAGCCAGATATTCAAGTGATAAAAGAATACGGTAATTTGCCTAAAGTTGAGTGCTATGCTGGACAACTCAATCAAGCATTTATGAATATCCTGAATAATTCTATTGATACTTTGAGAGAATCAATCATTGGTTGCAATTTGTTAGCGGTCAATGTAAAAACAACTGACAACCAACAACCGATAAATAACAATCCCCATATTCGCATTTGCACTGAGGTTTTAGACACGAATAAAGTGATAATTCGGATTGCCGATAATGGTTGCGGTATGACAGAAACAGTAAAGCAAAAAATTTTTGATCCGTTCTTTACAACTAAACCTGTTGGTTCAGGTATAGGTTTAGGAATGTCGATTAGCTACCAAATTATTAACAAACATGGTGGTCAAATCAAGTGTATTTCTACACCGCTTCAAGGCACAGAGTTCATCATTGAGATTCCGATTCCGATTAAGTCTGTTTGAAAAGTCTATATTTATTATTCATCGGGCGACTGGAAGTCGCGGCTACATAAACAAAACCCACCTCCGTGGGTTAAAAATCCTTAATTTTCTCTTAGTCCACGTTCGCGTAGCGTTCCGCAGGAAAGGTGGACTAAGTTTTGTGTAGTAGGGAATTATATTCGCCTAATACTTTTTTTATTACGTTAGTTTTTTGGAGTATATGGGTAGTATAAATTACCGAAAAAACTAATTTGGCCTATAGTGATGTTCAAGACTAAATTATCAGAATCCTCTGTTTCAAAGGAACTTTATACCTCGAAGTTAATGCCTCGCCATATTGGGGCGATCGCAGCTTTAATTTTAATTAGCTTACTGAGTTCCTTGAATGGTACACCAGTTGACCATAGCATCTCTAACGGCTGGGAAGGCTTTCTCTGGGGATTGGCAGATCCAGTAATTAGCTTAAATTGTTTAGTTGGTATTGTTGCGATTGGCTTACTCTCATCAGTGTTTGTTCGTGGCGCTGCGATCGCTGGATGTTTTATCTTCGCAACAGTTTTGGGCATTGTAATTCATTTATTACAGCTAAATTTACCAGGCACAGAAATAGCGTTCGCTGAAAGCGTTGGCGCAGCCATCGCTATCTCTACCATTGTTTTTGGTACTATGTTGATGATGCCAAATCAACTAAACTTTCTGGTGCTTGCTCTGGTAAGTATTAGTGCTGGTTTATTTCAGGGTTACGCGAATGCTGAATCTATTGTTGGTGCAGAAATAATACCAGTAGTTGCATATATACTAGGCATTACCTTAACTCTATTTGCAGTTGCCATGAGTGCTAGAGAAATTGGTGTGGCAATGGGTATGGGAGAAATCAACCGAACTTTACCTTGGAAAATGAGCATTGCTGGCTTCGCTTTATGTGCGATCGGCATCGTGTTTTTGAGCAATTCGATCATTTAAATCACATATTTCAATTCAGTGGAATACATTCATTCGTGGGGGCGCACACCTACCTATTCGACTTATATCTTTCTTGCTCGGTCGTGGCTGGCAGAAGGGAAAAGTATTGAACCCCTTTCCCTTTTCTATATCTGTAAAAAGTCATGTAATCTTCTTACCGTAAGTATAAATAAAGTAGTTTTCTGTTATTTTCACTTCGGCTTTGAAGTGAGCGCTCACCAATTCATTATCCAATTCATCTGGTTCATAGAAAATCTTGACGATCTGAAATTTATGACCATCATTTAATTTACGAACCTTATAAATACTTTCGTCGTTCTTAAGAATATGGTCTTTTGCAGTAGAGGTTGGTTCAAAGCGAGAATCCATGATAAATATCTCACCTCCAGGGCGAACAGAGCGAGAAACTTTCTGGAGAAAAGAATTGAGTCTTATCGGAGGAACGTGAGAGAGCCAGAAAGAAAAAAACACTAAATCGTATTGCTGATAGGGTTCCCAAGAGAATAAATCCCATTGCTGATAATTAACTTTGGGAGATTGAAGTTTTTGTTGATGAATCTCAATGACTTCAGAAACAGCATCGATCACTGTAATTTGCTGACCAATTTGTAAAAGTTCTTGTGTCCAGATTCCTGTACCACAGGCGAGTTCTAAGATGTGTTCGACTGGCTTAATTTGGTGTAAGGCGGTTCTGACGATAGCTAATTCATCAAACCAGCTTTGATTGAGTTCTTTACCACGATCATAACGATCAGTTCGATAAAACCACTGATCGTATTCATTAGCTCTGGCGCGATAATATTCAATTTGTTGTTGAATCACATCATTTGTCATGGTGTATGTCTTTGCTAAATGAACGATGAATTGATTTATGTAGTTACAATTTGATACTTCACTACTTGAAGTAATAATTTAATTAAGTAACCAGCATCTTCACTATTATTTACTATAAATCGGTCAATTTACCGTATTTAATAGCAAAATATTCTATAATAATTTTTAATATTAAGACCATTAGCTATAAACTGTGTGCAGGGCTGAATATCACAGGTGTAACAGGGTTAACGTCAGCACAGCGCGTAGCATTAAAACTAATGGGAGCGATTGAATAAGCTGATGCACCTCTGCGCTAATCTAGAGGCTATATATAAATAAAGCCTTATGACACCTGAAGAAATTGCGGGTACGCTCACAGAATTATTTGGCACATCGGCTGTTGTAGTCATTGCTCCTGGATCGTGGCAAGTAGATACTTCTACTTTTCGGCTGTTGGTGCTGCTTTCCGAAGATAATACTTGGCTGCGAGTTTTACTGCCTATTGTGCCCATCCAAGAAGCCCAGCCATTTTTAGAACAGTTCCTAGAAGCTAACTTCGATGACACTCAAGAAGTACGTTACGCTTTGCATGAAGGGGTAATTTGGGGGGTATTTCAACATCACAGTGGCACTTTAGTCAGTGCAGATTTGTCCAATGCAATTAACCGACTTGCATCTCTCTATCAAGCCAGATTAGATAATGTCTTTAATCGACTAATTGAAAGCCGCATCCGGCAAATTATTCAGGCAGCAAAACAGCAAGGACAATCTCTGCAAGCTACTATGCAAACCTTAGAGCGCTTTTACGCAGAAGGAATGATGGGCGAAATAGACTCATCTGCAAAAGGGCGAGAAGAAGTCTTAACTGCTTGGCGGCGTCAGTTAGAACGTCTATGGAATGAGGGCTAATTTCCATTTTTCAGCTTTCATATTAAACCAATTTACAGATATATTTATCTATCATGGATATCATTGAAATTCTCAAAGAAGACTATCAAAGATTCCCCGTCAATCAAACTTATAATATTTATGCTCCAGACGTTTATTTTCAAGATCCTCTGAATAAATTTCGTGGTGTTAAACGTTATAAAGAAATGATTAATTTTATCCAAACTTGGTTTTTAAATCCCAAGATGGATTTACATAATATTCAACGTTTAGGAGACACAATCAAAACTGAGTGGACACTCAGTTGGAATACTCCTCTCCCTTGGAAGCCAAGGATCTCTATTCCTGGTTGGAGTGAATTAGGTCTTAATTCTGATGGTTTGATTGTCTCCCATATCGATTATTGGAACTGTTCACGCCTAGATGTGGTAAAGCAACATTTATCTACTTCAAAAAGTTGATTATTTTCAGTCGAGGTTTAAATCCCCCGTTAGTGCTAGGGTTAGCGACGGAAGAGTTTAAGAAGTAAAAAGTAAAAAGATTGTTAGCGCAGCGTAAAGCCTTCTCTTCTCCTTCTCCTGTCGGAGACGCTAACGCGAACGAGAAGCTTGTCTGCGACCATGAGTGTGAACTTAAGCTGAAACTCCTTTAAAACCTCGTTTCCAGCCTCCGGCTGGAAATGCTGCTCTTGGCGGCAGAGCCGCCAGTAAAGGAGGCGGAGCCTCAACGACGAGCATTCCCAGCCGGAGACTGGGAACGAGGCAATCTAAAAGCTAGTTCTAGACTTGCTTTCACGTTAAGTTGACACCAATGGTCTGCGACACGCTATTAGCGAACGCCAACGGCAAGCAACGCTTAGAGCCTGCGTACCCCTGCGGGGATCTTGCTACGCGCAGCGTCTCATAGAGAGCATCCTGCTTGAATTTTGAATTGTTATTATTCCCCTCAAAAAGGGAAGAACTGAAGCAAGACTGAGGCAAGACCTCCAAAAAAGTCCATGAAACTGGGGCTACCACTACTTACCTTGTCATTTACTGGTGTTTGCAGTTCTTTAATAAAAGCTTGGGCCGTTAACGTACCAGTGTTGTTCTTTTGGGATGTAAACAATTTTTCAGCAACTTGGGCATCTTGAAATGCACCTTGTCTATCTAGTATTTGGTAGCGAGCAACACCACGAGCTAGATAAGCACCTGCATATTCTGGTTTAATAGCGATCGCTTGATCAAAATAACTTATTGCTTGCTGTTGGTTGCCTTTTTGCCCTTCTGCTATACCCCAAGCATAAAATTCTTCTGATGAAGCTACTTGTAATGGTATCCCAACTGCACCCTGAAAGTTAGCGCCATTCAGGTAAGCACCATTTAGTTCTGCATTCGCTAAATAAGTATTTCTCAAATCAGCACCAGTCAAATTTGCCCCACTAAATTTAGCTTCGCTCAGGTTAACACCAAATAAACTCGCACCACTCAAGTTTGCACCCCGTAAATCTGCGCCGCTCAAATTTGCACGGCTGAGGTTAGCACCTGTGAGATTAGCACCGCTCAAATTTGCTCCAGATAAGTCAGCCAGAACTAAACCTGCATTCGTCAAATCGCAGTTTTGACATTGTTTGGTTGCTAATAACTGTCTAACATGTTCGGAGTTTGCTGCTTGTACCGTTACTGTCAAACTAATAGTGGTTAAAAATGCTGCTGCGCCGATAATTTGGTTTTTCATAATCGTGTAATATTTCTTACTCCATACTAAGGTTGCTTGAGACGGATTTATACCTCAGCATTATGATATGAGCAATCTTAACAATTTGCCCTCTGTAGTTGTCTATATTACTGATAAATTGGTGATACCTTTACTAGGGAACGCTACGCTAAGGGATTGTAGAAAAGTATTCAAGCTATTAATTGAGCCAATATTAAGACTGATAACCCCAGTAAGGATGGTAAATGAGCGTCATTCGTCAAGAGAAATTATACACTCCACAATAGGTAAAACTGATGTCACAAAATTAAACTCATTGCAAAACATCACTTTCAACAAAGCATCTGTAACATCCAAACAACTAGTATTTTTTGAAATCAAGTAAATTATTAGAGCAGTATCCAAGCATACAATTTGCCCTGATAACTAGACTAGCCATTGTCATAAGGGATGGTCTAGCTCAGGAGTAAAATGATAGATTTGCTTTTGTATACCCTGATTTTAAATAAATATGAGACTATAGAAACATTAAGACAGTCAGAAAAACGTGACTCAGCAAGACAAACTCTTAGAAAAAATTCTCTCTGGGACTTCTGATACAGACATCCCTTTTGCCCAACTGTGGCAACTTTTATATACATTAGGCTTTGAGGAACGGATTCGTGGCGATCATCGTATTTTTATCAAAGCCGATGTTGAGGAAATATTGAACCTACAACACAAAAAAGGAAAAGCCAAAAGCTATCAAATTAAACAAGTCCGGGCAGTGATTATTAAGTATAAGCTAGGAACTAAAAATGATGTTTCGGTATGAAATTATTCTCTATTGGAGTGAATTAGATCAAGCCTTTATTGCTGAAGTCCCAGAATTATCAGGCTGTGCTGCTGACGGCAATTCTTATCAGGAAGCCCTACAGAATGTAGAATTGGTTGTGCAGGAATGGATAGAAACGGCTAAAGATTTAGGGCGTCCGGTTCCTGAACCTAGACCGCGTTTGATGTATGTTTGATTGATACAGAAGCTAAGTCGCGTCGCTTTGCTCCGAATTCAAAATTCAAAATTCTAGATAAGAATCAGAAAAATTTTCGCTAAAAGACTTAGAAAATTCTAGCAGCTGGCATAATCGGATCTAAGTTATAAATCATCCAATATTGTGGGGTGGGCATCTTGCCCGCCATCTAAACTGGGCGGGCGAGACGCCCACCCCACAAGAATTAATTGGATATTTTTTATTTGTCAGTCCCTTAGCGTCAAAAACTATCAACGGTGTAGTGGTCTGTCCCAAAAGTTTTGAGAGGTTAGTGGTGTTCAGATCCCCGACTTCTTCAAGAAGTCGGGGATCTAGCAGCCCAACAAAATTAATGGGACAGACTAGTAAATTATCGTTGTAGAAGTCAATTTTTTTAACAAGCTACAGATAGTCCAAGGTCTTGTCTAATTGAAAAGCTTATTCACTGGCAATCTTACAAATCACCATGATATGTGATTTGTATTTGTCAGTAGTATAGTGAATAAGTTGTAGTCCAGAACGTTCTATTTCTTGCAAAAGTTTAGGTATTTCATACTTGTGGTGTCGCCAGATAGTAATCTCTTCACCTTCAGAGATTTCAATTTTTTTATCTATCCCTATCCGACTAAAATTTATAGTGTGATGATGACGGAGTTTGAGATTAGCAACTATACTATCTGTTTTTAGATCGTACTTTCTCACTAGTTCACAATCTTCAGATTTAATCCCAATCTTATTTTTAACCCATCCATATATTTCTTCTACATGATACTTGCAGCCGCCTCTAAATATTCCATCCCATGTAGAGTTAGAACCAGTTTCATTGGTGAACACTAGAAAATCATTTTTTCCCATACTATCTCTAAAATTTTTGAATACCTCATCTCTATTTTGATGATTTCCAATGGTAACTCCTAAGTGTAAAAATATTTTTGCTGTGTCGTCAATTTCAAGACTATTTTGATTTTGAAACAAAGTTTTAGGTACACAACTATTTTCTATATCAATTGTGGAACTAATAAAATTGACTAGGGGAAACCATTTTTTTAAATTATTTCTGGATACCTGAAGCAATTCATCACTAATATCTAAGGCAATATATTTATTAACTTTCCCTAATTTATTGAATCTGCGGATAAATTCTTTAACAGGATAGGAATTTCCAGCACCAACGTCTACAATATTGACTCTCTCGCCAGTTTTAATATTGCTATTCAAATATTTAAAATTACTCTTTAAAAGATCAATTTCTACATTTGCTCTTCCATACCATTTAGGAATAACATATTTTAGATAAAAATCGTCCCAAATTTTTGCACCTCTGCCTTTATAAGAATACTTGAGAGGTATTTCTCGTCTAACTTCTAATGCATCAATGATTCCTAAAACTTCTTCTTCAGAAAAAAGAGAGTAGAACTCAGAACTTGGCTTGGCTGTGCGACTGATAGTAGTTGAGATATCTGAGGTAAGTTGGGAATTGCTATGAAAATTTTGAGCCATTATTTTTGTTCTTTGGTTTTCTTCGGTCTGGAAATGGATGAGCCGCAATGCTTGCCAAACAGGTATTCTCCCATACCACTGTCTCAAAACTCAGAATTTCCACCAAAAATAGAAGGTTAATCTATAAAATCCCCCATTTGGTACTCTACATAATGACCAATTGTTTTTTTACAATCAAAGTACGATAATTTTCCAAAGATACAGGGGTGAATACCATTGGTTCAGCAACCAGAACTCCAGGAAACTTCATTGATACAGCCAACCCAGCGCGTGCTGAAAAGTTTAAGTACTTACCGATGGACTTCACTGGGAGCATTGGTCAGTCTGTTGCTGTTGACGATCGCAAACGCACTCACCCCACAACTATTTCGCTGGGGAATTGATGAGGGAATATCGCAAAAAAATCTCCAAATTGTGCTATACAGCGCCGCTTGGATGGTAGTAGCCGCGATCGCTCGTGGTGTATTTAACTTTGGACAAAGCTATCTAGCAGAAGCAGTATCTCAGGGTGTCGCCTATGACCTGCGAAACAAAATTTTCAGCAAAATTCAAAATCTCAGTTTCAGTTTTCATGACCAGGCGCAGACTTCCCAACTCCTAACCCGTGTCACCAACGACATTGAGCAGATTCGTACCTTTGTTGGCACTAGCCTAATTCAGGTTATCGGTTCAATTGTGACATTGGTAAGTATTTCGGTAGTTTTGTTGGTGATGAATTGGCAACTGGCACTGATTACCCTGACAGTAGTGCCCATCGCCGCATGGTTAATGGCGCGATTCATCAGCAAAAATAACAAACTTTTTCGGCAAGTACAAGAGCAACTGAGCAACCTCAATGCTGTATTACAAGAGAACTTGCTAGGCATCCGGGTAGTGAAAGCCTTTGTGCGGGAGTCAACGGAAAGGTCGCGTTACACAACCCTGAATGATGGCCTAGTCAAGGCGAACATGAAGACCATTAGCGCCATCCGTAATACCTTCCCATTGATTTTTTTGCTGAGTAATGTGGTGACACTGGCAGTTTTCGGCTACGGAGGAGGGCAGGTAATTGGGGGTAGATTTTCCATTGGCGAACTAGTGGCGTTTAACTCCTACCTAGCATTGATTCTCCAACCGATTTTATTGATTGGATTTGCCGCACCTGCGATCGCTCAAGCCGCTGCTTCCGCCGAACGTGTCTACGAAGTTGTAGATGCAGAAGTAGAAATTCGCGATCGCCCCGGCGCTGTCCCCTTTGACACCTGCGGTGGTAGAATTACCTTTGAAAATGTTTCCTTTCGCTATCCAGGAGCGACAACCGAAACTCTCAAAGAAGTATCCTTTGAAACCAAGCCCAATGAGCTAATCGCCGTTCTTGGCATGACTGGTTCGGGAAAAAGCACAATTATGAACTTGATTCCCCGCTTTTACGATGTCACAAAGGGAGCAGTTCGCATTGACGGACGAGATGTAACAAGTTTCACACTCAAAAGCCTCAGATCGCGTATTGGGATTGTATTTCAAGAAACCACCCTCTTCTCTGGCACAATCCGCGAAAATATTGCCTATGCCAAACCCAATGCAACCTTAGAACAGGTGATTGAAGTTGCAAAAACCGCCCAAATGCACGATTTTATTAGCGGTCTACCCGATGGCTACGAGACGATTGTGGGTGAACGAGGTGTAGGTTTATCTGGTGGACAAAAACAACGAATTGCGATCGCTCGTACCTTGTTAACCGATTACAGCATTCTGATTTTGGACGATAGCACCTCGGCTGTGGATGCCAGAACTGCTGCCCAAATTCAAGCCGAACTAGATCGCTTAATGCACCAAAAAGCTTGTACAACCTTTGTCGTGGCTCAACGCATTAGCACCGTCCAGAATGCCGATCGCATTTTTCTCATGGATAAAGGACGATTGGTAGCACAAGGCACTCACGAAGAATTGATGCAAACTAGCCCACTCTACGGTGTGATTTTGGAATCTCAGGTCAAACCAAAGGAGAAAAAATGATCCGCAATTAGCATCATTAAATTTTGCTCACAGGCTTGTATTGAAGAAGAATTCAGAATTCGACTGAACGCTCACATTGAAATCTCCCCTTCATACAGAATACCCAACTGAATTCTGACCTGAGGCGGAGCGTCTCCGGCTCCGCTCCTGACTCCTGACTCCTGAATTCTGTTTTGATAAAGACTTTTAATCCAAAATCCAAAATCCAAAATCCAAAATTTTTATGAGAGGCACTATTCCTGTTGTTGCATCTGAGCAGACGAGTCAGAAACTTTCCACCCTGCGGCGCTTTTTGCAATATGTGCTACTCTATCGCAAAGAAATTCCCATCGCTATCACATTAGTATTAGTTGGTGCTATAACCCAGGCAATTGGGCCATTCTTTCTCGGTTGGTCGATCGATCATCTGATTGCACAAGGTAATTTACAGGGACTACTGCAATTATTAGGACTATTAGGGCTGAACTATGGACTTGGTGTCTTAGCAATCCGGGGTCAAATTGTTCGAGTCGGCTGGATTATGCAGCGATTGCTGGCTCAACTGAGGCAAGATATTTTCCTGAAAATCCAAAGTCTACCACTCAGCTTTTTTGACCGCAGCGAAGCAGGCGATTTAATGAGCCGCTTGCTAAATGATGTCAACACGGTAAATCAGGCATTTGGATTGACAGTTGCTCAAATGCTAGGCAACACTTTCAGTTTAGTTGGCATTGTGATTGCAATGCTCTCAATCAACCTGCAACTCGGTTTGTTGAGTAATCTGGTTGTGCCACTGATGATTTTTACCACAAGCTTATTTGCGCGTTGGGCAAGAGCCAGATTTCGCATCACTCGACAAACTATTGGGGAGCTTTCCGCCAAGTTAGAAGAAGATATTGGCAGTGTGCGAGAAGCACAAGCATTTAATCGCGTACAGATGAATATCGAAGAATTCGACATCCTTAACGCCGCCAATCGAGATGCCAACGTTGAGGCTGTGGCAATTACTTCGGCCTTTTTGCCCTCCATCGATTTTCTCAACACACTAGCAACCGCAGGTGTCCTAGCTTATGGTGGTTATCTAGCGGTAACGGGAGCTGCAACTGTCGGTGTGGTGACATCCTTTTTACTTTACGTCCAGCAGTTCTTCCGCCCGATTCAAATTCTCAGCCAGTTTTATACTCAAGCCCAATCTGCCTTCGCCGGACTAGAGCGAATCTTTTTATTATTAGATGAACCATCAGAACTCAAAGATGCAGCCGATGCCACAGAAATGCCGCCTATTCAAGGTGAGGTGACATTTGAGAATGTCAAGTTTGGCTACAACCCAGATCAACTGGTTCTCAAAGGAGTGAATTTGCACGCCTATCCAGGGCAGATGGTTGCATTAATAGGACAAACCGGTTCAGGAAAAAGTACAATTATTAATTTGATTTTACGCTTCTATGATGTGTCTGGCGGTGCAGTGAAAATTGATGATATTGATGTGCGTAGTGTGACTCAAGCAAGTCTGCGCCGTCAAATTGGCATCGTTCTGCAAGACAATATTTTGTTTACCGGCACCGTTGCCGAAAATATAGCTTTTGGCGTTCCTTACGCCACTCAAGCTGATATCGAAGCGGCTGCCCAACTAGCAAATGTACATGAGTTCATTACCTCACTACCACAGGGTTATACAACTCAATTGGGTGAACGGGGCGCACCTCTGAGTCAAGGACAGCGACAACTCATCAGTATTGCTCGTGCGGTATTAATTAATCCCCGAATTCTGATTCTGGATGAAGCCACTAGCAGCATCGATACCCGCACAGAAGCGCTAGTGCAAAGTGCGATCGCTCGTTTGCTCCAAGGTCGCACCAGTTTCGTAATTGCCCACCGTCTCAGTACAGTTACTCAGGCAGATCAGGTATTAGTCATTCAGCAGGGACAAATTGTCGAGCAGGGTACTCACAACGAACTTGTCAATCAACAAGGTGTTTATGCCAACCTCTATGCTCTGCAACTGGGTGTAGGAGACATAATGGTTATGCAAAATCAAAAATGAAAGGGAGTGGGGTGTGGGAGGTGTGGGAGGATGGGGAAGAAGTCTTACCCCCCACACTCCCCACACTCCTCTTCCCCCTCTGCCTACACTATGCGTGAGAAATCCGGGAGAAGACTGCGACCCCCTCACCGCTACGCGTCTACGCACCTAAGCTATAGTTTTTAGTTCACAATAGAGATAACATATCCTTATAATATCAATATCATTGATGCCAACTTCTTCAGCTACTACTATTCCTCATTTAATTGCTGCTGGTTTTCATGCTCTTTCCGAACCACTCAGGATTAGTGTGCTGGAATTGCTACGCCAGCGAGAATTATGTGTATGTGATTTGTGCGAAGTCTTGGGAGTAAGTCAGTCGAAACTATCTTTTCACCTGAAAACCCTCAAAGAAGCTGGCTTAGTTACCTCTCGTCAGGAAGGACGCTGGATTTATTACAGTTTGAATTTGCCACAATTCAGTATTTTAGAGAAATATTTGGCAGATTTTACCCAGAATCAGGTAATTTCATCTGCGCGTCCCTGCTGCGATTAGGAATAAGTTTATAAAAAGAATTCAGAACTCAGGAGTCAGAATTCAGTATGAATTTTGTACGAGTGGGTGATTGTCTCGTTCCCAGTCTCCGACTGGGAATGCCATCCTAAAGGCTCTGCCTCCTTTGCTGGCGGCAGAACCGCCAGGAGCAGTCCAGCCAGAGGCAGACTGGAAACGAGATTTTAAAGAAATACAGTTCAGAATGAGCAACAAAACACTTGTAGAGACGGCGATTTATCGCGTCTTTGTGATGATTTATCGCATCTTTTAGCGATCTAAAATTTTCATCAAAAAACCTTAACCGAACCGTATTAGACACCAATGTACATCTGTGCATCCCTACAAACTATTGCCCTAATTGCTATACATCAACTTTTTTTGATGAATTTTTATGTATAGTGCTATGCTTGTTATTGACATATCAAGTTTTTTTGAAATGATATAAACATACTTTCAAAATTACCGATAACAGTGAAGTCAATGAACGCAATGGCAAAAAAATTAGCTCTCTTATTTGGAGTGTTGGCTTTTGCGAGCAGTTGCACAGCTACACCCAATTCATCAACTGAAACTGTGCGATCGCCAAAGGTTACAAAGGATAGTTTTAGGCATGGACAATCATCCAAACCAACCAACTTGTTCATGATGAAACTTTGAATAATGTAAGTTATATGAACTCTGTAATGAGCAAAAAAACTTCAAAACGCCTCTCATTTATTGACCGCTTCCTGACCTTGTGGATTTTTTTAGCAATGGCGATCGGTGTTGGTATTGGCTATTTTTTTCCGGGAGTAGAAGCGTTTATCAACCAGTTTCAAGTAGGAACAACCAATATACCAATTGCCATCGGGTTAATTTTGATGATGTACCCACCTCTGGCTAAGGTGCGATATGAAGAGTTAGGGGATGTATTTCGCAACGGAAAAATTCTTGGTGTGTCACTACTTCAGAATTGGATTATTGGGCCAATTTTGATGTTTTCTCTGGCGGCAATCTTCTTACACGGTTATCCAGAATATATGACGGGATTGATTCTGATTGGATTAGCCCGTTGTATTGCAATGGTAGTTGTTTGGAGTGATTTGGCACGAGGTAATACAGAGTATACGGCTGGATTGGTTGCCTTCAATAGTATCTTTCAAGTCATCTTTTATAGTCCTTATGCCTGGTTTTTCATCACTGTATTGCCACCACTATTTGGGTTAAAAGGCAATGTTGTGAATGTCAGCATTGCCGAGATTGCCAAAAGTGTATTTACCTATCTTGGTATTCCCTTTTTAGCTGGGTTTTGCACTCGTTTCTTTTTAGTCAAAGTGAAAAGTAAGCAGTGGTATCATGAGGAGTTTGTGACTAAAATTAGCCCGCTCACGCTGATTGCTCTGCTATTTACAATCGTGGTTATGTTCAGCTTGAAAGGCAATTTGATTGTTCAAATACCCTTGGATGTGGTGAAGATTGCAATTCCTCTGATTGTCTACTTTGTGATTATGTTTCTGGTCAGCTTTTATATGGCTTGGCGGATTAAGACAGACTATTCTAGAGCCGTCAGTGTTGCATTTACAGCCGCCGGAAATAATTTTGAACTGGCGATCGCTACTGCGATCGCAGTGTTTGGCATTAATTCGGGTGTGGCATTCGCTGCCGTTGTCGGGCCTCTGGTGGAAGTGCCTGTGTTGATTGGTCTGGTTAATGTTGCTTTTTGGTTTGAAAAACATTATTTCACAACATCTGAGTCAAGAACCTGATAAATATTTGAAAAATCCGACAAGGAGCAAAATTATGGCACTGCTGAAAACTCATGTGGCTTTGAATGTTACTGATATTGAAAAGTCTGTAACATTTTATCGGGCAATGTTTGGCGTGGAACCTGTGAAATATAAGCATGACTACGCCAAGTTTGATATTTCTAGCCCAGCGTTAAATCTAACGCTAAATTTAGCATCTAGTATTCAGGCTGGTGGTGCATTGTCTCACTTGGGCGTACAAGTTGAAAGTACAGAAGAAGTGCGATCGGCTATCCAAAGGTTTACGGAAGCTGGATTAGCATTATTTACTGAGGATAATACTGATTGCTGCTACGCTTTGCAAGATAAGGTTTGGGTAACAGATCCAGATGGGAATCGCTGGGAAGTCTTTGTGGTGAAGGTGGGAGATACAACACCAGAACAAAATTTGGTGGTGGGACAGGCTGTTAATAAGTCGTGTTGTGGGTAAAGAGAAAACGAACCACAGAGACGCAGAGAACGCAGAGAGTTTGAGGGGAGTATTTATCCCTCTTTTATCACTTTCGGGAGAGAATAATCTGGAATGCTTACAGCATAAGACTTTTACCAAAAAAACATGATTTCAGCCATTGTGTTAGAAAATAAACGCTCAAATGCCCGTTCTATCTACAGTTCAAAATTTGGCTTTGATTTTTACTTTCCCAGAGTGACAAAACAGGGTTATGAAGAAGGTGATGTTTGTTTGTAAGCATAATTCGCGGCGATCGCAAATGGGAGAGGGATTTACGCGAATATTAGGAGAAGGTAAAGTTGCTGTTGCTAGTTCAGGTTTGGCAGCAAGTGAGGTAGATCCCGTCACTGTTGAGGTTATGGCGGAAATTGGGATTGATATTAGCAATCAAACTTCTAAGCCTTTAAGTGATTTCAATGCTGATGACTATAATGCTGTGATTTCATTATGTGGCTGTGGTGTTAATTTACCCGAAGAGTGGGTATTAAGAGAGGTGTTTGAAGATTGGCAACTTGATGACCCCGCAGGGCAATCAATTGAAACTTTTCGCCGCGTTCGAGATGAAGTTAAGGAACGAGTTGTAAAATTGATTGAGTCTCTCAATTAACAATTGCTACGACTATAAAACAGGAGTCAGAATACAGAATATATCGTACAGAATTCATACTGAATTCTGACTCCTGAGTTCTGAATTCTTCTTATAAATTAAGTTAGCGATCGCTCGAAGTAATTTAGCTGGCTCCACAGGCTTGGTGATATGCTGCTCAAATCCGGCGGCAATTACCTGTTGATAATCAGCCTCACCAGCATAAGCTGTCAGGGCGATCGCCGGAATTTTCCCTCCTTCTTCTAGTGACATTGCTCTAATTTGACGAATCAGCATATAGCCGTCTACTTCCGGCATTCCAATGTCGCTTAACAGCAGATTTGGCTGGAACTGAGGCATAATTCCTAGTGCTTCCATCGCCGATGCAGCCTGGATTACTACCGCGCCAGATTGCTCTAAAATAAAAGCAATTAATTCTCGCGTATCACACTCATCATCCACAAGCAGAACTTTCAACCCATTTAAATCGGGCAAATCATCAGCTTGAGAGAGAACTTGGTGACTATTTAGATCGATCTCGATCAGGGGTAACATGACTGTAAAGGTTGCTCCCTGTTCTTCACCGAAACTTTCTGCCTTAACTGTGCCGCCATGTAACTCGACAATATGACGAACAATAGCTAATCCTAATCCCAGTCCGCCGAATTTTCTGGTGGTTGCGCCATCAGCTTGTCGGAAGTAGTCAAAGACATAAGGTAAAAAGTCAGGGCTAATTCCTTTACCTGTATCACGCACTTGCAGCTGAACCTGAGAACCAATAGACTGTAAACTGATTTCTACCTGTCCACCTTGGGGTGTAAACTTAATCGCATTGGAAAGTAAATTCCAGATAACTTGTTGCAAGCGACCGGAATCACCTGTTACTAAAAATTTGGAGTTGCAACCTTGGGGCGCTTCTAGCACCATTTGAACTTGGGATTTGAGATTGTCTGGTTGCTGATTAAAATCGATTGATTCTAAATTTCTATCAGAATTTTCTAATTCAAAATCTAAAATTGTAAATTGCAAATTAATAGATTTGGCTTCAGCAGCTAGACGTACAGTTTCTATGGCTGCGGCGATCGCAGTTTCCAGATTCACAGGAGCAATATTCAGACTCAGTTTACCTTGCAGAATGCGAGATACATCTAACAAATCTTCGATTAATTGGGTTTGCAACTTGGCATTGCGCTCAATGGTTTCAAGAGCGCGAGTAGTGGTTGTTTCATCATACTTTTTCATTTGGAGTAACTTCGACCATCCCAGGATCGGGTTTAGCGGCGTGCGAAGTTCGTGGGAAAGAACCGCCAAAAATTCATCTTTGATTCGGTTAGCTTGGATCAATTCTTCTTTCCGTCGCTGTAACGAAGCCATTAACTGAGCGCGTTCCAGAGCAACCGCCACCTGATCGGAGGTTGCTTGTAATAGAGCAATTTCCCCAGAAGTAAACTGAGTACGGGTGCGACTAGCAAAGGAGAGGACACCAAGTAGCTTTCCCTGAGCAATTAATGGCTGACCTGCGTAGGCTGTAATTTCTAAAGCACGGAGAATGGGGACATTTGGATGGGTAGAGTGCGGCACATTATTGACGACGATTTGACGGCGTTCTTGCACCACTAGTCCGCACATCCCCTCATTAAATTCCAGATATTCAATTGCTTGAAATACTTCATCAGTAATACCGTTCCAAGCCACTAATCGAAGTTTCTGCTTGTTTTCGTGTGTATCAATGAGATAGTGAAAGTAAAAATGCAAATCCATCTGCGCCGATAGTTTGCTAAACAAGCTGTTCATCAGATCCAAGGGGCGCTCGGTTGAAAGCAAATCACTGGTTGTTTCTGAGAGGAGTTTAAGTCTTTCACTACGCTCTTGTAAGGCTTGTTCTGCAAGCTGACGTTCGCGAAGGGCGCGTTCGCGTTCGGTGATGTCAATCGCAACTCCCCCTACTAGGCGTTGCCCAGATGCATCGGCGATGGGAAACTTATAGATCAAAAATTCGCCAAGAGTGCCATCTGTGCGTGGAGCAGACTCGATGGTTTGAATAACCTGATTCGTCTCGGCAACTATTCTAATGTTATCGAGGAGGGGTTGAGCAATTTGGACTGGATAGAGGTCAACAATGTTTTTATTAATCGCCTTATTTGTTGCTAAATTGAATGTCCTCAAATAAGTTGGACTGAGGTAAAGTACACGCCCCTCTGCATTGGTAATCCAGGCGGCGGCGGGAATATTATCCATAAAAGCTTGAAATTGCTCTTGACTCTGACTCAGAGCTTTTTTCGCTTGTTTGAGATCGCTAATATCCAGAATGAATGCGACTGATTTCTGGCGAGATTCTCCTAAAAGGGAATAGCCAACGACAACCGGGACAATGGAACCATCTTTGCGAATACATTCTTTTTCATAAGGAGTGCAGGTTCCCTTCGCTGTTGCCTCGGCAATAGCTAGTTCATCTAAATAAAGATACTCAGAAGGGGTGATATCAGCCCACCGTAATTTACCTGCTTGAATATCCTCCTGGGTATAGCCGACAATTCGCAAAAACTCGTCGTTGGCTTCCGTGATGCTACCATTAACATCACCAAAAATAATACCAACTATATTTGCTTTGACAAAACTCCTGAGCCGCTCCTCGCTTTCTTGAATTGCCTTCTCTGCCTGCTTGCGAGCGCTGATATCTGTAGTGCTACCAACTAAGCGTAATGGATTTCCACCAGCATCCCGTTGCACCACTATTCCTTGATCTAATACGTATATATATTGATTATTCTGGTGGCGAATTCGATACTCAGCAGTATAGCGATCGCTATTCGCCAAAGCAACTACCATCTCCTCTTGTACACGTTGCAAATCTTCGGGATGGACAAGTTCACACCACCAATTACCCGTTGGTTGAGCTTCTGCGAGGGAATAGCCCAAAATTCGGGTTAACCCCTGGGTTCTTTCAACGGTATCCTGTTCTAGATTCCAATCATAGATGAGACAATTAACGGCAGAGGCAGCTAACTCAAACCGCTCGTTAGCTTGCTTTAATGCCATTTCTGTTTGTTTGCGTACACTCAAATCAACAACAAAGCCAATGACGGTTTCTTGAGTGTCTCCCAACATCACAGAACCGAGCAGAACGGGAATGCGATCGCCATCTTTACGAATGTATTCTTTCTCAAAGGGCTTACATACTCCGGTAGTTTTCAGTTCTGCCACTGAACGCTCACTTAAAAGAAGATACTCAGGCGGGGTAATCTCGCGCCAGTTCATTTGATTAGCAGACAAATCTTCTCGCGTATAGCCGATTATATTCAGAAAAGCATCATTGGCTTCCACAATCGAGCCATTATTCAGATCACTGACGATTACCCCAACAATGTTGGATTCTCCCAGTCGGCTAAACCGCGTTTCGCTATTTTGCAACAAGTTTAGGCTTGTCTCTGCCTTGCCTCTAGCAGTTTGTAACTCTGAAGAGAGGGCGGTAATTAAAAAAGATACGAGTGAGAATGTGGTTAGTTGTACCCAGACTTTCAGGCTGAGGAAATCAAAGGAGTAGACTGGCTCAATCAAAAAATAGAGGGAGATTGCAACAGATAAAGCGATCGCTAATATTCCAAGTCTCATACCGCCATACCAGGCGCTCACTGCTACAGCTGCATAAAATAATGTAAATATGCTCGGTTCAAAAACTGGCAATAACAGTTTTGTCAACAGTAGCGCCGCTATGACTGTCAAAATCATCACACCATAAGCTATTAACCGAGAACGCATCATCAAAATTTTTTCCGGTACTTTCACCATCATCTTAAGAGTCCTCCCGTTGCTCCGGTTTTGGGAGATACTCGTTTATCAGTCTTTTGCCTACTTCACCCATCTTTTCTAACATTTCTTCAATTAGCTTTATTGCCATTGGCGAAGGCACTGTAGATCCGTTCTCCCAACGATTCACTGTTCGCAGGGAAACTCCCAACTTGGCTGCAAACTTTTCTTGAGAGAGATCGAGTTGCTGCCGAAGTTCACGGATTAAATCTGAAATTTTGACTGGTTTTCCTAGTTCCATAGTAGGAAGAGTAGGACAGGTGTCTCGCCATTTGTCTCCAGCTTGAGGAAGAATTTCAAGAATCATCAGTTGTTATCAATTTCATCTTTTGGCGAAATACCAATATTCAGTTATCAGTGTTCACCAATTACTGTTCACTGTAGAAGCTATATATAAAATAAACATTAAATTTTGTCTAATAAGCGATTGATAATAGTATAATTTTTGGCTATCTGACTAATAATTCTCAGCGATCGCACACAACCAAAAACTTTGTGGTGTTTAATATTATCATGATTTATAGCAAAGCTAATTTTATATATAGATAACCTATATATAAATTCTAGTTAACACTTTTCGTCTGATGAAATTTTCCAAATCATTGCTAATTTTGGCAACTAAATCTGAACATAGATTTTCAAATCCGTTGTTAACTTTACTTCTATGGTTAGATGCCAATGACAAAACTAGAAAGGTATAGTTCACCCTTATTGAAGAAGAATTCTGACTCCTGAATTCTGTTCGATAATGAAAAAACTCCAGAAATGTTTGTAGCAAATCTGGAGTCAGGAAAGATACGCATTTACCTATACCAAATTTTCACTCTGAGAAAATCCTACGTCATCAGGGTATACACTCAAATGTAGGTGAAAGGGAATAGGGAATAGGGAACCTTCTCGATTGGAAGTAACGCAAAACAGCCTCAGTTTATCTGGGGCTGTTTTGCGAGAGTTGTTTGGCAGAAAGGGTACATCAATTAAGTGATGCCCTGCGTTAGATATAAATAATTCAGTATGCATCCTTATTCAGCCACCTTTTGGCATATCAGGATAATTGGGAAAATTTTGTAGGCGCAGCCCGTCGTAGACATCGCTTTTTCCAAAAAGAAACTCCAGATGCACTTAAGGCATTCTGGAGCAGTAACAGGTTTCTAACATGAATCAATTTTTACATCAGCGATCGCCTAATGTCGTTGGGGTATATACTTAAATGTATTTATGTCTACTCATCCGCAAATCGAACAGCAAATTACCTTCTTTTCTACCCATAACCTCAATGTATCTACAGAATTCTATGAAAAAAAGCTAGGTTTGGAGTTATGGCTTGACCAAGGAACCTGTCGAATTTATACTGTTAATGGCTCTGCGTACTTGGGATTGTGTGAAGCCAGCGAAAAATCAACTCCTGCAACCAACAACCAATCAAGTGTCATTTTTACTTTGGTAACAGAGCAGGTGGATGAATGGTTTGAATATCTCAAAGAACGTGGCGTCGATTTTGAAAAGCCGCCTACACTAAACGAAAAGTACAATATTTACCACTGTTTTTTTCGCGATCCTGATGGTTATTTGATTGAAATTCAACGTTTCGAGACTAACGACAAGAAAAAGACATAATTTATTTAGTTAGGACTCAAGAAATTGGAAACCCACGGAGGTGGGTTTTGTCTATACAGCCAATAATTCTATTCGCCAGGACTAGATATATTTCTAAGAAAATGAGATGCTCCCAATACAATCATTGTCGCGAGGATATAATGCTTATTGAACAAAATTATTTTCAAAATAGCTTCTTTGCCAGTTGTGCTATTTCTATAGTTATTACTTTTAACAAACTCCGTGGGTTTAAGTCCCCCAGTTCAATAACCGGCAAGTTTTGGGTCGGGGTCTAAATCCCCGGACGCGACGTTCGAGTACTCGCTTGCCGCCGGCGCTATCGCAGACTCGCTTTGCGCGTCGCTTTCACAAAACTTACTTGCGACTTGCGACTTGCGACTTGCGACTTGCGACTTGTTTTAACCTCTATGATATTTAATGTATTCGGTTTACTAAATATTTTTCCGGTAAATGCATGAAAGCCAAAACACTCAGATGGCTAGGCGCAATATTACAACTTAAGGGTTCGGTAATGAAATCAATTTACAGACATATCTTATGGTGTGGAGCTTTCGGATTTTTGATTTCTCTACTTTACCATTTTGACAAACCTGTATCCCAACCTATTTTAGGAAGTGTGATTCCTAGTATTGTTTTAGGGTTGTTACTTGTCTTTCGTACAAATACTGCTTATGAGCGATTTTGGGAAGGGAGAAAATGCTGGGGTTCTATAGTAAATAACGTCCGAAATCTAGCGCGGCAAATTTGGGTATCAGTTGAGGAAATTTCACCAGAAGATAAAGAAAATAAAATTACGGCATTAAACTTATTGGCAGCTTTTGCTGTGACAACTAAATTACATTTGCGTGGAGAAGCTGTCAATCGCGAGTTAGAAGACTTAATGCCGTCCACTAAGTACAGAAAACTGAAGATTATGAATAATCCCCCCATAGAGGTTGCCTTTTGGATAGGAGATTATTTACAACAACAGTACAATCGTAATTGCCTTAACAGTTACCAGCTAACATCTATGCAAGAATTATTGAATAATCTGGTAGATAATTTAGGTGCTTGCGAACGCATTTTAAAAACACCCATGCCCCTTGCTTATGCTATTCATTTGAAGCAATTGCTGATACTATATTGCTTTTTGCTACCATTTCAAATAGTAGAAAGTCTTGGTTGGTGGACAGGTTTAATTTCTGCTTTGGTTGGTTTTACTGTATTTGGTATTGAAGCCATCGGCTTAGAGATAGAAAACCCCTTTGGCTATGACGCTAATGATTTACCATTAGATGCAATTTGCGAGACAATGAAACGCAATATTGATGATTTAATTACTTTGACTCCAAATGCGCGATCGCATCAAGATAGCAGCATACACCATCTTCCAAGCAACTGAGATACACCCAAATCTTTAGACATCTCCAGAAATTAAATATGCGTTACCCATAATCCTTGTAGAGACGTAGCAGTGCTACGTCAAAACAATTCTTTTTCGGAGATGTCTTTTCTTTAAAATAGGTGCGGTTCGGTAAACTATAAATCTCTCCTAGTACAACACGGCGGAAATAAACCACCCATTCCAAATCAATGAAACGCTTACGCTGTATTCATTTTGAATTTTGAATTTTGAATTTTGAATTCCGCCTTGCGGTACTAGTATCTTTTCATAACCGCCGAATCGCAATTTCTAACCCCTCACAGACACGAGTTAGAAAATCTAAATCCAAAGTAGCGATCGCATCACTAGCTTTGTGATAATGGGGATTTCGCAAAAATGCTGTATCTGTCACCATCATCGCCGGATAACCCAAATCCCAGAATGGCGCATGATCGCTAAGTCTGGTTTGGGGAACTATTAAACCTCGATTCGGCACGGGTAGCCATTGACTAGATACGCCAGCTTTGCGAATATTACGGCTCATCCCAATTAAGTCAGGCAATATCCGCAAGTTGCCAATTAAAGCAATAAAATCACCTGTATCTGGGTAGAAGCGTTCCAGAGGAGGGGGGTAATTTTGGGAACCAGGTGTAGAATCCTTATAGCCCAGCATTTCCAAGGAGATCATTAAGCGTAGTTGTTGCTTTTGTTGATGCAACAGGGCTGCATAGTCAGCACTACCCAGTAAGCCGTATTCTTCCATATCGAAAGCAACCAGCCTTAAAGGATATCTGACAGCTTGGGCAGCAAACTTTCTCGCCAATTCCAGCAACACTGCCACACCTGTAGCATTATCATCAGCTGCAACTGTTCCCGGAACACCATCATAATGAGCGCCAATTAAAATCGGTGGCAAATCCTTTTTTTGCCCTCTAGTTTGGGAGGGTAAGTTTAATATCAAGTTATTACAAGCTTTGCCTCGAACTTCAAAGGTGTGGATTTCCACACTCCCCCATTGAGAAAATTGCTGGCGGATGTATTCTTGGACAAAAAAATGTCCAGCCGTTGCCATGTAAGGATCGCGTTCTCGCGCGATCGCACTCAGGGAAGTTTGTAATCGCTCTGTTAAATTCAAATTTTTCAGATAGTTGCAATAATTATGAGAGTTTTCAGGTACTCAAAAAAGCAGAGCAAGCATTATTGAGGTGAATTTACCAACTTGCGGATATTGTAAATAGAATTAGGCGGATAACAAGAATTGAGGCTGCTTGGGCACACCAACCATCTCAATGCTATTCTAGTCTTGCAACTATCTCCTCTAGCTGCACATCTTAGCTTACTGCTTTAATGATGACTATCATACCATTGAGGTGTTTTTATCTTGTAGCACAAAGCTAGAAGTAGTTCCGCCCAATCATAATAAATATATAAAGACACTTTAGGAGAAGAGTAACGCATGGGCAAGGTAGTCGGCATCGACTTGGGTACAACCAACTCAGTAGTCGCCGTTATGGAGGGTGGCAAGCCGGTGGTGATTGCCAATGCAGAAGGAATGCGAACAACCCCCTCCGTAGTTGGCTTCAGCAAAGAAGGCGAAAGAGTAGTTGGGCAAATGGCACGGCGACAAACTGTCCTCAATCCCCAAAATACCTTTTTTGCAGTTAAACGCTTCATAGGGCGGAAGTATGGTGAACTGAATGCAGATTCTAAGCGTGTACCCTACACGATCCGCAAAGACGATGTAGGTAATATTAAAATTGCCTGTCCCCGTCTGAATAAAGATTTTGCCCCAGAAGAAATTTCGGCAATGGTGCTGAAGAAATTGGCAGACGATGCTAGTCGCTATTTGGGTGAACCAGTTACCGGGGCAGTGATTACAGTACCCGCCTATTTTAATGACTCTCAACGGCAGGCAACCCGTGATGCTGGCAGAATTGCCGGTTTAGAAGTGCTGCGGATTCTCAATGAACCGACGGCGGCATCTTTGGCTTATGGATTAGATCGGGGTGACACGGAAACTATCTTAGTCTTTGACTTGGGTGGTGGCACTTTTGACGTGTCGATTTTAGAAGTTGGTGACGGGATATTTGAAGTCAAGGCTACCAGTGGAGATACACAACTTGGTGGGAACGACTTTGACAAAATAATCGTAGATTGGTTAGCAGAGCAATTTCTGGAAACAGAAGAGGTAGATTTAAGACGCGATCGCCAAGCTTTGCAACGTCTGATGGAAGCGGCGGAAAAAGCCAAAATTGAGCTTTCTGCTGTCAGCGTCACCGATATTAACTTACCCTTCATCACCGCCACTGAAGATGGCCCCAAACATCTGGAAACTACTCTTACTCGTTCCCAGTTTGAAGGTTTGTGTGGTGATTTAGTGGGACGATTGCGGATACCAGTAAAACGCGCCCTCAAAGACGCCGGACTTTCACCTAGAGATATTGAAGAAGTTGTGTTAGTTGGCGGTTCTACACGGATGCCAATGGTGAAGCAGCTGGTGCGAGACTTGATTGGCACAGAACCTAACGAAAACGTCAACCCCGATGAAGTCGTGGGAGTAGGTGCAGCAATTCAAGCCGGAATTCTCGCAGGTGAACTTAAAGATGTGCTGCTTTTGGATGTTACACCCCTTTCTATGGGATTGGAAACCATCGGCGGCGTGATGAAAAAACTCATTCCCCGCAATACCACCATCCCAGTTCGCCGTTCCGACATTTTTTCTACGTCTGAAAATAACCAAAATACTGTAGAAATTCACGTAGTTCAGGGCGAACGGGAAATGGCGGCAAACAACAAGTCATTAGGACGGTTCAAGCTGTATGGTATCCCGCCAGCGCCACGAGGAATTCCTCAAATTCAGGTGTCATTTGATATCGATGCTAACGGGATTTTACAGGTGACAGCCTTAGATAGAACCACTGGGCGAGAACAGAGTATCACCATTCAAGGCGCTTCTACCTTGAACGAGTCGGAAGTGAATCGGATGATTCAGGACGCGCAAAAATATGCTGATGTCGATCGCGAACGTAAAGAAAGAGTAGAAAAGCGGACTCGTTCTGAGGCGTTGATTTTCCAAGCAGAACGGCAACTCCGAGAAGTAGCGCTGGAATTTGGTATGCAGTTTGCCCGAAACCGCCGCCAAAGAATTGATAATATTTGCCGACAACTAAAAGAGAGTCTAAAGGAAAATAGCGATCGCGGTATCGATCAAGCCTACGCTGACTTGCAAGATGCTCTCTATGAGCTAAATCGCGAAGTCCGGGAGACTTATGCTGAAGATGAAGACGACGACTTGTTTGGTACTATCCGTGACATCTTTACTGGCGGCGATAAAGATAAAGAACGCGAATCTCCCAGAGATACATACCGAGAACGCGACTCATACAGCCAAGGCTATGGCAAAGATTACGGTAAAGACTATGGCAGAGATTATAGCCGGGATAGCCGGGATAGCCGGGATAGCCGGGATAATCGTTCTTCCTCTTATGAAAGCCGTCCTCCACGCAAATCTCGTCCTAGCTACCAAGATAACTGGGATGACGAAGAAGACAATGATTGGTTGTAAGAAAAGTTAGGAGTTAGAAGTGAGGAGTTAAAAATTAAATCTTCAACTCTTTAACTCTTAACTCCTAACTCATAATTAATCTAAAATCTAAAATTTAAACAACTAACTATGCAAAATTTGCCGAACTTTCGCGATTATTACGAGATTTTAGGAGTATCTAAAGATGCCTCTGGTGAGGAAATTAAAAAGGTTTATCGGCGGTTAGCGAGGCAATATCACCCCGATCTCAATCCGGGTAATAAAGAATCTGAGGAAAAATTTAAGGATATCGGCGAGGCTTATGAAGTTCTTTCAGATCCAGCCAAACGATCGCAATACGACCAGTTTAGCCGCTACTGGAAGCAAAAAGGCTTTGCAGGCAACAAACAAGCGCCAAAGGCGAAAACTTGGCAAAGTAGTGCTAGCGATCGCAATGGCAATCAGGATGTAGATCCCAGCCAATTCTCCGACTTTGAAAGCTTTATTAATCAAGTTATCGGCGTTAAAAATAAGAGTGGGACAAATAATTCTAGTGATGGCAATACTAGCGATCCGTTTCGTTCCCCTAGAACAAAAGTTGCCTACACAGTTAATCCCCAACCTCGGACAACCCGGCGGGATATAGAAGCCAGATTAACACTTCCACTAGAAAAAGCTTATCAAGGTGGTAATGAACGTATTCGTTTGGAAGATGGGCGATCGCTAGAAGTTAACATGCCACCAGGGATGGTATCAGGTCAAACCATCCGTTTACGAAACCAAGGCGTTGGTGGTGGTGACTTATACTTAAAAATTACCGTTGAGCCTCATCCATTATTTAAGCTAGAAGGTTCAAATATTCTCTGCCAAGTTCCAGTTACTCCCAGCGAGGCAGTTTTAGGGGGACAGGTAGAAGCACCAACTCTTGATGGGCCTGTGAAAATGACCACCCCTCCCGGAGTTAGGTCTGGTCAAAAATTTCGACTAGGGAATAAAGGCTATCCCAGTGATGACGGTAAACGTGGCGATCAATTAGTAGAAATCCAAATAGTTACCCCAAAAAATATTAGTCAAGAAGAACGGGAACTTTACGAAAAGTTACGGCAAGTTGAAACCTTTAAACCCCGTGCTGATTTAATCCGTTAGGGACTTGCAAATAAAAAAATATTCAATTAACTCTTGTGGGGTGGGCGACACGATAGCCCAGTTCATAGGGCGGGCAAGATCATTGGTGTTAACTTAACGTGAAAACTAGCGTAGTAAAAGCTTTTAGATATTGTCTCGTTCCCAGTCTCCGACTGGGAATGCCATCCTAGAGGCTCCGCCTCGCTTGCTGGCGGCAGAGCCACCAGGAGCAGCATTTCCAGCCGGAGGCTGGAAACGAGGTTTTAACTCTTGTGGGGTGGGCGACACCATAGCCCACTTCATAGGGCGGGCAAGATGCCCACCCCACAATATTGGATAATTTATTTCTTGGAGTTCCCTTAGAGATAAAGTATGAATCTAGGACTTACGCACTGTACAAATTTGTCGTGATGTGTATTAACGAAAATGGGTTGTTTCAGGCTTTTCTAAATTATCCTTATGATTGCCAATAGACCACGCTGTAGGGGCAATTCATGAATCATTGGTGTCAACTTAACGTGAAACCGCTTGTCCGCCGGGAATTGAAATTCCTAGTTTAGCCCATTCTGACTGGAGGCGGAGCATCTCCGGCTCCGCTCCTGAATTCTGACTTCTGAATTCTGACTCCTGAATTCTGACTCCTGAATTCTGACTCCTGAATTCTTCTTCAACTACAATGACGCTTTCATCAGCCTTTTAGGGAACACTAAACCACAGTGTAACAAAACGGTAGTGACAAAACGCTACTGATATCGTTTGTTTAAACCTTTTAGATTCATTTTTCGACAAGCTAGACAGAGCCGTTTTTGTAAACAGAATATTGGGCGATCGCTCCCCGTTGCCATTGGCATTATCATTTCAATTGTAGTTTTGTTGCTCTGGCAGAGTTTACTAATATATCAGCACACTGAGATTACCCATTTAATTGCTCAGGAGGCGACGGCTGTCAAAACTGGGTTAAGCAGCCGACTTGACGGCCGCATTCTTGCCTTAGAACGGATGGCGAAGCGGTGGGAAGCCAGTGGAGGTACTCTTCGGCCAGTATGGGAAGTTGATGCAGCCTCTTATTTGAAGGATATTAAAGGATATCAGGTGATCGAGTGGGTTGATTCCACTGCTCATGTCCGTTGGATTGCTCCTCTAAAAGGGAATGAATCGGCGCTCAATCTAGACTTGAGCCAGAGTGCCCAAACACGAACTGCACTCTTAACCGCTCGCAATATAAAGCAAACAACCTTGACTCGCACCCTAGAACTGACACAAGGTGGCAAGGGCTTTTTGGTATGTGTTCCTTTGTATGTTGGGGAACGTTTCGATGGCTACCTTGTTGGAGTTTTCCAAATACAATCACTCCTTGATCGCATCCTACCAAAACAACTTACCCAAAATTATGAGATTGCAATTTTTGATGAGGATGAACTCATCTACAAGCATGGATCTGCGTCTCTAGCAGCTTCGACTTGGGCACAGAAGGTAACTATTAATCTGCATGGCATTAATTGGCAAGTTCAGATTATCCCTAGTTCAGCTTTCTTACAACAAAAGCGATCGCTACTTCCGAGCCTTGTCCTGATTGGAGGTCTTTTTATCGCCTGGACTTTAGCCTTGACTCTGTATTTTGCTCAAGCTGTGAGATCCCATAGTCGCCGTATTGAGTTCATCAACCAGGAACTCGATCTGAAAATATCTGAACTTCAGCAAAGCGAAGCAGCCATAAGATCGTTGCATGAAATTACATCTGCCCACTATCTTAATTTTGAGTTGCGCCTTCAAAAGCTACTCACGATGGGATGCCAAGTATTTAATCTGGAGTTTGGCATTTTGGCGCGGGTAGAAAATAGCCGCTATGAAGTGATGGCTGCTCAATCGCCCAATAATACCCTGAAGAAAGGCGATATTTTTGATATTAAACAGACTCTATGCTGTGAAGTTTTAAATACAAATGAACCTCTGACGATTGAACATACAGGAGCTTCTAGATGGCGTAACCATGAGGCTTACACTGCATTTGGCATGGAGTCTTACATTGGAACGCGAGTTTTAGTCGGAGATCAAGTTTATAGTACCCTCAGTTTCTCTAGCTATGCTCCTCGTACAGAACAATTCAAATCTGGTCATAAAGAACTGCTCAAGCTAATGGCGCAGTGGATTAGGAGCGAAATCGAGCGCCAGCAGGCAGAGGAGATATTACAAAAGGA
Organism: Nostoc sp.; assembly: GCF_036917975.1. Classification (GTDB taxonomy): domain Bacteria; phylum Cyanobacteriota; class Cyanobacteriia; order Cyanobacteriales; family Nostocaceae; genus Nostoc. The sequence continues at coordinate 121,293 of NZ_JBALEJ010000100.1, forward strand.
ACGAGAGTTCCTGAAAGTTTTGCTGGACAATGTAGGAGCAGGGATCGTGGCTTCTAATGCTGATGGCATTTTGACGCTTTCCAACCGAACCTTACAGGAGTGGCACAATTTACCAGAACAACTCATCTCAGCAGAAGAATGGGTGCAGCGCTACAATCTTTATTTGGCTGATGGTAAAACTCCGATGCCAAAGGAGGATAGTCCACTATTTCGAGCTTTGCAAGGAGAGCGAGTCCACGATCTAGAAATGGTGATGATTCCAAAGTATGGGTCAGCACGGACGTTAATCGCAGGTGGACAAGCCATTATCGATGCTCAGGGGCGACAATTAGGTGCAATTTGTGTCTTAAATGATATTAGCGATCGCAAAGCCCTTAAGCAAGAACTAGCCCAAAAACAACAGCTACTAGACGCATTTATTGCTAGTGCGCCTGTTGGCATCACGCTGCTTGATAGCCAATTCCGTTTTCTGGTGATCAATGAAGGATTGGCAGAAATTAATGGAGTCTCCGCAGCCGAGCATTTCGGCAAAACACTGTGGGAAATTGTCCCTAATTTGGCACCCCAGCAGGAGAAAATATTCCAGCACGTTTTGACCACCGGGGAATCTGTTCTCGATTTTGAACTTAGTGGAAAAACTGCCAAATTTCCAGGTGTAGAGCGAACTTGGTTAGCTTCTTACTTTCCGATTCAATCTGGGACAAGCCAGCCGATGGGAATTGGAATTGTTGTTGTGGAAATTACCGATCGCAAACGAGCCGAGTCAGCCCTACGGGAAAGTGAAGAACGCTGGAAATATGCTCTCGAAGGAAATGGTGACGGGATTTGGGACTGGAATGCCCAAACTAATAAAGTATTTTTCTCTCGACGCTGGAAGGAAATGTTGGGATTTGCCGACGATGAAATTGGCAATGATTTAAGCGAGTGGGACAAGCGAGTTCATCCTGAAGATAAAGCCAGGGTATACATCGAGATTGAAAAGCATTTTCGAGGGGAAGTTCCACAGTATGTTACTGAACACCGCCTTTTGTGTAAGGACGGTACATACAAGTGGATTTTGGATCGCGGCTTGGTGATGAAGCGTAATGAAGATGGTAGTCCTTTGCGAATACTGGGAACTCATACTGATATCAGCGATCGCAAACGATCCGAAGCGGAATTGCAGCAAATGAGTACTGCCCTGGAAAACGCAGTCGCAGGGATGTCAAGAATTGATGCACAGGGACGTTACATCGCTGTTAACCGAGTCTACGCTACCATTGCAGGCTATCAACCTGAAGAGATGTTAGGGATGAAGTGGCAACAAACCGTTTATCCTGACGATATTGAACATATGATAGATGCCTATCATCAAATGCTCAAGGATGGCAGAGTAGAAGCTGAAGCCAGAGGAATTAAAAAAGACGGGACTATTTTTTATAAGCAGGTTGTGATGATCTCTGCTTACGATGAACAGCAGCAATTTGTTGGGCAACACTTCTTCATGAAAGATATCAGCGATCGCAAGCAGACTCAAGAAGCGTTAAAACAGCAGCTTCGACAAACCGTTCTGCTCAAACAAATCACTCAGCAAATTCGTCAAAGCCTTGACACCAAAAAAATCTTTCAGACGGCTGCCATTCAAATTGGACAAGCATTTCAAGTAGATCGCTGTCTAATTCACTCTTACATTAGCGACCCCAGTCCGCGAATTCCCGTAGTGGCCGAGTATGTTGTTCCTAGTTACAGTTCCATGCTGAAATTTGAGCTTCCCATCGCTGGCAATCTTCATGCCGAGAAAATCATCGCCCAGGATGAGGCGATCGCTTCAAATGATGTGTACGCCGACCCTATACTCCAAGGAATGCAAACAATTTGTCGAAACCTGGACTTAAAGTCCATGTTAATAGTCCGCACCTCCTATCAAGGAAAAACAAATGGGATCATCGGAATCCAACAGTGTAGCCATTTTCGCCAATGGACTCTAGAAGAAATTGAATTATTGGAAGCAGTTGCAGCGCAAGTGGGTATCGCTTTGGCACAGGCGTACTTGTTAGAGCAAGAAACTATGCAACTAGAAGAACTCACCTGGAAAAACTGGGCCTTGAAGCAGGCAAAACTGGAAGCAGAAGCTGCAAATCGGGCCAAAAGTGAATTTTTGGCGATGATGAGCCACGAAATTCGTACTCCAATGAATGCCATTATCGGGATGACAGGGCTGCTGCTGGATATGGGACTCACTCCCGAACAACACGATTTTGTAGAAATTATCCGCAGTAGCAGTGATTCCTTGCTGACTATCATCAATGATATTTTGGACTTCTCGAAGATTGAGTCCGGTAAATTAGATTTAGAGGAACATCCTTTCAACCTCCGCTATTGCATAGAAGAAGCTTTAGATTTATTAGCTCCTCAAGCTGCGGCAAAAAATCTAAATTTAGCTTACCTAATTGATGCCCAAACCCCAAGCACCATTGTCAAAGATGTGACGCGAGTCCGACAAATTCTAGTCAATTTGATCGGTAATGCCATCAAATTCACCGCAGTTGGGGAAATTGTCATTTCTGTAACCGTCAAACAAGTAATCAGCAAAGACGAATACGAAATTCAATTTGCTGTTAAAGATACAGGCATTGGCATACCCCAAGAACGGATGGAGCGACTATTTAAGCCTTTTAGCCAAGTCGATGCCTCAATGACTCGCCAATATGGCGGTACTGGATTGGGTTTAGCAATTAGTAAGCGCTTATGTGAAATGATGGGTGGCAGCGTGTGGGTTGAGAGTTCTGTGGGAGTTGGCTCAACATTTTATTTCACACTACTAGCTCACTCAACTTCTAGTAGCGAAAACATTGACCTTGGGGTTGTTCTATCACCAACGAAATCATTTCCACCAGCATTTCATTCTCAGTTGAGTCAAAAGCTGCCATTACGGATTCTCTTAGTGGAAGATGTTTCTTTAAATCAGAAGGTAGCGCTACTCATGTTAGAGCGCATAGGCTATCGTGCTGATACTGCCAATAATGGATTAGAAGTGCTGTTAGCTTTACGCCAACAATCCTATGATTTAGTCTTCATGGATGTGCAAATGCCAGAAATGGACGGGTTGGAAGCTACTCGGAGAATTTGCCAGGAATGGCCAGACAACAGCCGACCTTGGATTATTGCCATGACTGCTCATGCCATGCAAGGCGATAGAGAAGAATGTCTTAGTGCCGGGATGAATGATTACATTAGCAAACCTATCCGTATGGAAGCTCTCGTCCAAGCTTTCAAAAACTATCAAATTTTGCAGCCATCAGCTAATGAAAATCAAGACTTAGAGGTTTTTGTTAAAAAGGATGAGCAAGGTTCTCAATCTGAAATAGAACAACAAGTAATCCTAGCTCCCGCAATCGATGCCGAAACCTTTCAAGCTTTAAAAGATATGGTAGGTGATACTGAAATTTTGGCGGAGTTTATTGATAACTATTTAGAAGATGCGCCACAAAGGTTATTGGCTATTCATAACGCAATTGACAAAAAAGATGCTACTGAGCTTCGTAGTGTTGCTCATTCTCTGAAATCTTTGAGTGTGACTATCGGCGCTATGCCTTTTGCCGAACTGTGCCAAGAATTAGAAACGATGGGTCGTACTGGTACTACACTCAGTGCTTCTACTCTAGTTGCAGAACTTGAAACAGAGTATCAAAGGGTAGAAGCTGCTTTAGTATTACAACATCCCAATAGGTAAAATGATTAATTACGATTTTCAAAATAACCCACCTTTAGTTCTTGTTGTCGATGATGAGAGAGGCTTGCGATTAGTGCTGCATCGAGCTATGGAGAAAGAAGGATATCAAGTTACCGAAGCGTCTAACGGTCAACATTGTTTAGATATTTGTCAACAGCAAGTGCCAGATCTAATTTTGTTAGATGCGATGATGCCAGGCTTGGACGGCTTCAGTTGTTGTGCTCAGATGCAAACGCTTCTAGGTGATAATTGTCCTCCGATTTTAATGATTACTTCTCTCGACGATCAAGAATCTGTTGACCGAGCTTTTGAAGCTGGTGCCACAGACTACATTACAAAACCAATCGATTGGAGTCTACTTAGTCAGCGAGTCAATCGCTTGCTGACATCAAGATGGGCGATGGCAGAACTGCAACAAAAGATTCAACGAGAATGCTTACTGACAGCACAGATGGAAGTTGCAAATCGCGATTTGCAACGCCTCACTTCTATAGATAGCGTAACTAAAATTGCTAATCGTTACTACTTTGATGAATATTTAGAACGCGAATGGAAGCGCTTGCAAAAGTATAAATTATCTCTTTCTTTGATTTTGATGTGTGTTCACTTTCCCAAGGCTAATGATGAGTATCAAGCTAGAGATGGATATATGCGCCAAATTGCTGACACTCTAAGTAAATCCAAGCGACGGGGAGCGGATTTCATCGCCAGTTTTGATGTTGACAAATTCGCTATAGTTTTGCCAAATACTCAAGCTGAAGAAGCTTTGCAGATTGCAGACAATATTCTGTCTGCTGTAAAATTTATTAACATAGCCAATGATAATTCCAAAACCGACGAATTTATCAACTTCAGTATAGGTGTGACAAGTGTTATTCCTAGCTTGGAACTATCTCTAAATAAAGTAATTGCCATAGCAGAAAAAGCTCTTTTACAAGCAAAATTAGCTTCCAGGCAATCACATTGTTATTTTAAACCCACATTCCGCACTTCAATTTGAAGTACAAAGAAATGTTGGAAAGCTTTCTGGCAGAGTATCAAAAAGTGTGTCAGCAGCTTTTAAATTATTTGGGGCATCTCCAATTCATAAAGGATTTAAAATATAAAAAATATCTTTGAGCAAAGTGACTCAAACAGCCGTGAATCAAAACGGGGGAATGCCACAAAGCAGCGAACCAACTTATTACTCCCTGCTAGGACTGCATCCCTGGGCATCGGTAATTGACATTCGTCGTGCTTATCGGCAACTGAGCAAACTCTATCATCCTGATACTACAGACTTGCCGACTGCGATCGCCACTGCCAAATTCCAGCAAATCAACGAAGCCTACGCCACCCTTAGCCATCCAGAACGGCGCTTAAGCTACGATTTAAAAATTGGCTATTCCCGCTTTGGAGTGATTCAACCACCCCCTGATTTAAATCATCCCGTCTCGCATTCATATAACTGGTCAAAATCAGCTTACCTCGATGCGAGCGATCGCCCCTTATCATCTGGCGAAATTTTTGCTTTATTTATACTGGTGTTAACATTTGTAGGCTGCCTACTTTTAGCAGTTGCCATTGGCTTAACTCGTGGCCAGGCTGCTTTTCAAACCCATCAGCTGCAATCACTTGTATCCATACAACAGCAGATTACTTATATCTCGCAACTAATTACCCATCTGAAATAATTAAAAAATTCCCCAATCCAAAATCCAAAATCCAAAATCTAAAATTCCTATGCCTCTTCTTCCCTCTGATACCCCCCTATATAATCATCCCCTGCCACAAATTGAGCAGTGGCTAAAAGACCAAGGTTGTCAACAAGACGAAACACAGAGGCATTGCTGGCGCGTGCAGCGGCCTAGTTGGCAAGCGGAATTATGGCTTGATGTTGAGCAAATTGTCGTGCGATATGTCCAATCTGGGGAAAATGGACAAGATATCCAACGTTCATTTAAGTATTCTCTGAGTCGGGATGATGTAGAACAAGCGGTTTTTTCAGGCCCATAGGGGGGTGCTAAGGGACTTCCAAATAAAAAAATATTCAATTAACTCTTGTGGGGTGGGCATCTTGCCCGCCATATTAAATGGGCGGGCAAGATGCCCACCCCACAATATTGGATAATTTATTTCTTGGAGTTTCCTAAGTATAATTCATCGTAAATTTAGACGAAAGTCGATGGCGATCGCATTTCGATAAATTGTAAAATCTGTTTGGTATAAAATGCCTGACATCAACAATCATAGCTTTACCCGTCGATAAAGGAAGGGTGAGATGAGCGATACCTACGGTGGTAAACTACGCACGTTTGGGCACAAGAAAGCAGGTACATCAAATTTTTCAAATCCGTCCCTTGTCTCACCAACAACTCCGACGCTGGCAAATCCAGTGCGAGACTTTGGTTTACCAACGAATAATATAATCCAAACAGCAACGGAGGAATCAACCAACCTTCAAGAAACCCAGTCTGCTGACGAGCAATCCTTATTATCACAAGCCATTCAGCAACAGTCGTTTGGTCACGACATTAGACGTATGGCGTTGCGTCGTCCCCAGGCAAAACTGACGGTGGGAGAACCAGACGACAAGTACGAGCAAGAAGCGGATCGGGTGGCAAATCAGGTGATGCGGATGGCTTCTCCCGCAACCCCCAACTTTCAGCGCCAGGTAACGAAAGAAGAAGTAGAAGAGATCCAGACGAAGCCACTGGTGCAGCAAACGGGGATGGTGCAACACAAACTTGATGATGAATCACAAACCCAGAAATTTGGTCAACCTGTAACTACTCCAAAAACGGATCAATTTGGCATAGAGCCAGATGGAGCAAATTCAGCAGAGGCTAAAAATCATTCAACAGGGGGGGCTGGAAGTGAGGCAATCCCTCCAGTAGATACCAAACAAGAAGCCTTATCGACTCAGCCAAGTTTACCTGCACCTACTCAAGCTAATTCAGAAGCGGCTTACCCTAGCAACTCCATACCAGAGAAAAGCGGTAATGCAGTCCTTGACAAATCAGCGACAGCTGAACTTGCCAGCGTTCCTCAGCCTGGAGGAATAGCCAATGAAGTGGTATCTCCTCAGACCAATGCACCGCAAACTGAAGTGGCTGAATCGCAGCAATCTCTTCCTAACCCTGCTGGACAGTTACCGCAATTAGATAAAGCAATTGACCCCTCAGCAATGGCGATCGCGGAGGCTGAACAACCACAGGAATTGCCTGAGATTCCCCAGCCAACCATACCGGAATCGCCAGAGCTTGCTCAGGCTGCTCAACAAATTATCCAAACAAAGGAGATAGAGAAAGCTGCCCTGACTCAAACAATTGAAGCTCAACAGAATTTTTTGCAACAACAAACAGAGATACAGGTCGAAGCAATTCAGGCAGCAACTCAAGGGAAAATTCAAGGCATTACGTCAGATATTGCCGCCAAGAAAGCTGAGGTTCAACAAACTTTCAGTACAACTAAAGCTAATCTGAAAGGGCAAATTGAGAACCACAAGACAAATATCCAAGCTGAAACTACTCGTGGGTTGAATTCATTACAGCAGGAAGTAGAAAATAAGCGCAAAGGGGCTAACACTACAGCTGAGAATGAAGCTAAACAGGTGGAGCAGACAGGACAAACTGAAGCTACCCGTGCTACCACTTCAACAGCAGAATCGGCTACGGCAGTGAATGCAATTGCGAAACAACAGGGCGATCGCTACGGCAGTAAACCAGAGGAAAAAACTGCTGCACGCCAAGGTACAGGACAAGCTTCTGCTCAAGTAGTAGGCAAGCTAACCTCACGCGGGCAATCTTTAGCTAAAGATGCCAGAGAAGCTGCACAAAAAGCCGCACAAGAATTTCGAGCAGCTGGGCAGAAATTAGCGGCTGGTGTGGGGAGTAATACCGCCCAAGTTGAAAAAGCTATCCGAGATAATGCCAATACTATAACTTCTCAATTCATTAGCCAAATTACTCAACAACTGCAAAAGATAGATACGTTGCAGACAAAAGCCCTTGCATCTTTAGAAAATTTAAAGTCAAGTTCTATCTCAGGCATTAAGCAAGCTGGTAATTCAGCCGCCGCCGCAGCCAAAATATCTGGGAAGACTGCTGCAACCCAAGTTAGCCAATTTAAAGTTGCTAGTCTCAACCAACTTGACAAAGGGGCACATCAAGTTGTTGAAAAACTGAATCAAGTTCCTAATAATAAGAAAATTAATAAAAAAGCAGTTGATAAATTTATTCAAGAGACAAAAGAACCATTCCAACAAACGCGATTACAGTTGGAAACAGCACTTTCTTCCCAGGTTAGTGGCGCTCATAATAGTTTGAATCAGCTAGGAAGTGCTGTTTCTGGTCACTTGGATGGATTACAGCAGAAAGTGACAGGTGAAGCAGATAAGGCTACAAACTCTTTGAGTACTGGTTTAGCTCAAGTTCCAGAGCAGGCAGCACAACAAGTACAACAATCAGTCACAAGTAATAAAAACGCTAACGAACAGTTGATTAGTCAATTTGGTGGAGGAATTCAGCAGAAAATTGATGAAGCCAACCAGGGATGGGTTCAACAGCAGCAGAAAGTTAATAATGATATTCGTAGCAAAGTTGATGAAGGTATTAAATCGAATAAAGATGTAGAAAGTAAAGCTCCAAGTGACTTTGCCCAAGTAGCTCAGTCAGCAGCCGAAAAAGCTGCCGATCCTGGATGGCTTCAGGTTCTTAAGGGAATTGGGGAAGGGATCTTAAAAGTTTTAGTCGGATTGGCAATTTTTGTCGCTGTTGTCGCTTTAGTGATTTTTCTACTTCCAGAAGAAATAGTAGCAGCGATCGGGATTGCAGGAGTTGCTGCGATCGTTGGTTTGGGCTTCCTAATCTATGGCTTTATTAACGCCATGATTAAGCGCTCGGATGATTTCTGGAAGACCTATGGAACAGACATTCCTTGGTATGAGAAAGTCCTGGGCTTCTTTGGAGTATTTGCTGCTGCCCTTGGAGATGCTGTCGGGATCACAGCAATCATTGAAGGAATTGTTGGCAAAGAAGCTTTTACTGGAAAAGAATTTACTCCTGAGGAACGAGCGGAAAAAATTACCGAAGGGGTACTCACACTTGCCCTCATGTTCATCATGGGCAGAGTTTTGAAGGGTCTTGGAAAACCTGGTGAATTAAAATCTCCAATTCCTGACCCAATTAAAGACCCAGTTGATCCAAGTAAAGGTAAAGACCCGATTGATCCTACTAATCCACCTAAGTACAACCCTAAAACAAGAACTGATGCAGAGCTTCAACTCGACAAAGATCCTACCCCTCGCCCTGGAGAGACTCCCCAAGAAGCTACCGAACGGGCTAGGATGGCGGAGGAGGAGCATGTTCAGCGAGTCATGGATCGTTACAATGGGTTAGGTGAAGAACCTAACCACGTCGATATGGCTGCAAATGATGCGGCTCATGCAGATGCTCATACAGGACAACGCCACGGTTCAAACATTCCAGAAGAGAGGACTCTTGATGCAAATGGTCAACCCGATGGTACTAGAACAATTGAAGGCCGAATTTACGGCGATCCACCCTGGAATCAACCAGGTGAGGGGGGAAGACAAAACTTTTCGGCTAAATGGCTCACCCAAGATATTCTCAACCAAACTATTAACCGCTATTTGAGAAACAATTGGGAACAGATCCGCTCAGACTTGGCTATTGAAGGTGAGCATAGCAATAGCTTTGATGCTGGTAAAATAGTCGGTAAAGGCTACTTCAACAGAAATTTTGGTCAGCCTGGAGGTCCAGTAGCTCAGGGACCTACAGTTACTCCGATGGTATTTATCGCTATTAAGTTTGTACCAGGAAATCCACCAAGTTTTTATGTAATTACGACTTACCCTACCCTGCGAGGATTTTAATCGGGAGATAAATATTGTGGACATACCAGAAATTATAAAAAATAAGCTGAATACAACCTCGAAACCATCTCTTGAAGAGGCAAGGCAGTTTTTGCGGCGTTATTGGGGTGATGAGACTATGTTAGATGAAATTCGTATTCAAATGGAGAATACAGTCTCGTTTAGTCCTAGTTCAGTTATACGAGGTCTAGAAGCTATCGAAGCTGTACTAGTCACCCCTCTACCAGATGGAACCTTGTTGGATATGGTTCTTTGGGATGCTAACTATCCCTTGGACGATCCAAGCGAGGGATCAGCAAAAGCATGGCTAAAAGATATTTCTGAGTTTGTTCGTAATGTTTTAGGAGATAGACAACCTCCTAGAAAAACATCCCCATTAAGTAGGTCGGCAGAATAAAACCAGACTATGTTAACAAAAATGAACGAGGGTGAAACTCTCTTTCCTCCTGCCGACGCTCTCTACGAGACGCTAAAAGCGTAGACGCGTAGCGGTGAGGGGGTCGCAGTCTTGGCGGTTCCCGTCGATTGCGAACCCCCGAACCCGAAGGGCTTGTCGATAGACATCGCTTACAATTAAAGTTACTCCTACTCCGACAAAAATCCATGCAAATCGTTCTGCCACCTGAAGTAGAAGCCCTAGTTCAACGCCAACTCACTAGCGGTAAGTATCAGAACGCGATCGCAGTTATTCTTGCAGGCATCAAACTTCTGGAACAACAAGAAGACATCTATCAAGGACGGCTGCAAGACCTGCAACAAGAAGCGCGTACTGGGTGGGAAGCGTCCGAGCGGCGGGGCGAAGTTGTTGATGGTTCGGCTGCAATGGCTCAAATTCTTGCCAATGTGCGTAGTTTACCGCCGCAGGCATCGCGCTGCGGTGTTTCAGACGAAGCATGACCCGCAAGAATGTGGGGAGATGAGGGAGACAAGGGAGAATTATTGAACAAGTCTCTCCCTTGTCTCCCCCCTCTTCCTTGTCTCCCTTGTCTCTTCTTCATGCCCAATGCCCCTTCCTTACACTTTCCCAAATCGCCGCTCTCGTTGCTGATAGGCACACAAGGCGCGGTGAAACTCCGCCCGGTTAAAATCTGGCCAGAGAGCATCGGTAATATAAATTTCCCCATAAGCCATTTGCCAGAGCAGGAAATTTGAGAGGCGCATTTCTCCACTGGTGCGAATTAATAAATCTGGGTCACTAATTCCGGCTGTGTACAAGTGGCTCTCAAACACCTGCTCATTAATTTCATCAGGTTGTAATAGACCTTGCTGCACAAGTTTTGCGATCGCCTGACAAGCTTGTAAAATTTCCTGCCGTCCGCCATAATTAGTTGCTACCGAAAACCGTATACCGCGATTATTCTTAGTTTCTTCCATAGAACGCGATATCTCTTGTTGGAGCGATCGCGGCAGGTCTTGCAAATTCCCCACAAACTTAATTTGCACATTCTCTTCGACCATTTCCCGCAGTTCTTGCCGCAAAACTCTTTGAAATAGAGTCATCAAAAAATCTACTTCTTCCTGCGGTCTTTTCCAATTCTCCGTGGAAAAAGCATAAGCTGTCAATGCTTGAATCCCCCAATCCTGACAACAGCGAAGTAAATCCTTAAGAGCATCTACTCCTCGCTTATGACCCATAAATCTAGGTAGACCCTGACGTTTAGCCCATCGACCATTACCATCCATAATTACCGCAACATGTTGCGGCAATAGTTCTCGTTTTAAGTCTGTAGGCAAATCTTGCAGTTTAGTTTGTTGTGCTGTCATTTTTTATCTCGAGAAGCGGTCGATGGTAATCCGAGTAAACGTGAAACCAGTGCTAGTGTCTTCCCACCTATCCGACGAACAAAACTCAACAGACCAGGAGCAACAGCTTCCCTATCCACGGTTGGAGACAAAAGAGCCTCTAATGACTCTTTCAGCTTCCTAATCGTCAGCGGTCTATTTAGGGTTCCCCTTTCCGCTAAGGAAATAGAACCAGTTTCTTCAGATACGACGACACAAATGCAATTTTCGACCCGCTCAGTAATTCCCATTGCCGCCCGGTGGCGTGTTCCCAACTGGCGCGAGGCTGTGCGTCCCGAAAGTGGTAAAATTATACCTGATGACACGATCCGTGAGCCACGAATCAATGTCGCTCCATCGTGTAACAAAGTTTTCGGCTGGAAAATTGTCTGGATCAATTCTTTAGAAACCTCCGCATTTAGCTTTACTCCTGGCACAGAAAAATCTCGCTCATCAATTGGCCCTGTGGTTTCCACAATTAGTAAAGCTCCAATGCGATTTTTTGACAATTCTTTAACAGCCTCAACAATTTCATCAATTACACTATCAGATTTCGGGATTGCCAGACGGTCGGGTTGAAGTAGCTGACGAAACTCGCCACGCCCCAATTGCTCCAAAAACCGCCGAAATTCCGACTGTAAAGCAACTGCCATCGCTACAGCACAACCAATCACTAACTTTTCTAGTACAAAACTGAGTAGAGGTAGTCCGAATCTGCCACTTAGTGCTGAGGCTAGCATTAAAAGAATGAATCCCCGCACCATCCACAGTGTTCGGCGCTCACTAATGATAACTAGTATCATATATGTCAGCACCAGCACTAACACAATATCCAGAGTCCCAAGTAGCAAGGACTGTGACCACCCCAGGTTTGCCAGCCATTGCTTCCACCAATCTCTCATGACATCTGGATTACACTTTTGCCTCTAATTACGGTTGGTCATTAGTCATTTGTCCTTTGTCATTTGTCCTTTGTCATTTGCAAATGACTAATGACCAATGACTAATGACTAATGACTAATGACTAATGACTATTTCTTTAATCTTTCTGGTAGGCGATCTTGTCGAATTAAATCTTTATAAGTTTCACGTTGCAAAATTAAATTTGCTTCGCCATTCGCCACTACGACTGCTGCCGGTCGGGGCAAGCGGTTGTAGTTAGATGCCATACTGTAATTGTACGCACCAGTTCCCATAACTACGAGAATATCCCCTGATTCAGTCTTTGGAAGTAGTGCGTTTTTAATCAGAATATCTCCTGATTCGCAATGTTTACCAGCAATTGTGACTGTTTCAGTTAAAGGAAAAGACATTTTATTGGCAACAACTGCCCGATAAACTGATTGGTAAGTAATCGGGCGGGGATTGTCAGACATTCCTCCATCAATTGCCACGTAAGTACGAATTCCTGGGATAACTTTCGATGAACCAATAGTATAGGCAGTAACACAAGCTGTCGCAATTAGCGATCGCCCCGGTTCACTCAGTAATTTCGGCAAAGGCAGATTTTCGGCTGCACAAGCTTCTTGGATTACTTGACAAATTGCCTTCACCCACTCTTCAATGCTAGGGGGATCGTCTGATTCTGTATATTTAATCCCTAAACCGCCACCAACATTTAACTCTGTAATATTTAAACCAAACTTCGCAGCATCTCGCAGCCACTGCACCATCACAGCAGCTAAATCTTGATGTGGTTGGCGCTCAAAAATTTGCGAACCAATATGAGCGTGTACTCCTACGCAATTCAGGGCAGATTGTTGGCTGACAAAGGTAAAAACTTCATCTAAATCGTTGGGATCAAAGCCAAATTTGCTATCTAAGTGTCCCGTGCGAATGTATTCATGTGTGTGACACTCAATACCGGGAGTTAGCCGTAGCATGATGCGAATTGGAAGAGAGGGTTGGGCGATTTCCACCAGGGTATGTAATTCATACCAGTTATCCGCCACAATGGTGACACCAGATGCGATCGCTAAAATTAATTCTTCACGAGATTTATTATTGCCGTGGAGGTAAATTTTATTGGGACTAACACCCGCTTGCAAGGCTGTGTAAAGTTCGCCCCCAGAAACGACATCGATTCCCAGTCCTTCAGATGCGGCGATCGCACAAACGGCTAAACAATTCCAAGCTTTTGAGGCGTACAATACTTGAGATTCGCCCTTGTAGTATTGCTTGAAAGCATCTCGGTATTGCTGACAAGCCGAACGCAGGGTTTCTTCATCTAAAATATATAAAGGTGAACCAAACTGCTCAACTAGGGTTGTGACATCACAGCCACCAATTTCCAGGAGGTCATGATGATGAACTCTGGCAGTCAAGGGTAAAAGTTGTTGATTAGGCGATGGATTTGTGCTGGTGTCGTGGCTTTGAGGTAAATATTGACTTCCAGAATGTTGAACCCCAGTGGGGTGAGTCGATACCATAACTATAAAAGTTTTCCTTGTTCAAATTATGGGCTTTGAGTTTGTCTCCCGATTCCCAGTGTACAAAGGCTTTGTAATCTTATTCAATAAATGTGATCTCATTAGACTTAGAAATTAAATTACTGACATTAGAAAATCTCAGTGCTATTCTGGAACTCGATCAAGCTTGTTTTGGTGGACTTTGGACTCTGGACGGCTACAAACGAGAATTGGATAGTCCCAACAGCGATTTACTCGGTTTATTTTCCCCGTCCTCCAGCACAAGTTTGCTAGGAATGGGTTGCTTTTGGTCAATTTTAGATGAAGCCCACATTACAATTTTGGCGGTTCATCCCGAATATCACCGTCAAGGAATGGGACAGGCTTTATTATATTCACTCATTAAGACAGCTTGCGATCGCAAAATGGAACGAGCTACCCTCGAAGTGCGAGCTTCCAACTTGGGGGCTATATCTTTATATCAAAAATTTGGCTTCAAAACAGCAGGGCGGCGGCGGCATTACTACCAAGATAACGATGAAGATGCTTTAATCCTGTGGCTGCCAGATTTACAACACCGCAAATTTAAAGCAACTTTAGACCAATGGTATTCCATTGTTAGCGATCGCCTAGACAAATCTTCTTGGCACTTGCTTTTTAAGTAGTTAGCCATTATTAATTTTGAATTATTGGGGCTTGCGATCGGCCTCAGCAAAAAAATGCAACTTTACTAAGCTATTTCAGATTTGAATTTATTATATTAAACCATTTGATTCATAAGAGTATAGTATATAAATTGTTTTTGCTTGATATTAAGAAATATATAGGTTATACATAAATGTTTGGGATTAAGTCAATAAACCCTTAATCTAAGCAGTCTGCTATTTGTAATAAATCCCAAAAAAGCTGGTGAACTAAAGCTCCTCAGTACACTAGCCAGATAAAGTAGTCAATAGTTAACAATTAGCCCATCAACTAAAGTCATAGCTTCAGGATGTCTATAATCTGTTATACAGGCATCCAAAAGCTTTGCCTGTGCTAAAATCAGCATACCGGCACGACCGCAGATGATGGGATAAAGCCATGTTTGAGCGCTTCACAGAAAAAGCCATTAAGGTAATCATGCTGGCCCAAGAAGAGGCCCGCCGTTTAGGTCACAACTTTGTCGGAACCGAGCAGATCCTCCTGGGTCTGATTGGCGAAGGCACTGGAGTGGCTGCGAAGGTGCTGAAATCAATGGGCGTCAATCTCAAAGATGCCCGAATCGAAGTTGAAAAAATTATAGGACGGGGATCAGGCTTTGTTGCCGTGGAAATTCCGTTTACGCCACGGGCAAAGCGAGTTTTAGAACTCTCCTTAGAAGAAGCACGCCAACTGGGGCATAACTACATTGGCACCGAGCATCTGCTGTTGGGCCTAATCCGCGAAGGGGAAGGCGTCGCAGCCAGGGTGCTAGAAAACCTCGGTGTGGATCTATCTAAGGTCAGAACCCAAGTCATCCGCATGTTGGGAGAAACTGCCGAAGTTTCACCAGGCGGTTCATCCGGGCGCACAAAAACCCCGACCCTGGATGAATTTGGCTCAAATCTGACCCAGATGGCAATCGATAATAAGCTCGATCCAGTGGTGGGACGCGCTAAGGAAATTGAGCGGGTGATTCAAATTTTGGGTCGCCGAACCAAAAATAACCCCGTGCTAATTGGGGAACCAGGGGTTGGTAAGACAGCGATCGCTGAAGGTTTAGCTTCACGCATTGCCACCAAAGATGTCCCTGATATCCTGGAAGATAAACGCGTCGTCACCTTGGATATTGGTTTGCTCGTAGCAGGAACCAAATATCGGGGTGAATTTGAAGAGCGTTTGAAAAAAATCATGGATGAAATCCGCTCGGCGGGTAATGTCATTCTCGTGATTGATGAGGTACACACCTTAATTGGTGCGGGTGCAGCCGAAGGTGCTATTGACGCAGCGAATATCCTCAAGCCAGCTTTGGCCAGAGGTGAGTTGCAGTGCATCGGTGCTACAACCCTAGATGAATACCGGAAGCACATCGAGCGAGATGCAGCCCTGGAGCGGCGTTTCCAGCCAGTGATGGTTGGCGAACCGACAGTTGATGAAACAATTGAAATTTTATATGGTCTGCGCGAACGCTACGAGCAACACCATAAACTGAAAATCTCCGACGAAGCATTAGTAGCGGCGGCGAAGTTATCAGATCGTTACATTAGCGATCGCTTCCTCCCAGATAAAGCCATCGACTTAGTTGATGAAGCTGGTTCTAGGGTGCGCTTGATTAACTCCCAACTGCCACCCGCAGCCAAAGAGTTAGACAAAGAACTGCGTCAGATATTAAAAGAAAAAGATGACGCGGTGCGCTCCCAAGACTTTGACAAAGCTGGAGAATTGCGCGATCGCGAAATGGAAATCAAAGCCGAAATCCGGGCGATCGCTCAAAGCAAGACCAATGCAACAGGCACAGAAGGTGAAGAACCTGTAGTTACAGAAGAAGACATTGCCCATATTGTCGCTTCCTGGACTGGAGTACCGGTGAACAAACTCACCGAATCTGAATCTGAAAAGCTGCTGCACATGGAAGATACCTTGCATCAGCGTTTAATTGGTCAAGATGAAGCTGTGAAAGCAGTTTCACGGGCAATTCGTCGCGCTCGTGTCGGTTTGAAAAATCCCAACCGACCCATAGCTAGCTTTGTCTTCTCTGGGCCGACTGGTGTAGGTAAAACCGAGTTGGCGAAATCCTTAGCTGCTTACTTCTTCGGTTCCGAAGAAGCGATGATCCGCTTAGACATGTCCGAATACATGGAGCGTCACACCGTCAGCAAGCTGATTGGTTCCCCTCCAGGTTATGTTGGCTATAACGAAGGTGGTCAGTTGACCGAAGCCGTGCGGCGGCGTCCTTACACCGTGGTGTTGTTCGACGAAATCGAAAAAGCCCACCCCGATGTCTTCAACATGCTGCTGCAAATTTTGGAAGACGGTCGGTTAACTGATGCCAAAGGTCGCACGGTAGACTTCAAGAACACCTTGCTGATTTTAACTTCCAATATTGGTTCTAAGGTAATTGAAAAAGGCGGTAGCGGTATCGGCTTTGAATTCTCCGAAGATGCCAGCGAGTCAACTTACAACCGGATTCGCTCTTTGGTCAACGAAGAACTCAAGCAGTACTTCCGTCCAGAGTTCCTCAACCGACTCGATGAAATTATCGTCTTCCGTCAGTTGAACAAGCCGGAAGTGACCCAAATCGCCGAAATTATGCTCAAGGAAGTATTTGGTCGTTTGACGGAAAAGGGTATCACCTTAGAAGTCACAGACCGCTTCAAGGATCGTTTAATCCAAGAAGGTTACAGTCCCAGCTACGGCGCAAGGCCATTACGTCGGGCAATTATGCGCCTGTTAGAAGATAGCCTAGCAGAAGAAATTCTGTCTGGTCGTATCAAAGATGGCGATACAGCCCTTGTTGATGTGGATGAAAATGGCATTGTCCAAGTTAGTTCTCAACAGCGTCGGGAATTGTTACCCCAAGGTGTTGAGTAAAATTTAGCGTTTGGGATTTAAATCTCAAATAGAAAATTAGCAAACGGTAGAGTATTTATTGCTCTACCGTTTTTTTCGGTCTGCGTTAGTATATCGTTCACTAAACCGCTTTGCATTATAGCTTAGTAGTAGAATTAGGATACAACATGAACAAAGGAGCAAGGACGTGCAAAGTATACTTTTAAGCAGCGAAGAAGTTGGACGACGTGCGAAAGAATTATATGAAAATAGCATTCGTCAACAAGTGGAACGAGAAGAAAACATTGGTAAAATGGTGATTATCGATATAGAAACAGGTGAATACGCAATTGATAAAACAGGCTTAGAATCGGCACGATATTTACGTAATAAAAACCCATTAGCTCGACTTTTTGGCATTCGCATTGGTTACAAAGTTGCTGTTTCCTTCTGTGGTTTTCTGGAGCGTGATTATCGGTGATTTCTGGCATAGCTTTATCGTTACCATGTTAGATTGATCTGATAAGTACTAAAAGGTGTTTCAATTTATGACCTTCAGTGATGTAGTTGAAGCAATTAAAAGTCTTTCCAGTGAAGAAAAGTTAGAAATTCAACTGTTATTGCAGCAATATCTACGGGAAGAAAGGCGTGAAGAAATTTATCAAAATTTTCAGGTGGCGCAAGTAGAACATCAAAATAGTGAACTAAAGTTTTCCTCAAATATCGATGAACTGAGACAACTGGTAGAAGAGTGATGTTAAAAGTAAGTTTCAACTCTTCATTTAAACGTGCTTTTAAAAAGCGAATTCAAAGGAATGTAGATTTAGAAGCACGGTTTTGGCAAAAGTTGGAGCAGTTTACAGCAGATCCATTTGAGCAGGGTTTGAAAACTCACAAATTGTCAGGTAAGCTTAAAGACTTATGGAGTTTTAGTACAGATTATGACGAAAGAGTAGTTTTTTACTTTACAAATGATGGGGATGCCGTGTTTATAGATATCGGTAGTCACGATGATGTTTACTAAATAAAATATATTAATAGGCAGATAAAAATCAATATTAAAAAAACGGTAGAAGACAAAACTTATCTACCGTTTTTTTGTTGTCTATCAATACGGCAAAAACACAAACAGCAGATGAATCTAACCTTATTCCTTCTATAAATTCTGCTTCCCTGTTAATTATGCTCTGTCTGCGGGAAAACTGAGAATAGGCGCTTAAGTCGCTGCAAGCAGTTGAGTAAGAGTAAAGCAGAGTATGGATAACAGTTTACAGATTGACAATGTTCAAAGCTTTGCAGAAGTAATAAGTAATAACGATAACCTTTGGAATTTTTTAGTTGGAAGAGAAGTTATAAATTTTTCGGGAATACGAGGAAGAATTATCTTATTGTGCGATAGAGGAAAAGGATCACAAATACGTGTAGATTTACGAATTACTGTAATAGACTCTGCTGGAGCTAGAGATTGTGTCAGATGCAAATTCTTCAGAATAGAAGAATTTCTTAGCGAATTCAATAAGATAGATCCGCCTTTTTGTTCTGAAGAAATTCTTCTATTAATGCAAGCGAAAAACCTAGAGAGAGAAAGATATAAAACAGAAATACGAAAGGAGGAAAAACGTGAATTAGAAAAACAGGAAGCAAAAAGAAAGGAAATAGCGAGACGAAGGGTAGAAAAGCAAGCTTTAGTTATGAGCTTAAAAGAACAATTTGAGCAAGATTTTCTCAATGCTGATAACTTATATCAAGCCCAATGTACTGAACACATATCATTTCAAGAGTACCAAGCTGAAAAGTTCAGCTATGTGCAATCTTGGGTAAAAGCTAACTTAAATACCTCACCTGACCTTGAGCAAGCAGCAGCAATTGGTGCTGTGGAAGGTCATATACAAGTAGTAGCACGGGCTGGAAGTGGCAAAACTTCAACATTGGTAAATCGAGCTTTATTTTTACAAAAACATTGCGGTGTTGCACCCAATGAAATATTACTTTTAGCTTTCAATCGCAAGGCGGCGGAAGAAATACGAGAGCGCCTTACTCTACAATTACAAAGCTCTATTCCTCATGTAATGACTTTCCATGCATTAGCTTATGCTTTAGTTCATCCAGAAAAAAGCATTCTTTTCAATGAACCAGATGGACAACAGAATAAAGCCAAAGCCTTACAGACTGTAATTGATGAGTATCGCCGCAATCAAGATGTTTATGAAAAAATTCGCGTTTTAATGATGGCGAACTTTCGTGAAGACTGGGAGCGCATTGCTTGGGGTGGTTATGATAAAAGTCCAGAAGAAATGTTGCGTTATCGTCGCTCATTGCCAAGAGAAGGGCTTGATGGAAACTACTACAAGTCTTTTGGTGAGAAAGTAATTGCAAATTTTTTATTAGAACACAACATTACATACAAATACGAGCGTAATTTTTGGTGGAATGAAATTAATTATCGCCCTGATTTTACGATTTTAACTGGAGAAAATCAGGGGATAGTTATTGAATATTTTGGACTAGAAGGCGATCCAGATTACGATATAATGTCAGAACAAAAGCGAGAATATTGGCAAAATCATCCTAACTGGCATTTTGTGGAATTATCCCCGACAAGCCTCAGATTTGAGGGAGTAGAAGATTTTTGTGCTTTACTTAAGCGATGTCTTGAAAGTTATGGGATGAAGTGCGATCGCTTGACTGAAGACGAAATTTGGACAAAAATTAGACTTAGAGCTATAGACCGTTTTACCAAAGTAGTAGAAGGATTTATCCAGCGTTGTCGCAAACTCTCCCTCACTTCAGAAAAATTAGCCTCTCTCGTTGATAATCATAAGTGTGCTAGTGATGTCGAGCAGCGCTTTTTGGAGCTTGCACAAAAGTTTTATCAGTCATATTTGCAACAGCTTAAGACAACAGGCGAGGATGATTTTGATGGACTAATGCAAAAAGCTGCCGTAGTTATCGCATCAGGACAAACTGTATTTCGTCGCAAATCTGGCACTGGCGATTTAAAGTGTCTTCGATACATACTGATTGATGAATATCAAGATTTTTCAGAACTTTTCCACCATTTAATAGAAGCAATTCGACAACAAAATCCTCAAGCACAATTTTTCTGTGTTGGTGATGACTGGCAAGCAATTAATGGTTTTGCTGGTTCTGACCTTCGCTTTTACCAGAATTTCGCCCAGTTTTTCCAAGCTTCGCAAAAACTCAATATAGCTACTAATTACCGTTCAGCTACTTCAATCGTTGATATCGGTAATACATTGATGCAGGGATTGGGTACTCCTGCACGCGCCCATAAAACTATGTTGGGAACGGTTGAAATTGCTGATATAGGACAATTTAATCCAACTCCCAAGGAGCAAGAAGATCATCCGGGAGACAACATAACACCTACTATATTACGCTTAGTAAACAAGATTATCAAAGATGGAAAAAATGTAGTTTTACTCAGCCGCAAGAATAGTTTACCTTGGGATGTAAATTATGGTAAGGGTACATCAAGAAATAGCTCACTCGACAGATTTCTAAAATTGGTGCATTCCTACCTTCCTGAAGAATCAAGAAATGCTGTAAGCATATCAACCTCTCACAAGTATAAAGGTCTTCAGAATGATGTAGTTATAATACTTGATGCTGTTCCTCGTTGTTACCCATTAATACACCCTGATTTGATGTTTAGCCGTGTTTTCGGTGATAGCATTGAGCAAGTAGTTGATGAGGAGCGTCGTCTTTTTTATGTTGCTTTAACTCGTGCAGTAGAGCATTTATTTATTCTCACAGAAACCAAAAATTTGTCACCTTTCCTTGAAGAATTAAAAAGTAGGAAAAGAATTAACTTACTTGATTGGTTAGATTATCCCCCTTTTGTTGGAAGCATACAGCGCATTACTGTTAAAGTGGGTAATCAAGCTGGAAAAGGTGGAAACGGAACTTACGCGATCAAACATTTACTTAACGCTGAAGGCTATAGCTGGAGGACAATTGAATGGTCAGCTTGGTGTTGTACGTATCCTGCACAGGATTTCTCAATCCAACAATATTTTGATAACGCTCAGTGGATTTCTCACGCTTATGGAATCGAGGTGCGGTTTTATGATGATTTAGAAAATATGTTGGCAAAGTATCTTGTTGATCAAGGGCAATACATTGCTGTCATTTAAAATGGGAGAATATCAAGAATCATTGGGAGGAATCAATCGTCATGAGTGTGATAGTTGCTAAGTGGACGATTGACGAATATCACCGGATGATTGACGCTGGCATTTTGAGCGATCGCAAAGTTGAACTACTCAAAGGAGAAATTGTCGAAATGTCACCAGAAGGAGAACCTCACGCTTATAGTAGTGGTGAAGCTGGTGACTATCTAGCAAAGTTATTGACTGGACGAGCTAAAATTCGTCATGCTAAACCAATTACCCTACCGAACAACTCTGAACCAGAACCAGATATTGCCATTGTTCAACCTTTAGGACGCGAGTATCGACAGCATCATCCATATCCAGAAAATATTTTCTGGTTGATTGAGTACTCTAACTCTAGTTTAGAAAAAGATTTAGAGACAAAAAGCAAAATCTATGCAGAAGCAGGTATTTTAGAATATTGGGTTGTCAATTTAAAAAAGTTACACCTGATAGTATTTCGAGAAGTCTTAGATGGAGAATACGCAACAAAACTGACATTAGCCGGGGGAACAATTCAACCGCTTGCATTCCCAAATGTTTTTGTTGCTGTGGAACAAATTATTAACAGCTAAGAGAATTTACAGCCTTTATCGAACAGAATTCAGGAGTCAGGAGCCAGAATTCAGCAATGTTTTCTGTGCGACTGGCGGATAGCGCAGCATTAGCGAGTCCGCGAGCGTCTTGATTCTGACCGGAGGCGGAGCATCTCTGGCTCCGCTCCTGAATGTCTATGTAAATCCAAGGTATACTTCGTAACTATTTATCAAGATGAATTTTTGTGTAAAGCAGTATTGTATTTGCAAATAAAATCACCTTATACTTAAATATAATTTTTAGCGATGGCTACGCCCGCCGCAGGCATCGCACTTTTTTTGAGTCGCCTAACAAAATCGCATTGCTCCCCGGTAGCCTTACTCAGGGGAGGTGTCGCAAGCGGTGGGGTTTTTCTATACATTTTCATACAGAATTGGTATGACTCCTGTTGTGTGAATATTTCCTGACTTATGTCAGCATTTTTTGTTTTAAAAACTATTAAAAAAGCGTATTTTCAGGTGATTGGCGATTTTTCGTCAATTTATTTTTGATTATTTACTGAGCTGATCTCCATTTGGGGTGTACTCTCAATATACGGTAACTATCACACTCGACCTTTGAGATAAATTACACCCAGAGGTGAATACCATGAATAATTATGCCCAACAAAAGGAATTGATATTAGATCAGATCACAAATAAATATTTTCAGCGTCGAGATTTCAGTGGATGTGACTTGAGTGGAATCGACCTAAAAGGAATTGATTTAAGTGGTATTAACTTTATCGGAGCAGATTTGCGCGGTGCCAATTTGTGTGGCTGTGTTCTGACTCGTGCTAATTTAAGTGGCGCAAATTTGATGCAAGCTAGCTTACGTGAAGCTAATTTGTATGAAGCATCTTTGTGTGAAGCCAATTTGACCAATGCTGATTTAAAAGGTGCAAATTTGTGCGGAACTTTTTTATGGCGCGTGAAATTTACAGCTAGTAATCTTTGGGGTGCTTCTTTGTGTGATGTAGATTTGAGAGAAGCAGACTTAAGTGAAGCCAAATTAATTGAAGCATCGCTGATTGAAGCTAATTTAAGTTTTGCAAATCTCGCAGGGGCAAATCTTGCAGGAGCAAAATTACTAGAAGCTAATTTGACTGAGGCTAATTTAACTGGTGCAGATTTGACATGGGCTAATTTAACCAAGGCAAACTTGAGTAAGGCAAACCTCTGGAAGACAAATCTGATTTATGCAAAATTCCGGGATACTATTATGCCTGATGGCACGATTGAGCAACCTCAGATAGTCATTAGTCATTAGTCATTAGTCATTAGACATCTCCGAAAAAGAATTGTTTTGACGTAGCAGTGCTACGTCTCTACAAGGGTTCTGGATAACGCATATTTAGTTTCTGGAGATGTCTATTGGTCATTGGTCGGGAGGGAAGAACTTTCTGCCTCTTTACAATGCCCCATGCCCCATGCCCAATACCTAAAATTCGCGTTGTGAAAAGATAAAAATAGCGATCGCTAACAACATGGCACTATAAAGTAAGCCATAGCCAGCATTCAGAATCAGTGTAGTTGTATCAGGTAGTGCTTGCAGACCATAAACGGCATCATTTTTCAAATCTAATCGAGATAAATCTGGCAAGATGAGAAATAAACCTTGAGTTAGACGTTCTATGCCAGGGTTGCGGCTAAGACGACCAAGTTGTACTAAATCTTGAGTAATATTGCCGATTAAATATACCGCAAAGGTTAAAACAGTCGCTAACACAGAAGCAGTAAAAACACCGAAGGTAATAGCCACAGCAGTGATTAATGACAACTGCAAAAATAAGAAAATTGCTGCAATTAAAATACTCGCCGTTGGATGAGGAATATTACCAAATTGCAGAAATACCAGATAAATTACTGTCATTATAGCGATCAATACAGCTAGTACTGCGGATAAACCCAAGTATTTGCCAACGATAATTTCGCTGCGACTGACAGGTTTAGCAATCAACACCAAGATAGTGCGCTTTTCAATTTCTTTATTAACTAGTCCCGTACCAATAAATATCGTAATAATTAACCCGATGGCATTCATCGCTGCCATCCCAAAGTCTAAAAACATTTTGCCTTCAGTCGTAGCTGCAAATTCAGGAAGGGCGCGGAAGGCAATGGCGAGTATTAGCGCATAAAAACCAATAATATATAGTATGCGATCGCGTACCACTTCCTGAAAAACATTCTTTGCCAACACAAAAATTCTGTTAATAGCCATTTGTCATTTGTCATTTGTTATTTGTCATTTGTTATTTGTCATTGGGAAGAGGTAGAGGAGCAGGTAGCGGAGGGAAAAGAGGTAATTATATTCTCCCCCTTGCTCCCTGCTCCTCTGCCCCACTTCTCACAGCTGCGGAAGTGGTGAACCAGGAATCAATTTACTGGCGACATCGCATTCAATGTCTGCAACTATAATCTTATTGCCTGAAGTGCTGGTTGCTGGAAGTTGTTTGATCCGACAAGATTTTTTCAAGTAATAGCCTCGTGGGTTAGAACTTGGGCCTGTCCAAATACTTAGTAAATCTAATATATATCCAGAGTTATTATTATCTACACGCGGTTCAACACGCCATAGTTTCCTTTCTTCATATTTACCCAGGTTTTTTTGAATTACTTCCCTACCCAGAATGACTACCCGATGTTCCCGATCTTTCTTAGGGATCAGCCATTTCTCTACTTCCGACCAAGGTCTTTTAGCTATTTCTTCTTCTACTAATGGTTGAAGTTTCTCTAGAATTATAGCGCCGTTTCGTGGGATTTTTACTGGTTCTTCTGTTCTGACAACAAAAGTACTACGTTTAAAAGTATCTGCCTGCAAACTAGGATATTGTTGTAACCAATTATCCATCACAAAATGAAACTGAATCCAGCAACTTAGCAGCATACTACTAGCAACTAAAATTATGATTCTTTGGCGGTCTTGTGGTTTAGGAATTCGAGCTTTTGCGTCGGTGTCATTTCCTTCAATAAATTCTGGTATTGCCGTAATTAGTGCTGAAAGTGTCGGCCAAAAAACAATTGTTCTTGACGTAATTACATCCTGTTGATTTCCAAAAGCAAAAACACTGACTAAGAATCCAGTGATGACTGCACCAACTGGCATAAAAGTACCAGGAACCCTTAAAGGATCTTCGGTTGTATACCAAGCTGTGCCAGCAATTAAAAATAACCAACCGAAAAAGGCAATGATATCTTTAATATAACCTGTGGCAAAATATGAGAGTCCCCAAGAAAAAACACTCATATAAATAAATGTCTGCCACGAATAAGCTTTGGGTGGGGCTAATACTTTCCGGACTCCCGCATAAAGCCCTTGCAAAAATTTAACAATTCCAAATGCATCTATAAGCTCAAGTAGCGTATTCATTTTATTCCCTATATCTGATTATTCAATCACTAATCTTCCTCTGAATTAAACAAGTAAATTCTTGCTATTTTGAACGAAATAATAAGATAATGGTTATAGCAGTGTAGCTCAGAGAATTGGCTATTAATATAGTAGTAACTAAATTAGTATTTTGAAAATTAACGCTGCTTAGACGAAGCCTTTGCTGCCTCTGAGATATTTTAGTTTCTTCTTCTTCTTTAGTTTCTTTTTTAGCAACTGGTTCATGTAATGATAATAGCAAAACTCTTAAAATGAAAAACTTCATCAAAAAAGTAGCAAAGAAAATTATACAGGCAGTTAATATAATTAAAGTTTGAGTACTTGGCAATTTAAAACTATTAAAAAGCATATAGTTAATTAATTCTGATTTAACCTGTATCGGCAACATTGGTTCCGATATGAAAAATATGAGCCAACCAATTACACTAGAAAACAGATTAATAGAAATGGCATAAAAAGTACTGGTTTTTTTGTCAAATTTGAGTCGAGAGTGTAAAACATAAGCTTCGATGGGGATGGCAATCATTACAAATAAAAGGTCAAACAAGATTCCACCAATGGGAAAAATCCTCGGAAGCATCCAATTTTCAGGCATAAATCGTCAAGGGTAAGGGTTAGCTGTAGAGAGTATAACTGGGATAGTGAGGGTAATGGGGGAAATTATCTCATTGTTTTTGTCCTCTACTAGGCTGGTGTGCGAGTATTCCATTATTAATATTTTTAATACATGGATTTAGCAATTGTACGGGCGAGCGAGAGAGATAGTTTCTCTACCTGAGAAGACAAGACGTTAGGTAAGATTAAAGACTGCCACGTTATAGCTTTTCGAGAAATGACAAGGAACGGTATTGGTATTCGCACGGCGCAAGTGCGTCAGGAACGGCTCGTTGGTCAAATTCACGTCTACGATGGCGTGGGTAAAGGTAAGTCCCAAGCGGCTTTAGGGGTGGTTTTGCGCTCTATTGGCTTGGGGATAAATACGCCTAGCAATTCTAACCGCGTTTTACTGTTGCGGTTTTTAAAAGGGCCAGAACGTGACTATGACGAAGATGGTGCGATCGCAGCTTTGCAACGCGGATTTCCCCATTTAATTGACCAGGTTCGCACGGGGAGAGCCGAATTTTTTGGCCATGATGAAATTACCATCTTTGATCGAGATGAGGCGACGCGGGGTTGGGATGTAGCCAAAGGTGCGATCGCTAGCGGCCTATATTCAGTTGTCGTCTTGGATGAAATTAATCCCGTTTTAGATTTAGGTTTGCTACCAGTAGATGAAGTGGTACGGACATTAAAATCTAAACCCCAAGAGTTAGAAATCATCGCCACTGGACGCGCTGCACCGCAAAAATTGCTTGATATTGCAGATTTGCACTCAGAAATGAAACCTCATCACCACCCAACAGCCAAAGCCCTCTTACTTGAAGGGATTGAAATTTATACTGGTGCTGGTAAAGGTAAGTCTACTAGTGCTTTGGGCAAAGCCTTGCAGGCCATTGGTAGGGGAATTAATCATCCAGGGTCTACCCGTGTGTTGATTATGCAGTGGCTTAAAGGTGGTAGTGGCTACACAGAAGACGCAGCGATCGCCGCTTTGCAGCAGTCATATCCAGAAGTGGTGGATCATCAGCGCTGCGGTGGAGATGCCATCGTCTGGCGAAATTCCCGGCAAGAATTAGATTATGTAGAAGCCGAACGGGGTTGGGAAATTGCGAAAGTTGCGATCGCCTCTGGATTGTATAAAACTATTATTCTCGATGAACTCAATCCCACCGTTGATTTAGAACTACTCCCCGTTGAACCCATTGTTCAAGCTTTACTCCGCAAACCCCGCGACACCGAAATCATCATCACTGGCCGCTGTCAAAATCCACCGGCGTACTTCGATTTGGCTAGCGTCCACTCAGAGGTTTATTGCCACAAACACTATGCTAATCAAGGTGTAGAACTTAAACGAGGCGTAGATTTTTAAGCATTGCATCGTAATTCGTAATTCGTAAATAGTACCTCGAAGCAAGTTCTGGCAGCATTGCGAAATGTACCAGAAGCCTATACCGTATTTGGTACTCCTTTCTCGGTGTAGGTAGTTCACTATAGGGACAGTCAAATCGATTTAAAAACGTTCTAATTGTAGTAATATCTTTGCGTAGGTGTAGCCCAAACCAGGCATCGCACCTGATTAAAAAAAATCCCTGAGTACAAATAAAATAGAAGGCTGGGATGATACAACCCCAAAGTCAAAATAGTATCACCTACACACGCGTTATCCACCTAAGTCATGTAATTGACGTAGATATTCCTCAATGGTCTGGAGATCCTACAGTAGAGTTTGAAACTGTGGCTGAACTAAATAATGATGGCTATTACCTGCGGCGTTTCTCCTTGGGGGAACATAGCGCTACCCATATCAACGCTCCTAACAGTTTTCATAGTTCTGCTCTGGGAATTGACCAATACCCCGCCCAGTCTTTAGTTGTACCTGCGGTGGTCATAAATATTTGCCAAGCCACAGCAGATAATTCTGATTATGCCCTAACTATTGCTGATGTTTTGGCTTGGGAAGAAGAACACGGTGAAATTTCTCCTGGCTGCGTAGTTTTACTGAATACTGGTTGGGAAAAAAAGTGGTTTGATAAAAGTGCATTTCTCAATCATGATGCTCAAGGGATTCCCCACTTTCCAGGATTTGGCAGCGATGCCACTCAATTTTTACTTGATGAACGGCAAATAATTGGGGTAGGAATTGATACTCATGGTGTAGACCCTGGACAGGATAACAGTTTTGCGATTAACCGCTTAGTTTTAGAACAACCGCGCATTGTGTTGGAGAATCTGACGAATTTGGATCAATTGCCACCTAAAGGTACTACTCTAGCGATCGCACCTCTAAGATTACGTGGTGGTTCTGGTTCTCCTGTGGGAGTATTGGCGTTAGTGCCTTAACTTTTATATCGATATTTGGCGATCGCGCCAATTTCCTAAACTTGAGGATAACCTAGAAAGCAAGCAAACTTAAATACACAAGTTTCAGTAGATCATCAGCCGGAGATTTTCAAAATGACAACTCCGCTATCTTGCCGCAATTATATAGACGGTCAATGGTTGAGTGCCAAAGAGGAAGCAACCCTAGAAAGTCGCAACCCTGCCGACAAAACCGAAGTCGTTGCCACATTTCCCCGTTCCCAAGTTCAGGATGTAGATACAGCAGTAGCCGCCGCCCGTAAAGCCTACCGTAGTTGGCGCACAGTCCCCGCCCCGGCGAGGGCAGAATACATTTTTCGCGTTGGGGAAATATTACTCCAGCATAAAGAAGAACTTGCCCAATTAATCAGTCGAGAAATGGGTAAACCCTTGACCGAAGCCAGGGGAGATGTCCAAGAAGGTATTGACTGCGCCTTTTACAGTGCTGGCGAAGGACGGCGACTATTTGGGCAAACCACACCCTCAGAAATGTCCAATAAATTCGCCATGACTGTGCGGATGCCCATCGGAGTCTGTGCCTTAATTACTCCCTGGAATTTCCCTGTGGCAATTCCTTGCTGGAAAGCTATGCCAGCCTTGGTGTGTGGCAATACAGTCATTCTCAAACCTGCTGAAGATACTTCTGCCTGTGCAACTAAATTGATTGAAATTTTTCAACAAGCAGGTTTACCACCAGGAGTAATTAACTTGGTGCATGGTGTGGGAGAAGAGGCGGGGAAAGCCTTAGTTGAGCATCCCCATGTAGATTTGGTATCCTTTACCGGTTCTTCAGAAACGGGTGCTTTTGTCGGCGCAACTTGCGGACGCACTCACAAGCGTGTCTGTTTAGAAATGGGTGGTAAAAACGCTCAAGTGGTGATGGAAGATGCCGATTTAGAACTTGCTCTCGATGGGGCAGTGTGGGGAGCATTTGGGACAACAGGGCAACGCTGTACAGCTACCAGTCGGCTGATTTTGCATCGTGATATCAAGGAAAAATTTACCGCGATGCTTTATGAGCGTACCAGTAAATTACGCTTGGGTGCTGGCACTGATCCGAATACAGATATTGGCCCAATAGTCAATGAAAAGCAACTCCAACAGGTGAGCAAATATTTAGATATCGCTCGTGAGGAAGGGGCAAAGGTTTTAATTGGTGGAGAAATTGCTAGTGAAGGCTCATTGAAAAACGGTTACTTCTTTCAACCAACTATTTTGGATGATGTAACTCCTGATATGCGAGTTGCTCGTGAAGAGATATTTGGGCCAGTGGTGGTATTGATTGAGGTTAGTTCCTTTGAGGATGCGATCGCAATTCTCAACGATAGCAATTATGGTCTTTCTTCTTCAGTTTACACCCGCGATATCAATCGGGCTTTTACTGCCATGCGCGACATCGAAGCAGGTATCACCTATATTAACGGCCCCACTATTGGCGCAGAGGTACACTTGCCCTTTGGTGGTGTGAAACAAACCGGTAACGGACACCGCGAAGCTGGAACTACTGCTTTGGATGTTTTCACAGAATGGAAAAGTGTCTATGTTGACTTCTCTGGAAGTTTGCAACGCGCTCAGATAGATAACCGCAGTTAATTATCTGCAAATACACTTGGGTTAAGGTTTTATTCTCCCTAACCCTCCTGAAATTTGAATCCCCTAATTGATTCTGAATCAATAGACATCTCCGAAAAAGAATGTAGAGACGTAGCATTGCTACGTCTCTACAAGGGTTCTGGATAACGAACATTTAATTTCTGGAGATGTCTAATAGGGTGTACCATCATGATGAATAAATTTTCTAGACTTGCCATCAGGGCTGGCTGCTGTTAGGAAATTTTTTATATCGGGGAAAGTAACTTGGTCATTGGGAGTACGATCTCCTATCTCCAGATAAATTGCAACAGAGGATGAGCGATTTACTAAATGATGTCCATTTGCCTCACCTGCGGGAAATCCTGCTGCTATTCCTGGCGTGAGAATTTCTGCACCTGCATCTGTAATTAATGTCAGTTCACCTTCCAAAACATAGATTAACTCATCTTGATGAGAATGCCAGTGTCTTAGAGCCGAATAACTTCCAGGCTCTAACTTCACTAAATTTACTCCAAAGTTTTTCAATCCGGCAAAGTTTCCTAACCGTTGTCGTATTCTTCCTGCAACTAATGCTTTGAACTCTTCAGGATAATTCGTGTTTCTTTCTGTAGGGACTTGTTGAGGATCGATAATCATAGAATTACCAATTAGATTTATTGTGGATTATGCCACAAAATTTAGAACAGGTATCTTAATTATTGATGCACCTTAGTCCTTTGAGAAATTATGAATCAGAATATTGTAAGTTACAGACTTTCTATTATTATTCCGGCTATTAATGAAGCGGTCAATATCAAAGAAGCAATTACAACCACCCAACCTAGTACAAATATAGAAATCATAGTAGTAGATGGTGGCTCAAAAGATAACACAGTAGAAATAGCCCAGTCTTTAGGTGTAAAAGTTATCTCATCCTTTCCCGGTCGTGCTGTGCAAATGAACGTGGGTGCTGTCGCAGCTAGCGGTGAAATTCTGTTATTTCTCCATGCAGATACTCGTTTGCCAACGGGGTTTGATGACATGATTCGCACAGCACTACAACAGCCGGGGACTGTGGCTGGTGCTTTTAAATTGCGGATTGATGCGTCACTTTTCAGTTTACGATGGGTAGAGTGGGGGGTAAATGTGCGATCGCATTTTTACCAAATGCCCTATGGCGACCAAGCAATTTTTTTAACAAAGGAAGTATTTCAGCAAATAGGCTGTTTTCCCGAATTGCCTATCATGGAAGACTTTGAACTTATGCGTCGTTTAAAAGGTATCGGACGCATTGTAATTATTCCTACACCAGTTGTCACCTCAGCCCGTAGATGGTTGCAAAAGGGAGTATTGAAAACGACGCTACTTAATCAATTAGTAATTACTGCTTATTTACTCGGCATTTCACCTGAGCGAATTCGTCGCTGGTATCGCCGAGAGAAATTTAAGAAGGGTTAAGAGAATGTTAGGACTAGTCCAGAATTCCCGAATTTAGCTATGCACATTCGGGGAATTATGTCAATTTACTTCACCTTTTTCTTGAAGGAGCGATCGCCAATCTTCAATCGCCTTCTCCGTCCACAACCAATTTTTAGCTAATTTATCTACCTGGAAATTTTCTCCATCGGACTTGAGAACCATTTGCCGCAACTTCATCGCTTCATTGAGATACTGTGTCTGCTTACCACTAGATTGACTAAGTGCAGATTTATACAATCCCAAAGCTAAACCAGCATAAGAAGTTAAAGCGTCTTGAGGCACTAACGTCTTTGTGGATGTCGAGTTTGTGTTCTGTTCTTTGAGAGCCAAATTCAAAGCCTTGAACCAAGAATCATTGGCTCGATTTAGATTGCCTTCTGTGTAGTAGGCAAATCCCAAAGCGTTATTATACAAAAGCGATTCGGGTTTAGCTTTGGCAGCAGTTTCCCAGTAACGACGGGCATCATCAATACTATAATTATTGTCTCCAGTTTGGATAGACTGCCACGCCAATCGTCCCTTGTAAAAGTTTACAGATGGATCGTCAGCTTGTTTACTGGGAATTAATTTCAGGGCAGTTTCAGCCGCAACCAGTGCGCCCCGATTGAGTAGTTCTTCTACAGCCAACAACCCACCTTGCAAGTCACCCTGGCTCAATTTTTCCGTAGCAGTAGCAGTGACAATTCCCGTGGCTGCTGTTTCTAAATCGATATTTTGTGGCTTTTGAATCGGTCGAGAATCAGGTAAAGACTGGGTAGGAATTGCTGGTATATTAGGCAGGGTTGCTTGGGGTCGATTTTGCCACCACCAATTGAAACCGATCGCAGCTGCTAACGCACTGATTCCCACAACACCCACAATCGGCCACAGCCTGCGGCGACGGGTACGATTTCTTGGTGCAAGTGGTTGCGGCGAAAAATTAGAATTTTGCCAATTTCCTTCCAGGTTCCCAGGAGTTGCAGGTGGCGGTGGTGGAACTTCTCCCCACAAATCTGCTTCCTCTTGCAAAGAAGTCGTTTCCTCTGAAATCTGGTTTTGGTGAAGACTATTTTCACGAAATTGTTGATCCGGTTCAATTGCAGCTTTTTGGTTATCTAGCTGACGAAACAAATCCGAAACGATCGCAGAATCTTCTTCATAACTTGGGTCATCATACTCAATTTCATCAACCAAATCGCCCCAAGTATCTTCACCCAGCCAGTCCAACCCAGAAGAGTCACGTGTCAAACCAGAAGGAATCATGTCTTCCATTCCTAAAGGTATCTCGCTATCATCAGCCATAGCAGAGTACATCATCGAAGTTGCCCCTAAAGGCGAACTATACTGATTCAGCGACTCCGTACTTGCGGATAACTCAGTTTCCTGACTCAGAAAACCGTCAAATTCTGGCTGGAGATATAAAATCGGTAATGCCCAGTACATCTGGTGAGAACCATAAGCAGAAATTAATCCTTGGCGCACCCGACTGACGCACAAATCTACTGGATATCCCTGACTCAAGTTGCGGTAAAACAATTGCGTAAGTGTCAACGCCACTTCATCAGGAATTCGTTCTGACATGGCCAAAACGCTTCTAATTCCCCGCTTCACCAGACTTTCTGCTAGGTTACGTTCGCCAGTATCTCCAGAAGGATTGGACGCAGGGGTGTATGCTCCTAAGCAGGAATTAAACACTGCCATTTGAATGTTATTGTTGACGAGCAAACCTGCCAAATCGTCCCCAGTCAAGATTTCCGTTAAGCCAGTTCTGCGACTAACAAGATAAATTTCTCCACCATTGGAGCCTAAGTTACTATGACCAGAGTAGTGTAGAACGTGGTATCTGCCTTGTTCTAGGGCTTGTGTCAGTTCTTCCCGTCCTGGTTGGTCTAATACAGTAAGTTCAATTTCTGGCAAACGATTGTTACCTTCAGCCAGCCGTGATGTTTGGCGCTGAAGTTCCGCCTGTAATTTAATCGCTTCCTGTTTTTGTAAATCAAGACGGACTTGATCTGAAGGAGAAGCAATTACCATCAATACTTTGACACCACCTTGTTCTAGTGGTGTGGGCATATTTTGCGTAGGCGTAGCCCCCCGCAGGGATCGCAAAGGAGAAGCCCCCGAAATTCCACTTTGGAAGCGAGAAAAAGCCACATAAGACCCAGTAGCCAGAGGGCGATCGCCTGCGTGCATCACTTCCCAAGGCAAACGAGCTAACCTAGTGTCTTTTAGTCCCAAACGTAAGCGTAGTACTTGTTGGTGGTTCTGGGCAATACCTTGGGCAGTAATCCAACTATCTCTGAGAGTACCTTGAAATAAGGCATTATAGAATTGTTGACCCAATGCCACCAAATTAACAGAGTTTCTGGCGATATCGCTTTCATGCCCGCCAGAAGTGAATGGATCTCCTTGTAAAACCGACTTCAACGGGTCATTCATCAAATGCCCAGCAGCCATCAACCAATCAGCTATAGGCCAAGTCACCAATTCTTCTGCCAATGGTACCCCAGGCGCGACTTGTTCCGTCCGCACCAAGTAGTCATTTTGCCCTACCGGGGTTACGGAAATATGGAATTCCTGGGTCACAACTTCTCCTGCTTGCCTCCTAAATCTGGTTTGAAACGCGAAAGTTTCAAGTCGATTTTTCGCTCCCTCTAATAACTTAGATGCATCCTACCCCTGAATGTTTCTAATTCAGTGCCATTTTGATTTTTCTGCCCTGACAACTTTATCCGGATCGGATTACTTGGGTCTAGAACACTTAATTGGTAGATGCACCTTGATCTTCAACTCCCCTAGTTGGCTAACACCCACTGGGGGTTTTTTTATTTTGGCAAACAACAGCAACTTCTGACGCAGATATTCTCTACCAGAAAATAGTGCTTAATCCTAGAATACTTGATTAGTAGATGGATGTCCCTTGATCTTTAACTCCCCTAACTCAGTTAATATTCACTGTTGTTTTTTTTGACACACGACAACAATCAATTTTCTAATAAATTTATCCGGAGTATGGCAGTTAAACCTAGAACATTTAAGTGGTAGATGCACCCTGATAACTAGCTCCCCTGGTTGGCTAACGCCCACTGGGGGTTTTTTTCTGAAGATTGAGTGCTATTCGTTAACCCTGACACACCCATTTTGTCAAGTAGCGCACTGATATTTAATTGGTAGGTTCTGTCCTGATAACTAACCCCTCTGAGGTTTTCTCTGACCGCCAAATAGTAAAAACTTCAACCTCTGCTAATTTATCCGGTAGCGACCCATTTACTTTAGAAAAGATTATTGGTAGATGCACCCTGATAACTCACTCCCCCGTAGGTTAACACCAACTGGGGTTTTTTTATTTAAAAAAATAACTGACCTTGATAACTAACTCACCTGTTGGCTAACACCCACTTGAGGTTCTTTCTCGTTTCGTAAGTGTAGCTGATCCTAGACATCACCATCAATCCTAATTTAGTTCATTTTCTCCGGAAGATACTAGCTGCCCCTAGAAAAGGTTATTGGTAGATGCACCCTGATAACTCACTCACCTGTAGGCTAACACCAACTGGGGTTTTTTTATTTAAAAAAATAACTGACCTTGATAACTAACTCACCTGTTGGCTAACACCCACTTGAGGTTCTTTCTCGTTT
>NZ_JBALEJ010000101.1:0-23400 GCF_036917975.1 Nostoc sp.
CGGGTTGCATTGTTAATGCGTTGGGTTGCATTGTTAATGCGTTGGGTTACATTGTTAATGCGTCGGGTTGCATTGTTAATGCGTTGGGTTGCATTGTTAATGCGTTGGGTTACATTGTTAATGCGTCGGGTTGCATTGTTAATGCGTTGGGTTGCATTAAAAACGCTACGCTTTTACGCAAAACTGCACTTAGCTAAAGTTACCCTACAAAAAGCAAGCTACAATCGGGCTTTAAACTCCCATCTGAAACTCTCTTATCTACAAGACGCTACGCGTAACTTGCTTCCCTGTAAGAGTACAGTTTTGAATTGTTATTGATGGTTTTAGGAAACTTTTTCGAGCTTCTTCTGAGTTAATTTGGATAGCTTATGACGTTTGAGTATTGAAGGTGCGCCCAGAGTGCCAAGGATGAGTAAGCTAAAAATAGAAGTGGGTTCAGGGATGGTGATGATGCTCGCAGAAAAACTAATGGGTAACTGACTATCTTCCAATCCCAAATTTTCAAAACCTGGTATGATTGGCGGCGCAGAAAAAACCTCTAAATAACCTGGTGTCGGCAAAAAACTCGCGAAAAATGGATTAGAATAGTTTCCTCCCGAAGTGGAATACCCAAAACCATCACCTGTTAACTGCTGAGTATTAAGACTAATTAAATTATCAACATTAAAAGGTTCGTTTCCTGGTATTGGAGTTCCGGCGGGTTGCAGACCAGTAATTGTTTCACCATTTCGTGTACCAGTAATTCCAGAGATCAGGTAAAAACCCAAATCGTTAGGGGTGTCATTAGTGATAAGAGTACCGTTTGCTGCTATGCCAGTACCAGAATAATTCCAGTTCCAATTTAAAGCAGAGGCGGTTTGCATTTTCCCGAAAGCTAATCCAGATACGGTGGTGAGGGCTACGGCAGATAGAGCTAGATTTTTCATGGAAATCGTTAGTGCGATCACGGATCTTCTAGAATTTTCCCATGTATTGTACGGAATCCCCAGTAGACATCTGGTGAAAATGAATGTAGAGACGTAGCAGTGCTACGTCTCTACAAGGATTCTGGATAACACATATTTAATTTCTGGAGATGTCTAGTGACTAAAACTGCCACCCAAACGTAGTTGAGGCAGAGTGCCCAGATTTTTGATCCTCAAAAACAGTCATAACTAAAGCAGGAAGTCCTTTGTAACTGGAGTTAAGAAGCTAATGCCGTGGTTTGTAAAAATTGAAGAAGGAAAAGTTGATAAACCTACCTTTGACCAATATGTACCTGCTCACAAAGCCTACATTCAGGACTTAATTGCTAAAGGACACAAAGCGCGAACAGGTTATTGGGCGGAGCAAAGAGGCGGCATGTTGCTGTTTGAGGCAGCTTCAAAGCAGGAAGCAGAAGCGATTGTGGCTGACGATCCTTTGGTGCAACACGGTTGCGTCAACTATCAGCTTTATGAATGGCGAATTGTTATGGAATAACACACACTTACTG
This sequence comes from Nostoc sp., assembly GCF_036917975.1. Taxonomy (GTDB): domain Bacteria; phylum Cyanobacteriota; class Cyanobacteriia; order Cyanobacteriales; family Nostocaceae; genus Nostoc. The sequence continues at coordinate 1,475 of NZ_JBALEJ010000101.1, forward strand.
ACTTTTCATGTTATGCTTTTAAAAGACCTGGATCTATGCGATCACAACACCCAAATCTTGTCAGAACCGGAAGGTAGCAGCAACACGGGAGGCTTGTGGTAGGCGTAGTCTCCGGGTCGCCCTATTTTTAGGAGCCTTCAGCAACAATGCCTGGTTTTGGAGATATTGTTCAAAAAGCTTTTTACCTCGGTGTTGGATTAGCTTCTTACGCAGGTGAGAAAGCAGGGGGAAAATTAGCCCAAGTGCGATCGCAAGTCCAAAAACTGGCAGATGAAATGGTTGCAAAGGGCGAAATGAACACAGAAGAAGCCCGCCGCTTCGTTGAAGAGATGATGAAGCAAGCCCAACAGGCTCAACCATCTGCCGAAACCTCTGAGAAAACACCCCCTTCTGAGCCTCGTCGCATTGAAATTTTAGAGGAAGATGAAGAACCAACGGTGAAAGAGGTATCAAATGATGAGAATGTAGATAAATTACGCCAAGAAGTACTAAATCTACAAGACGAGTTAAAACGATTGCAACGCGACCAATAGCATTCTTTCCTCGGAATATCATTAATAAGTGGCATTTTGACATGACACTTGTGATAGAAACTTGATAAGATACATTGCCTAGTACAGCACGGCGTAAAAAGATATACCATTCTAAACCCCTGAAAACCTTACGCTGTATTCATTTTGAATTTTGAATTTTGAATTCCGCCTTGCGGTACTAGTGTGTATTTTAGTGCTTCAAGCCAGATAACACAAAGCGTCCTGTTTATAGCCTGCAAAGGTGTCAAGTTTATGGAACAGTGGCAAAAAGATTTAGCAGAAATCGTTGAAATAGTGGCTGAAGAAGTAGAGCGTTTCTTCCTGGGAATGAGTGAAGTGGTAGACGCATTTTTTGAGCTAACGGAAGAAGTCACCGAGCAAGTACACAATAACATTGTTACTGAAGTCGATCAGTATTTACAGGATTTTGCTGAACCAATGATGGAAGCTTACTGGGAATTGGAAGACATTGTTGCAGATGCAGATCCGGGTTTTCCTTATTTAGTTGAACCCACAGCCGACAAAAATCCTGCCTGCATCGGTTGTAGTCATTACCACGGGCAAGTATATGGTGGTAATTTGTTAGTTTGTGGTATGCATCCCCACGGTTGTGAAGATGAGAGTTGTCCAGATTGGGAGAAGGAAGAGTATTGAGAGGGAGAGAGGGAGAGAGGGAGAGAGGCAGGGGGCAGGGGGCAGGGGGCAGGGGAGTAAATGAAAAATTACAAATTACAACTAAAAATTAACAAATGACAACTGATAAATTATCTGATAGTCTATCCGAGGCAAGCCAAGAAATTAAGTATGGCGAACGCGACATTGCAGAAGGTAAACTAATTACCTTTCCGAATCCGCGTGTGGGGAGGCGATATGACATTAGCATCACTTTGCCGGAATTTACTTGTAAATGTCCGTTTTCCGGTTATCCTGACTTTGCGACAATTTACGTTACTTATGTGCCTGATGAACGGGTAGTGGAATTGAAGGCGCTTAAGCTTTACATTAACAGTTATCGCGATCGCTACATTTCCCACGAAGAATCTGCCAATCAAATTTTAGATGATTTTGTGGCTGCTTGCGATCCGTTGGAAGTTACGGTGAAAGCAGATTTTACGCCTCGTGGTAATGTGCATACTGTGGTTGAAGTGCGTCACCAAAAGTAAATATCATCAATGATGAGCGCTGATGGCTTTATTCGGCAATTTTATTGATGGCAGATTGTACTTGAACCACAACTTTTTTAGACAAAGGAATATACCCAAGTTCCAAACTGGATTTTTGCCCGTCAATCACCGCCCAATCAACAAAGTTTTTCAGAGCTTGAGCTTTGACTCGGTTTGGATATTGCTGATAAGTTAAAAGCCAGCTGTAAGTAACGATGGGATAAGATTGGGCATCGGTAGGATCGGTGATAAAAGCAATTAAGTTATCGGCGGGTAATTTCACTGCTTCTAAAGTTTGAGCTACAGATTTTGGTGTCGGCGCAATATAATTACCAGATTTATTTTCTAAAGCAGCTACAGGAAGTTTATTTTCTTTGGCGTAAATATACTCTACATAGCCAATAGCTCCGGGTATTTGTTGAATTAGGGCGGTAACACCTTCATTACCCTTGCCACCAATTCCTACTCGCCATGCTACAGATTTACCAGCCCCAACTTTGCTTTTCCATTCGGGACTTATGGCGCTTAGGTGTTGCGTTAACACGCTTGTAGTCCCACTACCATCAGTTCGGTGTACAACCTGAATCGGTAAATCGGGTAAACTTACTCCTGGATTAGCTGCGGCTATTCTAGGATGATTCCAATTTGTAACTTTTCCGAGAAAGATATCGACGTAAACTTGGCGTGGTAGCCTGAGAGCAGTTGGCACATTGACTTGAGGCGACTGCTGTGCAACTGGTTTGAGGTTATAAGCTAACACAATAGAACCGGCTGTTAGAGGTAAAGCAATTACTCCCCGTTTTATCTTGGCTGCTTGTTCATTTGTAATTCCCACATCACTAGCTGCAAAGTCCACAGTACCTTCGATGAGTTGTTGCACTCCAGCACTACTACCTATAGCTTGATAGTTAATTTGTACATCAGGATGTTGCTGATTATAATCTGCAAGCCAGCGCTCATACAAAGGTGCAGGAAAACTTGCCCCAGCACCAACGAGAGAAATATGTTTGATGTTTCGATTATTGGCAGTGCAAGAAGTGATATTTAACAAGATAGCGATTAGGGTTGGAAGGTAAACGCGTCCTTTAAATTTAAATTGAGCAGATATAGAAATCTTTTGTTCCAATGGTAATTTTCTAATTAATTGTAAATAACTTTGAAACGCTCCAGGAGCGCAGAGGTTAAGGCATAGGCGCAACTCTTGGAGATGCTACGTGAACGCCTTCCCGCAGGGTAGGTACGCAAAGTCATCCTCCGCGTTACTCTGCGATTTCCTTCTCTGCGAGACGCTGACGCTCCTAACGTCGCTACCGCTTCGCTAATGCGAATGCGCCCCTGGAGCGTTTAAACTTCAATCGCTGCCTCTTTCTCCTCACCTTTTGGCTGTGAACTCAGCCGATCTAAAATATCTAAAACCTCTTGTTCAAAAGCAACTTGGGCGCGATTAGTTTTGCCACCAATATATAAGCGATCGCCTTTTTGCAATGCCCAGATTTGCGAGTGAGAAAAGTAACTCATCACCACACCCAGCATCAGCAAACCAAACCCTGAGTAAACAATTGGAATGCCTGGATCGGCTTTAATTTGTAAGCCAGTGCTACCAATGACATCCAAAATTTTCAGCTTTACGCCATTTACTTCGGTGTACATTCCAGCGCGGACTGTATCAACGAGTTTGCCAGTGGCATCATAAATTAATACCATCCCTTGCAAGTCTTTCGCCAACAGGGAGACACCCTGACTCAAATCTGGTTTAGTAGGAACCCAGGTTCCCCAAATGCGACCGTTACCGTTGGTGTTCAATTGCGCCATCGGTAGCTGAAAAACGGGGCTATTGTTAAATTGGACGCGAACACCTGCAATTCCCCAATCAGTTTGATAAAAAGTTATGCCATGATAGCGCAGAGGTTCGTTGACAAAAATCTTCTTGTGGTCAATTTCCTTTCCCTGATTATTCAAGACAGACAGATCAGAATAAAATTGATCGATGCCGCCAGATGGAGTGTAATCAATCCAAAAACGATTGACTCGCACAGACCAATCTTTCGGGATTTTTGCAGCTATTGGGCCAGCATCGACAATATTTGTCACTTGAAATGTATCGCCACTAGCAACCATTTCCTGAGCGAGAAATCCAGTCATCGCCCCCCAAATTCCCCCTAGTAAAATAGCGACGATGCCAATATGAACAATAATTGGCCCGATGCGTCCGACTATTCCCTTGCGGGCGTAAAGGAGATTTTCTTTCTCTTGATCTTGAAAAATTTTATAGCGGTGTTTCTGTAATATTTGACTGAGAGAATCTAGCGAACCAGTATCTAATTCTGTACTTAAAGCTAATTTTTGAAATTGTCGTGGTTCTTCGTAATATTTCCAGCGCTGGGCAGCTTTTAAGGCTGGTAACTGCCGGGTAAATGAACAAGCAGTTAAGCTAGTGCCAAATAAGATGAGTAATGACAGAAACCACCAGGTACGATATACATGGTCTAATCCAACTACTTGAATTACCTTCCAAGTTAAGAAACCAAATAAAGCTGGATGTTCCGGGTAATTGGCTTGGTAAAATGCGGGTGACTGACCTTGTTCAATGACAGTACCGGTAGAGCTAAAGATTGCAATCAATAGCAGTAGTGCGATCGCTAATCGTAAGTTAGTCAATACAGGCAAAAGCTCTTGCCGTAAGAACTGCCCAGGTATCGCCCACCATTTTAATTCTTTTGCAGCTGAATCTTCTAAAGTCATTATGTGTAAAAGCTAATACAGGTATTGAAAAAGGGACTGGGGATTAGGGACTGGGGACTGGGAAAATTGTTCGGGGATTCAGACCACTACCCATGTTTTGTTCGCGCAGCGTTCGCATGAGAAGAAAACTCTTCCCAGTCCCCAGTCCCCAGTCCCGGAGCGCCATTCCTAAAAGACTTGCTGCGCCGAAGTCTCTTAATCCTGGCGCGACCCCTTGATATTAAAGACTGCCGAGGGGAATTCGAGAAATTAAGGAAAATACACCAAATCCTACCAATAGTGCCCCGCTAACTGGGTTAATCCAACCAGACCAGCGACGCAATTCTAGTAATTTTTTAATTGAAGCTGTAAAAGTACCCGCCAAAATTAACGGTGCTACATAACCTGCTGTGTAAGAAAGTAGCAAAACAGCACCTAAAATTAAGTCTTGTGTATTGGCAATCCAACCTAGTAAACTGGCTAAAACAGGCGTGCTACAAGGGGATGCCACTAAGCCAAAAGTCAGTCCCAGCAAATAGGAACGCAATCCTGTTGGCAAATCTGGCGAAATCCAATTCGTTTCATTCAAGGATGGAAATTGTATAGGCAGTGCTTCTAATAAGTTCAGCCCCATGAGAATAGCGATAATGCTGACGATAATCGGCAAACCAATTCCCACTTGACCGTAGACTTTTCCCACAAAAGCTGCTATGACACCCATCCCTGCCAATGTAGTTGCTAAACCTAGAGCAAACCAAGTTGATTGGGCCGCGGCTTGCAAGCGGCTTTTGGCTTCATAACCGCCGATGTAACCAATGGTAATTGGCAGCATGGAAAGCATACAGGGTGTGAGACTGGTGAGCAAGCCAGCCGCAAAGATGATACCAATACTCACCACGCTAAGGTGTGTCAGTTGGTTAGAAACGAGGCTGTTGGCGAATTGTTCTAATTGATAAATTTGGGTTTGCAGGCGATCAAACATGGGGAGTTTCTGAGCGGGAAATGCTTACTCTGCTTGAATTGTAGCTTATTTTTGTCTGTAGAGTCAGCAGAAGTGATTATCCGCAACTGATATTATCGAACAGAATTCAGGAGTCAGGAGTCAGAATTCAGCAATGTTTTCTGTGCGACTGGTAGATGAATAAACGGGTTTAAAACCCCAGACGCTCGCGGACTCGCTTGCCGCCGGCGCTATCGTCTGCACGGTGTCTACAATTGGTTGGGGTCTGAATCCAAGGGCGAAAGTGATTCTGACTCCTGAATTCTGACTTCTGAATTCTTCTTCAACTAAATTTCATCTGCCCCAGGAAATGTATCTAAAATACAATTAGGCTCGGATTATCCCTGAAGAAACACGGCTGGAGTATTTGGCATGATGATTGCATTACCCGGATTTAAAATTGCGACTTTGTTAAAAGCAGGGGTAAAAGCAGTCATATACCGTGGAATTAAGGTTGAAGACCAGTGTCCAGTAATTATCAAAGGGCTACGTCCAGAACAGTGTACACCCAATAATATTGAACAACTTAAACATGAGTATGCGATCGCACAAAGCTTAAATACCACCGCCGTAGTCAAAGCCTACGCCTTAGAGATGCACCAGGGAATCCCTTATTTAATTATGGAGGATTTTCAGGCGCGATCGCTCGACCAATTTCTAGACCAATTTCAACAACCTGTGCCGTTTCTGAAGATTGCCATTGAAATCACCAGTAAACTCGCACAAATCCACACTTGTAACATTGTCCACAAGGATATTAAGCCGCAAAATATTTTAATTAACCTCGAAACTAATCAGGTAAAAATTGCCGATTTTGGAATTGCTGCTTTCATTCCCTACCAGCAGCAAATAGTTAGCAGTTCCAGTCGCATTGAAGGCAGTTTACCTTATTTATCACCTGAGCAAACTGGGCGAATGAATCGAGGGATTGACCATCGCAGCGATTTGTATTCACTGGGAGTCACCTTTTATGAAATGCTCACAGGTCAGCTACCATTTCAAGGTAAAGACCCCTTGGAGTGGGTGCATTGTCATATTGCTAAATCTCCGTTAGATCCGAAAAAACTGAACTCTGATATTCCTCAAATGCTCTGTGAGATTACCATGAAATTGCTGTCGAAGGTTGCAGAACAGAGATATCAGAGCGCTTTAGGTTTGCAATTTGATCTAGAAAAGTGTTTGAAGCAATTAGAGACAACCGGAGAAATTCAATCCTTTGTTTTGGGTCAGCAAGATATCTCAGAACGCTTTCAAATTCCCCAAAAATTGTATGGGCGAAAACCAGAGATAACCAAGCTTCTGCAAGCATTTGAGCGAGTTGTGAGCCAAGGAAAACCAGAACTCGTGTTAGTTTCGGGTTATGCTGGGGTTGGTAAATCTTCTCTGGTGAAGGAGATTCACAAACCCATTGTTAGAGAACGTGGGCTTTTTATCTCTGGCAAGTTTGATCAGTACAAACGAGACATTCCTTATTCCACCATTGTGCAAGCTTTTAAAACACTTGCTCGACAAATTTTAACTGAACCGGAAGAGCAACTTTCTACCTGGAAACAGGAAATAAAAGTAGCTTTAGGGAACAATGGTAGGCTAATCATAGATGTAATTCCAGAAGTTGAACTAATTGTTGGCGAACAGTCTTATATCCCAGAGTTAGGGCCTGCTGAATCTCAAAATAGATTCAATTTGGTGTTTCAGAACTTTATCAGCGTCTTTGCTAAAAAAGAACATCCACTCACTGTTTTTTTAGATGATATGCAGTGGGCAGACACCGCTACTTTGAATTTAATTGAAACTATTATTACTGGTTCTAGTATCCAGTATCTCTGCTTCATTTTGGCGTATCGAGATAACGAAGTAGATGTTGTACATCCATTTAATTTGATGATAGATAAGGTTCGGCAGTATGGGGCAAGAACAACCGAAATTCTGCTGACACCGTTAAATCTTGTCTATGTCAATCAGTTAATTGCTGATACCTTGCATAGTTCAGCAGAGCAAGTAGAACCTCTGGCTCAATTGATTATCCAAAAAACTGACGGGAATCCTTTTTTTGTCAATGAGTTCCTAAAAACATTGCATCAAGAGAATCTACTGAATTTTGACCCCACTCAATCCCCCACCCCCCTTGGTAAGGGGGGACAGAGGGGGGTAAAAGGGAGGTGGCAATGGAATCTAGCTGAGATTGAAGCCCAAGGTATTACAGATAATATTGTCACTTTGATGATTGGGCGGATGCAAAAACTGCCAATTGCAACTCAACAGGTACTTAAATTAGCCTCCTGTATCGGGAATCGTTTTGATTTAGAAGTTTTGGCACTTGTTGGGGAACAGTCTATTGAAGAAACGGCAAATGCACTTGTTGAAGCAATTTTAAGAGGATTAATTATTTCCATTGAGTCAGATGAAAGTGTTCATAAAAACTATCGTTTCTACCATGACAGAGTTCAACAAGCTGCTTATGCCTTAATTGCCGATGAATCAAAGTCAGCTGTTCACCTGAAAATTGGGTGGCTTTTGCTGAGAAATGCGAATGCTGAACAAGTGAATGAGCAAATTTTTGATCTAGTCAATCAACTCAATCTCGCGGTGGATCTAATTATTGAACAAACAGAAAAAAATGAATTGGTGCGATTGAATTTAATCGCTGGTAAAAAGGCAAAAGCTTCTACAGCCTATACTCCTGCAAAAAGATTTTTTAGCGTTGCTATGAATCTTTTGGCTGAGAATGAATGGTTTGAACAATACGAACAAACATTTACTTTGTTTAGAGAACAGGCTGAGTGTGAATTCTTAACCGGAAATTTAGAACAAGCAGAAGAATTATTTAATTTATTATTGCTGAAAGCAAAATCTCATGTAGATAAATCTAATATTTATATGCTGCAAATCAGACTCTATCAAGTTGCAGGTAGATATGAAGAAGCACTGGCATTAGGATTAGAAGCTTTAAAACTTTGTGGGGTGAGATTCCCTGATACAAATGAGGAAATGGAAGGTGCGATAGCGATTCAAAAAAACCAGGTATTGATAAATTTAGGTAATAGACAAATCTCTGATTTAATTAATGCTCCGGTAATCCAAGATCCAAATATTAAGACACTGATTAGTTTGTTGACCACTTTGGGGCCACCTACTTATTTAGCTAGACCCGATCTCTTTCCCTTAGTCGTACTTCAAGCTGTTAACTACTCCCTCAAGTTTGGTAATACGGAAGATTCCTGTTTTGCTTACAGTATGTACGCGATGCTGTTGGTTTCTATCTTCCATGATATTCCCACAGGTTACGCATTTTCTGAGATGACCATTCAATTGAATGAAAAGTTTTATGACTTGAAACTTAGAGGAGTTGTTCTACACATTCATGGAAGTCATATTAACGTTTGGTGTAACCATATTGCTACCGATATTCCCTTTTTAGAGCGGGGATTTATCGGTTGTGTGGAAGCAGGTGATATAACGATGGCAAACTACAACGGCTATCAAGGCTCGTGGCAAATTATCCAGTTAGGATATCCAATTGGAGATACATACAAATCTCTAGAGAAATACACTACATTTGCCCGTCAGTCGAAACATGAAGCTGTTTATCAGACAATCAGATTACAGCAGATGCTCCTGATGAATCTGCGCGGACTTACTCGTCACAATCTGACTCTAAGTGATGATAATTTTGATGAATCACACGCTTTATTTGTAATTACAGATGCAGGTTTTGTCAGTGGGATTATTTTTTATCACATTATCAAATTAATTATCTTTTTTACATATAGAGAATATACAGAAGCATTGAAATCTGCCTTAGAATTATCTAATTTGCCAGTAACGACACTGGCATTACCAATTGAAACAGATTACATTTTATATTACTCGCTGACTCTAACGGCTCTTTATCCAACAGTATCTAATCAAGAGCAAGAACAGTTTTTGCAAACCTTAGAATCCCATCAGCAACAATTGCAATATTGGGCTAACCACTGCTCTGCCAACTTTTTACACAAGTCTCAATTAGTAGCTGCTGAAATAGCTCGGATTGAAGGTAGAGATTTGTCAGCAATGCGCCTGTATGAGCAATCAATTGCTTCAGCCGGTGAGCAGGGATTTGGGCAATACGAAGCTTTGGCTAATGAGCTAGCGGCTAAGTTCTACTTGGAGCGAGAATTTGAATTAATTGGCAAAACTTATTTGGAAGCAGCTAAAAATGCTTACGTGCGCTGGGAGGCATTTGCTAAAGTCAAGCACCTCGAAGAATCCTATCCTCAGCTATTGCCACAACAACAGCTTATCTCTAATGGCACGTTTATCACCACAGGTGAGCATTTAGACTTTTTATCAGTAGTTAAAGCCTCTCAAACTATCAGTAGTGAGATTGTTTTTTCACGGTTGTTGAAGACATTAATGCAAATTGTGATCGAGCAAGCGGGAGCAGAAATCGGTTATTTGTTGCTTGAACATGAGCAAAATCTGGTGATTGAAGTAGAAGCTAAGGTTAATACCCAAGCAGAAAAGCTCAATGTTTCTCGACCTATATTAGAGGGTGAAATTTCTCAGCTTATTCCGCAATCAATACTGAATTATGTTCAGCGAACTCAAGAAACAGTGATTTTGCAGAATGCTACTGAGCAGAATTTGTTTTCCAAGGATGAGTATGTAATTAAAAAGCAACCTAAATCTGTACTTTGTTTGCCGATCGCCCGTCAGTCAAAATTACTTGGTATTTTATATTTAGAAAATAATCTCATCTCCAGTGCCTTTACACAAGACAAACTTTCTGTATTAGAAATTTTGACAGTTCAAATTGCTATTTCTCTAGAAAATGCTCGTCTTTATCAAGGTTTAGAAGACAGCAAAACACAACTAAATTTGGCGTTGAAATCTGCCAAAATCGGTGTTTGGAGTTGGGATATTAGCAGCGATCGCTTTGACTGGGATGAGCAGGTTTATCAATTATTTGGGTTAACACCGGAAACCTTTGCTGGCACTTCTAAGGAAATTTTAGCTCGTCTGCATCCAGATGATCGCGGATTGCTGGCTCAATCGTTGAGTCGAGCAATTAACGAAGGTGTGGAGCATAATTTAGAATATCGAATTATTTGGGATGACGGCAGTATCCGCTACGCAGCCTGTCGGGGAAAAGCCTTTTTCAACGAAGCAGGTAAAGCCACACACATGAGTGGTGTTGTGCTTGATATCACCGATCGCAAACAATCTGAAGCCGAACGTATCCAACTGATTCAAGAGCAAACCGCCCGACAGGAAGCAGAGGCCGATCAGCAACGAGCAGCATTTTTGGCTCAAGTCAGTGCAACCCTCGCTTCTTCCCTCGATTACCAAAATACGCTAGCAAGTGTGGCAAATCTGGTTGTGCCTTACTTCGCCGATTGGTGTAGCGTTGATCTGCTACAAGACAACCAATTTATTAATCGGGTAGCGGTTGCTCACCGAGATCCAGAGAAAGTTAAACTCGGTTGGGAACTTCATCAGCGTTATCCAAGAAAATTGGATGAACCTGGAGGTGTGCCGAAAGTGCTGCGTACAGGAATTGCTGAAATGGTAACTGAAATTTCAGATGCAGCCCTAGCAGCAGCCATCCCAGATCCAGAATATCTGCGGATTCTGCGGGAACTTGGTTTAAAGTCTTGTATGATGTTGCCCCTGATGGCACGTGAGAGAATTTTTGGTGCAATTTCTTTTGTGACTGCGGAATCAGAACGTTGTTACAGCACAACTGACTTGTCATTAGCGGAAGATATTGCCCATCGAGCGGCGATCGCGATCGATAATGCCCGCCTTTACCAAGAAGCGCAGCAAGCACAAAGAACGGCAGAAAGAGCATTAGAGCGTATTGCCCGTCTCCAGTCAATTACAGCTGCTCTTTCAGAATCGCTGACACCAGCCCAAGTATCTGATGTGATTGTAGAGCAGAGCATGGCTGCATTGGGAGCTAGTTCTGCCCTTGTTGCTTTGTTGAATGAAAGTAAAACTGAACTGGAAATTGTACGTGCGGTTGGCTATAACCAAGATTTGATAGACACTTGGCGGAATTTTGCCATCGATTCACCCTCTCCCTTAACAGAAGCGGTGCGGACTGGGAAACCTATTTGGGCACAAACAACAGAAAATCGGATGGCTCATTACCCACATTTAGCAGAAATTTACGCCCAATATGATTTTAATGACTGGATTTCTATTCCATTGATGGTAGAAGGTTGGGCAGTTGGCGGTATAAGTTTGGGATTTACCCAGCCTCAACAACTTAGTGGAGAAGATCAAGCATTTATCTTGGCTATTGCTCAACAATGCGCCCAAGCGATCGCTCGCGCCCATCTCTACGAAGCCGAACTAACGGCAAGAAGCGCTGCTGAAAGTGCAAATCGCGTCAAAGATGAATTTTTAGCTGTGCTGTCTCATGAATTGAGAACACCACTCAACCCGATTTTGGGTTGGGCAAAACTAATGCGGAGTCGCAAACTTGATCAAGCAACCAGCGATCGCGCCCTAGAAACTATTGAGCGCAATGCCAAGTTACAAACTCAATTAATTGAAGATTTGCTGGATGTCTCCCGCATCCTTCAGGGTAAACTTAACCTCAACTTCGACCGGATTAATTTAGTATCAGTGATTGAAGCTGCGATGGAGACAGTGCGTCTATCGGCGGAGGCTAAATCTATCCAGATTCAGACAATTTTTGAATCTGGTATGGGAGAAGTTTTAGGCGATGCCAATCGATTACAACAAGTCATTTGGAATATTCTTTCTAATGCCATTAAGTTTACTCCCATCGGTGGGCAGGTAAAAATTAAATTAGAGCAAGTTGGCTTACAGGTACAAATCTGTATAACTGATACAGGGAAGGGAATTGAACCTGAGTTCTTACCATTCGTCTTTGATTATTTCCGTCAAGCAGATGGTGCCACAACTCGCAAATTTGGCGGTTTAGGTTTAGGATTAGCGATCGTCCGTCATCTCGTAGAACTTCACGGGGGAACTGTGCAAGCAGAAAGTCTGGGCGAAGGTAAAGGAGCAACTTTCACCGTCAGGCTTCCATGTTTACAGGATAAAAACAAAGGAATTAAGGATTTAGAACATAACTCTTCACTGGTGGCGAATCAGTCTTTGCCCTTATCTGGCTTAGAGATTCTGGTAGTGGATGATGACGCAGATATGCGAGAATTTTTGCCCTTTATGCTAGAGCAATATGGTGCAACTGTTACTGTTGTCGCCTCAGCCATTGAGGCTTTAACAGCATTGAGTCAATCCCAGCCAAATCTGATCGTCAGCGATATTGGGATGCCAGAAATGGATGGTTATATGCTGATGCGACAGATCAGAAGTCTGGAACCAGAGGAAGGCGGGACAATTCCCGCGATCGCTTTAACTGCTTATGCTGGTGAGATGGATCAGCAACAAGCGATCGCTGCGGGATTTCAACAGCATATTTCTAAGCCTGTAGATCCAGAGGAATTGGTGAAGGCGATCGCGTCATTGGTTCCCGATTTGGCATGATGATGGAATATAGCAGTAGCATCCGAGGAACGTTGTAAAAGAACAGCCAGAAACACAGGTAAACGATTAGGGACTTCCAAATATCTCAAACAAGTTGCTTTGGATTAAAGATAGGCAAACTGACGCTCCTACCCTTGGCGCGTCTTTTCAGGGTATAAATCGCAAAAATTGCAAGGAACCCAGCTATACTTTCAATGCACGACATCTGAAAAATTAAGTAAATGCCGACACTTGGGTAAAGCTGATACTAATGCCCGTACTGGTGCATATTTGTCTTTTTTTAGACCTTTAAATTGTGATGCTCCCATTTTTACCAATAAATACTGAGAGATCGTAAATTATGCAAGTGTGTCTGGTTACAGGTGGTAACTCTGGTGTAGGTTTAATGACGGCTGTAGGTTTAGCCAAATTAGGCAATCATGTATTTATTGCTTGTCGTTCGGCAAATAAAGCTGCAAAAGCTATAGACTATATCCGCCAAACTACCGGAAATCAAAATGTGACATTTTTACCTCTTGATCTAGCTTCTTTAGATTCAGTTCGCAACTGTGTGAAACTATTTAATGACAAAAATTTACCATTACATATATTAGTCAACAATGCGGGTATATTCAACCGCAGAGGCACAACAAAAGAAGGTTTTGAACTGATTTGGGGGACTAACTATTTAGGTCATTTTTTGCTCACTTATTTATTACTAGAAAAATTGCAAGAATCTGCCCCTAGTCGCATTATTATGTTAGCGTCAGATTTGGCATTATCTCCAAGTGGCATTGACTGGAATTTATTAGTTAAAAAAACACCGTTAAATTTTATCAAATTATATGCCGTTTCTAAACTCTCTTTATTGCTTTTAACAAGAGAACTTTCTCAACGATTAAATAATTCTCAAGTCACTGTTAACGCAATACATCCAGGCTTTGTGCAATCAAACATTACTATATGGCATCGTCTCAGTAAATATTTAGGTTTAGGTATTTCCTCGGAAGCTGGAGCATATAGCACCCTTATTTGCGCTACTTCCCCAGATTATCAAAATGTTAGTGGAAAATTTTTAGATAGTCATACTCAAGAAATTCTATTACCGAAAGTAGCACAAAATCAAGAATTATCAGAGCAATTATGGGAACGTAGTTTATTATGGGCTGGTTGCAACCAACAGCAGAAGACAAAAAAAATTAATTATGATGGTGCTGATGAAATTTGGGGGCCAAACTCTCTCATTTTAACCAGTAATGAAATAGCTGATATTACCCAATATATTTTTGATGAAGTTTTAAGAAAATTACCAATAAAGATATTATTAAAACAGGTAATTAAATCATTTATCAGATTTGATATTGGGTCATTGTTCATTATATTGATTCAAGTGTTTACTAAATCTTTTTACATGGAAAGACATTTAGATTCACCTGTGATTTGGCAATTATGTCAAGATAAAAATTTATTAGAAAGGCTTAATGCTCATTTAGGGGAAAATTTAGTATTATGGCGATCAGAATTGTGGGTAAACTATCCCGCACAGCAATTAATTCCTTTTTGGCATCAAGACGCTTATCCTAAACTGCTGAAAGGAGATGGTAAAACTATCCATGCTTATATAGCTTTGACAGAAGTTAATGAATATAATGGATTTGAGTATATACCTAATATTTACTTAAAAGATTGCCAGATAAAAGGAACCGATCCTTTTAGTGGTAATCACTTTTTTGAAATCAGTGATGAAGTCGCCCAAAAAGCTATTCCTGTAGTATTACGTCCTGGTGAATTTGTACTATTTAGTGATAGATTATTACATCGTTCAGTACGTAATAATAGCGGTAAAGTCCGACTTTCTTTAACGCTCCGGTTGACTCAGCCAGAGGTAAAAGTTTTACCGGGTTATAGTTCTAATTGCCATGAACCTGTAATTTTACAATCACAAAAATAGCTGATGGTATCAAATATTCACCCATTCCTCTGGCTTATTAATTTATTTTTAGCGGGGGAATCTGAAAACTTACGATTAAGTTGGTAAATGGAAAACGTTTAAAGCTAAAGAAATTAGGCTGAGAAACGTTAAAAACCCAATTGTATCTAGCATTGTAGTCACTAATGGGCCACTAACCAAAGCAGGGTCTAGTTTCAAGCGTTTCAAACCCATTGGTAGTAAAGTGCCGAGTGTAACAGCCACAATTGTATTAGTTGCCATTACCATTCCAGCAATTAAAGCTACCCATCGCTCTTCGGGTCGCGCCCAAATTAAGGAAAGCAGGATCATCGTTGTGGCTAAAGCGAAAGCTGTACCTGAACCAGCTAGAAGTTCCTTGCGGAGAATTTTTAAGGTATCTTTGGGTGTTACCTCTCCTACTCCCAAGCCGCGAATTGTCACCGTTAATGATTGAATACCAACAGTACCACCAGTGTTAGAAAAAATCGGCATGATTACTGCTAAAACCGGCACTGCGGCAATTACAGATTGAAAAGGCGCGATCGCACTGGCGGCACCAATATACAGGGCCATGATGCCCAACAGCCAAGGCAAGCGGTTACGGATGGTTAACAGGGGAGAGGATAAAGCTGCTTCATCACCACTCACACCCCCCAGTTTTTGGATATCTTCTGTGGCTTCTTCTTCCAAAATATCCATGACATCATCAATGGTGACAATGCCTACCAATCGGTCTTCTCGATCAACAACGGGGATAGCGATTAAGTCGTAGCGCTGCATGATTCGCGCCACTTCTTCTTGAGGGGTTTCAGTTGTTACCTTAATGACGCGATCGCTAGCAATATCTTTGATGAAAACATCGGGAAAGGTAAACAACAATTGACGCAGTGAAACTACTCTCACCAGCGTCCGGTTGTCATCCGTGACGTAGGCGTAGTAAATCGTCTCCTTGTCTTCATCCTGACGGCGGATCTTACTCAAGGCTTCACCGACAGTCAATCCTTGGCGCAACCGGACATATTCGGTTGTCATCACCCGCCCAGCCGTGCCTTCTGGATAGCCGAGAATCGTTGCTGTTGCTTGCCTTTCTTCTGGACTCAGTTCTTGTAATAGCCGTTTGATGACTCCAGCTGGTAGTTCATCAAACAATTCTGCCCGTTCGTCGGGACTCATGGCTTCTACAAGTTGCACTACCTGGACATCATGCAGAGAATTAAGTAGTTCTTCCTGTACCTCTGTTGGCAGATATTCAAATACATCAATTGCTTGAGCTTTGTTGAGTAAACGGAATGCGATCGCCCGTTGTTTTTCAGGCAATTGTGTAATATAGTCTCCCACATCCACCGGTTGCAAGCGATTTAAATCCCATTTCAACTGGTTCAAATCGGTAGTATCAGCCAGCAAATCATGAATATCTTGTGTAAGCATGAGATATATCTCCTAAGTCTCCCCCGCGCTGGGAGACTTCCTCGCCAGTTCAGAGGAGGTTGATACTGCCATCTGGTGGACTATTGCCCATAAAATTTCAACAATTCAATATCGATATCTAAATTAAGGCATCGCTGTTCATCATCCTAACCCGGAATAGCACTCTCCGATAGATACTAAGAGTTTTGATCGCTTGGACATGGTGGTAAACCAAACTTTTCATTACCTCGTTTAATAATTGAATTTACCTAACAATACTGTTTGCTCACCTTTGAGGCAGCAAAAGCGAAAATTCTCCGAAATATTGAGATGCCAAGCTGTAAATAACTTTATCCTTTTAAACAAGGATATGTTAAGACAATACGAGATAATTGCACTACCAGGTTATGCCCATAGATTTACGGGAATTTTATCAGGCTAGCGATCCCAGCAGAACTCTGTTTGTCAACAATAGCTCTGATGGCAAGTATTATATAGATTTTTCCTCGGTACGGGGTGGTGATATTCTTGGCAAGCTGAAGCAGAAAATTACTTTTTTTAAGCCCAATGAACCCACTTGTACTTTATTTACTGGGCATATTGGTTGTGGAAAATCGACAGAACTATTACGGTTACAGGCAGAACTGGAAAAGTTAGGCTTCCACGTCGTCTATTTTGAGTCCAGTGATGATTTGGAAATGACCGATGTCGATATTGCTGATGTGCTGCTAGCGATCGCTCGGCGGGTGAGTCAAAGTCTGGATAAAATTACTTTGGAGACACCTAACAAATTTAATGAGTTGCTGCAAGGTGCTTGGAAAGTCTTAAACTCCGAGGTGACGGGAGTAAAAGTTAAGGTTCCCAACGTCGGCGATTTTGGTGTCACCTCTGAAAAAGAAAAGCTTTCTCTGTCTGTGGGCATTGGTGAAATCACCGCGAAGATGAAAAATGACCCAACACTGCGAGAAAAACTCAATCAGTATTTAGCACCGCAAAAAACTAAGCTGCTGGAAGCGATTAATCAAGAATTATTGGAACCTGCGATCGCTAAACTAAAACAGCAGGGTAAAAAAGGTCTGGTGGTAATTGTCGATAATCTTGACCGCATAGATAATCGTGCCAAACCTTGGGGTCGTCCGCAGCAAGAATATTTATTTGTCGATCAAGGTGAGTTTTTAACAAGGCTGAATTGTCATCTACTCTACACTATGCCCTTAGCTTTGAAGTTTTCCAATGATTACGGAATGCTAACCCAGCGTTTCCCAGAAGATCCCAAAGTGTTACCAATGGTACCTGTACAAAAAACTGATGGCAGCGTTCATACACAGGGAATGGCACTGATGCAGCAGATGGTACTAGCGAGAGCTTTTCCTGACTTGACACCAGAGGAGCGTTTAAATAAAATTACCGAGATTTTTGATAGTGCTACTAGCCTCGAACGGTTATGTAAAATGAGCGGTGGTCATGTGCGGGACGTGCTGAGGCTGCTAAATACCTGGATTATGGAAGAAATGAGTCTTCCCCTCACCCGTGAAACTTTAGAGCAAGTTATTCGTTCTCGTCGCAATGAAATCATGTTACCGATTTCTGATGATGAGTGGCAATTGTTACGTCACGTCAAGGAAAGGAAAAAAGTAAGTGATGACCACGGATATCAAAAACTAATCCGCAGTCGGTTTGTCTTTGAATACCGCGATGGTGGCGAGTCTTGGTTTGATGTTAATCCCATATTGGCAGAAGCCAGAGAGTTGCAGTGAAAACAATCCAAGAATCAACTTATAGCCAGGGCGAATGGAATTCGCGGCTACACAAACAAAGCCCACCTCCGTAGGCTAAGAGAAAATCAAGATTTTATAACCCACGGAGGTGGGTTTTGCCTGTGTAGAAGCGGTTTCTAACCGCCCTTTTAACTTATGACAGACTCTTATGACAGACTCGCAACCATCAGAAGATAACCCTGTAAACACCGATGTCTACGACGGGCTACATCTACGCTCTCTGCAACAATTAGCTTGGGCAATAGAATCCTCTGCGGGACAGTTTAAGCTGATTTTGGCACGGTGTAATTATGGTAGCTTGCGCGATCGCTTAATCTCCAGACTGCGGGAAATTTGTCAAGTTGAAATTCGTGTCTTGGTGGTGCAGCAATCTAACAGGACTCTTTATACTGTAATTCGGGAAGAATTCGGCGAAGAAACACCAGCCTGTGTGATGGTTGTGGGTTTGGAATCAGTGCAGAATTTGTCAGTGATGTTAACTTCTGCAAATCAGGTGCGGGAAGAGTTTCGCAAGAATTTTGCTTTTCCCTTAGTGTTGTGGATTGACGATGAAATCTACAAACAACTAATACAGTTTGCGCCAGATTTAGAAAGTTGGGCAACTACGAGAGACTTTGCCATATCAACACAGGAATTAGTAGATTTTGTCATCGAAACGGCTAATCACTGGTTTAGCAATAACTTAAAATTTAGCGTAGATGTATATATTAAATTAGAAAATGAGTTAGAAGCAGCGCAAGGATATTTACTCAACCAGCCAGATATTTATAATTTAGAAATTCAAGCTAATTTAGAATCTTTATTAGGTTTTATTAAACAAATAAATAATCAAAAAGATTCGGCGTTAGAGCATTATCACAAAGCTGAGAAGCTCTGGCAGCAAAATCATAATTTAGAACGACAGGCAAAAATCCTCGGTGAGATTGGCTTTTGCTATTATCTCAAAGCTTTTAAGCATCAAGATATCAATCATCCAGATTGGCAAGCGACTTGGCATTATGTTCAAGAGTATATTAATTTTATTAACCAGTTCCAAAATCCAGATTTAATCGCCAATTCATTAGTTAAATTTGGTGATATCTTGCGAGACTTGCAAAAGTGGGAAATGTTGCAGAGTCTTTCAGAACAAGCTTTAGTAATCCATCAGGCTAACAAACAGTCAAGGGAATTAGCCAAAGATTACGGCTTTTTAGCTGCGGTGGCTTTGGCTCAAAATAACTGGGTGAAAGCAAATCAGTTAGTTAAGGAAGCCTTAAAAGTTTTTGATGAGATTCCCAATCTAGAATCAGCGAATATTTCAGGGGTTTTATCTGATATTCCTGAAAAGGATTTCAAATCAAAAGATTTGAGCTTATATAAGTTTATTTTAGGTCGTTCTCAATACCATTTAGGTCAAACTCAACAGGTCGCGCCAAGTTTTCCCAGTCCCCAGTCCCTAGTCCCCAATCCCCAGTCCCTTCTTCAACAGGCAACTCTCAGCTTAGAAACTGCTAGAGATGTGGGTAATCCCCTAGAAGATGTCAGGCTTTACTTGGATATTCTCAGGTTTTTGCAGCAGCTTTACTTTGAGCAGAAAGAATATCTCAAAGCATACAACATTAAACAGCAACGGCGTTCCATTGAACAGCAATTTGGCTTGCGGGCTTTTATTGGTGCGGGTAGGTTAGAAGCTACAAAACAGGCATTTGTCAAGACATTGCGCTCAAACTCTCCCCAAGGAAACATTGCCCCAGAAATTGCTGCATCTGGTCGCCTCTTGGATGTAGAACGTTTAATTGAACGCATGGGTCGGTCTGATTATAAGTTAATAGTAATTCATGGGCAATCGGGTGTAGGCAAAAGTTCCCTGGTGAATGCGGGACTAGTGCCAGCTTTAAAGAATAAAGCGATCGGTATTCAAGATTATTTGCCGGTGGTAATGCGCGTTTACACCAACTGGGTGGAAGAATTGGGGCGGGTTTTGGGAGGGAGTGATGAATGGGGAGTTTGTAGAGACGCGATGAATCGCGTCTCTCCTGACTGGGGAGAGTTAGAACCTCAACGTTCAACCTCTGAACTCGGAACTTCGACCTCTGAACTCGGAACTTCGACCTCTGAACTCGGAACTTCGACCTCTGAACTCGGCACTTCGACCTCTGAACTCGGCACTTCGACCTCTGAACTCGGCACTTCGACCTCTGAACTCGGAACTTCGACCTCTGAACTCGGAACTTCAGCCTCAGAACTCGGAACTTCAGCCTCAGAACTCGGAACTTCGACCTTTGATATTCAAAATACCCACTCCTTACTTCTCTCGTCATCTTCACGCCCTAATGCAGACGCGATGAATCGCGTCTCTACAAAGTTTCTAATTACTCAACTACGCGAAAACGAACAGCGCAACCTGCGAACGGTGTTAATTTTTGATCAATTTGAGGAATTTTTCTTTGTTTACACCGAACCAGCCCAAAGGAAGCAATTCTTTGAGTTTCTGGGAGAGTGTCTGAATGTTCTCTCGGTGAAAGTTATCTTATCGCTGCGGGTAGATTACATCCATTACTTGCTAGAGTGCAATGATTTGCCCAGTCTCAAGATTATTGGCAATGACATTCTCAGTAATAATGTGCTTTACAAGTTGGGGAACTTCTCACCTGTTGATGCCAAGTCAATTATTCAGCGTTTAACAGAGAATGGTGATTTCCACTTAGAACCTGCTTTAGTTGAACAACTGGTGCTGGATTTAGCCGGGGAATTGGGTGAAGTTCGTCCCATTGAGTTGCAGGTTGTGGGGGCGCAACTGCAAACTGAGAATATTACAACTCTGGCAGAATATCGGCAGGGTGGCACTAAAGACGAACTGGTTAAACGTTATTTAGATGAAGTTGTTAATGATTGTGGTGAAGAGAATCAGCAAACAGCAGAAATACTACTGTATTTGCTCACCGATGACAAAGGAACTCGCCCTCTAAAGACTCGCGCTGAGTTGGAAGGCGATTTACACACATTGGGTGTAGAAACCAACAAACTTGTAGAGACGTTGCATGTAACGTCTCTACAGTCACCATCTAATTTAGATTTGATTTTAGAAATTTTTGTCCAATCCGGCTTAGTGGTTTTGCTACCAGAGAACCCGGCTGACCGTTATCAACTGGTACATGACTACATCGCCGCCTTTATCCGCCAGCAACAGGAACCGAAGTTAAAGCAGGTGATGGCGGAACTGGAAAAGGAACGAGAACAAAGAAAAATTAGTGAAGCGAAACTCAATAACTTTCTCAAACGCGCCCTTTTTGGTTCCGTCGCCGCAGGATTAGTATTAGCTGGGTTAGCTGGGTTATCATGGCGATCGGCAATAGAGGCAAATGAGCAAAAAAAGCAAGCCGATATTAATGAAATTGACGCCATTAATAACTCTTCAGAAGCGTTTCTTGCCTCTGGACAACATCCAGATGCTTTAATCGCAGGTTTAAAGGCAAGTGAAAAACTCAAACGCACACCATTGGCACTAGAAAGAAACGATACCCGAATGCAAACTGTGGCAACTTTACAGCAAGCGGTTTACTTACAGCCCAACGAAAAGAAAGAAAACCGCGCTATAGAGATTAACACTTTAGAAGGGCATAGCAATGGGGTCAGTAGCGTCGGATTCAGCCCCGATGGCAAGACACTGGCTTCTGGCAGTTATGACAACACGATCAAACTCTGGGATGTCAGCACAGGCAAAGCCATCAAAACCCTGAATGGGCATAGCAGTGGGGTCAGTAGCGTCGGATTCAGCCCCGATGGCAAGACACTGGCTTCTGGCAGTGGTGACAAGACGATCAAACTCTGGGATGTCAGCACAGGCAAAGCCATCAAAACCCTGACTGGGCATAGCAGTTGGGTCATTAGCGTCGGATTCAGCCCCGATGG
>NZ_JBALEJ010000102.1:0-4954 GCF_036917975.1 Nostoc sp.
TGTGACTTGAAGAAGATTTTGGACAGGTTGTCCAACTTTACCTTCCAAAACTAGATGTCCAACTTTACCTTCCAAAAACATGAAAAAGATAACATCTAGAAAAATTAAAGGAAAAGTTGACGAGGAGTTATATTAAAACAACGAAAAACTTCAGAAAGAAAATGCAAAGAAATACGTGGTTTATAAGCAGTGTCAGAGCTTTGAGGTTTAGCGATTAAGTGGGAACTCATCCAGAATGAAAAAGAGAGGTCTTTTAACCCTTGTTCATCAAGATGCACGCAACGTTCATGAAGGTACGAATAGACATCTTTAATCTGAGGTTGTTTTGACAAATAAGGTGTAATCGCAATTAACTCTTGTAAGTAAGAGATGTTACGTTGATAGGTTGACAAACATCCCATCGAGCGAAAATAAGTAGTCAACTTCAAGGGATACTTTGTTTGACCTAACCATTCTCCACAATGAGAACAATAACCTGGTTGACAAAAATTTAGCATTTTTTGATTGCAAGAAGGACAGGTATTCTCCAGAGAAATCTGATGTTGAGGGCAGAATTTAACATATTCAATTAACCAGAGCAAAGGAGTATAAATAACTTGCTCTTGCTCTCGCCAGGCTTGATAACAATAAGGACACCAAGCACAAGAAGGTTTCAAAAGCAACTCTGCTGAATCAAAAACTTTCAGCCAACTCATTAAAGTTAAAGAGTATAAATCTTGACGAGATGTTAATTGCTCTATAGCTGTCACAATGACTGGAGTAATAGATTGAAGTCCATTTATAACTGATAAATTAGATGCAGTTTTTTTGTTCGTTAAAAATATCTGTTTAAGAGAAGTTTTTTTAGTATCTTTATGCAATAAATATTCCTGATGTTGAATCAAAGGAACAAGTTCATAAGTATAAAGTTGCCAAGAGCGAAGGCAATGCTGTTGTGCTAATCTTTGTAAATAGCTACTTAAACTCTCAGTATTAGGAGTTCCTAAACCTATTGGTTGTAGAGGATAAAGATGACTTATTTTAGGTAGGTTTTGAATTGTGAAATTCCCTAAATTAAAAGGAATGAAAAAAATCTGTTTCTTTATCCTCCTTTTCTGACTCCTGCTTTTTTAAGGGATAACGGCGAGGAGAAGTTTGTGCAATCGGCGAATGAGTAGTTTTTTTCTCTTTCTTGCTTTGATTGTGTTTCTCCTGAGCAGTACCATGAGATGAGGGAATTAATTTCAAGTCTTTTCGTAGTTTGAGTAAATCCTCTGATGACTCTTGTAGTTGTTGTTCACCTATAGTGATAGATTTCAGCATTACCAAACATTGACGTACCTCTAAAGCATGACGTTGCAAGTCAGATAAAGTAATAGTCTGAGCATTTCCATCACTCTCTAAAACATCATTAAGTGTTACACAAAGCCAATCTTTAAGAATACCTACACAACCTAAACTCCTCTCATAAAGAAATTCCCAATTAGATAATAAATCTGGCTGTTGAGGTAAAGGAAGATATTGACTAAAAGTTTGCACCACACTTTTAAAAGCTTTAGCTTCTTGCGAATTATCAGCATGATACCGTTGAAAATGAATGGTTTTACTACGTCGGCATAACTGATCTCCTAAATCAATTAAAGGTAATAAGTCATAAGTTCCAGTGGGAATAATCTTCACTTGAGTTAGATTGGCTAGAGATTTGAGAGTTTCGGGTTGATCTTTTAATTTCCGACCACTAGGTAACATAGCAAGATGATGGGCTTCATCAATATAAAAAGCATCCGGAGAACGATGAATTAAAGCCGATTCCACTGCACTCCGCCACTTTGAGCAAGATTGCCCATAATTAATCTTTTTTTCGATTAAAGGTTCGTTTAGTACTTTTAATAGACGAATATAAAAATCTTTCCAATCAAACTGACTAAATTCTGGAGCTTTAGCTTCTAAACCAATTACAGGGACTTTACCCTGATTGTGCTTTAATTCAGGTAAGGCTTTCTCGGTTAGTTTTTGCTCTAAACGTCGCAATAGGGTAGTTTTCCCTACTCCGGTTGCTCCTACTACGAAAATTAAGGAAATCCCTGGTGCTTGATAAACTGATTGCATCACCTGATTAAAAGTCTGAATTAGATGAGGATGAGCCATTGTATAATTCACAAAAAATGTCACCCTTTCAGATATAGGAGCCTTTAATAATTCTTGAGGTAATCGCTGTTGTTCCATCCGTTAAAATTCTCCGTAAGATTCAAGAGTTTCTTCATTATTAGCGTTATTTATCAAGACTGATGAATTATTTTCTATCTCATGAAAGTGAGTCAATTGAGGACTGTTTGGAGAAAGTTCTTTCCCTTCAATCAAATTAAGTACCGTTTTATTTTCTAATGCTTGTAAGCGTTGTTTAAGCAGTTTTTCCTCGACTTGATAAGCCCCTTGTAAATGCTCCATCAATTCAGTATTAGATAAAACCATCACCTGACCTTTATGTTTTTTGCGTTGGCGTAAATCAGTACTAATAACTTGTAGTTCTTTTTCCGTGCGTCCTTGGAGATAGGGATAATGATTCGACGTACATTCATGCCAAAGCCCCTTAACATAGCAATAGGCAACACTAACATTGAACGGGTCAATTTTGAGCGAAACTGCTGTTTTCTCCACCTCTGGATTACGGAAAGCATGACACCAGTAATAAATATGATTTACCTTCACTCCCCTTCCGGGCTGTACGATTCGGGTATCGCCACTATGAGGGGAAGGTAAGGTTAAAATTAAAAAGGTTTGGTCATATTCCAAACGACGACTTTCTCTTTTCCCTCCTAATTGGATACCAGTTTCATAAGCTTGAAATGGAGAAAGTCCCAAACTTGAATTGAGTCGGTTATCATAAATCGAATAAGCCCATGTTTCTAATGATTGATAAAGCTCACCAATTGTCCAGACGGCTTGATGGATGGGGTTAACAGACTTGGTTATTTGTCTGGTGTTTTTGAGAATTTGAGTATTTCCTTGTAATTCATGCAACCATAACGTGTTAGTTGTGCCAAACACTCTTTCCACGGGGCTTCCATAACGAGGTTCTCCTGATGGGCGGTATTTATGATTGCATTTGTAATAAGCCAACAGTTGTTTAAAATAAACGCTATGGAACTCTTTTCCATTATCGGTAATTATGGTTTGAGGTAATCGACTAAATCTTTTGACACAAATCCGAATTACCATTAAACAACTACGGTAACTGGGTGGCTCAAAGGAAAGATACACTGCTAAAATTCTTTTACTATAACCATCTACTAGAAAAGTTGCCCAACAGCGACCTAAGCTCATTTTTTCGCTGTCAATAGCACTACTAATATTGCAAGTTGCTAGAGAAATTAAGGAACTCACTAGGTTAATATCTAAGCAAGTGTGGTCAATATGAGCATTTTCCCAGGGTAACTCTCCGTCTTTGGGTATTTCACTGTTTGAGTGAAATGGTTTAGTTTGTTTAGCTATTTTTGAGCCTTGGCGGGCTAGAGTGAGTTGGTAATTTTTTTGTTTTTTAATCTGTTCACGAAATGTTTTTTCTGAGGGGGGTTTAAAAACAGGTTCTTGTTGACTACAGGCTAATTGAAATTCTCGATAAACTCCACTCACTCGTCTATTTTTGGCAGTAAAGTAATGTTTTTTAATGAATTCTGCCATAAAATCTAAGAGTGCTGGTTCTAGTTTTTGATGATGCCCTTTATCTAAATGTTTAGGGAGTAAGCCTACATAACCATGATTTTCTCCATATAGCTTTTGTGCTTGCTGATATTGTTGACGCCAACGACGAATACTGCGACTGGCTTTGGTAATAGGTGGAGAATTTTCTTCTAAGTATGGCTTTATGGCCTCATATCGAGTATTAGCGGTTTCTAAATCTTCAGAACGTGCTTTGAGCAGTAGTTGTTGAACTTCTTTGTTGCCCTGACTTGAGGTATCTTTCGTTAGACCTGATAATTCTTCTTTCTCATAAAATTCGGCTTGTTCTAATGTGGGGAAAATATGAACAAGGTCGGGTTCGGCTAATGGGGCAGTATTAAAATTGATAAACAACTTTTCTTGGGCAATTGAACTATTGATTTCATCAGGGCTAATTCCAGTTATGGCTAATAGCAATTCACTATAAGTTATTCCAGGACTCCCTTTGACTATAGATACTATTCTTTGATTATTACTCTGATTTTTATCTAACTCTTCGTCTTGAAAATATGGCTCCAACCATTGATAATTTCTCAACCGAATTACATTTTGTTCGATATCTGTCCTCAGCCGATAGTTAAGTCCGTATTTTTGAGCATATTCTTCTCCAGGTGGACAAAGCCAATTTCCTGCTTCATTTTGGACGTAGCGGTTTGGTTGTTGTTGTGCTTTTTTGATTAATTCACTAATTGGTTTAAATTCTTCCCATCCTACCCAGTTGACTTCGATTACAAAAAAATCTGGAGTATGGCTTGTACGAACTTGGCGATTACTTTTTGAAATGTAATTTAATTCTATTGGTGGCGGTTGGTCGTAATATTCTAAAACTTGTCGGTTATGCTCTAATTTGTCAATAATATGTGCTAGTTCTCCCCGATGGGATTCAAACTGAATCGTATGACCCATCTTTTGACTGCAATAATTCCCACAAACATTGCCATAATTCCCTTGTACTCTCCGAGATGGAGGCCCCGAGCGAATCTGAGCTATAAGACTACGGGTATTCTGAGTCAGTTTGAGTTGACTACACCATTGCTCAAACTCTTCAAATGTAAGCATTGATTGGAGTTTAATTCTCCTTTTCAGTTTATTGCATTTGTGTCCACTTTCTTGTTCTATTTTTGTTATTATGTCCATTTTCTTCTTCCAAATGGACAATGGCTTTATTCTTTTCTTAACGAAGTTATAAGTATTTCAGTCTGCAACCTGTCCAAAATCTTCTTCCAAACCTGTCCAAAATCTTCTTCAAGTCACA
>NZ_JBALEJ010000103.1:0-3476 GCF_036917975.1 Nostoc sp.
TATGTTAACCAAAACCCGTACCTGATATCGCGTTTCTCGAAATGCTGTGTAGCGTAGCAAAAGAAGTTTTTGAAGAAGAATTCAGAAGTCAGGTTCCCTTTCCCCTTTCCCCTTCTTCATTGGTAAGGGTCTTATCCAAGTATTTAAGCTTAGTAGTACCAAATAAACGGAAACAGTCCTGGTTCTACTCCCACTTGTTTCCAGCCATTACGGACAGCATTCTGTTCTTTACTGCCGCGACCGTAAAGTTCTCCCGCGACGGAAATTGTTTGATACGCGGCCCGTGCAAAATTAGACCAGGGATGCAGTCGCTCCTGCAAAGTGATGTACCAGATTTTTCCGGTTTTTTCCCAGGCATAGCCACCGATATCTATTGCTGCCAAGTAAAAGGCATGGTTGGGTATACTGGAATTGATATGCACACCGCCGTTATCATCAGTTCCTTTATATAAATTTTGGAGATGAGCTGGTTGAGGGTCTTTCCCCAAAACTGGATCATCATAAGCTGTTCCTGGAGCCTTCATCGAGCGAATCCCCACTCCTTTGATACTAGATACCAACAACCCGGCGCCGATAATCCAGTCAGCTTGCTCCGCTTTTTGGTTGAGTACACGCTGTTTTACCAAAGAACCGAAGACATCAGACATAGATTCATTGAGTGCGCCTGGTTCATTCTGATAGCGCAAGCCAGCTTCATACTGGGTGACACCGTGGGTTAGCTCATGTCCAATCACATCAATTGACTTGGTAAAGCGAGTGAAAATCTGTCCATCCCCATCACCATAGACCATCTGGCTTCCATTCCAAAAAGCATTGTCATAATTCACATTGTAATGAACGGTGGAGTCCAAACGTAAACCGCGAGCGTCAACGGAATTTCGCTGGTATGCCTCCTTGTAGAAGTCAAAAGTAGCACCAGCCGCATCATAGGCTTCATTCACGGCAGGATCATTGCTAGGTGCATCGCCCTCACTACGCACCAATTTCCCAGGAAGCGACGTCCCTTGACTAGCATCATAAATGGTGCGTCGTTTCTCACCAGATGTCGTAGAGGCTGGCGCGAGACTCAATACATCACGCTGTCCTCGAATCCGTGCCGAATGAGTTAAGCTCTGAAACGCCCAGTCGCTCTGTTGAGGAGTACCGCGCTTGGCTATCTCTTTAAGCAGATGCGGTGGAATAATGCAACAGACAGAACAAATATGGTTCGTAGGATAACAACCTTTTGCCTTGACTGATTTTTGATTCTGACGGTACATAATATGATAATTATTGATGACTTTTGTGTACAAAGTAGCTCTAAGAGGAGAGGAGTCGCCACCAAAGGGGATAAATTCTGAATCCTAAGAAGCAGGGGGCAAAATTAATCGACTCAATACTAAAGATTCTGGAACATCCAAGTAGGGATTTATTTCGTTGAAATCATAAATGCCGTCTTTGACATCACCAATATATTGATGAATCAATACTGGACAGTCTATGTCGATTGCAGGTTGGGCTTGAATATCTTTCCATAAAGAAACTGAAGTTGTGTTTCTTGCGTAATTAGCTACCCACAATCCATAACATTCTGCTCCTTGTGTCATTGCTGTTTTCAGTGCTTGAGCAGTTCTATTGTCTCCATGATTAATATACACAGTAGGTAGAAATCTTACTTGAGAGCTAGCTTCTATGATCGCTTTTGACCAACCTAAATAATATTCAGTCGATAGTGCTGGTTGGGGTGCTGGTTCAGTATCGAGAAAAATGTAAAAAACTCCACCCTGGGTTACAAGATAATCTTCTCCAAAGGTTGCTAAGACATCAGAGGCATGTATCTTGCCAATTTCTTGTCCTTTCTGGTAATTGCCATTAATAACGTTGGTTTCTCTGCCAACAGGAATAACTCTAATTCCGTGATCATGCAGTACCTTATTTTCTAAAGCTCTTTTGTATTCTGCATCCCTCCCAAGAAAATAGCGTCCCCAAAAACGTGGTCTTGACCCAATTAATTTAGTAGCTTCTTGAATCTTGGCAACAGTTACGTTTCCCATTGTGTCAACACCAGGAATTCCTATGAAACCTAATGAAGTTGGCCATCTATAGAGCCAGTATGGTAGTTTTTTATGTTGATCTAGGGCAGACCAAGTTTTTTCTTCAGCTATACTATTTACAGTTAGTTTCAGATTTTCTTGAAACTTTTTTAACTCAGTACTTGTCTTGTTTCCGAAATCGCCATCAAGAACCAACGGACCCAAGCCACAACCATTTAAGGCATTCTGAAGACATACTACCCATTCTCTATTTTTTTGCTGTTGTCCAGATGTTATCGGTTCCAGAACTGGGCGTTTTTTTGGCTCAGGAATTTGATTATTAATGCTTTTTATCCCAATATTTTGATTACTGCTGATTGTGCGTGCAGTTGTTACAGGTTTATTCTTTAACCAGTTACTACGAGGTATGTTCCGACGCTCTCTACGGCTACCAATTGGCGCACGCGTTTTCCATTGTAAACGCTCTCCCTCTAAAACTGCCTGTTGCCATCCGTTACCAGAACTAACATTAAATATCCCTATATAGCCACCTGCTAAAACCTCAAAGGGTTTTTGGATATGGTTACAATGGTCAAATTTGGTTTGACCAGGCTGATGAAACAATTCAAACCAAGTTGGATAGACAAAATCTGATACTAAAACATTGTCTATCAGATATCCAAAATTATCTGGTTCACAAGCATCACAAACTTCATAGGCATAAATCACAACTTTTCCTTGAGTCTTTTGAGTAAAGACTGTTAAGTTAATTTCCGGATCGGCTAGCATTTCTAGCAATTCATGACTAGCCGTAACACTCCATTGATTGCCAGCCTGTATATCTGTAGCAACAAACACTTTTCCTAATGGTAATCCTTGGTCTGTCAAGTCATGATATCCTACAGCGTCGGCTTGATCTGAGTTATCAAGTAAGACTAGATGCCATGAGTCTGGATTTGGCTTACCTCCAAGAGGTACAAATGTCAGATCAGCGTCAATACCCCAAACAGGAGCAAAATCTCGATGCACTTGAGTTTGAAGGGATGGTAATACTGACTCTAATTCCTTGTCTGTTAACAATGTACTTTCATTAATTAGTGATATTTGAATACTTGCCATGCTACCTACTACTGCCTTTTTAGAGATTATGCTCCATAGTTGTACTATAAACTAATTAAATACACAGATAAATCAGCGTCTCTACGCAAACCTGGCATTAGACCCCCAGTTATAACTATTAACCCAAGTTGCTATTTATACCATATAAACGTGAAAAATAGATCGCCAAAGTATGAATAATTGAAATACCCGTGAGTGATAAATTTTCAACTCAATTCTCTCGACAAAACCCCTGCTCAATCAAGGTTTTAGGTTTTATCAAAGAAAGGCAGCTATGCTGGAGGCAGAAGGGAAGAGGTTTCCCTTCTGCCTCCAGCATAGCTGCCTTCTTTTATTGTTCCTTGC
>NZ_JBALEJ010000104.1:0-37952 GCF_036917975.1 Nostoc sp.
GGTCATACTTCAAACTGCTAGGATACTTGTGCAATATAGATTTTGGCAGTTTTTGACCCCTATTTTCTCATTCTTTGTGAGAAATCCGGGTATAGCACGTGAAGAGGAGGATAATTTATTCAAGCATTTTCAAGCTATCACTAGAGGTACTAAAGAACTAAAACTGCACAAAACCAGACGAGAAGACTTTTCCTCTAAGAACCTGCAAGGTAGTGCCACAAAACTGCGTCAGAAGAATACTACCGCAATGCAGAGTTTTGCGATCGCAAATGGATTAGGGCAACCTATTGACGATGAAAAGGGGTTTTTACTAGGCCCAATTAGTCTAA
This sequence comes from Nostoc sp., assembly GCF_036917975.1. Lineage (GTDB taxonomy): Bacteria > Cyanobacteriota > Cyanobacteriia > Cyanobacteriales > Nostocaceae > Nostoc. Next base: position 330 of record NZ_JBALEJ010000104.1, read on the forward strand.
CTTTGCAGCCGGGACAAATAACATATATTGTCGGTGGTAATGGTAGTGGTAAGTCAACGCTAGCTAAATTAATTACGGGATTGTATCCACCTAAAAATGGGTCAATTTATCTCGACGGAGTACTGATTACAGATGAAAATCGGGAATGGTATCGCCAGCATTTCTCTGCTATCTTCTCTGATTTCTACCTTTTCGATAGCTGTTTAGGGTTCAATCATCCGAATCTTGACCGAGAAGTTGAAAGTTATTTGAGGCAATTGCAGTTAGACCATAAAGTTCAAGTAAGAGATGGTGTTTTATCAACAACTAACCTATCCCAAGGGCAGAGAAAGCGCCTCGCATTACTAACAGCTTATCTAGAAGATCGCCCGATTTATTTATTCGATGAATGGGCATCTGACCAAGAGCCACACTTTCGAGACCTCTTTTACCGGCAAAGTCTTGTCAAACTCAAGGAACGTGGTAAAGCCGTGATAGTAATCACTCATGATGATCGTTACTTTCACCTCGCCGACCAAATTATTAAGCTTGATTATGGTAAGGTTCAACCTGACTATGTGCCAATACGGTTCAGTTAAGGCTAGCACTCTTTGTCAAAGTCGTTTTTTTTTAACGAACCACAGAGACGCAGAGGACACAGAGAGAGGAAAGAGAAGGAAAAAATTTGTCGAAATTATATCAACTAGGTAAAAAATATGAGCGTTCATGAGCAGGAATGTAATTATAGGATTCATAATGAAATGACTCAAATTCAAATTGATTTGGAGAGAGCATTAAAAAACATTCTTGAACAAGCTGGTAGTAAAATTAAGCCAGAAAAACAAGAAGAATTAAAGAAAGAAGTTGAAGGGACTAAGCAAATTATCGAACGTTTTAAAAGTAGATATGCTTGAAAATTTATCGGCAATAATTGTCTGGAAAAAGCGATTACAAATCTCAGCTACTTATGGTTACATAAACTCAGCCAAACAGAGGCGGGTCTGGTTTTTACTCAAGGAGTGAACATGGCATTTAATCATTACCCAAATTTACCTAAGCTAACTGACTCTACATCTTCACTCCCACCCATCAAGAAACAAGGTATAACAAAATGGTTAATTGGATCTCTCTCCCTATTTTTACTTGTGGGTGTCAGTTATCTTATTCATCACCAACTTGTTAAACAACAACAGCAAGCAAATCTACGCTTGGCAATAGTGCCTTTAAGACGGACAAATTTTTCTATCACTGTCTCAGCCAATGGGACTGTTAAACCTGAGCGGGCAATCAATCTCAGTCCCAAAACGGCAGGTACTTTAAAAAGGCTGCTAGTTAAGGAAGGTGATTATGTCAAAGAAAAGCAGGTGTTGGCTTATATGGATGATTCTAATTTGCAGGGACAATTAACCCAAGAGCAGGGGAGACTGGCTCAAGCAAAGGCGAATCTACGCAAACTTATGGCAGGTAATCGCCCTCAAGATATTGCTCAGGCGCAGGCCAAACTAGAGGAACTAAAAGCAAAATTACGCAAACTCATGACAGGTAATCGCTTTCAGGATATTGCTCAAGCGCAAGCCCGTTTAGAGAGATATCAAGCTACTTTGAGCCAAGCAAACGACGACTTTCAGCGCAATCAGAAACTTCACGATGCTGGAGCGATTTCTCGGCAAACTTTAAACCAAAAACGTGCAGACCTGGCCAGCGCCCAAGCCCAAGTAGCGGAAGCGCAACAAGCACTATCTCTGCAAAAGGCGGGAACCCGTCAAGAAGATATTGACCAAGCCCGTGCAGAAGTAAAACAGCAACAACAAGCACTATCTCTGCAAAAAGCGGGAACCCGTCAAGAAGATATTGACCAAGCCCGTGCAGAGGTGATATCTGCTAGCGGAGCGTTACAAAACATCCAAACTCAGATTGATGACACACTGATTCGCGCACCTTTTGATGGGGTTGTGATTCGCAAGTATGCAGACCCAGGGGCTTTTGTCACGCCAATGACGGCAAGTAGTTCGGTTTCTTCTGCAACCTCATCATCGATTCTGGCATTAGCTGATACAAATCAGGTTGTGGCAAACATCTCGGAGAGCAACATTTCTCAAATTCAGATCAATCAACCAGTGGTAATTAAGGCAGATGCTTATCCCGGAAAAACATTTCCAGGACGAGTATCGCAAATCGCGGCTCAGGCAACAGTAGAGCAAAATGTTACTAGCTTTGAAGTGAAAGTTACTCTGCTTTCAGATTCCAAGAAGTTATTGCGCTCTGGAATGAATGTATCTTTGGAGTTTAATGTTGGTGAATTGCAAAACGCCCTGACTGTACCAACGATCGCAGTGACGCGTCAACAAAAGGTAACAGGTGTTTTTGTGGCACGAAAAAATCAACCACCCGTATTCACTCCCATTACAACTGGAGCAACGGTTAACAATCGCACCCAAGTCAAGGCTGGACTAAACGGTACAGAAAAGGTTTTGATTAGCTCCCCGCCCCAACCTCAAAATAAGTCTGGTATTTCTTTTCCAGGTTTACCCGGAAGCTCTAAAGCGGGCAGTTCCGAACAAGAACCGCCAATGGGGCCACCACCTGGCGCTGCTCCTCCCGCTCATTAGGGACTTCCAAATAAAAAAATATCCCAAAACTGACACATAAATCCTCTCTATTTCTCTTCTCTCTGTGTTCTCTGCGTCTCTGTGGTTCGTTTATTTGGATAATTTATTTCTTGGAAGTCCCTTAATTCAAGGTACAAAAAATGACTATTTCCTTTCGCTTACCTCGCAGAATAGCGACTTCTCGTCGTGCCCATACTGTATCAGTAACCGAAATCTTATCAATGGCAACGGAGGCATTATGGCGCAATAAACTCCGTACTGGTTTGACGATGTTGGGTGTAATTATCGGCATTACTTCTGTAATTGCCATTACCTCCGTTGGACAGGGTGTACAAAAAGCGACAGAACAGCAAATTCAGTCTTTAGGAACTGATGTTTTGCAGGTTTTTGCAGGAGCCGCCCGTTCTGGTGGGATCAGTCAAGGGATGGGTTCTAGTTCAACACTTACTTGGGAGGATGCCAAAGCTATTCAAGAAGAGGCTCCGGCGGCTCAAGTCGTTTCTGCCTACCTCCAGCGTCCGGGGCAGGTGGTTTATGAGAAGTTGAATAATTCTACTAATATTGTTGGAACCGATTTGAACTATCCCGAAGCTAGAAACACTTCCCTTACCCAAGGTAGGTTTTTTACCCAAGAAGAAATGGACAATGCTAAATCAGTGGTTGTACTGGGGCAGACAGTGCGGGATGAACTATTTGGCACTGGTAAAAATCCTGTCGGCGAACAGATTCGGATTCAAAGTAACATTTACGAAGTTATTGGCGTATTTGAGAAGAAAGGTTCAGAAGGCCCGATGGATCGGGACGATCAAGTTTTCATTCCCCTAACTAATATGTCAAATCGAATCGTGGGGAATAATGCTTTAAAAGGTTTTGCGATCAATGGCATTTATTTAAAACTAGCCAATCAAGAGCAGTCAGCAACGGCTCAATTTCAGGTTGTGAATCTTCTGCGCCTACGTCACAATCTCAATTCATCTCAATCTGATGATTTCAGTATTAGAAATCAAACAGATGTTGTTAATACCTTCACGACTGTGGTGGGCTTGTTTACGATGATGGTAGTAGCGATCGCTAGTATTTCTCTGTTAGTGGGAGGCATTGGCATCGCTAATATTATGCTGGTTTCGGTGGTTGAGCGAACCAGAGAGATTGGGATTCGTAAAGCCGTTGGTGCAACTAATTCCGCCATTTTGAATCAGTTTTTAGCCGAATCCATTGTAATTTCTACGGTCGGAGGCGGTATTGGTATGGGTATTGGCATTGGCATTGCCTTTGGTGCTGCGATGATTTTCCATTTTCCCTTTATCGTTTCTGTGTGGTCAGTTGTCTGTGGATTTGGATTATCGTTCATTGTCGGCTTACTAGCTGGGGTGATTCCGGCTCGGAATGCTGCTCAGTTAGACCCAATTGCCGCCTTACGGAGTGATTGATATGACAACAATGATTTGGATGCAGGCGATTAGCAAAACTTATCGCTTGGGTGAAGTGACAGTACCCGTATTAAAACGGATTGATTTAACAATTGAGCAAGGAGAATATGTTGCCATTATGGGCACATCTGGTTCAGGAAAGTCTACACTGATGAACCTGATTGGCTGCCTAGATTGTCCAACGGCCGGACACTACGTTTTAGAAGGCAGAAACTTGACTAGTTTCGGCAATGATGAACTGGCGCATATCCGCAATCAGCGCATTGGCTTTGTATTTCAGCAATTTAATCTGTTACCAGGTGCTACCGCACTGCAAAATGTCATGCTACCGATGATTTACGCCAATGTCCCTAAGCAAAAACGTCACCAGCAAGCAATTCAAGCACTGACACGGGTGGGATTAGGCGATCGCTTATGCAATTTTCCCAGCCAGCTTTCTGGAGGACAACAACAACGAGTGGCGATCGCTCGTGCGTTAGTTAACCGCCCAGCACTGATGCTAGCTGATGAACCAACGGGCGCATTAGACACTCAAACATCCCAAGAGGTAATGAATTTATTCACCGAACTCAACCAACAAGGCATGACAATTGTGATTGTCACCCACGATCTGGCGATCGCTGCTCACACGAAACGAGTGATTCGAGTCCAAGATGGTTTAATCAGCTAATTATGCTGTTCCTGGGTTTGTGTAGATGTGCTTCCAAACCTCCTTCCCCTTTTTTTCAATACCCGTCGTAAGCGATCTGCACTCAAGTTTACTTGGCGCTCAGATGCCAGTTTTTTCGCTAATTGTTTAGAATTATAAGTCTCTGACTCTTGAGCCAAACAATTTTCGAGATAAACTAAATCTGATTCCGAATATCGGGGTTTTCCTCCTCGACCAGGAGCATCCCATAAACCTGCTAAACCCATTTTTTCCCAGCGATGAAGGGTTTGACGCACTGTTGAAATCGCCCAGTTCAAACCTTTTGCAATTTGCTCATTTTTTAAGCCGCGAGTATTCAGCAGTAAAACTTGAGCGCGATCCTTAGTACGTTGAGGAACATCTTTGGCTTTTCTCAACTCTTCTAAAGTCAGCTTTTCTTCTTCAGTTAGAAACACTTTTAATCGGCATCCCATAAACAATAACCTTTTACATTTTTTATGTCTATTCACGCCTTACTTAACTTATTAAGTATGTATTTACACGCCCAAAACTTGACTACAAGTATTAAAGATGCTGGTATTCAAAAGTTTGCAATTTATCATCAAAAATGGATTTTTCTAAAAAGTTAGGTATATCAGAGATGACACCATTAACCTACTTATATAGGCAAACCTATTCTTGTCGTAGCTATAAGCTACAGCTTCAAGCTACGACAAGAATAATTTGTTGGTGTTAGTCCCGATGAATGTCTAAAAGTCGATAATAAAAGACTGTATCATTAAATTTCTGAGATTATTCGTATAGTTACGGAGGTTTATCGAAACTTTAAAAATGATTTTGACGCTAGTTTTCCTTTGGATGAGTAGAAAAATATATACAGTCCTTGTCCCTTTTTATTCAACTAGTCTCTGGAAATTTGCCCTGGTTATCTCCAAAACAATATTTATTTTCTCGACTTTACACAAAGTTTATATTTTACGTAACCAGATTTTTGATTAAGATAACAACATATTCAATACTCATTGGATTAACTAGTATTAACAGCTTATGTGATGCTTATTGAAAGCCTAAAAAAGTTTTACCTACTTTTCCTACCTTTTCTAATTATTTTTAAGGGAGTATTCCGAAAAAATAAGTTTTTATACTTGACATATATAGCAGTCCTAAATCATTCGTGAACAATCAGATCCCCGACTTCTCAAATAAGTCGGGGATCTGAGTCTATCGATTTTCACAACTCATTTAGGATTGCTATAGGAATCCGATTTGATTCCTGAAAAAATCTAAGTATATGTAGTGGCGTGGCAAGCAAAAAAATTGTGCATGAGACATAGATTGGGTGGAGCGCAGCGCAACCCAACAGATATCAGGATGTTGGCTTTGGCAAAGCCTCCAACGCCACTTGCTACAACGCTCTTAACCCGCGCAACGCAGTGGCTCCCCAACCGACAATTTTTTTGCATTTAGCCTAGTAGTCTGTCAAGAACTAATTGACGGGTAAATAAATTTTTCAATTTTTCTTCTTTCTTTCCTTCCTTCTTCCTTAGCGCTCTTTGCGTCCTTCTCTAACGAGACGCTGCGCGTAGCTTGCTTCTCCGTAGGAGTATGCGGTTCGTTTCTTTATCCGTCAAAATTTATTTGACAGACTACTAGCTTTTTGTCTTGATGGCGATTCATCGCGTCTCTTGCCTTAACGGAACCGTATTGATTTAGGGTTGGTAAATCAAATAGCAATAAAATATTGTTTAAACTATACCTTTTTAGTCAAAAACTATAATTGATATGATATTTTTGAATTAGGATAAGATGAGATAAATAAGCAAAATTCAATACTCAGTAAAGTTTAAAATTTAATTAATGTTTAGGAGATTTTGAAGATTCATATTTATTGCTAAAAAACAGCAATAATTGATACAAGTTAAATTTTTAAAAAACTGATATTCATTACAACTTCAACATTAAATAATAGAGACAATGGGGGCAGAAGAAAAACCTGTTAATTTGCGCTCGGAGACGAATAATGGTATCGATGTCTACGACCGGCAAGGCCAACGCAGAGAACGTTCAACATCGGCTAACTATACAAACTGTAGAAATTGCCCCTAACACAACGGCGATTCGCTCTCTTGATTGGGATCGCGATCGCTTCGATATCGAATTCGGACTGCAAAACGGCACAACCTATAATTCATATCTAATTAGGGGCGAACAAACAGTTTTGATTGATACTTCTCACCAGAAGTTTCGCGATCTGTATTTAGAGACTCTCAAAGGTCTTGTCAACCCCAAAACAATTGATTACATAATTGTCAGTCACACAGAGCCAGACCATAGCGGCTTAGTAGAAGATGTTCTCCAGTTAGCTCCTAGAGCTACCGTTTTAGCCTCAAAGGTTGCGCTGCAATTCCTTGAGGGATTAGTACACGATCCTTTTTCCAAGCGGGTTGTCAAAACTGGCGATCGCATCGATATTGGTAAAGGACACGAAATGGAATTCGTGAGTGCGCCTAACCTGCACTGGCCGGATACAATCTTTAGCTTTGACCGCAAAACCCAAATTCTCTACACCTGTGATGCTTTTGGGATGCACTTTTGTGACGATCGCACCTTCGACGAAGATTTAGAAGCGATCGAAGCTGACTTTAGATTTTACTACGACTGCTTGATGGGCCCTAACGCTCGTTCTTTGGTGAATGCCATGAAGCGGATGGGCGATCTCGGAAAGATTAATATTATCGCCAATGGTCACGGCCCACTATTATACCACCATTTAGATGTTCTGACCGGGTGCTACGAAAATTGGAGCCAAAAACAAGCTAAAGCAGAAACAACAGTTGGCTTGTTTTTTGTCTCAGAATATGGGTATGGCGAACGCCTTGGTCACGCCATTGCTGAAGGTATCCTGAAAACTGGCGTTGGCGTAGAAGTACTGGATTTGAGTACTGCTGGCAGCCAAGAAATTCAAGAACTAGCCGGGAGAGCAGCTGGGATCATTATCGGTATGCCCTCGACTACCGCCGCCGCCGCCCAAGCTAGTATCAGTTCGGTGCTAGCTGTTGCCAAGAACAAGCAATTTCTTGGGCTGTTTGAATGTTACGGTGGGGATGATGAACCCATTGATACACTCCGCAAACAATTTCTTGACTCTGGCATCAAAGAAGCTTTCCCACCCATTCGGATTAAAGAGGCTCCCACAGCATCAACATTCCAGTTGTGTGAAGAAGCGGGTAAAGACATTGGACAATTGCTAGTGCGCGATCGCAACATCAAGCAAATTAAGTCCCTTGATGTCAACATGGAAAAGGCGCTGGGCCGCATTAGCAGCGGACTATATATAGTCACCACCAAAAAAGATAACGTCTCAAGTGCAATGCTGGCATCCTGGGTAACGCAAGCGAGTTTGCAACCATTAGGATTCACAATTGCCGTTGCGAAAGACCGCGCCATTGATTCCTTAATGCAAGTTGGCGATCGCTTCGTCCTCAATGTTTTGGAAGAAGGCAATTTTCAAGAACTCAAGAAACACTTCCTCAAACGCCTGCATCCTGGCGCTGACCGCTTTGCAGGAGTAAAAACTCAAACCGCGAAAAACGGTTCCCCGATTCTGACAGATGCTTTGGCATACATGGAATGTGAAATACAGACCAGCATGGAATGCAGCGACCACTGGATTTTATACTGCACAGTCCAAGAAGGTCGTGTCTCCAAAAACGATGGATTAACCGCCGTTCGCCATCGCAAAGTAGGTAATTACTACTAAGGAATTGGGTATTGGGGACTGGGTATTGGGGATTGGGAAAACTCTTCCCTTGTCGGTAGTCCCTAGTTACCATTCCCCAGTTCCTAGTTACCATTCCCCAGTTCCTAGTCCCCAGTCCCCAGTCCCCAATCCCTAATCCCTAATCTCTGTTCCCCAACTATAAAACAGCTATGACCAATTCCAAGCCACGCGACGTACAAGTTTTACCAATTGCTACAAATACTAAAGCTATCAGGGCACGTAGTTGGTCACGTCTGCGGTTTGAAATTGAATACGCACTTGAAAGAGGTACAACCTCCAATTGCTATTTAATTGAAGCTGATAAAACCGCACTTATTGATCCACCGCCAGAAAGCTTTACCGAAATTTATTTAGAGGCATTGCGGCAGACTTTAGATTTGACAACTTTGGATTATATTATCCTGGGTCATTTCAACCCCAACCGAGTTGCAACCCTCAAAGCAATTTTAGAACTTGCACCACAGGTAACTTTTGTCTGTTCTCTTCCTGGTGCGAACAATTTGCGGGCTGCTTTTCTAGAACAAGATTTAAATGTCTTGGTGATGCGGGGGAAAGAAACTCTGGATTTAGGCAAGGGTCATGTTTTAAAATTCTTCCCCACTCCTAGTCCGCGCTGGCCGGAAGGACTTTGTACCTACGATCAGCAAACCCAAATTCTCTACACAGATAAGTTATTTGCAACTCATCTCTGTGGTGATGAAGTGTTTGATGATAACTGGGAAGCGCTCAAAGAAGACCAGCGTTACTATTTTAACTGCCTGATGGCTCCCCAAATTGCTCATGTGCAAGCAGCTTTGGAGAAAATCTCAGATTTGCAGGTGAGAATGTATGCTGTGGGTCATGGGCCTTTGGTACGCAGTAGTTTAATTGAACTCACCAAAGCTTATGGAGAGTGGAGCCGTTCTCATAACGATCGCGAAATTTCCGTTGCCCTACTTTATGCATCAGCTTACGGGAATACGGGGACTTTAGCACAAGCGATCGCACTGGGATTAACTAAAGGTGGAGTTGCAGTTAAATCCATCAACTGTGAATTTGCTACCCCTGATGAAATTCGCATCAACCTCGCACAGTCAGAGGGTTTTATCATCGGTTCTCCTACCATCGGTGGTCATGCACCAACTCCCATTCACACTGCTTTAGGAATTGTGCTATCGAGTGGTGACAATAGCAAACTCGCCGGGGTTTTTGGTTCCTACGGCTGGAGTGGCGAAGCATTTGACTTAATCGAAGGTAAACTCCGGGATGCCGGATATCGCTTTGGTTTTGACACCTTGAAGGTGAAGTTTAAACCTGATGATGTCACTCTCAAATTCTGTGAAGAACTAGGTACAGACTTTGCCCAAGCACTGAGAAAGGCTAAAAAGGTACGCGTACCCCAACAAGCCGCTACCCCAGTGGAACAAGCTGTTGGTCGGATTGTTGGTTCCGTTTGTGTGGTGACAGCGAAACTTGGAGAAGTGTCTACGGGGATGTTAGGCGCTTGGGTTTCTCAAGCCACCTTCAACCCACCTGGACTAACTGTTGCGATCGCCAAAGACCGAGCGATCGAATCTTTGATGTATCCAGGCGGTAAGTTTGCCTTAAATATTCTACCTGAAGGCAATCATCAAGATTACATGAAACATTTCCGTAAATCTTTCGCCCCTGGAGAAGATCGATTTGCCAACTTTAGTACCGCAGTTGCAGATAATGGCTGTACCGTCCTCACCGACGCACTAGCATATTTGGAATGCTCAGTCAATCAACGTCTAGAATGTGGCGATCATTGGGTCATCTATGCAACTGTAGACGAAGGTAAATTACTCAAGCCTGATGCGGTCACTGCCATCAACCATCGTAAAACAGGCACTCATTATTAGACAGTCAGAAGTTAAAACAAGTCGCAAGTCGCAAGTCGCAAGTCGCAAGTAAGTTTGGTGACGGGGATTTAGACCCCGACCCAAAACTTACCGGTGAAGAGAACCGGGGGACTTAAACCCACGGTACTCGGTTTAACTTAACGAAACCGCTTTGGAGAAAAATTCTCTTTTTTCTTCTGGGATGGGCATCTTGCCCGTCCTATTTTTTTGTCGATATGCAGAGTCCGCCCAAGTAAATTTTAGTTCTGCTATTTAAAGCCTCTCGACCTTTCGGGGAGAGCTTTGGAGAGGGTTCTATAGTAGACATCTCCGAAAAAGAACGTAGAGACGTAGCACTGCTACGTCTCTACAAGGGTTCTGGGTAACGCATATTTAATTTCTGGAGATGTCTAGTATACTTTGCGACTTTTCAAACAACCTCTTAACAATCCTGCTACTTGCATAACATAATAATCTTAGTGATTAAGTATAATCACGGCACTCATTCCCAAGCTCAACTGCATATACTTGCATTGAAGAATTAAATAATTTACTGCATTTATTGCTTGTAGTTAATTTTTAGCGCATCAGTCCCAAAAATTACCAAATATTGAACATAACTCAATACGGTTCGGTTAATATGTTTGGCTCTAAAAAAAGAGGGCTTTGTCTCTTATTTAACCCCTTATTAATTAAGGGGGTCGTCGCAGGCGGGGGGATCTGACAGCAATTTTCAGGTAAATGAACCACAAACAGACCTCTCTCCAAACCTCTCTCCTAAAAGGAGAGAGGCTTTGATTTTCTCCCCAACTTTTGACCACTTGCATCCAAAGAAACCTCCCCTGAAAGCTAACGCTCGCACCCTCTGAATTTGTGGTTTTTGCCGACAAGCCTCAGTTCGCTATCATACCTTCATTTGGCGACTTTCTTAAACCCCTACCCTTGAAAGGGGTTGGGGATGGGGTTCTTGTACCTCACTCAACTGAGAACCGCGATATTTCAAAGCGTCTTGATTCTGACTTCTGAATTCTGACTCCTGAATTCAGAAGTAAATCCTCCAACAATCTTTCCAAACTTAACCAAACGTGAATTCGATTGCTCATATAATATCTACCCAATTTGCTCAATCAAAAAACCTCTAAGAAGGTTTACTACGCAAAACCGTCCCTCTCCGAGTCGGAGAGGGGCAGACTTGAACTTCAGTTCAAGGCAGGGAGAGGTTCGTCGAACTCACGTTGTATTAGGGTATAGCCGCAGACATTTGTACCCTTGTACCAACGTATCTGACTTTTCCTGGGATGTAGAATCAAAAAGATGGTGCGTGCAATTTCAGTATTAAAGCGGAAATAACATAAATTTACCTACGGAAATTCCGCAATTGCCACAAAGACAATTGCAAAAGTGCAGTGTAGCCTTTAACTAGAAAAACACTATCAGGCAGTTTCTAGACAAAACTTTTATATTATTTTTTGTTCTTATGACTCCAAAACACACCAAAATTAAATTTCCTCTTTGGCAATATCTGAACCAGCCCTTATTTAGCCGCGAGACTAAATTAGTATTGAATCCCCAACGCTTTGTCTTGATTTGGCGTCTGCAACTTCTAGAACGTTGCTGGAGTAAAGAATGTGACGCCAAAGGGCCTCAACAGCATTAGATATTTGAAAAGCTGCGATAATCATTTTAAAGGGGAATGAAGGGGAGAAAAGGGTTTGCCGTCGGCAAACCCTTTTCTCCCACTCAAAATGATTATCATTCTTAAACAATCTTGTCCCTCGTTTTTTTTGGAATAATTTATGAAAAGAAGTGAGGTTTAAAACCGTACAACTCTTAGAGACGCTACCGCGTAGCAAGATCCCCGTAGGGGTACGTCCCGCTACGCGCTAACGCCTGCAAGTGGCGCGTTCGCGGTAGCGTTCGCACGAGAAAGAATCATTGTTTCCCAAGGGTTGTTGAAACCCCACCCGCAAGTGGCGTGGCTGTCTTTAATTTTGAATTTTGTTAGCGCAGCGTAAAGCCTTCTCTACGAGACGCTACGCGAACGGCATGGCAACGCTATGAGCGAGTCCGCGTACCCCTGCGGGGAAGCAAGCTACGCGAAGCGTCTCGTAGAGAGCGTCATTTTGAATTTTGAATTGATTCATTTAAATTATCCTCTTGCAGAGTGCGTTATTCACTCTTAATATAAAAGTACGGTAAGCTTGTCGATTTACAGTACTTTGTTTGTCCAATGCCAATTACCATAAAACTCCTCCAAAATCAAGTTTCATATTGCTTTTAGTCTAGCTTTCGGTTTGTTTCCTGAAATACTTTACAAAAGTTGATTTGCATTAATGAAAAGAATTTTCAATAATTCTGATAGTATATTTTCAGGCTTATTGATATAGATATGCATTAACGCAACAATCATATATCTCAGCTATTTGTAAACTTTCTTAGGAGGTAACGCCATGACAAGGGTGGCTGTTCAAACACCAGAGTCGATTCCCTGGTGGGCAGGGAATGCCCGGTTAACCAACCTCTCAGGGCGACTTTTGGGCGCTCATGTTGCTCATGCGGGGTTAATTGTTCTCTGGGCTGGTGCAACAACCCTATTTGAACTTGCCCACTTCAACAGAGTGCAACCAATGTACGAACAGGGGTTGATTCTATTGCCTCATCTCGCAACCCTCGGCTGGGGTGTAGGAAATGGTGGACAAATAGTTGATACCTATCCCTACTTCGTCGTTGGAATATTGCACCTAATTAGCTCCGCCTTCTTAGGACTTGGTGGCATCTTTCATGCCCTACGTGGCCCCGCCATCTTAGAAGAGAGATTTTCTTTCTTTGGCTATCGCTGGGAAGATGCTAATAAAATGACCACGATTCTGGGTATTCACCTAGTATTACTGGGTCTGGGAGCAGGCTTACTAGTTGCCAAAGCTATGTTCTTTGGCGGCTTGTACGATTCTACGGTGGGTGAGGTGCGCGTAGTTTCTAGCCCCACCTGGAACTCTGCCGTTATTTTTGGTTACTTATTTGGTGGCGGTGGCAAACACTGGATTGCTGGAGTTAATAACCTAGAAGACTTGGTTGGTGGTCACATTTGGGTCAGCATTCTCTGCATTGCAGGCGGTATCTGGCACATTACTACTCAACCTTTCGCCTGGGCAAAGCAGCTTTTTATCTGGTCAGGAGAAGCATACCTTTCTTACAGCTTGGGTGCTTTAGCTCTCATGGGTTTGATTGCTGCCTATTTTGTCTCTGTTAACACACTAGCTTACCCACCGGAATTTTATGGGCCAGCCCTGAGTATTGGGTTTGACCGCTTTCCTTACTTCCAGAGTGGAGATTTACTCTCCTCTCGCGTTTGGCTGGCGAATGCTCACTTCTGGCTAGGTTTTTTCTTTCTTCAAGGGCATCTCTGGCACGCTTTACGCGCTGCTGGATTTGACTTCTCAAAGGGTAGAGTCATCCGTTCAACTCGTGGGGAGGCAATCTAACAATGGTAACTGCAACAATAACGACCCAGGAATCCGGTTGGTGGGCTGGTAATGCCCGATTCATTAACCTGTCGGGTAAGCTTTTGGGCGCTCACATTGCTCATGCTGGGTTGATTGTCCTTTGGGCAGGAGCAATGACTCTGTTTGAAATCACCAAATACAACCCCGGACAACCGATGTATGACCAGGGGTTAATCCTGCTACCCCATTTGGCAACCTTGGGATTTAGTGTTGGCGACGACGGTCAAATTATTGATACCTATCCCTATTTTTTCATTGGTGTTTTACATCTTGTTAGTTCGGCTGTACTGGGTGCTGGTGGAATTTACCACGCCCTTTTAGGCCCGGAAGTTTTAAGTGAAAACCCCTCTTTTCCTGGCTTCTTTGGTTACGACTGGAAAGATGAAGACAAGATGACCACTATCATTGGTATTCATCTACTATTGTTGGGGTTCGGGGCGTGGTTATTGGTGGCCAAGGCGCTGTTCTGGGGTGGCCTTTACGATCCGGTAGTCGCATCTGTACGAGTAATTACTGAACCAACTATTAACCCTAGTCGCATCTTTGGCTATCTCTTCGGTGCTTTTGGCGAACAGGGAATGGCAGCAGTTAATAATCTAGAAGATGTTATTGGTGGGCATATTTGGGTAGGAATACTCTGCATTGCCGGAGGATTTTGGCACATTCTCACTAAGCCTTTTGCTTGGGCAAAAAAGATACTGTTTTGGTCTGGTGAGGCTTACCTATCCTATAGCCTGGGCGCTCTGGCTTATATGGGTTTATTGGCAGCTTACTTTGTGACGGTAAATGATACCGTTTATCCCACAGTTTTCTATGGCCCGTCGGGGTTGAGTACGACTGCATCGGGAGTAATTACGGTTCGCACTTGGCTAGCAACTAGTCACTTTGCTCTGGCAGTTGTATTTTTAGCTGGTCACATCTGGCACGCTTTGAGAGTGCGTGTCATCGCGGCTGGACTTGATTTTCAGCAGGGAGTTGTCAATGCTGCGGGGATACCGGAAATTGGAAATCTCTATACCCCAGTGAATTCTTCGGATATCACGCTGAAGTTATTAAGAAATCTTCCTATTTACTGTCAAGGCTTGTCTCCTTTTTCACGAGGTCTGGAAATTGGCATGGCACATGGCTATTTCTTGATTGGCCCATTTGTCAAGTTAGGCCCACTGCGGGATACAGAATTTGCGAATCAAGCAGGGTTACTTGCGACAATCGGTTTGGTATTGATTTTATCTATTTGCTTGTGGTTGTATGGTAGTGTGTCGTTTCAAAAACGAAAACCTGCTGAAGGGGAACTACCAGAAAATATGAAAACGGCTAAGTCTTGGAGTGAGTTTAATGCTGGCTGGACAGTGGGTAGCTGCGGAGGAGCTTTGTTTGCCTTCCTGCTGTTAACCAATAGCGGTTTGTTTTTCTAAGTTGCAGCAACTTCTGTCAGGTTTAGGTGCAGGACAAATGGCTATTTTTACATAAGTCCTTTTGAACGCACAACTATTTATTTATCAGGTGACAACATGTCAAAAAAAATTGGTTTGTTTTACGGTACTCAAACTGGCAACACTGAATCTGATGCTGAAAAAATTCGGGATGAGTTTGGTGGTGATGTTGTAACATTACATCCCATTTACGAGGCAGATACTACCAGTTTTGATGAGTATGACTTGCTGATTATTGGCTCTCCCACTTGGGATATTGGTCAACTTCAAAGCGATTGGGAAGGCTTTTTCTCTGATCTCGATGAAATAAATTTTAGTGGTAAGCTGGTTGCCTATTTTGGTGATGGAGACCAATATGGCTATAGCGATAACTTCCAAGATGCAATTGGAATTCTAGAAGAAAAAATTTCCCAACGAGGCGGTAAAACTGTCGGTTACTGGCCAACTGAGGGATATGAATTTGAGAATTCTAAAGCTTTGAGAAATGGCAAGTTTGTGGGATTGGCACTTGATCAAGGTAGTCAATCTGATTTAACAGATGAGCGAATTAAAACTTGGGTTGCTCAGTTGAAGACAGAATTCGGTTTATAGACTAATAAAGGCGCACAGCTAGCTGTGCGCCTTTATTGCAATTGATAATTTGGAATTTATAGGTATTATATGTCCGATCCATTTGATGTTTTATGGTTAAGTGCTAGTCCTGCTTTGCAGCGTTTTGATAAACCATTACTTGAATATTTATCTGGGTATACGAGTGTCGCTCAGTGGGAATACCAGCAAACTAAAGATGAAGCTAGTTCCATAGATCAAGCTGTGGAGTTGCTATATGACTTTTTAGAATGGCGCGATCGCCCCGTGCATTTAGCCGGTCATGCTATGGGTGGTGCGATCGCCTTAACCTTTGCGCGGCGATTTCCCCAAAGAGTGCGATCGCTAACTCTGCTGGCTGTAGGCGCTCAACCTGCAAACAATTGGCAAGCTCATTATTACTTTCAACGACAACTTTTTAACATCAGCCGTGAGTTAGTTTTGGCAAGCAGCGTTCGTAGTCTTTTTGGAAATCAACCACCTCATACTACTAAAAAGTTAGTCGCCGCCTTAGATAAAGATTTAGAACAATCTCCATCATCACACTCTTTATTTAAGTTGGTTTATTTACCCAAGGGTGGAGTTTCTATGCCAATGATGGTATGTGGTAGCAAGAGCGATCCGGTAGTCAACCCACCTGCATTACATGACTGGTCTAATTGGTTCAAGCCAGAAGATAAACTCTGGGAATGCCCACAAGGATATCATTTTTTTCACTACTTCTATCCTCAACAGGTTGGGGAACAGATTTTGAGTTTTTGGCAACATCACCATCCGCATTTACTGGTAGCATCTCCACTATCTTTTAGCACTTCTACAAGTTATTCATAAAGGCAGAATAACCCACTCTTAAAAACTAATATTTGCTTGCATTCGAGCGTTGATAGTTACTATTATCGCTCCGTTTGCGTTGCAATATTTATTCCTCCAGTTTGGATATTACATTTTGTAAAGAGATATTTTAAATAAGAATTATTTTCAATAAACTAAATTTGTAATCTCAAGAGTTGGGATTAGATATCAATAAGTAGGGCATGCGGCAAGAAGTGATATCTGAGGACAATTGGTAGCCTGCACTGAATTGGAAGAGTCTATTCCTCCCTCAGGTAAAAGCTTTACGTCTACTGTGTTCGCACTCAGATGACATTTAACTGCTGAAATAAGAACCAACTAATTGAGTATTACTGATAACAATTACTAATTGTCTTAACAATGCAGACATACGGCAATCCCAACCTCAAATTTGATTGGTGGACTGGTAACGCCCGCTTCGCCAATCTCTCTGGCTTATTTATCGGCGCTCATGTGGCACAAGCAGCGCTGACGACGCTCTGGGCTGGGGCGTTTACATGGTTTGAAATCTCTCGCTACAATCCCGAAATACCGATGGGCGAACAGGGGTTAATTTTGCTTCCTCATTTAGCCACCTTGGGTTTTGGTGTGGGCGCAGGTGGTCAGGTAGTCGATACTTACCCTTATTTCGTTATCGGCGCTTTACACTTAATTTCTTCTGCTGTGCTTGGCGCAGGGGCACTTTTCCATACCTTCAAAGCTCCAAAAAACTTAAAAGACGCAACTGGTCGCGCTCGGAAATTTCACTTTACATGGGATGACCCGAAAAAACTTGGATTTATCTTAGGACATCACCTGATTTTCTTGGGAGTAGGTGCTTTACTCCTGGTAGGAAAAGCCATGTTTTGGGGAGGATTGTACGACTCAACAATTCACGATGTTCGAGTTGTCACCGACCCCACCCTCAACCCCTTGGTGATTTATGGCTATCAAACTCACTTCGCCAGTGTTAACAACTTAGAAGATTTAGTCGGCGGTCATATCTATGTAGGCTTGTTACTCATTGGCGGGGGTATTTGGCATATCCTCATAGAGCCTTTACCTTGGGCGAAAAAGCTTTTAATCTTCTCCGGTGAAGCCATTCTTTCCTACTCTTTGGGCGGTATTGCTTTAGCGGGATTTGTTGCAGCTTACTTTTGTGCGGTAAATACCTTAGCTTATCCCGTAGAATTTTATGGCTCTACCTTGGAAGTAAAACTGGGAGTTAGCCCTTATTTTGCCGACAGCATTAAGTTAGCAAACGGTGGTTACACTTCCAGAGCATGGTTAGCAAATGCCCATTTCTTCTTAGCTTTCTTCTTCTTGCAAGGTCATCTGTGGCACGCGCTGCGAGCAATTGGCGTTGACTTTAGCCGAATTGAAAGGGCATTAAATGCCATTGGTAGCGAATCGTAAGACAATTTTAGATTTTAGATTTTGGATTTTAGATTGTCATAATCTAAAATCCAAAATTCAAAATTCAAAATGCTCATAAAGGTATTTAACTATGACAATTACAACTGATAGAACCTTAGCAGCAGACACAGATTTATCGTGGTTAGTGGGTAATGCCCGTTTAATTGATTTATCTGGTCAATTATTAGGCGCTCACATTGCTCATGCAGGCTTAATTATGTTTTGGGTAGGAGCAATCACAATATCTGAAGTTACACGCTTTGTTCCTAGCGTACCAATGTATGAACAGGGATTGACTTTGTTACCCCACTTAGCAACTTTGGGCTGGGGTATAGGTGCTGGAGGTGAAGTAGTCGATACCTATCCCTATTTTGTAATTGGCATTTTGCACTTAGTGGCATCTGCTGTGTTGGGTGCAGGTGGACTTTTTCATGTTTTTCGCGCTCCGGCAATTTTATATACTGCTGGTGGACAGGTGGCAAGATTTCACTATGAATGGAACGACCCGAAGCAGTTGGGTTTAATTTTAGGTCATCACCTAATTATTCTGGGTTTGGGAGCATTTCTGCTAGTGCTAAAGGCAACAACTTTTGGCGGAATTTATGATACTAATTTGGGAAATGTCCGCCTGATTAGCAATCCCAATTTAAACCCAGGAACAATTTTTGGTTACTTAGTTGGTCTGAAAGATGGTAGCTGGAATCCTTTAGGGATGGCAAGTGTTGATAACTTAGAAGATGTCATTGGTGGTCACATTTGGATTGGCTTCATCTTAATTGCTGGTAGTGCATGGCATATTCTTGTACAACCTTTTACCTGGGTAAGACGAATTTTGCCAATTGACAATGGTGAAGAAATTCTTTCTTATAGCTTGCTGGGTTTAGCTTTAATGGCTTGGATTTCTGCCGCGTTCGTGGGCTATAACACGACAGTTTTTCCGAGAGAATTTTACGGCTCTGAACGTTTGGGATTGGCAGATATTCAGTTTTTCCTTGGTGTCGTAGCCTTCTTAGGTTATGTTTGGCACTCTTGGCGATCGCTGCGTCAAGTAAAGATGCGATGAATTGAAGACGCGATTCATCGCGTCTCTACAAATGGTCTTTTTCAAATTGGTATTACCTTAATTAAGTTTCGCTCAACACTAGCTAAATAAAGTCCGATGCCTGCGGTTAACAGCAGTGGACTGCGGGCATTTTTTGGAATTTTTATGAGGATAACTAATGTTAAGTATGATTTTGTGTGCTTTTTGCACTTGGACAATAATGATTCTATTTATTGGTAGTGCCTGGTTAACCTTGAAAAAAGGGATAATTCATTTAAAAACGCTGCATGAGATTCCTTGCTCTGGTTGCGAATATTTCACTAACGACTACCGCCTAAAATGTACTGTACACCCAAAAAAAGCTTGTTCTGAGGAAGCGATCGCCTGTATTGATTTTGAGCCGAAAACTTCTGCCTGTAATGCTTGCAACAAGGGTCGGCGAAAGCTTTGTTAAATTTATTTGATTAATCGTTGAGTAGGACATAAGGATACGATCGCACTTGTGATAGGGTGTATTGAGGTGCGTAGCTTGCCGCCGTAGGCATCGCTACTTTACAGATGGTGATAAGCAAGATTTCTCAATGAAACCTAGAAAGAGAAGGTTGTTCGGACTGTACCAATATAGATTGTGTCATTATTACTGTTGTGTTCTGGGTTTGTAACCATAATTAGTCCTGGTGTTACCGCAATAGCGTCATTGATAGCATAGCGGTAAAACAACTCTAATTCCAGCGAACTATTGGGATCTACGCGAGTTGCAACATCATTACTAGTTACCTTTGGCGGTAGTCCAATCATAAACCCCCCTAAGTTTCCTTGTCCGCCCAAATCGGGAAATGCTGCTGTCACCGACCAGTTCACAATGTCTGCATTGGCTCCCTGATTGTCACCTCCTTCTGCATGGGCGTATGTAAAGCCTGCCGATGCTGCCAAGGTGAATTTACGACTAACATCGTAAGCCATATTTACACCATAGGAGTTAGCTGAAGTAGGACTGCCATTAAAGGGGTCGCTGGCATTGATACTGCCTGTACCAGTATCGAGCGCATTGTTCGCCTCATCATCGTCAGCACTGTAAGAATGTGTGTAGGTGAATGCAAAAGTCAAATGATCGATTGGACGTAAGGTAAGTTCAGCCAAACCTACATAAGTCCCGCCGAAAAGTCCCGAATTTGGATTATTGCTATTGCCACCAGCAGCGTATGCGGCGCTAAGTCTCACAGCCTTGCTAAACTCATAAGTGAGGGAACCACCGGCAACATCCTCCCCCCCGATAGCAAAGATGGGATTGAACTGCCCAAAGAGTGAGATGGAACCATTAACATGATCGCCCAGAGGGGAAACAGCATCCACATCGTCATCTAGCATTTCATGTAGTTCATCATTTGCACCAATATGGATGGAGAGTTTGTCTCCCACCTTAAATTGATAGGATAATTTAGCTAAAGTCAGTTGATTAGGGCTGTCATAATCATCTAGTGTCAACCGTCCCATATTTGTGCCTGTGGCAACACTCAAATTAGGCGTATTGCTGGCTTGCAACCGAGTTCTCAACAGGTCTTTACCAGTAAAACTGGTATCAAAAGTCAGCCACAGGAAATCACTGGCAATCAGATTACGACTCACCGGTGCGCCACTACCATCAGCCTTTTTGTTACCCCCAATAGCCGTCAAGGAAAAGAGGGCGTTACCATACAGCTTCGTCGTTGTAGAAAATTGTTGCTTTTCTACAGTGGCAGCACGCACTTCCAGCGCATCCACCCGACCGCGTAGGGTCGCCAGTTCTGGGGCAAAACTCTCCTGTAACTTTTGCAACAGCGCTAAGTCGTCTTTTTTCACTAAACTGTCTGTTGTAGAAGCTAGTAATTCATTCACCCGGCTCAAACAAGCATTGACACCAGCTGCAAATTCATAACGGCTGAGGGCACGATTACCACGATAGGTTGAGTCAGAATATCCGGCGATACATCCATAGCGTTCTACTAAGGATTGCAATGCCTGAAAAGCCCAATCAGTAGGTTTAACATCTGAAAGTTGGGATACCGAAGTAACCTGCCCTTGGATAGTATTTTCGGCAGTGTCGTTTACTAATAGTTTATCCTGTTTTGCTGGTAGCACTGACGCTGATGTTTGAGCAAAAGCAGGATGTGAAAAATACAGTAGTAATCCAAAGGTTAGCTGGAAAATAATTGCAATATTTTTGAACTTGTGACCCATAATCTTACTTCTTATTGTTGATGACAGATTCAGTAACTTTCACTTCAGATATTGTTGGAAAAATTACTTAACTTCCGGCAACGATAATCTTGTAGGTCAGCGTGAAAGGTATAAATCGACCATTGTATCCAGTATTCTTTTTAGGGTATCCACTTAGTTTTAATTCGTATTCTCCCACTGTAGGGAAAGTAATTTCAGCACCGGGAATCCCTTGATAGCGATCGCCATTGACAGGTTTTAAGATTGGACTGATCAGAGGCGGAGCATTTTTCTCATGAGGAACCGCATATACTGCAAGCTGACAATTACATTGCGATAGGGGAATGATGCGCCCACTTCTGTGAGTTAAAGCAAACCAAGCAAGGGAAGGCTTTCCAGCCTGGGGATTGTCGTTGGGTTCAATATGAAAGGTAGCTCCAACATCTCCTGACATCTGTACGGTATGAGCAAGTACGGGCGTAGCTATCAATGTCGAAAGGAGGAAGATGAAGGGCTTTGAAAAATATTTGAGATGAGGCATTAATTATCACACTCTATACGCGTTTTTTTATGTCTACATTATTTTGCTGAAACGGAATTTGTGTCAAAAGACAAGCTGTCGAAGTTGAGGAGCGCTGAATGGTGTACTTTAACAAATCTGGGAAGTTTAGAATTAGCGTAGGCGTAGCCCAACCAGGGTATAAATGTTCCGTTACTATTCGACTATGACCCGAAGACGCTGGGCAATTAAACGAATTCAGAGGTTAGTTCATGGATTTTCTATCGGACACCGTTGCCCTATCGCGGATGCAGTTTGCACTGACGGCGATCTTTCACATGCTATGGCCCGTTCTCACCACTGGGATGGGGATTTATCTAGTCATCGTCGAAGGAATGTGGCTGAAAACACGCAATCCCGATTACTATCACCATGCTCGTTTCTGGGCAAAGCTATATGTGTTGAATTTCGGCATTGGTGTAGCATCTGGCTTACCGATGCAGTTTCAATTTGGCACGAACTGGGCACCGTTTTCCGAAGCGGTAGGCGACTTTTTTGGCAGTATTTTAGGTTTTGAGGCTTCGATGGCATTCATGCTAGAAGCCGGATTTTTGGGGATTATGCTGTTTGGCTGGGAACGAGTAAACCCAGTGATTCACTATTTCGCCACGATTATGGTTGCCTTTGGCGCAAACCTATCTACCTTCTGGATTTTAGCGGCAAACTCTTGGTTGCAAACTCCGGCAGGTGGGGAAATGGTGAACGGGAAGTTTGTTGTCGATGATTACTTTCAGGCAATCTTAAATCCCTTCATGCTCAACAGCGTCTCGCACATGTTTTTAGCCACGCTGGAAACCTCTCTGTTTGTGATTGGGGGAATTAGCGCCTGGTATATTCTCAACAACCGTCATGAGGCTTTCTTTGGGCGATCGCTCAAAATTGTCTTGGCAATTGCGATCGCTGTCACCCCATTACAAATCTATATCGGACACCTCAGCGCCGAGCAGGTAGCTGATTATCAGCCTACCAAACTCGCCGCAATGGAAGCCAAATGGGAAACCTCTCCAGCAGGTCAACCTGCTCCCTGGAGTGTGGTGGCATTACCCAATAATCAGACCGAACAAAACGACTGGGAACTCTCAATTCCCAACGGCTTAGGCTACATTTTGGAATTCAAACAGAACCTCTCTAAACCCGTTCTCGGATTGAAACATTGGCAGCCTGAAGATCGCCCCCGGATGGTGGGTTTGATTTATTATTCCTTCCGCATCATGAGTGGTATCGGCTTCTTCTTGGCTGGATTGATGGGACTCAGTGTGATTCAGTGGTTGCGGGGGAAGCTATCACCAGAAGCGATCGCTCAACAGAAATGGCTACTGCGAATCTGGATTTTGGCGGCTCCACTGGGCTACATTGCCGTCGAATCAGGCTGGATTGTGCGTTGTGTTGGGCGGCAACCCTGGGTAGTTTACGGGCAAATTCGCACAGCAGACGGAGTTTCCCACCTACCTGCTAGTGAGGTTTTAACATCTCTGCTAATTTTTGCTGTAATTTATACAGCCCTATTTATTTGTGCCTTATTCTTTGGTAGTCGAATCATTCGTCAAGGCCCCAACCTAGAGCTTCCGGTTCCAGGCATTGACACCGAATCTGCCGTAGAAACTACTCCGGCTGAATTTGTTCCAGATCAACGTCCTGTTGAAGCAGAGCAATAAAACAGGAGTCAGAAATTTCTGCTTGATTTTCTGGTACACCTTTTACTTTATAAGCCCATTTCCGAATGGCTTTGATAGCCGTTTCTACAGCTTCGGCTCCCGAATTCATGGGTAGCACTTTAGGTAAACCAGAAATCTCAGAAAGCTTCTCATAAAATCTTCCCAATTGATCATTGCGAAAAGCCCTGGAAGTTAGTGTAACTTTTTGAGCTTGCTCAATCATTGCTGCAAGAATTTTGGGATGACAATGACCCTGATTTAATGCTGAGTAAACTGAAAGAAAGTCTAGGTATTTTTTACCTTCTATATCCCATATCCACACTCCTTGTCCTTTAGTGATGACTACATCTAAAGGATGATAATTATCAGCACCATATTGCTGTTCTAGTTCAATATAATCCTGGGTATTCATATTATTGAGGTTGGGAATTCCCAGAGTTACGTTTGTTGCTTGCATATTTACTCCTGATAGCTTTGAGGGGTTGAAATAAAACTAGAAAATATCTGAAAGACTACCAATTGAATGAGACATTCAACAGGTATGAACATAATTTGAAAAAATCCCGATCAGTTCTTAGTTTTATAGTTCCCAATTTCAGAACGCTATTTACAATGAGAGTAATACTGCAAACTCCCTTTTCTTAGGTCTGCATATCAAAGATATATGCAACTTTGATACTGATGGATTTTTTCTAAATATCTAAATAGCGGGTAATTATTGACCAGCCATTTCCTTTTCTTCCAGATACGCAACTTGTGTAGGACTTCTGCCTAGTTTTAGTGAAGAAAACCAGTTGACCACTCTGTCTGAATGTAAAATTTTGCTGGCATAACAACCAAGGGTGTAAACTGTAACTGCGCGAACGCTTAGAGTTAATAAATGCTGGTTAGTTTTAACTAGTACAACACAGCGTAAATAAACCAACCATTTAAAATAGCCAGAAAGCTTACAAAATAAGCATTATTTCTTTTTACTTTTGCCTTTTTACTTTTGCCTTCTTGTACTAGTAATGATTAAAAAGAAATTTCTTTCTTAATTCAAAATATTTGAGTAAAAAATCATGATTAATATTTTTTTTAAATATTTTTAAGTAGCTATAAAAAATTATCTTTTTACATTACTATCCAAACTATCAAATACAGATTAGCATTGAATTCCCAAACTCTCAATGCTGGGGTGGGGGATGAAAAGGTGAAAGATTATTTCAGCGCCTATGCCAGCAAAAAAATAAACAACCAGAAAAATCCAGCTATCACGTCTCACCTTCTTGAAACGCTAACTCCAACGAAAACGGTAAACATCCAGGACTGCTACCGCCTGCTGCCCTGTAGGGGCATCAGTAGCAGGCGGTAAGGAAATACAAACCCTAAATGCGATCGCATTAGGGACTTCCAAATAAAAAATACTCAACTACTTCTTGTGGCGTGGGCGTCTCGCCCGCCCCCTAAGCTAAGGCGGGCAAGATGCCCACCCCACAAGATTGGATAATTTATTTGTTGGAAGTTCATTGGCAAAAGGAAATTCCGCAGCCAATACCAAATAAATTTGGCTCATTCGCTTATTATCCCCTGTTTTCAAACGGGGGTTTTACGCATCACACCTTATAATAATTAAGATAAAATATCAATAAGCTACAAAAATGACTCTGTTTCTTTCAGCTAGAGAAGCTTATCGACAACAGCAAAATACTACTCCAACGTCTGAAACTACAAAAATCAACTCATATAACACTGGGTATCAAGCAGTGTTGGACGATCCAAAACAGCAAAGTTGGGGTTACGAAAAGGTCATAGCTTTCCCCACAGGTATCGACTTGCTAGTGTCACAATTCGACTTAGCTGAGGATTTAATTCTTGAGACAAATTTCTATAATGTTCCCTGCATGGCATTTAGTTTTGCAATTGCCAGTAATAATGAGTCAGAAATATTACCTGTGGGACATAATTGTACGGCAACATATTTTGATTTCGATGAGGGTCTTCCTGGTAATGGAGTTTATTTACGCGCAGATCAACGCATTCTGCACGTAGAAGTCGGAATCAACCCCCAACAATTTTTTTGCAGACATGAAGTTAGTGGTTTAGACTTTCTACCCAAATCACTCCAGTTGTATCTAGAAACTAACAATATTTCCTTTCTCAACTACTTTCGCATCGGGCAAACTACACCCGAAATGCAAATTATTTTGTATCAAATAGTTAATTGTCCTTTCCACGGTTTGATTAAAGAGATTTACTTGCAAGCAAAATGCTTAGAATTAATGGCGCTGAAGTTGGAACCCGACACAGCAGGAGAACGGGAACTGATAAGGTCGCGCATTTTGCGAACAGATGATATTAACCGAATTTACCACGCCAGAGAAATTTTAATCCGCGATTTTGACAATCCTCCCTCGTTGCTAGAATTGGCGCGACAAGTCGGTTTGAACGATTACAAGCTCAAAATCGGGTTTCGTCAGGTTTTTAACACAACAGTATTTGGCTATTTGTATGCTCACAGGATGGAGAAAGCCAGAAAACTGCTTATGAGTCAACAAATGAACATAAAACAGATAGCTAAGATAGTGGGTTACGAGTGTCCTAGTCGCTTCGCTGTGGCTTTTAAAAAGCGCTTTGGCATCCAACCAAGTCAATACTTAGATAGATTTATTGTTGCCAAAAACACCTAAAAAAATCCGTTTCGGCATATACCTTAATAGGATTTTTTGCTACAAATTCCCCTATGCTGTTGATAATTAATCCTAAATAAAGATTGTTGTGATCTGGGATACTAAGGTGTGTGGGGAGAAAATGAGCAAGCAAATATTCAAAATGTTCAGTTGCAGACTGGAGTGGCTGTTGATACTTGTAACGGTTTTGGTGGTTCAGCCTGCGAAAGCGCAAGATATTCCCAAATCTGATTCATTGCTGAATCGGCTTCGCCCAGCGAAAACACTACCACAAGCGAAGCCACCTGAAGCAACTAAAAAGATTAGGCAATTAAGTGAGCTAGAACCCGTTGTTACCAGCGCCAAAATGTTATTAGTGCAGTCGTCCACACAACAAACAGCACCCGCATCAGAAGTTGTGCAAGTTACCTCAGTTAAGGCAAATCCCACTGCCAAAGGTCTGGAGATTATTTTACAGACTAGCAAAGGGGAACAGTTGCAACTAGTCAATCGCAGTGCTGGTAGCAATTTCATCACTGACATTCCCAATGCTCAACTGCGCCTACCATCGGGCGAAGCATTCACATTCCGCTCTGAAAAACCAATTGCGGGTGTTACACAAATAATAGTCACCAATTTTGATACCAATACTATCCGGGTGACAGTAACGGGTGAGGCGAGTGTACCAACTGTCGAGTTGTTTGATAGTCCAGACGAAGGTCTAATCTTCAGCGTTGCGAGTACTGCACCTTCTACGATGTCACAGCAGCCACCGCAAACCCCACCAACTGCTGAACAACAGAAGCCAGGGAATCAAACACAGCCAAAACCATCTACATCTAGTGATGAACCGATTGAGTTGGTCGTAACGGGTGAACAAGACGGATATAGTGTACCAGATAGCACAACTGCGACAAAAACTGATACTCCTCAACGTGATATTCCCCAGTCAATTCAAGTCATTCCGCAACAAGTTATCAAAGATCAGCAAATCACCCGGATTAGTGATGTTGCCCGCAATGTTAGTGGTGTCTCACTAGAAGGTAGTTATGGTGCTAACACAGATGCTTATATCATTCGGGGATTTGTAACTTACAATAGCCTGAGAAATGGTTTCCAAGCTGGAGATAACTACATCGATCCGAACACCATTGAACGAGTCGAAGTTCTCAAAGGTCCAGCTTCAGTGCTATATGGTCAGTTTGAACCAGGTGGTGTGGTCAATTATGTCACCAAACAACCCCTTGCAACTCCCTATTATGCAAGTGAATTTACAGTCGGAAGTTACGGTGAGTACAAATCCTCAATTGATATTTCTGGACCACTTACCCCTGACAAAAAGTTGTTGTATCGCTTGAATGTTGGCTATGAAAATTTTGGGAGTTTTATAGATTTTGTTCACGGGCAATATTTCTCAATAGCGCCCGTATTGTCCTATAAGATCAGCGATAATACAAATTTGACTTTGGAATATGAGCATACTAGTCAAAATCGAACATTTTATGATGGGTTGCCACCTATTCCTCAATCTTTTCAAGTTCCCATCAGTCGTTTTTTAGGAGAGCCAAGCACTGATCAGTACAATGTTGACTCTGATGCATTTTACTTGACTTTAGATCATACCTTCAGTGAAAATTTACGGCTGCGTAGTGCCTTTTCAGCATACCTTACTACTTCTGGTTTAAATGAATTTGTCCGACCAGACTCACTTGAAGCGGATGGTCAGACAATATCGCGAAGGCTTGCAGCAGGTCCCGGTTATAGTCAAACATTTGAACTGCAAAATGAATTAGTCGGCAAGTTCAAAACTGGTTCCATTAATCATCAGCTGCTCCTGGGTTTAGAGTTAAGTTGGCAAAACCAGTTTGGTGATTTCCTTCGCACTGCCGCTCCTGGGATTAATCTTTTCAATCCAGTATATGGTGCGCCACTGCCAACCAGTTTCGTCGATACAGCAAGCAGAGGGGGGTCTTATACCGATACTACAGCTATTTACTTGCAAGACCAGGTGACATTACTTTCTAATTTGAAGTTACTGGTTGGTGGAAGATATGATTTTGTCAGCTACAACGATAGAAACATAGACTTGAATAATAATCTGGTTTCTACAGATAAGTTTTACGATGAAGCTTTTTCACCCCGTGTGGGACTGGTTTACCAACCGATAAAACCAATCTCTCTATACGCCAGTTATAGCGAGTCTTTTGCACCCAACAACACCCTATCAGCTAACCAAGCACAATTACCACCTTCTCGCGGAACCCAGTATGAAGCGGGAATTAAAACCGAGTTATTTGATAGTAAGCTTTCGGCAACACTTGCAGTATACAATATTACCAAAACCAACGTACCTACAACCGATCCAAATAATACTGATTACTCAATTGCAGCTGGAGAAGTCAAGAGTCAAGGTATTGAATTCGATATTTCTGGGCGAATTTTACCTGGGTGGAATGTGATTGCATCCGTTGCCCATAACGATACCTTTGTCAGCAAGGATAATGAACTACCTGTAGGTGACAGATTGGTTGGTGTCCCCAGAAATACTGCAAGCTTCTGGACAACCTATGAAATTCAAAGTGGTTCCCTCAAAGGATTGGGATTTGGTGGAGGACTGTTTTTTGTCGGCGATGTCGAAGCCAATCTACCAAACGATGGAGTTATCATTCCTTCCTACGTCAGAACTGATGCCTCTATTTTCTATAAAAAAGAAAATTGGCGATTTGGTCTCAACTTCAAGAATCTTTTCGACACCACGTATTACGTGTCTCAGGGTTACTATCTGCGTCCCGGAGATCCGTTGACTGTTCTGGCAACGATTTCCGTACAGTTTTGACCCCACCCTAACCCTCCCCTTATAAAGGGGAGGGAACATGATTTTTCTTCCCCCCAATATATCGGGGGGATTGAGGGAGGTAAAAAATCCAACTTACTTTCGTAGCGATTATGAATCGGAAAAAACTACGCTCTATCGTTTTTTACCTGCACAGATATATCGGTTTTTTTGTTGGACTATTGCTAATTGTCATTGGGTTAACAGGTAGCTTGTTAGTGTTCGAGCAAGATTTTGACCACTTGATGATTAGACAACAATATGGAAACATTACTCCCCAACAGGTGCAGTTATCCCCAGAGTCTGTGGTGAATACAATTGAGGCGAAGTATCCCGCGCGAGGTGATTTCCATCTTTTCCGGATTTATTTGCCAGATACTCCTTCTTCTCCCTATGTGGGGCAGTTGTCATCAACTGATGTGGAAAGGAAAGAGGTTTTTATCAACCCTTATACAGGCAAAATTATCGGTGAGCGGATAACGGATAAAACCCCTATTGGTCTAATACTGAATTTGCACTACAGCTTGATGGCAGGTCAAACCGGAACTGTAATTGTTGGCATTGCTGCCTTTTTAATGTGTATACTCACCATCACAGGTTTAGTTCTCTGGCCTGGTTGGCGCAGATTGATTGCAGGCTTCAAAATCAAGCTTGATGCTCATTCTAAGCGGGTGAACTTTGACATTCACAAAGTGGCTGGCATTATCACTGTGGTTTTTTTATTTTTTACTGGTTTTACGGGCTTTTGCTGGAACTTCTACGATTTGACTGAGCCGATCATTTACGCTGTCACATTCACCTCAAAACCATCCGAGCCAGTATCCAAGCCAATTCCTAGTAAATCAACATTAGGACTGACAGAACAACTGAAAATTGCTAATGCTGCCTTACCTGATGCTGTTACTAAAAGCATTTATTTTCCCAGTAAAGCAGAAGATACTCTACAAATTCGCATGAAGTTACCGCAGGAAAATGAAGAGTATGGGAATAGTAATGTTTATCTCGACCAGTACAGTGGTGAGGTTTTGCGAGTTGATAACGGTTTGAAACTGCCATTGGGCGATCGCGTTCTCAACTCTTTTGTACCTCTGCACTACGGTACTTTTGGTGGCTTACCCACACGCATTCTCTACGTGTTCGTGGGACTTGCGCCACTGGTTCTTTTTGTTACTGGTTTTTTGATGTGGTGGTATCGCTATCGGGCTAAAACCGTAGTTAGCGATGTGTGATGACAAGCCTCTCTGCATCTACGCTCAATAGAAATGTCACACTCAGGTCGAAATTAACTGACATCTGAGATTGCTTTGACACCAAACCAATTTGGTGTCAAAGCATCTTACATAAGGGACTTCCAAGAAATAAATTACCCAATCTTGTGGGGTGGGCAACATGAGCGCCATATAAACTGGGCGGGCGAGACGCCATTAGTGTTAACTTAACGTGAAACCGCTTGTCCGCCGGGAATTGAAATTCCCGTATAATAGCTAAAGTCATCTGAAGATGACTAAATATCGCCAAAAATCTCCAGTCTACTTCAGTAGACTTAAGCTAAAAGCCCGAGAATTTATTCTCTGGCGGGCATGGAAGCCAACAGATAAGCTATTTCCAGCTTAAGTTGACACCAATGATATCTGTGTGCCTCTATGAGGAAATTTGGAAATTTACAATTGCTCTATGCAAATTATTTATTGGCTATTAATTGCCGTAATGCTTGTGGGTATTATCGGTGCAGTAGTTCCTGCCATTCCTGGTAGCAGCTTAATTTTAATTGCAATTATCGTCTGGGGAATCGTTACTAGTTCCTTTGCAGCTATCAAAATTCCCTTAATTGTGACAATTATAGTTTTACTGCTCAGTGTTGGAGTAGATTTTTTAGCTAGCTATGTGGGAGCAAAACAAGCCGGAGCTAGCAAGTGGGGGCAAATTGGCGCAATTGTCGGCTTGGTGGTGGGATTTTTGGGATTATTGCCAACTTTACCTTTTGGGGGGCCACTGTTAGGTATTTTACTAGGGCCGCTTTTAGGAGCAATTATTGGTGAGTATCTTTACCGACGTGAATTCGGGTTAGCAGTTAAAGCAGGTATCGGAATTATAGTCGGATCTTTGGTTGGAAATTTGATTCAAGGGTTATTAGCGATCGCAGCCGTTGTAGTTTTTGTTGTGACAACTTGGCCACAGGTCTTTGGCTCTTAGCATTTGAAAAATCTGATCCATTAGACATCTCCAGAAATTAAGTATATGTTACCCAGAAACCTTGTAGAGACGTAGCAGTGCTACGTCTCTACATTCTTTTTCGGAGATGTCTATTTAAGAACAACAGTAATAGGTAGCAGTTAGCTACTTATTACACACATGAATTTTGGATAAAGTCGAACTAAGAGGTTGTTTGAAAGGCTAATTTTTATTTCTCGTGCGAATCTAATTCGTCAGGGATATTTGCTGAGATACTGCCAATTTCAACTCCATCAAATTATAAATATACGAAGACGACTTATACAAAGAATCAAATTTTCATGAAGATGACTCAGGAATTAAAGATGTTATGAAGACCACTAAGTAATTCTTGCATACCTGGAATCTATGTGATTTTATGGAAATAAGAAATACATCACGCAAGTTTCGCTTTCACTGACAGTGTTTTTCATAAATTACTGAGATTAAAAGTAAAGCAATTGCTTTGATTTAAGGTTATTACTAGGAGCCTCAAACAACAATGATTGGTTTTAAATCTACATTACTAAATGCAACTTTAGCCATTACTGCTGCACTACCCTTAGCTACTGCTGGGTTGTTTACCTCTGCTGGTTCTGCTCAAGCTGCTACACTCGATGGTGGCTTTAATTTCAGTTCTGCTGGTTTTCCTTCTACTACAGCTACACTTTCAAATACATTCTTAAAATTTTCCTCTAGCCCTGGTTTAGCTTCACTAGGATCACCAAGTGGAAGTTTTGCAGCATTCACTGCAGCTCAGATATTCGACGTTAACACTAGCACCTTGACACCGTCGGGTTCTCTTTTTCTTGATTTAGGTACATATGGAAGCACTTTTAATTCTGGAGGAGATACATTTAGTTTGACATCTTTTCTCACTCCAACATTCTCTTCACAAAATGGAGGAACAGATATAAATGTGGGTTTCAACGGATTCTTTAATGATGGATCTGGTAACCACACTAATGCAACGGGATACATCACTTTTTCTACTCGAGATACTAACGCACTAGAAGACTACAATAATCAAGGAATCAAAGGAGCCACTTTTACTGGTTTTGCAGTAACTGCCGTTCCTGAGCCAGCTACAGTATTAGGTTTAGGATTAGTTGCTGCTGGTATGTTTATGTCTCGGCGCCGTAAAAGTGTTGTTCAATAGACTTATCTTAAATATCAATAAGTGACTTTTAGCAACTAAGTTTTAATAACTAAAAGTCACCATAATTATATATTCGATCTGGCTGGATGAAATGCAACATTCTATTAACCAGATCGAATTTTTTTATAGCGGTTCTTGGTTGGGTGAGGTACAGCTTTGACCTCTCTCCTAAAAGGAGAGAGTGTTTGAATTTTCCCCCTTCCCGCGTCTACGGTGTACACATAAGTCGAAAAATCCTCTACCCGCATTTTTGTCAGAGTGAAACTGTCACGTTAACCAACATCCCGCCCAGAACTGAAGTTCAGGGCTGATAGCCCAAGTCCACTTAAGTGGACTAAATGGGTAAAATTCCCTGAGCTTAGACATATTTAGGCTGATTGCAAAGAATTTTTGGCTTCATTGGCGATCGCTTCTACTTCATCATTAGCCAGAGTTTCTAAGATAGATTTGGCTTCTGCATTACCCAAACGAGCCAAGGCTTGTACAAGTCTGTAACGAATTTGCCAATCGGGATTGGTAGCATAGGGAGCCAGTAGGGGAACTGCTTGTAAATCCCCCAAGTCACCCAAAGAACTAATCGCAGCAGTTTGGACTAATTCATTTTCTGATGAGAGTGCCTCTTTGAGTAGTTCAAAGGCTCGTGGATCGCCTAACTCACCTAATGTCGCAATAATACTGAATTGTATTAGCCATTCACCAGTTGTATGATAAAGTTGCTGCAAATCTTCAAAAGCTTCGCGTAACTTCAGAGCGCCCAAACAGTCTGCTGCTGCTGCTTGTACATCTACTTCGGAGTCATGAAGCAAGCGATCGCGCAAAATATCTAAGGATAGCTGTAAATCCTGGGTTCCGAGTGTATCCATTTGACTCACTGCTGAGTAACGGACACGGGAATTGCGATCGCCAATAGCGCTTTGAATTAATTCAAAGCCAATCGCCGGTTCCAGTTGACGGATTTGATTTACTGCACGTAAGCGATCGCCTAAATCCTCAGAACTGAGCAATTGCCTAACAGACTCCGGAGTAATACTCATTTAGTTATCCTTGATTTTCAAATGTATAAAAAAGACAGACGCGATTAATCGCGTCTCTACTTTTGGCTTTTGTACAGACGCGATTAATCGCGTCTCTATTTTTGACTAATCTTGACTAGCAGCCATTGCCCGAATAATATCACCACGAGTGAGAATACCAATTACTTGACCTGTGCTATCAAGTACTGGCAAGCGGTGAACGCTGCGATCGTGCATGATTGTAGCTGCTTCTTTTAAAGTTTTATCAGGGGAAATAGCGATCGGGTTTTTACTCATCACCTCCCCAACGGTTTGCCCTAGAGCCTTATGCAAATCACGTTCATAAGTAGCAGGATTTTTTAAATAGATAACACTATCAAGAAACATGATGTACGCAGGTGGAGTAACACCAGTTTCCTGCCACATCAAATCGGTTTCTGAGATAATGCCCACCAATTTACCGAGATCATCCACAACAGGTAGTCCGCTGATGTGGCGTTCTGCGAGAATTTGGATAGCTTCCTTCAGTGGAGTTTCCTCCCGGACAACAATAGGATCGCGGCTCATCACATCGGTAACGGTTTTAGGCATTTATATTACTGACACCTTAAATCAAAGTCCCTGCGCCTATTGTAGAAAATTGCGGGACTCAACCTGATGCAATTAATAGATTGTTACGGGATTAGTCATTAGTCATTGGTCATTAGACATCTCCGAAAAAGAATGTAGAGACGTAGCACTGCTACGTCTCTACAAGGGTTCTGGGTAACGCATCTTTAATTTCTGGAGATGTCTATTAGTCATTGGTCATTGGTCATTAGTTATTGATTATTTTTTTGTTCCCCCAGTCCCCAGCCCTCACTTCCTTTTAATGCAGCAATAATTTGATTATTTGCTTTTGGAAAATTAAACTGATCGAGTTCTGCCAAAGTTACCCAGCGAATTTCATCGGATTCCAAAGGTTGGGGGATGCCTGTAAGATGGCGGCAGTGATGTACTGTGAGGGTAACGCGCAAGTTTGTATAGCTATGGTCAATAGTAATCAGATGCTCTCCCACTTCAATTACTATTCCCAGTTCTTCGGAAATTTCCCGTTGAATACACTCTTCGATAGTTTCACCAGGCTCAATTTTACCACCAGGAAATTCCCATAAACCACCCATAGCTCCTTCTGGACGACGGCGATCGATTAAAATTTGCTTTTGGTCATTCCAAATTACTGCAACACCAATGATTTTATGGGGTGGAAAAGAACTGGTTTCACTCATAGTTGAATGGGGAGTAGGGAATAGGGGAAGAATTGTTGACTTTTTACTAGCGATTTTAGATTTTAGATTTTAGATTTTGGATTAAAATAATTTTTGGTTCATGCCCCGCCCGAAGTCAAGCAGAATAAATCTAAAATCCCAAATCCCAAATCTGACGCTCGTTCGCGTAGCGTGTCGCAGACAAGAATCGCTCATAGCGTTGCCATTAGCAATACGCCTCTAGTTCAACTAATTACCAACTTATAGCAGTTCACAGATAACCAAATCCAAAAACTTTGCGTTACTCTGCGCTAACCTCCGCGTTCCTCTGCGTTTAAATTTTAACCCTAATTAAATTTAGGGGCTTCTCTACAAGACGCACTCGCGTTCAAACCATTTTTCTTTTTCTTTATGAGTGCCTTTTTACTTTTGCCTTATTCGGTGAGTTAGTGCAACACTAATTTATTCATGGCGAGTATAGGAATCCTCAAATTGAGTTTTGAGTCTCTGAGCCATAACTGCCAAAATAATCAATGTTATAGCAGTAGATACTGCGGCTATTTTTATTCCAGAAGTATCTGTAAGTATTGCAATAGCTGCGAAAGCGATCGCAACTCCCACGCAGCTTTGTTGTACTCGTTTAGTCAACTGATAAGCTTGGCTACAGGAATTACAGATAAGTGTATGTTGCGAAAATCGATCTAAGGGTTTTAACTGGTTAATATCTTCACTATTATCAATATTTTTTGCAGTGGAATAACCTTGATAAAAAGGCAAAGATGAGCCGTATTTATCTAACCACTTACGATATGCAACTACTAATATATCTGATGTTTTGAGCGGTAAATACAATTCTTGTAAATTTTTTCCTAACCGCTCAATTTGTTTCTTTTGTTCAACAACTATTGGCAAATCACCTTCCAGAACTTTGTTGCGAATCATTATATGATCTACCCAAGGAGGCATCAACTTTGTCTTAAAATCAAAAAAGTTACTATAATTTCTGACGAGAACCCGACATCTATTTTTACCGAGAGGAATTGAATACAAAGCAGATCCCCAAAACTTACTTTCATGTCCATTGCCAATTTTGTAAAGAACTAAGTTTGGAGCAACAAAATCTAATAAATGCCAAGGTTGATTGGGTTTTTTTGTCTTTCGATACCTTCCACTAATTCCTTGAGGAGAACTCTCAAGAACTTCCATTTCTAGTGGTTGAGCTTCAGTGCGATCGCTAAATATGCCCTCATGACTAATAGGAATATGCGCGGGGTCAATAACATTTTCAATAAAATAGCTTTGGTCATAAGGCAAGTCTCGCATGTAATCTAATTTAAAACATTCTGGCTGATCCAAATCTGGTATAGTTGGTATTAACTCATCAACAGCGGCTTCAGCTTCACCAGCCCAAACCCAAATAATTCCTTGACGTTCTATAACTTTAAAGCATGATACACAAGCACTAACAGGAATTTTTGCTTCCTTTGATAACTGGGGAATATGCAAACATTTACCATCTTGGCCAAATTGCCAACCATGATACAAGCACTCTATTCTACCATCAATAATTTGTCCATCAGACAGTCTAGCTGCACGGTGGGCACAACGATCTGTTAAACAAATTATCTGTCCATCTGTGTTTTTAAATAAAACAAAAGGCTCCTCATATAATGAAAATCTATAAGGGCGATTTATAGGAAAATCTTGGAGAAAACATACAGGATACCAACATTTTCTCCAATCAAATTCTGACTGAGATTCAAGAGTCTCGAAAGTAGAATTTTTGGGTGTCATCTCTATTTTTTTTGTTTCTAATATCATAGTTTTCTCCAGAGTTATATCAGTCTATTCCTCAGCAGAGATTATCCAATTTTGTAGTGGTGGCTGCATTTTTTCCTAGTCCAATTTTCTCTACTGAACTCTAAAATTAATAGTAGGAATTTACCACCACTACACTTAGCTGTGAGGCGTGTATACTTAATTTTTTTTTGCAATTAAAGCAGTTTTCTTTTACATGAAGTACAAAGTTATGGGTTTTTAGGCAGGAAGTAGAAACTATTTAGTCTAATTTTGAGTCCTGCATTTTGTACTTCATTTACTTGAAAATTGCTGTAACTTACTGAAGGCTATCTCAAATATTTCTTCTATATACAATTTTTTAGGAATGTTTACAACCCACCTCCGGCACAAATATCTGTCTCATTCGGTTATTACTGATATAAATTTTATAAAAAGAATTAAATAATACATTTATTGAGAATAGATAATTCAATATAATATAACGGTTCTCGTTTGGATGCGATACACAATAGGGCACAGCATTGCTCATTGGTGTCAACTTAAGTTGGAAATAGCTTATCTGTTGGCTTCCATGTCCGCCCGGAAATAAATAAATGAGTCTGGTTAAAATTGCACGACAAGAGTGAAGGTTGGCAGCTTGCTAGAGAGACTTAACGGGAAAAGTCAGGACGCAGAAAGAGGAGCAGCCTTAACTCAGTGGTAGATATTCAATCCGATCTTGATACTCATTTTCAAACGAAGCACCTGCTATCACCATCAACTCATCCAAGGTTTCACCGATGTTTTAATTCGCATTTAAAATAAAAATCCCCGGTATATGACGTCCTTGGGCAAAATGGTCAGCTAAGTGGACAGGCATAGATCGCCGATTGTTGGTTACTAAAATAAATCCCATCTCTTCACACCAATCCAAAATCTCTGGATCGAGAGTACCTTTCGCTGGTGTTGCAAGCTCGCCCACCATTCGCACTACAAACTCCAGATTTCGTCGCCTTAATTGGCGCACATACTCAGGATCGACGTTTTCATCAAACAGATATTTGAGGGTCATGCGCCGTCATACTTGGTTGATGTGCTTTCAGTTGTTGGGTTGAGTCGATGGGGAGTAGTCGGGTAAGGTTTGAGCGTCACCGCTCTCCCCTCCCCTAAGAACCGTGCATAAGACTTTCGCACTTACACGGCTCAAGCCTTACTTCAAGC
>NZ_JBALEJ010000105.1:0-9404 GCF_036917975.1 Nostoc sp.
TACTTAAAGCTTATGAGTATTTTTATCTACTCGTATCAGAACGGAATTACGTAACTTTATATACTACATCATGAAGTGCGGAATGTGGGATAAAACTACCCAGGAGGTGCAATTTTACATTACTAGTCTGAAGAGTGATGCTCACAAAATTGGTAGTGCCATTCGACAACATTGGGGTATTGAAAATTCTGTTCATTGGACATTAGATGTCACTTTCAATGAGGATGAATGTCGAATTCGTTCTCTGCACAGTCCACAAAATTTTTCTTTGCTACGTCGCATTGCTCTTAATGCCTTAGAGCGAGAATCATCTTTTTGCCGCAGTATTCGCCAAAAGTCTCGGCAAGCCGCTATGAATGATCAGTATATGCTTTCTGTGTTGGCGGCGGCTTTCCCTAACTCAACACTCTCTTAGAATCCATTTGTCAATAGGCTTTGAGATGCGCTAACCCTGTATACTCAGCATTGATGATCGGCGATCGCACGACCTTTGGAGTTAGCTCACAAAATCGCATTGCTCCCCCTGAAATATTACCCTTAAGGATACTACCGGGGGAACCTATGACTGCAAGTATTTGAATATTCATGTTGAGCAGTAACCACTTAAAATAGGGGAGTAAAGATTCAGTTTAGTGTTATTTAATAAAGTCTAATATTTATTCTCTTTCTAAAAAATATTAAAAATCAGTATATTACTTATTTATGAGCATAGATTTACTAGAGTTTTTCCAGCGAACAGACCCCAGCCGGACTTTGTATGTGAATCAAGGTTCAGATAAGAAGTACTACATTGACTTTTCCTCTGTGAGGGGCGGCGATATTATTGGCAAGCTGAAGCAGAAAATCACATTCTTCAAAGCGAACGAACCCACCTGCACCCTGTTCACTGGTCATATCGGCTGTGGAAAATCGACAGAGCTAGTAAGATTACAGGTGGAATTAGAGGATTCAGGTTATCACGTAGTATATTTTGAGTCGAGTGAAGACTTAGAAATGACGGACGTGGACATTGCAGATGTGTTGCTAGCGATCGCACATCGTGTAAGCCAAAGTCTGGAGAAAATCACGCTCTCGGAACCGAACAAATTCCACGAACTGCTGCAAGGTGCGTTGAGAGTGCTGGACTCCGAGGTAACGGGGTTTAAGGTAAAAACACCAGTTGGCGACGTTGGCTTGTCTACTGAAAAGGAGAAATTTTCCCTAGCACTGGGAATTGGAGAAATCACAGCGAAGACAAAAAGCA
Organism: Nostoc sp.; assembly: GCF_036917975.1. GTDB lineage: Bacteria > Cyanobacteriota > Cyanobacteriia > Cyanobacteriales > Nostocaceae > Nostoc. The sequence goes on from NZ_JBALEJ010000105.1 coordinate 1,244, forward strand.
ACCCGATGCTGCGGGAAAAACTCAACCAATACTTGGGGCCACAGAAAACCAGATTACTGTCAGCGATTAATCGAGAGCTGCTAGAGCCAGCGATCGCCAAACTGAAGCAGCAGGGGAAAAAGGGATTGGTGGTGATTGTAGATAACCTCGACCGCATAGATAACCGAATTAAACCGTGGGGTCGCCCACAGCAGGAATATCTGTTTGTGGATCAGGGGGAGTTTTTGACAAAGCTCAACTGCCATTTAGTTTTCACAATGCCCCTGGCGCTGAAGTTCTCCAACGATTACGGAATGCTGACCCAAAGATTCCCGGAAGACCCGAAGGTACTGCCGATGGTTCCAGTGCAATGGCCAGACGGGAGCATACATCTTGAGGGGATGGGGCTGATGCAGCAGATGGTGTTGGCTAGAGCATTTCCCGATTTGCAACCAGACGAGCGGTTAAACCAAATTACTGAAATTTTCGACAGTGCAGAAACCTTAGAACGCCTGTGCAGACTGAGTGGTGGTCATGTGCGAGATTTGCTCAGGTTGCTCAATACCTTGATACAGGAGGAAATGACACTGCCGCTTTCCCGGAATACCCTGGAGCAAGTAATTCGCGCTCGACGCAATGAGATGACAATGCCGATTTCAGATGAAGAGTGGGAGTTATTGCGTTATGTTAAGCAAAAGAAGAAAGTCAGCGATGACCAAGGATACCAAAAGTTAATCCGTAGTAGATTTGTGTTTGAATACCGAGATGGGGGCGAATCCTGGTTTGATATCAATCCGATATTGGCAGAGGCAGCGGAGTTGGGTAGTTGAGGGAGCAGTTCACGGTTACTAAAATTGTATGAGTATACAGGGCCAGCCAGAAAATGAACCCACGGACAACGAGCGATCGCTACAACAGCTAGCTTGGACACTTCTTGCTTCGGTGGGGAAGTTTAAGTTGATTTGGGCGCGGTGCAATTATAGTGATTTACGGACTAGCTTGATAGAAAGGTTAAATGAAATCAGCCAAATTAAAATCCAGGTAGTGCAACTGGAAGAATCGGAAAGAACGCTTTATAGCGCAATCCGTGAAAAATTACAGCCAGATACCCAAGCTTTGATGATTGTGGGCTGGGAATCATTGCATGATTTACCGCAGATGTTGACAAGTGCTAATCAGGTACGCGAAGAATTTCGCAAAAACTTGTCTGTTCCCGTAGTCGTGTGGATTAGCGAAGAAATCCACCACACGATCATGGAGATTGCCCCTGACTTGGAAAGCTGGGGAACTAGCAGAAGTTTTGCGATCGCGCCTGATGATTTAACCCAATTCATTAAACAACTGGCTGATAAATATTTTAGCGATAATTTAAGTTTAAGTATAGATGATGCGAGAATACTCGAATCAGAATTAGTAGCAGCGCAAAGAGAGTTACAAACTGATGATCTTGAGATTCAAGCTAATTTAGCATCATTGCTTGGGTTAATAAAACAGTTTAATAATCAGCTAGATGCTGCTTTAGAATTTTATCAGCAAGCTAGAACTGTTTGGAAACACCTCAATAATTTAGTTACACAGAACAAGATTTTAAGTGAGATTGCTTTTTGCTATTATCTCAAAGCTTTAAAAAAATCAGATATTAATCATCTAGATTGGCAAGCGACTCGGCAATCTGCTCAAGAATATGTTGACTTTCTCAACGAAGCTCAAAGAGCAAATTTTGTAGCCAGTTCTTTCGTGAAATTTGGGAATATCCTACGGGATTTGAAAGAGTGGGATAAGTTACAGTCATTAGCACAGCAAGCTTTAGAGATACATCAGGCTGTAAATCAGCCCATCGAATTAGCTAAAGATTATAGTTTTTTAGCACAAGTAGCACTGGCACGAGGGCACTGGGGTGAAGCCAAGCAGTTTGCACAGCAAGCTTTAACTGTCTTGTCAGCAATTCCTAATCGTGAATTAATAAATATTTCCGGGGTAGTATCGCAACTTCCACAAGAATCTGTGATTGTACATGATTCCAGTCTTTATAAATATATATTGGCACAGGGTGAATATCAATTAGGCGAAATTTCTTCAGCAATTGCCAATTTAGAAGCTGCAAGAGATGGTGTTAGCCCACTGTTGGATTTAAGGCTACACCTGAATATTCTCAGTTACTTGCAACGGCTTTACTTTGAGCAAAAAGAATATCTCAAAGCATATAATATCAAACAACACCAGCAGTCTGTTGAACAGCAGTTTGGTTTACGGGCGTTTATTGGTGCAGGTAGATTACAGTCAACTAAGCAGGCTCAAGTAGCTATTAATAAAGCTGAAATTCAAGAAAATATCGCCCCAGAAATTGCTGCGTCAGGTCGCTTATTCGATGTAGAACGGTTGATTGAACGCCTGGGACGACCCGATTATAAAATAATAGTCATTCATGGGCAGTCAGGTGTAGGTAAAAGTTCGCTGGTAAATGCGGGATTAATTCCGGCTTTAAAAAATAAAAGTGTAGGAATTCAAGATTATTTACCTGTAACAATGCGTGTTTATACCAACTGGGTAGAAGATTTAGGAAAGTTAATAAATAAGGCATTGCACCATTCGGGTAAAGCTAGAAATGAAGAACCAAAAGAGTTTGAGGCTGCCACTTCAGAAATTCAAACTTCGGCTTTAATTGCTCAACTGCGAGAAAATGAACAGCATAATCTTAGAACAGTGCTGATTTTTGATCAGTTTGAAGAGTTTTTCTTTGTTTATCCTCTATCAAAACAAAGACAGCAGTTTTTTGAGTTCTTGGGAGAGTGCCTTAATATTCTTTCGGTGAAAGTAATTCTGTCATTACGAGTAGATTATTTGCATTACTTGCTAGAGTGCAATGAGCTATCTAATATGACGATTATTGGCAAGGATATTCTTAGCAGTAATGTCCTTTACAAATTAGGGAATTTTTCACTTACAGATGCTAAGTCAATTATTGAGCGCTTAACAGAAACTACTAGCTTTCATTTGGAGCCTGCTTTAATTGAGCAACTGGTACAGGATTTAGCTATAGAACTAGGCGAAGTGCGCCCAATTGAATTACAAGTGGCAGGGGCGCAGCTGCAAACTGAGAACATAACGACTCTAGCCGAATATCAGCAGCGTGGTACGAAAGAAGAACTGGTTAAACGCTATTTGGCGGAAGTGGTTAATGATTGCGGTGTTGAGAATCAGCAAATAGCAGAGTTATTGTTGTACTTGCTTACGGATGAAAAAGGTACTCGTCCACTAAAGACTTGTGCAGAATTATCACGAGAACTACAAGCATTAGTCCCAGATATAACTAGTAATAGCAATAGGCTAGATTTGGTGTTAGAGATTTTAGTAAAATCTGGCTTAGTAGTTTTGCTACCAGAGAATCCGGCTGACCGTTATCAGCTAGTGCATGATTATATAGCTTTGTTTATTCATCAGCAACAAGAGCCGAAATTAAACGAGTTAATAGAGGAACTGGAAAAGGAAAGAAAACAACGTTTATTAGAACAAGAGCAACGCCTGTTGACTGAACAGCAGCTCAAACAATCTGAGGAAACTCAACAAATTTTAGGAAAAGCAAATAAAACAGCTAATCAGCGGATTTTGGTTGGATCTATTGTGTTAGCCACAACTTTATTTGCAGCAATTGGAATAGGATTTTTGTCATTTAATAACATTAAAAATGCTAGCGAAAGTTCCAGAGTAGAGCGAGAAGGCAATAATACTTTAAAACAATTTGAATCAGATCAACTTGGAGCATTATTGCGGGCAATGCACGCTGGTCAAGATTTAAAAGCTTTAGTTAAAGATAGTAAAAATTTAGCAAATTATCCAACTACTAGCCCAGTATTAGCACTTACAAATATACTAGGTAATATCCATGAACATAATAAAATAAATAGTATTGGCAATAATATTTTTTTAGAAAGCTTTACCTCTGATGGACAATGGGCAACCGCTAGAAAAGGCGATGTAGGCTATTTATTTAAGCTTGATGGACAAAAAATTATAGAGTTTAAAGGTCATAGAGGATTTATCAATGAAGTTATAAGAAGTTCAGACGGACAGCGTGTGTTAATCACTGGAGCAGACAATGCTACGTTGTGGAATATGGATGGGCGAAAGTTAGATCAATTCGATGCTAACGCGACTAATGAGCTACCTGATTTTAGTCCTAGTGGAAAGTACTTAATAACAATAAGAAGAAGTGAGGATATTGCAACAATATTTAATTCAGATGGACAAAAGCTAGCTCAATTTAAGATATTTAATTCAAATCTCGCTTCAAGTAATATAGAATTTAGCCCGGATGAAAATCTTTTAATAATACCACAAATAGACTCTTCATTAAATAAAAAAGCTATAAGGTTATACAACCGCAATGGAGAAAAACTAGCTGAATTAAAACTACCATTAGGAAGGCGTATTACTACTGCAAGTTTCAGTCCTGATAGTCAAAAGCTACTAGTAGCAGGGGATGATGGAATCGTTAGACTCTGGAAACTTAATAGTCAAAAATTAATAGAATTTAGAGCTTCACGAAGTGCTGTTTATTATAAGAGAAAAAAAATTTCTACTGGTAGTCGGTCATGGATTATGCCACAAAAGGTTGAAGGTGGTCTTTCTCAAGCTCAGTTTAGTTCAGATGGAGAGCGGTTAGTAACAGTAGATAATGACCAGACTATTAAATTATGGAACTTAAGTGGACAAAAGTTAGCTGAATTTGGCAAGTATGGATATAACGGTGTTAAAGAAGTACGCTTTGTTCAAAATGGAAAAAACTTAGTAACGGTGGACGACACAGGAGAAGTTAATTTATGGAGTCTTGATGGGAAACTTATAAATAGTTTTCAAGGTGCTATACAGTATGCTAACGAAGTATCATTTACATCCGATGAAAAACTTATATTAATAAAGGATGGCGATCAAACAATTAGAGTATGGAGTCTTTCTGGACAAAAGGTCTTTGAATTAAAAGGAAGTCAACAAGGCTACATCAGTGACTTTCATCTTACTAATAAAGAACTAATCGTAAAAACTGATGGTGGGATCAGATTTTTTAATTTTGAGCAAAAGACTAAAAAGCAAATTAAAGGAAGGTCTATAGTACGATTCAGCCCTAATAGTCAACAGTTAATTACTGGACACTGGAATAATGAAACTTTTGATACATTATGGAGTATTCAAGGAAAACTATTAGCCCAACTTAAGGGATATCATAATATTAATGCAGCAGCTTTTAGTCCAGATGGTATGCGGATAGTTATAGGTGGAGGTTCGGATATTAAGTTATGGGATAGCAAGGGCAAATTATTAAGAAAATTGGATAAATATTCAATTGATGTTCAAGATATACAATTTAGTCCTAATGGGCAATACTTTGCTTTGAGAGGAGAGAGGCGGGATGCTGGTGTTGCTAATCGTGTTAATCGTGTTGACCGGATAATTTTGTTGAGCTTAAACAATCTAGATAAAAAAATATTTATTGATCATAAGGACTCAATTACAGATATGCATTTTAGTCTAAATGGGCAGTACTTTGTAACAGTAGGGGAAGATGATATTGTAAAGCTATTCAAACTGAATGGACAAAAAATAACGGAATTCAAAGCACATCAAAATGGAATTAATAAAGTAAAATTTGGGATTAATAGTAAAGTTTTAGCAACAGCAGGAAATGATGGTACTGCTAAACTATGGGATATCACTGGAAAGTTACTCGTAAAATTTAACGGACATCAAGGAGCAGTTAATGAGGTACAATTCAGCCCAAATGAACAGTATTTGGTAACAGCAGGAAGTGACGGTAATACTAAACTATGGAATTTAACTGGAAAGATGTTGGTAGAAATTAAAGGATACAATTCAATTAATAGGTTACGATTTAGCCCAGATAAACAACGTTTAGTTACTCAAGACCGTTACAGTACTAAAGTTTGGACTCTTAACGGGAAATTGTTAGCAGAATATCAAGACCATTTAGGAGAATTAGAAGATGTAGAGTTTAGCCCGGATGGTAACTACTTAGCAACCGCAAGCAGTGATGATAAAATAGTACTATGGCCAGTTGAAGGATTTGAGCAATTACTCACACGAGGTTGTAGTTTCTTAGATGATTACTTGGTTAATCATCCGAAAGAACTGGTACAACTAGAAGTATGCCAAGATAAATCTAGAAAGATAGCAGCAGCCTCCTTTTTGATTAAAGAAGGTGAAGAACAAGCAAGACAGGGTAATATTAAGGATGCCGTTGAACCCTTCCGCCAAGCATTAAAGTGGAATCCAAATTTAACCTTCAATCCAGAGACCAAAGCTCAACAGTTAGCCAAGGCTTCAGCTTTAATTAAGGAAGGAGAGGAGTCAGGAGAACGAGGAAATGTTGAAGTTGCACTTGCTGCATTTCAAAAGGCTTTGAAGTTAGACCCTAGTTTAGACTTAAAGCCAAAAACAAAAGTCGCTTCTCTACTGGTGACAAGAGGAGAAAAATTGTTAGAAAGGAAACAGTTTACGCAGGGAGATGAGTTAGGAAAACAAGGAAATGTTGAAGTTGCACTTGCTGCATTTCAAAAGGCTTTGAAGTTAGACCCTAGTTTAGACTTTCAGCCAAAAACAAAAGCTGCTTCTCTACTAGTGACAACAGGAGAAGAATTGTTAAAAGGGAAACAGTTTAAGCAAGCAGCCGCTGCTTATCGAGAAGCCCAAAACATCAATCCAAAAGCGGAAATTTCTGCGAATGCTTGGAATAGTCTGTGTTGGGACGGTAGTCTGGGTGGATATGCTGCTGAAGTCATGGATGCCTGTGACAAAGCCGTAGCAATTGCGCCAGACGATCGCAATATCCAAGACAGCCGAGGGTTAGCCAGAGCGTTGACAGGGGACACCAAGGGAGCAATTAAAGACTTTGAGGCATATATTGCTAAGGCTGATGGGGATAGCAAAGCACAACGTCAAAGCTGGGTAAAAGACTTACGCGCTGGCAAGAATCCCTTTACAGATGCAGTGCTTGAGAAACTGCGATCGCAGCAATAGCTTTGATAGGTAATATTTTAGCAAAGCGGAGCGAAAGTCTTTGCTGCCGCAACATCACCCATGACAACAGAACCAAGCAAGCGATCGCGGTAAAACGCCTCTTGCAACCCTGACAGCACATTCAAAACTCCTAATTCTTTCACTTTGGTTAGGACTGACTTTGATACTAGCGATTTTTAGTGTCTGCCTTGCAAAATTTCAGTTTTTTATATCAAGCCCAGGAATATCTCGGCATGAAATACCTTTGAGTTCTATCAAAGGTGCAATGGCAATACGACGCACTGTGTCATCAATTGCATCTCCACGAAGAATAATCTGAGCGCGTGACTGAATTATCTGCTGTAATATCGGGCAATTGAGGACTGGAGAAAGCGTTGCTAATGCTGAGAGAATTTCTGGGCTTAACTTATCCAGTGATGGTCTCAATGTCCGGTTCAAGTCAGGCACGTTATCAAAAAATTCTATGCCTTGTTTTTGCCAACTCTGAAAATTACTTATCTGGATTAATTTTCCAGCGAATATCTGCCATTGAAAAAAAACTACAACTACATCTGGATCAAGACCATAAGCTGGTGCTTGCTTGCGAAGCTGTGCTAGTAAAACCTGTTCACGTTCAGGAGCTTCAATAGCGTTGTTGTGATTCCATTTCCATTGTGCAACAAAGCTCTGGATTAACAATCGCTGCTGTATCAGGCTTAGTAGTTTATCTATCTGTTTTTGATAGAGTGCTACCCTAGAAGCTTGACAAACTACTATAGGACTTTCCTGAGAATTTTCTTTAGACTGCCCGAAACTTGGCTTACTAGTCAAAATCAGCGCAAAAGTTATAATAATTACCTGAAATACTAAAATCTTCTTATAAGAATTCAAATTCATTATGAGTGATGTAGAACCTTAGACTAAATAACTATAACTTGGGACAAGGTAGATGATTTTTTACTTAGGTATCTTTAAACGCTTTGTTTGACAAAGACTTTAACTTTTATATTTCTTTATAGTTTACCAGTCAACTGTAAAAAAAATTACATTTTGGCTGGCAGTTTATTCCAGGTAAATGCAGCAATTCTCATTTTGAAAAAAATCAGACAAAATTCTCTTATTTACATAGAGAACTTGTGTCGAACCATCATTTTTTGACACATAATTATCA
>NZ_JBALEJ010000106.1:0-65429 GCF_036917975.1 Nostoc sp.
TCTTACCCTACCTCGGATAGTGCCACTTTGTTTCCAACTTGATTGCTGATCAGACAAGTCCGCTTGTCAATAGGGTTTGAGACGCGCTGACCCTGCTTTATATACAGATGAATACGGATAATTTTCTGCTAAACTGCGTGTCATCATGAAACCATCCGCATTTAATCTCAGTAGCTCATATTTTCGTAACACAGGTGTAATGTATTGCTTATCAAGAGAACGCATAGAAATACCATCACACCAAGAAAAGTCTCTTGTCGCCGTACTACCCTTGTGTAACCTAATACTCTGCTCTGGCTCAATTGCCTTAATGCACAACTGTAGAATTGACAAACCTACTAATGCTCTACCAACTTCGCTAGTCACTGACTGTACAAGTCTATCTAAAAAATATTTATGCGCTTGGCTCAAGGCCAAGAAATCAAGATTCGATGAATAATCTCTGCAAAATAAAATCTGTCTTTCCAAGTAACCTGTAGATAGTTCTACTGCTATTTTCTTGTACCGTATTTTTGCAGCTTGACTCATTCCTCCTTCTTGAAAGTATTGAATTGTTCCATCAGGTAAGACCAACTCACTTCTGTTTGTATAGACTCTCAGGTGTAGTTCATTCATGATCTGTTTATAGACTTTTGCGAAGTTGCACGCTTTTAGGGTTTAGTGTAGGAAAGGCGTAAGGAATCAAATACTCACCTTTGGGAATTTGTGGGTTTGTGTTGTGATTTCTAACTTCATAGCCCATAGCTCGTAGAGACTGAAGATAGGAGAAGACATCTTCTGCTTTCACACCCCATCGTTCTGCAAGCTCTGTAGCTGAAAGTTGAGCCGCAGTACCAATGCACTTCGTCACACATTGGATTACACGCCAAAGTGGTTTAACATTTAACTGAGGATGAAAAGTTATTATTCCACTAATTCGGGCATTGTATTGGTAATATCCAGATAACTGAACTAAATCCGCTTTTCCTGTAGCTTCAGTTAACTTTTCTTCAAAAGCTTTCCAAAGAGATGTATATAACTGTGTATCAATAGCTTTCGCACAAAGCTTAACTGAAGACGTTCCCAAAACCCATTCATCATGACCGTAAGACGGATTAATATCTATCACAAATTGATCTTCTTCTTCGCAATTATCATTGATACTTGCTGTAAACAACCAGCATGAATCATTCAAATCGTAGGATATATAAATTTTTACACCTTCAGAAGTTTGTTCTGTTTTCCAAGAAAAGTCAGCAGATAAAAATCCGATCATTTTTCCTTTGTCTTCGTATTTCAAACGAGGTATAGATAAGATTTTTCCTGCTTGACGTAAATCTGCAATTGCAGATTTAGCTTTTTGAGCATAAATTTCCGTTAACTTTCTTTTACGCTGGCGAAAACCTAGTTTTTTATTCTCAGGTAAGTAACTTATAGGGAAAGGTAATTTAAATTTAATTACTTGTTCTAAAATACTAAGAGCTAATATTCGCCCAAGTTGAGGAGGCACTGAATTTCCAATTTGTTCAATAGAAACCTGTCTATTACCAATAACTTCATAGTCATCAGGAATAGTTTGTAATCTCTTTAACTCTGCAATCGAGAATTTCCGATTTTCCCAACTGAAAGGCCCAGTGTATTGTCCTCCCTGTGCTTTAATTGTTCGTACTGGATTTGTTGGATCTGCTTTGTAGAGGAAATCTGAAAATTTTGATCTCCAGCTAAATATTGGGTTAGGATAACCCATCTCTTTTGTATAAAAACTATAGTTCAGTCCAGGTGGAATATGTTCGAGTAGATATCCGAAACGTCCACCTAGACCTGTTTCCATTTCTGAAATATCAGCGCCTTCTACAGCTTCTCCTGCTGAATAATAAGAATTTTGATTCAGAGAATCTGGCCCATGAGTAGGATAGGGAAATAAATATTCGCCTTCTTTTAATCCAACAATAAATAAACGTTCTCGATGTTGAGGTACTCCATAATCAGCAGCATCAATAATCCGAAAATAAATATTGTAGCCAACTTCTCTAAAAGCTTTTTGAATTTCTTGCCAAGCTTTTCCTCCATTGGCACCAGTTATTCCATATACATTTTCAAATAAGAATCCTTTCGGTTTAAGCACATTGAGAATACGAACATATTCTTGAAATAGTGTACCTCTAGCATCTGTTGTTCCAGACACTCCAGCAGCTCTACGTCCAGCAGCAGAGAAAGTTTGACAAGGGGGGCCTCCAATAATAAAATCTACTGTCAAATGAGATTCAGGTAAATAATCTCTAATATCAATGCAGACAGCTTCAGAGCCTTCTAGCCATTTCTCTGGTAAAGAATTCCTTTGTAAAGTCTGAACATATTTGGCTTCAAGCTCTACCATTTGAATGATTTCAAAGCCAGCATCATGAAATGCAATGTCTAATCCACCACCACCAGAAAATAAGCTGAGTGTTTTAATTGGAGTAAGTCCCTGTTGTATCAGCCATTGGCGGAGAGATTTACCAAAATTGTCAGTCCATGCTGGTTCTTGTCTGACTTTAAGAATGGCTAAAATATCTTGAAACCAAGTTCTATTAATTGGTTCGGAAGCAGACAAATCGAAAGAAAGAGACAATTGTCGCATTACGTAACCTAAAATATAACGCTTGTTGGTTGTGTAAAATACACTTTGGGAAAGGGACTAGGGAATTAGGGATTAAAGTAGTGTATTCTATCCATTTGAAAACCGCTATATATAATAAAATCCCCTCTCACCACACCTAACTCAAAGGGGAAAGTGTGTAGGTTAAGAGGGGATAAATCAGGGTAATATTAGCTTTCGGAAGTTTCCTGAGAGAACTTCTTATGAATAGTTCTTGTGGATTCTCCATCAGCAGCTACCGTGATGAGATAGTCCATTAAACCATCTGAAAAGGGGAGACGTAAGTGGAAAGTACCATCGGGTTTGATTTTGATGGTATGACCACCAATGTTGACGGTTGTATTTGGTTGGGTTGCTCCGTGAATAATCAACTCGGCATCGGCCACAAACCAGAAATCTCCGTGGGGATGACTGAAAACCCGAACATTAGCAGAACGAGCGATGAGTAACCAAAGATCGCCATCAGTAATATAGCCAATTTCAACCATGTAATCGCGATCGCTCACGGGAATAGCCACAAAGCGATCGTGCGCTACCTCTTCAGATTCATACTGCTGTATCAACTGGGGACTTTGATAACTCAAGTCAATGCCAGTTACATCGTACAGTCGCACTACCAGTTGTGAACCACCCTGTTGTTGCAGCGCTTCGGACTGAGTTTTGGAAATGTACCAAGAGACATAAGCCCATTTGGGAGTGCGGGGTGTGAGGACAATACTGCTCTCTGCTTCAGGGATCTCTGCTTCAGGGATCTCTGTTTTAGGGATCTCTGCTTTAGGGATCTCTGTCTCAGGGATCTCTGCTTTAGGGATCTCTGCTTCAGGGATCTCTGTTTCAGGGATCTCCGTTTCTACATTTGCCCAGCCAATAGCTGTTTCGCTTGTTAAGGCGACATTTTCAACTGGAGAAACTGTAGAATCTGTTGTGGGATCTGGATGGACAGGACTGAAAACACGAACGATCGCAGAACGAGCGATGAATAACCAGACATCGCCATCAGCGACATAGCCAATTTCAGCTATGTAATCGCGATCGCTGATGGGAATTTCCACAAAACGATCCTGTGCTGTCTCTTCACATTCATACTGCTGGACAAACTGAGGATTTTGATAACTCAGGTCTATTCCAGTCACATCATAAAGCCGCACTACCAATTGAGAGCCGCCCTGTTGTTGCAGTGCTGCTTTTTTGGTTTCGGGTATTTCCCAAGAGACATCAGCCCATTGGTGAGTGCGGGGTGTGAGGACAATACTGCTTTCTTCATCTACCTCTACATCTACCAAGCCAATATCTGTTTCATCAGGAATCGGCACATCAGCAACGATGGGATCTGGATGGATCGGATTGAAGACACGAAGAACTGCGGAACGGGCGATGAATAACCAGTACTCGCCATAAGCGATATAGCCAATTTCAGCTATGTAATCGCGATCGGTGACAGGAATATCTACCAGTCCTTCGTGTACTGTCTCTTCAGATTCGTACTGCTTGACAAGGTTGGGACTTTGATAACTCAGGTCAATGCCAGTCACATCGTAAAGCCGCACTACCAATTGAGAGCCTCCCTGTTGTTGCAGCGAGGCTTTCTTGGCTTCGGAAATCTCCCAAGAGACATGAGCCAATGTATAAGTATATGGGCCTAGCACAATACTGCTCTCGTCATCTGCATCTACCAAAACAATAGCTGTTTCGGCGGCAATTGGCTCATTGTCAACCGGAGTATCAATTTCGGCTTGGCCATCTGATGCCAAAGTGCTAGCCCAGGTTCCAATCCCTGCGCCGGCTGCTAAAGCCGCAGCAGTAGCAAAATCTGTGGAGTTGGTTTCCGCAACATTTTCCCCAGCAGTCGGTTCTGCTGGAGATGTTTCTTCTGGTAAATCGGCAGTAGGTTCGGCCGCGTCCGCCACCACATTAAAGGCATCTTCTTCTGGTATTTCTGGTAAATTTAACAGTGAAGATGTTTGTGTCGCTGATGGTTCGACATCGGCTGTCGCTTCGCTAGACTCTGGTAAGGGCAATTCATCTACTGGGGCTGTATCTTCTTCATTTGAGGTGATACTCTCTAGCCAGTTCAACTCTGCTTGAAGTTCCTCATCTCCTCCATCTTCAATTGCTGTGTCCCAATATCCAAAATCAGATGTTATTTCTGGCAGATTTGGTAATTCTGGGAGTGGGGCTGTCACCTCCGATGAAGGCAGTTCCGCATGATAAGTATCTTCTGGAATATTAGCCAGGTGAGGATATGGAGTATTTACTACAGCTGCGGGGGCTTCTATGTCCCATTCAATTTCATCAGACTCATGATGATTTGTTTCCGTATAATTATTTACTTCAATTGTCTCATTGATAGAGTCTGCTTCTGTGTCTCTGTTGTTAAAGGTAGACCAGGTAGCTGCCCCGATACCTGTTGCCAGAGCCGTACCACCGCCTAAAGCTGCGGCTCCCAAGTTGTTATTTTCCGATCCATTAGTTTTGCCCGGTGTGCCTTCGTAATGGTTTGAGGTACCATTAGTTGCCTCTTGGACTAAATTTGATGTCCCCTGAGTAGCATTCTGGGTCAGTTCAGATTGTGTTTGGGCATAGATGTTGAAAGGAGTGCGATCGGGGTTTTCTTGCTCTTGAAAGTGCGACACTGGCTGTTCCTCAAGTATCGCTCCGTTCAGGGAGGAAGTTGTGCTGGCATTTAGCACCGCCGCTTCGCCATTTTCTGTGTTCGGTAAATCAGGATTTGATTCTGGCGAGTTGTCTGTTTTCTCTGTAGGGGATGGGCGTTTCCCCAAAACCCACCAAAATAATCCTCCGGCGGCGATTATAAAAAACAAAGGTAGCAGCAACCACAAGGGTGTTTCTTTGTTTACAATTGGACTATTTTGTGCTGGAGGAACTACAAAGGGCTTTTGGGCAAATACAGAAGTAGTGGCACTAGGGGAAGGCGTAGCTGCTGGTGTTGTCTGGGCACTGGGTAAAGCTGTGAAAGCAGTAGGTTGTGATACCCTGGCTGCGATCGCCTCTGCTTCAGAAACTCTAGCTTGTTCTATAGCCTGCTGTCCTGGGGGAGCCAGAGTATAGCCGAGAAAATCAACTATAGTTAAGCTGGGATTTTTTTTGTAAACGTAGACTAAAGGTTGCGAGAAGGGATATTTTGCATCTTCTGGTAAGGCTTGATGTAATTGCAGAACTCGCACACCTTTCAACTTCGATACCTGATTAGCTAACACATAGCTGATACCGTCTTTGCCCAGTTGTTTGATGATTTCTGCGGTATTATCCTCAGTTAGTTGGGTAGCATTAGCCCCTGTCGCAAATTCACCCGTTTTGAAGGCTGGATAAGTACGAAAAGTATTGCGAGTTTCACTTGTGTTCGGGTGATCGATTAACCGAATCTTCTCTGAAGGCCCTCCCACTTGTGACCAATTGGTAATTTGTCCCCGGAAAATCCGGGCGAATTGCCTACTAGTCAAGCTGCCTTTGAAAGGATTATCTGCACCAACCACGATCGCAATTTTCTCACGGCGCAAGCGAACTTGTTCTAGTCCTTGGGCTTTTTCGGCTGGTGTCAAGCCGCGCCCCATTGCTACTATGTCGATTTTGCCATCTAGCAACTTTTTTAGTGCCGTACTAGTACCATTAGCAGCAACTTCAACCTTTGTGCCGACAAACTGTTTTTCAAAACTTTTTTTCAGACTTTGGTTGATTGCACTCAAGCTACTAGAACCGTCAATCCTTACTTTTGAGCCATTCTGCACTGTTGTTGGCAGTGGAAAAGAGGTCGCTTGCGGTGTAGATTGTGCCAGCATTGGCGCTGATAACACCAGAGTTGCTGCCATCGGGGTTGTAGCTAAGGCAACCCATAATACCAGCCTGACTATCGAAGTATCTTTTTTTTCTTGTTGCCACATAAGCCCTTAATTAAAGTAAAAAATAGAAAGCCTGCCATTCCTAAATCGCGATCTTGTTAGGAATTATGGAGGAGACGCGCTAATTATACATCTGAGTTATCTTTAGTTCTAATTACTTCAAAGCACTCGTACTGATTTATACTTCGCTGTGGATTGTATAGCATGATAATTTATACTCTAAATTGCCAAAGTCTGTTTACTATAAATTTTTCTAAGTTATATTGCAACTTATACCAAGTTGGTAGCTTACGGCCACAGTTATGAATTATTGAATTACTAAAACTGGTAAAGTGTAACAAATTCAATATTATTTAACAATATTATTTTCAGTAGTGCTGAGTCTGAGTACTGAATTATGAGTGCTGAGTTATGAGTGCTGAGTAAAAATTCTAGTTCATAGAACATTTCCATGCAAGGCTTTTGAAACTCGTTTCATTGAGACTGCCTTAAATAGACATCTCCAGAAATTAAATATGCGTTACCCATAACCCTTGTAGAGACGTAGCAGTGCTACGTCTCTACATTTTTTTTCGGAGATGTCTAAATGAATACTTATTTGAGATAACAATGACAATCTGGCTTATCAATTAGTGACTCAACCAAGGCATTGAGGGCAGTTGCAGCTAATGCGCCACCTCCTAAAGTCCCTGCAACTGTAATATAAGGTATCCCTTGTTGCATCAGTTGTCGCTTGGCTGCGGGAGAATGGCTAAAGCCAATGGGCATTCCAATTACTAATGCAGGCTGAATTTTTTGGTTAGCGATCGCTTCACAAGCTTCGAGAAGTACTGAGGGAGCATAACCAATTACCAGCACACAACCATTACTTACTTGCTGCAATTTTTCTCGCCATTCTTGATGTTGCCAAAAGGCGAGTTCTGCCTCTGTAGCGGTGGTAATATGGGGGTTATCAATTAAGGTTTCGGTGCGGCATCCCAAGTGAAGTAATCGGGTTTGATCTAAAGCAGCAGCAACCGTTTGGGTATCGACAACAATTTCACAGCTTGAAGATAAAGCTTCTCGACTAGCTGCGATCGCATCTCGACTCAATTTAATAAAGGACACTAAACTCACATCGCCACAAGCCAAAACCAACTGAGAAATTAAATGCTGTTCAATTTCCGAACGCTGAGACAAATCAGGTAGTAAACGTTGTAACGATTCGGTAAAAGCTTCTGAATGGGTATGAATTTCGCCATCTAACCCACTCCAGAGATTTTCCAATCCCCCCAATCCGGCTTGAGTTTCGACATCGAGTAACTTCAGTTGTGCCAAAACTTCCGCCTGGATAATTTGACAATGGCGATCGCGCCCCAATAATCCTTCTAATGCTGATGCAGTTTGTCGCAGTTGGGAGATTTGTTGCATCACCGCCCGATATTGCTGCTGGAGTTGTCCCATGAGGTTAACCGTTGTATCGGCTTCTGGTTCCACTTCCAAAATATTGCGGATATGGTTTAGCTGAAACCCTTGCTGCTTCAGCGCGACAATCCGTTGCAACCGGAGGACATCTTTTTGGGTGTAGAGACGGTAATTGCTGCGCGATCGCACTGGTTGCGGTAACAGCCCCAATTGATGGTAATGTCGCACCATCCGCGGAGTCAAACCGCCGCCTACGGCATCAGTGAGTTCTTTAATAGTTAAGCAACCAGCATTCATAAGTTATTTAATAACGGCAAAATTCTTTGTAATTCTCCACAAGCTGCCTGAAGAGATGGCGGTGCATTTTCATCCAAACCTTGGTAACACTGGTTTACCAAGTTTTCCACATATGGTTTGCAATCTGACTGTTTTTTGAGTTTTGTATATTCAGATTCTTCATCAACAGTTTCACCCTGTAAATAATGTATCCAAGTTTCAATATTTCTTTTGGGGATAAATATTGCTATTGATTCATCAGGCTGACGAAGTTCTTGTGACTTTTCTAACAGTGCATCATTTAATTGCCTCAACCTTTCATTTACATTCTTTTTGTCTGCATCAATTACAATAATTAGCATTCCTGAACGCTTATTTTTACCACTACGATATCCTTTTACTTCTTCCGCATACTTTTCTCTAACGAACTGCTCACCTGCACCTTTCGGACAAGTTTCAATTCGGAAATTTCTATCTAAAATAAAACCACGCTTTTGCAAAAAATTACGGGCAAACACTTCTTGTTGTTTATCCTCACACACAATGACAATCTGTAACCTCCGTCGATTCATTACAACCATCCTCGTGCAATCAGTTGTGAAATTTTTAGTCCTGTATCCTCCGCTTCTTCATTGCTAATTTTTCTGACTTTAACGGGTGCGTTACTTTGACGGTCAAACCAATAGCCAATGGGTGATGTTAAAAGATAATTAATAAATTCAGGATGATGAGAAATCAGCAAAGCTTGTAGTCTTTCTTCACTGCAAAAATCAGATAGTTGAATGAGCCAAGGCTGAATTTCTGGTAGCGCTAAGAAGTTCTCTGGTTCATCTATGCAGAGTGTATAGTCTTCAGACTGGGTGCAATATATAAGTGTATACAGCGCAACTAGCACCTTTTGCCCATCAGATAATTCACTCAAGCTATAATCAATAATTTTCCTATCTGTATCGGTTAAAAACCGCAAATTCAAAGTTAGATATTTTTCCCTGAACTGCTCAAACTTAAAACTTACGAAACCATCTAATATATCTTTCAAAACATTCATTAGCTCGGCTACTTTACCCTGATCCTGTGATATGTAGCGATACCAAGAAACAAAATTCTCCATTCTATAAGATAATTGAATTTCTTCTTGTTCACTACCATCAATAATCAAACTAGGAATAATTTTTACAATAATGAATCGATTCATTCTATTTTTGAACCAAGTCAGCTTCGTATTTTCTGGTCTTGGCATCAATGAGGGCAGCATGGACTGTGACCAATCAAATGAATATTTTGGACCCTCTGAATAATTATCTCGAAAAAGTTGAACTTCGCCCATGTCAAATTTCAACAAAAGTTGGTTGTCAAACCACAAACATTCATGCATAACACGGCTCTTTTCTTGATTGTGTTCAATAGCAAGTGCATATTTATAATTGCCACCATTCCCAGCAATCTCTAACTCAAAACGCTGAGTTGTAAAATGCCGCCAGCGAGTACAGTCAATAGATTTAAAAATTCCTTCTACTTTAGAGTCACCACTTGTAAATGTTTGAATTTTTCGCAAAACTTCAAAAACAGTTGATTTACCTGTTGCATTACTACCAAGAAACAGGTTAATCGAGTCAAAGTTCAGCTCAAAATTAACCAAACAGCGAAAGTTATCAATATATATTCGCTTTAACATAGATTTTTCCTCCTAGTGCAATTTTAAAGTTAACAGTTAAATCGTCCCATTTACCCACATCCCGCTTTTGAAAAACGCTCCAAGAATATAGACAAAGATTTAGCTTTGCGTACCTCAGCGCTTCCCTCAGCGCCCCTCTGCATTTTAAAATCATTATAAACCTTGACATTAACATTAATGTCAAGGTTTAGCGTAAGAGAGTCCTTGTTAATTCATCTCTCATGCTCTACCCCCAGCGTTTTACCCAATTCACCAAAGAACACGCAGATACCGTAGCAGCCCTTTTGTGTGGCTTATTGTTATTTCTTGGATGGTTCGCCTTGCATCTCGGATGGTTAGGATTGGCATTCCTGCTGCTACCTGCTGCTTATGTGATTGGTGGTTACGATAGTGCGCGGGAAGGATTAACCACCCTCTTTAAAGAAAAGGAACTTGATGTAGATTTGCTGATGATTGTCGCCGCCATCGGTGCTGCTAGCCTCGGCTTATGGCGAGGAGAATATCATCTAATTATTGATGGGGCAATTTTGATTCTGATCTTTGCCATCAGTGGCGCACTAGAAGGCTATGCGATGGCGCGAACTGAACGCAGTATCAGAAGTTTGATGAGCCTAACACCAGATACAGCAAGGGTTTTACTTCAAGGAAGGGAAGAGGAAATTCCGATCAGTCAGCTAAAAGTGGGTGATGAGATTGTCGTCAAACCCGGAGAGCTAATTCCTACTGATGGGATAATTTTATCTGGTTACAGCACTCTCAATCAAGCTGCAATCACAGGCGAGTCTTTACCTGTAGAAAAAACAGTCGGTGCGGAAGTATTCGCCGGTACACTCAACGGCTATGGTGCATTGCAGATTAAAGTACACAAACCAGCCCAAAGTAGTTTGATTCAGCGTGTAATTCGCTTGGTAGAACAAGCGCAGACAGAAGCACCTCCTTCCCAAGAGTTTATCGATCGCTTTGAGAAAGGATATGCAAAAATCATTGTAGTAGCCGGAATATTGCTGGCAACTTTACCGCCATTTATTTGGGGTTGGGATTGGGAAACAACAATTTATCGCGCTCTTACTTTTCTGGTGGTAGCTTCTCCCTGCGCGCTGATGGCTGCAATTATGCCCACCCTGCTTTCGGGAATCGCCAATGGTGCAAGACAGGGGATTTTGTTTAAAAATGGGGCGCAGTTGGAGAAGATTGGCAAAGTCCGAGCGATCGCATTTGATAAAACTGGTACTCTCACAACAGGACAGGTGCAGCTATTTCAGGTAGTTTCAGTTAGTGAATACACTCAATCTGATGTCCTAAAAGCAGCCGCTAGTGTGGAATCATCTTCTGAACATCCCATCGGTAAGGCAATTGTACAGGCGGCTCGTGATTTAAATTGGGTTAGTGCAATACAAGTGCAAGCCATACCCGGACAAGGAATTGTCGGAATTGCTCAAGAACAACAGATAATTGTCGGGAATGCTGTTTTTGTGCAACAGTATGTCACAAATTTACCTGAAGAATTGCGAGAAATAGTTCAATCTTGGGAGCAAGAAGCTAAAACCGTCGTTTGGGTAGCACGGGGGGCAGAGGTGATGGGTGTAATTGCGATCGCAGATCAAGTCAGAGTCGAAGCAGCCGCAACCATTACCCGGTTAAAGAAACTGGGAGTTGAACAAATTGTCATGTTAACCGGGGATAATCAGGAAACTGCTCAAAGTGTCGCCAAAGCCGTCGGAATCGATCAAGTATATGCCCAACTTCTACCAGAAGATAAGCTCGATGTGATCCGCCGTCTACAGCAACAATATCAAACTGTGGCAATGGTGGGCGATGGAATTAATGATGCACCAGCTTTAGCCCAAGCATCTGTAGGTATAGCGATGGGAATATCTGGTAGTGATGTGGCGCTGGAAACCGCAGATATAGTACTGATGGCAGACAAATTAGAAAAAATTGCTGTAGCGATACATTTGGGTAGGCGATCGCAACTCATAGTCAAACAAAATATAGTCGTAGCCTTGGGTTTCATTCTGTTGCTTTTAGTCGGCAACTTTCTAGGAAATATTAACCTACCCATCGGCGTTATTGGCCATGAAGGTTCCACAGTCTTAGTTACCCTCAGTGGACTGAGATTGCTGAAATAAGATAGAACAAAGTAGTACTTTGTCAAGCTAATTTTGAGGGTTTGTAATAAGCACTTTAGTTCTCAAGGACTAATAGACATCTCCGAAAAAGAACGTAGAGACGTAGCACTGCTACGTCTCTACAAGGGTTCTGGGTAACGCATATTTAATTTCTGGAGATGTCTAATGACTTTGCGAAGCGGTTTGATACGGCTTTTGCTGACTGATAAGTGCGATCGCTGTTTTCAACCAATCAATATAAGTCTCTTCTCTTCGGATCACCAACTCTAGCACCAGCCTTTGCATCAACTGTTCGCGGTTGGCAGATTCATCATCAAGTGATGGCAAATCGATGGTTTCACATTCAGCCAGTTTTTTGCTTCGAGCCGCCAATTGTTGCTCAAGTAGATGAATGATGGTTTCATTCGATAACTGATCTGCAAAATGCAACTGGACTAGCATTGGTTCTCGTACAGTCGGTAAGGGCTGATGAATCCCCAGCCATCGGCTAAATTCGGCTTTCCCTGGCTCCGTTACACTGTAGACTTTGCGGTTGGGGCGATCGTGCTGAATCTCAATGGTACAGGTAATCCAGCCTTGCTCAACTAGCTTATCGAGAGTTCTGTAAATTTGTGCCTGATCTGCTGGCCACAAATGGGCAATGCATTGATCAAAGCAGCTCGTTTTAAGGTCGTAGCCCGTCATTTCTTGCTGCTGAAGAAGACCTAAAATTACATTTGCTAGCGACATGAAGACGGTTTTCCCATAATTGATATTTTCTCGCTCAGTTCTACCTATGTAGTTCTTATAATTTTATGTTAATATATGATTAATCGAATATAAGATCTAACGGCTATAAAAAGATATGTTGACTATAATGCTTCTTAGCAAGGAAACCAAATAGGTAAAAAACTCCGCTCCCAAGGGCATGGCGCATGGAGAATAGTTAGCAATGCCCAATGCTTAGAAATTATTTAAGCCATTGAAGACTATTGTAACGAGAGGATGGGTAAAATTGACTTCTAACACACTTCTACAAAGAATACATCAACATCAATATCTGCGTGATTTACGAAACAAACTACTCCATCTTCACAAGATTTTGCTGGAGACAGAACGCATTGCCTACGAACAGGTTAGTGGACGAGTATCAAGCGGAGAACTCCTTCAGCTAGTTATCGCTCATGAACAATTTGCTTGGCTACATCAGATTTCTGAGATAGTTGTGCAAGTTGATGAAATGCTCCAAGCAGATGAACCAATATTGCTAGACGATTTCCAAAAATTGATTGCTGATGTCCGCACATTGATTGTGCCGTTAGAAACGGGCAATACCTTCGAGAGAAAGTATTACAACGCTCTCCAGCACGAACCTGGTGCGGTGTTGGCACATGCGGAGATATCCAGATTTCTCACAGATTAGGGACTGGGGACTGGGAACTGGGGATTAGGACTCTAACACTAGTACAACACGGCGTAATTGAAGAAGGCAAAAGGCAGAAGGCAGAGGGCAGAAGGTTCTTTTCAGAAGGGGATTCAAACCCCTCCTGAAAAGGAGCCACCAAATTGAAAATTTGGTGGGGGTCTTAAACCCTTGCTCCTTCTAGTCGCGCAGACGGTGACGCTCCTGCGTCGCTAACGCTGCGCTATCGGGCAAGAAGAGTTGGGATAAATCCCTTCTGCCTTCTGCCCTCTGCCCTCTGCCTTTCTTCGATAAAAAAATACTCAATTACTTCTTGTGGGGTGGACATCTTGTCCGCCCCACAAGATTGGATAAAGTCTCTCAGTAAATACTTCTAAGAATAGATGACTTGGTGAATAGAAAAGACCTAATATTCTACAGACCTATTACTGACTAGGGTATTATTTTATGACAACCAGGAAACTAGGCAAACAAGGGTTAGAAGTTTCAACTATTGGACTTGGTTGCATGGGAATGTCTGAGTTTTATAGTGGTCGTGATGACATTGAGGCGATCGCTACAATTCATCGGGCATTGGAACTTGGGGTAAATTTTCTCGACACTGCTGATATGTATGGGCCCTTTACCAACGAGCAATTAGTAGGAAAAGCAATTAAAGATCGCCGAGATCAAGTAGTATTAGCAACTAAATTTGGCAATGTCCGCACTGAAGATGGTGGTTTTAAAGGGGTTAATGGCAGACCAGAATATGTCCATCAAGCTTGCGATGCCTCACTAAAACGTCTGGGAGTTGAAGTTATTGACCTCTATTATCAACATCGGGTAGATCCAACTGTACCTATTGAAGATACTGTTGGGGCAATGGCAGAGTTAGTCAAGCTTGGTAAAGTGCGCTATTTAGGACTTTCGGAAGCTGCGCCGGCTACAATTCGACGAGCGCAAGTAGTTCACCCCATTACTGCACTACAAACAGAATACTCTCTTTGGAGTCGAGAGCCAGAGGATGAAATTTTACCTACTGTGCGGGAATTAGGAATTGGGTTTGTTCCCTATAGCCCATTAGGAAGAGGGTTTTTATCAGGTGCAATCACCAGCCCTGACGATCTTGCACCTGATGACTATCGAAGAAATTCACCCCGCTTTCAAGGTGAAAATTTCTCTAAGAACTTGCAATTAGTAGAGCAAGTTAAGGCGATCGCCACCGAAAAAGGAGTAACTTCTAGTCAGCTTGCACTAGCATGGCTTTTGGCTCAAGGCGAAGATATAGTACCAATTCCAGGTACAAAACGCCGTACTTACTTGGAGGAGAATATTGCAGCTACCGAAATTACTCTGACAGAACAAGATTTGAATCGACTTGAAGCAGTTGCACCAAAAAATGTGGCCGCAGGTGAGCGCTACCCTGATATGAGTACTGTTAACCGTTGATCTAATGGAATGGTGGTGAGGAAGGCAATTAGGGACTTCCAAATAAAAAAATATCCCAAAACTGACACAAAAATCCTCTCTATTTCTCTTCTCTCTGTGTTCTCTGCGTCTCTGTGGTTCGTTTATTTGGATAATTTATTTCTTGGAAGTTCCTTACAGCACTTCCGGCTATATCAGTGTTGTCATTTGGGTTTGATAAACTTGAGAGTCATGCGATCGCTCTCTCCAATGTTGAGGAAGCGTTGTCTATCCTTTTGACCTTGGCTCAAGGTTGGAGGTAGTGTCCAAACTCCACCTGGATAGTCTTTGGTATCTTTTGGGTTGGCGTTAATCTCTGATTTACCCACCAATTTGAAGCCGACTTTCTCCACAGCAGCAATTACCCCATCTTCAGACATGTAGCCAGTTTTAATACTTTCTTCTAAAGAAGTTCTCGCAAGGGCGCGGTGTTCTTCCACTCCCAAGATGCCCCCTGGTTTAAGTGCTTTATAAGCCGCCGCGTAAACCTGCTCGGCATAGCCAGCTTTAACCCAGTTGTGAATATTGCGGAAGGTAACAACTATGTCTACAGAGTTGTCTGGGGCTAGGGTAAGTTCATTTGGGGGATTGATTTGAGCTACTTTGACCTTACCAAAAATCTCTGGATTAGCTGCTAGTTTTTCTTGGAAAGCCAAAGCAGGTTTACTGGCGCTATTAGCCAAGTTAGTAACTATGAGTTGTCCTTTGGGAGCTAGAAATGGGGCTAATATTTCAGTATACCAGCCGTTCCCTGGCCACAATTCAACTACGGTCATATTTGGGCGCAGACCGAAGAATTCGAGAGTCTGGGTTGGGTGGCGGTACTTGTCTCGGAGGCGATTCTGTTCTGAGCGATGACTGCTGTTGAGTATGGTTTGGAGTGTGATTGTGCTGTTGAGTGTAGTTTTTTCGCTCTCGTTGGCTAAAACAGTTGGTGGCATTACAGATGCTAATAGGAGGAAAGCTAGAGTCAAGGCTTTCAGCAAGCCTTGGTGAGGAATGGGATTTTGGGCAAATTTCATAGCTGTTGTTTTAATCGCGATCGCCTATTTTTGAATTGAACCCCTAACCTGCTATCACAGTCAATTCGTCCCGTTGAACTTACGTTAAATAATACCATTCCTAAGAATGGCAAATATACTCAGGGAAAACGCATCTAATTTATTTTGACAAAATGTAACTTAATATAAATAGACATCTCCGAAAAAGAATTGTTTTGACGTAGCAGTGCTACGTCTCTACAAGGTTTCTGGGTAACGCATATTTAATTTCTGGAGATATATCTCTATAGCACATTGGCGTAAATGGGGGCCATATTTAAGCGATCGCTATCTAAATGACAAAATAGCTGAATAAACTCGGTTCTTCGTCTATTAAATCAAGGAGTTCACAACCTCATGTCAATTTATAACTTCACTCTCTCCCGCCAGTTATTACGCAATTTTTCCATCTTTTCGCTGACTGTTGTACTCCTATACAGTGCATCTCGTGTGATACTCCCTGCTCCCGCCACTGATATTTCGACTGTTGCACCGAAGGGAAAGCAAGTAGCGGTTTTCGCTGGTGGGTGCTACTGGGGAATGGAAGCAGTTTTTGAGCATCTCAAAGGTGTTTCTGATGTTGTTTCTGGCTTTTCTGGGGGTGATGCAAAAACCGCAGACTACGCGATTGTGAGTGCTGGATTAACCAATCATGCTGAATCGGTGAAAATTACCTACGATCCATCAAAAATATCATATAATCAGCTTCTAAAAGTCTACTTTTTGGTAGCCCATGACCCAACAGAGTTGAATCGACAAGGCCCCGATTCAGGTAAGCAATATCGTTCGGCGATCTTTTTTGCTAACGATGAGCAGAAACAGGCTGCACAAGAATATATTGCTCAACTCAACAAATCACGAATCTTCGATAAGCCGATTGTGACGGAATTAGATCCTTTGAAAGGTTTTTATCAGGCGGCGGCATACCATCAGAATTATATAGTGCATCATCCGAGCGATCGCTATGTGGTAGTGAATGACTTGCCGAAACTGGCTAAACTTCAAGCCAAGTTCCCTGATATGTATAGCAAGTAAGGAGATTTAGAGCATTCACGTCATTTTGAATTGATTCATCCCTCTATTATGCAACGCTTAAAAATCATCTCCCATCGGTCATGTTAGAAAATGTTACTGCTTGGGAACCCTAAAATGCAAAGCCATAAGGCGATTGATAGCATGTTGGTGCAATGAATGTAGAGGATAGATCGCGTCTTTACTCCCTATTCCCTTTCTCAATTAAATAAGAGAATCAGCTATTTCTTGAAGTTTCATCTCTAATTTATTCTGGTTTACTTCTTGTCTCCACAGTCCAAAGAGTTTTAAAGCTTTGAGAAAAGGTAATTTTACATCTTGAGAATAAGCTTGATAAGCTTCATTAGTTATTTGTTCAGAATCCTTCTTTAACTTATCGAAGTTACCTAAAAAACGTTTAATGGAATCCTCATTATATCCTAATAAATAATCACGTACTTCTTGCTGATCTACACCTAGTAAATTATGTAATAAAATGTTTTTTAGAGTGGTGTCGATTTGGTGGCTGGAAGCCTTACGGGGCAAAGGCTCCCAGACGAACTCCCTACCGATTGGGTTAAATCGGAATTAATGGAAACTCAATGTGCAGTGGTGCTATGCCCCACGTTGCTGCACCCTACCGATTGGGTTAAATCGGAATTAATGGAAACCTGTCCCCTCGAGTCGTTGAATGTCTACTATTTTCCCCTACCGATTGGGTTAAATCGGAATTAATGGAAACTTCCCAAGCTTCACCAGCCTGAGGATTTCCACTCAAATCTCGACCCTACTGATTGGGTTAAATCGGAATTAATGGAAAACAATGCCATTATTTTGCTTCTCTCTTTGAGAAGCAAAATTAATTAAACCCTTCATTAATACCGTCGTCATTCGCTTGAAAAACCTAGACAACAAACAAATAACAGTTAAAAGTTAAAGTAGAAAAACTTTTAACCTTGAACTCCTTATGATCTGTCACTTCCTCATCGGTATTCCCGGTAGTGGGAAAACCACCTTCGCAGTCGAGTTAGCAAAACTGGGGAATTATCGCATCATCTCCACTGATGCAATTCGCCAACAACTCTACGGTGATGCAAGTATCCAGGGTGAGTGGAGTCAGATAGAAGAAAAAGTAATTTCTGAGATTGTTGATGCGATCGCACAAGGTAACTCCATAATCTATGATGCTACCAATGCCAAACGTGCGTGGCGGATAGATTTGCTAAGAAAGCTCAATTCATCTCTGACCTCCCCAGTGCTGTGGATGGGGTGGTATTTGCAAACCCCGATTGCAACTTGCAAGTTATGGAATCAAAAGCGCGATCGCCAAGTTCCAGAGATAATAATTGAGAATATGCACAAATCTCTGCAAGAGTTTCCCCCAATTGCAGCAGAAGGTTTTGCAGTAGTCAAAGCAATTGATGTCACTTCTTGCAATTTTGATATTCAACAAATTCAAAACCAAATTCAACAGCTTGGGCGCACCCTTACCAATCGTGCTAACCGCAATCGCCACGTCACCCTACATTCATACAGTAAGCTACTGGACTTTGAACGCCTCATGTATCTAATTTCCTTGATCATCCGCTATCCAGGGATGGGAAATTTGCAAATCACTAACCCCAGTCTGCTAGAAAGCATTTTTGGTTATGTTCCTCAATTTGCTAGTTCCATAGAAGAAGTTACCACTTTAATAGGTAAATTGTGCGGCACAATCTATGCTGATGCTGGGGCGATCGCATCTGATTTAGACTGGCTAGAGCAAAATTCACTGCTTGGGGCTAATACTATTGCTTGGTGTTCTCCCATTACCTCACCACTTGATCTCTCCGTTACACCATCTTCCTTTGTGACTCATGGCTATTCTGACTGGCACACATTCCAGAGGTTAGTACAAATAATTCGTTTTATTCTTCATCATCCATTCTTGGCAGATAAAGGTAAAGGAAGTTTGCCAACTCTTGTATCTGCACTTAAGCAAAATGAAATTATTGATGGTGATAGCTTAGATACTGTTCGCAAGGACATTGAAAAGGTTCTTAAGCCTTATAAAATATTGCCAGAATTTCCCCTAAGAGACGGCTACTTCGTGGGGACAGCAATTTTATCAACATACGAGTTAATCAAAGTGTTTGACGTTCTCCAGTCTCAAGCTAAAAGTCTGAATGACCCCGTAGCGTTGGAGATTTATGAAACTTTTGCTACGCGGATGGCACAAAGTAAATTGGGCGTGAGTAAGGTATATCCGGTGCGGGCGATCGCTAACCGCAATATGGTTGATCCAGAGTTTTTACCGTTAGATGCCCTATCTAAGAACTTACAGCGAGTTGAGGAAGCAATAGTTAAGGGAGAACTACTCGAATTGAATCGCTTTCCGGGTGGGGGCAAGTTTACACTGGACGAAGAAGGTTTTTTTCTAGCATTTCCCTTGCAAATCGTCTTCTGTAACCAAGCATGGTATTTGGGTTACGAATGTGAAGGTCGTACAACCAGAAGAATTGGTAGCTAAGGTTAAGGAAATTGGTGAAGCTATTTTAGCGGTTTATAAATCAATACGGTTCAGTTAGCGCCAAAAACCCCTCAGATGCGTAGGTTGGGTGGAGGAACGAAACCCAACATTTTCGCGGGTTTGTTGGGTTTCACTTTGTTCCACCCAACCTACGATTATCCTTAACTGAACCGGATTGGTTTATAAATAACAACAAATAATCAAATATCTTTCAGAATCTTTCAAAAGGTCGGAGTATAAACATTCCGACCTTTTGCGTTTCCATTAATTCCACTTCTACAAAAAGAAGCGTCTATTTTTAATCATGCTGAAGTTCAAGATACAAGGAAAGTTTCCATTAATTCCACTTCTACAAAGAGAAGCGTCTCCTCTTATTAAACCCCTGACTGTGCCTGATGTCCAGATGCCATTTGCGACGGGGTATATACCTACAACCAAATTCAACCATAATACATAGACATCAAAACGCTGTAACCCATACTGGAAAGGACATCGGCGGGGTCAACGAGAGAATAAGCATTTACAGCTTTTGCCGACCCCGCCGCAGAGAAAATAGAAGAATATCAAAAATTCCTCATTCGCATGAAAGCCCTAGCATGATTCCAGATCAGCCTCTACCTTAAGACATAGAACAAATTCACCAACACCATTACATCCATCTATGTATATGTCTTCTCGTGCAGCATTAGTTCGCAACCTTGGTGTCGCCTTACTCAACGGCGCTATTACACTAATTATCCTGTTAATTGCACCACTAGCAATACTGTTCGGTTAAGACAAAAGACGCGATGAATCGCCGTCTCTACAATAATCAATCTTTTGTAGAGACGGCGATTTATCGCGTCTTTATAATGATTTCTCGGATCTTTGCACTCTGCAATTTCCATCAAAAAACCTTAACCGAACCGTATTGGCACCACTAGGACTAGCAGCAGTAATTATTAACACAATCTTGGTTACAGTCGCCAGCTTTGTCAACGCTACAGCAGGTGATGCTGTAGTGAATTTTTTACAACCATCCCAAATTAAAACGTTGCTAGCCGAAATCATTTCCCAACAGTCACAACTGACCAAAGAAAATGAAAGGGAGTAGGGAGTGGGGAGTAGGGAAACTAAGAAAGCTTTTCCGACATATTTTTATTTTTTGATCGCTCGCGTCTACGCTTGATAGGGGCGCGGCAGTTGGCGCAGTTTATGGGCAGTATCCAATTCACTATTGTTTTTTCTGCCATATCCCCAACCTAAGGTGCGACGATATTCACCCATGATGTCACGTTCAATTAAATCATCCTCATTGACTGCAACATTGGTATGAGATTCAGGCGCAACATAGAGCGCATCCGCAGGACAATAAGCTTCACACATAAAACAAGTTTGACAGTCTTCTTGCCTAGCGATCGCAGGTGGTTGGTTAGGTACGGAGTCAAAGACATTGGTAGGACAAACTTGGACGCATATATTGCAATTTATACAGAGTTTATGGCTGACAAGCTCAATCATGATAATGCTCCGACTACAATTTTGATACAGAGGGTGTGGTTTGAGTGGTTAGCACTGGGGGTGTAGCAATTTCATCTGCGATCCAATCACGCCTCACCCATAGCCTTTCTAAGCCACCTGTTGCCTGGTAATAACGCTGATTTGGATCGGTTTCGGGGTAGTCTACGCGAATGTGTTCGCTACGCGTTTCCGTGCGATGTAAACCGCTAAAATATGCCCATCGGGCTACAGCTGTGAGAGACGCTGCTCGACGAGAAAATTCCACATCGCGCACTGTATCTTGTTTTGGGTTCGCCTGTACCTGCTCCCATAGTTTCTCTAATTTAGAAAGAGAATCCAAAAGCTGCTGTTCAGAACGGAAGTGATTTTTCTCTAGAGGTAACATCTCATTTTGAACACCACGGACGATCGCTTCGCTATCGAATGAAGCAGAAGACGGCGTTTTGTCCACCTGGGGCGATCGCAATCCGGCTTGACCGGTCGGACGTGCCACCCGTTCATTTGCATGAGCGCCGAGACTCTTGGCAAAAGCTGCTGCACCAACTCCAGCCCATTGACCTGTAGAAATCGCCCAGGCGGCATTGGGGCCACCACCACCAGAAGCTAAACCGGCTAAGAACTCACGTGAGGCTGCATCCCCTGCGGCATAGAGTCCGGGTACTTTCGTACCGCAACTATCATCAGTCAGACGGATTCCACCCGTACCACGAACAGTACCTTCTAAAACCAATGTGACAGGGACTCGTTCTGTATAGGGATCAATCCCAGCTTTTTTATAAGGTAGATAAGAGATGAAATGGGACTTCTCAATCACTGCCTTGACTTCAGGCGTAGCTCGATCCAAACGAGCATAAACGGGCCCTTTTAAGAGTGCATTAGGAAGGAACGATGGATCGCGACGACCATTGACATAACCACCAAGATCGTTACCCGCTTCATCACTAAAGCTAGCCCAACCAAAGGGAACCCCCCGTGTGACTGTGGCATTGAAAGCCGTCGAGATGGCATAGTGATTAGAAGCTTCCATACTGGAGAGTTCGCCGCCAGCTTCTACTGCCATTAGCAATCCATCACCTGTATTGGTATTGCAACCTAATGCTTTACTCAAGAATGCACAACCGCCATTGGCCAAGACTACTGCACCAGCGCGAACGGTATAAGTACGATGATGTTGCCGTTGCACACCTCTTGCTCCAGCCACCGAGCCATCGTCAGCCAATAAAAGCTCTAGCGCCGGACTTTGGTCGAAAATCTGAACACCAACACGCAAGAGATTTTTACGAAGTACGCGCATATATTCCGGGCCATAATAACTCTGGCGCACGGATTCCCCATTCTCTTTAGGGAAACGATAGCCCCAATCTTCCACTAGAGGCAAACTGAGCCAAGTTTTTTCAACAACACGCTCAATCCAACGTAAGTTAGCTAGGTTTTTTCCTGAGCGATAACGCTCCGATACAACTTTATCCCAATTCTCTGGAGAAGGAGCCATGATACCATTGCCACTAGCAGCAGCAGCACCACTCGTACCGAGAAAACCTTTATCAACAATAATTACTTTGACACCCTGGGATGCGGCTGCCCATGCTGCCCATGCGGCGGCAGGGCCACCACCAATTACCAGCACGTCAGCAGTCAACTGTAGTTCATTTTCGCTATGTGTTGTTAGCAATTAATTGTCCTCCTTTTTGGCGCAGTCAACTTTATACTTTGCTACTGTGAGCGGTTTTTACAGACATCCCATCAAGCTTTTAGATACTTGTGTCAAACTTCTCAGGTTGTGGAAGCAATTTTCAGTTCTGTCTCCTGCTTCCAAACCTATAGCTTTGTATTTCACACAAAAGAAAACTACTAGACATCTCCAGAAATTAAATATGCGTTATCCAAAACCCTTGTAGAGACGTAGCAGTGCTACGTCTCTACATTTATTTTCGGAGATGTCTACTGTATGTCATTGCATAGACAAAGCCAGCACCTTAAGGATTTGTATCATATATACAAAGAACGTATACGGCAAATTACAGTTAACATGATACACTAATTATTAGCTTTTCAAACATTAAGTCTTACAGAATAATTTCTCATCCGGTTGGAACTGCCATGAAGAGTGCTGAGTTCCGAGTTGTTTTAGATATAACCTGCATAAGCTGGGCGGGCAAGATGCCCACCC
This sequence comes from Nostoc sp., assembly GCF_036917975.1. Taxonomy (GTDB): domain Bacteria; phylum Cyanobacteriota; class Cyanobacteriia; order Cyanobacteriales; family Nostocaceae; genus Nostoc. The sequence goes on from NZ_JBALEJ010000106.1 coordinate 23,037, forward strand.
CACAAGATTTATAGATAGATGTGATTTCAATACCGCGTAGGTTTTGCCTCAAAAAGCACTCTGGGGTAGTAGTCTATCCCAAAAGTTTTGAGAGGTTAGTGGTGTTCAGATCCCCGACTTCTTTAAGAAGTCGGGGATCTAGCAGCCCCTCAAATTTAATGGGGCAGACCAGTAGTAGCCTGTCAATACATAATTGATGGATAAATTACCTGTAGAGACGGCGATTTATCGCGTCTCACGACCTTCAAGCCAACCTACAAATTTTCAAACCCTACGCAGTATTGGATGTGGATTAGCTTCTTAATTCTCGTAGCTGGCGATCGCAACAATAGTAGATAAAGGCACTTCTGCAAAATATTGTTGCTGAAATTGTTCTTCGCGGACAGCAGCTAAAAATCGGGCAACTGCCGCATCAGCAAGGTTTTCGGCACTATCGCTTGAATGCCAAGTGATTTGCAAATAATGGTCTTGTCGTTTAACTGTGAAGCCGAAATATTTTAAAGCTTTGATGCCGACAATTAAGGTTTGGTCGCTGATGCCGATTTTCTTTAAAAGTTGTACGCGGGTAACTAGTTGATTTGTGCGACTGAGATATTTGGCGATTCCTACGAGAGTCAGCCAAATTTGATTGGGCGGTTGGTGGTTGGGTTTAGACCAAGCGATCGCTAATTGTTGCTGATTGTCAAATCCAGGCGTAGAGCGGCTTGTCGCCAAACATCGCCGCAACCAGATGCGTAAATCATCCCAATTTGTGGGACAATCTTCAATAAGCGAATAGCTAGGGTTGAGCGAGTGCTGAGTGCTAAGTGCTGAGTGTTCCTGATTCCGTAAGTCTAGGATCAAGGGTGTTAGCGATCGCGAAGCGTTGAGTGCTGAGTTAGCAGAAGGACGCACGGCAATTAATCTGATTTCATAACGTTTTTTGAAGGTGTTGTAGTCTAGTTCTGCTATGCAATCACATCTTCCGATGGGCAATTCATCTTTGTAGTGTCCCCACCATAAGCCAGGAAAAGCACTTCTGCTAGAATCATCCCGAATATCAAACTCAGCTTTAATGTACTGTACTTTTTTCCCTTGCCAATCTTGCTGATTGCGATGCCAAGCATTTTCAAACCAGCAGTTTTGAATTAGCAATTTCGGAACAGGATTACCCATTCCACAAGGTTCTAGCAGTTTCAGTTCTAAAAATAACTCTTTCCCCAAGTCTGCGACTGTTACCGTCAAGTCTGCTTGCACAGTTGGCGTTAGGGTTGTACTCCCTAATGATTGGCGCAACTGCTGATTAATCGCTGCTGTAAATAAAGGAATATTCTCCACCAACAAACTTAAACCTGCTGCAAAGGGATGTCCCCCAAAACGGTGTAACAAATGTGCTTGGTCTTTCACCAGTTGGTATAAATCGACAGAATTCACCGAACGGGCAGAACCACGGGCAAGGGATTGGGGATCGGGGATTGGGGATTGGGAAGAGTCTTCTCCAGTACCCAGTCCCAAGTCCCCAGTTCCCAATCCCTCTGTACTTAACAAAATTGTGGGGCGACCTGTTTCTTGTGCTACCTGTCCGGCAACTAAGCCCAATACACCCGCAGGCCATTGGGCATCTTCTAGGACAATGACGCTGGTGGTTGATAAGTCTAATTGGGTGAGTTTTTGCGCTACTTGTGCTTGCACGTCTTTTTGTAAAGATTTACGGCGGGCGTTGGCGAGTTCTGTAACTTCGGCTAGTTCGTTACAACGTTTGACATCCCGACTAGTTAATAATTCCACGCAGAAACTAGCATCACCTTGGATACGACTAACGGCGTTAATTCTTGGGCCCAAACCAAAAGAAATATCTGTGGGGCGATCGCCACTTTTTTGGCACAATTCTAATAATCGCCCTACCCCTGGCCGCCGCCGCGCTGCTGCTGGCTGTTTAAAATCTTCTTGCAGTCGTTGAATTCCCATCTGTGCCAAATAGCGGCAATCTCCACTTAACTGCACTAAATCGGCAATTAATCCAACTGCCACTAAATCTAATAAATCTTCTAAGGGATATTTGGCAACATTGGGCAAGCTTTGATATATTGCTTCCACCAACTTATAAGCGACTGCCACCCCAGAAAGATTAAATAACTGATGTTCCTTGGGTAAATAGCGGGGATTGATAATCGCTGCGACGGGTGGGCGTTCGGTGGGTAAGGTGTGATGATCTGTAACTATTACATCTATACCTAGCTGTTTGGCATAGATAATTTCCTCAAGGTTTGTGCTACCCGTATCGCAAGTCACAATTAATTTGCAACCTTGTTTTGCTAAATTATCAATGCCTTGATTATTAAGTCCGTGGGATTCTTTTAGACGATTGGGAATGTAATAAATTAACTGGGTATTTTGAGCGAAAAATTGCCCCAATCCGTCCCAAAGTACCGATGTGGCGGTAATACCATCGGCATCGAAGTCTCCCCAAATGGCGATTTTTTCTTTCGTATTATATGCTTGTTGCAAGCGTGCGATCGCTAAATGCATTTCTTGCCCAAACTCAAAGGGACTTGCTGGCTGATAAGCTTTATAGTTGATAAAAGCTGTTAATTGTTGACGATCTTTAATACCCCGTTGCCACAACAACTGTGCTGCATATAGTCCACTTGATGCAGGTGTATGTTGTTTCACTGCTTCGATAAACCACTCTGGAGGTTGTTCTGTTGCTGTTATAGTCCACTGCTGTTGTTCTGACATACAAATAAAGTTAGGAGCTAGAAATTAGGAGTTAAAACTCTTAAAATACGAGAGTGTCTTAAAGCTTTGAAGATTGCTAATTAACTTGAAAACTAGCTTAGTACAAACTTTTAGATATTATCTCGTTCCCAGTCTCCGACTGGGAATGCCGTCTTAGAGGCTCCGCCTCCCTTGCTGGCGGCAGAGCCGCAATTGAAGTGCATTTGCCAGCCTGCGGCTGGAAACGAGGTTTTAAAAGAGTTTCAGCTGAAGTTGACACCAATGGGCACTGTCATGCCCCTACAGGTGTACCTCACTAGTTCGGAGAACGCTATATTTATTGACTCACTTACTTAGTTGCATTTTTAATATCACCAATCAATTCATCAATTCTTGATTGAGTAGTGTTCCAAGAACACATAAAACGTACTCCTCCCACACCAATAAATGTATAAAACTGCCAATTCTTGGCTTTTAAGCTGTGAATGACTTCTTCAGGTAATTTCACAAATACGGCATTGGCTTCTCTAGGAAACATTAAATCAACGCCTTCTATGTTTAATAGTTGATTTTCTAAATATTCAGCACATTGATTAGCATGTCTAGCATTTTTTAGCCAAGCACCAGTTTCTAATAAACCCAACCAGGGAGCAGAAATAAACCGCATTTTTGAGGCTAACTGACCTGCTTGCTTACATCGATAATCAAAATCCTCTGCTAGCGCTTTGTTGAAAAAAAGAATGGCTTCACCTAATGCCATTCCATTCTTTGTACCACAAAAACACAATACATCCACTCCAGCTTTCCAGGTAATTTCAGCAGGACTTGTATTCATAGCGGCAACTGCATTGGCAAAACGAGCGCCATCCATGTGAATCTTTAAGTTATATTTGTTTGCAACTTCTTTAATACTTAAAAGTTCTTCAATAGAATATAAAGTTCCTAATTCAGTGGCTTGTGTAATGCTAATAACTTTAGGTTTGGGATAATGAATATCAGTGCGCCTCGTGACAATTGACTCTATAGATTCTGATGTTAATTTGCCATATTTACCTTGAGCTAGTAGCAGTTTAGAGCCATTAGAAGCAAATTCAGGTGCGCCACATTCATCTGTTTCTATGTGAGATGTTTCATGACAAATGACGCTGTGATATGACTGACAAAGAGCAGCTAAAGATAAAGAATTTGCGGCTGTACCGTTAAAGGTAAAAAATACTTCACAATCAATTTCAAAGAGTTTCCGAAAATAATCTGATGCTTTTTGAGTCCATTCATCATTTCCATAAGCTGGGACACTACCTTGATTTGCCCTAATCATATATTCCAGGGCTTCAGGACAAATACCAGAGGAATTATCACTTGCAAACTGTTCTAATTGGCTACTCATAATTATTTTTAAAAGCAATTATTACAATACTAGTGAATCATTAACCTGTTAATTAGGTTTTTCTATAGTAGCTTTTATCTGATTAGTTTTAGTATATCGATACGATTAAATGACTTTGCTGATGTCTATAGAAAACTGGAAGATTGTTTGCATATCACTGAGATGTTTAATTACTACGGTGTACACGTCACGCTTGTGTTGAGGTATTTTGGAACGTTAAATATCGAAAATAACTAAATATTATGCTAAAAAAATAAAGTTTGCTAATCAGAATGCTAATCATGTACTTATAATGTAAAATACAAAGCCCTACCAATAACTATGACATCAATATTGGGCAGATTTGTCCTTTGTTAGTTCTCAGTAGTCATTTGTTTATTTTCTACTGACCAATGACCAATGACCAATGACTAATAACTTAATGAGTGAACCATTGATTGAACTGAAAGGTGTTTCTAAGTCCTTTGGTAGCCATAAAGTTCTAGATAATGTAGACTTGAGCATTTACCGAGGAGAAGCACTGGGGATTATTGGCCCATCGGGGACTGGGAAATCAACAATTTTAAGGGTAGTGGCGGGGTTACTTAGTCCCGATGAAGGAGAAATTTATGTCCAAGGAGTGCGGCGAGACGGTTTGATTGAGGATGGTGGCCAGCAGGTTGGCATTGGTATGGTGTTTCAGCAGGCGGCGCTATTTGATTCGCTGACGGTGGAGGAGAATATAGGATTTCTACTTTATCAAAATTCAAAGCTGCCGCGATCGCGCATCCGAAATTTGGTAGAAGAAAAACTAGAGATGGTAGGTTTGGCAGCAATAGGCCACCTCTACCCAGCCGAACTTTCCGGGGGAATGCGAAAACGGGTAAGTTTTGCCCGTGCAATTATGTCTAACCCCGATAGTCCCACCGAAGGCCCAGAAGTTCTATTGTACGACGAACCAACAGCTGGACTCGATCCCATTGCCTCAACAGTAATCGAAGACTTAATCCGCCATTTGCAAAGTTCACATGGAAATTGTAGTACCTATGCCGTTGTTACCCACCAAGCCAGCACTATCCGCCGTACAGCTGATAGAGTTATATTTCTCTATGAAGGTAGAGTGCAGTGGCAGGGTACAGTTAGTGAAATACACAACACAGAAAATCCTTTGATCAAACAATTTATCAGTGGAAGTGTTCAAGGCCCGATTAAAGTTGCCGGTTAGAAAGTGAAAAGTGAGGAGTGAGGAGTAATGAATAAGTGAGGAGTGAGGAGTTAAAGAAGTCGGAAGTCGGAAGTCTGATGTACAGTTTTGTAACGGGTATTTAGACCCCGCAAACATATACTTGCGGCTTGTTAGAAGCCAGTGACTTAAACCCGTCGGAGTTAGTTAAATTCAACTCCTAACTCCTAACTCCTAACTCCTAACTCTTAACTCTTAACTCTTAACTCCTAATTAGTTGTTGGTTGTTGGTGGAGGCAAAAAAATGCGAGGTCTTATGACAAGCCGCTTCGCTTCTATGCGAACATTTAGAGAAGGTTCTGTAGGGTTATTACTCTTGCTAGGACTAGGGGTATTTGGATTACTTTTTCTGTGGTTAAATAGATTCACCGCTGCTGGTCGTTCATACAAAATTATTGTGGAATTTGCCGACGCTGGCGGAATGCAAAAGGGAGCAGTAGTCCGCTATCGTGGTGTTAAGGTAGGAACTATTTCTCAGGTTCGACCAGGGCCAAATGTCATTGATGTAGAGATTGAAATTGCCCAAACTGACCTAATTATCCCCCGGAATGTAGTGGTGGAAGCTAATCAAAGCGGATTAATTAGCGAAAGTATTATCGACATCAAACCAAAATCAACCTTACCTATTGGGGTTGTGCTTGCTAAACCCCTAGATAAAAGTTGTGATAATAGCCTCATAGTCTGTAATGGTTCTCGGTTACAAGGTCAGGTTGGCATCAGTGTTGATGAACTAATTCGCAGTTCAACTGACCTCGCTGCTGCATACAATAACCCAAAATTTTATAGAAATGTCAATAGGCTTCTAGAAAGTACCACAGGTGCAGCATCCAGTTTTACAGAATTAAGCCAGGATCTCCGAGGTTTAACTAAAAGCTTACAACGACAACTTACTACCTTTTCCGACACGGCTAATTCTGTACAACGGGCGACAAACCAACTTAATACATCCGCGAATCAAACAGTAAATAAATTTGGTGCAACTGCAACTCAAGCTAATCAGTTGTTGAAGAATTTAGATAATCTGTTGACAACAAATCGTTCAACGCTGGTTGGTGCTTTGAACAATATCACCGAAACCAGTAACCAACTGCGTGTTACAGTCAGTAGCTTATCACCATCTGTCAATCGATTGACTCAAGGAGAATTACTCAACAATTTAGAAACTCTTTCAGCAAATGCAGCCCAAGCCTCAGCTAATTTACGCGATGCTTCTAAAACCTTAAACGATCCCAAAAATACAGTGTTGCTGCAACAAACTTTAGATTCAGCACGAGTAACCTTTGAAAATACCCAAAAAATTACATCTGATTTAGATGAATTGACAGGAGATCCTACTTTCCGCAAAAATCTGCTGCAATTGGTGAATGGTCTAAGTCATTTAGTCTCTTCTACACAACAGATGCAGCAACAAGTACAAGTTGCTACTACTCTAGATTCGGTAAAAGCTGCGGTGAGGAAACCAAAGAATCTAATTCCTACCCCAGCACCAACCCAACAGGCGATGTTTAATGACAAATCGCTACCCGTCTACGTAACAAATCCCTCACCTGCTAATTTTGCAAGTAGTGATATCAACCTTCAACCAAGTCCCATTCCGTCTATCCCTAACTCATCCCAAGAAGGACTTTTGAAGCAGCTGCGAGAGTATGGCAAGCAACGGGGGCAACTGGAGACGAGGAAAGACGAAATACAGCTTGATAATTTTAAGTAAGATATTTTACTGTAATACAAGTGTGTTGAAGTTCATCGACACCACTGCCAGAACCTTGAAAACCGCATAACTTCTCTACGAGACGCTGCGCGAACGTTGACTAGTTTTGCGATCGCTTCAATATAAGGAAAAATGGCTGCCAAAGACCTATTCCACTCCAGGAGGTGATTGTCGAATGGAAACAGGAATGGTAGCCCAAGCACCTATAGTTCATCTTGTACGCTCTTGTCGTGGTTATGGCTAAAACAACTAGGATTTTTGGCGCTAATTCTGTAAAAGCTAAAAGGCAAAAGGGGCTGGGGCATCGCGTATTTTCTCTATGTTGCAGGATTTTTTACCCCTTGAGAGTTGGCCAATCACTCATTTTGGAAACCAAAAAAACTGCACTGGCTCACTTTTTATCTTTGCCTTTTTACTTCCTGATTGCTTTGCTATGCATTATCGGTTCACCGGTACTAGCAAAAGTTCCTAGTTCAATCAATTCATCATCGCAACTGTCAATTAATAGGCTGATATCGCTAGCTGTCACCACCGATCCCGCTTCATTATTACAACAGGGCAAAGTTTTATACAGTGCTGGTAACTTTGCGAAAGCTGTAGAAGTATTGCAAGAAGCTGTGCAAGCATATAAACAGCAAGGAGATAATCTCAAACTAGCAGTGACACTGAGTAATCTTTCCTTAGCTTATCAGCAACTCGGTGCATGGAGTCAAGGGCAGCAGGCAATTACAGAGAGCTTAGATTTGCTGAAAGGACAGGATAAAAACCAAAATCTGCAAATATTTGCCCAATCATTAGATATTCAAGGCCGTCTACAACTAGCAATGGGACAGTCTGAAGCAGCTTTAGCAACTTGGCAGCAGACAGAAGAAATTTACAAGCAAGCAGATAATCAAAGTGGTGTGGTGCGATCGCTAATCAATCAAGCACAGGCGTGGCGCAGTCAAGGATTTTACCCCCGCGCCGTCAAAACACTCGCTCAAGTTAGTCAGACATTAAAATCTCAACCAGATTCTATAGAAAAAACAGTGAGTTTGCGATCGCTCGGTGATGCCCTTTTGGTATTGGGTGATTTGAAAAATTCACGCCAAGCATTAGAAGAAAGTTTGAGAATTGCTCAAAATCTGCAATCTGGCGCTGATATTGGGGCTAGTCTGTTCAGCTTGGGGAATAATGCCCGTAAACAACAGGAAAAACAACAAGCGATCGCCTATTATCAACAAACAGTTGCAGCATCTCCCTCACCCCTGACAAAAATTCAAGCGCAATTAAATCAACTGGGACTACTAATTGAAGACCAACAATGGGCAAAGGTTCAAAGTCTCTTGCCGTTGATTGAGTCCCAACTTGACCAACTCCCTCTCAGCCGTGCGAGTATTTACGCTCATGTTAACTTTTCACAAAGTTTAGCAAAAGTCAAGAGTGGTGTATTGCAAGCATCCAGAAATAATTATTACTCAGGAATCAGCACCAAAGACTCAGCCAAGTTACTCGCTAGTGCCATCCAACAATCCCGCAGTTTAGGGGATAAACGGGCAGAGGCTTATGCTTTGAAGAGTTTAGGCGGCTTGTATGAAGAAACCAGACAGTGGTCAGAGGCACAAGACCTGACCCGGCAAGGATTAGCTTTGGCGCAGAGTAGCAATGCACCAGAAATTACCTATAGCTTAGAGTGGCAGTTAGGTAGATTGCTGCGGGCAACCAAAGATATTAATGGGGCGATCGCCGCTTATGATGCGGCTGTAGACACTCTCCAGTCTCTCCGCAGAGATTTAGTAGTGAATAAAGATGTCGTGAACCAGGATATACAATTCAACTTCCGGGACAGTGTAGAACCCGTCTACCGCCAGTCAGTAGAATTACTGCTACAATCCCAACAGGGAAAACCAAATGAAAAAATCTTAGAGAAAGCACGCGATCGCATTGAAGCCCTCCAACTAGCAGAGTTAGACGACTTCTTCCAAGAAGCTTGTCTGCAAGGACAAAAAGTAGCCCTAGATAAACTGGTAGACCAAAATAATTCCCAGGCTGCCATCCTTTATCCAATTATTCTTCCTGACGAACTCCAGGTAATTGTCAAAATTCCCAAACAATCTCTGCAAAGCTACAGCACCAAGATTTCCCAAGCAGAAGTAGAGAAACTCTTAGTAGAACTGCGAAGAAATCTTGTCAATCCCACTGCGACTAAGATTGTTCAAACCCAATCGCAAGAAGTTTACAACTGGCTGCTGAAACCCATTGAGTCACAACTGCAAAAAAGTGGCGTCGATACCCTAGTATTTGTCCTAGATGGCCCATTACGCAACCTACCAATGGCAGCACTCTACGATGGTCAACAATACTTAGTAGAGAAATATGCGATCGCTCTCAGCGTAGGTTTGCAACTCCTAGACCCAAAACCGCTAGTAAAGCAGCAACTCAGAGCGCTAACAGCAGGACTGACTCAGCCACCGCCAGGATTTACCAAATTTGCACCATTGCTGGCGATTAAATCTGAGTTTGATGGCATTACTAAAGCCGGAGTTGCGACAACCAGCCTCATGGATAGAAATTTTAAAAAAAAGAATTTAGAAAGTGAAATTAGTGCTGCTTCATTCAACATAGTGCATTTGGCAACCCACGGTCAGTTTAGTTCCCGCCTTGAAGACACTTTTATTTTAGATTTCGATGGTCAAATCAACGTCAAAGATTTTGATACTCTCTTCCGCAGTCAGGGTAAAACCATAGTAGAACTATTAGTTTTGAGTGCTTGTCAGACAGCAGCAGGAGACAGTCGTGCAGCACTTGGTCTAGCAGGAGCAGCTGTACGAGCCGGGGCACGCAGTACCATAGCTTCCCTGTGGCAAATTGATGATGAATCAACAGCCATGTTTGTGAGTGCCTTCTATCGAGAACTCAAGAGTGGCAAAATCACCAAAGCCGAAGCAGTCCACCGTGCCCAGCTACATCTGCTGAAACATCCTAACTACAGAGCGCCAAGCTTTTGGTCTGCTTATGTATTGATTGGGAATTGGTTGTAATTTGGGGATTGGGGACTGGGGACTGGGGATTGGGGATTGGGGATTGGGGACTGGGGACTGGGGACTGGGGATTGGGGACTGGGGATTGGGGACTGGGGACTGGGGACTGGGGACTGGGGACTGGGGACTGGGGATTGGGGATTTGAGAAGAAAGATTATTACTTCGACCTCAGAACTTGGAACTTCGACCTCAGAACTCGGAACTTCGACCTCAGAACTCGGAACTTCGACCTCAGAACTCGGAACTTCAGCTTCAGAACTCAAACCTTCAACCTCAGAACTCGGAACTTCAGCTTCAGAATTCAAACCTTCAACCTCAGAACTCGGAACTTCAGCTTCAGAACTCAAACCTTCAACCTCAGAACTCGGAACTTCAGCTTCAGAAAATAAAGCGTCAAGCCTAGAACTTCCCAGTCCCCAATCCCAAATCCCAAATCCCCAATCCCCAATCCCCAATCCCCAATCCCCAATCCCCAATCCCCAATCCCCAATCCCCAATCCCCAATCCCCAATCCCCAATCCCCAATCCCCAGTCCCCAATCACCAATCACCAATCACCAATCACCTAATCGATTGCCGTACTCTTCTTTACCTTGTTGCTGAGAACGAATGAAACGACAGTAACCGTTAAGACCTTTTTCAATCTGGTCTTTAAGCTGACTAACCCAGTGTAATTGTTCTGTATTGCAGTACCCCAGGCTTTCAGCAATAATGAAGGCGCTTTTAGTTTCAGTTAATGAGCCACGAGCAATGTACATAAAACGCAATCTATCTAGATAATGATAACGTCCGTACCCCTCAGCTATGTTCAGTAAAACACTGCAAGCCGATCTTCGTAATTGATCGCTCAAATTGTAACGCTCAAAATTTGGCAACTTATCTGCTAGTCGATAAGCCGCTTTTAGTAGCTTGAGGCTATCTTGATAGAAGTCTAAAGACTCAAAACCTCTATCTCCCATATCATCTCAATATACAAATACAATCCCTCAATTTTATGGGATATTTTCTCGCCAGTCCCCAATCCCCAATCCCCAGTCCCCAATCCCCAGTCCCCAATCCCCAATCCCCAATCCCCAATCCCAAATATTCAATTTTGTGGCATAAATTTAGTGAATGCAGCTGATATGTAACATAGCAGCATTGATCACTCAAGATTGACTTATGAATAACTCCACCTATCAGCTAGAAGATTTCGCTTTGACATTGCCGATTTCCCAAAGAGCTCGCATAACTGCCCAGCAATTTGCTAACCAGCAGCCAAACCCTGAAAAAGCAGAGCAAGTCCGGTTGAATACTCTAGCTGTATGGGTGGTAAATGACTACTTGCAGATGATGGATATTCCGACCGATCTTCAAGCTAGTGACAGTTGGAACCCGATCATGCGCTTTTGTGGAAATGTTGCTGACTTAGATGTACCCTCAATTGGTCGTCTGGAGTGTCGCCCTGTCCATCTACATCAGCAAATATGTTCTATTCCTCCAGAAACTTGGGAAGAACGAGTAGGTTATTTAGTAGTTCAATTTGATGAATCGCTCCAAGAAGGGAGGCTGCTTGGTTTTATCCCTAGTGTCGCAACTGAAACACTGCCTTTAGCGCAACTGCAACCATTGGAGGCGTTTATCGATCATCTATGGCAACTGCGTCAATCTCCAGTTAATTTGAGTCAGTGGTTTGCTGGTGTATTTGAAACCGGCTGGCAAACTGTTGAATCTCTGTGGAACTTACCAGAACTGAGACCAACTTATGCCTTTCGCAGTATTGAAACTTTAGAACTAGAGACCCTTAATCGACCAGAATCAACTACTAAACGGGCAAAACTGATTGATTTGGGTATCCAAATTCTTAACCAACCAGTCATGTTAATTGTGGAAATTAGCTCTGAAAAAGATCAACAAACTAGTATTCATCTCCAATTGCACGCCACTGGCAATCAAATCTATTTGCCACTAGGAGTTCATCTCACTGTTCTAGATAGTTCGGGAGCAGTATTTCTAGATGCTCAATCTAGAAGATCGGACAATTACATTCAGTTGCAGTTCCGTGGTGAACCCACAGAGCGATTTAGCGTTAGGGTAGCCTTGGATAATACTAGCATTACCGAACATTTCCGAATTTGAATTGTGTAGCTATCTTCCCTCTTCGTCGGTAATTTCTTAAGTGGTAATTGGTTAATTAAAAATTAAAAATTCCAGCTAGCTTTTGGGGATTTTGAGAAAAATCTGTAGATGCTTGTGGAGCTTGTTATGAGACATTAGAACAGGGCGTGATCTTGCATAGGGAAATAACGAGGGTCATGGGTAAGTTAGTAGTGATGAAATTCGGAGAGGGTAGTTTTGAGCAGGGATTTGCTGTCACTCTCCAAATTGGTGAAGAACACGAGCGTGCTGCAACAGAAATTACAGGGAAGCTACCTTCATTTCCGGAAATGCCGCTCTATTATAGTCATTGGCAGTCTAGTTATCGGCAAATAGGCAATCGTTATCGCCTTCATGCTGACACAATGCAGGTAACTAATGTATCGATGATTCAAGACTGCGAAAACACTTCTCATATTTTGCGGGCACGCTTTAATACCTGGCTGCGAGCGGAAGAGTTTCGCCCTTTGAGAGAAAAATGGTTAGAAAGATTGTCGCCTACGGACGAAGTACGGGTAATTTTGCAAACTGAAAATAGCCAATTACAGCTATTACCCTGGCATCTGTGGGAATTGTTAGAACGCTATCCCAAGGCTGAAATTGCCCTTTCTTCACCATCTTACGATCGCATTCACAAGCCACGCACTCCCAATCAATCAGTCAACATTTTGGCAATTGTGGGCAACAGTAAGGGAATTGACACCCAAGCCGATCAAGCTTTACTGCAACAGTGTAGTAATGCAGAGGTTAGTTTTTTGGTAGAACCGCCGCGTAAAGAATTAACTGACCATCTCTGGGGAAAAAACTGGGATATTCTCTTCTTTGCTGGACACAGTTCTAGTAATAAAAATGGAGAAAGCGGACGAATTTACCTGAATAAAACTGATAGTCTGACCATTGGCGAGTTAAAGTATGCTCTCAAGAAGGCCATTGAAAACGGCTTGCAATTAGCGATATTCAACTCCTGTGATGGCTTGGGTTTGGCACGAGAATTGGCTGATTTGCAAATTCCTCAAATAATCGTCATGCGCGAACCTGTACCAGACCAGGTTGCTAAGGAATTTTTAAAGTATTTTCTCGAAGGCTTTGCTGGTGGTGAGTCTTTATATCAAGCGGTACGCCAAGCACGAGAACGCTTGCAAGGACTTGAGGATCGATTTCCTTGTGCGACTTGGCTACCAGTGATTTGCCAAAATCCAGCCCAGATGCCACCTACTTGGGATGAATTAAGGTCTGTAAAAACTGAAGAAGATAAACCGAATTTACCTTTACCTACCAAACGCAGATTTCGGACAATTTTGTTACCCAGTTTGGCAATTACAGTCTTGGTTTGTGGCATGAGATGGTTGGGATTTTTAGAAAATCAAGAGATTCAAACCTTTGACTTAATGATGCGATCGCGCCCTGCGGAAGGTATCGATTCCCGATTGCTGATAATCACAATTGACGATGACGATCTGGCAATTCAAAGACAAAATAACGAATCCTTGATCGGAGCTTCTATTTCTGAAAAATCTCTCAATAAACTCCTGGCAAAACTGAATCAATACCAACCCCGTGCGATCGGCTTAGATATCTACCGTGATTTTCCTGCCAAAGAACCAGATTTAATTACTCGTCTCCAACAAACTCAAAACTTGATTGGTGTATGCAAGGGGAGTGATAGCACAGGAAATATCAAAGGCATTAAGCCACCCCCAGAAATCCCCCCAGAAAATTTGGGATTCAGTGACTTTATTCACGATCGCGATGGCGTGATTCGTCGGCAACTTCTGTTTATGAATCAGGAGACAACATCCTTGTGTTCTGCTCCTTATGCCTTCAGTTTACAACTAGCCTCCCTCTATCTGCACCCTTTAGGAATTCAAACAAAGTTCACCCCAAAAGGGAATTTACAGCTAGGTAAAACTATTTTTCCGAATCTGAAGCCTCATACTGGCGGCTATCAAAATATTGATGCTAATGGTGGTCAAATCTTACTTAACTATCGTTCATCAAAAGAGATAGCCGAACAGGTGAAGCTAACGCAATTTTTATCTAGTCCGATTAACCCCAGCGCCATTAAAGACCGGATTGTTCTCATTGGTGTAGTGGCAAAGGGGGATTCTCCAGATACCTGGCCAACACCCTATGGCGTTCCTTTAGATGAGCAAATGCCAGGAGTGTTAGTACAAGCTCACATGGTCAGCCAGATCCTCAGTGCAGTCCAGGATGGGCGGCCGTTATTGCGGGCTTGGTCATTCTGGGTTGAGGTGGTCTGGATTTGGGGCTGGTCTTTAGTAGGGGGAGTCCTAGCTTGGCGCAGGTTTTCATTACCCTGGTTGGCGTTGGCAATTGGTGTTACTTCTAGCGTTTTGTATGTAGTTTGCTTTGGTCTGTTAATTTCAGGTGCTTGGGTGCCATTTGTCCCGTCAGCTTTATCGCTGGTAGCTATGGGGGGATTGATGTCAATTTATAATTCAAAAACAGATCAGGAGGGGAGTGGGGAATAGGGAATGGGGAGTGGGGAGAATAACTAATGCCCAATTTAAAATCTAAAATCTAAAATCTAAAATCCTATGAGGTAAGGTTTTTATGAATTCAAATGCACAACCAATAAAACTGTTTTTAGTAGTAGCTTTTAGCTGTACAAGTTTACTACTTAGCTTGATTCCAGTACTGGCTAAACCAATCCCAACCCTGGCTCAAGCCACAACCTTGAATCAACCTCCAATTCCACCTGGCCCTGCTCCTGGCGGTCGGGTTCGTGGTGGAGCGAAACGCGGGCCGGATGGATGTAAAATTACTAAACCTGACCTGACTGCTTTAGTACCTTTTACTCAGGAAGCTGACTCAGTAGTTAATGTCTGGGGACAAACAACAGTAGAACACCCAAGTTGGTTTTTCTATGTGCCATATACCAAAGATTTGCCTTATGCAGTTGAATTTGTACTGCAAGAAGATCCTGACTCTAAGGACTCTAAGGAGATTTACCGAAAAGCGATCGCTCTACCAGATAAACCAGGAGTCATCCGCGTTTCTTTGCCTACGAATACTCCGGCTTTAGCAGTAGACAAACAATACCGCTGGTTTTTTACCATTAACTGTGACAAAGAAAAAAATTCGCCCCCGACTTACGTTGAAGGGGTAATAAAACGAGTTAACCTGAGTGAAGCAACAGTCAAAGAACTAGAAACCACAGAACCTCGAAAGCGCTATGCAATCTATGCCCAAAAAGGAATATGGTACGAGGCACTGACGACATTAGCGGAACTGCGTCAAAAAAATCCTCAAGATGCGGCACTACAAGCAGAATGGTTAAATTTGTTAGGCAGCATACACTTAGATGATGTTTCAGCAGAACCCATTCTTCCAGGGACACCTTAAATTCAGAAAAAATTTTCAGTTAAGGGACTTCCAATTAACTCTTGTGGGGTGGGCATCTTGCCCGCCCTATTTCTTGCAATTCCCTAAGAATTATTTGTCAAAATGTTGATGTAGAGACGTTGCAATGCAACGTCTCTACAGAGGTGTTGTTTAGTTTGCAGCCGCACTCACTAAACCATTGTGCCTCAGCAAAGCGATCGTACTCGGTTCACGACCCCGGAAAGTTTTAAACACTTCCATTGGATGTTTGCTACCACCGAGGGACAGCACCGTATCTCGATAACGTCCACCTGTCGCTTTTACAGCTTCCTCATCTTCTAGCCCAGCTTCTTCAAAAGCGGCAAAAGCATCAGCGCTCAGTACCTCAGCCCACTTATAACTGTAGTAGCCGGCTGCATAGCCACCCTCAAAAATATGCCCGAAAGCACATAACATTGAGTCTTCTGGAAGTGGTGGTAAAATGGTAGTCGTTTTAGCTATGCGATGACGCACATCTGCCGGAGTTTCATCGCTACCAGAACGATAACGGTAATGTAATTCTAAATCAATACTGCTAAAGTGAATTTGCCGCAACATCGCAGTACCACTCATATAATTACGCGCCGCTAGCAGCTTTTGATAATAATGTTCCGGTAAAGCTTCCCCAGTTTCGTAATGTTTAGCCATGCCAAACAAAGTAGGTCGCTCATAACACCAGTTTTCCATAAACTGACTAGGTAGTTCCACTGCATCCCATTCCACATTATTGATGCCTGCGGCTCCAACATAATCAACCTTGGTGAGCATGTGCTGCAATCCATGACCAAACTCGTGGAACAAAGTTTCTACTTCATAGAAAGTCATCAAACTCGGCTTACCATCTACTGGAGGAGTTTGGTTACATATCAAATAAGTCACAGGCAACCGAACGCTAGATGCACCATTTTCAGTGATTTTGGCACGATTGATGCACACATCCATCCAAGCACCACCACGCTTTTCTGCTGGACGGCTGTAGGGGTCTAAATAGAAGTAGGCTATAGGAGAACCAGTTTCATCAGCTATTTGGAAATAACGGACATCCTCATGCCACACTAGAGCTTGACCATCAGCTGGGGTTACAGTCACGCCAAACAAGCGCTTGACAAGTCCAAACAAGCCATCTAGCACTTGAGGAAGGGGAAAGTAGGGACGCAATTCTTCAGCCGTAAAAGCAAATTTTGCTTCTCGTTGACGTTCTGCCCAAAAGCTGATATCCCAGTGTTTTAAATCTTGATATTCTTCTCCATAAGATGCAGCAAAAGCTTGGAGTTCTTTTAAATCTTTGACAGCAGCATCATAACTAGCTTGGCGTAGTTCTTCTAATAGTGCTTCCACTGCTTCAACATTAGGAGCCATTTTACTGGCAAGACTCAACTGGGCAAAACTCTTAAAGCCAAGTAAATCTGCGAGTTCTTGCCGTAACTCCAAAATACGCACAATTAACGGATTATTATCTAAATCGCCACTAGAAGCGCGGGTGATATGAGCTTTGTAGAGCTTTTCGCGCAAATCTCGACGGGTGCTGTGCTGCATGAAAGGGCCGAAACTGGGGAAGTCTAAAGTAATGCGCCAGGGGCCATTTTCTGGTGTGGCCTTTTCTTCTCCAGCCGCACGAGCAACTTGGGCAGCTAAACTTACCAAACTTGGTGGTAAACCGTCAATTTCCGCTTTTGTTGTCAGGGTTAAGCTAAAGGCTTTTGTGGCATCAAGTACATGATTAGAGAATTTGGTCGAAAGTTCTGCCAACTCCATCTGAATGGCGTTGAAACGCTCTCTTGCTTCTCCTTGTAAGCCAACACCAGAAAGCTCTGCATCTCGAATGGCAGCTTCAACAATCCGCTGTTGGGCTAATTCTAAAGTTGCCCAACTATCACTGCTACGGAGTGCTTTAAAAGCATTGTAGATGGGTTGGCTTTGACCGAGCTTGTTGATAAATTGTACGACTAGTGGCTGTACAATTTCATGGGCTTCGCGCAGTTCCGGGCTATTTTTAACACCCATTAAATGATTTACCGTCCCCCAACTCCAGGTAAGCCGTTCTGTCAGCTTTTCTAAGGGTTCTACTAAACCACTCCAAGTAGGCTGTACATTAGCTTCTAAGGTGGTAAGGTGCTGGTCAAGTTCTGCCAACAACTGATTGAAGGCTGGTACTACTCGTTCTGGTTTAATCTCTGCAAATGGAGGTAAACCATTGCCTTGGAGTAAGGGATTATGGGAAATAATGGTACTTGCACTCATGATTTTGTGTGAACTGCGAACGAGCAAAAATCAATAATGATTTTTATTTATATATCTTCTAATGTAACGATCGCTGTGCTATTTAGTATTACCATTCTGGTAAAAAGGCAAAAAAAGCGAGAATTATTCACAAAAGTATCCCAATATAGCTATTTTGTTTGGTCTTTGAACAATAAGTTTGGGGACTGGGGATTGGGGACTTGGGGACTGGGGATTGGGTATGGTTATTCTCCCTCATCTTATCTGTCCCCTTTATTTACTCGGCAGTTCTAGAAATTTCAGGGAAAGTCGCTGAGATAATATAATCATCCACCCATCTTCTCAATCAGGTGGCTAATTATCACCGAAACAGATTCATGATACAGAGCAACTAAATTTATTTATGGGGATTGTTAATTTTTAATTTTTAATTCGGAGCGAAGCGACGTGACTAGCCTCTTACCCAGTTCTCAATCAACAGAAGTTTTTTATCCAAGCTCGGATGGTGAACCTTTGGCAGAAAGTTATGCTCATTTATGTGCTTTACTGGCAACTTTAGAAGTATTAAGGCAATATTTGCTTGATCGGCAAGCAACGGTTTTGAGTAACCAGTTTCTTTATTATGCTCAGGGTTTTCCGAGGTTACGGGTGGCTCCAGATGTAATGGTGATTTTTAATGTCGCTCCTGGAGGTCGCGATAATTACAAAATATGGGAAGAGGGACAAGTACCTGTAGTAATCTTTGAAATGACCTCGGAAGGTACCAAAAACCAGGACACGGGTTTCAAGAAGACGCTGTATGAGCAGTTGGGAGTACTAGAATACTGGTTATTTGATCCGAAGGGAGAGTGGATTAAGGAGCAATTGCAAGGGTATCGACTGCGAGGTGAGGTGTATGAGCCAATTACAGATAGTCGATGTGAACCTTTGCAGCTGCGTCTGCAAATAGAGGGGCAATTAATTGGTTTTTATCGAGAAGACACTGGAGAAAAGTTGCTGATTCCAGAGGAGTTGGCAGAGGCGCTGAAACAGGAAAGATTGGCGAGGGAACAAGCCCAAGAGCAAGTAAAACAAGCAGAATTGCAGGTGGAAAGGTTGAAGGAACATTTGCGATCGCTTGACGTTGATCCTGATACTCTCTAGTCATGCATTTGCGATCGCATATCGTAAGTAATTCGCACCATCGCAGAGTGCATTTACCTAACTCAACCTGACTAAAGGCGATGCCTATGGCGGGCTACGCCTACGCGAAAAGATATCATAATGTACTATGTCAAACAGATAGCTCATCCACGAGCATGGGCGTTATCATGAAGGACTAGATTTCAGTCCAGGAATTATACCCTTTCAAGGCGTGAGAGTAGTTCAATTAACTGAGCGCGATCGAGCGTCCTTGCCAAACAGAGAAGAAGACGCTATATTGTTCCACATTTATGATATTATTTGGCAACTCATCTTTTTACTCGTAAAATCGAAGACAAGATCAAGGTCAGTAGAAAAGAGTCCTTAAATTAATGAGTACGTTAATCAGTCATGATGGAAGACCTATCACTAAATTTCACGTGGTAGACCGGATCAACGATATCGCTTGGCAAGCCCATCAAGGGAGCGTTGCGGCGATTATTCAGCTATTGAACGAAAAGCTAGCCAAGTGTGGTGTCAGAACTAGAGCCATTTTTTCTGATGGTGTCTTACAACTCCTGTGCGAGGCGGCTAGGGTAGAGCAACTTGAGCAATCTCCCCTCGTAGAACAAATTCACCAAATTCTTGAGTCCATCGCCCCGCGTCACATTCGCCGAGTTAATATCAACAGTCGGATTGTTCGGGAACAACAATTACTGTGGTTAAAGGAAATAGATAGCGATCGCGAAAACCAATTGCTTTGGTCACAGGAAATTACACTAATTCAGCCTAATATTATAAAGCAATTAATTAAAGATTTCACAGAAGCTCAAGCTGAACTAGGAAAACCAAATTATCCGAAAACTCAAGTCTCTCGTCCTTTAGTACTCATTAACAAAGAAAAATACAAAAATAAACCTAACACAAAGATATTAGCGGCGGCTGGTTTATGCTCACTGTTGTTGCTCAGTTGGGTTGTTTATGCCCAGTTAGGAAATAAACTAAAAAACCTAATACAACTAGAAACTTCCAAATCTTTAACTACAGCAAATACTAACAAGACGAAAGTCAAAACACCATCTCTTGTTCCTAACAATAGCCTTTCAGAACAACCTGACGATCCATTTACAACATCCGTGCGAATTGCAAATCTTGCTTCTGCATCTGGGAAAACAGCTACAACCTCAACTCAGTGGTTAGAGATCGCTGCTAAATGGCAACGGGCTTCCGATTTAATGAGTACGGTACCACAAACCCACACCCGTTATCAAGAAGCTAAGATTCGTACTCAACTATATAAGAAATATAGTGAGGCGGCGCAGAAAGAAGCCGATAAGAGCAAATCTTAGTTTCTTGTTATTAGAAAACTAAGATTACTAATTAGTATTCCAGCAGTGGGGAATAGATTATTTATTTTACTTCTCGTACTTCACCCAAGCGCGTAAAACGAATTTCAATGCGTCGCCGCTTCGGTTCTGGCTGACGCTTTTCTTGTGGAATGGGAGCAAATTCCCCACTTGGTAATATTAACTGTGCCGCAGAATAAGCGCGAAATTGAATTCCTGGCATCTTATTTTGTTGCTGGATTTTCAGCAGTTCTTTAACCACTGCAAGGGAACGCATCAATCCTAAATCAGCGTTAGAACCTGCTTTAAGTGTACTAACTGAACCCCCTTGGCTAGCTGCTGTCTCTAAATTCGAGTCTAGATTACTACTGATAATACCAATCGGTTGTTCATCAGTATGCCCAATGATTTCAACTGTATTAATATTGTAAGATTTTGTGGTTTTTTCTATATCAGGTACGAGTTTATTTGTGATGAAATCTAACATTGTCGTTGGAATTACTGCGCTACCTGGATCAAACCTCGAGTTTTCATCTTTTATCAACAAAATTGGCGGTGTCCCTGGATTAGATATTTGCGATATCGTATAGTTAGTGCTGGCTATTAATAATAATAGTAGTAAGATCATGAAGGCATTGGACATTAAATCTGTAAAAGCAGGCCAAATATTTAAATCTTCTTTGTAGTCATTATGTCGTGAACGACGAGGCATAATTTAATATTTTAATTTCAAATTAATGTCAATATAATCAGCTAGAATTTTTCTATTTACTTTTCCATTTTTTGCCTCATCTGAGAAATTTCATCCTTGATATTGTTCACATCTTTATTGAAGTCTTGAATATTATTAATTAACATTTGTAATCCTTGTTTATTTGTTTCTGTCTGCTGAATAATTCCTTTAATAATCATGGCGCTGACATTTTTATATTCAGTATTAAAGTTTTCATTATTATTTTGAATAACATCGATAAAATCTGATTTAGACATATCAAATTTCACACCTAACTGATTGGCATATTCTTCAAAATTGACCATGACAGCCTTAACTTGTTGGTTGTTAGAACCAATTTGTTGAGATAAGTTTAAAATCAAGCGATCGCCTAAAGCCTCGATTGCCAAATTAACTTGCTCTGTATAGCTTTGAACAACTTCTAGCAACTGCGTCAAATTATCAGCTTTGTTTGCAATTCTTTGCTCTAGTTTATCAAGTTTATTAATAGCTTTTGAAAAACTAGTAGCTCCTTGTTTGAGTTGAGGAATAATCTCACCAAGGGAGTTTTGATTATTTTGATGTAACTCTAAAAATTCAATTGAAGTTTGATTATACTTTTTAATATCTACTGCCAAATTAGTTAATTCTTGACTACAATGTTCAACTTCTATCAATGCTGTTTCAATCAATTTGGTTGTCTGTCCCAAACTTGCAGCAGATTGTGAAAATCTTTCTTGCATAGTAGTCAAATTGACTGTAGCTGCTGATAACTTCTCAGGAAACTGACTATTAGCAAATATTTCAGCAGACTGTTTAAATATATGAGATTTTGCATTTAATTCAGTAATAGCATGTTCAAATTCATTAGCAGCACCAGATATAGTACCAGCAGCTTGATAAAAGCCCTCATAAACTTGCTTGGCTAAATCAGCAGCTTCTTTATTAGCGTCAGCAATTTGTTTTGCTACACTTCCTATAGATTTCTCCACTGCATCCCGCACAGTATCACCAAAGCGAGTTAAAAACTCATCTTGCTGGGATACCATTTTCTTCACAATTTTATCGAGGCGAGTATCACCTTGTATTTGGGGATGATAAATATTATCTAGATAATCTTCAAGAGTACAAATAAGTCTGTACTTGGCAAAACTAGTATTTTTAAACCAGTTAAATATTGTTAAAAAAGTACTACAGAAAAGTCCGGTTAAACTGGTAGTGAAAGCAATACTCATCCCTTCTAGCGGTTTCTTTAATTCAGCGACTAAACTGCTAACATTGCTGCTATTAGTTTGATTGATTGTTTGACTGAGTGCGGCTAAATTAAGCGTGATGCCTAGAAAAGTACCAAGTAAACCAAAAGCTAAGAGTAAATTCGGAAGAATCCGACAAAAGTAATCGATTTGTTCACAGGTAAATCCCCAAACTTTTTCTTGGCTATAAACTTGGTCGATTAACGCTGCTGTATTAACCTGATCTAAGTTTCTACTAGCGTCTCTAAACCTTCGTTCTAATTCTTCTATTATTTTTGGTTGTTGTCCAGGTGATTGTCTACTAATTAACCTTCGTACCTTCTCTTCCAACGATAATAGATGTTGATACAGAGCCAAGCGGAGAAAAATCGTAGCTAGAGATGGTAGAACAACGAGTACAAGAGTAATAAATATTAAATAACCTGGTACTGGTGGCATCAAAAACACCTTGATAATGGAAAAGGTTGCTAAAAACGTGGATATTATCTAACCTCAAAAAGATATTAAAGGGGGTATTTAGCAAAGATTTTTTGTTTCTCGCGATCGTACTCTTCTTCAGTAATCAATTCGTCAGCTAAGTCTTGTTTTAGTCGCTCCAATTCTAAGCGTCGTTTTGCTCGGTTATCAGTAGAATTTACGGGAGAATCAACAACTATTTCACCTACAATAGCTTTTTGCTTCCCTAGATTTGTACTTAGAGTTGGGGAACTTTTAAACCGCTCATTCATCTTTCTGCGAAAGCGATTGATAATTCCCTCTTTAGCTATAGGATCTGTATTTGTAGGAGTTCCAACTACTGCTGCTTTGTAGGGATAATTGGCACTATCTTCTGGTAAATCATCGACTTCTCTGACAAATTGCCGGACTTTAAGTAGATAGTTATTGTCCCAAAGTTCAGGTTGTCCTTCTATGACAGCAACTTCATCATTCAAAAGCTGTTGTAAAGCTTCAGTCATGTCCTTACGATTAGCAAGTTCCTCCAAAGCTTGACTCCACTCTGTATTTAAAGAAGCAGTGGTATAAATATCACGTAATGGATCATGATATTGAAATTCCAACTGTTGATTATCCTGATTTTTTTCTAATAAACCCAATGCTAGGCAAGGATAAAAAACATCCTCCAATTCTTCCATTTTTCTAGCATCAGGCGGAATAATGTCAGGAAATGAAGCGTTATAGTCGTTATGAAGAAAAGATGTTGGAGAATGTTGTTCACGCAGGTAGGGGTTTCTCATTCTTGCTAGACTACTAATTAGTCTGAGAGGAAAACCAGCATACTCATTTACAATTAAAATTTCGTCTTCAGCTTGTGTTGCTTTTAAGACACTTACTTCTACTCCTATATCCTGTGTCAGCAAAGTTTTAAACTGTCGTACTTCTAATTCATCTGTATCTTTAAAACCGACTAGCTTACTACTTTTAGCAGGGTCTTCCCGGAAATAGGGGTCAGTTAAATTTAAACGCAAGAGAGGTTCAGCTTCCTGTATAACTTGCGCTAAACGAGTTGAACGTACTGCTAGAGAGTAGTTTTGCATAAAACGCTTAATCACAGAGTTGACAATATTAATACTCCGAGAAGCAAATAATTTATCAACTTTCAGGTCAATTTCTTTTTGCAACTGTTCTGGAGTAGTGCGTTCTCTGTCTATAAAACTTACCAAAGATTGTCCTCTACCAGTTT
Source organism: Nostoc sp. (assembly GCF_036917975.1). GTDB lineage: Bacteria > Cyanobacteriota > Cyanobacteriia > Cyanobacteriales > Nostocaceae > Nostoc. Next base: position 46,928 of record NZ_JBALEJ010000106.1, read on the forward strand.
GTTCTGTAATTGTCGAACTTACTAGCACAAACTGGCGACGTAAATCATCTTCTGGCAAAATATTTTGATAACAGCGATCAATATCCTCACTATCAAATATTGCTTCTCCGCTCATTTCATCAAAATTCAATTGTCTTAAGTCTCTATCTTGCTTTTCATAGAAACTTTGTAAATCTTCTACTAAGCTACTAAAGGCAGCAACTTGAGTTGTTCTCTCTTGAACGTGCTTTTGCAGATTATTAACAATTTTTAACGACTCTTGAACGACAGTGACATCAAAATTATGCTGAATAATTTTGCAGACTTCCTGTACGGATTTTTTGGCTTCATCTTGAAATTGACTATTTTTATTATTGAGGAGGGGAATACCAGCTTTATGTTCAATATCCTCGATTGTTTGTTCAGTGTCTCGCCATTTTCTTTCCAAATCTTCCAAGATTTTCATTCCACCGTTATCAGTGATTTTTTCTTGCAAGTTTAGTTGATAGTTATGCAATTCATGTTGCAAAGCATCTAGCCAATCACGGACACTTTTAATGGAAAAAGTAGAATCTGTTGGCGTGAGTAACTGACTCAGATAATCATCAATATTAGTCTTTAGCTCCTTGGTAATATTTGGAGAAATTTGTAGCAGTCTTGTCAGCCAAATACCTCTAGTGCTTTCAGTTTCACCAGGCTGAACTTTACGGAATTGCTCTCTAAATTCCCTTGGCAACTGTCCGCGAATATCATTACGATTATCGCGTTTCTGACACTCGGAAATTTGCCGATCTAATTTATTTCTCCAAATACTAATAGTATTGCGAAAACTCTTATTATTTTCTTGAACTGATTCTGCTAGCTTAGTAGTGAAATTATCTTTATTTTCTGGGTCGTTGTGCCAATGATATTGAATGAGAAATTGTTCAATTAATTTTAGGGGATCTGGACTTTGACCTTTGCCGTTTAGCCAAAATTTCACTAGCTCTAAACTAACGCGGTTTAAGGCAATTTGGACAATAGTATCACGGGGAAAATAGATAGCCGCCAATCCGAATGTTAAATAACGCTGGCTATTGGGGCGCGGGTGCTTATCACATTGGATCATGTGTTGCAGAAAGTTGTCTCTACTGCCTTTAATTGCTGGTGCTAATTCACTGGAAAAATCCAAAGCAATCTTATGAGCAATCACGTTACATAGCTTACCTTGAACAAGAATTGAATATTCCCCTCCTGTTTGACTTGATACTAAATAGGTGTAGTCAAATGGTGGACGCTGTTCTTGGATAAAAACTAAATTTTGGAGGTCATAAAATGCTTCAAATTTTGTGCCTGGTGTGCTGTAATAGTTTAATTCTTTGAGAGCAGCGTAAGTATTTGCGCTCATACTAGGAGCATTGCCATACAATTCTGGACTAATCACTAAATAGCCAAAAATTTTGGCGCTTTGGTCGCCATAAAGCTGTCTGAGACTATAAGCAATATCCAAAAACATCCCGCTACCAGTCCCGCCACAAAGAGAACCAACAACAAAAATGCTCAGTCCTGGTTCGACTCTTAAACCTGCTTTCAGCAATAAGGAATCATGTCCTCTTGTGCGCCTTTCTGCGCTTTCAATTGCTGTTTTAATCTTTTGGTAATTGTGGAAAAAAGCTAGCCTACCTACAGGTCTAATGCCTTTTGCACCTTCTTCAACTGCTTTAATATTTCGCAATAGTTGCGGTGGAAACCACCTGGCAATATGGTCGTATGGGCCATGACGAGTATATTCTGAACGCCGCTCCAATCCTTCGACAAACATGGTAACTTCGTTGGAGGACATTGTAGCGCTGACTTTTTCTGCCTCTTTAAAGCTGAGATCAACGCCATGATAGGTACTTCCTGTCCGAATACCAGTGACTTGTGTTGCAGCTTTATCTGTATCAATGTGAACAAAACTCACAATTGGGAGGTTGCTTAAATCTCCATAACGGTCAACAATTAACCGCCGAATTCGCATTAAAACATCGCGCCCAGTACCGCCTAAACCTATACAAATTGTCCGGTTTATTCCCCGATATTGAAGTTCATTTGTAGTTGTTTGACTCATTCTATGCACCCTAGAGATACTACTTTTTTAGCTTAATAATGATCTCGTAGTCGCGGTTGCGAAAATCTGGACAATTCAGCCGAAACCTAGATTTATCTATGAGAGTACGTGACGTAATTTCTTTACCATTATAATAAATTGGGGTCAAATTAGTTGGTACTAAATAAAGCTTCTCACCTTTGCGCTCTAAATATGCCCTAACTTCTACACCTGGACAGTCAATAGAATCTACGGAAGTAGAGTCATATTCACCAATTGCAATGCGTTTATTGTTTGGTAAAGTGCATTTTTGATCTTCTGGTTTTGCTGTTACTTCAAAATCAACTATCAACTCCCATTTTTTTTGCAGACGATATAGTTTTACTCCACCTAAAATTAGCCCTACTAATAGTAATATTACAACTAATCCAGGTATCCACAATTTTTTAATTAAATAAGGTGTGACTAAACAAGTTTCTTGATTACCTGGGGCTGGGGTACAAAATTCTTGAACTGTAGGATCAATATCGACTACAGTGAGTTTGTATTGTTGATTATTCTGCGTTTTTATTGATAGCGATCGCTTCTGAATTGGCAAATCTTTAATCCAAGCTTGTCGCTGTTGACTTTCTGGAGATTCAGCTATCCGAAAAGGGCTATTAGCAGGCGTTTCTACCCAAATTTGGGAAGGAATTCCTGCTTGGGTAAATAGGGGCGCATCTGTAACCCAAACTACTGATTGTGGTTTTATATATTGGCTTTCTTGCAGGCGATTCTGATTAATCTGAGCCAGACCTTGATAAATAGTGAATTCAGCTTGCTGAATATCTGTACCGTAGTATTTTGGGTCTGGTGAAGGTATTTTTGCTAAAATTTTGTCAATATTTTCTTGATTATTACTAATAAAGTAGATGGGTGTTCCCAACGGATTTACACCCAATTTAACTTCACTTAAAACTACATCTTGAGCAAAAGGAATAATGTATACAGTGTCTCCAGGCTTCAGGCTATCTTGAATGATTTGACGTAAGCGGATACGACCTTCATCATTTAATCCCACGCTTTCTGTCAAATCAATCGCCAAAACAACATCTCGTCCCCCACCCAAAACAGCAACTAAATCTAAGCCAACTTTTTGTGTGGAAGTAAGTGTTTGTCCAGGAGTAATTTTAGTTATAGTCACAAATAATATAGTTTAATCGTTGACCTCAGAGCTACAAACTGGCTGCGTATTTGTAGGTGAGATGACCTTAAAATCGTAGTGATTCAACACGCTTGTCGGGTAAACTCTGGGCAATTAATCGCCCCCACCATATTGCTAAGGAATAAGAATTAAATAACATACAATTTATGTCCCTAACTACCTCACCCTTAATCCCTCTCCTTATAAAGGAGAGGGAAGCTAGAGACAGGATGAAGTTTTGCATTTTATTTAATCCACGTTCCTAAGAGCAATATGGTGGTGGGTAGTTTACTTATATACTTACGCACACGGAAATGGCAAGCCTTGTTTCTTGCATTACTTAGGCAGACAGAGTTCAGTAGACATTGACTTTTATCTGAAATCTATTATCACATATTGTATACATTATGACTGTTGGCTCAAAATTTCCAGTCTTGTACAAAACACTGTTGAAGACAATTGGAAAAAATCGACCTTATTGACAATACAATAAAGTCGATTTAATCAAGCAGATTGATTCATGGAGTCAATCTAAAATCCAAAATCCAAAATCCAAAATGTGTATCTCCCCTAACTTAGGAGTTCTCCTGTTTCTTGTAGGGAGTGCAAGCGGCGGTAAATACCTTCGTGACGCAAGAGTTCATCGTGGCTACCTACTTCTACAATCTCTCCTTGCTCCAGAACTACAATTTTATCGGCTTCTCGTACTGTACTTAAACGGTGGGCAATCACAATGGTGGTGCAAGTACCCTGAATCGATCGCATCGCTAGCTGAATTGAACGCTCAGACTCATAATCTAAACTAGAGGTGGCTTCGTCAAAAATCAGCACGTCCGGTTCCACTAGCAACGCCCTCGCAATTCCCAAGCGCTGTCTTTGTCCTCCAGATAGCCTGACACCTCGTTCTCCTACAACGGTGTAATAACCTTGGGGTAAGTGCTGCACTACTTCATCGACTCTGGCAATTCTACAGGCTTCCTTAACCTGCTCCAAGGTGGCATTTGTCCTACCATAGGTGAGGTTATCCAATATAGTACCGTTGAAAACGTCTACTTCTTGGTGAACGATCGCTAACCTTCGTCTATATTTACCCACATTCAAAGTGCGAATATCTTGACCATCAATCAGAATTTGACCTGATTGAGGTTCAAAATATCGCAACAGCAATTTCACTAAAGTAGACTTACCAGAACCGGAACGCCCTACTAACGCCACTGTTTGGTATGGCTCAATCAACAAGTTGATATCTTGTAAAACTTGACGGTTGGCATCATATCCAAAACTGACGTGTGATAACTCAACTTTTCCAGTAAATTTATAAGGTGATTCTGTCTGGTTGCTCTCTTCTAAAAGACTAGCTGAATCAGGTGCAGTTGGCTCTTGGAGAAATTCGTGAAACCGCAGCATGGAAGAATAACGACGAGCAAAAAGTTCTGCCAAATTGCTAATAGGTTCTAATTCGGCATAAGCCATGCTAGAAAGAGTTAAGGTCATCACAAAGTGACCGAGAGAAATTCTACCGTCTGCTGTTGCTGCTAGAGTCAAACCCAGGATAGTAAATACGCAGAACTGAATTACAGTTCTTTGCCAAGTAGCTAGTTTCGTATAACCTTTATGAACACGATACTCAACCACCATTAGTTCACGATCTAAACGTTGCTTTTGCCGCTTCAGTTCGTTAGCTTCTGTAGCAAATGCCTTCACCGTTTTGATGTTGGTAATCAGTTCGGAATTGCGACTTTCTGTATCCTCTCCATATTTATCCAGAATAGTTTCGTGCCAAATTAGCTGCTTTAAATCCTTCAAGGTAAAGCTAAGAATCACCGCAAAGGAAATCAGATATAAAATCGCAATTCGCCACTCAATCACTAAGATAAACACGAAAATTCCCAGCACCCGAACTAGTTTAGGAATCAATTGTCCCGCAATTTCAGGGTACGTAAAAGTGTGGTTAGAAATACCTCTAGCTATTCTTCCCGCAATCCTTCCAGGGTTATTTTCATCATAAAATTCTAGTGGGAGAGTGAGAATTTTTTCGATGGCTGTTTGGGCTTTTTGCCGACGCAACCTTAAGGTTATATCCCAATGAAACCAATGGGTTAGCCAAGGTTGTGTTGGCGCTCTCAGTACAGTGACAACGAAAACTAAACCCAGTAATATACTCAAAGATAGAGTTTTATTGGCTGGGTAATTGGTGATATCAGAAAAAGTTGCGATCGCACTTTGAAGTGGTTTATCCAATGGTTGAGCAGACAAAATGTTTAAAATCTGCCCGATCGCATAAGGAACAACCAAATCAATAATTTCGTAAACGCTGGATGCTGTGATACTAAAAACACTTAGTTTCCAGTCAGAGCGAAAGTAATTGACAATATCTTGAAATTTGGCCATGATGCACACCGTCCAAGAGCGCGATCGTAAACTTGGAATTTATATACTACAAGCGTATTACAAATGAGTCAATAGCTAGATGACAAATCACTCTCTGGGAGTAGTTGGTAGTTATTGAGGGAAAAATTCAAGGCGATAGCGATAGAGAGCAACTGGTCGAGAACCGGCTTTAAAGTAATCTGGATCTTGGGGTGAAAGATAAACACCAGTAACTTGATCTGCTTCAATCATTGGATTAGATGTTGTCAGCTTATGATAAGCCGTAGTAGATTCTACAGAGTTTAAATAGGGGCGTGAACCACCTTTAAATAGTTGTTGAAACACTTCTGTGGTGATAAATTTGCCATCAGGGGGATTTTCTGTGCCTCGTGCAGTCACAATAGAAACTAGTTGCCGACTGCTACGCAAGAATGTAATTTGACGATTAGGTGAATCTGGATCTACTTTGACTAATAACACTGCTTCATCCCCTAAATAAGCCCTTGCCAAATTCAAGCTATTAAATGCTCTATCTGCTACTAAAATTGGGGATTTGTAATCTATCTGGGGAAATATTTTTAGTCCAGTAATAGATGGTTGTTCTTTTACAAATCTTACTACAAAACTCACAGGCTGATTTAATTGTCGGCGATTACCTTCAAACCCTGGTGTTACAATCTCTGGTGCTAAAGGCGCAGCTAAATCTACTAAAGTACTTCTAACTTTCCAAGTACCAGCCATCCATTCAGGGTAAACTAAATCTCCCGATGCTGGCTGCACAGAGGTTAATTTTTCCCACTGGGGAAAATTTGCTAATCGTTCAGATAACTCTCCGGCTTCAGCTTCTCCACTCCATAGCAGGAAAAAAGCAATTAAGCAAAAACTCCAAATCGCTTTGATAAAAAACATTAGCAATTTTATATTTAACGTTTATTATTTATTGATTAAAAATTAATCTATAGCATCGACTCTTATTGATTTTAGTGAGAGCGCCTCAAGGCGGTCTTATAATGTCAATAAGACTATTCTATTGTCACAATTGTTATAGCTGAAATGGATTCAATGTATAGATATCACAACCCTCAAAATCCTTAATATTTCTAGTAATAAGAGTCATGGAATGTATTTTAGCTGTTGCTGCAATCAGTATATCAGCTTGCGAACGGGGTTTACCTTGAGTCCTCAAAAAGCCTCTCAATTCACCCGAACACTTGGCAATTTCTGAGGTGATGGGGAAAATTTGACAGTGAGTTGTAAGAAAGTTTTCAAACCAGTTTTGGATTCTAGAATTAGGCTTCGCTGTTAAACCATAATAAATTTCCTCAATTGTAATAACACTTAAGTTAATAGATGTCACAGTGCCGCTCCATGTTATCACCCCTGGATTTGGAATCGGACGAGTCAACTCACTGATAATATTAGTGTCGCAAAGATTACTCATCCTCGTCTTCAATAAAAGGATTGTTACGGTCGCTTCGTAGTGGTATCTCTAAGCTATAATCTTCTTCAGTACATAACTGCTGAAGTTCTTTAAAGACTTGAGCTAGAGATGTTTTCGTAGCTTTTTGTCGCCAGTTTAAAAATTCTCGAAAAAGCTCAGGATCTAGAATTGCGGCCACCAATTTCTCTTCAGTATAGATTAGCTGAGGTTCTTGACTAGTCGCATGAATTATTGAGGGTAGCTGTTTTTGGGCTTCGTCAAGTGTCCATTTCATTCTAAAAATCTCCGAGCTTTGGAAACATTTCATTATAGAGACTTTTCTCAATTTAGCTTATTTGACCAAATTATTATGAGTGTATAATTTAGTCAAATAATGATTGTCTTATTAATACATCTAGCTTAATCTGACAGAAACTTTGTCGAGATTGAACCTTAATCACAGACATAATAACAATGCTAAACAAAACATTACACCAGCTAAAAGTTAATGGAAAAAATATTTCTTGGGAGCGAATTTATGGAACTGCTTTAGGAGTTCAAAAGTACACAACAACCCATGTTTCTGGAGACGGTGATGGTGTAACGTCTAGAATCGAAATAATTACAGAATTCTGGCTTAAAGAAGGCAATGGAAGGGAAACTCAGATAAAGTTGTCTGGCGCTGATGTTAAAGTTAGAGAAGGACAACGAGTATCACTTGTTTGGGCATATACCAAAAGTAAAACAAGCCCGTATGTTATCTTCGTAAATCATGATTTTCAAGATTGGTGTTGGCTTTGTACACCAACTTTATTCCTTTCTCAGATGAAAGTGGTTAGATTGTTACCAGCAGTATTGGTTGGATATATTTTACCAATGATTCTTGTTGTCTGTTACTCTTTTAAGTATGAGTACTTCTTTCTATGTTTATTAGTTGGAATTATTGTAAGCTTAATTATTCTTCTTCAAGTGATTCAATTGATTAGAATTTTTTCAGCTTGGAAATCAATGCAACCTGAGATTGCTAACCTAATTAAAACTTTGATATAATAAAACCTATATTTTTTAGTTTCATGACCTTGCCTTAGTTAAATAAAATAACTGGTAATTGAAAATTTAGTTTTCCACAATTACCAACTATCAATATTAAATTTCTGCTGGTAAAGGTTCCCAAACTTCACCATACTTCTCTTTTAGAGTCTGCCAAGCTTCCACCTGCCCGGGTTCATATTCCCCCGGTTTACCCCATTGTAAGAATAGGCTCAAAGCAGATTCTTGTTTCTCATCTAAAAAGCGAATTGCATAGGTAGTAAAATTACCTCTTTTTGCCTCACCAGTTTCAAATTTCACTTGAATAATTTTATCCATATTCAAGTGAAACTCAAAGCCTTCGGTGTGCATATTTGCATATTTACCTTTGGGGAGTTCTGCATAAAATAACTTTTCAATTTTGCCCCGTGCTTCTAATACAGCAGCACTGCTAGTAACAATTAAACGCAAAGTTCCCAAAGTCTCACAAGCCGCTAAAAATTCTTTCAATGTTGTGGTCATTTGTCATTTGTCCTTTGTCATTTGTTATTTGTCGTTGGTTAAACGATGAGTCCTAATTAATACCCAATCCCCGATCCCCAATCCCCAATTCCTATTTTTCATATTGTTCATAAGCAGCCACAATACGCTGAACTAAAGGATGGCGCACAACATCTTTTTGAGAAAATTCGCAAAAGGCAATGCCTTCAACATGTTTTAAAATTTGTAAAGCCACCCCTAAACCTGATTGTTGGTGAAGTGGTAAATCAGTTTGTGTCATGTCGCCTGTAATCACCATCCGCGAACGGAAACCCAAACGAGTCAAAACCATTTTCATCTGAGCGGGTGTAGTATTTTGCGCTTCATCGACAATTATAAAGGCGTTATTAAGGGTACGTCCGCGCATATAGGCGAGTGGTGCAACCTCAATCACACCGCGTTCCATTAAACTGGGTATTTTTTCTGGGTCGATGAATTCATAAATAGCATCGTAAAGTGGGCGAAGATAGGGATTAACTTTCTGCTGTAAGTCTCCAGGCAAAAAACCGAGTTTTTCACCAGCTTCGACAGCAGGGCGAGTTAAAATTAGCTTTTCAACTTGGTTGGCAAGGAGTGCTTGCACGGCGACAACAACAGCGAGATAAGTTTTGCCAGTACCGGCAGGGCCAACGCCGAAAGTGAGATCGCGTTTACGGAGTGCGTCGATATATTGACGCTGGCGAAAGGTTTTGGCACGGACTTCTTCACCCCGGCGACTTTTGGCGAGGACATCTCGCTGTAAATCTTGCAGTTCTCCTTGGCGATCGCTATCTATAGCTTGACGGGCTGTTAAAATATCGGCACTGGAGATAGTATTACCTTTAATCCAGAGGTCTTCAAGCGATCGCACTAATCGAGAAGCCAGATCAATTTGCCCTTCAGTACCAGAAATCACTAATTCCTGTCCGCGTAACACTAAAGTGGCTCCTGTTTGGCGAGATAGGAATTTGAGATTTTCTTCTCCATCTCCCGCAAGAGCGATCGCACTAGGAATATTCGGCAGTTGAATTGTTAAGGCACCTGCCATAGGATTTTTTAATTGGTGAGGATCTGTTTTTGACAAAGGTTAATATTTTCTCGCTAAAGGCGAATTTATGCTTTGATTACTTAACATTTTGTTTGAAAAATTTTTGCAACAACTTAATCGGTTGTATGACCCTACAATCTAGCTAGTATGCTACTGGTGAATCAATTTTGGATTTTGAATTAATCCAAAATCCAAAATTTAAAATCTAAAATTCAGTGAAGAGTTTAAAAAAAGATCCAAAAATCTTTTTGCTACTTTCCATCTTTGTAAAAATTCTGAGCGGAGGTAACAACAACCGCTCAGATTTACTATCTAGTTTCAACCTAGCGGAGGCGCGGTTTAACAATGGGTTTAGGCCCATCATTTGTACGCGGTTCTCTCTTAGTCGGCGGTGGCGATCGCTCTTCTGTGTCTTCATCAAAAGACATACCCTCGCGGCCTGGAGTAGTGCTGCCATAGATATCCAGGTATGTTGATTGCCCAGCTGCGGCTGCGGCTGCGGCAATTACTGTACGAATCGCCTGAATATTGCGTCCCCCTCGACCAAACACTTTCCCTTTATCTGTGCTTTCAAAGGCGATGCGAACCCAAACCCGTTTGAGGGACTGAGAAATTTCACAATCGACGCTTAAAGTCTCTGGAGATTCCAAAAACGGCTGCACCAAAAAGCGAACTAGCTCAACATAGTTAGGGCTAGCTGTTGGGAGTTTTGTTCCGAAATTATGATGCGGCTGTTGCACTGACCTGCTCAAAAACATTAGCTTTTACTAGAATGCGACGAACGGTGTCAGTGGGTTGAGCGCCTTGTTGTAGTCGCTTGACGATGGCGGGAACGTCTAGTCGCACTTCATCAGTTCTGGGGTTATAAAAACCCAATTCTTCTAAGGGACGGCCATCGCGGCGAGCGAGGTTGTTAATGGCGACAATGCGGTAACTTGCTTCCCGCTTTTTACCGAATCGTTTCAAGCGCAGTTTGATCATGGTTGAAGAATCATTCTCCTGTTGTTTAAAAGGAAGTAACCTAAATCTGGCTGTTGCCGAGAAATTGAGGGTTAGTTTCCTCTGCTGATAAATTCTGAGGTCGAAATGCTAATTTTAGCACTGCCTAGCATTTGCTGCTATTAGTCCTTATGTCATTTGTCCTTTGTCCTTTGTCATTGGTCATTAGCGAATGGCACTAAGAAAAGCTATAAGCTTTGCCCTAACTGGTTCCCAGCCTGGAGGCTGGGAACCCATTCTTGGAGGCTCCGCCTCCAGTGGGCTGACCAGAGGCAGCAGCCCCTTGGAATACATTCCCAGTCTGAACACTGGGAACGAGGTGACACAAGCCTTTCACCTTTTCTTAGTGCCATTCGGTCATTAGCAAACTACCAATGACTAATGACTCTTGGCTAAAGATTGCCAAAGCCTTTTTTCTTTTTATCTTTGGGTTTTTTCTTTTTCGCAGCTGGGGCACCATCATAACCTCGCCATCCGGGGGCAGGGGGACGGTTCCCAGCGCCAGCGAAGGCGTTACCCATACCGCCACCACCGAACATTCCCGGCATTCCAGGAAAGCCGCCTTGACCCATTTGCTGCATGAGCGATCGCATTTTTTGGAAATCACCCACCAGTTTAGTCACATCTGACTCTCTATAGCCAGAGCCAGCAGCAATCCGCCGCCGCCGACTGGGAGAACTGGCTAATAAATCGGGGTCATGGCGTTCTTGGCGAGTCATGGAGTTAATCATCGCCTCACAGCGCTTTAACTGGGTTTCTCCTTGCTTGAGTTGATCGTCTGAAAGCTTGTTCATCCCTGGGATCATCTTGATCAAGCCTCCCAGAGAACCCATGTTCTTCAGCATCCGTAACTGCTTGAGAAAGTCAGTAAAGTCAAACTTTGCTGACAAAATTTTCTCTTGCATTTTCTCAGCATCGGCTAAGTCAAACTCTTCTTGGGCTTTTTCCACCAGGGTTAGCACATCGCCCATACCGAGAATCCGCGATGCCATGCGATCGGGATAAAACGGTTGCAGTGCCTCGACTTTCTCGCCCACGCCTACAAATTTAATCGGCGCTCCCGAAATCTTCCGCACAGAAAGCGCTGCACCGCCACGGCTATCACCATCTAATTTGGTGAGAATCGCCCCAGTAATGCCAATCTGATCGTGGAAGGTGCGGGTAAGATTTGCGGCTTCTTGACCAGTCATCGCATCCACCACCAACAGAGTTTCATGGGGTTGGACAGTTGCTTTGATGCGGGCTAATTCCGCCATCATATCTTCGTCAATTTGCAGACGACCAGCAGTATCAATAATTACTGTGTTTACACCTTCTGCCCTGGCGCGTTCTACACCTTGCCTTGCGATTTCTACGGGATCGGCATCGCTTCCTAGTTCAAATACTGGTACGTCAATTTGCTTACCCAAGGTTAGCAATTGATCGATCGCTGCTGGGCGATATACGTCTGTCGCCACCAACAAACAGCTACGATCTAATTTTCTCAGATGTAAGGCTAATTTAGCGGTAGCTGTGGTTTTACCAGTACCTTGCAACCCAGCCATCAGAATAATCGTAGGCTGTTCCTGGGCTTCTACGATGGGAACATTTTCTTCTCCCATCACCTGCACCAGTTCATCGTGAACAATTTTGATAAACTGTTGGTCAGGTCGCACGCCAGTAATCACCTCGGCGCCCTGTGCCTTAGCTTCGACTTCGCTAATAAAATCTTTGACTACCTGGAGGTTAACATCTGCTTCCAACAAGGCGCGGCGCACTTCGCGCAATGCATCTTGAATGTTGGATTGAGAAATTTTGTCCTGTCCCCGCAGTTTTTTCCAGGCGGATTCTAAACGGTCAGATAATGCATCAAACATAATGTAATTACAGGTAGTTCGCCAATGGAGAATTCTAAACCGCCGATGAATGCGATTGGGAATTTCCGCTAAAGTTTTAACGTGCTATCTACCAGCTTAGTATTTTTCACCCCGACTGTAGCAACTAGATACGGATTGGGGACTTTGATTTGAATCGTTGCTATTGCTGCGATCGCCATTTTCTGCCATTGATGAGATTTACCTACCTCGACTCTAGACAGTTAGATATGTACAAGTTTGCCCCAGCTTGGGAGAAAGAGCAAATAGTCTTTGGTGCTGCGCGACCTGGATACACTGACAAGAACGTTCAGGATTGGGTAGAATTCATGAAGCGCCAAGATATCAAGCATGTTTGCTGCCTTCTTGCTGAACAACAGCTAGCTTCTTACTCCGATCTTCTCGGCATATACAAACAGGAATTTGGTAATCAGCTAGTTTGCTCTGCACCAATTGCAGATTTTCATTTATCTGATTTAGAAAACCTCACCCAGAAAATACTTCCTTTCTTAATAGAAGCCGATAAACAAAATGAGAAAGTTGTTGTACATTGCGCTGGTGGAATTGGACGTACTGGACAGGTGTTAGCGGCTTGGCTAGTTAGTGTCCGAGGATTATCAAATAAAGCTGCAATAGATGCTGTCAAAAGAACAGGTAGAAATCCTTATGAAGCTGCTGTTGCTGCTGTATTTAGAGGTAGAAATCCCTTGAAGGTTGTCAAAGAACTTGATGTGCTTCTGAATGATTGCCGTCTAGCAGTACATCAAAGATTTTGAGTTTGCTATTATCCTGTTTCATCAGTCTATTTATGAGGTGAATTTTATGGCAATGGTTTTAGAGAAAGTAGTTCCTTTTGGTAGGTCAATGGATGAGTATATAAAAATATTCAATTTAACAAACGCAGATTTAAACAAAAGCATCATTGGCATTGGGGATGGGCCAGCAAGCTTTAATGCAGAAATGACACGTCAGGGTAAACGTGTAGTTTCTGTTGATCCACTATACCAATTTTCTAGTAATGAAATATTGCAGAGATTTAATGAAGTGGTAGATAACATCATTAACCAAGTCAAGGCGACATCCAATGATTGGGTATGGAGCTATCATAAATCCCCTGAGGATTTGCGACACAATCGAGTTAAAGTTATTCAAGAATTTTTATCTGATTATGAAACTGGCAAAAAGAGCAACAGGTATATAGTCGGTGAGTTGCCGCAATTGGCGTATAATAGTCAAGAATTTGATCTAGCCATCTGCTCACATTTATTATTTTTATATTCAGACCATCTCGACTACGATTTTCACTTAAGTTCAGTAGATGAGATGTTGCGTATTGCTAAAGAAGTCCGAATTTTTCCCTTGATAACTTTAATGTGGAAACATTCACAACATTTAGATGAAATAGTTAAATATTACACTTCAAAAGGTTACAATATAGAGATTGAAAACGTTGAATACGAACTACAGCCTGGTGGAAATAAAATGTTGAAGATAAGCAGAGACGTTATATAATTCGTATTCATCAAGAATTAGTACTATTGCTATGGATAGCATAACAATCGATGTACACGATTGTTAGGCATATTATTCAGCAAACATTTCAGCCAAGGTATCTAAAACTGCTTTTTTTTCATCAGAGTCAATCTGACCTAGCTTTTTGACTAATCGAGTTTTGTCAACTGTACGAATTTGATCTAGAACAATTTGCCTATCCTTGCCCTGAAACTCACAAGCAACACGAGTTGGATAAGACTGTCCTTTAGTTGTCATCGGAGCAACAATAACCGTAGCAATATATTTGTTCATCTCATCTGGTGAAATTATTAGACAGGGTCTTGTCTTCTGAATCTCACTGCCAATCGTTGGGTCGAGGTTAACCAAAAACACATCAAATCGATTGACTACCACTCCCACTCTAGATGCTCCCACTCTGTCGTTACGGTATCATCTAGCAGTGCATCGTCGTGTTGGTTCGCCATTGTTGCAAATGCTTCTTCCCACCCTTTACGCGATTGCGCGGCAGCACGGACAATTAGATGACAATCTTGAATTTCAATTTCCACCTCTTCACCGATACCACTTTGTTCCAGCAGAAGTTTAGGAATGCGAATACCTTGAGAGTTGCCGATTTTAACAATACGGGTTCTAATTGCTGTCCCCATAAGTATAGTTTTCCTAATTTGTAATTACATTGTGATTACTAACCATGATTTTGTCAATAATTTTTAATGCGATGCCTATGGCAGTAGACTACGCGCTTTCAAATATATGTGTAATAAAAAACAATAAATAGCTTTGATGTAGTCTTGAAGTATGCCAACAATTTTAAGAATTGGTGCCTACCGCTTCTACTTTTATAGCCATGAACCTAATGAGCCACCCCACATTCATATTGATCGGGATGACTCAACAGCTAAGTTTTGGCTTGAGCAGGTCAGTTTATCAAGTAGCATTGGCTTTAGCCCCAAAGAACTGCGAAAATTAGAAGGGTTGGTACAAGAAAATCAAGCAAAATTTTTGGAGGCTTGGGATGGGTATTTTGGCAGTTCGGGCGGATGAGAGAGTTAAAGATGTACGTTTTACTGAAGAGACTATCAGTGTTGACTTGATGGATGGGCGAACAATCACAGTGCCATTAGTTTGGTATCCCAGGCTGCTCAATGCTACCCTTGAACAACGATTAAAATGGGAAACCTGCGGGGGTGGCTACGGTATTCATTGGGAAGAAATTGATGAAGACCTTAGCACAGAAGGAATGCTGCGTGGCGCACCTGCACCAAGAACCAAAGTGGTAAGTTAAACGATCGCTCTCAAAATACCAGATGCGATGTCTAGGACAGGCTACGTCTACGCACTTTTCTCTTAACTCGGTTTATCAGACTCAAACGGATTCCACAATCTCATCTGCGTAATCCAACGGAAATCATCTGTATTTCTTGTTATCAAAATTAGTTTATACGCCAAAGCAGTGCCGGCAATAATTGCATCACCTAAAGTCATTCGTTTCTGTTGTCGCAGAATTACCGCTTGATTTAACACATCTTGAGAGATTGCTAAAACCTGAGCAACTTGAAAAAACTCCTCAAAATACTGGCGTTGTTCCTCTTGAAGCAGATGATAGCCTAACACTTACATTTAACTGAGTGCTGATACCGCAGGCGCATATTCAGCAATTAAATCTCTCAATTGGGCGTTTTCTGGTTGAGCAGAATATATAATAATATTGCTATCGATCAGCACGTTTTATCGTCCCGGAAGTGAACGGTCTTGACGAGTTTCTTGCTGCCAAATAACTGGATCAACATCAGTCAAAGCTTGACTTACAGCAAGTTTTTCTAATATTTCAGCCATTCTTCGTCCCCGTCCTTGTTTATCTATGACTGATTCATTTTCGAGCAATGTAACATGAACCGGGATTTGTTGCTCTCCCAATGTTGGTACATCATCAATCCACTCTAAACAACTTCCTTTCAACCAAGCTCTGAATGTTTTTAGCATTATTTCGCTCTCTACTTTCTATCTATCTTGGCATGGCTCTTAAAATTACCAGATGCGATCGCTTTGCTGGTATCGCTTAGGCTGTCACCATTTCCGGGACTGAATCAGGGGATGCTGGCTCAAAATGTAACACCATAATTTGCTCTGGGCGTAAACCGACAGATTCATAAGTGCGGCCATTGCGATCGCTAAATTCAACTTCAAATGCAGCACCACCAGCTAATAATTCTACTACTGTGCCAACTTGACCACGGTACAGGTTGTATTCAGGTAAATCAACTGTCAGTGCTACTACATCCAGGAACTTGATTGTATTTTTACTCATCTTCTATCACTTCCAAATATTTACAGAGGATAACAGGTTGTTAATCTTGGGACATCAGAACCTTCTTCAATAATCCAACCACTCCGAATAGTCGCACTTCTATCTTGCCATTCCAACGTGAAATCTAGAGTGTAGCGTTGTCCAAATTCATCGCACCGTTGCAAGAGAACTTCATGAGTTTTGACAACTTTAAGAATAATCTGGTGCAATTCTTGAGCATCGTCAGATGTTATACCTAGAGTTGAGGAAAAAACACGAGCTTTATGTTTCCCTTCATCATGCTCTGGATTGAGGCAGTAGTCACGCAGTTTACAAATATCAACGACTGCATTTTCTGTATTTGGGATTAGATTGGCTGAACTAGAGCCTTCCATATTTTCAACCGTGATTTGATGCGATCGCTTTATAGGTTATGTATTATAATGTCATGTTGCCTCACTCCTAGACGCAAGCTTATTTACGACCAAAATCTGCTGGAATCTCGCCCCAAGAGACAGTATTCCATTTGAGGATAGGATTGGTATACTCATTATTTTCTAACCACGTTAATGCTCTATCTACCAAATTAAATATTTCTTCATTGTCCATACTTCGGGTTAACTTTGTTCTGACTTTCTTGTTGATTACCCAAAGAATACCTACCTCTGAATCAGAATAAATAGGTATATCCCTACCTTGTTTCTTGAGGTATGCAAGAGCATGAACAATAGCCAAAAACTCTCCAAGATTATTTGTTCCGTTTGGCATTGGACTTTTATGGAAAATTACTTTCCGTGTTGCTGTATCAATTCCTTTATATTCAACGTACCCAGGATTACCTAAACATGAAGCATCAACACAAACGCTATCCATAATTAACTCTTTTGCAGGAAAAATTTTGGTTTTTGTTTCCTGCTGTTTTACTTCTTTCTGCTCACTAGTAATGATAAAATTCTGTTCTGCAAGCTCCAATGCTACTTCTGCTTCTTCTCTAGTCTTAAAAGATTTGTACAACGCACCACTAAAACCTGCGATATGTTCATCACATTCCTCCCAGCTTGTGAATATACCTGTCTTTCGACCTTTAAAAACGGCGTAGTATTTCTTGGATGCCATAATGACTCCTTCCGAATGGGACGATATTATACTGAGGATTGTAATTATGAACGTCGTCATTCCTAATGAAGTATTAACCGCAACTCGAATGACTGAAGGCGAAATGAAGCAGGAAATTGCAGTGATGCTCTTTTACTGGTTGAAGCACTCAGCAATGAACTGGATATTGGTGAAGCTGAAGCGATCGCTCTCATCACTACAATAGGCGATCGCATGATGTTCTATATAGACAAGAAAACGCTATTGAATTACTGAATCGCGTTTATACGCCCATACAGCGATCAATCCAAACATTCCTCCAGCCCATAATAGCCATAGGAAATGCAATAACAGATGTTTGTCATAATCTAGACCTGCTGCCCATAGTGTTAGTTCTCTATAGTGATAAAAAGGGGAGAAAGCAACTAAATCCTGTAAATAACGTGGATTAGTTAGAGGTAAAGCACCACAACTTGCTAACCCAAGTGGAATAGATAATCCAGCAATAGAGTCATAACTTTTAGGTTCTGTTAAATAACTTAGTGCTAGACCAAAAACAGCAAAAGGTATCACTCCCAACACTAAGCTGAAGACAAGAAGCAATAGTTGTTCAGGATTAATATCTATTTTTAAGCGCCAAATCCCTAGTATCATAATTAAGGTAATAATTATGGCGGATAATAGCAGAGTTGTTACAACTTTTGCAGCGATATAGATAACTGGTGGTAATGGAGTTATACGGAGCAATTTTAACCAACCTTCAGCGCGTTCAACTGAGACTTGATGATTGTTGTGCGCTATTATCTGAATAATTATTATCTTGAGATGGAGATTGCATTTTGGGTTATTCCTAAAATAAATGCCTGACTATTTGAAACTAGATAATTCAATTTAATCAATTGACAAAGCTATTCTAATAGCTAGCCAAGTTAGAAATCCAGAGCCAACAACAATAAATGCTGGAGCGGCTCCAATTAAAGCAACACCTGTTGCAACAGCTATACCGATTGCACCAGCAGTAAGATCAGGCTGTTCTTTTATAAGAACTCTTGCATAAATATTTTGTGGTATGATATTGGGTTATTTTAATTTGAGATTTGGCAATTAGAATAGGAAGAATTTATCAATTTTTTCGAT
>NZ_JBALEJ010000107.1:0-64109 GCF_036917975.1 Nostoc sp.
CTTCGTTTACCGTTTTTTCTAATCTCAGTAGAATCACAGTATGGACAATACACAGTAGAAAACCTCAATTCATCCCTCTATTATGCAACGCCGAATGGCTATATATTACCAAAAATCCGAACGCAGACATGATCTGACTTACCAAAAAAAATTGTAACCCATCCGCACTATGCCGAAAACAAAAGAACTAGACTCAATATCTACTCTTTTGATAAGAGCCGCACCCTAAGGGAACTCCAAGAAATAAATTATCCAATATTGTGGGGTGGGCAACATGAGCGCCCAGTTCATAGGGCGGGCGAGACGCCCACCCCACAAGAGTTAATTGAATATTTTTTTATTTGTCAGTCCCTAATCAAATGCAAGGTGCTTTCAATAGCACCTTGCAATCCGTACCGCTTAGTGATTGAAAAACGCCAATTTCCGATTAAACAATCACAAAATTGTTTTCGGTTAGTGGCAATCCAGCCGATAGTTGTGCAAATTTTACCTGAGTAAACCCAGATGCACTGCCATCTTGGTCAAAGAACAGTCCACCTGTAGTGTTGTTATAGATAAATCGTTGATTGCTTGTTGTTGCAGATGTTCCGATGACAAACTGACTAGCTAAGACTGAACCTGGTGATAAACCACCACCAAAACCAGCAGCCGATACCTGAATCAGTTCATTAGTGGCGTTGAAGTCATAAAGACTATCTACACCTCCATTGTAATTATTGAAAACAAAAGTATCAGTACCAGTTCCTCCATAGAGGCTATCATTTCCGTTGCCACCAATGAGTATATCATTGCCATCGCCTCCATCTAGGAGATTAGCACCTGTTGAACCGCTAGCATTCAAGGTATCGTTACCTGCACCTCCTTGTAGGGTGTTATTACCAGACGAACGAGAGTCGGAGTAGTCGTAGGAGGCATAGTAGGAGTAGTCGCCAGAAATGTCAAGATAATCATTGCCATTGCCCCCAGAGAGCAGGTTATCGCCTTTTGAACCGCTAGCATTCAATGTATCGTCACCTGCACCTCCTTCTAGGGTGTTATTGCCAGATGATCGAGAGTCGGACAAGTCGCCGTAGCTATAGTTGTAGTTGCCATAAAATTCAAGATAATCATTGCCATCGCCCCCAGAGAGTAGGTTATCGCCTTTTGAACCGCTAGCATTCAATGTATCGTCACCTGCACCACCTTCTAGGGTGTTATTACCAGATGAACGAGAGTCGTAGGAGTCGCTGGGGAAGGTAGAGCCAGAAAACTTATAATAGCCAGAGATGTCAAGAGAATCATTGCCATCACCTCCAAAAAGCAGGTTATCACCTGTTGAACCACCAGCACTCAAGCTATCGTTACCAACTCCTCCATTGAGGGTATTTTTGCCTGTTGAAATGTCAGCAGTCAAGCGATCGTCACCAGTGCCACCAAGAAGGGAGTTATTTCCCACACCGCCATCAAGGGTATCATTTCCCTCACCACCAATGAGAGTATCATTTCCCGCACCACCTCTCAAAAGGTCATTACCACTTTTGCCATCAATGATGTCGTCACCCCCTTGACCATTGATAACATCATTGGAGTTGTCAAAACCCGTTATATTGTTGTCGAGGTCATTGAGGAAGGTAACAGTGTTCCGGTTGAATAGGCTAGTTTGAGTGGAATTAGCGTCAAACACATCAAAACTGTCAGTGATGCTGGTTTGTCCATCAAACAAAATATTGCCAATAGCTGGTCGTGAAGAAGTTGCTGGCAGATTATCCAGATTTTCTAATTTGAAGTTTTGGAGAATGACTTTGTTATTAGCGACATTTTCAAAGGTGATTTCTAAGTTGTTACCATTTTGAGTTAATTGCAGATTTTGAGCAGTCAAGCCACTACCGATAAATTGCAAGGTGTCTAAGGAAGCAATCACGCTTGCTGAGGGATTTGAGCCTTTACCAATGCCACCGAAATCGGTGATAATATCAGTGGCAGTGTCAAAGCTGCTGTCTAAAAAGTTATAAACAAATTCATCATTGCCCGCACCACCAGTTAGAATGTTGGTACCATCTCCACCTGTCAGGATATCATTACCGGCACCGCCAATAATTGTATCATTACCATAGCTCCCAAAGAGCGTATCGTTACCACTGTTACCAACAATGTTGTCATCGTAACTTGTACCTAAAATATTTAATCGCTCGATATTTTTGTAGCTAACCCGATTCGTACCCGCCGTAATTGCTCCAATGTTAGTAGTAGTATTGAATGTTGTTGTGATCCCTGCTGGAGAATTGGTGTAATCGACAGACAACACGTCGTCACCCTTACCTCCATCTATCGTATCCTTGCCACCAGTGCCCGCAGAGAGTGTATCGTTACCACTGTTACCAACAATGTTGTCATCGTAAGCTGTACCTGAAATATTTAATTGTTCGATATTCTTATAGCTAACCTTATAAGAAGTTCCCGCTGTTATTTCTCCAATGTTAGTAGTAGTATTGAATGTTGTTGTGATCCCTCCTGGAGAATTGTAGTAATCGACAGACAACACATCGTCACCCTTACCTCCATCGATCGTATCATTGCCACCATAGCCCGTAGAAAGCGTATCGTTGCCATTACTCCCCACAATTTTGTCGTCGTAAGCTGTACCTGAGATATTTAATCCTTCGATATTTTTATAGCTAACCCTATAAGTGCCTGCTGTAACTTCTCCAATGTTAGTAACAGTATTGAATATCGTTGTGATACCCCCTGTAGCGGAGGTGTAATCTACGGACAACAAATCGTCACCCTCACCTCCATCTACCGTTTGAGTCACTAAATCAGAGGGTACAACATCTGGAGATGCGCTGCTTAGATAGAAGGAATCATTGCCATCGCCCCCAGAGAAGAAGTTATTGCCTATTGAATACTCAGCACGCAAGGTATCGTCACCAGCGCCACCGTTGAGGGTATTATTACCTGAGGAGGGGAAAAGATTCTGTCCAATGGCGTAGCCAATCGCATAACCAGAGATAGAGAGGTAATCATTGCCAGTGCCTCCAGAGAGTAAATTATTGCCTGTTGAATATTCAGCACGCAAGGTATCGTCACCGGCGCCACCGTTGAGGGTGTTATTACCTGATGAAGTAAAACTATCAGAGTAGGCTCTATAATAATTTACGCCTGAGGTGGAAAGATAATCATTACCATCGTCCCCAGAGAGCAGGTTATTGCCTGATGGAGACTCAGCAGTCAAGGTATCATCACCAGCGCCTCCTTCTAGGGTGTTATTCCCTGAGGAGGGGTAATAGATGTATTCGTTGACACTGCTATCAACGTTAGAGGCGTTAACAAAATCATTGCCATCTCCCCCAGAGAGTAAGTTATTGCCGGATGTTGCCCCAGCATCCAAAACATCGTCACCAACGCCACCATTGAGAGTGTTCTCGCCTGTTGAAAATTCAACATTCAAGTAATCATTACCTGCACCACCAACGAGAGAGTCATTGCCCGCACCACCAACGAGAGAGTTATTACCTGTGGGGAAGTCATTCCCCGTACCACCAACAAGAATATCATTGCCCACGCCACCAACAAGAGTATCATTGCCCACACCACTAACCAGGGAGTCATTGCCCACACCACCAACCAGGGAGTCATTGCCCACACCACCTCTCAAAAGGTCGTTACCACTCTTGCCGTCAATGATGTCATCACCTCCCTGACCATTGATGACATCATCTGAGTTGTCAAAGCCGTTAACATTGTTGTTCAGGTCGTTAAGGAAAGTAACTGTATTCTTGTTGAAGATAGTACTTTGGGTGGAGTTGGCATTGAAGACATCAAAGCTGTCAGTAATGCTAGTTTGCCCATCAAACAGGATATTGCCCAAGTTTACAGTGGCTCCTGTAGATTTGCTGAGATTATCCAGGTTTTCTAGGGCAAAGTTTTGCAGGATGACTTTAGGACTAACAAACCCCGTTTCAAAATCATCTAACTCTTCAAAGGTGATTTCTAGATTGTTACCATTTTGGGTCAGCACCAGATTTTGGGCACTTAAGCCATCGCCTACAAATGCTAGGGTATCCACTTCGGCGATGACTTCTGCTGTTGGGTTTGTCCCTTTACCTACGCCACCAAAATCGGTGATTACATCAGTATAATTATAGTAATTGTCGTAAATAAATTTATCCTTACCGCCTCCACCAGTCAAAGTGTCATTGCCGCCGTTACTAGATATGACATCATTGCCTAATTTACCGTTAATCGTATCCGCGTCAGTGCTACCCTGTAGGGTGTCATTACCGTTGGTTCCAATGATATTTGCCATAACTTTTACCTACCTGAATCGATTTTTTCAGTAACTTCAGTTCTCAACAAGCTGCTTGTGCTGCTGCTTTTGGGCAAAAATAACTCACCAAAATTTGACGTGTTCGGCATACTTTCTATGTCAACCCGATCAGCAAATTTCTCAAAAATTCACCTTATCAAAAGGCTTGTATCTATTACTTATACTAAAAACGGCTGAGAACTTGACTTTTGAATAATCGCCAAAAGCTTGTTTGTGCCAAGCTTATAGCCATTTTTAAAAAAGTCTCGTTGTTACCCCTTCGCAGTATACCTAACTATCTTCAAACTATCTAAGTCTTAAGCACTGTACAAATTTATGAGCGTGTGCATTCATGATAATCGTTGATCTCAGGCTTTTTTAAGCATCACTTGTTAAGTAGACATTACTGAAAAATCATCGAAAAACTTAGCTTGAATGCTCAAAAACTCACCCTTCGCGTTTGATTTTTTTGCCAGCGCCTAAGTCCTACTAGAAGAGAAAATAGTCAACGATTTATTCTTAATCGGGAAAGAGATTTTTATATCCTCTCTTGTGGGCTATTCTCTGTGGGGTCTAGCTGGAAAATAGAGAACATCTCAATAACCTCAAAATAACTACATAGTCAATATCTTACTTAGATGTCCATACTTAAATAACTATCTTTGCATACTCTTCATATTATTTGCCAATAAATGTATACATAAATACAGAGCTTTGTCTATTCTTTATATTTTTCTATAGCAATCCTAAATCATTCGTAAACAATGAGATCCCCAACTTATTAGAGAAATCAGGGATCTCACCCTTGTGATTTTTGCAAATCAGATAGGATTGCTATGGTTTCTAGGCGAATGGCACTAAGAAAAGATACAGCCCTTGCTCTGACTGGTTCCCAGCCTGAAGGCTGGGAAACCATTCTGGGAGGCTCCGCCTCCAGTAGCTTGACAAGAGGCAGAGCCTCTTTGAATACATTCCCAGCCTGGAGGCTGGGAACGAGGTGACACAAGCCTTTGGGCTTTTCTTAGTGCCATTCGTTTCTAGGCAATAAGAAAGCAGAAGAGATTAGGCAAATGTCTGAAGAAGTGATAAAAAATACATATTTTATTTTTTGAAGGCTGCGATCGCTGAGTAAGGTTACATCTAAACTATGATTAAGAGCGATCGCAATGTATCGATCTGAGCAAGAATCGCTCAAGATTGCAAAGTTACCAACGCAGACATGATCCGACTGAGCCAAGAACACTTGCAAATCATCTGCACCCATGCCGAAAGCACTTACCCAGATGAGTGCTGTGGTATAATTTTGGGCTATCTGGCTAATGAGGGCAAAACTGTGGTAGAAGTCATACCAACAGAAAATGCTTGGAATACAGAAGCGGCATCTGAGTTTCCAGGGGAACGGACAACAGAAAGTAAAAGACGGCAATATGCGATCGCACCTGAAGTTATGCTAAAAACACAAAGGGAAGCACGGGATCGCTCACTGAACATTATCGGCATTTTTCATTCTCATCCAGATCATCCTGCTATCCCTTCAGAATGCGATCGCCTATACGCTTGGCAGGGATACTCGTATATAATAGTATCCGTCCAAAACGGTAAAGCTGGAGAACTTAAAAGCTGGAGCCTGGACAATCATCATCAGTTTCAAGCAGAGGAAATTAAAAATATAAAATAACTGGCTTAGTTTAAAGACAGTCACTTGTAGCAGTTTTCGCCGCTACCATTGATAAAAATTCGTCTTCCATCCTTCCTATCTCTATATAAGATACAGTTTTTCGATAGGATTAATATTCGCTCTCCCACATCATAACTGCTATGCTAAATCCCAATCTAGACGAAATCCAGTTAACCAAAGACGATTACGAACGCTACTCCCGCCACATAATTTTACCGGAAGTAGGACTAGAAGGACAGAAACGCCTAAAAGCTGCCAGTGTACTGTGTATCGGTACAGGTGGACTCGGTTCACCACTACTTTTATATTTGGCGGCGGCGGGTGTTGGACGCATCGGGATTGTCGATTTTGATGTTGTCGATACTTCTAATCTGCAACGCCAAGTCATTCACGGTACATCCTGGGTGGGTAAACCTAAGATTGAATCGGCAAAAAACCAGATTCACGAGATTAACCCCTATTGTCAGGTTGATTTATACGAAACTCGTCTGACTTCCGAAAACGCCCTGGAGCTTATTCAACCTTACGATATCATAGTGGATGGTACTGATAACTTCCCTACCAGATATCTAGTTAACGATGCCTGCGTATTGCTGAATAAGCCCAACGTCTACGGTTCAATTTTACGGTTTGAAGGGCAAGCTACTGTATTTAACTACGAAGGTGGGCCAAATTATCGGGACCTTTTCCCAGAACCACCACCACCAGGAATGGTTCCCTCTTGTGCAGAAGGTGGCGTATTGGGAATTTTGCCCGGAATTATTGGTTTAATTCAGGCAACGGAAACTGTTAAAATCATTCTGGGACAAGGTAACACTCTCAGTGGACGATTGCTGCTATACAACGCCTTAGATATGAAATTTCGGGAGTTGAAACTGCGTCCTAACCCAATTCGCCCAGTGATTGAAAAGCTGATAGACTACGAAGAATTCTGCGGAATTCCACAAGCTAAAGCAGAGGAGGCAAAACAGCAGTTGGAAAGTCAAGAAATAACCGTCAAGGATTTGAAGGAATTGCTGGATAGCGGTGCGAAAGATTTTGTACTGCTGGATGTCCGCAACCCCAATGAGTATGACATTGCCAAGATTCCGGGTTCAGTGTTAGTGCCTTTACCAGACATTGAAAATGGGAATGGCATTGCGAAGGTGAAGGAAATATTGAATGGGCATCGCTTAATTGCTCATTGTAAAATGGGCGGGCGATCGGCAAAAGCCCTAGCCATACTTAAGGAAGCCGGGATTGCTGGGACGAATGTCAAAGGCGGAATTACCGCTTGGAGTCGAGAAGTCGATCCTTCTGTTCCAGAGTATTAAAAACGCAAAGGAACGCAGAGGTACGCAAAGTTTTTCTCTGCGTTCTTCTGCGTTTAATTTCTTAATTACGAATTAGTTACAGGTTTTACTTGACTCAACAGATTATGCAGTTTTTCGCCTTCAATAACCTCTGTTTCTAAGAGTTGAGTCGCTATCGCTTCTAGCAAGTCTCGATTCTGTCTAAGAATCTCTAGGGCTTGCTCGTGGGCTGTTTCCACGATTTCCTTGACTTCGCTATCAATGGCTTTCGACGTTTCTTCACTTACTGCCCGTCGGGGATTAGCACCACCATTACCCAGGAATGCTGCTTGTTGTCCTTGTTGATAAGCTAATGGCCCTAAAACTTTACTCATACCATAAGCTGTTACCATTCGTTCTGCCAAATCAGTTGCTCGTTGCAAATCGTTAGAAGCACCTGTGGTAATACTGTTAAACACAATTTCTTCAGCCGAACGTCCACCTAACAGAGTCGCAATCTGACCCCGCAATTCTGCTTCATTCATCAAAAAGCGGTCTTCAGTTGGTAATTGTAGAGTGTAGCCTAAAGCTGCCATCCCACGAGGAATAATTGAAATCTTTTCTACCTGACCGTTTCCGGTTGTGAGTGCCCCGACCATTGCGTGACCAACTTCATGGTATGCAACAATCTTTTTCTCAGTCTCGTTCATTACCCGACTCTTCTTCTCTAAACCGGCGACTACCCGCTCAATTGCTTCGGCAAAGTCTTCTTGAGCAACCCTTTCACGCAGATTACGCGCTGCCAATAATGCGGCTTCGTTCACCAAATTTGCCAAATCTGCGCCAGCAAAACCAGGGGTACGAGTAGCGATCGCTTTTAAATTTACATCATCTCCTAATTTTACCTTTTGAGCGTGAATCTTGAGAATTGCTTCTCGATCTGATAAATCAGGACGGTCTACCAACACTTGGCGGTCAAAGCGGCCTGGACGCAGCAATGCTGGGTCTAGTATTTCGGGACGGTTGGTCGCTGCTAGAACGATTACCGTTGCATCGCCAGCTGCAAACCCATCCATCTCAGTTAGTAATTGGTTGAGGGTTTGTTCTCGCTCATCATTGCCACCGTAAAAGCCATTACTGCTACGAGACTTACCGATCGCATCCAATTCATCAATGAATATAATACAAGGAGCCTGTTTTTTAGCCTGCTCAAACAAATCCCGGACTCTGGAAGAACCCACACCAACAAACAGTTCCACAAACTCGGAACCAGAGATGCTGAAAAATGGAACTCCTGCTTCTCCTGCTACAGCTTTTGCTAAAAGTGTCTTACCAGTACCAGGAGGGCCAACCAACAACACACCCTTGGGAATTCTAGCGCCAATTTGCGTAAACCGCGCTGGAGTCTTGAGGAAATCCACAATTTCTACTAACTCAGTTTTCGCTTCTTCGACCCCAGCCACATCTGCAAAGGTGATTTTCGCTGATTCGCCTTCAACATAAACCTTAGCTTTGCTTTTACCAATGGAAAGAGCGCCTTGGGGGCCACCGCCACCACTACGGGCGAGAAAGAACTGCCAAATACCAATAAAAATCAGTGGTGGAATCACCCAACTCAAGAGGGTTGTAAACCAGGTATTTTTCGATGGAGGTGTAGCAGCGAACTCAACTCCCTTTTGTTCTAGAAGTTTGGGCAACTCTAAATCAAAGATTGGTGTAGTGGCAAATACCTGAGCAGGCTCGGCATTTTCTGTTTTTAGTTGGTAAATAATCTCGTTTTGACCAACAGAAACGCGACTGACTTCTCCTTCCTGTACTTGATGAATAAATAGGCTGTAGGGAACACCAGTAGGGCCAGAAGTAAATAAACCAGGCAAAAATAAATTTAAGAGCAGAAATAGCCCTGATACTCCTAGCAATATATTCGCAATGTTCCGAAACCGAGGTGAATTAGGCTGTTCTTTAATTCCCATAGATGTTACCAATCCTTAAAATGAAAACTAAATGGAGAATGAGAAATGAGAAATAGAGAATAGGCATTGGTTCTTCTCCCCCTACTTACTCATCTTCTTTAACGCTTTGAGAAAATTAATTAAAGACTGGTCAAAAATGCTGCTATATTCGTCCAATCTAGGCAATCTCTAAGATTGACTGTGATGATGTGTGTAGCTTACTTCCCCGAAAGGGTGCGCTATTAGTGACGCAAAGTTGTTCAGTTTGCCTTGATTGTCAAAAATACTACCGCTTCTCATAATTTCTCCTGTTTAACAATGTTTGCAGCATTTATTTATTTATGTAACTAAACTTAACAATTAAATTAATCTTTGGGAACTAACGAGTAAATACGGTTTACCGTACTCAAAGAATTAACACCACTTGAAATAAGATAACTTTAGTGAGGATAAGGCTGTGACATAAAATACAGAGATTAAGAGACGCAAATATGAATCACCGTATTTTTGCCATATACAACACTGTCACCTGCGATCGCTCTAAGGGAACTCCAAGAAATAAATTATCCAATATTGTGGGGTGGACATCTTGCCCGCCATCTCGACTGGGCGGGCGAGACGCCCACCCCACAAGAGTTAATTGAATATTTTTTTATTTGGAAGTCCCTAACCTGGATTGATGCTCAGGTACGTTCAGAAGCGATCGCAAATAACTAAGTAGGGATCGGCATAAATAATTATTGTTGGCATCAGGCAGGGATTTTGAACTAAACCGTTTAGTTCAAAAAAGTAAATAATAAATTTTTGACTAATAATTTCTTGAGAAGTTAGCATGAAATTACAGTCGAACTTCATCTGAGATAATATTTCCTGCTGAAATAAGTATAAAGAATCAAACAGCAACACTTCTTCTGTCAAATTTTACCAATTTATAGTAAATTTCAATTACCAATGCCATGTCAAATCGTCGTTATCCTCCCGCCTACTTACGCTATCTCAGAGCCAGGTTATGGAATCTAGGGCGACCTGGTTTTTGGGTAACTGCAATTGTTTTATCTGTAGTTGGGCTAGTAACCTGGGAATACTGGTCGAATCCAGATATTTTCGTTTATAAGCAAAAAAACGAAGTCACTTCCCAAGAACCTGTTGATTCCTCCCTGTCAGAGGAAAATAAAGCGATCGCAGCAGATATTGATAACCTGCCAGTTTTGTTTAACGACTTTGAACAAGCAGCTCTCTCATCACAAGCAAATACGTCTAATGAAAAGGCTAATGAAAAGGCTAAAGACAAAAACAGCAAAGACTTCTTAGAGGATGTAATTAAAAAACAAAATTCTCCTGATGATACCAAAGTAAATCCTGCTTTAGGCGTTAATGGCGACACCTCCCCAGCCGTGAAAAATCCCTTTGTTGTACAAACAGAAAATTTATTGCGTACTGGGACAGTTGATAGTGGTAATCAGTTTCTCGGTCTTAAAACCTTAAATGGGGCGTCTGAACCAACAGGGGGGGAACAAACATCCTCTAGCCTGGATATTGGCTTGACTAATCAAACCAACAAGAATCAAAATTCTCTCTCTATCAGCCCTTTGCAAGCAGCATTAAGCCAATCCACAAACCAGAAATTATCTAGCTTCAATGGGATCACTCCAACTCACACAAATGCTTTGGGTCGAGTCTCTGACCCAGCAACAACGCTAATGCCACCCATCAACAGCTTACCGAATCAGAATTCTCTACCAAGTACTGGCTTAACTCCTGGGACAAACTACACGTCAACGGGTACAAACTTACCACAAAATCCCTACAGTAATTTAAATAACGGTCAATTAGTGCCTAATAATGGGTTAACTACGGGTACGAACTTACCGCAAAATCCCTACAGTAATTTAAATAACGGTCAAGTAGTGCCTAATGTAGTACCAGTGACACCCCCAGTCACCTCAATCGCACCAAGTAATACTGCACCTTACTCTAGCCAGAGTCCGAGTCAAAGTGTTGTCACACCCACAAACCCTTTAGGATACGGTAATAATGGATTGCAACAACCGACGCAACCAGCACAATCTAATTATGGGAATTATATGCAACAGCAACCAACGCAGTCTAATTCCTTATATCTTCACCAGATTCTAAACAAGTATAGAAGTTCTGGTCAAAACTGATTTTAAGTACGTCGGCTAGAAAAAGTCTAGCTAGTACAACACGGCGTAAATAAACCACCCATTCAAAATCAATGAAACGCTTACGCTGTATGAATTTTGAATTTTGAATTTTGAATTTTGAATTCCGCCTTGCGGTACTAGGGTGATTGTGGGCTATTTGGAATCACCGGAACCTCTGGTGTTTCGGGTTGTCGCTGTTGTCGTTGCAAATATTTACTCAATACATAAGCCATATCCCCACGAGTTACAGGTTTTAATGGGGAAATATTGCCTTGAGCATCTGTACTCAGAAATCCCTCAGTAGCTACAGTAGCGATCGCTTTTCTAGCCCAAACTGGGATAGATTTTTCATCTGGATGTGAAGCCAGAATTTCATTCACAGCCTCATCGGGAAACTGAAATACACCATAAGCCTGAGCGAAAATAGCCAGAGCTTCTGCCCTTGTTACCTTTTGGTTAGGGAAGAATTCATTGCCCCGATAGCCTTTCATGATGTCAGTTTTTAAGACTGTCTGTATATCATTAAATGCCCAATAAGAACGAGGAACATCTGGAATCACTAAATTTTCTTTGTTAACACCTTGTCTTTTATCTAGCCGAAATGTTTTCACCATAATTGCCGCTAATTCTGCTCTACTCAGTAACCTTTCTGGATAAAATTTGCCATCGGGAAAGTTTGTCATCCATTTGGCAGCAGTTACCTGTTGAATAGAATCAGATGAGATTCCAGAAGTAGATTCTGGTACTTGAGCAATTGCAGGCAAGTTTTGTAGTAGTGCCACTAAAGACAGAGTAATTGAAAGCTGACGCATTATGATGACCACTTTTAACTGCTAACGTGAATTTAAAAAACTAAACCCCGTCTAGGTTGAAAACCATAGTTTTAAAAGTAGTGGGAGCATCTTGCTCCCTGGGGGTAGTAGCGGGCAAGATGCCCGCACTACTCCGGGTTTCAAAATGGACGAGGTTTATGTTACTGAGGTTAACGCAAAATTTAGACGGGAAAATGTTGCGTAGCTACGTAGGGTGTTAACTGATTTTCATAATCAAGAGAGTAGAAATCAGCAAAAACTTGTTTTTTACCTTTCATCTTTTGGCGTTATTGTCCCACTACTATGGACTATAGTCAGTTTTTCAGGAATTTTGGGAATGACAACAACAGATCCCGTAACGTTGATGAAGCAAGAAGTTGGCAAAGCCGCCGCCGCCCTAGTAAAATCGGGTTCCATTGTGGGGTTGGGTACGGGGTCAACTACAGCATATACGATTCAGTTTTTGGGCGATCGCCTCAAATCTGGCGAACTCAAAGATATTATTGGTATACCTACCTCGTTTCAATCAGAAGTGCTGGCGAAGCAGTACGGCATTCCTCTCGCCACCTTAGATGCTGTTGATCACATCGATATTGCCATTGATGGGGCAGATGAAGTCGATCCGCAGAAAAATTTGATTAAAGGCGGTGGTGCAGCACATACCCGCGAAAAAGTTGTAGACTATCTAGCTGAACAATTCATCGTCGTGGTAGATAGTGGTAAGTTAGTAGACCGCTTAGGTTCTAGTTTTGCTGTGCCTGTGGAAGTGATTCCAATGGCAATTACTCCTGTCACCAACGCCATCAAAAAACTCGGTGGTAAACCAGAACTCCGTATGGGTGTCAAAAAAGCTGGCCCAGTGATTACAGATCAAGGGAACTTTGTCTTAGATGTCAAATTTGACTCTATTGAAGATCCAGCCGGACTAGAAAAGACATTGAATAACATTCCCGGCGTTCTGGAAAATGGTATCTTCGTTAACTGTGTCGATTTAGTTTTAGTTGGCGAAGTTAAAGATGGTCAGCCATTAGTGCGGCAACTGTAGAATTTTGGATTTTGGATTTTGGATTTTGGATTTTGGATTTTAGATTAAACCTAGCAATGTCGGAGACTGGGAACGAGGCAATCTAAAAGCTAGTTCTAGACTTGCTTTCACGTTAAGTTGACACCAATGCCCTCTGCCTTCTGCCTCCTGACTTGAAAGCGCTGAGTGCTGAATAAAAATACTAGTTCCCAGTCCCCAGTCCCCAGTTATTCTTTCATTCAAGGCTGTGAAACTTGTTTCATCAGGACTGCCTTCTTCAATTTTGCACAAAATCCTTGATCCCAATTGCGATACAAGCTATGACACTCAATTTATATTTACTGCGACATGGAGAAACTACTTTTAGTCAAAGTGGTAATTTCTGCGGTGAAACTGATGCCCAGTTGACAACAGAGGGGATGCAGATGGCATCCGGTTTTGCCGATGTTTATCAAAGCTTGTTGTGGGAGGCTGTTTATGTTAGCCCGATGAAGCGCACAATTGCAACTGCCAAGCCATTTTGTGATGCTATCGGTATGGATATGCAGTTGCGTGACGGGCTAAGAGAAGGTAGTTACGGCAAATGGGAAACTAAGAGTAAATCGTTTGCTCAAGAGAATTACGCGGAAAACTATGTAAAATGGTTGACAGAACCCGCTTGGAATGCACCACTAGGTGGAGAAACTGCGGTAGATATTGCTAACCGTTCTATGCCTGTAATTGCTGAAATTCAAGAAAAACATCCCCAAGGTAATGTTTTAGTAGTTTCCCATAAAGCCACAATTCGGATTATGCTTTGCAGTTTACTGGGAATTGATTTAGGACGCTATCGCTATCGGGTGAATATTTTGGTCGCGTCGGTAAGTATGGTTAAATTTGACGTTAATGGCCCCTTGTTAGAAATATTAGGCGATCGCCATCATATACCTGATAGTATTCGCTCTCGTCCGGGAACATAATAGGGTAGCAACGCAAAAAAGTGAAATCATCGTGAAATGGGCTATTTTTGAACAGGGGGAGTAAAGAGAGAATTTTAATAATTTTCGCTACTGTAATAGCCCGGAATACACTTATTTATTTGTCTCCCCCTGCCTCCCCTGCTCACTGTTAGAGCATTGCTCCCATTTCACCCTATCTTACAGGAGATAGCGTGATGGGAATCCGGGGCGATCGCAGAGCGATTCAGAAGGCAGAAGTACGAAGGCAGAAGGCAGAAGGGAACCCACGTTTAAAAACGTGGGATTGAAGCAATGACGCTTTGTATCTCGCGCTACGCGTCTCGATACAATTCTTTTTTTAAACTGGGCAATAACCCAGAACTAAAGTTTTTATTAATACTCCTTTCATAAAAGCCTTCTGCCTCCTGCCCTCTGCCTTTCTTGTAAAAATTCAAATTTTAGTGATGAAGACGAGCTTGGCGTTCACGTAATTCACGAGCTTTTTGTTCACGAGCTTGGCGTTCACGCAATTCACGGGCTTTTTGTTCACGAGCTTGGCGTTCACGTAATTCACGAGCCTTTTGTTCACGAAGTTGCTGTTCATGCAATTGACGCTCACGAATTAGTTTAGCGTTATTAAGAGCAATAGTATTAGTATTTAAATGATCATTGCGAAAATTCACAACAGAAGCATTAGCATGAGTTGAAAGAGCAGCAATTGAAACAGATGCTAATAAACCACCAAGAAGAATAGATTTTAAGCGATTCATATATCCTTTAATCCTTGTTTTCCTTAACTTGTATATTGCTAATATATTCTGCATAATCAAGAAAAGATATCTAGCAAATGTCACCACTTAAACATGACTAAAGTCACGTCGCTTCGCTCCGAATTCAAAATTCAAAATGACGCTCGCAGACTCGCTAACGCTGCGCTAACAAAATTCAAAATTAATGATCCCCATAAATAAATTTAGGGGCTTGTATCATGAGTCGTTTTCGGTCACTAAGCACCCCATGACTTCCCATTCCTAACTTCGAGTTTTTGACTTGGACAGATGCGATTGGTCTAGTGAGGAAGTAAGTTACTCTCGTCTAAACCCAGATATAGAGCAGATGTTATCTACTATGTGGTTGGTGGTAACACAACAAGCGTATCGAGGGAGAGCGATCGCTGTTTTCTGGGAAAATTTTGCTACACAAGCGATAAATCCGGTTAAGCATTGTGTAATTGATAGCAGATACCTTTGTTAAATGAAACCTGCTTGAATGAGCTATCCAGGTTGATAGTCGTCTCAGCCGTACCGAGAAACAGGTAGCCATCTGTTCTTAATTGCTGTTTTACCTTTCTCAACAAGGCTTTCTTGGTCGCTATATCATAGTAGATTAAAACATTGCGTAAAAAGATCACGTCGATTTCGGGAAGGGATGACCAAGATTCCATCAGGTTGATCTGACGAAACTCTGTCATCTGGCGAATTTCGGACTTGATTTGCCAGTCACTATCTAGCCTCTGAAAGTACTTGTCACGGAGATTTTCAGATAGTCCACGGCTAATTTCAAGTTGGTTATAATGCCCTTTTTCGGCACGCGCTAAAACTTTGGTAGAAAAATCGCTGGCAATTAACCTGATAGACCAATTGGTAAGTAAGGGAAAATGTTCACGAATTAGCATAGCGATGCTGTAGGGTTCTTGTCCATTAGAGCAAGCAGCACACCAAATGTTTAGCGATCGCTCAATGGCTCGTTTTTTGATTAACTCTGGTAGTATGTATTGTCTCAGTGCTTCAAAAGGGTGATGATCTCGAAAGAATGAGGTTTCATTAGTGACTAACGCCTCGATTGTCTGGATGTGAAGATTGTTAAAGGGTTGAGTCTTTAAATATCCCACCAGTTCAGAAATGAAAGTGAATCCTGCTGATTCTGCAATTGGCTGTAAATGTAACTCCGCTAGATAGCTTTTATTAGCAGACAACACAACTGCTGAATGATCGCGAACTAATTGACGAAGATACTCAAAATCATCGGTGCTTACGCTCTTAGTCTGTTGCATTACAGACCTGAAATAGAAATTTTATGGTCACGAATTCGCCGCATAATTTCAGTTGCCATTTGGTCAAGGGTGACAACTTGATCGGCAAGTCCAGCATTAACGACAAAACTAGGCATCCCCCACACTACGCTACTAGCTTTGTCTTGGGCTAGCACTTGTCCACCCGCCTCGCGGATACACTTACAGCCATGTAACCCATCTTGCCCCATTCCTGTGAGGATAACTGCGATCGCTCCAGCACCATAAACCTCTGCTACCGAGCGAAACAGAACATCTACTGAAGGACGACAGGAATTTTCGCTCGGTGCTTGATGAGTCGCAAGTCGAACCACACCTTTGTCGCGTTGCACAACTAAATGAAAATCTCCCGGTGCAATCCAAGCTTGTCCAGGTTCTAATACCACTCCAGGAACCGCTTCATTGACTGGGATTTGACATTTAGAAGATAATCGTTCAGCTAATAGTTTCGTAAACATGGGGGGCATGTGTTGCACAATCAAAATGGGAACTGATAAATCGGCTGGAAGTTCTCTAAGCAATACAGTCAGGGCATTAGGCCCTCCAGTAGAAACCCCAATTGCTACAACATCTACCCGCTTGGGATTGGTGTAAAGGGGAAAAACAACTGGATGAGCAACCGTGCTTGGTGTTGTCAATGGAGTCTTTTTTGCACCAAATACTTTGATTTTAGGAATTAAATCCTCTTGAATATGTTGATTTATCGCCTCTACATTTCCTAAATTACTGGGTTTTGTGGCATAATCTGAAGCCCCTAAAGAGAGAGCTTCGAGTGTAGCGATCGCTCCAGTCCGTGTAGAGGTACTGAACATAATCACTGGTAGGTGGGGATAGATTTGTCGAATCGCGGACAGAGTTTGTAAACCATCCATTTCTGGCATTTCAATATCCAGGATCACAATATCGGGATTGACCTGGGGAATTTTGGCAAGGGCGATGCGACCGTTAGCAGCGACTCCTACCACTTCTAGTTCTGGATCGATAGACAAAATCTTACTGATTCGACTCCGAACTACTACCGCGTCATCAACAACTAGTATTCGGATTTTGGGCATTGGGGGTTGGGGATTGGGGATTGGGGATTGGGGACAGTGAAAAAACTAATATATAAACTGGCTAACGACTTTCTGCAAATCTACTGCCATGCGCGATAATTCTGTGGCTGCTTGTAACGTATTACTCGTGCCAATCGTTGTACTTTGAGTATTCAATGCCACAATTGCGATATTTTTGGCAATATCAGATGTGCCTTTGGCTGCCTCAGCAATATTGCGGCTAATTTCATTTGTAGTTGCTGTTTGCTCTTCAATAGCACTAGCGATCGTGCTTTGAAAGTCGTTGATTTGATTGATAATATCAGTAATCTGAGTGATGGCTTGAACGGCAGCTTTTGTATCTGTCTGAATCGCTTCAATACGCTGGCTAATATCTTCCGTGGCATTTGCTGTTTGTTTGGCTAATTCTTTCACCTCGTTTGCCACTACAGCAAATCCTCTGCCGGCATCTCCGGCTCTTGCTGCCTCAATTGTAGCATTGAGCGCTAGCAAGTTTGTTTGCCCAGCGATCGCAGTAATAACTTTAATTACTTTGCCAATTTCAATGCTGCTTTGACCCAGTTTATTAATTGTTTCATTGGTGCGGTCAGCAGTTTTAACTGCTTGAGTCGTGACTTTTGCCCCTTCCATGACGGTCTTAGCAATTTCTTGAATGCTGGCATTCATCTGCTCTACCGCAGTCAAAATTGTACTGCTATTCTGGCTCACCTGTTCGGCGGAGCTAGATGCCGAGGTTGCCTGTTCAGAAGTTTGTTCGGCGTTTTGAGTCATTTCTGTACTAACTGCGGTCAATTCTTCTGATGAAGAGGCAACTGCCGTTGCCACCTCTGCCATCTGTCTGATTGAAGACCTCAAGCTGCTAATCATTTGATTGGCATTATCTGTAAGTTGCTTCAAATCTCCTGCATTGCTTTCCTCAATTTGTTTGGCTAAATTTCCTTGGGCAACTACAAGGGTTACTTCATTAATACTTTTGATCTGCTCTTTTAAATTTGTAGACATTTGGTTGAAGTTATCAAGCAATCCTTGCCAACTCCCCTCTGCTCCTTTGACAACGGCTTGAGAGCCTAGCTTCCCTTCAGTACCAATTTCGGCTGCCAAGTGAGAAACTTCTTGGGCAAAGTTTTGGTTTAAACTTACCAATTCATTAAAAACCAAGACAATTTCACCTAGTTCATTATTCTCGGCAGTTAAACGGACGCTAAAATCACCATTTTTTACAGATTTCAGTGCTAATAGTAACGCTTGCAGTTGCTCTTTTGTGACACCGTTATCAGCCGGCGAAGTTACACTATCCTCTGAAGAAGATTTAGAGTTGGCTGTTTTTGCAGCCCGATTCGTAGTCATTACAAAGCGCTCCTCAATTACTCACTAACGTGATTTATCAAATTAACATTTAGAATTTTTTTGGCATCTAAAACTAGCAGAAATCCATCTGGGAGAGGGTAAGCCCCTGCTAGCATCCAACGCATTTTACCTTTTAAGGTTGTAGGTGGGAGTTGAAACGTGTTCTGTGGAAACTCTAAGACATCACCAACATTATCGACGAGCAAACTGACTACTTCATCCTCAAAACTTACAATAATATTAAATCCCTGGGCTTCATCTACAGGTTTTATATTTAATTGTGTCTGCGGCTCACTCATCTCTAATCGGCGTTGCAAATCAATTACAGTAATAATTTGTCCACGTAAATTAATTAAGCCACAGATATCTGGTGGGGCTAAAGGTATACGAGTTATTGTTTGTGGGCGAATCACTTCTTGAACGTGTAGGACGTTAATACCAAAATAAACTCCTTTGAGAAAAAATGTACAAATTTGTTGTTCAGCCATTAGCAATCAATTGCAGCAAATGAGGGTTAGCAATGCGAATTACAGCCTCAATGTCAAGGATTTCTGTAATTTTACCCTGAAATACAGCGTACAAAAGCACACCTGGTCTACTAGAGACACCTGTAATTGTCAGTGGTTCTTCTATAATGTCAAGAATGCGCTCAACTACTAGCGCCACGCTGAGTTCTGCGGAGGGGGAGACAATCACTATCTGGAGAGTTTCTGCAACAGTTGCCTTAGTCCGATCGCGGAGGTCATTCTCATAATTATGGGAAAATACTTTGTGCAGGTCAATTAGCGGCAAAATTTTACCGTAAGACTGCACGACATAGTGATTCCCTACTTTCTCTACCGCAGAACAAAGAATCTCTTCGAGCCGAAAAGCAATGTCCAGGGGAATGCCCATACGAGCGCCTTCTGGTCCCTCAAACAATAATATTGTTTGGCGATCGCTAACTTGGTCTTGGTCTTTTCTGGCGTTTTCAATCAATAACTGCTGCTTTTGTTTTGGGGTTACACCAGAACTGTTTGCCAAACCAATAACATCAATAATTAATGTCACTGTGCCATCCCCTAGAATAGTGGCTCCGGCAAATAAAGATAGCGCCTTTAACTGTTTTCCTAGAGGTTTAAACATAATGTCTTGGATGTCTTCAATTGTGTCCACAACCAATCCAAATTGATAGTTATCAACTTGCACAATTACCAGACTGAACATTTCCAAGTTAGTATCACTATTAGGGATTTGTAATACTTGATTAAAATAAACTAATGGCACAAGAGTGTCCCGCAAGCGATATACAGGAACATCGTAAAACATCTCAATCTGACTAACTGCCTGTGCTTCTAGGCGTATTAGCTCTTGTATACTGGCTTGGGGAATGGCATAGCGATCGCCACCACTGCTGACAATTAATGCGGGAATAATCGCCAAGGTTAGGGGAATCTTGATTTTGAATGTCGTTCCTTGTCCTGGCTGGCTATGAATTTCAATCGTCCCGTTAATTTTATCAATATTATTCTTGACAATATCCATCCCAACTCCACGCCCAGAAAGGTTTGTCACCTGTTCTGAAGAAGAGAAGCCGGGTAAGAAAATTAAGTTTATGACTTCCGACTCACTCATGGACGCGGCTTCTACGGCGCTCACTAAACCAAGTTGCTGCGATCGCTTTTTGAGTTTTTCTACATCGATCCCACGGCCATCATCGCCAATTTCAATATTGACTTTGCCGCTTTCATGAAAAGCTCTTAAAAATAACCGTCCGACAGATGACTTTCCACAAGCAGTCCGTTCAGATGGGAACTCAATGCCATGATCTATACAGTTGCGTACTAAGTGAGTCAAGGGGTCTTTAATTGCTTCAATAATGCTTTTATCTAGTTCAGTATCTATCCCCTCCATGTCAACCTTAACTTCTTTACCGGAAGCGATCGCCAAATCGCGGGTGACGCGAGGAAACTTTTGCCAAATGGTACTAATTGATTGCAGTCGAGTTTTCATAATCTCTTCCTGCAACTGGGATGTCAGAAGACTCAGGTGTTGGCAAGTAGCCGCAAAGCTACTATCCTTAAACTTGGTACTAAATCCGATCACCTGATTACGGGTTAAAACGAGTTCACCCACGAGGTTCATCACCTGATCTAGGAGGTTAATATTGACTCGGATCTGAGAAGATTCTGATGCTGTCAGGGTTGAGACTTCTGGGAATTCATTACTTAGATACGTAGTATCGGTATTTACCTGTAAGTCTTGCGGATTAACAGCAGATGCGATCG
The DNA here is from genome assembly GCF_036917975.1 of Nostoc sp. Lineage (GTDB taxonomy): Bacteria > Cyanobacteriota > Cyanobacteriia > Cyanobacteriales > Nostocaceae > Nostoc. The sequence goes on from NZ_JBALEJ010000107.1 coordinate 20,866, forward strand.
TCGCCTGCTCAGTTGACTGTAATTGAGTTAAAGTCGTAATGAGTGCTGAATAATCGCGATCGCCCTCATGCCTGGTTGCTTCAATTTGGGACAGAATTTGCCGAATGCTGTCAAATATTTGCAATAATGTATTGATGATCGTGGGGGTAATTGCTAGCTGGCGATCGCGTAAAGATGAGAGCAAATTTTCCCCAGCATGAGCAACTGATTCCAATTTGGGAAAAGGTAAAAACCCGCAGTTTCCTTTAATTGTGTGGAGTGAGCGATAAATGCGAGCTAGGGCTTCTCCTTGTTCTAATGTTTTCTCTAGAGAAATAATATCTTGTTCAATTTGATTTAGATTTTCATAGCTCTCAATGAGGAATGCTTCTATATCATCGTTAATTTCAGTTAACTCCATTGCCTTCTAAATTAAAAATCTATATCTTTTGTATTCATTCTAATTTATTTTAAATCTCAGCAATATACCGCTTTAACATCATGTTTAGATTCTTTAATGCTGAATAGTGTTATCTTAATAGTAAAGCAATAAATATGCAATATCCTGGTTGCTATTCAACTCAAACTTTCAAAAATGGTTTTCGTAAAGGTAGACAATGTTACAAATGTAAACAATGATATCAGTTAACTGAGATAAATTTATACTTATTGAGGGAAAATCCAAAAGGGCAGAGATAATGACATTAGTTTTGATTATTGATGATGCAGCCTTTTCTCGCAGAATGATCCGTAAGTTTTTACAAGTTGATGGTTACGAAATTATAGAAGCAACTAATGGGCGTGAGGGATTAGAATTAGTTCACCAACGCAAACCCAATTGCGTATTAGCGGATCTACTCATGCCAGACATGAATGGGTTTGAATTTCTGCAAGCTCTACAAGATGAAAAATTAAAAATTCCCACAATTATCATCTCAGCCGATATCCAAGAAGGGGCGCGCAATCAAAGTTATAGTCTTGGGGCTATCAACTTTATTAATAAACCAGCAAAAGAAAATGAGCTGCGAAAGGCAGTGCAGCAAGTTGTTAATACTAAGGAATAAGTTTTGATGAATGTAACAGCAGAAGAACTAGATGCACTACAAGAATTGATTAATATTGGAGTTGGTCGAGCCGCAAGTCTGCTGAATGAGATGGTAGACTCTCACATTGGACTCAAAATTCCGTATGTAAAAGTATTAACTGCTACTGAGACTTATCAGGAATTAGCAACACGATTCCATGATGACAGCTTGGCATCTGTAAGGCTAGGCTTTACAGGTTCTTTTTCTGGTGCTGCGGGCTTGATTTTTCCTACTGACAGTGCATCATCACTAGTTGCAGTGCTTACAGGTGAAGAACCAGGTTCGCCCGATCTAGATGCGGTGAAAATTGGCACTCTGAGCGAAATTGGTAACATTGTGATCAACGGGGTAATGGGTTCCCTTAGTAATGTGCTAAAGCAGCATGTGAACTATACATTACCTATTTACTTAGAAGATACAATTGAAAACTTATTATTATCTAGTTATGAAAGTGACTCCAAAATATTGCTAGCACAAGCTCGATTCATCATTGAAGAGTTAGAAATTATTGGGGATATTATTTTAATCTTTCACGTAGGTACATTTGATGCATTGATCAATGCAATTAATGATGAAATTGCAGTAATATGATAGATAAAACAGGAGTCAGAATTCAGAATTCAGAATTCAGAATTGGTGAATACTCTACCCATAAAGGGATAGAGTTTTAAGGCGAGAATATTTTAATTTTTTTCGCCCACTATTCCACTCGCTTTTAACCAATATTCAGACGCTCGCGGACTCGCTAACGCTGCGCTATTACCCACTCGTACAGAATTCATACTGAATTCTGACCGGAGGCGGAGCGTCTCCGGCTACGCTCCTGAGTTCTGAATTCTTCTTATAAAATATGATAAAACACTAAAAATTTTTGAACAAACAATGAATATTATAGAACAAGCTAAAGAAAGATTTAGCCTTTTAGATAAAATCCCTTTAGGAGCTTTTGTTCTACAGTCAGATTACATTGTTTTATTCTGGAACTGCTGCTTAGAGGAATGGACAAAAATTTCTAGGAATAAAATTATAGGAACTTCTATTCATGAATATTTCCCTCATTTGAATCAGCCTCGTTATACTAGTCGCTTAGATCAAATTTTTCAAGGTGGTCCTCCTGCAATCTTTTCTTCTCAATTGCATAAATATGTTATTCCTATACCGTTATCTGAAAATAAATATCGCATTCAGCAGACAACTGTAACTGCTGTGCCTGCAACAGATGGAAATAGGTTTTATGCCCTTTTCTCAATTGAAGATTTCACAGATTTAACTTTTCGAGTTCAGGAATATAAAAACTTACGAGATCAAGCACTAGCAGTAGCAGAAGAACGCCAGAAAGCACAACAAGCTGCTGAGGCAGCAAACCGCATCAAAGATGAATTTCTGGCAATTGTTTCTCATGAACTTCGTTCCCCTCTTAATCCAATTTTGGGTTGGGCAAAGCTGCTGAAAAACCGCTCATTAAACGAAGCTACTACTGTGCGTGCCCTTGAGACAATCGAACGCAATGCTTTACTACAGGCTCAGTTGATTGAAGACCTATTGGATATCTCCCGCATTCTTCGAGGCCAGCTAGCACTTAATTTAGAAACTGTTGATCTTGCTTTTATTATTGAAGCTGCTTTAGAGACAGTGCATTTGGCAGCAGAAGCAAAGTCTATTCAAATTAATCTTTATCTCGATATAGAAATTGGACAAGTTAAGGGTGATGGTAGTCGTCTTCAACAAGTTGTTTGGAATTTACTCTCTAACGCCATTAAATTCACTCCATCCGGTGGAAAAGTCGAAGTCTACTTAGAACAGATTGATTCTCAGATACAACTGAGAATCTGTGATACGGGTAAAGGTATTAATCCTGATTTTCTGCCACACGTATTCGAGTATTTTCGTCAGGCAGATAGTAGCACAAGCCGAAGTTCTGGCGGATTAGGACTTGGTTTAGCGATTGTGCGCCAACTTGTCGAGTTGCATGGTGGTAGAGTTTGGGCCCAAAGCCCAGGCGAAGGGCAAGGCGCGACATTTACAGTTTGCTTACCAGTGGTTCAACAGGGTCGGGAATTAAAAAGGGAAGATAAGAATATATCTGAAGATTCCTATCTATTCTCTATGCTCCATGCTCCACTAGAAGGGGTAAAGTTATTAGTTGTGGATGATGATGCTGATACGCGCGAGTTTCTTGTTTTCCTATTGGAACAGCACGGAGCGATCGTGACGAGCGCAGCATCCGCTAGCGTTGCACTAGCTATAATAGCACAGTCAAAACCAGACCTGTTGTTGAGCGATCTGGGTATGCCAGAAGTTGATGGCTACGCTTTGATCAAAAAATTACGAGCAATGCCTGCTGATCAAGGTGGACAGATTCCCGCGATCGCCCTCACTGCTTACGCCGCAGAAACTACACAAAAACAGGTTTTAACAGCTGGATTTCAACTTCATATCACTAAACCAGCCGACCCCTCAAAACTAGTAGCTGCAATTGCTGCACTTGTTGAGGACTAACTGCTTAATCAAGGTTAATGTTAGTCCTCACTCGTTACTCCCCACTCCGTTTCATAGAACTATTTGGCACAACAGTATTCCGCTACATCACCGATAAGCCTATGGAGTGGGCGGAACAACTATTGCGGCAATGGTAATACCACCGTTGCTGAGGTTACCAACAATATCGGTTATTGTAACGTAGGGCACTTTGCATCTGCTTTTAGGTGCAGGTTTGCGATCGCGCCAAGTCAATGTTTGATGGCTAAAAAAGTCTTTTGTGACTAGATTTATTGCCAACTTTTCTCTATACTCAATTTTATTCAAATAAAAAAGATTTGCAATAGTCATGCCACATTTAGATCCCCGACTTCTACAAGAAGTCGGGGATCTGGGGAAGGTATGTCAGCAAAGTTTTGTGAAATGGTGTGTAGGGAGTTGTTATGAAGTGTTGGCATTTATTTGGTAGTGTTCATCTCTGGCTAGCAATATGTTTATGGGGATGCAGTAGTGCTTTTGCCATTGAGCCGGGAGAAGCACAAAATCAGGAAAATTTAGCGACAAATCTGGCTCCACAGGTAGCTACTTCCAGCGATGGCGAATCCCTGAAAAAAGGGGTGAATCAGAATCAAAATCCTCTTGACAAAGCGGGATTCGGAGAGCAAACCTCGCGTAATATTCGACAAGTGAGCGAGATAGAAGTTCCGAATACCAGCGCTCAACTGCTAGTGCAGTCACCAACACCAAGCAACCCCACGAACGTCCCGACGAAACAGCAGGATGAAATTGTGCAGGTTACGGGAGTCAAAGCTAATCCCACGAATAAAGGTGTGGAGATTATTTTACAGACCTCGAAAGGTGAACAGTTGCAACTGCTAAACCGCAGTACTGGCAATAACTTTATCACTGATATTCCCAATGCTCAACTGCGCCTACCATCGGGCGATGCATTCAGATTCCGCTCGGATAAGCCAATTGCAGGTGTTACTGAAATAACAGTCACGAACTTTGATGCCAATACTATCCGGGTGACAGTAATAGGTGAGACAGGAGTACCACATGTGGAATTGTTTGACAGTCCAGATGAGGGTCTAATCTTCTCTGTGGCAAGTACTGTACCAAGAGGACAACAGACGCAACCTCAAACACAACCACCCCAGACACAGCCGTCGCCAAACCAGACACAGCCAACTAAACCATCAGCATCGGGTAATGAACCAATTGAGTTGCTGGTGACAGGTGAGCAAGATGGGTATCGCGTGCCTAATGCCTCAACTGCCACCAAAACCGATACCCCCCTGCGCGACATTCCCCAGTCGATTCAGGTGGTGCCTCAAGAAGTCCTACGGGATCAACAAGCAACCCGCGCCGTAGATGCGCTGAAAAACGTCGCTGGTGTGACTCCATACAGTGCGGCTGAGGGGGTTGCCAACAGTTTTAACATCAGAGGCATTGGCGATCGCTTTTCAACTAATTATCTCACTAATGGCCTGACAGATCCTGAGGGTTCCAGCTCGCTCGATCTCACCAATATTGAGAGAATTGAAGTCCTCAAAGGTCCAGCCTCAGCGCTGTTTGGTAGTGGTTTGCCCGGTGGAACGATCAACCTGATTACCAAACAACCCTTGAGTCAACCTTTCTACAACATTGATGCCACAGTGGGAAGTTATGATTATTATCGCGGTGCAATAGACTTGTCTGGTCCATTAAACGACTCTAAGACGGTTTTGTATCGTCTAAATACTTCTTACCGAGATTCAGGTAGCTTTATCAATTTCGGTGGCACCAATATTTTTGTCGCTGCACCCGTTGTGAGTTGGGAAATTAGCAAAAACACGAAACTTACCTTTGAAGGGGAATTTTTGGATGGACAATATCCATCCTATCTCGGTATACCAGCAGCTGGTACAGTCCTTTTTAACCCCAATGGCAAACTATCTCCCAGTTTAAACATCGGTGAACCTACAGATAGTTTGCATCTAAATCTCGAAAAAGTTGGATATACCCTAGAACAGCGTTTCGGCGATAACTGGTCGTTAAAGAATGCTTTTCGGGCATCGTTTAGACAGTTAGACCAAAATGTAACTTATCCTACTTCTCTTTCTACTGACGCTCAAACTTTAAACCGTCAGCAGCTCAGTACGCAGATAAGGGAAGAAGCCTACAATATGGCAACAGACCTGGTAGGTAAATTTTCCACAGGCTCAATCGAACATCAGTTACTATTTGGGTTTGATTTGAGTCGATTTGACAGCAAATTCCTAAATGGAGAGGATCTAGGTATAGCACCACTCAATTTATTCAATCCTGTATATGGTCAACCTGCTGGGCCTGTACTTGACAATTACGCTAACTCCAGTTTGATTGATGCTCTAGGAATTTATCTTCAGGATCAGGTCAAGCTGGCAGAGAATTTAAAGTTGTTGTTGGGTGTACGTTTTGATGCTTTTGAAGAAGATGATGCGGATCTTCTAGCTGGCACTAAAAGTAGCCAATCAGGGAATGCATTCAGCCCACGTCTTGGCATCGTCTACCAGCCAATTCCACCTATTTCGCTCTACGCCAGTTATGCTCGGTCATTTAACCCACAGATTGGAACAGCCTTTGATGGTAGTTTTTTTCAACCGTCAGTCGGTACGCAATATGAGGTTGGTGTCAAAGCCGATTTGAACCAGAACATTTCGACAACGCTGGCTTTCTTTGACCTGACTCTCACCAATGTCTTGACCCAAGATCCAGTTAATCCAGACTTTTCCATTGCCACGGGTAAGCAGAGAAGCCAGGGGATCGAATTGAGCATGACTGGGAAAATTCTCCCCGGATGGAACATCATTGGTAGCTATGCCTATACCGATGCTCAGATTGAAGAAGATAACACGTATAAAGTTGGTAATGAACTGAATAATGCACCAAAAAATGCCTTCAGCTTGTGGACAAGCTATGAAATTCAATCTGGTGGTTTGCAAGGGTTAGGATTTGGTTTGGGATTATTTTATGTCGGAGAACGGCAGGGAGATTTAGACAATACTTTTCAGTTGCCAAGTTATTTACGTACCGATGCTGCCATTTTTTATAAGCAAGGACGATTCCGGGCAGGGCTTAATTTCAAAAATCTGTTTAACGTGAATTACATTGAAGCGGCTACTAGCAATCTGCGGGTTTATGAAGGTGAGCCGTTGACCGTGCAGGGCACGATTTCGTGGCAGTTTTAGGGGATGCGATGGGGTATAGGGTGTGGGGTGTAAAGGAGCGATGGGATTTACCACCATCGCTCTATCGGATACCGATCAAATACAGCATCAACGCTTAACAATGGCATTTGTTCAGTCATTGCCTGAGCAATTAACAACCGATCAAATGGATCTCGATGATGGTTTGGTAGCTTTTCTAAAGCGTAAATGTGTTCAGTAGTAATCGATAGAAGTTGCAAATCATTGACTTGTTGCTGACTCTCAATCAACTCCGAAAGTGGTAAATCAAAATGCAACTTCCCAAGCTGAACCTTGATTTGTATTTCCCATATACTCACGATACTCAGGAATATTTCATAATCTCTATCAAAAAATAAATTTGTTGCCCGTTGAGATAACTTTTCTGGCTCAAGAATTATCCAAACTAATGCATGAGTGTCCAGTAATAATCTCACGGCTCTCCCGTCCAAAATTCATCGGGAAGCAGGTCGTTAAAATCCTCACTGATCCAACCCATACCTTGATGTAATCCCAATACCCGTGCCTGCTTCACCACTGATTGACTAGGTTGAGATGAAACATATTTTCGATTCAAAAATTCAACAAAATCTATTACCTGTTGAATTTGTTCAGGCGGAAGAGTTTGAAGTTGAGCCAGAAATGTTTCAGGCAGAGTTATCGTTTGAGCAGTCATGAACGACCCCTTGAGCATCATACTACACCAATTGTAAAACACAAGGCAAAAGAAAGAAAAATGAATCAATTCAAAATTCAAAATGACGCTCTCTACGAGACGCTTCGCGTAGCTTGCTTCCCCGCAGGGGTACGCGGACTCGCTCATAGCGTTGCCATGCCGTTCGCGTAGCGTCTCGTAGAGAAGGCTTTACGCTGCGCTAACAAAATTCAAAATTAAAGACAGCCACGCCACTTGCGGGTGGGGTTTCAACAACCCTTGGGAAACAATGATTCTTTCTCGTGCGAACGCTACCGCGAACGCGCCACTTGCAGGCGTTAGCGCGTAGCGGGACGTACCCCTACGGGGATCTTGCTACGCGGTAGCGTCTCTAAGAGTTGTACGGTTTTAAACCTCACTTCTTTTCATAAAAACATTTATTTCAAGAGGCGCAGCGCCTTCGCATGATTGCGTCTCGTAGAGAGAAATAATACGTCCGTGATTATTTCCCCTAAATTTATTTATGGGGATTATCTTTTTATTTTTTACTTTTTAAGGTTTCCAACCTGCGAGTAAATTCGGATAAGCTACAGGCGTGGGGAAGATTTTCTGGAAAGCTGTTTGACGCTCTTGTGGTTTTTCTTTGCTCATGTTCCAGAGAGATTCATAGAAAAAGAAGGATACTCCAGCAAAATTGCGATCGCGTACTTTTTGCACTTGTGTCTGAATCTGTTGCATTGGTACAAATTTCTTTTTCAACCCAGCCATAATGCCCACACTCACGGGAATATGGCTCTTAGCTGCTTTCACTTCTGCATAATCTAATTCACTAACAAAAATATTCAAGTCATCTCGATATATCTGCAAAACTAAGTCTTCAATGATTCCCAGCCGTTCCCATTTTTGCCAGTCTGCTAAAAAGAAGTTGTAGGAAAAACGTTGAGGATTAGGAGCAACAGAAACGAGGCAATTTTTTTTAGTAGCTTTGATGGTTTTGAAAACCCGTTTCATAAACTCGGTGATCTTGTTAGCTCTCCAACTTACCCATTCTGGATCTTGAGAGTTTTTCGAGGGAGCTTTACCACGGTGTTCTTTTTTGTAAAGTGCCACTGTATAAGCATCGTACCCTAATTCTGATGGTAAGCCAAAATGGTCATCAAGTTGAATACCATCAATATTGTAGTTTCTAACAATTTCAACGATTAAATCTTGAATAAACTGTTGTACTTCTGGGCGAAAGGGATTTAGCCAAACGCGATTATCATTCCCATCTTTGACAATCCGAGTTCCATCGCGGCGACTGGTGAGCCATTGGGGACGATTTTTAGCTAGTAGAGAATCTGCTGGTGCCATGAAGCCAAATTCAAACCAGGGAATCACTGTTAACCCTTTTTGATGTACTATATCGACAATTTCTTTGAGGATATCTCGCCCTTGCAATCCGGGTGTGGGATCGAGCGATCGCCCGATAACTTTTTGTGCAACTTTGCTAGGATACAATGTATATCCCCAATTCCAAACCGCCGGATATATGGTGTTAAAATTGAGTTCATCAAGGCGCTGCAAAGATCCCTTGAGGCGATCGCGCTCAAATAACACATCACTATCAATATTTGTTAACCACACTCCCCTTAATTCAGATGCGGGCGTTTGTGGTAGATTGATTTGAGCCTTCAAGGGGAATGATAGCATCAGCGTACTTACCACACCCAAGGTAAGCATAACGACAAACAAAAGAGACTTTCTGCTTTGGCGAATATTCCACCAAGAAGGAAACTCAACACACCACTTTACAAACCTTTTCATCATTGGGTTACAGACATCATCAACTTATGAACAATTAACATGAATAGCGATCGTTTCGATTGTAAGCGCTAAAACAATCGCCTTTTTGGTCTGGGTTGTGAATATCTCCAAAAGACTACAGTACTTTTCAAAATTCAAAATTAAATCAATATTTCTTCTTCCATCTTGCTCCTCAGCCTTTTTATTCATGAGGGGGTTGCACAAGTGGGAGAATTGATGAAAAAATTGATCCGCGAGAGCCGCCAAGGCATTCTCGTTTCGCAAGGAACGCACGAGGAAATCTGTGAAAGTTTTAGTTGTCGGTAATGGGGGGCGCGAACATGCTCTGGCATGGAAACTGTTGCAATCTAAGCAAATTGAGCAAGTTATCTGTGTACCAGGGAATGGGGGCACAGCAAGTATGGAACGTTGCCAGAACTTGCCCCTAACAGTAGATGATTTCGAGGGCATAAGCCAATATGCTCTCGAACATGGCATAACTCTGGTAATAGTTGGGCCAGAAGTCCCCCTTTCTAAGGGAATCACAGATTACCTCCAAGACAAAGGATTGATGGTATTTGGCCCAGTGAGAGCAGGAGCGCAAATTGAAGCGAGTAAAGCTTGGGCAAAAGCCCTGATGCAAGAAGCAGGGATTCCGACGGCACGGGCTGCGGTATTTACGGAGGCGGTGGCAGCAAAATCTTACGTTAAATCTCAGGGAGCGCCAATTGTTGTAAAAGCTGATGGTTTGGCGGCTGGTAAGGGTGTAACGGTGGCTGAAACCGTTGCAGAGGCAGAAAGTGCAATTGATACGATTTTTCAGGGACAATTTGGTAGTGCTGGTGAATTTGTCGTCATTGAAGAATGTTTGATTGGGCAAGAGGTGTCAGTTTTAGCGTTAACAGATGGGTTGACAATTAGACCCTTGCTGCCAGCACAAGACCATAAGCGGATTGGTGACGGCGATACAGGAGAAAATACTGGCGGGATGGGAGCATACAGCCCAGCACCCATCGCGACAACAGAGTTGATGGCACGCATTCAAACAGAGGTATTAGAAAGAGCGATCGCCACCTTACGAGCTAAAGGCATTGATTACCGAGGCGTGCTGTATGCTGGATTAATGATTGCACCCGATGGCGACTTGAAAGTTTTGGAATTTAACTGTCGCTTCGGCGATCCAGAAACCCAGGTAATTTTGCCACTGCTAGAAACACCCCTAGAAGAGTTGATTCTAGCCTGCGTACAACAGCGATTGGGTGAATTGCCACCCATTGCTTGGAAAGGGGGAGCATCTGCCACTGTAGTTGCCGCTTCCGGTGGTTATCCTGGAGAATATGAGAAGGGACAGGTCATTGCTGGCATTGGCGAGGCAGAGGCAACAGGAGCAACTGTATTTCATGCAGGTACAAAATTAAACCAGCAACAAGAAATAGTCACAGATGGGGGTCGAGTATTAAATGTGACTGGAATCGGAGAAAATTTTGAGCAAGCGATCGCCCAAGCCTACGCAGGTATCAAATATATTCAGTTTGAAGGGATATATTACCGGAGAGATATCGGTTATAGAGTTAGGAGTTAGGAGTTAGGAGTTAGGAGTTAGGAGTTAGGAGTTTGGAGTTTATAGTTATTCCCCATGCCCAATACCCAATGCCCAATCCCTAACATATTTGTCAAATTAACTGTTAATTTTTTAGTTGTTGGGCTTTATAACAAAGATTACTAACAACTTTATTTAAGATGCTAAGTCTGTTAAAAACAATTCGAGATGCGATCGCTAGTTGGTGGTATGAGTTCACACTCCAGACAAAACTGCTGGCTGTGGCTACAATGGTAGTTTCCTTGGTGATGAGTGGTTTGACTTTCTGGGCTGTGAATACAATTCAGCAGGATGCGCGGATGAATGACACCCGCTTCGGTCGTGACTTAGGACTGCTTCTTGCTGCCAACGTTGCCCCCTTGGTCGCCGACAATAATCTCACTGAGGTTGCCCAATTTTCCCAACGTTTCTATAGCAGCACCTCTAGTGTGCGTTATATGCTTTACGCTGATGAAACTGGGGAAATCTTTTTTGGCATTCCTTTTTGGGAAGCCGAGGTAGAAAATTCCCTCACCATTAAACGGCGGATACAACTGCCAGAAGATTACCCTGGTGATGACGAAAAACCAATGGTGCGGCAACACACGACCCCAGATGGGATAGTCACCGATGTATTTATTCCTCTGATTGTCAATCAGAAATACTTAGGTGTATTAGCGATCGGTATCAATCCCAATCAAACTGCTGTGATCTCCACCAATTTTACCCGCGATGTCACCATTGCCGTTTTTATCACGATTTGGGTAATGGTGATTTTGGCAGGAGTGATTAACGCCTTAACCATCACCAAGCCCATTAAAGAACTGCTGGTAGGGGTAAAGCAAATTGCCACCGGGAATTTTAAGCAGCGCATTGATTTACCTTTAGGGGGTGAACTGGGGGAATTAATTTTAAGCTTTAATGAAATGGGAGAGCGGTTAGAGCGTTATGAAGAACAGAATATTGAAGAACTAACCGCAGAAAAAGCCAAGCTAGAAACCCTAGTTTCAACAATCGCAGATGGTGCTGTGTTGATTGATAACAACATGCAGGTGATTTTAGTCAACCCCACAGCACAACGGATTTTTGGCTGGGAAGCCGCTGATGTCGTAGGTAACAATGTCTTACATCACTTACCCTCATCTGTACAAATGGAAATCACCCGTCCCTTGTACGAAATGGCAGCAGGCGAATGCGAAAGCGCCGAATTCCGAATTTTTATTAACCAACCCATCCCCCGAACAATCCGCATTCTCTTGACTACAGTACTCAATCTGCAAAGAGAAAGCATCAAAGGCATTGCCATTACTATTCAAGATATAACCCGTGAGGTCGAACTAAACGATGCAAAAAGTCAATTTATTAGCAACGTTTCTCACGAACTGCGAACGCCTCTATTTAACATCAAAACTTATATTGAAACCCTGCATGACTACGGCGAAGACTTAGCTTTACAAGAACGGCAAGAGTTTTTGCAAACCGTGAACCATGAAACCGATCGCTTAACCCGGCTAGTTAACGATGTTTTGGATTTGTCAAAACTCGAATCTGGACGCAGCTACAGCTTCGACGGCGTAGATTTAGCCCAAGCGATCGAGCAAACCCTACGTACTTACCAACTCAATGCAAAAGATAAAGGTGTTGAACTGCTTCAGGAAGTTGCCCCTAATTTGCCGCTAGTTTTAGGTAATTACGATCTGTTAGTACAAGTGTTTGGCAATCTGATTGGCAATGCCCTTAAATTCACGAAAGCCAGTGGTAAAGTAGTAATCCGTGCCTACCAACTAGATTTCAAGCCAAGTCACACTGAATCTGCTCCAGTGCGGATTGAAATTTCCGATACTGGAATTGGCATCGCCACAGAAGATCAACACTCAATTTTTGAACGCTTCTTTCGCGTCGAAAACCGAGTTCACACCCTAGAAGGTACTGGTTTAGGTTTATCGATTGTCAGAAATATCATTGACAGACATCATAGTAAAGTTCATCTAGTGAGTGAAGTTGGCGTTGGTACTACCTTTTGGTTTGATTTAGCTACCTTTGAGGAGAAAGCACCACCAATACAAGTTGAGCCTATTGCCGAAGCATCCAACATTATCACAGCTTAACGACAAGGGACTCGGTAAAAACCCTTTTATGACAGTTAGGGTGCGGAATGTGGGCTAAAAGATCGTAGAGGCGATCGCTTCTCACTAAAAGCGCCTCCCACAAGGTAATATTATCTATTTTTTAAGCACTTGGTATTATGGGGCGATCGCCTTTTTGAAACCTTAGCCATGACTGTTGTAAATCAGCAGGAGCAGGATTCTTGCTATCATAAACAACAATCACATTAGTTAGTGGGCGTCCAGCAGGGACTAAAATTTTACCATTAGCAGCAAAAGCTTTTGATGCACCACCATCTAAGTTCATCGCTTCGTGACAGCCGATCGCTTTCATCACTTGCGCTTCTTGCTGTAAAGTTAAACCACTATCAAAATTTATCAAAAATAGCTTTGTACCATCAGCAGGAAACCCGATCGCAGTTCGTTCGCCAGTACCTAAAACATGAGGATCTTTAAATCCCTCAACATCCGGCTTCAGCCAAATTTGTCCCTGTCTCAACAACCGAGGCCCGCAGGTGATAGACAACCAATGTTGATTCCATTGCGGTTTACCATCAACCCGTGCTGTCACCATTTCCGGTTTATTGCCAACTCGTAACCCCAAAGTAGTGCCAAAATTTTCCCACTGACTGTATTTGAGGAATCTCCCTGCCGCTACCATATTACCCATCACTGTTTTCTGAGAATTCTTGGCAAAAAAAGTACCATTAGCAACAACAGCAGCGTGATGACGAGCCACTAGGTTGTTAAATTCTTCATCACCACTAGTTTTTTGATTAGTATTAGCCAAAGTTGCATTATTCGCCAAACCAATAGTAATGAAAGTTTTGGGATCAGTAAGGTCAATAATAGTTTGATAAAAAGAGAAACCATTTACCTTACCCCTCTTCACCTGTACAGTTTGAGCGGTTGCGGGGAGTGCCAATGTTAATCCTTGTGCCAAGACAGCACCTCCTAAAAACAAAAAAGACCGCCGGCACATTTTAGAACTTGGCATAATCAACCCTTCACTATATCGTTTTTATTAGGATGCCCAAATCCTTGGATAATTTTGCCCAGCAAAACTCATGTTATGGAAAGTGGAGAAAGGGAGTAGGGGAGGCAGGGGAGGCAGGGGAGGAGGGGAAGAAAAACTATTGATTATTACCTAGTCCCCAATGCCCAATGACAAATGACTAATGACAAATGACAAATGACTAATCACTAATGACTAATCACTACCGATATATTATTTTTTACAAACCTTATGGCGTTCTTAGCCAATTTACAAAAGATGCTCCCACCCACAGCACCCTCAAAGACTATATTGATCTGCCTGATGTCTATCCTGTAGGACGTTTAGACTGGGATAGTGAAGGATTGCTACTGTTAACAAACGATGGACAATTGCAACATCGCCTCGCCCATCCGCGTTTTGGTCATAAACGTACTTACTGGGTACAAGTAGAGCGAATTCCAGATGCTTCTGCTATCCAAAGGTTGCAAACAGGTGTGGAAATTCAAGATTACCGCACTCAACCAGCAGAAGTTAGGCTTTTACCCGAAGAACCACAGTTAACTGAACGCATACCACCAATTAGATTTCGCAAAAATATACCGACAGCTTGGCTAGAAATGACTTTGACAGAGGGAAAAAACCGCCAAGTACGGCGGATGACTGCGGCTGTAGGGTTTCCGACTTTGCGACTGGTCAGGGTCAGCATAGCTCACCTAAAATTAGATGACCTACAATTGGGTCAATGGCGCGACCTCACTGCATCTGAACTCCAATTTTTACATAATTTCAGTAAATCTAAAAATTTTCCCTCAAAGGCGAATACTCTCTGAACAATTGCGTTCGCCCCTGGCGTTCCCGTTGGCATAGCCTCTCCAAGAGTTGGGTATGAAGCAAAGCGGAATGTTCGCGGAGCGTCTCGTAAAGCCTGCGGCATAGCTACGCTTAGGGCGCAGCCTCTCGTAGAGAAGAGAAGCAATCGCAACACCTAGACCTTACGATTGCAACTCTTAGAGACGCTACGCGAAGGCTCCATTTCATTACGTAGCCTACGGGTTCCCCGAAGGAGTACGCAATGAAAAAATATATTTTTACACATTTTGGATGCTCCCGATATATGTCAATACTGCTCGGATAAGCAGGGGAGGCAAAACTCAACGCCAGCACCCATTTCTCCCCCTGCTCCCCCTGCTTGCCTCAACCAAGAAATTCCAAAACCTACGCAGTATTGCGATATATGTTGGGTTGCGCTCCGCTCCACCCAACCTACGTCTACGTCTAATGCACTGTGGCAGATAGGGATTTATGATGAACCACCGAACTTATATGTGGCATTTCCTGCCGACAATCGACACAAAACCAATAAATTTTACCACTACGAATGTGTCTTAGTAGTATTCCATTACAGCAAGGACATTCACTCATAATTTAAATTAATTATTGGTTAAAAAAATATGCGGGAGAATGAATCTCCCACAAGAAAAGCTGATGTTGGAGGTATAGAAATAATCTAACAAATAATTTCCATTATTGCGATAAATTAGCAATAATTATGTGAACTGGCCATGTCTACGGCTGGCTACGCCTACGCGTGGCTTATGTGGTAACTGAAAACTGCCTGCCATGAACGATACCGACCGTAAGCTTTGCTAACGTCATACCAAGCTATAGTTAATCATAAAATTTATCATTATCATTAACTATGACCATTATCCTGACACCGGATCAAGGAAGAGAGCTTTGGGCTGAAGCTGAAATGAACAGCCCGCAAAACTCGTCAGAGCCATTTGAATCCTATTGTCAAGTACCCAAGCAGCTGGGCAAAGGATATGAGCGAAATATTGAGGTGTATCCCCAAGTGTCGCTGGGGATTAGTAACTACGAATACTACGATGATGTACTGGAACCAGGCTGTGAATGCGTAGATGTAGCTTAAATACGCTTCGGCTAAGGTTTTTTAATGAAAACTATAAATCACAAAGATGCGATGAATTGCCATCAATAAGAAAGACTAATTCTTGTAGAGACGGCGATTTATCGCGTCTCTTGTCTGAAGCTAATAGACATCTCCAGAAATTAAATATGCGTTACCCAGAATCCTTGTAGAGACGTAGCACTGCTACGTCTCTACATTCATTTTCACCAGATGTCTAATGACTAAATCGGCGGGCGGCTATCCCAGACACCCCTCTTGAAGGTATGAGATTCCCGCCGATTTTCGTTGAGGGAAAAATCAATCCTCCCTCAACTAATTTCACAGTCAGACATTCCTCAGTTAAAAGCTATACACCTACAGGAGTCTTAGCCTTTGCTGCTGGCTTTCTACCATCTGGATCTAATGCTTCGCCTTCAATAAATGAACGCAGCATCCAAGCAATCTCCTCATGCTGTTCCAGCAGTCCAGTTAAGAAGTCAGCAGTTCCTTGATCGTGAAACTTGTCACCAGACTGATCTACATGATCTCTCAAGTTACGAATAACCTGCTCGTGGTCATCCACTAGATTAGCTACCATGCCCGTAGCTGTGGGAACATTACCAGCATGTTCCTTGAGGGTAGCAAGCTTGAGAAATCCCTCTAAAGTGCCAACTGGATAACCGCCCAAAGCACGAATCCGCTCTGCCAAGGCATCAATATTTAGAGTCAACTTTTGGTAGTGTTCTTCCCAAAGCTGGTGCAAAGAGCGGAACTGAGGGCCAACGACATCCCAGTGGTACTTTTTGGTTTTCACCAGCAATAAATAGGCATCTGCCAAATCTTGATTTAACAGATTAATTACACCTTGACGCTGTTCGTCGGTCAAACCAATGTTTATCGAGCGCATTATTTTTCATCCCTAAGCAAACTTATTTATTAACTTCCCAAATTTTCTACCTAATCCACATCAACCAAAGGAAGCATTATGAGTTTAAATTAAATATCACATTACATAGTTGTACCTATGTCTTAATAGGTAGTACCGCAAGGCAAAATTTAAAATTTAAAATTCAAAAACAATACAGCGTAAGCATTTCATAGATTTTGAATGGGTAGCTTATTTACGCCGTGTTGTATTAGTACTATTCAGATAATGGCAATTTTAACAATTAAGATAGATGTATTTATTTTTTTTTCAAATAATCGTGATAAGCTGTTGCGCCTTTAATTTGCACTAATATTTTTTCAATATGATTGTGGGGTGGGCAACATGAGCGCCGTGATAATGCAAGTTATATACGTAACAGCTTATTAATATAGTAGTCGAATAAGACAGTTGTAAGCAAAACTCCCCAAAGTATCTATAATATTTTCCCTAAGTGTCTAACAAATAATAATGGGCGATCGCTTTTACGCAATCACCCATTACTACCGACAAATTACCAAGGTATTAACTCTATTTCTTACCTGTAACTTTATCCAACAAATTCTTTACATTTTCTTCTACTGAGTTTGCGGTCTGCGAATTTCCAGGATTCTTTTGCTGGTCAATATCAGCATCTCCCTGAACCTCATTAAGTCCTTTGTTAGACTCCTTTTGAACCTTTTCCAGTCCCGCTGGTGGTTCTTTAGCAGCTTCGTCAGTTTTGCGCTGAATATCAAGTAATTGTGTAGTACCTTCGGTAGGCTTACTTTGGTAGCTATCGATTGCAAAAGCAGGAAAAGCATTAGAGAATAATATTAGGGCACAAGTAAAAGCCACGACTAGAAAACGTACTGGACGGAAAATAGATAAAACAGAAGCAATAGTCTTCATTTGAAATCCTCGTTAACAGCTTTAACAACGCAGAACTTTCACCGAAAGAGCGAAGCACATACCTTTATTTAGCAATTTGAGCAATAATAAATATTGTCAGCTGCGCTTCAATCTAGAAGTTCTTGAAAATGAACCTGAAGTTCAAATTTAAGCTTTTCTTTTCAGGTTCCATGTTTATACTTCTACTTTGAGAATGCTAATGTCTGCATCAATCTCTAGAATGAAGTTTACTACATCTTTAGTTGTAATAAAATCAATCTCTAGGTATATCGACTTAATCTTTAATGGCTCTGCTATTGATGTTCAGTTAGCTCAACTTTATCCAATCAACGAACTTTTTTGGATTAATACGGTTCAGTTAAACCCAAAATCCCTCCTAGAGACGCGTTAGCTTGATAGGGCGAAGCTTTGCGTCTCTAAAAGTCTAAAATCAGTACTAAAAATCCTTAACCCAAACCTATTGCTTTAAGGAATATGCACCTGAGACACTTTTTCTAAAGTATTATTTTATACAAAAAATACTTTCCTTTAAAGTTGATAAGTCTGCCTTATTACCTCTTCTATTGAACTTACGCGATGGAACATTTCTATTAATTCATGGGATCTTGTTTTTCGCTTTGCCAATAGCACTTTTAGTGGTGTTAAATAATGAATATCTGAATCATCTCCCAAAGCGACTTCGACTGCTTGTAAGACTTTTGTCGCATTTGCGAAAATATCCTCGTTGTCAAAGCCTTCTTTTGCAGAAAGTTGATGTAATGCAGCATCAGGTACAGTTGCTCTACCCAGCAAAGTTTCATCTAAAACCAAGCCTTTCAATAATGTCAGCAAAGCCGCATAGATTAAAAAATCATCACAACTATCACAAGCCTTAAATTCAATACGTCCTACTTCAGCTGGAATGCGGGCGATTTTTGTCAAAGAAGGTATGCTCTTAATCAGTTGTTCCTGTTTCTGAACAAAAACTAAAGTTGCTGGTCTTTTTCCAGTTCTGATAAATGTTCGCACTGATAAACCATCCCATAAACCTCCCTGATAAAAAGGAGAACTATAACTAAAAGGGACAATATATGGGCTGTAATAAGTTAACTTTCTACCAATATCAATCACACTTTCTATAGACAAATCTGCCACTGAAATATTTAAATCTGGCCCATAAGATACCATGTGAATATTAGCAGTTTGTTCGTCAGGATAGGCTTCTAGCTGTTTGATTTCATAATTATTTAACGGTGGTTGAGGCTCAAAGGCTGGATTGTAGGGATTGAAACTAACCAAAACTGGTGATAACCCAAAGTCAGCAGCAACTTCACGTAGTAAGCGAAAACTTTCTGATAATTCAGTAATAGCACCTTGAATATGAGAATGGATAGTTGTTCTAATTTCAATACCTTTAACATGACAGTCTATCACCTCATCGGAATCTGCAAATCTTTCAAATCCCTCAATATACCATCTCTTCATCTTAATTCCTGCATCACCAACACGTAATTGAGGATAGTCGCTGGGGTATATAGGTAGCCTTTCAATAATTTGATTTAACTCAGCAAATTTTATATGGGAAAAATCAGCAAATTTTCCTTCTTTATTTAAGAAAGCGACTTCATGCTCAATGCCAAAGAAAAACATTATGTATACCTTAATTGCTGAGAATTAACCTAATATAGCAATCCTAAATCATTCGTGAAAATCAGATAGGATTGCAATAGAGGAGGAAGTAACAAGCAGATTTGTATCCTGACAAACTTCCATCATTGTGTAACGCAAATTCCAGTTTTGAATCTTATTTATTTTTGAATTGTGAATTTTCTCTGCTCCTCCCACTACCTTCATAGTCACTGGTTAGGGTAGCGTAGTAGTGACTGAGGAAAGCTTGAGACGTGAGTTTATGACAAGTACCGTTCAATCCCCCTACAGCAGCGAACAGATTGCCGCTTGGTTGCGTGGACTGCTAACCATTGCTTGGGCAGATGGTAATTTTGACGATCAAGAACAGGAATTAATTGCCAGCATCACTAAAGATGAATTAGCTCTTGGGATTAAATGGGACTCACTAGAGGTAATTACGCCAGAAGAATTAGCCGCAGTGTTGGGTAAAGGCACGCCAGCATCGGAAAATTTTTTAAGGACAGCAGTGATGGTAGCGATCGCAGATGGTACTTATTCTCCCAGCGAAGATCAAGTTCTGCAACAGTTCTGCCAAGCCTTAGAACAGCCAGAGAATTTCCTGGAAGCCCTTCGCCACACCCTAGAACACCCAGAGCAAATCACCCCCACAACTGGACTTACAAAGCGTCAAATAAATGCACTACACCCCCTGCGTGACTGGCTTGATAGGTTAGATATCCAAGACCCAAGAGTAGCGCGCTTTTTGTGTAAAATGATTCCCTCCCAATGTCCCTTTGAGCGGGATGTCATCTTATTTGGACGCAAGATTGTGCATATCCCACCGATGTGTAAAATTAACCCCTTGTATGAGCAGATGGTAGGCTTACGTTTTCGTGCCCTCTCTTATCTAGCAGACAAATGTGGTGAAGATATTTCAGCATATATTTAGTTAAAGTGGAGAGTGAGGAGTTATAATTTTTAACTCCCAATTCCTAACTCCTCACTCTTATTTAAGTATGCAATTTATCGACCAAGCAAAAATTGAAGTTGAAGCTGGCAAAGGTGGCGATGGTATTGTCGCCTTCCGGCGAGAGAAGTACGTGCCCACTGGTGGCCCCTCTGGTGGTAATGGGGGGCGAGGCGGTTCGGTATTTTTCGTTGCCGATGAAAACCTACAAACCTTGCTGGACTTCAGATATAATCATCATTTTCAGGCAGAAAAAGGTACTCGTGGCGGGCCAAAAAACTGCACTGGAGCCGCAGGAAAGGATTTAATGATCGAAGTTCCCTGCGGTACAACCATTTATGATGCTGAAACTGGTGAATTGCTGGGGGATTTAATTGAACCTCAGCAGACTTTACTGATTGCCCAAGGTGGTAAAGGCGGACTAGGAAATCAGTATTTCTTGAGTAACCGTAACCGCGCCCCAGAATATGCCCTCCCCGGATTACCAGGGGAAATAAAGCAGCTGCGCCTAGAATTAAAACTTTTGGCAGAAGTGGGGATTATTGGCTTACCAAACGCTGGTAAATCTACTCTAATTTCATCTTTATCAGCAGCACGACCAAAAATTGCAGACTACCCCTTCACAACCCTAATCCCGAATTTGGGTGTAGTGCGGAAACCTACTGGCGATGGTACTGTTTTCGCCGACATTCCCGGACTAATTGCAGGAGCGGCTCACGGGGCTGGGCTGGGGCATGATTTCTTGCGCCATATCGAACGGACACAGGTGCTACTTCACTTGATTGATGCCACTAGTGATGATGTGGTTAGAGATTACAACACAATCAAGGAAGAATTAAAAGCTTATGGACAGGGTTTAGCAGAACGTCCGCAAATTTTGGCACTGAATAAAATTGATGCAGTCGATCGGGAAACTGTCGATTTGGAGGCGTTAGCCACCCAACTAAATCATCTCTCCTACGCCCCGGTTTTTGTGATTTCAGCAGTTACTCGCACCGGATTAGAGCCGATGTTACAGGAAATTTGGGGAATTCTCGACCAAATGAAAGTTCCTGAAGCAGTGGAAGTATTTAGCTGACCGAACAAAGCAAAAGTAAAAAGTTAAACTGGTAGGCGCTCCCCTTTATACTGCCAGAGAATTTCGACTGTCCGGACAAATTAACCGTATAGGGCGCAAAAATTGCATAATCTGCGGTTAACCATTATATAATCTTTGATTGACTATTATATAATATGAAGTCAACTATTGTCATAGCAACGCATGGTACAAAGTGCAATTCAAGACTTGTTTAGTATCTCAATTTTCTGCTTATCACACACCCTGAATGGTTCCCAAATAGTAGTCAGTATGTAGTTATTTATTAGAAATGAAAAGACTTGTATTTTGCCAATTTATATTAGTCTGCGTCCTAACAATAGTATGGTGTATCATTGCTTATACCCACCAAGCCTATGCATTGAATATGGAAGGGGGGAATCGTATTGCTTTATCAAATTCAAAGTCAGAAGTGGAGATTGTCAGCCAAATCACTGAACAGTTTGCTCAAACAAAACCAGCAGATAATTTTTTGCAAGCTGAACTATCAAATTCGACGCGCCAACCCAGTCCTTATAAACCAACGATTGTTTTCGTTTATGTGGCGTTAAACACCATATCTCAAATTAGCCTGCCTGACAAAACATACAATATAGCAGCGGAAGTCCTTCTAGAATGGCAAGATGGTCGATTGGGTTTCACCCCCAATAGTAAAGAAACAAATGCTTCATTAAAATTTAATGGTGATGATGTCAAGTCTATTTTGGGAAAAATCTGGTCACCAAGTTTCACAATTGGTCATGAAATTCAGCCACGAGAAATACAAAATCGCTCAGTCTATGTTGCTCCAAACGGTTGGGTGAGAGTATACGAACAGTTTAATGATATTGTGAAATTTGATGCAGATGTCCACACTTTTCCCTTCTGTAACGAAACACTCACCCTAGCTATTGATTCTGCCCTTGACGATCGCAGTAATGTCACATTCGATCTCCAAGAGTTTAAATTTCCTTCCCCAGACCCATCAAAGCAGATTATTGGACGCTGGTTAATTAAAAATATTGATGCTCGCACGCAAGGTCTTAATCGTCTTGATTCCAAACTCGGTTTTCCAGAAATAGTTGTATCGATTGACGTTCAGCATAAACCGCAATACATCATTTTCAACTTTTTTCTGCCGCTATTTATCATTTTTGTTGCTTCTGCTGCTGTAACCTGGATTGACCCAGCCAAAACTGCCTCTTATGCCTCTCCGCGATTGGGTGGGACGTTAACGCTAATCCTGACGACAATCGCTCTCAAACTAAGTCTAGCCAAAGAAATTCCGGCTGTAAATTACATTACTTTGACCGATGCAGTTTTTGGTATTACCGTTTTCGCCCTGCTCTTAAGTTTAATCACGTCTAGTACGATCGTCTATTTAAATGAAACAAAACAAGAAATGCTATATAAACGAATCAATGTAACCTTCCGTAAAATTTATCCTTTCTTATATGTCGGGTGCATGGCTGGTATTGTTTTGTTTTTCTTCACTGTGAATTGGAACCTTTGAGATCACTTGGAGTATAAGAAATAATTAACTGGCGATCGTAATTAGGACTTATACAAAACTACACGCTATAGAGGCAATTTATGAATTGCCCCTACAGCTAAAAATCAGGGTTTCAGCTATTATTTGCCTCAGTCCTGGCAATATTGAAAGCGGCTCATCAATCTACTTACGGATCTTTACTCGTTCAAATAGAGCAGAGTTAGTCCCAGGAATATCAGTTTTTGTGATCAGTGCGCGAACTTTCTCTCCCTGCTCAACAATCACACCAAATAGAGTATCTTGATCGACTTTGGTGCCATCAAGTTTAAAGACCCCAATGTCAAAATTGACTGTGCAATCATGCTCAACTTTGTAAGTACCTGTAACCTTAGTCTGTGCAGTATTACCTGCTAAAACACGGAAGCCACTCCCTTGCAAATTACCCTTGCCATCAAATTGGACTATTCTCACCGCAGCAAAAGGAAGGAAGGGAGCCGTAGTGCCATCTTGACCTATAATCTCGTAGGCATAAGCGCCTCTTAAGGTTGCATCTGTACATCCTTGTGCAGTTTTGGCATCTTCATCCTGCGCCATTGCCCGTGGCAGATTCAGAACTACAGGAATAGTTAACGCTGCCAGAACCACAACCGCTAAGGAGAGAAGCATTATGATCAACATATTAAAAGTTTTAGGAATTCTCATTCAATAGCCTCCATAATTAATCAGATGACGAATATTGCCAAATAGTAAAACCAGTCAAATATTATCAAACAAGTGGCAGGATTTGGTAAATTTATAACATGAGTAGATCAAGTTAAATACGTAGTCTCCCATCTTGGAGATATCCCGGCTGAATTCTTCTACAAGCTAGATAACACCAATTTATGACAAAATTGTTCGGTCGGCGGAAGTTGATTATTTTTGGCTCCATTGTGGCTTCTGGTCTATTTCTGAAAGCTTGTAGCAGCAAACCTTCTACAAGCAGTAGTCGGAAAACTTCTCTGTTAGCATTTACTAGTTTTGGAGAGACGATCAAAGTTGGGATTTTACACTCACTTAGCGGCAGTTTGGCAATTAGTGAGAAGAGTGTTGTTGATGCCGAACGATTAGCAATTGAAGAGATTAATCAAGCTGGTGGTGTGCTAGGTAAACAAGTCGAAGCAATTGTAGAAGACGGGAACTCTGACCCTGCTACCTTTGCGAAGAAAGCGAAGAAGCTGATTGAACAAGACAAAGTAGCGACGGTATTTGGTTGCTGGACTTCGGCAAGCCGCAAAGCTGTACTTCCGATATTCGAGTCAAACAATAACTTGCTATGGTATCCATTGCAGTATGAAGGGCAAGAGTGTTCTAGCAACATCTTCTACATGGGAGCCGCTCCTAACCAGCAGATTGAACCTTCGGTTGATTGGTTGCTCAAGCATAAAGGCAAAGAATTCTTTCTCATTGGTTCTGACTACGTTTTTCCACGTACTGCTAACAGTATCATTAAGGCGCAACTGAAAGCTAATGGGGGTAAAAGCGTTGGCGAAGATTACATTCCTCTGGGCAGTAACGATGTCCAGCCTGC
Organism: Nostoc sp.; assembly: GCF_036917975.1. Lineage (GTDB taxonomy): Bacteria > Cyanobacteriota > Cyanobacteriia > Cyanobacteriales > Nostocaceae > Nostoc. The sequence continues at coordinate 45,178 of NZ_JBALEJ010000107.1, forward strand.
GATCGCTAAAATTAAGCAAGCTTTACCAAATGGAGGTGTTATCTACAATACCTTAAATGGAGATACTAACATTGCATTTTTTAGGGAATTACAAGCCTCTGGTTTACATCCCGATAAATATCCTTCTATGTCTGTCAGCATTGCGGAAGAAGAAGTCAAAGCGATTGGAATTGACTATCTTTTGGGTCACTACGCAGCTTGGAATTATTTTCAAACCGTGAAAACCCCTGCAAGCGAAAAGTTTGTGCAAGCGTTCAAGGCGAAATATGGATCGGATCGCGTTGTGAACGACCCGATGGAAGCCGCTTACATTATGGTATATCTCTGGAAGCAAGCGGTTGAGAAAGCGAAAACGGCTGATCATCTCGAAAAGGTGAAAGCTGTGGCTTACGGTCAAAGTTTCGATGCGCCTGAAGGCAAAGTCACTATAAACGTCAATCACCACCTATCTAAGTTCGTGCGGATTGGAGAAGTCAGAGACGATGGTTTATTCAAAATCGTCTACGAAAGCAAGGATGCTGTCAAACCGATACCCTGGAACCAATTTTTAGCCGAAACCAAAGGTTATGCTTGCGATTGGCTGAATCCTTCTAAGGGTGGTAAATATAAAATAACTTAGCTTCTATTTTACACCTATGGGGTAAACCTGGTGCTTATCAGGGTAGAGGTGCGCCACGTAAGCATGGTAACAAGTTTAAGCTCAACGACCCCTAAACATGGCCAGAGACAGATGAGACTTTGACAGTGGAAGATCCAAAAGATGGAGTGACCTGATGCCCCTGCTAACTTGGCAACTCTGGTTCGCAAGAGTTGCCTGTATTGATTCCCCATTGCCTTCTCCCAAAGGGAGAGGCTAGCGCCAAGGCAATCAACTCAAGATAAACTATCTCCAGGGCGTGTGGCACAAGCATTTCCCCTCATTTTGGCTGCTATTGGCACTCGGTCTGTTCCTCCCAAAACCCGTGGGAAATCATCTGGTCGCACCCCAGGGCATCGACCACCCTCTCCTCCAACTTATCCCACTGTCAAAAAACGCGCATCTAAAAAAGCTAAAGCCGAAGAATCACTTAACAAAGCTGACTCAACTGCTGCTTAGTTTCGGCTGATTTTCTCATGATTCAACTTGACTCAGTTTCTCCAGGAAGTTGGGTAACCTTGTCTTGCTATTCTCTTAATTGCTGGTTGAATCCAAATTAGTCCAAACTCCAGTTCTTAAGTATCCTGGCTCAAGGGAATCTTAATCACAAACTCAGCGCCTTGTCCTGGCTGCGAAATACATTCTAAGAAACCGCCATGTCTTTGTGTGACAATCTGATAGCTGATGGCAAGTCCCATCCCTGTACCTTTGCCGATGGGCTTGGTGGTAAAGAAAGGATTAAATAGTTGCTTCTGAACATCTTCTGTTATTCCTAATCCATTGTCGGCAATCTTAATTATTACCAGATTTGGCTCTTGTAGTTGGCTGCAAATGTAAATTGTTGGAATTGGGCATTGGGCATTGGGCATTGGGCATTGTTTATTCCCCTTGTCTTCCTCATCCCCCTTGTCTCCCTCATACCTATTCCCCACTCCCTCTTCTAAAGCATCGATCGCATTTGTCAAAATATTCATGAATACTTGATTTAGCTGCCCAGCGTAACATTCAACCAGGGGTAGTTCGCCATACTCTTTGATGATTTTAATTGTTGGGCATTGGTCATTACCCTGGAGGCGGCTTTGCAAAATCATCAGAGTGCTGTCGATTCCTTCATGAATATCAACAGCTTTCATTTCGGCTTCATCCAAGCGCGAAAAAGTTCGCAGGGAAAGCACAATCTCTCGAATCCGGTTGGCCCCACCTTTCATTGAGTTGATTATTTGTGGCAAATCTAATTTCAAAAATTCCAGTTCGATTAGTTCTACAAAATCCTCAATTTCTGGTACAGGTTTAGGATAATGACTTTGGTAGAGTTCTAAAAGTAAAAATAAATCTTGGGTGTATTCCTGGGCAGGCGTGAGGTTGCCATAGATAAAATTGACCGGGTTGTTGATTTCATGTGCCACTCCTGCGACTAGTTGCCCCAAGCTGGACATCTTTTCACTTTGAATTAAGTGAGTCTGGGTATGTTGAAGTTCCCGGAGTGCAACTTTAAGTTCTTCGGCTTGTTGTCGGAGTTGTGCTTCTGACTTTAAGAGAGCTTCTTTGGCTTGTTTACGTTCTGTAATATCTCTAGCAACAGCTACCTGACAAAAAGGCTCTCCTGTTTCAGGATGTTTAACTATAAACAGGCTGCAATCAGTGGGAATTTCTATACCTGTTTGAAAATGTCTATGGCGAAACTCGCCTTGCCAGAAACCATGTTGGAACATCAAAGGAATAATTTGTTGCTGAAACTCGTCAACAGCTTCTGGTGAATGAAAATCAACTATTGACTTTGTTTTGGCTGCTTCCAAGTTACTAAGTCCCAACATTTTGAGTCCGGCTGGGTTTACATAAGTAACTTGCCCTTCCATTGAAGAAATGCCAATAAAGTCACTGCTGTTTTCAATCAAGGCGACAAATTTTTGTTGTTCCTCTTCGGCGCGTTTGCGTTCTGTGATGTCTAACACCATTGAAGCAACGCCAATCACCTGCCCATCAGGAGCCACTAACGGATTGTTATACCACTCACCAACTATTACTTTGCCATCTTTAGTGATGTTTTCATTAATACTAAAGCTTCCTCCGCGTTGCGTTAGCAGGGCGGTGATAATCTCATTTACGTGCTTTTTGGCATTTTCAGGTATTATGACCTCAAAACAATTCCCCAGCATTTCCTCTGTGGTGTATCCAAAGATTTTTTCTGCCGCCCGATTCCATGTCTGAACCTCAAATTTGGTATTCCATTCAATAATGGCTAAAGGTGTTTGCTCAATCAGCAATGCTAGTTTTTGCTGTGAAGCCCTGAGTTCTGCCTCTGCTTGCTTGTATTCGGTAATGTCGCGGTAATACCAAATTCTACCGTAATAGTCTCCTAAAGGTGATATGTCATCACAAGCCCCTAGCTGTTTATGCACGGGTACAGAATAGCGTTCAAAAATCTTTCCAGACTTCAGGAAAATTTCATCACGGCTGCTTTTTTCTGGATGCTGGTAAAGATATTCTGTTTTAGCGATAAATTCGTCTGGATTTACTAGTTGGTCTAGCACCCATGTCATAATTTGACGAGCATCGCGTGTTTGGAGTAGTGCGGCAGGAATTTGCCATAACTGGGAGAATTTCTGATTGGATGATATAACTGTTCGATTTTCATCAATAATTAGAATTCCGTTGATGGAAGCTTCTTGTTGAGCTTGGAGTAAAGCATTAGTGCGGTGTAGGTTTTTCTCTGCTTGTTGGCGTAAGCGCAACATAGCTTGCTGTTCGCTGATGTCTCGAAGCAACCAACGCCAGCCGACCTGCTGACCCTGTGAATCATACATAGCAACCATTTTGATACTAGCAGGGAAAACTGTACCTACTCGTAACTTTAGATGGACTTCCCAATCCTGCACCTGCTGCAAATTTGCCAATTTGGCCATGACAGTTTGGTGGTCTGCTTCAGCGACAAAGAGGATGAATGGTTTACCGATGAGATAGTTTTGTCTCACAGACAGTAAGGCTCCACTTACATAGTTAGCCTCCTTGATGATGCCGACGACATCAGTCACCAAGTAAGCATCTGGGGCCAAATCAAACAAATCCTGGTAACGCTGCCGCTCTAATTCCGCCGTTTCGTGAGCGATCGCTAATTTTTCGTTTTGTTGGCGCAGTTCTTCTTCAACTATCTGGAGTTCTTCGAGGGTTTCCCGAAGTGCCTCACTATTTTGTATTTGTTCAGTAACATTACTAGCTCTGCCACTCACACCGAGAATTTCACCGACTTCATTCTGTAAAATGATGTCTCGAATACTACCCACCAGAAATTTATTACCAGTCTCATCCTCAAAGCAAGACTTTTTTGTAGAGATGAGATGGATTATACCCTGAGCATCAGTAAAAATATCCTGGTTCTCATTAGTAATATTTGTGGTGAAAACCAGTTCATCTCTTTCCCGAAACACATCAGCTTCCGTTTGCGGCAAAAAATCATAGTCTGACTTACCAATTAATTCTTCTCGGCTATAACCGACAAAATCACAGTAGGTATCGTTAAGTAATACCCAGCGATGTTGACGGTCTTTGACAAAAATTGGGTCAGATATGCCATTGATTATCTGATGCAGAAACGCTAGACAGAAGTTTTGCTGCTGCGTGTTTTGTTTTGGCGCAGGGTTATCTAAGAATCTAGGATGGTTCATACCCGAATTTATCTCTAAAATCAAGCTAAACAGCTTTTGTTTAGCGGTGTGTGTGTCAGCATGAGTAGTCTTTATTATTCCCAGACTAGCTACAAATGCAACAGGGGATTGGGGCTGGGGATTGAGAAAATTTTGTTTTCTTTGGGAACAAAAAGATTCTCCCAAGGGGAGACGCTAAGAGCGTTAGCCTCTCCCTTTGGGAGAAGGGGAGACGCTAAAAGCGTTAGTGAGTCTTCTCCCAAGGGGAGACGCCAAGGGCGAACGAGCGTCACGAGCGTCATTTTGAATTCGGAGCGTACCCCTTTCGGGATCTTGCTACGCGCAGCGTCTCCAAGAGTTGCGACGTGACTGTTTTAGAAAGTACATATAATAATTTCTGAATAATATTTCCAAAGAATATTTATATTTACAGATGTGCCAAGAGATGAAATATGGCTAGATGCTTGCAAGTATTGACTGAATAATGTCAGGATGAGTCTGCGCGCTCTTCATACAGGTGAAAACTTAATTTCAGCAAAACTTATTTTATTCTGTGAAAATTTTATGGTTAAAGAATTGAAAGTTAGTCTGCTACTATTAGCAGTTCTGGGAAATCTGGCATGGTCATTTAGTGCCAAGGCAAATTTTAACGGCAAACTTACTGTAGAAATAGATGGCTTGAGGAATAAAGAAGGACAAGTTTGTGCAAGTATATTTGCAAGCAGTGAAGGATTTCCTAGCGATCGCGATCGCGTCTTACAAAAGCAGTGTACCAAAATTACTGACAATCCCTTCACAATTACCTTTGACAACTTGAAAGCAGGTATTTACGCTGTTGCTGTCTTCCACGATCAAAATAATGACCGCATTCTTAATCGCAATATTCTAGGTATACCAAAGGAAGGCTTTGGATTTTCCAACAACCCAGAAATTCGCACCAGAGCGCCCAAATTTAGCGAAGCAGCATTTTTAGTCGCAGGCCCGAATACCAATATCCAAATCCAGTTAAAATATTTTTAGGCTGACAGCAGATTTAAACTTACTCCACTGTCAATTTTAAATTTTACGTGGCAACAAAGGTGCTTTTTCAGCAAATCTTAAATTTTGGATTGAAGGAAAAATCTAAAATCTAAAATCTAAAATCGAATGACTTCTATTCTATTCTGGTGAATCTTTGTCTGAATTTTCCGGTAGACTTTGTTGTTCTGGCAAGCCACGCATTCGATTCATCTGAGTTAAAGCATATCGTGCTGTTGCTTGCACATCTGGGTCTGGGTCTTCCAGTGCATGGCGCAACATCTGAGTCATTTGACCCATCATGTCATAAACGCGTGTCAGGTCACGGATCGCATTTTGCCGCACCTGTGGGCTTTCGTCTTGGATTGAAATTGCTAAAGCACGGTTCATCGGTTTGAGTATGCGAGTACCAATTTCTGCCAAAGCTGCCAAAATTAAACTGCTTTCTTGAGAATCAGCATCAATCATCAGGTCAACTAGATGTTGAATTGCCCGCGAATCTCCCTGCTGACCCAAATCCCAAATAGCCTTGCGCCGTTTCGTGGGGTCAGAACTGCGTAAGTCTTGAATTAATTCGTCAACGATGTTGAGTTTAGCAAGACGGGAAGTTTTTTCTGGTAGCAGCAATTGTGGGGGAGGTAGTGGCGTAATTATTTGTGGGTTAGTTATAGTCTCTGGTGAGGATGGTGTCATCGGTTGTTTATTAGCTTCACTTAAACTTTTAGTATTAGATATTTCGGACTTTTGAACTTTGGTTAAATTGCCATGTTTGACCTGACGAAACCATCTCAGCAGGTAAAAAAGTGCGCCTATACATCCCATAACTCCGATGGCAAATATTAACCACCAGACAAAACCTCTCTCCCTTGGCTTGGGTTTTGCAATTGGTTTAGAAGTTGCAATAGGAGAGGCAAATATTGGAGAGGTGATAATCTGATTTTTGGTAGCCAAAGCAGCTTGCAGTTTTCTACTAGTCTCCAGACCCGTAAGACCATCTACTTTTAAACCCTTTGCTTTCTGGAATTTAGCTACAGAGATTTCCGTACTGGTAGTGTACTGTCCATCTACTGCACCACTGTAGTATCCCAACTGCTTTAATTGGGTTTGTAGTCTCTGCACATCTGATTTTCGACTACCATATCTCAAAACAGCCGGACTAGCAGTAACTATCGAACTCGCTTGTGCAAGTTCTAAAATTTTAGGTGCTAGGTTAGGTGTGGCTATACTTGAGCGACTTGGGTAAAAACCCACACAAGAAAAACAGGTAAATATCAGAATTGAGGAACGGCATAGCCTCATATTGCAAGTTTTAGCCTAAACGTGCTTTTGAAGTCTTCGATACCACAATAGCTTCTTGATGACCAAATGTTAACTGTTATTTTTGGGGATTGGGGATTGGGGATTGGGGATTGGGGATTGGGGATTGGGGATTGGGGATTGGGGATTGGGGATTGGGGATTGGGGATTGGGGATTGGGTGTTCTCCCTCATCTCCTTCATCTTCCTACTTAATTACGAATTACGTTAGCGAGTAATCGAGCGTCCGTAGGAGCGTCATTACGAATTATTTTAACGAGTTAGGGTAAAGTTTCTGGTTCAGATTCTCTGACTACTAGACTTATGGGGTTCAATTTTTGAGCAGATTTTTCTAAAACTGGTTGCTGTATATTAGCTATTTCGCCGACGGTAATGGTGTCGTTTTGTCCTGCTAAAGCATCACGTTGGTTAATTAGATAGATGCTGATTAAAGTGAGAAATACTCCTATCCACTGCAACGGACTAAGGACTTCTGATAGAAAAAGATTGCCAAATAGTAGCGCAAAGACGGGCGTGAGGAAGGTGAGGGAACTAAGACTAGTGAGACTGCCACTAGAGGCAAAGTAGAAAAATAAACCGTAGGCGATCGCACTGCCAAATACGGTAGCATAACTCAAAGCTGCTAAATCAGATCCTCCTAGATTCTCCCACTGCTGGGATTCCACAACTGATGAAACTGCCCATAGTGGCAATCCACCCAAAATCATGTGCCATCCCGTAGCGCTTACTGGGTCAGCATATCGGCACACAAACCGAATTAAAACTGTTCCCACTGCCATTGATAGCGCTGCTAACAACATTAACCACTCACCACTAGCAAACAAATCTTGCCAGTTGCCTATTGTAATATTTGCGCCTGAGTCGAGAAAATGTAAAATCCACTCATCAGGTAAACCAATTAAACTAATACCTGTGACTCCCAAGCCTAGCCCCAGCCATCCCCAAAAACCAATGTGTTCTTGGAATAACCACAACGACATCAATGCAACAGCTAAGGGTTGTGAATCAATCATTACAGACCCTAACCCTGCACTGGTTTTGACTAATCCCTCTGCCAAAAAGCCTTGAAATAGCGTCCCATCGACTAGGGCAAATAAGGCAATCCACAGCCATGCAGCCCAACCTTTCGGCTGGGGTTTACCCATGAATGCTGCTGCAATCAGAATTAACACCCCTGCTGGTATCAAACGCACTCCCGCCATGAATAGCGGTGTGGTATGGGGTATCACTCCTTTCATGGCTACCATTGCCGTTCCCCATAGAAAAAAGGGGGCGATTAACAGGAGTGGGGCGAAGGGAAGTCGAGATGCACTGAGTTTCAGTTGCATGGGTTTGCTGATGCCTTTGTTTAACAAGCGCAAAAGTTGCTTTACCCAATCTTACCGAATTATGTAGGGCTTGCGATCGCATAGCATCTTGGAGAGAAGGAAATAATACTCAGGTGTTATAGCGAATTCTCTGCGCTTACCTCTGCATCCCTATCCCTTCCACAGACTAAATTATATCGCCAGCTGTAGGGGCAATTCATGTAGACGCGGAGCGGCTCCCCGCAGAGTATTGCCCCTACGGGTGTACCTCACGTGAATGAGAACCGCGATACCAACGTATTTCTATCATTAGTAAAGCAAAACTGTATGAGCATTCTCCATTGCATAAAACCGAACAATTGAGCCTGCTTTATTGAAATTTTATATAAGGATATCTAAGTTTTCCCGGCTTAGATATCCAATAGCAACATAACCTATATAAAATAGATTGTTAACTCTATTATAATTACTATTTTTTGTTTTTAAATGCGTCTTAAGTAAATTATAAATTCATCCTTAAGCAGGATGTCAAAATTAAATAGATATTCTAATAAAAAGTTTTCTTCAAGGTGGTATTGTTTGCTCACTATACCACCTTGAACTGTTACTAGATAAATTTAATCTGATTTTTACCTCAAGCTTTTATATTCTGCCTATAGCATTTCCCGTTCAGATGGGGTACAACGTTTCGCAAGGTGTAGGGGCACGGCAGGCCGTGCCCCTACGGATGTACCTTACGTAAATGAGAACAGCTATAACGCACCCTACTTTCTAAGACAAGTTCGCAACGCCAGACTTTTCTAAAGTCGCTACTAATTTCACTCCAAATTCTTCCTCAAACACTCCTTTTTTATAATCTAAACTCCAGAGTTCTAAAGCACAATCATCATCAGGTTTAGATGGGAAAATTAGCAAGTTGACCTGCCGAAGTTGTTGATAATACTCACATTGCACTTGAGCGATCGCACCAATTTGTCGTCTATCTAACGCCACTGCCAATCTTAAAATTGCACTCAATTGACTGACCATTTGTCGCTGGTGTTTAGTCAGCAAACTCTGGTAACTTTCATGTTTTTTCTTGGGCGGCGATTTGCGATGATAACGCGCTAAATTGGCGATGATTTCAATCTCGGTTTCTGTATAACCGAGTAATTCTCCATTGCGAATTAGATAGTAAGAGTGCTTATGGTGAGAGGAATGGCTGATATAGTGACCGGAATTGTGTAATATTGCTGCTGACCACAGCAATTGTCGCTCGTCAGATCCCCAGTGGTGTAGAATACCTTGAGTTTGATCAAATAAACTCTCGGCAAACTTTGCCACGCGATCGCTGTATTCTAAATTGATGTGGTATTTATTAGCGAGTTTGAGAACATTTCGTTCCCGAACTGAACTTTGGTAGCGCAGTTTGTCTTCAATTAAACCGTGGGTTAGCATCCAGTCTACGATGACGCCCTCTCTCAGAGAACGCTCACAAACTGTTACCGATTCAGTACCCAAAAGGGTCATTGCTTCCTGCAATATAACTGCACCCGCGAGTATAACTTCAGCCCGCTTATCTGGCATCCCAGGTATGTCAGCCCTTTCAGAATTACTCAGTTTCCGCAAGCGATTTACTAACTCTTGCAAGTCTTTAAGACTAAACTGGTAGCCATTGAGAGTAGAAGGAATAACACCCGACTTTTCTCGTGCATGAATTATTGCCAGGGTTTCAATTGTACCCGCAGTACCCACCAAACGCGGAGATTCCCCAAATTCTAGGTTTGCTAACAATTCTTCTACAGAACGTTCCAACATTCCGCGTGCATAAGCTTGGAGGTACTGAAACTCGGTGTTACTGATGGGGTCAGTGGTAATTAACTCGCTAGTGAGTCGCACTGCACCAACTTTTGTACTGGTGAGAATACGCGGTTGTTGACTATCACCCAAAATCAATTCTGTGGAACCACCGCCAATGTCAATAATGGTATGGGGCTGGTTGTGAAATTCCATGCCCGATAGTACGCCAAGATAGATTCGTCGCGCTTCTTCTTGACCAGATATCAAGTCAACGCTTAAACCTAACTCCGTTTCTATTTGGTGCAAAAAATCTTTTCCATTGGGGGCTTCTCGCACAGCACTAGTTGCCACCGCAATGATAGTTTCAGCGTTGATAGTTTTGGCAACTTCTTGGAAACGTCCACAAGCGGCGATCGCCTTTTTAATTATCTCCGGTTTGAGTTCCCCAGTAGTGAGATCGCGATCGCCAAGTCTGACAGTTTCTTTTTCTCTGGCAATAATGCTGAAAGCTGGTAGTGTGGGGTCAATCTTGACTACTACCATGTGTAGAGAATTTGTTCCCAAGTCAATGGCAGCAATAATCCGATGTTGCTTAGGTGGTTGAGTTGGAACACTCTCCCAGCTAGCCGAAACTAAATTCAGCATCTAGGTTTCTCTCTTTATTAAGAAATGATGGCAAACGATGGTATGTCGGGGTAGCTGGCACTGATATTTATTACAACGCACTTTTTGAAGCTGATTACTGAGTAAATAAAAAATACTTAGTAATCGAAACTCAATTTGCTCAAGGAAAATTGAGCTAAGTATATTCACCCTACTGCTTCTAACCTAGTGACTATTTAAAGGTATTTAAAGTTGCCACTTTCGGTTATGTATTTACAAATAACAAATAAAGTTATTCTATAGATGTAAAGATGTGTGAACTAGGGAGTGGGGAGTAGGGAGTAGGGACTAGAGAAAAGTTTTCTTAGTAGGCAATCATAAATACACAATGCCCACTCCGCACTTCCCATACCCCACTCCCCACTCCCCACTCCCCACTCCCAACTACTATGTTAACTACGCCAGAACGCCCCCAGTCACCAACTTGGCTTACAATTATCCGGCTTTTGCGCTGGCATAAACCAGAAGGACGGTTAATTTTAATGATTCCTGCCCTTTGGGCTGTGTTTTTGGCAGCTTCGGGGAAACCGCCCTTACCTCTGGTTGGTGTAATTATATTGGGTACTTTGGCCACAAGTGCGGCTGGGTGTGTTGTCAATGATTTGTGGGATCGGGATATTGATCCAGAAGTGGAGAGAACACGCGATCGCCCCCTCGCTTCTCGTGCTTTATCTGTGAAAGTTGGGATTGTAGTTGCGATCGTATCGCTAGCATGTGCAGCAGTCCTGGCCTTTTATCTTAACCCCCTGAGTTTCTGGTTATGTGTGGCAGCAGTGCCTATAATTCTGCTTTATCCAGGCGCAAAGCGGGTATTTCCTGTACCACAACTGGTACTTTCCATCGCTTGGGGCTTTGGGGTATTGATTAGCTGGAGTGCAGTCACACAAACCATCTCTCAACCAACTTGGTTACTTTGGGGCGCAACTGTTCTGTGGACATTAGGATTTGATACTGTTTACGCTATGAGCGACAAGGAAGACGATCGCCGCATTGGTGTTAATTCTAGCGCCCTATTTTTTGGGAATTATGCCCCTCTCGCTATTGGAATTTTCTTTGCTGGCACAATCTTATTGTTGGCTTGGTTAGGCGTAGTTATACATCTGCACTTAGCCTTCTGGATTAGCCTCGCTGTTGCTACTATTGCTTGGATTTGGCAGTCTCTACGATTAAGACAGCAAGACTTACCTAATCCTGTTTATGGTCAGATGTTTCGGCAAAATGTGTGGATTGGTTTTATTTTACTTGCTGGGATGATTGCTGGATCTGTTTATTGAAAGCGACGGGAAACTCCATCTCCTGGTGTCTGTAGAGGGATAGTCACCCCATCGCTTGGGGCATTGGTGGGCATTGGTAACTTCTTCCCTATGCCCAAAAACTCCTGACTAATTAGAATACGCTTTATCGTAAATTAAAGGGTTTAAGGGACTGACAAATAAAAAAATATTCAATTAACTCTTGTGGGGTGGGCATCTTGCCCGCCCAGCTTATATGGCGGGCAAGATGCCCACCCCACAATATTGGATAATTTATTTCTTGGAGTTCCCTAAGACCCTGCAATCTACATGTAGCAGCCATTTCAGTCGGGGTTTGTCTTGAGAAATCGCTCCACTTGGGCTTTCCCCAAGACCGCGTTTCTCGCTAAATCCCCGTCTGGAATCTCTTTAATTTTGAATTTTGTTAGCGAGTCAGCGAGCGTCATTTTGAATTTTGAATTTTGAATTGTTAATTATGGTTTAGAGTTGCGGTAAAACAATGCAATATTGTTGTCTAAATATAGTGCTGAAAGTCTTATTAAAAGCATCAAATAGAAATTCATTACAATAGGAAATATTTTTTTAAAATGGTTTAAATAGTGTATGAATTGTATAATTTCTACTAAAACGTTCAAAAGGTAGAGGTTATATGGGGACAAATTTGTAAATATTAAATGTACGGCTAAAAAAAACAAGCTGATATTACATCTTAACTTGACGATGATCTAGCCATATTTTATAAGAAGAATTCAGAACTCAGGAGTCAGAATTCAGTATGAATTCTGTACGAGTGGGTAATGAATATTGGTTAAAAGCGAGTGGAATGGTGGGCGAAAAAAATTAAAATATTCTCGCCTTAAAACTCTATCCCTTTATGGGTAGAGTATTCTGAATTCTGAATTCTGAATTTTGAATTCTGACTCCTGACTCCTGTTTTATAAATTCAACATACTAGAGCTAATTATCATGAGTACTGCAATTGATAACTTTACCAAAAATCTTCATGACAATTTAGAAGCGGTTGAAGAACGGGTAAAATCGCTGAGGGAAAGTATTCAATCTGCAACGAAAAAAAATCAAATTGAGATTGAATCTCAACTTAATGAAGCGAAAGCAAAACTAGACGCTAAAGAACAAGAATTCGATGAGTATCGGGCAAAACTGAAAGCTCAATTCGAGGAAAAAGAGACAGAACTCAAGCGGTGTGATGATAGCGGTTCGGATTAGTGACGTTGCCAGCTACAAGCTAGTTAAACTAAACTCGTCAGGGAGTCAATTGACATGGTTAAGGAATTTAATGCTTATCTGTTGAGTGGTGGTATCGGCTCTTTGGCAACCACTGCCTTCATGATTCGCGATCGCAGACTCCCTGGCGGAAATATTTTTATCTTAGAAGCAAAGCCCCTCTTGGGCGGAAGTATGGATAGAGCCGGGAACCCTGGTGAAACAGTTGAGCCTGAAACAGTTGAGCCTGAAACAGTTGAGCCTGAAACAGTTGAGCCTGAAATAGTTGAGCCTGAAATAGTTCCACCTGAAACAGTTGAACCTGAAACAGTTGAACCTGAAACAGTTGAGCCTGAAACAGTTGAGCCTGAAACAGTTGAGCCTGAAACAGTTGAGCCTGAAACAGTTGAGCCTGAAACAGTGCAGGCTGAAACAGTTCAGGCTGAAACAGTTGAGCCTGAAATAGTTGAGCCTGAAACAGTGCAGGCTGAAAGTATTGAAGAACTTGGGTTAAGCCAAGGCTAGATTCTTATCAGAAATCGCAAATTAATACCACAATTTGTACAACATTGATCCATCAAATTTTTTATATAAATTTAAAAGGAGATCAGCATGAGAGTTATTGAGCCTGAAATTGAGCAAGTTGTTAGTTCTAGGTGGACAACCGCGATCGCTATTCTAATGATGTTCATGAGAAAACAGTAAAATATAGCACACTTTAGCGGAGAGAAAATACGTATAAAGAAATGGCTGAACGGGCTGAGTGTATGATGTTAAACAAAAGGCTGTTTATTGCCAAGCGATCGCCATTTTAGGTGATGTTCTCACATGTAATGGAAGCCCATCAATTGAAAAAACGCCATAGATGCGGGCGTTCCATTCGTGGTAATTTTTTAGCCTGAACTCATTTTTCATCAGCCCGCGCATTAAGGGAATTATTTTATGACAACCGCCAAAAATAACAGCCAATATTTTCAAGATATTCGCCATCTTCATCTCATGCTTGCGCCAATTATGTTGTTACCTTTATTGCTGACAACCATTACAGGAACGGTTTATCAGATTGTTGATTTAGCAGGCAAAAAAGATGAGTTTCACTGGTTATTACATTGGCACAAAGGAGACTTTGGAATCCTTAATCTAGAAGTAATTTATCCTTTCCTGAATGCTCTCGGCTTGCTCGTATTACTTTTTACTGGAATTTTTATGTGGCTTCGTTTGCAGCGTACTTCTAGAAAACAATCTACTTAGGCTTAAAGCAATGATTATTAGTCACGAATCTCAAGCGACGCAGCCCGTCGGAACCCAAAATAGCGAACGCGTTGCAGTTTTGCTTGCAGGGTATGGTGAGGTGCAATCTTACCGCGCTCTGAGTGTTTACAACCAAGCTGCAACTAAGTACATTGCATCTCAGTTTGTGCCCATTCCAGAATGGCTATACCCTCTTGCTGGTTGGTTTCTCGCACTTCAAGATTTGTACAATTTTGGAGTCAAGCACGATCATTTCATGTCGCCCGAAAATGAGATTTTTGAAAAACAACGTCTTGGTATCGAAGAAGAGTTACAACACCAATGGGGAAATCAGGTGCAAGTGTTCAAAGGATTTTATTTCTGTCAACCCTTTGTGCAAGAAGTTGTAACAAATATCATTGAGCAAGGGTTTCAGAATTTGCTAATTTATCCAATGCTTGTGGTCGATTCTGCATTTACGGGCAAAATAGCTGTCGAGCAAGTCAATGAAGTGATTGCTGCAACTGCATCTGTAAATCAGCCTCAACATTCGACCTTCAAAGCAATTCGATATATTCCAGCCTTTGCGACTGAGCCTGACTACATTGATTTAATGGTGCGTCGCATTAAGGAAACTCTGAATCAGCTATTTGTTGGTCGCTTTTTTGAATCTCAGATTGGGATTGTCTTAACGGTTCACGGTGGCCCAGAAAAAGCGCAAGGACTATTAACTGGGGAGATTGATGGACAAGCCCTTTATGATGGCGTGGAAGCACAGTTACAGCATCAATATCCCCTAATCTCCATCGGCTGGGTAAATCATGACACACCTTTCATTAATTGGTCACAGCCCGATTTGAAACAAGCCGCCAAAAGCTTGATTACAGCAGGTGCCCAAACTATTCTATTTAAACCCCTCGGCTGGGTGACAGATAATTATGAAACTATTCTCGATGTCGAAGATGCAATTCAATATTTGCAGCGTCAATATCCAACGGTGACTTACACACGGCTCGATTGTGTCAATGACGATCCTGATTTTCTGAAAATAGCCGCAGAATGGGCAAATCCTCACATTGAAGCCATGTTGTCGGTGCCGCAACACCATGAGCATATTCAAACTAGAAGACTTGATTTTGACTGAAGTTTGAAATAGGTTAAAAACCACAGTGCGGGATTTATCCACCAATCTTTTTGAAGTACCCAAATATCGTGTTGAAGTACCCAAATATCGTTTTGAAGTACCCAAATATCGTTTTGAAGTACTCAAATATCGTTTTGAAGTACTCAAATATCGTGTTGAAGTACCCAAATATCGTGTTGAAGTACTCAAATATCGTGTTGAAGTACTCAAATATCGTGTTGAAGTACTCAAATATCGTGTTGAAGTACTCAAATATCGTGTTGAAGTACCCAAATATCGTGTTGAAGTACCTAAATATCTGAATGGAAACCGCTATAGATGGTTAGTAATAAAATTGTAAGTAAGGTTAAAAAGTAAAAAGTAAAAAGATAATCCCCATAAATAAATTGAGGGGAAATGATTAAGGATGTATTATTTCTCTCTACGAGACGCCAAAGGCGAACGCGCTACGCGTCTCGAAATAAATGTTTTTATTTCATTCCATAAATTTAGGGGCAACTCTTGGAGACGCACTCGCTTTCAAACCATTTTTCTTTTTCTTTCTTTTGCCTTTTAACTTTTAACTTTTGCCTTGTTTTGTAACGAAGAGATGAAATGACCAATTGATTAATTTCTACAAAAATGATGGACTTGTGCATTTTTAGTTACATATTGTATCGTATTCAATCAATTCATTCAGGAAATCAAACAATTGCCTGTCACGATGATAGCAAAAGCCAGATTTATTAATTAGACTCAATCAATGAGATGAAGAATACTGACAAAATTAATAAAATTAAAAACACCAATACAAGTAGGTACTTGAAATAAAGTAAAGACATTTTAGCTCCCTCAGATGCGTAGGTTGGGTGGAGGAACGAAACCCAACATTTTCGCGGGTTTGTTGGGTTTCACTTCGTTCCACCCAACCTACGATTATCCTTAACTGAACCGTATTGGGTTATGGATTTGTATTTATAGAAGGGCTAACCCTATTAACATTTCAATTACACTGCCCATTAAATCTGCTTGCCCGAAAATATTCAAATTCCCAAAATGACAATTTTGATATTTATCTTCCAAGTTGGTTAGCCAAATATACTAAGTCGATCTATACATCTATTTTCATAATTATTTTTATCATCACAATTTATCAAATTCTGAATTAAAAATACTTGAGGCAATGATGACTAAACAGATTTCTCTCAATACGCTATGGGATTCAGCGACATCTAAGGATCGTGTATTTCATTCAGACGAATTCGCTCACTTGCCAAAAGCAGCAAGACGATATCTCGAACACGCGATCGCTCCTAGAACTGCGATCGCATCTGCGGTTAGATTGCAGATGCACGGCGAAATCAAATTAAAAAGTTGGATTCCATTCAAAGCAGAGCAAGTCATTTGCTGGGAGCATGGACTGATTTGGAGTGCTACGGCATGGATGAACGGTTTGCCAATTGTGGGATCGGATCGAATTATAGACGGTGTAGGTGCAATGCAATGGAAGCTTTTAGGAATTTTCCCTGTCATGACCGCGACTGGTTCCGATATTACGCGGTCTGCGGTTGGTCGTCTTCAGTCTGAGTCAGTGTGTTTGCCATCTGTGTTTTGTGGTGATGATGTGTCATGGAGAACAACGGATTCATCCCATCTTCATTCTAGTTTTTTAGTGCAAGGTGAGAGAGCCGAACTAGATTTCACCATCGAGCAAACGGGTCGGCTTAAAACCTTTCAGTTACCACGCTGGAATAACCTTGATGGCTCTGAGTTTCATTATATTGACTTCGGTGGAATTATGGAGGAAGAACGCACATTCTCTGGCTACACTATTCCGACTCGTCTGCGAATTGGATGGTACTTTGGCACTGAGCGGTTTGAGTCAGAGGGCGAATTTTTCCGAGCCACAATCGATGATGCAATCTATCGGTAGACCAATTAAACATCAAAAAGTCTGTTACGACTAACGCAGCCTGACCTATGCAGGAATTTATATTTCCTCTCACACTATCAGCTTTACCCGTTGCCAGTCGTTGAAGACTTACTACCCACCGCAGAATAACCCGCAATGAAACCAATTCGCAATTCGCAATTCGCAATTCGCAATTCGCAATTGAATCAAGCCACCCACAAGGGGCGAGGTTTTAAACCTCACTTCTTTTCATCAAGAGGTAACTGATGCCAACTGCAACAGATTTTAAAGACTACTATGCCATTTTGGGAGTAAGCAAAACCGCAACCCCTGAAGAAATCAAACGGGCTTACCGCAAGCTTGCCCGCAAATATCATCCTGACCTCAATCCTGGAGACAAAGATGCAGAAACAAAGTTCAAAGAACTAAATGAAGCGAATGAAGTACTCTCCGATCCAGAGAAGCGGCAGAAGTACGATCGCTTTGGTCAGCACTGGAATCACCCTGGTTACACTGAAGCACCGCCACCTAACGGAACTAATGGTGCAACAGGCGATTTCGATCAGTACGGCGATTTTGATTCGTTTATCAACGATTTGCTGGGTCGATCGAGAGGTAAAACCCCTAGTGGTGGCTTTGATGATTTTAATGGGGGATTTCGTTCTCAAGCTCCCGCACCGGATACAGAAGCTGCGATCGCCCTCACATTTTCTGAAGCATTTCATGGTGTCCAGAAACGGCTGCAACTCGACGAGGAAACCATCAACGTCCGTATTCCCGCAGGTGCAAAACCAGGTAGTCGAATTCGGCTCAAGGGTAAAGGTCTTCCTAGTCCGTTCTCTCAACAGCGCGGCGATTTATATTTAACTATCGAGGTCTTAACTCATCCCTTCTATCGATTTGAGGGCGATAACCTCCTTTGTGACATTCCCATTCGTCCCGATGAAGCGGTTTTGGGGGCAGAAATCAGCGTCCCTACCCCCGATGGTAGCGTGACAATGAAAATTCCCAAAGGGGTGCGATCGGGGCAATCGCTCAGACTGCGCGGCAAAGGCTGGACATTGCCAAAAGGGGGACGAGGTGATTTATTTGCCAAACTTCAGATTGTCACGCCGCAAAACCTGAGTGCGATCGAACAAGAATACTACGAAAAAATCCAGGCAAATACTAGCTTTAACCCACGTACCCAGTTAGAGGAAATTAAATTATGACCAATATTTCTTTAGTGTTAAAGAGCAAGCAGATTTATCTGTGGAATAAATCGAAAATCCAAAATCTAAAATTCTCAAGCCCCTAGATTTATCTGTGGGTCAATCCAAAATCCAAAATCCAAAATCCAAAATTGTATGACTTTCAGCCTTTCAAAAACCGTGGTTTCCCTCGAAGGTGAGCAACTTTACAGCTTTGAATATGCTGCGTTAATCACTAAGACTTCGATGACGCTGGTGAAGTTTTATGTTGAGTTAGGCGTAATCGAACCCATCGGTGATTTGCTGCATTCCCGCGAGATTGCGCGAATTGCTCAGATTCAACGCTTGCGTCGAGATTTGGGACTAAACTTAGTCGGAGCGGCAATGGTGCTAGATATGACGACTGAAATTGCCCAATTACGGGCGCAGCTAAAGGTGTATCAGTCTCATTCATATTCATAACTTCCCAATTTAGATAAGTAGCGACGAATTTAAACATCCCAACTTTTCCAGTGCCGGAGCGATCGCTTCTGTTGATTAACCCCAAAAAAAACTAGAACCGCAAAGTTTGCTAGAGAAGGTCAGATATTCAGGTAAACTAGAGAACGCATAGAATATGTGGTGTATGAATGGCAAGAAA
>NZ_JBALEJ010000108.1:0-11367 GCF_036917975.1 Nostoc sp.
CCATTCATCATCGAAATAGAAGGATTGCTGCCGGAACTTGGGGTAGGTGTAGGCGATTTTTGGGAACTAGATGTGCGACTTGTTGGCTCCAAGCTGGTGATGGATGATGCGAGACTAATTTTGAAATTCCCAAAACGTAGAGAAGAGAATTTTGTTAGTGCCGAGAATCACATAATACCTGGACTGTTGAAAAAAACTAATGGTCAAACTCCAACCGAAGGCAATCAAAAAACAACGACACCAGTACGTTGAAGAAGGCAGAAGGCAGAAGGCAGAGGGCAGAAGGTTCTTTTCACTTATAGGATTCAAACCCCTCCTGAAAAGGAGCCACCAAATTTTCAATTTGGTGGGGGTCTTAAACCCTTGCTCCTTCTAGTCGCGCAGACGGTGACGCTCCTGCGTCGCTAACGCTGCGCTATCGGGCAAGAAGAGTTGGGATAAATCCCTTCTGCCTTCTGCCCTCTGCCCTCTGCCTTTCTTCGATAAAAACAAGAAAATACTGTAGCTGTGCTGGGGAAATAGGCTGCTGCTGATTGAATTTGAGCAAGGTTCTCAGACTGACGGCTCACGGACTTTAACAAAAATAACTCTTTGCGTTGGGGACAACAATTCGGCTAGTTTAGTAACTTGTTCTGAGTGAATTCGATAATAATTAGAGATACATTAGTCAAAACCTATTAATTTCATCGCTAGATCAACCATGCCCAAGACTTGGAACATCAAGATAGATAACTATATTCAAGCCAACCCCAATTGCATCATCGCCACCGCCCATGTAGACTCGTTCCCGACAGACCTGCCCCTAGAACCGAACATCAGGGAACCAAACCGTAAAAGCGCGACCTACAGACAAATCTTCGACTCACTGACCACCGAACCTGCAAAATTCTTCTCTCGCCACAGTGGAATCGTTCTATCAGCTAATATTGTAAAACCAAGCAAAACCTCACTCGAATTAGAAGTCTTAGAAGCAAACGAGGGAGGTCGGCGCTTGTGCAGAGGAGCAGGGGAGAGGCTTATACCAAGTTCTTTCCCCTCTGCCCCTCTGCTAACCACTTTTGCATTGTTTCCTTGGCAGACCACTAGATGCGATCGCTTGTTGTTAATGTATGCAATTACGACTATACTGCCTGCATCAGATAGCAATCAAAGGCTGGGGTTATGCCGGATACGACAGATGAAGGCAAAATTCACTTCATATCACCACAGTTATTGAAGAAATTAGATTACCAAACGCCTATAAGTAAATTTTACGCTTCAGCGACCTATATGAGTCGCCGAACTGAGCCGGAAAGCCTTGATTTTTCCTTGGGTGATGCTCATGAAATGCCACTTCCAGGGTTTGTAGAAGCCCTGCAACGTTGGAGTGTACCACAAAACTCCAGTTGGTATGGCTACAAGGGAAATATTCCCGAATCGCGGGTTACTGTATCTGCATCTCTTCAGGAGAAACGCGGACTTTCTATATTGCCTGAAGATATTTTTATGACTAATGGGACTCTAGTCGGTTTGGCGATTTGTCTGCAAATAGTAGCTGGGGAAGGGGATGAGGTAATTATTTTGACTCCACCGTGGTTAGGTTATAGGCGTATGGTGCATTTTACAGGTGCGGTTCCAGTGGGTGTGCCTGTAGATACCAGCACCTTCGATATAAATTTGGAGGCGATCGCTGAAGCAATTACCGAACGAACTCGGGCAATAATTATTAATTCACCTCACAACCCTACAGGTAAGATTTTTTCAGCTAGGACTTTAGAGGGTTTGGCAACTATACTAGCTGAGGCTTCTAAACTCTACGGCAAGGTGATTTACATGATTTCTGATGAAACCTTCAGCCGCATTGTTTTTGATCACCAATCTTGTCCCAGCCCGACCCAGTTTTACCCATTTTCGTTCTTGGTATATGGTTACAGTAAAACCTTAATGGCTCCCGGTCAACGTATCGGATATATCGCTCTTCCCTCCACTATGCCCAGGCGGGAAGAAATAAGGCGAGTAATCGCTATGTTACAAGCAGGTGCTTTTGGTTGGTGTTTTCCTAGCGTACTAATGCAATATGCTCTAAGCGACTTGGAAAAAATAAACATAAATATGGAGCATTTACAAAAAAAGCGAGATTGGATGGATTCGTCGCTGCGAGGCATGGGTTATCAACTGCATACCCCTGATGGAACATTCTTTTTGTTGGTGCGATCTCCTTGGGAAGATGACTGTGCTTTTGCGGAACTACTGGCAAGTCACGATGTATTTGTTTTACCAGGTACACCCCAGGAAATACCCGGTTACTTTCGGATTTCCCTTACTGCCAGCGAAGAAATGATTTCTCGTGCCTTACCCAAATTTCAAGCAGCTATACAATACGCTGTTGAATAAAAAGTCAATTGACGGCAACAGAAGTATCAATAGAAAAAAATCGCCATGCAACAATGGAATATGTTGCTAATGCCAATTTCCAGTCTTCTGGCGGTTTCAAGACATCGGACTCTCGGAAGACGAGGCTAAGGATATAGCCTTGGCCTCCAACACGACAACGCCAGTAGATTCTCGCTCTAAAGTCAACGCCAGAGGTGATTACAAATTCATCAAGCAGTACTTAGCTCAGTTAGAACAGAAAGAAGATAGGAAATTCCGATTAAACAAATTAGCAAATAGCACCATCAGCTCCCCTAGTTTGGGTTGAACAAAGCCAAACTCAACAAAATCAGGCTTTTGCAAGTCCCTTATTTAGGATTAGTAACGTAGGTCGAATCGTAGTAGGTTTTACCATCTTGGGTAGTTTGGGTGATTTAGCGCTGATTATGTGAAGCTGAAGGGGATTGAGGAATTGAATAGCGTCGGCAGTTGCCTGGTTGCGGTGTAGAGAAGTCAACTGCAAGAGTTCAACAGCAATTATACGTAAAGATTCCAATCAAGCTCTTCATGCCATTAGCAGCCAGTCTGTATCGCTCCACCTGGCAACCCGATTTCAATATTTTGTATAATTTCCGGTGTTGGGGATTTAGTGCCGGGTTTCCCCCACCAAAAGCTCCCCAACACGGAAACGCTATTTACTTACCACTGTCTTGAAGTGACGAGGAAATTTGGAGTGCCATTACCACCATGACTACCAACAGCAGGAATTTCCACTAGACTATCTGTGGCTTTGCCACTACCATTATTGATCACGTATGTAGAATCACCCGGATGTCCATTTGGAACAAACAGTTGTGGGTGATCAAATGGCGCCTTTTCATAGCGGACTCGCTCATCAGTGAGCGATTTGAGGAAGGCTACCAAGTCATTTTTTTCGGCTTCAGTTAGTCCCAACACGGCAAGGGCGCTTTGCTGGCGGAAGTCTCCGCCACGATTGTATAAGTCTACCACTTGCTGCAAAGTTAAAGAACCACCATTGTGGAAATAAGGGGCAGTCAGTTCAACATTGCGGAGTCCAGGAGTTTTAAAACTACCATCGGCAAGTATTGTGTCCTTAGAGCTAACTGTGGTGTTGGATGGGGAACCGAGAAGTTGCTGGAAACTTCCCAGTAGAGCCAGTCTCGTTTCCGAAAGCGGATTCCCAAATGGGTCATTACCTCCAACACTAACATCTTCTAATGTCGGTCTGATGCCGATATTGAAAAAGCCATTGTCAAAGACGAATCTACTGAAATTAGGGATCTTAAGAATCCCAATCCTTTGTTTCTGCACAGAACTCACAGAAGCACTGCTAAGTTCTGCCCCATTATGACAAAGGTTGCATTGAGCTTTACCCTCGAACAGTTGTTTCCCCCGTTGCTGTTGCCCAGTTAGGGCAGTGGTGTTTCCTTCCAAGAAGCGATCAAGTGGGGTATCGTTAGCGATGAGCGTAGATTCGTACATTTGAATTGCCAGCCCAAAAAATAGCGAGAAGTTGTACTCTATTAACCTGTACTCATTGGTTTCCAAAGAGCGATCCGGTTTCTTAACAAAAGTTCTCACACCCTTAGCATCAATTTGAATGAGTTGATTAGACTTCCACCACTCCGGCTTGAAGGCATCTTGAATTAGGCGATCATAGCTTTTATTTCTCAGTCCAGGTTCAGGCCATCTGCTATCTGTACCTAAAACACTGTCCTGTGGATGCACAAGTTGTTTCCCTAGCGGTCTCAGAGGAAATAACTTTTTAGCAAGTTTTCTGGGGAGTTTCTTGCCCTTGCTAACGCTGGCGGATTTGTGATCAATTGATCCGAACTTATCACCTATTTCTTGAAAGGTAAGACCATCAGAAGATTCCTCGAACGAGCTAAGTGGTGGATCGACTGCTTGAGAAGCTAAAGACGAATTATTGAGGCTAACTTTGACAAATTTTAGCTGATTTGGAGTCTGTGCTTTCACGACAGAAGCATGAGAATCTCTCAAACCAAAGGAATTCACTCCATTAAAGATGTTTTGCGCCCTACCGTCCCAGAAGTTGCGGAAGTTAAATACTGCATTAATCGCAGTTGGCGCGTTACGTGGCTCGACGCGACGTACATTTATACCTCCCACGTTAAACACGGGATCTGGTTTAAGCGTTACTTGGTCTTCTGCATTACCCGGTATTACATCAACAAACTTAGTATTGATAACTCCTTGAGAGGAGGCGATATCATTCCGGTCAGACACAACTGTTGTCGGATCATTTGGATTTGACAACTTGTGAAAGGGAAAATCTTCTGGCTTGAGCTGGTAGTTCGGCCCACCGCCGACATTAAAAACCGTATCTGGGTTTTCTGTGCCATCGGCGTTGATCCGCATCAGACCAGGAGATATCTGATTTTTTGATCTGTTGTCGGCTCCGGCATGGAAATGGCAAGTAGCACAGGAGGTTTTTCCATCGCTACCAACTTGCATATCCCAAAAAAGAGCCTTTCCTAACTTAATGGCGGCTACTTTGTCTTTTATAAAGTCTCCAAGATTATCAGGCTCTGGAACCGAAACAGTCTTGAGAGAAGCTAGAGGTGGAAACGCCGTAACCTGGGCAGATACAGTATTTCCAGCTATTACTGCTGCCACAACGATCGCAGCAATTGTTATAGTTTTTGAAAGTTTTGATACTATTCCGTTAGGTTTTACATAACCAGATTCCCCCCTTTTACGCTTTGGATCAACTGGAAATTTAGATGATGCTCCACGAGACTCTTGGTCATTAAAAGACCATAATTTGAGATTTTTTAAACTCCGAATTCCCTGCTTGATCTGCACTACCATCGATTTGAGCAAAAATCGACCATTGCCGGTTAGCAGCAAAAACATTGGAAAGGTAGCAAAAAGCAACCCTAAACTGACTATGCGTAAAATTACCATATTTTCAGATCAGAAAACACTTAAAATTTTACTACTTATCTAAAGCTTTTTACTTATTATCAGCCGTATAAAATGTGACTATTTTTATTTGATTAATAATAAATGTAGAGAGGAAAAGGTTAGGTTGTGAGTAAGTTTTGTCAATAGGTCTAAGTATATAAATAAATCTGCATCAGAATAATAATCGTAATAGGGGTATGAGTATCATCGGCTCAGATAACCGGGTTAAGCTTAAAAGCCTTATTAGGTAAGGATTATGACGATAATGAAGGTCATTGACTTAAACTTATCATCGAGTAACTACTCAACGATAAAATAAGGGTTTCAGCTTCTAAAAATCTTTGTATTACTCATGTAATATCTATTAACCCGGTTTTCTGCGCGAATGCTACTCATACCCCTTGCCTCTGCACACCGACGGCAGGGGATCGCAACGGCATTAATTCAGAAGCTTCAGGAAGTAGCAGCAGCTTATGGGGCTTATGTCATTTTCGTCCAGGCGGATATTGGTGACGATCCAGCCATTAAACTTTATACAAAGCTGGGCGATCGCGAAGACGTATTGCATTTCGACATACCAGTTAATGGCGGCAATAACAATGCCTAATGCTTATCCGAGTAGTGGCTTTTCGAGAAGGCATACTAGAGAGCAGGTCAATTTTTTACAATTTTAAGTATCACATGAGTCCTAATCAGGAGCAATCTCATCGATGATAATCTGGGCAATTCTCGTTATCCAAGCCATTCGGGTGTATCCCACAGACTAGCACGTTGTCCCCATACTCAACTCCATGATAGTTAATGCAACCGATGCAAGCTATTGGTCGGCTAATTTTGTCATCAAAATCAAAATCATCATCCTCCGATTCATCTGCTCGAACTAATGATGCATTACAGTTGGGGCAGGTTTGAATATCTCGCCCCAAGTCTTTAACTAGACAAGTGAGCGATTGCCACGAGTTTAGCGGGAAAAGAATTTCTTCCGATATTAGAATTGTCCGTTAGGACATCATTATTTGTATTCATAGCCGTCAGCTTTGTGTATGGTTTTCAGATATTTAGGATGAACACCAAAGTTTTGTTCCAAAGTGTGCAAAACAAAAATAGGGTGAAACTTAATTGCAATTCTGCCTGTATAAATTCCGGCAAATTTACCAGTAGTAAAACCCTGGAAATACTTAACAAAGTCGCAAGTCGCTTTTTCGCAGTCGCAAGTGAAGAACTCTCAAACAGTTCAGTTTAACAAAGTCGCTTTTTCGCAAGTGAAGAACTCTCAAATAGTTCAGTTTAAGTCCCCAGCTTCTATCAAGCCGTAAGTATGTTAGGCGGGGTCTAAATCCCCGTTACAAAACTTATTTGCGACAGCGAAAGAGTCACTTGCGACTTGAGTTTAATTCTGACTTTTCACGGGATTGGGCAATTACGGTGCAAGTACGTCATTCGCAATAGCTGTGCGGCAATCACAGTTAAAAATCCCAACATCGTTGACATACTTTCACCAGCTAATCGGTAGTTTTCGGCTTGGCAACCTGACTTGAGAATTTTATGATACTCTTCAACCCGCTAACGGTAGGTATACCAACGGAGAATTTGAGTTGCTGATTGCTCCGAATCAACTAGCTCAGTAGTTAATAGCATCCACTCTACTGGTTCACAATTTTCTGGACAATTAATTTCTCTTGCATAGACTGCATAAACATGAAAACTACCTTGATTTTTTAGCCTTGTTGGAGGACTGATTGATACTGGACAATATCTAAAATCACAAGCTAATTCTCTGGTATTAGTTCGCGTACATCTTCCGCGAACCAACTTCCCTTTTCCACATGGGGATATGACGAAATACGTGTAAAATGACCCACGTTGTCAACTTTTGTAACGCCTACTTTCAAAACTCTTGATTATTCGATGTTTCAACATCCAACTTGGTCTAAAACTAGAGAAGCTGACACCTTATGCCAAGTGCTTGAAAGCATTGTTACAACTTGCTTGTAGCTTTTGCTTCTCAAAATATACAGAAGTTTACGCAGTTCCGGCTTTCAATAGTGTCGGAACATTTTCATAAATTCAGTGCTGGATTTTAGAATTTCAGGCATTAAAAATAGCACTAAAATGGGTAAAGTTCCAATTCCAAAACTCCCAAAGGAACTTATTGATGGGATATGGCACTTCATGTCAGCGTCTCTAGTATTGCCCCATTTAGGAAGTGATCTTCTTCCAGAGTTCGTTTCTTCTGCAACAGAGCATCGTGGACTAAAAGCATTTGAATGGTACTACGCACTTTTAGAGGTAAAGTATGAGAAACGAGAAAGTTGACAATAAGCTTAATAAGATACGACAGGTTAGAGAACCATACGGCATCTATATGGGGGGCATTTCTATTGTTGTATTCCCAAAAGTTTATCCAACATCTGAGCTATCTGAGCTTATTTGCGAATGCATGGACGATCCAAATTTTGGCATTCGTAAAGGAGATCGAGTGCTTGATTATGGAACTGGTACAGGATTTTTGGCGGTTCAGGCTGCGCTTAGGGGAGCAACTGTCGTAGCTACCGACATCAATCCTTATGCTGTGAAATGTGCGGAAGAGAATGCACGCCTTCACTCGGTATCTTCTAGAATTACAATTCGTGAAGGGGATGGATTCTCACCACTTCGCTCTGATGAAAAATTTGACATTATTGTTGCCGAACTTCCTTGGGATTGTTCTCATGCTGAGGACGTTGTTGAATTATCTATGTACGATCCTGAATTTCACATGCGTAAAATCTTGTTTAAAAATGCTCTGGAAGTTCTACAGCCGCATGGGCGAATCTTTATGACGTATGCTCGATTTATTCAGCAGAGATATCCTATCGAACAGTTTGGCGAGTCCTTCATCTATCGCGTTGTTAGAGAGCGTGTCATAAAAGGCGAGCCACACTATGCTTATTTGATTAACCCTGCTCCGGCCATCAATTTACGCACGGCTTCAACCGAATCCTAATTAGGTGGATGCCTAAGCCAGGAAGTCACCCCCCTGACTCGGCTACAGAACCGTGCATGAATTGTTAAATTCACACGGCTCGGCGTAAATAGAAGGTTCATGCAACCAGGGGCAACCTGTAGCTAAAAACCTTATACAGCAACCGTTACAGAGATTGATACGAGATTTAACCACGCTCATTAAAAGATAAGTTGCACAAATGATTTTTCTAGCTCATAGACAGTAAAAGAACTTTGCCTAAAACGGAGCTTGGAGTACCTGTAAGTTTGTGTCTCAAAGTATTATCGCTTCGTCTCGAAATTGAAAAACATTGCCTAAAATGAGACGAACTAGGCAATATTCTCATTTGTATTTCTTATCAATTAAGGCTAATTATGCGTAAACTACTAATTGATACAGATACTGCTTCTGATGATGCTGTAGCAATTATGATGGCCCATTCTTGGACAGATGTACAAGTTGTTGCAATAACAATTGTTAATGGAAATGTTTCTGTTGAACAGGGTTTGAAAAATGCACTGTACACGTTAGAAACTAGCAAGGCTACTACACCTGTGTATGTTGGGTGTAAAAAACCAATTCTCAGAAAAAGTAATTATGCTGAATGGTTTCATGGCAAAGATGGTATGGGAAATATGTACTATCCCGATTCACATATCAAACCTAAAATGTCACATGCAACTGATGCAATCATAGATTTACTAAAAACTTATCCTGATGAAATTACCCTCGTCACCTTGGGGCCTCTTACAAATATTGCTCTTGCATTAAGCCGTGCTCCTGAAATTGCTTCCTTAGTTCCTCGCTGTGTAGTAATGGGTGGATCTGCTAATACAGTAGGTAATGTTACACCTGCTGCTGAATACAATATTTGGGTAGATCCAGAAGCAGCAAAGGTCGTTTTTCATAGTGGAATGCCAATTGAAATGGTTGGTTGGGAACTCAGCCGATATACTGCCGCATTGACCTCTACTGAAATCGACATGATTGAGGCTTTCGGAACAGATAAATCGCTTTTAGCAGTGAATAGCAATCGATTTTCTTTTGAAGCTTCTAGAAAACTACAAGAGTCAGGAGTTTAATTCCCACCCAATCCCGGAAAAAACTTGCTCCAGACACTTTGCCCTTTAGGGGTTGAATCCCCTTGCATAATACCAAATGATCCTTGCTGTTGAGATTGAATCTCTTGCATATTAAAAGAATGAATCGTCTGTGCTAACTCTGGATTGTCTTCTAATAATTCAGCCTCAAAGCTTAATTCCTGCTGCAACAGTTGGGCATTCCGGCGCAAGAACATCTGCTGATTGTGTCGCTGTCTGATAAGGAATTCAGTTAGGTGTAATTGTTCTTCAAAACTCAAATTGTCGTATTCGTCGTTATACATGAGAATTCTTCTCCAATTAGCTTAAAACTTTATTTTTAGGAAAATTAACGATACTGTTCAACTAATTAAAAATGTTTGACCCCTCCATAAAGTAATTGATATCCCAGCCTCAATCTTGTAATAAATTCGTCAGTATTACGATTGCCCAAAAGAGGATTACTACGGCTTTTTATCCAGTTAATTGGACTATGACAAATCTCATTATGACAACGGTAGCACGTAGGAAATGTAGATTGACCAATGATGTCGTTGCCGTAGTAAGCGTGATGGATTTCTTCACTTTTCTTCGTCAGACAAACGACACAATAGTTGTGAGTTTTTCGGTGAGCGATTGCTACTTGTTTTTTATACTTTTTCAAATCGCCATACCGAGCATTCCAGTCTAGTTCACCGAATCGGGAAAACCGAGATTTTCCAGCAGTAGGGTAACGCCTTTTTCGTTTAACTCTTGTCCCGTTAATTCCTGCCACTTTTGTTTGATTTCCTGAAAATGCGGTCTTCTCCCTAATTCTGTTGCCCATTTTCTAATTTCTTCATACCAGTCAATCTGCTGCTGTGAGGATTGCTGATTATTTTTAGAACTATTAACAGTGTCAGCATTCGGTTTGAAATCTTGTTTTTGTTCCAGACCTTTGATATCAAATTCCGGGATTAGGGCAACAAAAGGATTAGACCGAGTGGGAATCACTAAGGCATATCGAACTCCAGCTTTATCTAACATTTCGCAAGCCTGTCGTAAGACTTCCAAAATCTCCTTTTTAACGTTTACAAAGTCTTGTGGATGGTCAAGGATATAACTCGATGTCTGCCCCATCGCAATAAAGCAAACGTTTTTCAGAGATGGACGGCTAAATCCGGTTTCTCCAGAGAGCGGGGACTGGCCCATAAACACCCCATGTCCTTTAAGTCCAGCAGTGAATTTGATGATATAGTTCCAAAAACCCTGCAAATCTTTGGCAGTATCAGCATCAACCATTCCCGGAAGTCCCTTGCCTCCACCATAAACACTATCTACTTCATCCTGAGCAAGAAATAATTCGGGAACGCCCTGACATTCACCACCAACAATTGATACTCTGGCTTTCTGCTTGTCAATTTGGTCTGTGGCAAAGGTGATCCAATTTTTTAATTCTTTCATGCCGTCAAACTTACGGCTAAACTTGCACAGCCATCTGGTGACATCATCCTTTGGATCGCTGCCGATGACAATTGCTGGTGTTTGAGATTTTGCAGCAATTTTGTTGATAATCACCCCAGCCAGCGTAGACTTCCCAGATTGTGTTCCACCAGAAAGGTAAAAATGATGATTACTGCGAAGAGTCATATTTTGATTAGATGCAGCATCACATAGTTCATCAATCCAAGCACCATCAATTCTGATGTACTCAGGATAATTAGCTGCTAGGGCTTGCAGAATTTTCATCGCACCCGGATTAATCACGGACTGCACCGACTCTTCATCAATGTCAGCAATATCGGGATTGGGAATACCAGTCGGTGAAGGTGATTGTTGTGCTGGTGGTTCTGGGAGCGTAACCAACCCTTGCAACTGATATTCAGCTATCCACCGGGGGCGCTCTTGCATTGGTAGCCGATTCACGTAATCAGCAACTCGGCGTTTAGCTGCGATGCCTGCGGCGGGCTATGCCTACGCAGTCGTGACATAATCATAAACAGCCTCACCTTGTAAATGCTG
>NZ_JBALEJ010000109.1:0-60224 GCF_036917975.1 Nostoc sp.
TAATCAAACAATGGCTAAACCTTTTAAGTGGACATATAAGGGCAAAGTTTTGGCTATTTAATGGTCTGCTTATTTACGCCGTACTGTACTAGTTCCCCGTTGGGATAGCCAAGCTACTGTTAAAATCAAGTAAATAATTGCCCAAAGCAAATAAATAATTCCAATTAAACCAGCTAGATTTACTCCAAAGTTAACTTGAGCGAAAGTAAACATTTATTAAAAATCCTGCTTAATTACAAGCCAAAATTTTAAATCTATTAAGCTAAAAAACATCTATATGAATTCAACACAACTCTTGTGGGGTGGGCATCTTGCCCGCTCTATGAATTTAAATATGGAACAGCTACCAAGTAGCTTCCCAAAAAGCCTTCATTCATGAAAAGCTTTGGGTTAAGCAGTAGCAAAACCCAACCGATAATTTTTCCCCATTTATCGTTAGAACCTCTATCTTTTTTTTGCAGGAGGTGAATTGCGCTGGGTGAGATTATCAATTTGCAGTTGTTGCCGTCCATTGGTGACAATTCGCAACATCTCTTTGAGATCCTGCTCAATATTTCCCAAAAGTCCATCGGCATATTGATCGGCACCATCTTCAATTTCTTGAGCCTGAGCGATCGCAGTTTGTCGCATCGTCTCTAACTCTTGCTGACAAGCATACCGCTTACGTTCAATCTCAGCGAGGGTTTCTTGCATTATTCCCTCACACTCCTGTTGCACTTGTCGCCTTAGTTGTTCGGCTTCTTGTTCTGCCTGGTGAATAATATCGCTTTCAGCTAAAATTTGCGCTCTTTTAGCTTGTGCAGCCTCAACAACCTGCTGTCCATACTCTTCCGCTTCCAGTAAAATTTCGTCCTTTTGCTCAAGAACTGCTGCTGCTTCTTGAAAAAGTGATGGTAAAGCCAGCCGGATATAATCAAGCTGATCCAAGAACTTTTCTTCATCTATGAGCGTGCGTCTCGTCAACGGAATCCTGAGACTAGAGAGAACTATTTCCTCTAGGCGGTTGAGTTCTTGTTGAATATCTATGCTTCCCTCTCCACCGAGATATTCTTGAGGGGGGGGATTGCTTCCGTTGAGATTGGGTTCAACATTGGAGATTTCTGATTGTAGCATTGGTATATATCCAGGGCAATGTGTGGGGGAACGAGATGATCGATAGAGCCACCAAACCTTGCAATCTCTTTTACCACACTACTACTTAAAAAACTATATTCATTTGAGGTTGCAAGAAAAACTGTTTCTATTTCGGTAGACAGAGTTTTATTGGTGTGGGCCATTTGCAGTTCCACTTCAAAATCTGATACAGCCCGTAAACCCCGCAGCAAAACTTGTGCTTGTTGCATTTGAGCATAGTTGACGGTAAGACCATCAAAGCTGTCTACTTCTACATTCGATAAATGTTGTGTAGAATGACGTATCTGATCTAGCCGTTGCTCCACACTAAAAAGTGGCATCTTGTTGGGGTTCCGCAGTACAGCGACAATCACCCGCTCAAATAGCCGACTCCCGCGCTGGATGAGGTCAAGGTGTCCCAAGGTGATGGGGTCGAAGCTACCAGGATAAATAGCGATCACAATTTTAAATATATCAAAGTTGTTTAGGTGATTATATCGAAACCGTTTTGTGTAACTTACTCAAATCTACCATCTTGCGCTCTGAGTAAGGATACTAAATTCAATTGTTTTAGTTATGCTCAACTAGGCGTTAGGAACTAGACTCCTAAATCTAGAATCCTAAATCTGGAGACGGGATTTTTACCTACATCCCCACAATATTGTGGATAATTCAAGGGTAGTTCCAGTATTCAAGATGTCACCAAACAGGGAGTAGGGAACTCTTAGTTGGGAGTAGGGAAGACGGCATTGGTCGGGATTTCAAGCCCCGACCAATGCTATCGTCTTGAAAGACGGGGCTTGTATCGAACGCGTTGCGTCTCGTAGAGAAGAAGGTTGTAGGTGTTGCGTCTTTTTCCCCTACTCCCTACTCCCGCCCCAACGGGGCTTGGTCAGAAACTCCGTACTTAGCAAAGTGCGCGGGTAGTTAACGAACTCTTCTAGGTAATTTTTCATGGCACTGGATTTTTCCACCTTGCCTTTGGCATTTCAATTCACCTCACCAGGACCAATTCTGGTGAAAATCGGGCCACTAAGTATCCGTTGGTATGGCTTATTGATTGCCACAGCAGTATTAATTGGCGTCATCCTTTCCCAGAATTTGGCAAAGCGCCGTAATGTTAATCCTGAATTGCTAGGCGATTTATTCTTTTGGTTATTGATTGGGGCAATTCCTAGCGCACGGTTATATTACGTTTTCTTTGAATGGCCAAAATATGCCCCAACTCCAGAAAAGATTTTTGCAATCTGGGAAGGAGGTATTGCCATTCATGGAGCGATTCTGGGTGGCGTTGTGGCTGCGTTAATCTTTGCCAAAATCAAGCAGGTTTCTTTTTGGCAACTGGCAGATTTAGTAGCACCTTCGCTGATTTTAGGGCAAGCGATCGGACGTTGGGGCAATTTCTTTAATTCTGAAGCTTTTGGCGATCCGACTGATTTACCCTGGAAGCTGTATATTCCACCAGATCGTCGTCCTCTAGACTATGCTAGTTTCGATTACTTTCATCCCACCTTCCTCTACGAATCTCTGTGGGATTTAATGGTGTTTACGCTACTCATAACGTTGTTTTTCCGGTCTTTATCCGGTAAGCCACGCCTGAAAGTAGGCACACTGTTTCTAGTTTACTGGCCAGCCTATAGCTTAGGACGCTTATGGATTGAAGGCTTTCGCACTGATAGCTTGATGCTGGGTCCATTAAAAATGGCACAAGTAGTCAGTAGTCTCGGAATTTTATTGGGATTAGTTGGATTAGCTTGGCTTTACTTACTCAAACGCCCTTTACCCGATGTAGTTCCTACTCTTAAAGGTAATGGGGAGAGTGGGAGATGAGGGAGCAATCAATTCAAAATTCAAAATGACGCTCGTTCGCTCTTAGCGTCTCCCTTTGGGAGAAGACTCGCTCTAAGCGAAGCCATGCCGCAGGCTTTACGCTGCGCTAATAAAATTCAAAATTAAAGAACTTCTGCCTAATGCCCAATGCCTAAAAAGAAAAAATGCCCCAGAGTATTCTCTAGGGCTTAACCAGGGTGCATCTACCATTACTATCTACTAGGGAAAGAAGATGAATCCGGAAAGATACTGAAAAATTTGCCACAAAAATTTTTTGAGGGATTGCCGTGTGTTCTTTTAAAAGTGAATATACAGAAGACTATAGTTATAAAAAAACACTATATGCTTTAGAGCCGTCTGTGTATATTGTGGGAGCGGGGCCTGGAGATCCTGATTTATTAACGGTGAAGGCGCAGAAACTACTGGCTGCTGCTGATGTGATTTTATTTGCTGATTCTTTAATACCCGAACAAATTTTAGAACTTTGTCGAGAAGATGCGGAGATCATTAGAACTGCGAATCAGACTTTAGAAGAGATTTTGCCAATTATGATTGATAGGGTGCGATCGCAGCAAAAATCTCTAGTCCGTCTTCATTCTGGCGATCCTAGTCTCTACAGCGCCATTCACGAGCAAATGCACCTCCTCGCAGAGGCAAATATCCCTTTTGAAGTTATACCTGGTATCAGCGCCTTTCAAGCTGCTGCTGCTAAACTAAAAATAGAACTGACTGTGCCTGGTTTAGTTCAAACCATTATTTTGACACGCATCAGTGGACGTACAGAAGTCCCCGCCACTGAAGAATTAGCGACTCTGGCAGCACATCAGGCTAGCCTCTGCTTATATCTCAGTGCGCGTCACGTTGAAAATGCCCAAGCTAAATTACTCGAACACTATCCAGCCGAAACCCCCATTGCGATTTGCTTTCGCATCGGCTGGCCGGATGAAAAAATTAAGGTTGTCCCTCTGAATCAAATGGCAGATTGCACTTATAAAGAAAAACTAATTCGCACTACACTTTATATAATCAGCCCAGCACTCTCACCAGCAACAGGGCGATCGCGTTTATATCATCCCGAACATGGTCATCTATTTCGCTCATCTCATAATTAAGTGTTGGGCATGGGGCGTTGGGCATGGGGCATTGGTTATTCTCCTCATCTCCCCATTGCCTCTGCGTTTCGATAAACTTAACAATGTCAATAAAATTCAAAATCCCAATTCGGTACTATGCCATTAATTAAAGTGCAAACTTCTGCATCTGCTCCTCAAAAAGCTGAAATTGAGTCGATGCTTTTAAATCTATCAGCCAAGTTAGCGAAACATTTGGGAAAACCAGAATCATACGTAATGACTGCTTTTGAACCAGGAATCCCCATGACTTTTGCAGGGAATACTGACCCGGTTTGCTACATTGAAATTAAAAGCATCGGTACGATGAAGCCAGATCAAACCGCAGCGATGAGTCAGGACTTTTGCCAGCAGATTAA
The DNA here is from genome assembly GCF_036917975.1 of Nostoc sp. Taxonomy (GTDB): domain Bacteria; phylum Cyanobacteriota; class Cyanobacteriia; order Cyanobacteriales; family Nostocaceae; genus Nostoc. The sequence goes on from NZ_JBALEJ010000109.1 coordinate 4,433, forward strand.
CCAAACTCTAGGCGTGCCGAAAAATCGCATTTACATAGAGTTTGCAGACGCTAAGGGGGCAATGTGGGGCTGGAATGGCACAACCTTTGGTTAATTAACCATCTTCTTAGGTCAAGACTAAGTTAATCTGGCAGGTGTAGTATAGAGATTCAGCATCAACTCGTGATTTTTTATGTCTGCTACGCCTCTTGTATCTCCGATTGACTCACACAACCCAGAAAAATCAGCATTAATCCCTCCCTTACTAGGTGCAACCGTTGCCGAGTTAACTACTTGGGTGCAGCAGCAGGGACAACCTGCTTACAGAGGCAAGCAGCTGCATGAATGGATCTATGACAAGGGAGTGCGATCGCTAGCTGATATTTCTGTCTTCCCCAAGCAATGGCGTGCAGAAGTAGCAGAAATCCCTATTGGGCGCTCAATTTTACATTACCGCTCTGAGGCTCCCGATGGTACGGTAAAATATCTTTTACGATTAACAGACGGGCAAATTATTGAAACTGTTGGTATCCCCACCTTCGCAGAAAGGGGAGAAGGTCCAAAAGCCCGGCTGACAGTTTGCGTCTCTACTCAAGTGGGTTGCCCGATGGCGTGTGATTTCTGCGCTACTGGAAAGGGAGGCTACAAGCGCAACCTAGCACGGCACGAAATTATCGATCAGGTGTTGACTGTCCAAGAAGATTTTCAGCAACGGGTTAGCAATGTCGTGTTTATGGGACTTGGTGAACCGTTGTTAAATACTGAGAATGTTCTAGCAGCTTTGAAATCTCTGAATCAAGATGTCGGTATTGGGCAGCGATCGCTTACAGTTTCTACAGTTGGGATTCGCGATCGCATCCGTCAGTTCGCCCAAAATAATTTGCAAGTTACTCTGGCTGTGAGTCTCCACGCACCCAACCAAGCACTACGAGAAAAACTCATCCCCAGCGCCCGCAACTATCCTCTAGAAGATTTACTGGCTGAATGTCGGGAATATGTAGAAATCACTGGCCGCCGCGTTACTTTTGAATACGTTCTTCTCGCTGGTGTTAACGATCTACCAGAACACGCCTTAGAACTTTCAAAATGCCTGCGAGGATTCCAAAGTCATGTAAATTTAATTCCCTACAATCCCATTCAAGAAGTAGACTACAAACGCCCCAACCGCGATCGCATTGAAGCATTTGTCAACGTCCTCAAGCAGCAAAATACTGCTGTTAGTGTCCGTTATTCTCGTGGTTTAGAAGCCGATGCTGCTTGTGGGCAATTAAGAGCAAGTAATAATTAAACATTTTCTACTCAGTAAATATAATTGCTTGGATCTCACAAAACCCTGTTATATTAATCATTTAAGAAATTTAATGGTTAGCTCATTTTGTAGCAATCTGAAGCAGGATATTAATAGAGGTGATAGTTATGCCAAGTTCTTCATATTCAGTTCTCAGACCTTATATTGCTGCTGATTTTAAGGTAGATATAGATAACCAAGATATCCTAAATTTTCCTGTTTCTACTTCCAGTCCAGCCATCGAAGCGAATAGTTATTACTTTGGGCATCCAGAATGGGCAAAAAACTATTTTGAAAGTTGTCATCGTGATGAAGTGTTCAAGTCCTCCTGGGAAGCGGCCATAGGGAGTTGGGATGATAAAATTGTTATAGACATTGGTTGTGGCCCAGGCAATTTATATGCAACGCTTGGGGGAAAACCACAATTGTTAATTGGTGTAGATATTAGCTATGGGGCATTGTCTATGGCTCAACGTCTTGGCTATACAGCAGTGAAAGCAGATGCCCACCAACTTCCTTTCATTTCTAACTTCGCTGATATAGTAGTACTAAATGCTACATTACATCACTGTGATTACATGGATATCGTGTTGCAGGAAGCAGCGCGTTTAGTCCGTCCAGGTGGCATCCTAATCACAGACCACGACCCTCAGTTGACTGCCTGGAACTTCCAAGGATTAGGTTTGTGGTTATGGAACTTACGCTTAGGGCTATATCGGCTAATGAAACGAGGAGGTCATGCCTCAGCAGCAGAGCAGACTTGGGGATTAGCAACTGAGGTTCATCACCGACCTGGAGATGGAGTAACGCCAGAGCTTTACTACAAAGTTCTGGAGCCACTTGGTTTTAGTGTCAAGGTTTATCCCCATAACCATACAGTTGGTGCAGAAGTATTGCAAGGCAATTACGGTGAATCTGACAAGAAGTATCGCTTGGCTCAATTATGGTCTGGTATTAATCCTAATTCACCACAAGCAGCTTTATCGCTGATGTGTATTGCGACACGCCATTGACTAAATAGAATTAATTATATAATTATATATATGTTGAATATATATATGTTGAATCGCTCATTCACGCTTAAACTATGGCTACTGGTAATTGTTCTTGCAAAAGCTTTGCCAATTGATTCTCCTGCTTATGGACAAATAATTCAGACGAATCCTCAGCAACCTGAGTCCTTTCAAGAAAGAATGAGACAACAACAAGAGGAGCGAAATCAGCAAACACAAGAGCAATTTCAGGAAACATGGCTACGGCTAAACCTTAAAGAACCACAATTACAACAACAACAGAGAATCCAACAGCAAGAATTTACACGACAACGGCAAGAACTCACACGTCAGCAACAACTGAGAGTACAACAGGAACAAACGAGACTACAACAGCAAGACTTTACACGACAGCAACAACAGATATTACAACAGCAACAACAGATACAAGATCAACAAATTAGACAACAGCAAGAATTGAGATTAGAACAACAGAGACAACAGCAACAACTCAGACAACAGAATAACAACCTGTGAAGGTTTTAAAATTTCTGATGGGAACATCCCAATTTTTTCAGAAGGCAGAAGTACGAAGGCAGGAGGCTCAGTTGGAACCCACGTTTAAAAACGTGGGATTGATCTTGGACGCTTTGTATCTCGTGGCACTTTCCGCTCGATACAATTCTTTTTTTTAACTGGGCAATAACCCAGAACTAAAGTTTTTATTAAGTACTTCTTTCCTTCTGCCTTCTGCCTTCTGCCCTCTGCCTTTCTTGTAAATATTTGGGATGCTCCCTTTCTGATAAATAACTTTATTATTAAAAATTAGAGAACACATTCTCCAATTTTTAATTTTTATTTTCTAGCGGTGTGCGAGAATTCCTGGGGCATAAGCCTCAATGACTTTGCCCGTGCGAGTACAACTAATCATTAAATAGTCACAGATTGGGCATTGTGTCCGAGTTAATTGACTATCAGAAATATAATAGCGCTCCGCGTGGCTACCACAATTTGGGCAGTGAACCTTTTGTACTGTCTGCATTTTAAAACCCCTGGTTGTAATTATTTTTTATTTAGTAAAGCCACAAGTTAAACCAAGAAAAATTTTGGTTCGACCCAACTTAACAAATTGCTGTAATATTGGCTGATTATTTTAAACAAAATTTCAGGTTTGAAAAGTTTTTGATATCTTTATCTATTATCCTAAAACTTAAATGATTTTACTCTCCTACTTTAGATACATAAATTGATTTTTAATTAAATTTTGCTTAGAGATTTACTGATCCCTATGATTAATGCCTTGAGAGAGCCTTGGTTATAGTCATTTAGAACGAATACAAAAAAGCCGTTCTTGTATTCAAAAATTAAAACCAATAAATTACTGTATATTTAGTCACAAAATCTTTATCTTAAGATTTAGTTCATATTTGCTGACAAGATTTATGAAATTAAAAAAGAATTCTGACTCCTGAATTCTGATTCCTGAATTCAGGAGTCAGAATCAATACCCTTTGCTGGGAACTTTGGGAATCGCTCAAAGTTGCAAAAAAATTGTAGGTTGGGTGCAATACAGTTCAGTTAAGTATTTCTTTCTTCTCTTTGCGTCCTTGGCGTCCTTCTCTAACGAGACGCTGCGCGAAGGCGGTTCGTTAAAAAAATTGGATTTGACAAAGAGTTTTAGCCTTAACTGAACCCTATTGAGGTTGGGTTGCGCTCCGCTCCACCCAATCTACCTCTAATGTACTATTTTAAGCTTGCCACACCACTACATATACTTAGGTTTTTTCAGGAATCAAATCGGATTCCTATATCTACATTTTGTTTTCACCTACTCTTCAAGGTGAGAGTAGGTGTTTTTACTTCAAGCAGGATGAAAATAATCGTAAATTTCTTGAGCTAAACGCGGCCCAATTCCTGCTACTTCAGCAAGTTGTGTGGTTGTCGCTTGCCGAATATAGTCAACTGAGCGAAAATGTCCTAGTAGCTGCTTTTGTCGATGATGTCCTAAGCCAGGAATTTCATCTAAGCGCGATCGCTTCAATTTATCACTGCGCTGTTGACGATGGAAACTCACTGCAAACCGATGCGCTTCATCCCGCAGTCGCCGCAATAACTGTACCCCTGGTTGTTCTGCATCAGTTGTCAAAGGTTTAGATTCTCCCGGTAAAAAAATCTCTTCTCGCTGCTTTGCTAAACTCACAACTCGCAAGTCTTCTAATAAATTCATCTCTTGCAAAATGGCGACAACCGATGATAACTGACCTTTCCCACCATCGATCATGATTAAATCCGGCCAGTCAGGATTACCCAAACGCGCTAATTGCTGATCTTCCCCATACTTGCGAAACCGCCGTTGGATAACTTCAGCCAGACTAGCAAAATCATCTGAATGTCCTGCTGTCACCGTCGGATTTTTGATTTTATAGTGTCGATAGTGCTGTTTCGCAGGTAATCCGTCGATAAACACAACTTGGGAAGCGACAGCATTTGACCCTTGAATATGGGAAATGTCATAACCTTCGATGCGGTGGGGTGCATCTGGTAAATCGAGAATGGCGGCTAAATCTTGCATTGATTGGTGATTGCGATCGCCAAATTTCTGCATTCTTTGCAATTCATACTGAGCATTTCGCTCTACCATCTCAATTAATTCTGCCTTAGTTTGCCGCAAAGGAGTCAAAATTGTGACTTTTTTGCCTTTGCGTTGAGTTAAGACATCCGCCAATATCTCCGCATCTGGTAAATCATGCTGCACCAAAATTTCTAAAGGTATTTCCACTGAGTCAGCAGTTTGGTAATGTTCCTCTAAAGCTCGTTGTAAAATAGCTCCTGGTTCTGCATGAGCATCGGCCACAAAGGCTAAACGTCCTACCAATTGCCCCGCGCGAATCTGAAATAGTTGAATGCAGGCGTGTTGTTCGTCGGCTGCCAGTGCGATCGCATCCCGTGAAACGGTATCATCTGGTAAAGATACTTTTTGGTCGGCTGTCAGCGACTTTAACCCAGAAATTTGATCGCGAATCCGCGCGGCTGACTCAAAATTCAAGTTCTCGGCCGCTGCGTTCATCTGTTGGGTCAAAATCTCAATCAATTCCTGAGTTCGACCTTGAAACACCATCGCCACCTTTTGCACAATTTTGCGATATTCTTCTGGTGAAATCAGCTGTTGACACACACCCGGACAACGCCCTAAATCATAATTCAAGCAAGGACGGTCTTTAAAAAGTGGTTGAGGTCGTTGTCGCTGGGGAAAGATCCGCTTGCAGATGCGGACAATTTCTCGTAATAAACCAGCATCAGTATAAGGCCCGTAAAATTTATCCTTTTCTTTGCCGAATTGGCGTTTACGGGTAATAAAAATTCGCGGATAATCTTCTGACCAAGTGATGCAGAGATAGGGATATTTTTTATCATCTTTGAGCAACACGTTGAAGTATGGCTGGTGCTGCTTGATCAAATTAGCTTCTAGGGCTAAAGCTTCGGCTTCAGTATCAGTGACGATAAATTCAATTTCTGTCACTAATTTGACCATCGTTGCGATACGTTCACTCTTGTTGTAGCCATCCCGAAAATAGGAACGGACACGCGATCGCAACTTACGTGATTTACCTATATATATAATGCGATCGCTCCTGTCCCGCATGAAATAAACCCCCGGTTCCGGTGGAATTTCGGCTAGACGGTTTTCTAGTCGTTCTGGATCTTTAACCAGTGGTAATATTTGAGTAGATATTGTCACAACCAAAATTAGGTAATCTTTCTCTATTTTAAGAAAAATTGTTTTTTCGTGCCGATTTAACAGACTATTTATGAAGTAAAGATGAAATAGCCATCAAAAACTGCATACGCCAGAACAGATGAAAGAGGGACTGGGGAGAATAATAACTCTTAACTCCTAACTCAGCACTCTCAACTCCTAAGTCAGGTAGACCTTTAGCCTGCACAAAAATAAGTATGCTGTAGCTACTTTTGCGGCTTTCCGCAGGGTGAATTAGTTTCCCAGCTAGAAACTTGTCAGAAAACTTATCGCAAGCATAAAAACTTTGGAGTCAACGAGAGTTTATCTAGCTGCGATCTTAGTTCTTGACTGCTACTGTCAGAATAAAAACTTTGCTTTTTCAATCTATTATTAACTTTTTTAAATTGATAATACAGCAGATTTCAGGTAAATGAGTGACAAAATTTTATAAAAAAGCCATATACCAAGAGACTTTCAACTCTGTTCCCTGTTCCCTGCTGTATTTTATTATCTGGAGCTTTCCATTTTACATAATAATATTTTTTGTGTTTATTTATCTTTATTTAAAAATAAAGAATGCGTTTATATAATGCTTATATAAATAACAGATAAAATCTTTGTCAATTGGCACTATTTATGTTTATTTATTGAATTTATAATATTAAGCGAATTGACGGATTGAGTTATTTAAATTTACGATTATGATTGAGAACATAGTTATTATAATGATTTCAAACAAGAGCTAGACTATGAATTTACAAGATTTTGAATTACAGTATCGTGAGGCTATGGCTGAAACTCTCAATGAACTACAAACAGCAGTTTTATTGTTAGCGCAAGTACAACAAAAAATTTCAACTATTGGCAGTTCCGTACAAACTCTTAGTGAGCGCGTTGAAGAGTTTATTGCTGACCAAAAAGCAGAATAAATGCACGCCTAGCAGAAAAGCTTATCTGTGGTGACAAGTAAATTGTTCTTCAATTGTAAGAATTAGATCCTTAAGTTTTAAGGGTTTGACAAAATAGCTACGTGCGCCCAAACTCAGAGCTAGTTCTTGATCTGCTTTAAAAGCAAAGGCTGAAACCACAATGATCGGTATTTTTGACAAATCAGGTTTTTGCTGGACTTGTTTTAAGAGTGAGTAACCGTCAATATCTGGCAATTTCAAGTCTAACAACATTAAATCTGGCTCGAATTTCTCTATAGTTGAGAAAAAAGTAGAGCCTTCTGATAAGCTTTGGACTTCGTACCCACAGTGACTTAGATAGTCACTAAGTAACATCCGATTGAGATAATGATCTTCGACGAGCAAAATTCGTCTAACTTTATGTGACCGCAATGGCTTATCTCTCATTGAGTAATTGTGCTGTCATTGCTATCTATTATCTGATAATTTTAAGTAAAAGCCAACAATTATTATCAGAATCTGAAATAGTAGTGTATTAAAATTGTGAAATGAATACAAAGTTTACTTATGTAATCTATTCAAAGATTATGAATCAATTAAATTTAGCTACACTATATTACTTAAATAATAATCTTTTTAAGTATATTTTAATCAAAATTTAAGCTTTGTTCCTAACTTCTTTTAAGCTTATAGTTTTAAATAAACGGCTGCTTAATAAAAATTGAATCGCTAAATTTTTATAAGTAAAAATACTTAAGGGATACCTAAGCAAGGGTATGGTAATTGCCCTTATTAAAATAGCTTTTATCTAGATGTAAGGGTAAGTAATACCATTTCACAAAATCCATACTATAAATATTTTAGTAGAGGCGTACAAAAGAACGTTACAACCAATTTATTTGTTGCAAATATTTTTAGAAACAGTATAACCTAGTATATTAAATTTTATTATAGCTGCAAGGAAGTATTCATTAAAAAAGGGAGCTAACAGCTCCCTTAGTTATTTGTAGTTTTGAATCCGCAATCTTAGATAGATGCTTTTTTAAATTTGCGTTGGGTAGCAAACACACCAGCAACACCTAGCAGACCAAGTATTATTGATGGTTCTGGGACTTGCTTTGAAGGATCAGTGTATCCAGGTGTGTTCCAAGTGTAATATGCGCTGTAGGATAAGTGGTCATCAGAGGCTGTAATTCCTGACACAGTGGGGTCAAAGCTGTAAGCGTAGTAGGTTTGACCACCAGTAACTACCTTGGCAATTTCACTAACTCCAATTCCACCTGCGTAGCCATTTAATGCCGTTTGGAAGTTGAGGAGGTCTTTGAATGATGTCAGTGCTTGCACGGTAGCTGATCCGGACGGTAGTGATAAAATCTTATTTTGAACATCTGAAGCGCTTACAGTTTGTAATGTTTTGCCTGGAAATAGTGATTTCACTCCATTCCACGTTTGGGTAAGATTACTAGAAATTGTAGTTGAGAGGTTGGACTTTACATCCAAGTCACCAACCAATTGTAGTTGTACACCACCATTTTGACCGAATTGGAAGCCACCAATGTTAGGATCTCCTATCCCCAACGAAGAAAAAGAACTTGTTATTAATGATTTGGTACTGGCTGAAAACCCATTCCACACTGACTGGAATGGGGTATAGGTATTTAACAAATCACTTATCCATTGGGAACCAAAATTATTCCAGTCACTAGCTGTGACACTGCTAACAGTAGCACTGTAGTTTCCTTGTGTGGCGGTGAAGCCAACGTTAGAAGTTGGATTCTCAGTAGTATACCAAAGCTCGACGTTAGAAGTGGGGTCGTTATCTGTTAAAGCTTTGATGGCAGCGTTAGTACCACCTTGTGCATTCCCTCTAATGAAGGTACCATCTGAGCCACCAGTGTAAGTGTTAATTTCTCCTGTATTATTATCGAAGCTAAAAGATGTAGCGTGTGCTGGGGCGGTGGTAAGAGCGCTCACACCAATAGCCATTGAGGCACCAATTACAAGTTTCTGGAAAGTCATTTTCATTGTTTTTAAGTCTCTGTCAGTTTGGAAGTTAAGTTTTAAACTACTGCCGTTTTTAGGCTTGGGTTGTCTTGAATACAGGCTTTTTGGCAATACAGCTGCTTAAAAACACAAACTGTATTGTTAACCATCTTTGGTATCTCAGCGTACAAACCCAGTTTAAGAAACATGAAGACCTAATTGGGTAAAGTTACTGCTGATTATCAATTAAAAGATGACGAATCTTTCGATTTTTTTATGCGTCTAATTACATATTTTGATGAAAATTTTATGTATGTAAGATCACTACACTATATTTTGGAGTTCAGTATAATACGGAGATTCGTAGGAATCAATACTGCGTAGATTTTGCCATTTCTCTCCAACTTGCTGCGCCGATCTAAAAATGATGGGTTAGACCCCCCATTAATTCGCCAACAGTCTCATAGAATTCGCGGCTACACTGGCATTGTCCGCCTCCGCGGACTAAGGTCAAATCAAGGTTTTGAAACCCAGGATCGGTAGCTTTTGTTTGTGTAGACGCGGTTTCTAACCGCCCGTTTCACGTTAGTTAAGTTGACACTAATGAGCAATGCTGTGCCCCTACCGTGTGGTCTATTTACATGAAAATAGCTGTAAAACGCCTCGTAGAGAAGGGTCGAACTGCTCAGTATAAGTCCCTAGAACACCGATTCAGTAATCGGAATCATAACGAAAAAAACAGATTTCGTTGGGTTGCAACAAGGAATATTTGGTTGTAAAACACGTTAAAACAGGGTTTATCAGTCTTGTATTTTATTAATGAATCGGTGTTCTAGTACCGCAAGGCGGAAGTCAAAAGTCAAAATGAATGCAGCGCAGCGTAAGAGTTTCGTTGATTTGGAATGGTGAGGCAGTCTGGTCTTGGGGGTTTCCCCCATGAGGAACTGCCGTTAGCGCAGCGTTAGCGAGCCTGCGAGCGTCACCCGAAGGGGTGGTTTATCGTAAATAAAAGGGTTTAAGAACCTGCAATCTACATGTAGCAGCCATTTCAGTCGGGGTTTGTCTTGAGAAATCGCTCCACTTGGGATGCATCCCAAGACCGCGTTTCTCGCTAAATCCCCGTCTGAAATTTCTTTAATTTTGAATTTTGTTAGCGTAGCGTTAGCGAGTCTGCGTTCGCGTAGCGTCTCGTAGAGAGCGTCATTTTGAATTTTGAATTGTTAATTACGCCGTGCTGTACTAGTTCCTATTTCAATGAAGAAACTCGGCAATTCTTTCTACAGCAGTTTCTAACAAAGGTGGCTCATGTACCAAGGCAAAACGCACATATCCTTCTCCAGATTTGCCAAAGCCGGCACCTGGGGAAGCGGCTACACCAGTTTGTTTGACTAGTTGGGTACAAAATTCTATGGAGTTTTGACTCCAATGTGAAGGCAATTTTGCCCAGATATACATTGTGGCTTGGGGAGTAGGGACATTCCAGCCAATGCGGTGTAGAGCATTGATGAATGCATCACGCCGTCCCTGGAAGGTAGCGACGGCAGATTTGACGCCAGCTTGCGGGCCAGTTAGGGCAGCGATCGCACCATTCAAAATTCCCCGATACTGATTAAAATCAACGGCGGCTTTTACCTGGCGTAAGGCGTTAATTAACTGGGCATTACCGATGGCGTAGCCAATGCGGAAGCCGCCCATATTATAGGACTTGGAAAGGGTGAAAAATTCAATGGAGACGCTTTTCTCTGGATCGGCTTGCAGAATTGAAGGGACTAGGGATTTTGGATTTTGGATTTTGGATTTTGGATTGGGAGAAGAATCTGCCCAGTCCCCACTCTCCCCAAATACCAAATCTACGTAGGGGAAATCGTGAACCAGTACGAGATTGTGTTGCTGACAGAAGGCGACAGCTTCTTGGAAGAAAGATAAAGGTGCGATCGCAGCCGTGGGATTATGAGGATAACTTAATACCATCATCCGCGACTGGGCTAAGACTGGGGCGGGAATATCAGCAAACACTGGTAAAAAACTGTTTTCTGCCAGTAGTGGCATTGGGTAGATTTGACCACTGGCTAGATGGACTCCCCCGGCATGAGAGGGATAACCTGGATCGAGCAACAGGGCAAAATCTCCGGGATTGAGTATTGCTAGAGGTAGATGGGCTGTGCCTTCTTGAGAACCAATTAGAGGTAGTACCTCAGTTTGAGGATCGACTTTAATGCCAAATTTTTGTTCGTACCACCTGGCTGCGGCTTCGCGAAATCCTTGAGTACCGTTAAACAACAGATAGCCGTGGGTACTGCGATCGCTAAGAGACTGGGCGATCGCCTCGATTACATGGGACTCGGCTGGTAAATCAGAAGACCCCAACGACAAATCAATTACCTGTCGTCCAGCTGCTAAAGCGACTGCCTTGGCTCTGTCCATATCAGCAAATACATTTGATTGTAGGGGTTGTAAACGTTTTGCAAACTGCATATTAGTCATTAGTCATTAGTCATTAGTCATTGGTCATTGGTCATTTGGTATGGACTTATGAACTATCGACTAATTAGTATTTAAGTGGGTATCTAGGAGAGCTAGTAATTTGTCTTTGCCGATAACTCCCTCAGTGGATATCAAAACTTCTTGACCTTGAAATAGTCTGAGGGCGGGTACGCCTTCAACTTGGTACTGCTTAACAGTGAGTGGGTTGGGGTCAATTTCCATTTTAACGACTTTGAGGCGATCGCTATATTGGCTAGCAGCTGAGTTAATTAGGGGCGACATCAATTGACAAGGCCCACACCAAGAAGCCCAAAAGTAAACTAATACAGGCTGCTCGGCTTTTAACACTTCAGTTTCAAAATCAGCATCGGTTATGGTGATTACAGCCTTACTCATTGCAGTCTCCATCAGGTGGCGATCAAAGTTGGCACACACAATACTTTATCCCAAAGTCGTCAATAGTCCATAGTCAATAGCAAATAACTAATGACGTAAAATCCCACAGCCAACAGGTGTGGGACTAGCTCAAATAAGTTTTCTACCAATTTTACAGTTGATCCAATTGTTTGCGTAGGGAATCCAACTCGGCATCAACCACCTCATTAGATTTAGGATTAGGAGCAGTGGTTTGTTGCGGCGGCAGTTGGGGTTGATTTTGTGGAGTTGCGGGTGGTAAAAGTTGCGCTTTCAAAGCTGCCAATTCATCATCAACATCGCTACCAGATTCCAACCGGGCAAATTGGGTTTCTAAATCTGCACCTGCTAACTCTCCTTGTGCCTGGGCCCGAGCTTCTTGCATCAAGACTTTTTCTTCCATCCGCTCGAAGGCAGACATGGCACTGCTGGTATTCATCCCACTTACCATGTTTTGGAGTTGCTCTTGGGCTTTGGCAGTGGTGATTCTCGCTCTCAGCATTTCTTTCTTGGTTTTAGCCTCAGAAATCTTGCTTTCCAACTGGATTAAGTTGCGCTTGAGGGTTTCAACTTGAGTGCTTTGGGTATCCAAACTAGCTTTGAGGGCTGCGCTGCTGTCCGTATAAGTCTTCTTGCGTTCTAAAGCTTGTCGTGCTAAGTTCTCATCACCTTTTTGCAGTGCTAGTTGGGCATTGCGTTGCCACTTATTGATTTCATTTTGGGCATCAGCGTATTGTTTCTCGCTGCGTTTTTGGGCGGCGATGGTCTGGGCTACTCCCTGACGCAGCTGTACCAAGTCTTCCTGCATTTCCAGGATGGCTTGTTCTAGCATTTTTTCGGGGTCTTCAGCTTTGTTAACCAGGTCGTTGAGGTTAGAACTAACTACTCGCTTAATGCGATCGAATAATCCCATAACTTTGTTTTTCCTTGTGTAATTTACGCTTTTTGTTGGACAGTTAGCTTTTTTACTTTTTTATAGCTACCTATTTCAATGTAATCTTTCCAGTTTGAATCAGTATCTCCTAACAACCCCTAATTGTTAAGATATGCCAAATCGGGGTAATTAGTCGAACTTCAAGAAGAGGCTCTTTGCTGGGGGAAAAGGAGCAGGGGGAAATAACCCAAGCTTTGAGCCGACAAGCGTTGTATGGGTCTGATTCCCCCACTTCTACTAAGTGGTTCCCGAACAGGGAGGGGTCGAATCCCCTTTCTGCTTCCTGCTCCCTGCCCCCTGCCCCCAGCAAGAACTGCCTCTTTTTCAAGACTCCTGAGTTTTGGGTAACTGCTGTTGGGGAGGTTGCGCTGTCTTCTGGCTCTCCTCAATTAGTAGATTTTCGTGCTGTGTGTTTTCTGCCTGGTTAAGAACCTGTACCTTCATCGCTGCCAATTCCGTATCTACATCATTAGATTCCAAAGAAGTAAATTGTGTTTCCAAGTCGTCGCTACTAAGTTGAGCTATGGCTTCTGATTGAGCTTCTATCTGTAAAACTTTTTCTTCCATGCGCTCAAAGGCACTCAGACTGCTAGTGGTAGAAGTTGTGCCGAGCATTTCCTGGAGGCGATAAGACGCTTCAGCAGAACGGGCGCGAGCAATATACATATCTTTTTTAGTTTTTGCCTCGGCAATTTTTAACTCTAGCGATCGCATATCCTTTTTTAGCCTAACTACTATCTCGTTTTGCTGCTCTATCTGGGAAAATAGGGCTGTAGTAGTTTCTTTATAGGCTTGACGCTTAGTCAATGCTTCGCGTGCTAGAGGTTCGCTGCCTTGTTGTAGCGCCAATTGGGCACGACGATACCATTCTTCTGTTTGAGATTGGGCAGCAGCCGCCTGGCGTTCAGTGCGTTTCTGGGTAGCGATCGCTTGTGCAACACCTTGCCGCAACTGCACCAGATTTTCCTGCATCTCCAGAACAGCTTGCTCCAAAATCTTTTCTGGATCTTCTGCACCACTAATCAAACTATTGAAATTAGCGCGAATCACCCGCAGAATACGGTTGATTAATTCCATGTCGGCTCTCCATTCACGAAATCCAAATCCAGTGCTGAGTGATGAGTGCTGAGTATTGAGTACTGAGTGATGAATTTAGTTATAGAGTGCTGAATGCCCAACTAAAGTCTTGAGTATAAGAATTTTTGTCGTAGGTTCGTCAACAAATAAGATTTTTTCCCTACTACTTAGCACTTACCACGGGCTAAACGCCCCGCTACCGCTAACACAACTCAGCACTTATTGACTCAGGACTGTTATTTCATGGTATCGTAAATTTTTGCAACTTATGGCTACTGAACCCGTGCCTTGATTCCCCTTGCCTGTAAAAGTTGCATCTGTTGTTTTACTTGCTCTTTAGTTTTAAAAGCACCTAGATAAATCAATTCTTTGTTGGGCGATAAATAAGCATCAGGAATTACTTGCCGTGCTGAGGCAAAAGCCGCACCTTTATTATCTATCACTATATGATAGAACCCATCTGTTCCTGGTTTGATTTCTGCATTCGGTTTTGGTGAAGTTGCGATCGTATTAGGCGAGGTTTTTATCGCTGGAGTGGGAGGCAAATTCAGAGGAGGCAAGGATTGTAGCGTCGGTACTGGTGCTAAGGCGATCGGATTTGTCGGTTTTAAGGCTGTGTTGGCCTCAGGATTTGCGGGGTTTTGAGGAACTACTGGATTAGGGACTACTGCGGGGGTTGGTTGGACTTTGGGTTTTAAGCCAACTACATCATTAGGATCTCTCACCTCAGGAAACTCTTCATTAGCGAGATTGGGATATTTGGGCATAGATGTACTTGGTGGCTGGATTTGAGGTTGAACATTACTGCCAACTTCTTCAGTATTTCCTGGTGTGGGAGACGAGTTTCCATTAAACAAATTGCCTAAATTCCATTGTGGTAAGCTTTTGGGATTGAACACTACATAACCCAAGGTAAGACTCGCCACCAGTAGTAGCAACATCGAGCCAATTCCCAAAGGTGATAACAGAGTGTCACTAGAATTACTTGGATTCTTGGTTTCTGGTTGTTCTTCTGCCAGACTTCGCAGCAGTGCTTCGCTAGATTCTAAATAGTCATCTGGGTGCTTAGGAGTGTTATCTGGTTGCAAGAGATTTTCGTTTTTAGTCCCTTTAACGAGTGCTGGCACAATGCTGCTACTAAAGTTGGGTGGGGGTGGTGGAAGTTGAGTTTGTGTTTTAGCAGAATCGGAGGTAGAGGGTACATTAAGATTATTCAGTTCCTCGGTTTTTGCCGTAGCTAGTGCTGGGTTGATCTCAGGATTCACTGCTACAGATGTGGGGGGTACGTCAATTTTTGCCTTAGTTGGCGCTGGGGTTCCCTGATGATTAACGGGTACAGATGTCGGTGGCACATTAGTTTTAATTTCCGTTACCGATGACTGAGTTGTGCCCGATGTTGTAGGAATGGCAGTTAATGGCTGAGATTGATTACTCATGTAACTAGCAACACGGGACTGGTTTGATACTAAACCAGTTCGCGTACGTCGATATCGAGCTAACTCTTGATCTAGCGGTACCTCTAAACTCGCTAATGCTGCTGCTAGTGCTGGTTTCAACCCAGGTGTTTTAGACAATTGATGATTATCAGAATCTTTCAGGGGGTTTTGAGTCATTGTTTCTGTGCCTCAAGCGTAGATTGTTGGAACTAACTTTTAGATATATTTGTGACAATAGTAGCGGAAATTATTTAAATAGATAGATTGGGCATGGGGCATTGGGCATTGGGCATTGAAAAGAGGCAGAGGGGCGGGGTGCGGGGGGCGGAGGGGAAAATTCTTCTCCCTGCTCCCTGCTCCCTCATCTTCCCCACTCCCCACTCCCCACTCCCCATTCCCCACTCTCCACCTTTAACGATGTCGTTGAAATCAATTAATGATATTTTAGGGATTCTGGAAAAGCAGGCTAAATGGCAGGAGCAACCATTTCAACTTCTACTCAAGTGTTGGGCAGAAGTTGTTGGCCCTGTGGTTGCTGCAAATGCTCGGCCATTGTCGATTCAGCGTGATGTTTTGTCGGTAGCAACTTCTAGTGCTGCTTGGGCGCAAAACTTGACTTTTGGTCGCACATCCCTACTTTTAAAGTTAAATAAAAAGCTGCCAACGCCTTTGCTTGATATTCGCTTCTCTACTGCTGGCTGGCAAAATCGATCTGTGGAGAGAAAACAGCAACAATCGGTTTCGCCCGATGAGCATCCCAGTTATCTTGGTGATGAGATTAAACACCCTGATGCTACACCCACGAAGGATGTGAATGCGGCTTTTGGACATTGGACGAAGATTATGCGATCGCGATCGCATGGCTTACCCCTTTGTCCCCAATGTCAATCTCCTACACCAGCAGGTGAACTCCAACGCTGGGAAGTCTGTTCTATCTGTGCTGCTAAACGCTTTTGAAGGCAAAATAGTTGAGCATTATTCGTTAAGCAGAATTTATCCTGAAGTAACCTGCTGCCATTACATCAAATAGTTCTGAATCTTGAGAAAAGATATTATTTTACTGCTAAAGTCTGCCGAATGTGATATGCAAAGCAGACTATTTATCTAAAATTCTCTGCCTTAAGGAGGATTTAAGAAATAAGTTAAAAGGCTGGAGAAATCAAAAGCTTTAGTTTTAATCTTGATCCCTAATAAGTTTTAGACGATATTTATATGTAACTGCTCTAAGGATTATTTAAATATATGACAAGATTATAAAAATATCCTGAAGTTTACTTTTTACTTGGGATCGCTGAAACCTATATCAAATAATGACTTTTTGGCTTTTCTCTGTCTTTATATATAGAAGCAGAATATAAAGATGAAATTCAGCCAGAAACTACACTAAAGATGAATCCTAATGAAAGCCATTAAAGTTTTAGCATCTGCCTGTAAATATTGCCGTCATTACCAGCCAGAGGGTCGCCGTGGTGGAATGTGCCAGCAGTTGGGCGCACCAGTTCAAGCAACTTGGAAGGCTTGCTCTTTGGCGCTTCCACCTTTTGCACCTTCTTGGGAAACCTTGGAGGATGCTTGGGGTTTGCCAGATGCAGCCCCAGTTTTAACATCTTGTCAATCTCTAGCTTCAGATTTAGACAATGCTGCTCTTGTCCCGATAGAGGAAATAACTGCTTCTAAGTAAGTCGGTGAGAAAAATTCAATGTATATGAAGAAATATAAATTAGCTGTAGGGTGTGTTATGCCGTAGGCTAATGCACCTGAGATTGTTGATCGTGCTGCGCTTGGCGACAACACACCCTACATTAAAATTCCTTAACATAGCTGAAAATATTAGCACGGACTTACTTATATCTGAACAGGTAAAGACTAAAGCAGTGGTAATTTAGTCATCCATTATTACTGGACTGAGTTTGTAGTCTACTTAAAATAAGATTTGTTTTTAAGATTTTTAGTGCTGTAAAAGTTGATATCTAAAAAAATCGCACCCTTTAGTGAGGTGCGATTTTTGGAATTCTAAGGCAACCAAGGGAAAGAGCGGAAATCTGGTGGACGCTTTTCGAGAAAGGCTTGTTTGCCTTCAGACCCTTCTTCTGTCATGTAATAAAGTAGGGTGGCGTTGCCAGCGAGTTCTTGCAAACCAGCTTGTCCGTCACAATCAGCGTTGAAGGCGGCTTTGAGACACCGAATTGCGATCGGGCTTTTTTCTAAAATCTCCTGCGCCCATTGAATACCTTCGGCTTCTAGTTGTTCCACTGGAACAACACAATTAATTAAGCCCATTTCTAGCGCTTGTTGTGCATCATATTGGCGGCAGAGAAACCAAATTTCTCTAGCTTTTTTTTGTCCCACGATGCGGGCGAGATAGCTGGCTCCAAAACCACCGTCGAAACTGCCGACTTTCGGGCCAGTCTGTCCGAAAATGGCGTTATCGGCGGCGATGGTCAGGTCGCAAATCAAGTGTAGAACATGTCCACCACCGATCGCATATCCAGCCACTAAAGCAATCACCACTTTCGGCATGGAACGAATCAGGCGTTGTAAGTCCAGCACATTCAAGCGGGGAATGCCAGTATCATCCACGTAACCTGCATGTCCCCGCACGCTTTGGTCGCCACCAGAACAGAAGGCATATTTGCCATCAGTATGTGGGCCATAGCCAGTAAATAGGACAACACCAATAGTGGTATCTTCACGAGCATTACAGAAAGCGTCATACAATTCAAAGACGGTTTCAGGACGGAAAGCATTGCGTTTGTGGGGACGGTTGATGGTGATTTTTGCAATGCCATCAGTTTTTTGATACAGAATATCTTCGTAGGTTTTGGCAGTTTGCCAGTTAATTTGCATTGGTATGGAGTGCGCTATTGTGCTTGAGAATTTTATCGCGGACGTAGCGCTATCGAGCGTCTTTGATTTCTGAATCACTCGTAGAGGTAAGGGACTGGGCATTGGGGATTGGGGACTGGGAAGAAGGAATAAATGTCGGAGCGATCGCTAGGGTAATGAAAATTTTCGAGATATATCATTTAATAATAAGTAAATTGCCAATGCAATCCCCATGCCAAGAATCACCCTAGAAGTATCAGAGGAATTATCTCAACAACTAGCACAAGTAGGCGATCGCTTACCTGAACTACTTGCATTGAGTCTCCAACAACCAGCTGTACCAGCACAAGTTTACCGATATATCCTAGATTTTTTGGCTAGCAACCCTACTCCTGAACAAATTGCTGAATTTAAACCTACTCCCGAAATGCAAGAACGGTTGCGTACCTTGTTAACACGGAGTAACGCAGGTGAACTTACACCCACGGAGTTGCAAGAACTAGATGAATACGAACGTATTGAACACTTAGTTGTGATGATTAAAGCAGGTAACTTATCTTATTTGACCAGCTGACTGTGAGTGCAACCTATATTCCGGTTGTTCTTCGCCGACTCGTAGAAGAACGCGCAAACTACAGATGTGAATATTGCCAATTACCCGCAGAAGTTGCTTTTTTTGCCCATGAGATAGATCATGTTATTGCTCAAAAGCACGGTGGCGCAACAAATGCTGATAATTTAGCCCTCACCTGCTGGCGATGTAATCGTCATAAAGGCACTGACTTAGGATCTTTCGATCCAGAAACACGGGCTTTTAGTTTTCTCTTTAACCCACGCACCCAGAAATGGGCTGAACACTTCATCTTTTCAGAACTGAATCTAGTGGGATTAACGCCTATGGGACGTACAACGATTAGATTACTACAAATAAATAGTGACGGACGACTAGCCCAACGGCAAAGATTGCGCTGAACTCTTCAGACCTGACGCAGGCATTCACTTACACAGGTAAAATGATTTCAAGGAAACTCTTCAGCAGAACTACGATGCTGAAAATTAGTCTGTAAGTACTGGTGCGATCGCAGGAGGCAAAAAATGGGCTTGGCTGGATTAAGAATTGTGTTGGTAGAACCAGCTGGGCCGATAAATATCGGCGCGATCGCCAGGGTAATGAAAAATTTCGGTCTATATAATTTAGTATTAGTGAACCCCCAATGCGATCCGCTTTCGACGGAAGCTTTGATGATGGCTGTTCACGCTCAGGAAATTATAGAATCTGCGGTAATAGTGGCAACCTTACCAGAAGCATTGCATGGATGTGTACGGGCGATCGCTACCACTGGTCGCATTCGCAGTTTGGAAACACCCTTAGAAAACCCCCGCACTGCACTACCCTGGTTACTGGAGGAACCAGAAAAACCCGCAGCCCTAATTTTTGGCAGAGAAGACCGAGGATTAAGCAATGAAGAATTAAATTATGCACAGAGGTTTGTTGGCATTCCCACAAGTCAAGATTATGTCGCCCTGAATTTGGCTACTGCTGTAGCAATCTGTTGTTATGAATTGTCACAATCTGCCCAGCAACTTGATACCCAAACCTTACCCGAAAAAGAACTCGCAACCTTAGATGCTGTGGAAGGATACTACCAGCAATTAGAATCACTATTACTGAAAATTGGTTATGTGTATCCCCATACAGCAGCAAGTCGCATGGGAAAATTTCGCCAACTATATAATCGCGCTCATCTGAAGACTGGGGAAGTAGCCATGCTACGAGGAATTTTGCAGCAGGTAGAATGGGCCCTGAAAAATCAGAGGGATGGTGAAAACTTGTAATTATTCGTTTAATATATACGCAATCATCCCCCCAAAATATTTAATATCGCTTAAACTAAACACAAAAATGTTACTTAGTGGCAAAGTAGAATTTGAGTATTAATATTGCTTAAAGATTAAGTTTTGGGTCAGGAGTCTGCAAGAAAACAGTCAATCAATTTTGGATTTTAGATTTACGATTTTGGATTGACCCCGACTACAAGGGTGCGGGGCTTGGGGATTTTAGATTTACGATAGCGTAGCATTAGCGACGTAGGAGCGTAAGAATGGATTTATTCCGTCCACCAGGGGCGGGGCTTGTACCGAAATAATCTAAAATCTAAAATCTAAAATTGGCACGGTCAAGTGGGTCACAAGGAGTAACTGTGTCAGAGTCAAGTGACGAACTAACAGCTTTCTCACGGCGTCAACCCTTAAATCGCCGCCAGCCGCCACAAAAAGTTCATAAAGTGGTGAAGAAGAAAGTTAAAGCTAAAGCTAACAGCCAACCGCCAACTACAAATGGACAAGAAGGGGCACTAACACGCTCAAAAAATCAAATCATTCCTCCCCCAATCCCTGGTACTACACGTAGGGTAAAATCGGGGTTAGTCATGCCAACGGCAGTAAAACCAATACCTAATGGAAAGGGAAAAATTCCTCCCTTCCGTCCGGGTGCTGTGATGGTTAAAACAGTGCGGATGGAAAAGCCAAAAACAAGCAGGCGCTCATCGCGGAAAACCCGGTTAAAGCCAATGGCCAAAACCATATTGTATGTTTTGCGGTTATTGATTGTGGGTGTGGGGATGGGTGCAATTGTGGGCACGGCGTTGTCAGTATTAGACCCAGCAAATCGCATCAGCACAAGTTCGACATCGCAATCTAATAGTAATGTGCTGCGATCGCAGCCGCAACCTTCCCAAACTCCTCTAGTTGCGTCTTCAACTCTATATCTATCTCAAGAAATTACCTCGTTGAAAAATGCCGTGCAAAATTTGGCGGCCACTAACCCAAATCTCACACCCGGAGTTTTCTTAGTAGATTTGGATACTGGTAGTTATGTAGATATCAATGCCTCTACCAGTTTTCCAGCGGCCAGTACGATTAAAGTGCCGATTTTGCTTGCCTTTTTCCAGGATGTGGACGCAGGGAAAATTCACCTGGATGAAATGCTAACCATGCAACAGGATTTGGTAGCTGGCGGTTCAGGTAATCTGCAATACAAACCACCTGGAACCCAGTACGCCGCTCTGGAAGTCGTCACTAAAATGATTACAATCAGCGACAACACGGCAACAAATATGCTGATTGCTCGACTCGGAGGAATAGACGCTTTAAACCAGCGTTTCCGCAGTTGGGGATTGACAACCACGGTAATTCGCAATCAACTCCCAGATTTGCAAGGGACAAACACTACTAGTCCCAAGGAACTAGGAAATTTGATGGCCATTGTGAGTCAGGGAAATTTAGTGAGTGCGCCATCACGCGACCTCATGCTCGATATTTTGCGCCGCACCCAGAAAGACACTCTGCTACCCTCAGGTTTAGGAACAGGTGCGAGAGCATACCACAAAACGGGTGATATCGGCACAATGTTGGCAGATGCAGGTTTAATTGTTGTTCCAACTGGCAAGCGCTACATAGCCTCTGTAATGGTACAACGCCCTGAAAACGATCCTCGTGCCGAAAAATTGATTAGCTCAATTTCTCGTTTAGCTTACCAAGAGTTTAGCCAGAATGCTGTCACACCTGGCACTACTACAAATACAGTACCCGCAAATGGTTATCAGCCCCAGGTTGTGAATCCTGCTTTACCCAACGGTACAACAGGCACAGTTCCCATGAGCATTTATCAGCCTCCTGTTGTCACTCCTGTACCCAACAGTATGGGAAGTACTGTACCGGCAAACGGTTATCAATCGCCAGTGATGAATCCTCAGTATTACCCTCCAAGATAATTCGTAATGACTGAACAAGGAAAAAATGAAAGGGAGTAGGGAGTAGGGAAACTAAGAAAGCTTTTCCGAAAAGCGGGGTTTCAACCAATATGCGATACAAGGATTTTTTCTCTGACGAGACGCTGTTCGCGTTCGCGCCACTTGCGGGCGTTCGCGCAGTGGGACGAAGTACGGCTTTAAACCTAAATCGAGGGCTAATTTCTTCCCCTACTCCCTACTCCCGCCCCGAAGGGGTTGTAAACTACGCTCGTCTTTGCGGCGAACCATAGCCTTTACAAAGAAGCCTTGGCTCCTCAAAATTTCCACAATGCGAATGCCAGTACCACCATGTCGTCCAGTAGCGCCTGTAACTAGGATGCTTGGTTTTCTCATTTCAAATCTCCTTCAGGAAATTAAATCTTCTGAATCCCTTGTTGATACTGTAAATATTTCTTCTGTAATTCCTCTGGAATGGGAATAAGACGACTATTTTGCAAATTGACAAAAGCACCCTTCTGGGTAGCTACTGCTGCTAACTCATTGTTAGATAAAATTTCAGCTTGCACAGTCCACTTCAACCGTCCTAAATTACTCAGCCATAAACGTCCAATTACTTGATCAATCATCATTATCGGACGTTTATATTCAATTTCTGTTCCAGCTATAATCGGTGTATATCCTTGCTCAATTTGTTGATTGAGTTGCCAATGTTCATCTAAAAACTTTAAACGTAAATCCTCTAGCCATCTGATATACACAATATTACTCACGATTCCCATAAAGTCAATATCATAAGTTCTTACAGGAATCGCCAATACTACTTCTAATGGTCTATGTAAGTTGTTATTTACTAGCATTATTTATCCCAGGAGTTTTAAGACCGATTGGTTTGTAAGATGGTAAAATTATTCATCTATTTTAGGTATGAGTAATTATTAATTGTCTAATAACCCTTTAGCCATATATAGTTTCAAACTTCTACTTTGTAGTTTAAGATTAACTCGTCACCAGGTAAACCTCTAATACCCCAGTTATATTTAGGCGTTTCAAAAATTGTGATTTCAATGTCATACACAGCAATATTCAATTTTTCATTAATATTTTCAATAAGTAGGCGAATCAACTGTTTTTTTGTCTCCACCGATCGCCCCTCAAACATACTAATTTCAATAATCAGATAATTGTCTGATCTATCAGATGGATAGTAAAAATCTGATTTATCCAATGGGAAAAAACGGTGAAATCTTTTTTCAGGGGTAATTTTTAAAACCTGAATAACAGAGGCATGAATTATATTTGATAGCTCTATTTTTACAGGATTTAATTTTTCTGCTAAACCATATACCTTGATTTGTGCCATACTTTTAAAGTTCAGGATTACTGAGTACTGTTTCGGTGAGTTTCCAAGTATTGATTCAGGTGATTAATTACTCTGTGCATGTGAATTGAATCTCCATAAAGCTTGCTCATCATTATGGCTCCTTCTAACGTTGCAATGATGATGGTAGCGATTTCATCAGCACTCACTTCTGGGCGAATTTCACCCTTTTCAATTCCCGTCTCAATAATTCGATGAATCAGATGCAGCCACGAGTTCATCGCTTGTTGAGCGCGTTCTCGCAACGCCGGATGAGCATCATCACTCTCTACAGCAGTATTCAGCAATGGACACCCTCCCTTGATCGGTGGATTTTCTGCGAAGCTACTAAATACCCCAATGATTGCTTGCAGACGTTCTATGGCGTGGCGTTTGCTTCGTAATGCAAATCTAGTATGCTGTCTGATATGAGCGATCGCAAAGTCAAAAGCCTGTAGCGCGAGATCATCTTTGCTTTGAAAGTGATTGTAAATTCCTCCTTTTTGCAATCCAGTAACACGCATAATGTCAGACATCGATGATCCTGCATACCCCTGTTGGTTAAACAGTTCGGCTGCTTGCCGGAGAATTCTGCTTTTTGTTTCTTCGCCTTTGGACATTGGGGATTGGGGACTGGTGACTTGGGATTGGGTACTGGGGTTTATTGAATTGATAATTGCTGTAAATAAAATATTACCGACCGAATGGTCTGACTTACAAATATCATAATATTCGCTTGAAAGTCAAACAATTTTGGATTTTAGATTTGCGATCGCGTAGCGTAAAGCCTTAAATAATTCGTAATTCGTAATTCGTAATTCGTAATTAAGTTTTGTGAAAGCGACGCGCAAAGCGAGTCTGCGATAGCGCCGGCGGCAAGCGAGTATTTTCGAGTCGCGTCCGGGGATTTAGACCCCGACCCAAAACTTGCCGGTTATTGAACCGGGGGATTTAAACCCACGGTACTCGGTTAAAAATGTATCAGGATTTTCGTGAATTGGTATGAGTTTTGAGTGCTGAGTTCTGAATTCCGAGTGCGGCAAAATATTTAGTACAAATGTACTAAATGCTGCTACAATGCCTTACAAGTCAGCTAGCCTTACTTGAGGTAGTAGTATGAAAAAAATTCAAAACACGGACAAAAAGCCCATTTTGGTGAAAGTTTCACTGTTGCAGCCGACATCTGTAACTACTGCTATAGTGCCACTGCAACCCCAAGAGGAAAAAATCATCAGTGAACGGGAGCGTTTAATCACGCAAGTCGAACGTATTAATCAGATGGCAGGGGAGTTAGAAGCAGCGATATTGGAGTTGAAAGCGATCGCTAACACACTGAATACTCAAAAACGTTACCCAGTCCTAAGTCAGGATGCGTACAAAAATATTTGTCAGTATTTCGCAGTTAGTGTCCCTTGGGTAAAACGAAAGCCGGATGAATCATTTGTTTTGACAACGCGAAGAGTTGATTTATTCCGAGCCGAAAGGGAAGCCGCACTCCTAGCACAGCAACTTCGTCAGCAAACCAAAAAAAGATTAGCATCGCAGCGACACAGAAAAAACAAGAGTGGCGCTAAGAGGGTGTTTAAAAAATTTTGAGTAGTCAAATTTTAGTTGGAGAAAATACCCTGATTTTCAAGCTAACCTGCCAAATGTGGGTTAATATCAGGCTCGACTATTGAATATCCAAAAAAAGATAACCTCCTGGCTGCTTGAACCAGGGGTATAAAAACAAATTGATTCATCTTTACAAGCGTTGTAACAGGCTCAAACCGTGGGTATCAGTACCACAGGTATTGAAAAGAAAGTATTCATCAGCCAACTTTTGCACTTGTTCTGATTCCACGATGCTGGGTTTCCAGGGGTTGGGGTTATTGTAGGCGTAGAAAGTTTCCACGCCATCGATACCCTTTTGGGCAGCAGCGGGAATTAAGTCAAAATGCGATCGCTTGTAACGAGCCGGATGAGCCAAAACTGCCAAGCCCCCGGCTTCATGAATCGCGGCAATTACGTTACTTGCCTGATATTCTTGCCCTATAGTCGGTCTTCTTTGCAGATAGGGTTTCATACTAGGGTGTTCTGTTCCAAAAGCGTAAGCCAAAATGTGAACTTCTGTATCCAAAAGATTGGCATTGATTTCCACACCACTCCACAAGTAAGGAGTGCTGACACCAGCATGACTCCACTTCCAATCTTCTAACCAAGCAAGTGATGCTTGATAGCCGATAATACCATGATGATCGGTAATAGCTAACCCTTTCAGCCCAATCGCGATCGCCTGCTCCATCAATGCACTCGGCTGCAACCTGCCATCCGAGTAGACAGTGTGCATGTGAAAGTTGAATAACTTTGGACAACTATGTGCATCAATGTTATGGAATACTTGCTTCAAAAGTTCTGCCGAAGCAGTAGTCCGGGCCAAATTTACAGCCATAACTCCCTCTGAACAAAAATATATATTCTTAACACACTAAAACGCTACATCTACAGATAAGAAAGATCCACCACTAAAAAATTAGTGTTGGTTGCTACTTTCTCAGCTTTCTCAGCAAATTTTTCAATATGTTAAGACTACGTTAGCAAATCTTAATCTCGGTAGTCATGGGTAATTTGTACTACTTTATTTTTAAGTAGTAATAAATATTGCATCTAAAACTTCATAAATACGTCTATAGCATCTGTGCTAAATGACTTAGATACTAAAGGCTTTTTAGAGTAGTTAGCTATAATCAGCTGGAAATGCAACTATAATTTGTGTGTAAAAATCGTTATTTACCTCAGTAATTATCGCTTTGATTTAACTAATAACAACTTTAGCGTAGGCGTAGCCCGCCGCAGGCATCGCATAAAACCGCATGAATAAGAAGATTCTGTCACCAAGAGGAAAAGGGGCAGGTGGCAGGGTGAGAACCCCATACTTAACAATTCAAAATTTAAAATTCAAAATTAAAGAAATTTCAGACGGGGATTTAGCGAGAAACGCGGTCTTGGGATGCATCCCAAGTGGAGTGATTTCTCAAGACAAACCCCGACTGAAATGGGTGCTACATGTAGATTGCAGGTTCTTAAACCCTTTAATTTACGATAAATTTATTGGCTCTGAAACCCAGATGGCAGGGGAAATGAGCGAATTTTTCTCCCCTGCTCCCTGCCCCCTGCCTCTTTGGTGAGTTTAGAATAGCTTTCAGAAAATTGGCGATGTCTACAACGGGCTATGTCTACGCTAGCAGCTTATTACACCCCTCGCGCTATCCCAAAAGAATCTCCCTTCAAAGTAATTCCCAAGGGTTCTATTACTACCTCGCGACTAAGGGAAGTTTCAACCCTTCCGGCAATCACAGCCGAGAGTTGATGTTCCCTTGCAAGTAGGACAATTTTTTCTGCATCCTGCTCCGACTCTGTATAGAATGCGAATCCTGCACCGTAATTGAACACCGAAAGCATCGTCTGGACTCCACCCTCAAGATGACCCTCAACAAAGGTAAATATCTCTGGTACTGGGAGCATCGTTTCGATAACATACCGGAGCGGTTTCACCGAACGCATCAGCTTTTGCCAGCCATGACCAGTAATATTCTCCATCGCTGTGGGACGAATCCCCTCACTAAGCACCGCCTGTACAAGCGGCGTATAGAGATATGATGCAGCATTTATCGCTTCCCAGAACTCCTGCCCACTTGGGAGTTTTGTTCTATAGCCATCAGGGAGCGACTCAGCCAGCTTTCGCAATGGGGTAAAGCCGTTCTCATGGGGGCCCGAACTCTCGACGAGAACAATAGTATTTCCGGCATCCAGACGCGAGCTATCAATCGGAGCAACACCAGCCGGCATAACGCCAAAAACCGAGCCGGCAATGTCGAGTCGCCCTGGAATCATCTTCGTTTTTAGTTGAGGAGTTTCCCCTGAAAGATAGACACAACCCACTCGTTTACAGGCTTCAACCACTCCATCCAGAAACCCATCAAGAAATGCGGGGGTAAAGATTGTTTCAGGAGTACTCGACGGCAAATAAAGACCGAGAAGTATAGTCTGCATACCGGAAGTTGCAGCATCATTCGTCAGACACGAGATAATCTTGATACCAATATTCCACCAGAATCGTCGCAGTTCTTGTTCACTGAGGTCGTCAGGGCGGGTATCGTCTGCGGTGCCCAGTCCTTCGGGTACAAGTGTCATCGAAAGTTCTCTAGCCCCGGCCTCTAGAAATGGAGCCAGGTTGAAGCTAAAAGCATTGGCGCTGGCTCCTAAACCCGACGCGGGCACTATGCCGTATGTGCTTGCAAAACCCAGTGTGCGTTTTGCAGCATCGATGAAGCGTCGTTTTGCAGCATCGAGAGTATCGTAATCGACTTGATCGAGAGCTTGAGGCATCAGGTTGCGTTTTAAGTAAAAAGTGAAAAGTGAGGAGTTAGGAAAACTCATAACTCCTAACTCCTCACTTTAAAATACCTCATCTTCAATACCGCGCCACCATTCACCCAATTTCATCAAGTCTAGGTGAATATCTTCTAATTCTTTGGTATAAACATCGTCTGCAAGCATAGCTCGACGTTCTTGTAATTTCTTAAGGCGCAGTTGTACTAAAAGCCAAGGTTTAGTAATGCTATTGGTTGCTTCGATGTATTGCGCTAGTTCTTTGCTATTCATTTACTAGTACTCCTATTTGATGGTAAATTCAAGGGTTTAAGAACCTGCAATCTACAATTTCACCAACTCAGCTTGCGAGATTTTTTTTTGAGCAGCGCCATCTTTCTCCCCACTCCCTACTCCCCGATATTCAACAATTTTGCGATCGCCAACCGTTGTAGTTTCCCGGTAGCACCACGAGGTAGTTGATCTAAAATATGAACTTGCTTGGGAACTTTGAAGTCTGCCAGCATGGTTGAACAGTGAGTTAAAAGTTCTTTTTCGCTAACTTCTGCTTTCAGAACTACAGCAGCGTGGATATCTTCTCCTAAAGATTTGTGGGGGACAGCAAAAGCTAAGGCTTCGGCAACTGCGGGATGACGCAACAAGACATCATCCACTTCTAATGGAGAAAATTTTTCCCCACCTCGGTTAATCAATTCTTTAATGCGTCCAGTCAAGCGGAGATAGCTGTCTTCGTCCACAGTACCCTGATCTCCTGTGCGGAACCAACCGTTTACAAAAGCAGTGGCATTAGCTTCTGGATTATTTTCGTAGCCATCTATAACATTGGGTGCTTTTACCACCACTTCACCCAAGCTTCCCTGAGATAATAGGTTGCCTTCAGAGTCCATAATCCCTACTTCGACACCGAAGCCATAACCAACAGTACCCGGTTTCCTGACTTTTGGCGGTAGGGGATTAGTGGTCATTAAGTGAGATGCTTCAGTCATGCTATAAGCTTCTACCACCGGAGCATTTAGAGTAGCCTCCAGCTGTTCAATGATAACCGGGGGCAAAGAAGCGCTGCTAGAGCGAATAAAACGAAAGCGGTTAGCTTTAACAATTTCTGTGTTGCGGCTAGCGCGTGCCAAAATTGCCTGGTGCATAGTTGGCGCTGCGGAGTACCAGGTGGGTTTGTAGATATCTACCAGTTTCCAAAACTCCAGGGCATTAAAACCATTGGGACAAACTAGTGTACCGCCCGATGCCAGAGTTGCCAGCAAACAGCCCACCAATCCGTGAATATGGAACAGGGGCATTAGACAAAGTGTCGTATCTGCGGCTGTGAGTGAATAAGCACCAATGAAGTTGTTGGCTGAAGCGATTAAGTTGCGATGACGAATTGGCACACGCTTGGGACGACTCGTAGTGCCGCTAGTATGGAGAATCATCGCTATATCATCGTCTCCAACCAAATTTTCCCAGTCCCCATTACCCAATCCCCAATCCCCAGTCCCCAGTTCAAAGCTTAATGTGCCGTCAGTGTTTACCTTGGCATTAATCAGCATCATATCGGGTGTGACAGAGGCAATGGCTGCTTCTAGCCCCTCAGATAACGTAATCAGTGCTTTTGCTTTGGTATCTTGGTAATAAAAGGCAAATTCTTCTTGCTTGTATTTGGGATTTAAGGGTGCAGCAGTGCCACATAAAGCAGCAGCCAAAAAGGTAATCGCCATTGGTGAACCGTTACTCATCGCAATGGCAATACGTTCTCCCCGTTTCAATCCAAAGCTGTTGAGTTGAGATACTAGTCCAAGAACATTGTCGCGCAATTGCTGATAAGTTAGCGATCGCCCCTCAGCCGTAACTAGCGCTGGATGATTGTCTTCCCCTGCTAAAAGCTCAAATAAATTCATTTAAAACCTCCAGATTAATAAAATTGGGCATTGGGCATTGGGCATGGGGCATGGGGCATTGGGCATTGGGCATGGGGCATTGGAAAAGAAACTCTATATCTTATTTCCTTGATCGTAAATTAAAGGGTTTAAGAACCTGCAATCTACATGTAACACCCATTTCAGTCGGAGTTTGTCTTGAGAAATCGCTCCACTTGGGATGCATCCCAAGACCGCGTTTCTCGCTAAATCCCCCGTTAGCGCTAGCGTAAACCCTTCTCTTTCAGAGACGCTAACGCGAACGGCATGGCAACGCTATGAGCGACGGAGGAGCGTCAGTTGCCACAACGCTCTTAACCCGTGCAAGGCACTTCTCTTCTCTACGAGACGCACTCGCGTTCGTCTGAAATGTCTTTAATTTTGAATTTTGAATTGTTAACCTCCTTAACAAACTCCGTGGGTTTAAGTCCCCCGGTTCAATAACCGGCAAGTTTTGGGTCGGGGTCTAAATCCCCGGACGCGACGCTCGAGTACTCGCTAACGCTGCGCTATCGCAGACTCGCTTTGCGCGTCGCTTTCACAAAACTTAATTACGAATTACGAATTACGAATTATTTAACCTCCTTAACCTTTTTATGCTCATTGTCCCACTTGTCCACATTTCTCATACCCCATGCCCAATTCCCAATTCAAATAAGTTGACGGCAAAAAACAAGAGCTAAAATTAAGTCAATAGTGTGGAGTGTGGCTGTCGTGACTAGAAATCAGAAAAATCTTTTTCACCAACTAAACCCCATAGATAAAATATGGATCGTCGGAATTTTCTAAAGTATCTCACTTTAGCAGGATCTAGCTTTGCCTTAACTAGTTGTATTCAAGGCAGAAATTCCACCAAATCGCAGGGTGAGGCGTTTCCTTCAGCGTCGCCTGTGGCGGTAAATGAACCTCTCAAGGTGGGATTTGTTTATGTGGACTCTGTGGGTGATTTTGGCTGGACTTATGCCCATGATTTAGGTCGCAGAGACATGGAAGCCAATCTTCAAGATAAGGTAAAAACTACTTTTGTTGAAAATGTCAAAGAAGGTGCTGACGCTGAAAGGGTAATTCGCCAATTAGCATTAGATGGTAACAAGTTAATTTTTACAACTTCCTTTGGGTACATGAACCCAACAATTAAAGTTGCCAAAGACTTTAGTGATGTTGTCTTTGAACAGTGTACAGGATACAAACGTGCTACCAATGTTGGTACTTATCTGGGACGCTTTGAAGAACCGCGTTACTTAACCGGTATGATTGCTGGCAAGATGACAAAATCAAATGTAGTTGGTTTTATTGGCGCATACCCAATTCCAGAAGTAATCCGGGGAATCAGTGCATTCACTCAAGGAGTACGGCTAACAAATCCCCAAGCAAAAGTTAAGGTACTTTGGGTGCAAAGTTGGTACGATCCAGCCAAAGAAAGAGATGCGGCTCAAGCTTTGGTCAATTTAGGTGCAGATATATTAACACAACATACCAACTCTAGTGCTGTTGTCCAATTGGCTGAGGAAAAAGGTATTTATGCTTTTGGCTACAACACTGATATGAGTAAGTTTGGTCAAAAAGCCCACCTGACATCAGCTATTAATAAATGGGGCAAATTCTATACAGATAAAGCTTTGGCTGTAATGAGTAATACTTGGAAGTCTCAAAATATTTGGGATGGTATTGGTCAGGGAATGGTGGATATTTCCCCAATGAATGAGGCGATTCCGGCTGATGTGCAGCAATTAGTGAATGCGAAGCGAGATGAGTTTATTCAGGGTACTGCACATCCTTTTAATGGCCCGGTGAAAGACCAAAAAGGGGTAGTGCGAGTGCCAAAGGGTAAGGTGTTGGATGATCGGGGACAACTAGCGATGGATTGGTATGTTGAGGGAATTGAAGGGTCAATTCCGAAAGGGAAATCCTAGCACAAGAAGGCAAAAGTAAAAAGGCAAAAGTAAAATGAAAGAATGCTTATTTTGTAAGCTTTCTGACTATTTTAAATGGGTGGTTTATGAAAAGAAGTGAGGTTTAAAACTGTACTTCGTCCCGCTACGCGCTAACGCCTGCAAGTGGCGCGTTCGCGGTAGCGTCTCGCAGAGAAAGAATCATTGTTTCCCAACGGTTGTTGAAACCCCACCCCTTGTGGATGGCTAGCCAATTAGTAGACCCCTCTTGACAAGACTGTATTTTTCTTAACTTGACGCCAATGGCAAGATGCCCACCCCACAAGATTTGGTAATTTATTTCTTGGAAGTCCCTTATAACCCACATTCCCTACACCTATAATCGGCATCTTTAATAACATTTACTAATAAATAAACAGTAACGATTATCTCCTGTCGGCTCATAACTCAACTTGTCGGCAATGACAGACATGATTTTTAAACCCCGCCCGCGCTCTTGCTCATTCTCTTCAAATTCAGATGTTTGACGCAATTTTTTTTCTAAGTCGAAGGGTTCGCCTTGAGACCAGATGCGAATTTCTATGTATTCATCTAACCGCACAGCTTCTATCTCAATAGGAGTTTCAAGAGGTAAATTTTTGTGGGCATGTTCAACAATGTTAGTAAAGCCTTCTATAATCAGCGTTTGACATTGCCACCAAATTTGTTTATCAAGAATAGGTGGTTGATTAATCTGCTCAAACCAAGATAAAACTTGAGGTGAAGCTTTCAGGTCTGTGTTGACTTGGAGATAAATTTTCTTATTCACTTCTTAACTAATAAAATATTTTAAAATCATCATATTCGTTAATTAATTTATTAATTTGAGTAATTTTACTATACATTAAAATCTGAATTTCATATAACTTGAATGAAAGCAACTATATTACTGATAATTTTACTTCATAAAGTGTAATCTATGTTTAAAATTCTAGTTATTGATGATGACCCGACAGTGCGAGCAGTACTGAAAAGCACACTCCAAAGGCAGGGTTATGATACTACTGTAGCCAGCAATGGCGAAGAAGGAATTATACAAGCACAAAGGCTACATCCGGCTTTGATTATCTGTGATTGGATGATGTCTCAGGTAGATGGACTAGAAGTGTGTCGTCGAATTAGAACAGATCCAGAGTTAGCAACTACTTTTTTTATTCTATTGACGGCTAGAGGAGCAGCTCGAGGAGAGGAGGAAGATAGAGTTAGGGGACTTGATGCTGGAGCAGATGAGTTTATCTCTAAACCAATAGAGATGAATGAATTGAAAGCACGGGTAAGAGCAGGATTAAGGTTACACCAGCTAAATCAACATTTACAAAGTCAAAAGCAAGTTTTGGAGACATTAAATCAGGATTTGCAAACTCAAAAGCAAATTTTGGAAGCAGAATTGTCTGAGGCTGCTGCTTATGTGCGATCGCTTTTACCCTCACCCCTTGTAGGAGAAGTAACTACAGAAAATCTGTTTATTCCCTCAGCACAGCTAGGGGGTGATTGCTTCGACCATCATTGGATTGACGAGGATCATTTGGCAATTTATTTGTTAGATGTATCAGGTCATGGGGTAGGTTCAGCCCTCCTATCTGTATCAGTGCTGAATGTTTTGCGATCGCAATCTCTACCTAACACTAACTTTTGTCAACCAAGTGAAGTTTTGAAAGCGCTCAATCACGCCTTCCAAATGAAGAAGCACGGTGATAAATACTTCACAATCTGGTATGGAGTTTATCACCGCCTAAAACGTCAACTCATTTATGCCAACGCCGGACATCCACCAGCTTTATTGTTATCTAATACCTCTACGAACAGCATTGAAGTTAAACAGCTAAGTTCTTTAGATTTACCAATTGGCTTTTTACCGGAAGTTCAATTTGAGGATGCTGCTTTTGAGGTTGAAGCAAACAGCACTTTATACATCTTTAGTGATGGTGCTTATGAAATTAATCAGTCAAATGGTAAAATTTGGGGTATTGATGCTTTCATTGACTTACTAAGCAAATATAGTCAAAAAGATACTTGTAATCTTAATCAACTATTAGCGAACATTCTCACCTTAAATGCTCAAGATAATCTTGATGATGACTTATCTTTAGTAAAAGTTAACTTTGGTTAGTATAGTCAAAGACAGCAGGGAATAGGGAATAGGGAATAGGGTTGAAAGTCTCTTGGTATATGATTTTTTATTAAATTTTGTACCTCATTTACCTAAAATATGCTGTATGCGGCTTGAAATTTGGTATTGTCTAGTACAACACGGCGTAAATAAACCAACCATTTAAAATAGCCAGAAAACTTACAAAATAAGCATTCTTTCTTTTTACTTTTGCCTTCTTGTACTAGCAGCTTACTGTATTGCCAATACTTGGCGATTGAAGTCATCTTGATCGGCAAAGGTTTGAAAAATTCTATCCATTTTAGTCAATTCAAATAACATTCTAACTTGATCGCTGATCGAACAAACAAACAGTTTGCCATTAGTAGCTCTTACCATTTGCATTGCTGATACCAAAGCACCTAAACCAGAGCTATCAATAAACTTTACTTCTTTCAGGTCAAGTAACAAAATATCGGCTCCGGCTGCCAGAATATCGCTAACTTCACGACGTAATTCATTACCTCTAATACCATCTAAAATTCCAGACAATTCTAGTATTTTTACACTCAAACTCATGGTTTTATTTTCCTATTTTCTGGCTTGAAAACTATGTATTTATATTTTGGCATTGACATCAGCTAAAGCGCAATAGATAGAGCAATGCTTTTGTGTTGCTTATCCAATTAGCTCTGTTTTACTACTTGGTGATTGCTATTATTTGCTATGGCGGTAAAAAAGCTAGCATCAACCCATTGTCGAGAAATTTCAAACGCTTCAAAATAGCCATCTTTTTGACCTAGTTCTCGTGCCCAAAAACGAGATAAAACCAGTATGGCATCAAGCTGCATAAATGCTTTATTTAACTCTGATTCATAACAACCAATAGCTGCAACTTTTTCTTCAATTACAGAGGTGATATCTACAAAAAAGTTTGGTTCAAAACCGCGCAAGAAAACAGGCGGTGCTGAATACCATAGAGGTATGTTTTTGCGGGTAGCAACATTAGAAACTGCGATCGCACACACTTCATGATCTCTATGTCCATATTTTTCTGGTTGTGGTGCATGAGTAATAATCAAATCGGGTTGCCAGCGTCCCAGAGCTTCTTCAGTCACTTTTATTACTGCTTGGGTTGAGAAATTGCACTCTTCAAGTGCATGAAACTCGTAAGTTGCACCGATAATTTTACCTGCTGCATCTGCTTCTTGATGACGCGTACCTTTAATAGGCGAACTAGAAAGACCGCCATCAGTCAAAATTAAGCAACGAACATTCCACCCTGCTTTAGACATCAAACTGAGAGTACCAGCAGCAGGTAGAACTTCATCATCAGCATGAGCATAAATTGTTAAGACATTTCGCTGACTAGAGTTGTTTAAGTCTGAATAAGTGTTCATAGCTGTTTTTTCTAGATTGAATTTGTAAGTAACTCAACACTCTTAATTAGGCCTCTTTTGGAGGTTGCCAAACAGAGGCGCGGATGATAGCCGACAAAAGCAATAAGTTATAGATCGCCCATGCACCATTGAGTAAGTGAACGCCAGGATAATTCAGATGACCAATTGCAAATTTATAAAGACTCCATAATATTCCTAAAATGGTCAAGATAAAGACAACTAATTGTGGCCAAACAAGTTTGAGATAAATGCCAGATTGCCGTTGCTTAGGTGTGACTTGAAAATTGAGTTTTTGTCCTGTAAATACACTCCATACAGCTTGGATTAATAAGGGGAATAAAGCGATCGCATATTGTTCAGAGCGCCAAACTTCTCTAGCTGGAATGCCCCAAGTGGCTGATATAAAAGTCAGACGGTTGATAATAAAAGCGGGAAAAAAGTGTAAAGCAAAGTCAGGGCCATAGGTTTTAACTGGAATAATATCCGTAAAAAAATAGATAATTGGACAAGAAATAAAAACCAAAGTTGCAAAACCAGAGAAATAGCTATACATCGTCTTAAAATAGTGCAACCTTTGCCAAAAACTTAGTCCTGGTTTGGTGAGCGGGTTTTCTCTCAATAGCACTTGGATAGTTCCTTGTGCCCAACGTAGTCGCTGTTTCAGAGTAGAACTCAGGTCATCTGGTGCTAACCCTTCTGCTAGAAGTTCATTATGATAAATAGATTTCCATCCAGCACCATGCAGACGCATCGCTGTATTCATATCTTCTGTAATACTGTTGCTGGATACGCCACCAATTAATTGAAATTCATTCAGGCGTTTTTCATCTTTGGCAAACTCATCAGCAAAATGTTGTAGTCCCACACTAATCAGTGCTTCTCGCCTCAAAATCGCATTTGTGCCTGTATAAAAAGCGGCATTCATGCCATCTTTGCCTTGTTGAAGTGGCCCATAAAACAAATTTGCTCGATGTCCAAAAGGATCGCCTGGAGGAATATTGTAAAAATCTTGGCGGGTCTGAACAAAAGCAATTTGATTCTGATCGTATTTACCTGTGAAAAGATTATAGGTATAGAAATAAGGTAGAACTCGCTTGAGAAATTGTGGTTTAGGAATATGGTCAGCATCTAGGGTAAGAAGAAACTGTCCTGAAGTTTCTCCCGAAAAAATCGCGTAATTGAGATTACCCGCTTTCGCATGATGGGGTACACCAGCCGGTTTGGGACGAGCAATGTAGCGAAAACGAGCGAGTTCAACTAGTTCTAGTTCTTTCTTGCTAATAGCTTCTTGTAAGGCTTTGCGTTCGCTAATTAGGCGTTCGCGTAGCGTCTTTGCAGGAGAATCGCTAATAGTATGATGTTCAGGAGATAGCCAGAGAATTAACTGACGCAGACTTTGCACAAATCCAGCAGCAGAATCGTTAACTACTGATTTTGATGATGCTTGCAGCCATTGTTCAGCAGCTTGAGCATTAATTGTGAGATTTTCTAGTTGCTTCAAGCGCTCGAACAAATAAGAACATTCTGCATCAATTCGCACTACTTCTTTCTGTAATTGTACAGACTGCAAATCTTCAATACACAATCTTTCGGTCATCGCTCGCATATCAGCCGAGTTACCATCATCCAGCACATAAACCCGTAGCTTTGTTGGCGGATAATCCATTGCTAGGGCGGCTTTAGCAGTTTCTTCGACAATTTCTGGTGGCTCGTTGTAGCAGGTTACAAACACATCCACTGTTGGCCAGTCTGCTCTGGATATAGGTGGGGTCATTTGGTCGAGAGACTTAATTTGTCGGACTAAGGGTCGCCATAAGCCAATTACAAACATTACGCCACCGAAATAGCTATAAATCTCTGCTATCAGCAAAGGAATAGAAATCCAGAGGGCATCAAAATTGATGGAATGGGTGATGCGCCATTGCAAATACCAGATGCCAAAAATTAAATTGATTTCTGCTAGATAACGAAATAATAGGGTTCTTTTTTTGAGTAATGAGCGGCTGTTACCAGAAAAGTTTGCGGAATTATCAATAATAGAAGCTGAAGTCATTTGAGTATCGATAGTTAATGTATCTGCATCCCCCTCAAAAGAAGTATTCCCTAGTTAAATTTATAACTAACAACTTATTCTCGATTAACCCAAAATTGGCGTTGCTGAATTGAGGTTTGAAGAAGAATGCAGAATTCAGAATTCAGCAATCTTGACGCGACTCGAAAATACTCGCTAACGCTGCGCTATCCGCCAGTCGTACAGAATTCATTCTGTTAGCGGTAGCGGGGCGTTTAGCCCATTCTGACTCCTGAATTCTGTTCGATAAATCGTATGTAGAGACGTAGCACTGCTACGTCTCTACAAGAATTTTGTTATTTTGTGCCAGTTACTAAGTGAGTATTTTTACTATCTGAAACCCAGTAACTTCCAGAACTATCAGAAATTAACTTGGTTTGTTGTGTGGCAGTGCTAGGTAGACCCCGCCCAGAATTTCCCTCGGTGACAGCTTGCCACCAAAGAGAGTTCGTGGTGGTAGTCGGACGAATTAAGGGTTGTCGATTTGTCACGCTGTATAACAAGGATTGCAAAATTATACTGTTGGTGTCGCTAGTGAAACCAATTGCTGTTTTGCCGGTGGTTTCGTAGAAGCCCTCATAAAATCCAGCTAATGGATTATATAAGTCAGTCGTCCCTTGGAGTAACTGTTGACTATACTTATTTTCTGGAAGCAGGGCATTATAGGCAAAAGCTACTGCTGTACTTACCAATCGCCCCTTTGCTACTGGTTTACCATCATCTCCTAAAGCTGCCCAAGGCTCACCTTGTCCAGTAATTGTACTGTGGACAGTGTAAGGTTTACGGTCAATTAAAGTGGTAGCTGAGGCTGTGAGGGTGCTGGTACGACGGTAACGTTCGGCTTGCGCCTGAAAAATTGGCTCAAAGAGCGATCGCATTTGTGGATCTAGTCCAAACTCCAGGGCATAGAGTACAAAAGGATTACTAACTGTGTATTGGTTAACTTTGGAATTAGTATCTGTGCGATGGCGTTGAATTGGAACTTTCAATCCTTCCACTAAGGCAGTTTGATATTCTCCCCCAACAGCAGAACGCTCAAGATTAAACCCCCATAATTGAAAAGCACGAGCGGCATATTCTTCATAACCCAACCGGATTTCTGGGTTAACGCGCGTCAGATATCGCCCATCTTGCTCTTTAGTGACAGTGGCACTAGAGAGAATACCTTCACGCACCACACGCAAGTATGACCAATCCAGCACAATTTTATCTACCGCAGCCGTGTATTCTGGATGACAGGTTTTTAAGTTGTAAAGCGCTGCTAGCATTCTCCCTAAATCTAAAGCTGACCAGCCGTTTCCTTCTGGAACTGGATTTCCACCATAATCTACTGGTTGGAGCGATCGCGTATCATAACTTCGACTCGGCAATTCCCCAGCAAATAATGGTAACTTTGTCAAGGCTGCTAATAGATGCCGGGTGCGCCCGTCAAATTCCTTGGGGGTAATTATATCGAGCGATCGCGCTGCATGGAGGGCTGCGAGATAATTTCCCAATCCCCAGAGGGTTGCACCTTTAAAATCACTGCGATCGTCTATCATCCCATTTTTAGAATGATAATTGGCTTGAAAGTATCGCCAAGCCGCCTCTGCATAACGCCGTTCAATAACCGTCAGTGGTCGATTTAGCTTCAGGTTAGATGATGGACTATCTACTGGTGGAATTGGTGCAACAGCCACTTCTGTCGGTTTAGAATTGTCCGCAGGAGTTGCGATCGCAGTCTTACCAGTAGAATTCGGTTGATTTGCGGGTGTTGCTGGAGAAGCATTTACACTAGGCTTACTATTAGACACACTTGCAGAACCAGAAGCAATTAAAGGGTGATTTCCCCTAGCTTTGTAGTATAAAATCTCCAAAATTAACCCATTAGTATTACCTGTTAAAGCTTTATTGGGTTGTTTTGATTCTTCATAAATACCAGCATAGTAACCGCCATCATCAGGACTGCGGAGATCCTTAACAGCATCAAAAACTTTTTGGGCATAAGCATTATCTGGAAATAGATAATGCCAGCCAAAAGCAGCTTTTGTGCTGATACTGCGAAACTGTGGATAAGGTTGATTGCTATCGGTAATAGTTGCCCAGTTGACACCGTTGGCGTAGACGGTGTTGTAGAGAAAATAAGGTGCTTGGTCGATATTATCTTCTGTTACAGCAGTTAATTGACCTGTGGTATCAAAACGCCGTTTTTGCACATCTAAAACCCTGGCAGCAAAATCAGCTAACTCACCTTGCAAACCAAATTCAATCTCATCCAGGATATAAGACTCACTCACAACATAATTATTAGCATTGGTGCTTTGAAAGTCACGGCTATCAACAGGAATTTGGACACCATTAATTTCGACTAACTTGAACGGTTCTAAAGCAATAGCCTTGGGTGCAGAGAAACCCCAAAGTTGATAACCCCTAGCGCCGTATTCTTCGTAGCCGAGTCGTCCTTCTTGCACCAGTAACGTTTTGTTGTCAGGGAGAACAGTAGCGCCAAAAAGTTGTCCATCTTTGAGCGATCGCGCCACCTGCCACTTTGCTACAATCCCTTTGAGCCACTCATTATATTGCGGATGACAGGTACGGATGACATCAAAAGCAGCCAGAATTCGCCCAACATCCAAAGCCGACCAACCAATACCCCTCAAGAGTGGATTGTTACCATAATCAACCATCTGTGCAGTGGCCGCGTTATAGACTTTATTGGGTAATGCATCTTCAAATAACTTTAAGCTGTTGAGAGTCGTCAAAAACTTGTTGAGGCGAGAATCAAAGTCTGCTTGGTCAGTAAGATTCAACCAGCGTGCAGCATTCAATGCCATCAGGTAGTTACCCATATCCCAGAGTGTACCCGAAGGATAACCCCCAGTAGAATTGGTAAATCCCGTTGCTGGCTGATAATTTTTGACAAAATACTGCCAAGCAGCACGAGCATAAGTTTGTTCTTCAGATGTGAGCGGGGCTGTAATATTGCTACAGCTATTGGAATTTTGGGATAAGACTGGTGTCGGGATGTAAAATAACAATTGCAGAAATGTCCCAACTAGGAACAATGCAATCCATCTCAACACTTTTTGTTGAGGGGGTTTGTATATCATAATGTAAAGAAAGAGTTAGGAGCGTCATAGCCCGTCTGTACAGTTATAATTCATAAATCGAATTTTCATCAGAGTCCTAAATCATTCGTGAACAATAAGATCCCCGACAACTTTTACGAAGTCGGGGATCTTAGTCTCTCGATTTTCACAACTCATTTAGGATTGCTATATGCTGGGGGCGATCGCCTCTATACCAGAGTCAAGAATCTGGTTATAGAGGGCGCGATCGCTCATACTAGATGGTAGACACCTTCGACCATAAGAGCCGTCTATGTTGCTAGAAGAATTGAAAGACCAGGTCTTCAAGCTACCACCGAGCGATCGCCTTGCACTGGTGAGCGCTATCATTGAGTCTTTGCAAGACACGCTAATTTCTGAGCCTGAACGCTCTAGCGCGATTAGACGGATGCGAGGCTTGCTAAAAACAGACCAGCCAGTATCGACTGATGAAGAAGTGGCTGTAATGTTAGAAGAGCGACGAGTGGACAAGTATCTTGAATGAAAGTTTTAATTGATACCAATATTGTCCTAGATTTTCTGTTGCAGCGAGAGCCATTTTTCCAGGACGCGGAACTGTTGTTTCAGGAGATTGATTCTAGTCGTGTCGTTGGATATGTCACTGCGACAACACTTACAGATATTTTTTATATTTCCCGAAGACACACTCGCAGCATTGATTACACCATTAGCATTTACAGATATTTCAGTGTCTGTTCAGAGACTTTTGCCATAAGGTGGCGTTACTGAATAGACTTATGTGGGTAAAATATGGACATTGCACAGTAGATGACCCCTAGTATGCAACGCCAGTTTTTTCATGGTCTGAGAATCTTAGCTGTAACTTGCGGCGTTCTGATAGCCCTTTTGGTTGACTTATAGCTTTTGACTCCTGCCCAAACGGTGAGCGGTTGTCCAACTTGTTTATACAGCAAACTCTCTAAAATTACGCCATTATTATTAGCAGTAAGAGTTTTATTTGGCTGACGCAGAGATTCATAAAAGCCGTTGTACCAGCCATCTTTTGATTTGAGGTTGCTTTGAACGAAATTAAATAACTGCTGCGTGTATGCGGTGTTATAAAGTACATGCCAGCCGATCGCAGCTTTGGCACTGAGAAATCGCAAATCGTTGTGTTTTTCTCTGGTATCTGCAATGGTTGCCCAAGGTTCCCCGTTGACAAATAGGCTGCTGTAAACGAAGTAGGGAGGGCGATCTAAGTTGTCTTCGGTGACGGCAGTTAATTGTTTTGTGGCTTCATAACGCGCTGCTTGAGCAGCTAAAATCCGATCGGCATAGACTTTCGGCAAAGCTTGAAACCCAGTTTCGATGCCATCTAAGATATAGGGTTCGCTCAGAACGTAATTATTGGCTCCAGAGTTTTTATAGTCGCGTTTATCGTAAGGAATTCCCTGTCCGTAAAGGTCAACAAAGGCTGTATGAGATTGATAATCTAAGGCTTGCTTAACATCCAAACCCCATAGTTTCAAACCATAGGCGGCATAATTCTCATAGCCCAAACGGCCTTCTTGGTTGTACTGTTCTTTACCTTCGATGACAGCAGTACCATACATTTGGCCATTTTTGGTTAGACGCTTAACTTGCCAATGTTTCCAAACTGCTGATGTTTGCGATCGCATTTCTGGATACTTTGCCTCGACAATCTTCAGCCAAATTGCCATTCTCCCCAAATCGATGGCTGACCAACCAATTTCTTCGCGTTTTTCTAGTTGACCATAATTAACGGGTACGAGAGTTTTAGCGTTGTAGACCTTGTTAGGTAGTTCTCCTTTATATAAGGGCATAGACGCTAATGTATTCAACATTTTGGTCATTTTGGCATCAAATTCAGCCGCAGGCACGATATTGAGTTCTCTAGCGCTGACTAAGGCTGCAATCGCTGCTGTCTGATCCCACATACTGATAGAGGCAAAACCATCCACAGAATTGATCAAGCCAGTTTCATCGTTCCAATTGCGCTGGAAGTATGACCAAGCCTGACGCGCAGTTGTCGTTTCTTCTGCGGTGAGTTTTCCAACTCCAGGAGCAGTATATGGGATTATGGCTACTGTTAATTGGTTCTTAGGAATGGGTTGACCTGGCAAAACTACAGATTTCGCATCCAGGCTGGCAACTATTTCCGCTGCTTTAGCACCAGAGGCAGGACTTTGGGTTTGGGGTTTACTTGGTTGTAGCAATTGGCGTGAAGCAGTTTCGGATGCTGATATTTCCGGTTTTGCTATAGAAGTCTTGGAAAGGTGCTTAGACCAACCATTTAAAATTGCGATCGCGATTACAGCAGTAACTACTCCTCCTACAGAAGCTAGTATGGACAAGCTCTTAGGTGGCGGTTGAAAATCAGAACTCATACTGATTAAAGCCTCATATTATAAGTTAGCGTTGCTTGCGTAGTTTCACTAAATGCATTCTTCCCAACTTTGAAATCTAACTAACAGGGTTTCAGGTAAGGCATATTTAATTTTCACTCCTATGTCTAATAGACATCTCCGAAAAATAACGTAGAGACGTAGCACTGCTACGTCTCTACAAGGGTTCTGGGTAACGCATATTTAATTTCTGGAGATGTCTAATTCATAACTCATCTCTACAACGCCAAATTTTGCATCAAAAGCAATGCAGATTTCTAAAACCAATCCTCAGATAGAAAATTGGTCGAGCTATTTATACAACAATACAGTTCAGAATGAGCAACAAAACACTTGTAGAGACGGCGATTTATCGCGTCTCGAAAACCCAAGCGTATTGATTTATAGGCGATCGCTATCTTACATTAACTCTGTAATGGAAAATAACCGTTGTCGGTCTATTTTTTGAAGCTTGATTTTTTCAGCGTAGAAAGCCTGATAATACGATTGATACCGCTCTGGTTCTGCCTCTGGATCGGTTTGTTGCCATAGTTCCAAAAAGTGACGATAACGTTTTTCAAGCATCACCAAATCCATACAAGCGATCGCAGCTTGAACTACTTGCGGAGTCCGAAGTATTTCTTTCTGGTTTTTTTCATCGACATGAAATAAATGGGAAATTAACCCGATCTCACTGTCAAATTCTAAAAACTGGTCTTGGAGGCGGGAAATTAAATTTGGTAGAGAAACTAAATTTTTTGTCTCTCCATCACCGGATGAAATTTCTAAAATCTGTTGCCATAAAAATCGGTGGTGGGAAAGGCTAAATTGTAAATCTCGCTCCTCTAGTTCGTCAATAATCGCTTGACGCTGTTCAGGACAATGCAAATAAATTCGCAATAATAACGCCTCTGCGTGTTCTAAAAGGCTGCGTTCTGTGGGGAGTGGAAAGTTTGAAATGGGGAGTGGGGAAACGTTGCTACCTCCCCATGCCTTCTTAGCTGAAACAGGTTTAGAATATATAGCCGCAGCCGGAGCAATTTGAGTTAGCAGATTTTCGACTCGTAGGGGTATAAGTCTGGTATCTCCTAAGCTGAGTATTTCAGCACAATAAGAAACATAATAATTTCGTGTATCGCTGTTAGCTATGTTTTTAAGTAATTTGACTAATTGCTGAGTTACTTGCTGAAAATCAGTAGCTTGTTTTAAGTCGCGGTCTTGAATAATTTGCTGAATCTGCCAATCTAGCCAAAGTGGGGCATTTTTTAGCAGTTCTCCATAATCTTCTTGGGTATGGCTATGCAAATATTCATCAGCATCTTTACCATCGGGTAAATTGAGAATTTTTAGCTGAACTTCACCTTTGTATGCTAATTCGGCAATTTCACCGATCGCCCGTTCGGTGGCATTAGTTCCAGCTTTATCAGCATCAAAGTTGAGTACTAATTGTTTCGATTCGGTGTAGCGTAATATTAACCGGACTTGTTCTAAGCTTAAGGCTGTACCGAGCGAGGCGACAGCATTATTAATACCAGCAGCGTGGAGAGCGATCGCATCAAAATATCCCTCTACCACCACCGCTTGATCGAGTTGAGAAATCCCACCTTTGGCTTGATCGAGGGCAAATAAGGTTTTACCTTTACTAAAAAGTTCGGTTTCTGGTGAATTTAGATATTTAGGCTGTTCATCAGTCAGAGTTCTACCGCCAAAGGCAATAACGCGCCCTTGGACATCGCGGATGGGAATCATGAGGCGATCGCGAAATACATCATAATAACCGCCTCCTTCCTTGCGTGGCTTAATCAATCCCGCTTTTTCCAGTATTTGCACTGGGTAATGTTTATCTTCCACCAAATACCGATAGAGAGTTTCCCAACCTGCGGGGGCAAAACCTAAACCAAATTGCTGTATAGTTTCTTCTTTGAATTTGCGGTTAGATTGCAAATATTGAAGTGCCTTTTGCCCTTGGGATTGTCTCAGGGCGTGTTGATAAAACTGTGCTGAGGAAGCGAGAACTTCATATAACTGCTCACGCAAAGATAGTTGACGCTGTAATTCTTGGCGTTGTTCGGGTTCGAGAGTTTGTACAGGTACTTGGTAACGCCGTGCTAAATCCAGCACCACGTCAGCAAAAGAGCGTTTCCCCAACTCCATAACAAACTTAATGGCATTTCCCCCAGCTAAACAGCCGAAGCAATAGTACATTTGCTTGGTTTGGCTGACAGTGAAACTGGGAGATTTCTCGTCATGGAAGGGGCACAAACCGACAAAATCCTTTCCACGTTTGCGTAAAACTACGTATTCCGAGACGACATCTACAATATCAGCCCGTAATTTAACTTCCTCAATTGTGTCTGGGTGCAAGCGGGGGATTTGCATATCTTAGTTACTGGGGATTGGGAATTGGGAATTGGGGATTGGGGACTGGGGATTGGGGGGGATGAAGACGCAAGGGAGCGGGGTGCGGGGTGCAAGGGGGATGAAGAAAAATCTCCTCTTT
Source organism: Nostoc sp. (assembly GCF_036917975.1). Lineage (GTDB taxonomy): Bacteria > Cyanobacteriota > Cyanobacteriia > Cyanobacteriales > Nostocaceae > Nostoc. Next base: position 49,326 of record NZ_JBALEJ010000109.1, read on the forward strand.
CTCCTTTTTTCCCAATTTCCTCTTCTCCCTGCCCCCTGCTCCCCTGCTTTCCCTTCCCTACTCCCCAGTCCCCAGTCCCCAATCACTAGTCATTAACTTTAGAGAAATACCAAAGGATAAATGACTTTGGGCTTCTGATCGCTATTATATTCTTGTTGCTAGACCAAGAATGATGTATAGAATTGCTTAGACTTAATTTCACCAGAGGAAATACTGAAAATGGGGCGTATTTTTATATCAGCGGCTCATGGAGGCAAAGAAGCGGGAGGAATAGATCAAGGTGCGATCGCGGGTGGTACAACTGAAGCAAAAGAAATGATTTTGCTGCGGGATTTGATTGTCACAGAACTGAGGGCGCGGAGTTTAGAAATTTTGGCGGTTCCTGATGACTTGAGTGCCGCCCAAACTATCACCTGGATCAATTCCCGCAGCCGTCGGGGTGATGTCGCTCTAGAAATTGCAGCTAATGCGGCTAGTAGCCCTTCTGTACGGGGGGCTAGCGTCTTTTACATTGCTAATAATAGCGATCGCAAGAGTAATGCTGAACAGTTGCTAGTGGGGTTATTGCGCCGCGTACCCCAATTACCAAATCGCGGAGTCAAGCCAGATACAGATAGTGGATTGGGTAGTTTAGCATTCTGTCGCCAGACAACGCTTGCAGCTTTGGTGATGCAAGTGGGGTTTCTCAGCAATCCAGAAGATCGGGCTTTGCTGCAAACTCGCCGCCGTGATTTTGCTTTGGGAATTGCCGATGGACTAGTAACTTGGAGTCGCGTAATTGACCCCAGTCCTGGAACTCCAGCAGAACCAAATTATCCACCAATTAATATTAATATTAATGGACAAAGTTATACAGAACAAGGAGTTTTAGTTAATGGCAATGCTTACATTCCCATTGATTTAGTAGACCTGCTGCGGATTGACCTTTCAAAAGCGACTAATGTCAATCGGATTACCTATCACAAAGTAGTTTATGTCAAAGCAATCGAACTACGAGATTTTAATGTTGCAGTCAGTTGGGATGCGGCGACGCGTACTGTTAGCTTGCGATCGAATTTGGTAGTTTGCCCAGGTCAATTTTCGCGGGTGATGTCAAACGGTACTACTTCTGAAATACAGTTACAATTATTCCTGAGAAATAATAATCAAAATGCTTTAGCACAGTTTCCTGATATCCCAAAACTTTATCGTGAAGAAGCAGCTATAGAAGGAGTGAATTATGATATTGCCTTTTGCCAAATGTGTGTAGAAACTGGATTTTTACAGTTTGGTGGTGATATTAAACCTGAGCAAAATAACTTTGCTGGCTTGGGTGCGATCGGTGGTGGTGCCGAGGCTGCATCTTTTCCAAGTGCCAGAATTGGGGTGAGGGCACATATCCAACATTTGAAAGCTTACGCCAGTTTAGAACCTTTGGTACAAGAAGTAGTAGATCCAAGATTTCGCTTTGTTACGCGGGGGATTGCGCCATTAATTGATCAGCTAGCAGGGCGGTGGTCAGCAGATTTAGATTATGGTACAAAGATTTCAGCAATGCTCAAACGATTATATGAATCAGCAGGACTTCTTTGAGTTAGGGACTTACGCATTGACACGAAAGACCAAGTATAGGTAATTGGAAAAACCACATCTGTCGTAGGGGCGATTCATGAATTGCCCCTACACCACGGGTCTATCTAGCATCAAATAATTATTAATCAAAAGACATCTCCGAAAAAGAATTGTTTTGACGTAGCAGTGCTACGTCTCTACAAGGGTTCTGGGTAACGCATCTTTAATTTCTGGAGATGTCTAAAGCCTAAAACGACCTCTAACAGGTAAGTGCATACCATGCTGCTATGACATCAGGGCGGGCTTCGTGGATTTGAGAGTGAATGGCAAACGCTGCTTGACTAACTTGACCTTCACCTTGGACTACTTGACCTTCACTATTTACCAATATCAGGTCTGATACGCGAATGCGACTGAAATGTATCCCAAAGGGATTTACCCAAAAGTGATCGGTAAGTTCGGGATCGCGGGTAGTGATGTGTCCTGCCAATCCTTGAGCAAAACCCAAACGCGCAAATACCCGAAAGGCTGCTGCCAAACGTTCTTGGCGATGGCGACGCTCTGATTCAATGGAAACGAAGTTCCCTACACCTCGTGATGTAATGTTGTACCGCATCTGAATGCGAACCGCTATACTAATTACCTGATATCAGATTTTTAACTACTTACGCTTTTAGTCTAAACTCCAGTAGAGTAGCGAGACTTGCATTTTAGAAATCTCTATGCAAAGATAAGTTTGCACAAAATACTGTAAGCCTATCAACTTACAGTATTTAAATAAATATTAATAGTATTTCTAGTTATTTGAATCAAAATATGATATCTAGCCGTATCAATTTGCCTAGAAATAACTAGGATACAAATCAAGTTTTAGTCGTTGAAGTAGCCAATGATAAACTTCGTGTGCCATCACCAGCAAAACAGGATGTCAGAAGATGTTTTAGAAATCTTTGTTCACATAGCATCTATTTGATATTATTTTTTCTCTAGAAAAAAAGGCTTGAATAAGGTATCTGATGAAGCAGCATCATAAGCAAGATGTTTCAAGTATTCTCGAATGAGTTAAAAAATCAGAAATCAGAATTTAGGCGATTTTCTGGACTTCATATTGCATCAATGTATTGCTGGTTTGAGAACCTGAGATTTCACCTCTCTACCCAGTTAAATCCTTGATAGTAATCTGATCTCATCTGAGATTTTAGCAGATGACCTGAATTGTCAGATTTGAGTAGAAGTATTGTCAGAAATATTTCAGTCAGTTGTTTCGCTTTTAAGGTTGAGGAGTCATGTCGATTGTTCGCTGGGATTCTAGATTTACATTTTGCTTACTTTTTTTGCTAGATATATCAATTCTCTTAGTTATAAATCCGGCAAAAAGTCAGGCTAATATACCTGCATCTACTGCATCTCCTGTGAGTAATAGTAACGTTGTTCCTGCTTCTATGCAGTTGCCTGTATTTTATGCCGATCGCAACAATACTGTAGTTGAGCAAGTTACACCTGTTTCCCAACTACTCTCACCAGCACCGAAAGGATCACCTACTCGTAAGAGTAGCGATCGCACAGTCAGCAATCCAGCAATGGAGCAGGTAACTTCTGTTTCGCAGTTATCAGATATCAAACCTACCGATTGGGCATTTCAAGCCTTGCAATCTTTAGTGGAACGGTATGGGGTGATTGCAGGCTACCCCAACCAAACCTTTCAGGGGAATCGGGCAATGACTCGTTACGAGTTTGCAGCTGGATTAAATGCAGCCCTAGCTCGAATCAATGAACTGGTGAGTGCGGGAACTAGCGATCTAGTCCGAAAAGAAGATTTAGAAACATTGCAAAAACTCCAAAATCAGTTTGCGCCAGAACTGGCTCAACTGCGGGGGAGGGTGGATTCCTTGGAGACACGAACAGCAACTCTTCAAGCACAACAGTTTTCCACCACAACCAAACTCGTTGGTCAAGTTGCGGGTGTGGTTGCAGGAATTGTGGCAGGGAATAACGTCTTCACCAAACAACCTGCACCTCACAACTTCACTTTCAGCGACTCGGTTATTTTAAAGTTAAACACCAGTTTTAATGGCACAGATCAACTGCGAGTAACCTTAGCGGCAAACAATACTACCCCTTCGGGAGCAACAAGAAGTGGAATACTTGGAACTAATGATGGCAAAACTTCTGATTACGCCAGTCCATCATTCCCCAACAATCAACTTATAGTTAGTGGTGTCCGCTATCGTTATTTACTTGGTGGTAATACTGCAATTAACGTTTTTGCTCAGTCTGATGGAGCCTTTGAACTAGGCTTGAGTGGAACCATCAACCCGTATTTTGAAGGGTCAGCAGCTAATGGGATCTCACGATATTCGCGGCGAAATATGGTCTATGACTATGGAGATACCGGAGCCGGTATCGCCATCCTCCATAACTTTGGTAAACAGCTGGAATTAGGGTTGGAGTACACCTCGATTAACGGTAACAATCCGACGGCTAATAATGGCTTATTTGATGGCAGGTATGTAGCTCTAGGACAATTACTATACAGCAGCCCCAAGAGTAATTTCCGACTGGCTTTGACTTACGCCAATACTTATAGTCCACCAAACACTACAGGTCTGAGTGGCACAAACTTTGGCCCAGTTATCGGCAGTAACTTAGCAAACAGCACCGTGCCTGGAAAAGGAACTTTAGCAAATACTTATGGTGCAGAAGCGTTTTATCGGATTAATCCATCTCTGGCAGTAAATGGATGGGTTGGTTATTCCGCGCACCGTTACTTGGAGAGTGGTGATGCAGAGGTCTGGGACTGGGGTGCCGGACTATCATTTCCCGATTTATTCCACAAAGGTAGTTTGGGAGGTATTTTTGTGGGGATGGAGCCAAAGTTGACTAGTCTGAGTCCAAATGTGAATTTAGGTAATGGCAATGGTGTCGTAGACAAAGATACTTCCTTACACATTGAGGGTTTTTATCAATATCAAGTCAATGACAATATTGCAATCACGCCTGGTGTAATCTGGATTACTGCACCTGACTTCAATGCTAGCAATCCTGATAGTGTAGTTCTTTGGCTCCGCACTACCTTCAGATTTTAACCTGAAAAAACTATAGCGGTTCCCGCATGGGTAAGCTACAGAAAGAAATAATTAACCACAATTCACGCATTCACCCATTCAAAATTAAAGACATTAGATCCCCCTAAATCCCCCTTAAGAAGCAGGGTGGTTTCATACAACCAGAGAAAAAGTTTCAAAGCCTCTCCCCCACAGGGGGAGAGGTTTGGAGAGGGGTCAAAATCCTAATGATCAGATTACTTGTTTAGGGAGCATCCCAAATGTGCAAAAACCTTGATAGCCCTCATCCCCTAACCCCTTCTCCCATCTTTGGGAGAAGGGGAACTAGAATTATGTCTCCCCTCTCCCATCTTTGGGAGAGGGGCTGGGGGTGAGGGAAAAGATTTAAGCTCTCATTGGGATGCTCCCCTTGTTTACATATCTTGCTTATATTCTTCTAACAATTGTGGAATGTGATCGTACCCATCTACACCGATAACAGCAATCATCTTCGGGCGATGTTGCTGTAATAACTTTTGGAAAGCTTCTACCCCTATTTGTCCTTGTAAAATTGTCAGTAACCCTGCCGGTTGTCGCCACTCACGAGAAGCAATTTGCTGTAAAAGATACATTCCCAAGCAGCCTGTATAAACGGTTTTTTCCGAATTTTGCAAATGATAATAAGCTTCTGCTAAATAAGCTAAGTTCCGCCCTTGCAAATACAAATCACCGGAAACTTGTGCCGTTTTAAAACCATCTTCAAGATATTTAATTGCCGTTTGATGTTCTCCGATTACTAAATAGGCAATTCCTAAGCTGCTCACACATAAGGCTTTACTTTGAATATCGCCTAATTTTTCTGATAATTTTAAACCTTGTTCCAAATAGTTAATTGCGGCTTCATAAGTTTCAGGTTCTAGGTTTTCCAATTCCTGAGCCTGCATAACTTCGCTGTAACCTAAATTTACCAGCGCGTTTGCTTCTCCTGTCCTATCGCCTGCTTGCCGACTTAGTATTAATGCTCGTTGACTATAATTAATTGCCTCAGCATAATTTTGCTGTTGCACGTAGGTACGGCTGAGGTGGTTGAGATTGGCAATTTCACAGGTGCGATCGCCTGCATTTCTGGCGATTTCTAGTGCCTGCTGATGAAAATCAATTGAGCGCTGGTATTGTCCCAAAGCACGTTGAGAATAGCCTAAAAGTGTCAAAATACGTGCCTTTTCTTGGGTTCCCTCGCCTCGTCGCAGTGGTTCATCCAGATAATCTAAGGCATCTCGTAAATAAGTGCCAGTAAAAGAGGCAAAAATCCCGCCGTAAAAGGGAAAATATGGACGCTGGGCAAAGGTTCGTAATATCTGGAGCATGATTTGAGAACAGGCATCGCTATATACTGTCCCAATGCTGCTAAAACCACTGGCTAACTGACTCCAAATTACTGCAAAGGTCAAAAAAGTAGAAATGGACAACTTTGGCCCAGCTTTCACATCGTAAGCTTGTTGGTCAAACCAGTTAATTAGTCCCCGTTGCAAGAACTGTAAAATCAATGCCATTTCTACCCAATCTCTGAGGGTGATACCCCGTTGTCGCTGGGCAAACTCAATTGCTGATTCTTCTCTAGCTAAGGTGCGAAGCAGTGCTTGGGGTAACTCGCTACTGAGTTGTTTAGCCCAACTTGCCCAAGGGCCACGTTCTCCTGGTACGCCGCCAAATCCCAGAGATTCTTTTTGCTCGTACATCCAACTGAGCAAGTTATCTTGTAATCGCTGCCAAGAAGCTAAACCACGAGTAATTCCTTCGGAAAATTGTTGTAAATCAGAATCAGCTTGAGCAAATTGCTGCAATGCTTTTGACAATTGCTGTAGCTGTTGCAAATTTAGTGGATACTTCTGATTGGGGTCAGTAACCCGAATAAATGTCGCCAGACGCTCGTTAGCGGTAGCTGTGGTAATTTCTGTAACTGCGGAGGCGATCGCTTCTGTGGCTTTATTTTGCTCTTGCCAGCGTTGCCATTGACTTTGAATCGTCTTAATGGCTCTCAAACTGCGAGTCGCCTTGGCTTTCTTGAGTTCGTCTTTTTCGCTATCGACTTGGCTTTGGAAGGCACTCAGGCGATCGCTCAAAGCTAGCTCAAACACTTCCCCTGTCCCGGAAGTGATACCTTTTAGCAGCATTTGATACACCTGTTCTACAGAGCTAATTTTGCCCTTGAGGGTGGTTTCGACAATTTCATCGATTAAGGCAAGATAGCGATCGCTTAATGGCAGAGAGTCTGGCACTTTGGCTACTAGGAGAATGTCACATCAATTCTAATTCTAGTCTTGGCAGCAAAAATGGGAAAAATAATTAGCGGCAAAAAATTTTTCGATTATTCTGACCGGAGGCGGAGCGTCTCCGGCTCCGCTCCTGAATTCTGACTTCTGAATTCTTCTTCAATTTACTTCTTAAAGACAACTAACCCTATCTAATTTCCCCGCGTAGCCTCCTCAATGGTAGAAATTTTCACCGCAAAATTGATGATATCTTGTCCAGTCTGGAGATTTTTTGCTTCACCATTATTCAGAGCCACAATATAAGGGTCGCCACCAATTACGCCAACAATGGGGCTACCCGAAGAACCAGCAGCAGTAGCGCAATCATGTAATAAAAAACCATCTTTTTCTCCGACAATACTGCATCCTGCCTCATAACTTGCCGTCCATCCCGCCCCGGCACTGAAATATTCTTGATAATTGTCGTTAGGGAAATCACCAGAATAGCCCACAAAAAAGAATGCTTTTTCCTTGCGAACCAGCGTAGTAGAAGGTATCGATTTCCATCCCAAATAACCATATTTGCGACCTAGAGGCTGGTTAATTTTCAGAATTGCCCAATCATTAGGACTAAGATCCTTGCTTTCCTTGAAATCTGTTCCATAATAAACTTCTTTGGTTTCCGCTATGTCTTCGTAATGGCCATCGATGACGTTAGGCAGAAACTCGATTTTTGTGCTTAATTTGCCTGTTTCGGGGTCAATAGCACAGTGAGCATTAGTTAAAACCAGATTAGCAGCAATTAAGGTTCCCGTGCAGTAATAACCACTGCCATCGCCTGTAGTTCCTTTGATTCGACCAATTGCCGACCAAGGATATTTATGGCTCAACATCGGGGTACGGTTATCTGTTCCTCTAGGAATGCCTCTAGAGTCGCTTTCCTCAGGTTTGGCACCCCGTTCCAAACCAGGAGGGATGAAAGGTTTGCCATCACCTTCTAGATTAAGTTTTTGGGAACTGATGAATTTGGGTGTAATGCTTTGCTGTGGTTTTACCTGGGTTTCTGCTTGAACTGATGACCAATAGCTAAAAGTTGTGACAATCAGAAATCCGGTCAACAAGAGGGCAAAAAATCTTCTATTCATTGCTACTAACACTCCGTAATTATTGAATATTTGAACTAACTGGGATTGGGGATTGCTACTCCCTGGCTCATCTCCACTCGCCTTGCAAGGTGAAAGCCGCCCAATAGTATGGGTTTCGCCAGTTTTCTTGCTGCCACAGTTTGAGTTGTGCTTGACGCAGGGCAGTTGTGGGAGATGCTTTTTGCTGCAACATCGCTGTGTAAAACTGGGGCATCAATTGTGATGTTGCGGTGTCATTGACTTGCCACAAAGACACTACAGCACTTTTTGCCCCTGCATACATCAGTCCTCGTGTCAACCCTACCAATCCTTCACCTTGGACATCCTTACCTAAACCCGTTTCGCAAGCACTCAGCACAACTAAATCTGCACCCAAATCCAAGTTAAAAATGTCACGCAGCCGTAAGATACTTGGAAGATTAGGTTTACCTTCTTTGTTTATCTGAGAAAGTACGATTCCTGACGATTCTGGGTTGATTGGGTCAGCAAAACCGTGTGTTGCAAAGAGGATGAATCGATATTGTTTGAGTTTTGAACTAGTTGCTAGATTGTAATTGGCATCAAAATCAAAAGCCTGTAAGCTTTCCGAGGGTAGTACAAGTTTTAATATTTGTTCGGCTTCTGTGCGCGTACCTGGTAGCCTTCCCCATCCTGTACGGTTAAGATTTCTCGCAGATTTTTGGAGAGTAGACTGATCAAGGTTGAGTTCAGGGCCTAGAGAAGAGGGTTTACCTGTGAATCGGTCGTCATCAACCGCAAATACAGGGTCAGCAAGAACAGCTAGGGTTTTGGGTGCTGCTTGGCGTTTGTTCAAGTCTTCTCTGTGGGTAGCGATCGCAGTGACGGAGGGTAGATTTACAATCTCGTGGTAAACTAGAAGCGGTTGATAATTAGATTTCCCCGCGTGCGGCGACTTTTCAAGCTGAGAGATTTGATTTGGTTCTGATAATGCTGTGAAGGGAATTTCTTCTAATACACCATCTGCGACAATTACCAAACGCTTTTTACCCAACTTTCCTGAAACGGGCGCAAGGATAAGCTGGCTAAGTTCAGTTGCAGCTTGGGTAATTTCTTGAAAATCTTTGGCTTTTTGCTCTGGGGGTAATTTCTGGCAGTCAATACCTGGTTTTTGACATTTTCTCAATAGTTCCTTGAACTTTCCTGCTGATGTTTCTATCGCTTCGCGTCCAGGGAGTTCGTAGCTATTGATGGAATTAGGAGTCACAGCCCAAAGATAGCTGCGTTCTTCACCCAAGGAATATTGCAATAGCAGGGTGTCTGAATCGAGTTGTTGCTGAATTTGAGGTAATTTCAGAGGTTCAGGATATTTCAGTGCTGCATATTTCGGGCTACTTGTACGGATTTTGGTTTGCAGTTCTTGGTATTGGCTACGGAGGTCGGCAATTTCTTTTTCGAGGTTTTGGATTGCGGTTGTGGGTGCTTTTTTATTTAGTAACTCTTGACGCAGTTGATCTCTAGCATCAAGTTGCTGCTCCAAGTTTTGTTCTTCTGCCAGTAGTTGCGGGTTAACGCCTGTACGGATTTTGGCATTGGCTTCTGTTAAGAGTTCTAAAAGAACCCTGGCGCGCGATCGCTCACTCATGTGCAGTGCCAATGCGTCGTATCCTTTAGATGGGTCTTTTTTATGCAACTGCATCAGCAAGTCGATGTAGAACTGATAATAACCCTGTACGGTGGCAAAATAGGAAGTACGCAGTTCTTGACTGGCAATTTTGGTGCGTAATTGTTCAATGATTTCAATAGCTGCTTGAATATGTGTTTGGGCTTGTTGGAGGTTGCCGCGATCGCGTTCTACGAAAGCCATGTTAGAGAGGGTGGTGGCTTCCCCTCCCCTGTCCCCCACTGCACGGCGTATGGGTAAAGCTTGGTTGAAGTATTTGAGCGCTTCTTGCTTTTCTCCTAATGAGTTGTAGACAGTGCCAATATTGTTGAGGGTGGTGGCTTCCCCTCCCCTGTCCGCCACTGCACGGGTTATGGGTAAAGCTTGGTTGTAGTATTTGAGCGCTTCTTGCTTTTCTCCTAATGAGGAGTAGACTAAGCCAATATTGTTGAGGGTGGTGGCTTCCCCTCCCCTGTCCCCTACTGCACGGCGTATGGGTAAAGCTTGGTTGTAGTATTTGAGCGCTGATTGCTTTTCTCCAAGTGAGTCGTAGACGAAGCCAATATTGTTGAGGGTGGTGGCTTCCCCTCCCCTGTCCGCCACTGCACGGAATATAGGTAAAGCTTGGTTATAGTATTTGAGCGCTTCTTGCTTTTCTCCTAATGAGTTGTAGACAGTGCCAATATTGTTGAGGGTAGTGGCTTGCATTGTTCTGTCCCCCACTGCACGGAGTATGGGTAAAGCTTGGTTGTAGCATTTAAGCGCTTCTTGCTTTTCTCCTAATGAGTTGTAGATAGTGCCAATATTGTTGAGGGTAGTGGCTTGCATTGTTCTGTCCTCCACTGCACGGGTTATGGGTAAAGCTTGGTTGAAGTATTTGAGCGCTTCTTGCTTTTCTCCTAATGAGTAGTAGACACCGCCAATATTGTTGAGGGTGGCGGCTTCCCCTCTCCTGTCCCCCACTGCACGGCTTATGGGTAAAGCTTGGTTGTAGTATTTGAGCGCTTCTTGCTTTTCTCCTAATGAAGAGTAGACTAAGCCAATACCAGTGAGGATGGTGGCTTCCCCTCCCCTGTCCCCTACTGCACGGCTTATGGGTAAAGCTTGGTTGAAGTATTTGAGCGCTTCTTGCTTTTCTCCTAATGAGGAGTAGACTAAGCCAATATTGTTGAGGGTGGCGGCTTCCCCTCCCCTGTCCCCCACTGCACGGCTTATGGGTAAAGCTTGGTTGTAGTATTTGAGCGCTTCTTGCTTTTCTCCTAATGAAGAGTAGACTAAGCCAATAC
>NZ_JBALEJ010000110.1:0-37413 GCF_036917975.1 Nostoc sp.
CTTTATTCTTTTCTTAACGAAGTTATAAGTATTTCAGTCTGCAACCTGTCCAAAATCTTCTTCCAAACCTGTCCAAAATCTTCTTCAAGTCACATAAAGCGGCGGGTATTGATGGCATTTCTGTTGAGTTGTTTGAGTCAATGGCTACTGAACAATTAGACAATTTGGCATCACAGATTGAGTATGAAACTTATACTGCAAGTCCCGCTAAAGGTTTTTATGTGCCTAAGAAAAATGGCACTAAAAGATTAGTTGGTGTCCCCATAGTGCGGGATAGAATTGTACAGCGTTTGCTACTTGATGAGTTGTATTTTCCCTTAGAAGATACCTTTCTTGATTGTAGTTACGCTTATCGCCCCGGACGTAATATTCAACAGGCAGTGCAGCATTTGTATGGCTATTATCAGTATCAACCGAAATGGGTTATCAAGACAGATATTACTGATTTTTTTGATAATCTTTCTTGGGCATTATTGCTAACTGAATTGGAGGAATTACAGCTTCAACCCATTGTATTACATCTGCTAGAGCAGCATTTGAAGTCGGGAATCATCATTGGTGGACAATACCGCAATTTTGGCAAAGGGGTATTGCAAGGGGGTATACTTTCTGGGGCATTAGCTAATTTATACCTGACTAATTTTGATCGAAAATGTCTCAATCAGGGGATTAATTTAGTTAGATATGGTGATGATTTTGTCATCGCCTGTAGTAATTTCTCAGAAGCTAATCGTATTCTTGACAAAATTACTAGTTGGTTGAGAGAGGTTTATTTAACTCTACAACCTGACAAGACACAGATTTTTAGTCCCGATGATGAGTTGATTTTTTTGGGTTATCGATTTGCTAATGGTAAAGTGTACGCCCCGCCTCCACCGGAACCTGTACGAGAGGGAGAATGGGTAATTAACGATTCGGGTACACCTTATTTTCGCCACAAACCAAGACCGACAAAACCCGTTTCTCGTCCACCCAAAGCTTGCAGCATCGATAAACCTCTCAATTTTCCTAGAGCCGCAATTTCACATTATTGGCAGGATTTTATGAGTACATTATACGTCACCGACCAAGGCGCTTACTTAAGTGTCAAAAATCAGCAGTTTCAGGTGTTTTATCAACAAGAATTGAAAATCAAAGTTCCAGTAACACGGGTGAGTAATATCGTTATGTTTGGTTGTTGTAATGTCTCACATGGTGCAGTGAGTATGGCGTTAATCCGACGAATACCCATCATGTATCTTTCGCAAAAAGGCAGATATTTTGGACATACATCTGTGCAAGGAGATGCCAAAGTGGAATATTTAATGAGACAGGTTCAATGTTGTGAAAATTCCACCTTTGTTCGTCAGCAAGCAGAAGCAATTGTTGCCGGAAAACTACATAACTCTCGCATTTTGTTAATGCGTTTAAATCGTCGGCGGGAGACAGAACTTGCTACCCAAGGAATAGATTTGATTAATGTTTTAATTGATAGTTTACCCCAAGCAGCAAGTATGGACGCACTGCGGGGATATGAAGGCAAAGCTGCTACGATATATTTTCAAGCTTTGGGTTCTTTGTTTACTGGTTTCTTTACTTTCGATAAACGCACCAAGCGTCCGCCTACCGATCCAATTAATAGTTTAATGAGTTTGGGTTATACTTTATTAAGTCAGCAGGTATTTTCTTTTGTTCAGTCAGTTGGATTGCATACACATTTTGGAAATTTGCATACTCCCCGTGATAACCATCCGGCTTTAGTTTCTGATTTGATGGAAGAGTTTCGCGCTCAAGTTGTTGATTCATTTGTGGCTTATGTTGTGAATAAAAAAATCTTAACTCCTGAAGATTTTACTTCTCCTGATGAGCGTGGAGGTGTATATTTACAAGCAAGTGCGTTGAAAAAGTATCTCAAGCATTGGGAGGAAAAGTTACAGTCGGAGACGACACATCCAAATACTGGTTATAAGGTGGCGTATCGTCGTTGTATTGAGTTACAGATACGGGAGTATGTTGCTTGCTTGATGGGTGAGGTTCCAGTGTATCGTCCGATGACTTGGAAATTGTAGTCTAGTATACTATTTGTGGGATAGACACAATGCCTGAAACCCTGATTCTTTCGTTCTATCCCACAAATCACTCTCCACATAAGGGTTTGAAGCGGTGAAGGGAGGTGTTTATTCAATATTATTCTCAATAATTTGGGTCAAAGTTTGCATCCCACAAAAAAGTGCTGTAGGATTAGCTCAGGGCAAAGCTTTCGAGCGGTAGCCTTTTAGCTTCTTCGGAAGTTGATGTAATGGAAACAATTTCACCTGTCATCTTTGCCCATGCTGGTTTGAAATGTCTTTTAGCTTCTTCGGAAGTTGATGTAATGGAAACATATTGCTCTCCAACCGTTCTGCCGGGCCAAGTATAAAGCTTTTAGCTTCTTCGGAAGTTGATGTAATGGAAACATTTGCCCCACTGGTTGTGGGGGAAGATTGCTGAACAGTGGTCTTTTAGCTTCTTCGGAAGTTGATGTAATGGAAACTCACTTCCCGCCGGAGCATTGGAAGGTCCAATGATCTTTTAGCTTCTTCGGAAGTTGATGTAATGGAAACCAAATGCGGCATTGCCAAAATCCTCTTTGGAAAGTCTTTTAGCTTCTTCGGAAGTTGATGTAATGGAAACCATACTGCGCCCCTAGAAAAGCCAGGATATGAACGCCTTTTAGCTTCTTCGGAAGTTGATGTAATGGAAACTGTTTGTACCTTTGAAACAAGGTGATCATAGACTAGGGCTTTTAGCTTCTTCGGAAGTTGATGTAATGGAAACTTTTACGCGGGCTTCTTCTTGTTTAAACTCTTCTTCCTTTCTTTTAGCTTCTTCGGAAGTTGATGTAATGGAAACCTGGCAGTCAGCGCGAGGCCTTCGATCCCACTTTCGTCGCTTTTAGCTTCTTCGGAAGTTGATGTAATGGAAACCACGGGCGTTCCTGCCGTGTGTCATCTCTTCCCAGATTCTTTTAGCTTCTTCGGAAAATGACTTAAATAAATTACCAAATCGGAGAACCCCACTCCGATTTTTTTATAGCTAATTCCAAGTCATATAACTCATATACAAAGTCATATAAAAATAGCTTTAACTCAAATACATACTCATATAGACATTTGGGAAGATGGGATCAAGTAAAAAGTTAAATGGCGACATCAATAAAGCCTTTAACTTTTTACCTCATCCTCTTTACTTAACTTTACCTATGTCTACAATTTACATCACTGAGAATGACGCAACCTTCAAAATCCAAGGACAATATTTTAAGGTATTCCGACAAGAGAAACAGCGCTTCTTTATCCGCATTAACAATATTAGCCAATTCATCATCTTTGGTAACATAAAACTACCAAAAGATGTCATGCAAATAGTTCGTTTAAATCAAATACCCGTCTTATATTTAACCCAAATGGGTGAATATGTAGGACGTGTAGAAAACCCTTCAATAGTCCAAAGTAAATACCTAACTTTCCAGCGCCAACGCTTGCGTGATATTGAATTTAATCGCGCAACAGCAGAAAGTATAATTTGGGCAAAGCTGCACAATCAGCAGACCTTTCTGCAAAGTTGGACTCGTCAATATGCAGACCATAAAATCCAACGCGCATTGAATTATTTAACACTGTTGATGGATAATTTATCAGCAGCACCATCCATCGACGAACTGCACGAATATATCAAAGAAGCAGACAAGGTTTACTACTGTGCTGTTACTTCTTTACTCAGTTTGTATAACTTACATCCTCACACAACTGCAAAACAAATCAGCAGATTCTTAAACCTGGGAAATCAACTGCTACATCAATATATTTACACCCATCTCCAAACCGCAGGACTCCACCCAGATTATGGAATTTTACACCGCGACAGGGATAATGAACTTCCTTTAGCATGGGATTTTAGCGCCGAATTTCGCGCCCCCATAGTAGATGATTTGGTGTTAAATTTTGCCCGAAATATTATTAACACTAATGGGAATGGAAATGGAAATGGGAAAAAATCTAATACCCTTCTGCAACGTTTTCTGCAACATTGGGAAGGGAAATTGAAAACTTTTGTGTTGCATCCTTATGCTGGAGAAGTCACTTACCGTCAATGTATAGATTTACAGGTACGGGAATATATTTCGTCTCTGTTAGGGGATGTGGAATATTATCGTCCCTTGGCTTTAAAATTCCACCCAAATCATCACAGTTTCACCAATATCGCTGAAAGCCAAAAACCAGCATTAACCTTGGTGAAGTAGTTATGTTTTACTTAGTTTGCTACGACATCGTTAGCGACACCCGTCGCAATAAGGTATCAAAACTCCTCGAAAGCTATGGGTTGCGGGTACAAAAATCGGTTTTTGAGTGTGTTTTGGATGAGAAACAATTTGAAAGCTTATCTAAATACCTAACACGACTCGTTAACCGACGCGAAGACCAAGTGAGATTTTATCCCATGTCTGCACACACTCGTTGCAAAATCGCAGTGGTGGGGACGCAAGCTGAATTTAGCATTGATGATGCAGCATTCATCGTTTAGTAACTTAAGATACAGACCTCGCCCTGACTCTTAACGAGGCTACACAAGCCTTTGAGCTTTTCTTAGCGCCATTCAATTCTAACCAAAATGAATATTTGCAAGCAAGCACGCGCACCCCCATAGCGTCAAAATGAACCTACACTTTCGGTCGATTTGGGATAACTATAAATAATTGAATGCAAATTCAATCTGTCAAGTTTTGTTTGATTTTTGCTGCGAAAGTTCAAAAACAACTTGATGATTTACCAAAAAAAGACCGGAAACAATACGAAAAAGCTTTTGAATGTTTCGCTAATAATGGCCCAGTTTACCGGAGTTTGAGAACTCATCGGTGTCGTACTAAACAAGGTGATATTTGGAGTTCGGCTGCATCAATGGCGAAGCGATTTTATTGGCGATATAGGGAGGGAGAAATGATTGAGGTGACGCATTTAGATTCCCATTAAAACAAGTCGCAAGTCGCAAGTAAGTTTTGTGACGGGGATTTAGACCCCGACCCAAAACTTACCGGTTATTGAACCGGGGGACTTAAACCCACCGTACTCTGTTAAAACGAACTGAATATTTATTCCAACTTATCCCTTTTTACTTTTGAATAATTCATGATGTCTAATCCTCGTCAAATTACCACGCGTGAGCAACATCTAATTTTACTTTACAGTAATTGGAAATTTGGCATAACACCAGCAGAATTTTATGCCAAGTGGGGCGTAAGTTACGAACAAATTGCTTTGATATGTTTCCGTTCTGATTCTACTGTGCGCGGCTGGTTTAGAAATGGTAAAAATCAACGTTACCCAACGCGGAATGATTCGTTACATCTGGCTTTGATGGACTTATTACTCGAACATTTTGAGGAGATTCCCTATGAAGTATTGCACTGGTTAGACCTTAATTCTAATTCTCTAATTCATAAATAAGAGTATTTGTCAATAGCATCTTGCTATGTTTTCACAAATACTTCAGACTTATGGTGTTACTAGTTAATTCAAGGCTGGTGCTGATGAGGCTTATCAGCATTTGTGAGGTGGTTATTATGACCTATTATAAGCAGTTGCATCCGTGGTGCGTTATCCGTATTTTACCCAATCAACAACAGTTAGATATTGTTGAAGTTCCTGTGGTAAATGACAATTGTAACGTTGTAGCACGATTTCGTCAACGCGATGATGCAGAAGCTTATATTCAGGTGTTGCATAACTCAAACAAAGATATCAAGTTCTTGATTATTTTTGATTTGCAAGGAGTGCGAAAAACTTCAGAAACAGATAATTTGAATTAGCTAGCTTCTTCGGAAGTTGATTTAATGGAAACATCTGCGTTTTGACCGATTTAAAGGTCTGAAGTTAAAAGTAAAACGAGATTTATCTTGGATTACTTTTACCTTTTTACTAAGTAGGGTATCTAACTTTTCACGAATGATTTATGATTGCTATATTTGGGAATTGAAATAGGCTAAAAATTCAACTTCCGAATAAGTTAAAAGCCAACTCCCCGATGAATATGAAGATGTGTCCGATCGAAGTTTCCATGACATCAACTTCGCAATTAGAGTATAAACCATCATGTGTCTAAAGTTTGAATAACCCAGTTTTTTACTTCCGAATAAATGTAATATTCTTGATTTTCACCTACAAATATATGTCTATATTCATTTTTGACAATTTTCATGTCACTTTTAAGAATTTCTGCCATATTCTTCACAATATAATTGGGAGCGCATACAACAGTATTAATTTTAATTTCTTGGTTAAATAATTCTTGCATTCGCGTCTGAGACACTCCTTCAGCACTATGAATTAAATTGTTACGCTGTCTACACCAAAAATCTAGACTTTTTAGCAGACTTAATATTTCTTTCCAATCCTGTACTTCCTTGGCAATATTACGGACTTGAATTTGATTACCTACAAAATCACGTTTATCAAAGCGATTGTCTAAACGCCTAAAATCTGCATAACAGCCTAAATTTCTAGCCAATTTTTCTAGTACCGCTTCATAAAAAGAAGACATTCGAGATAAAAAATTGGCTATCTGATTTAATTTCCAATAAATTCGGCATTGGGTATATAAGTTTAAAACTTCATCATAGCTATTAACTTCGCTAGCTAATCTCTTAGAAAGGTTAAGTTGATAATTCTTCTGCAAAAATAACTGAGCGGATCTAATATCTAAATTAAAGCTATTAATGCCAAGTTCTAAAGTTTTAATAATTCTTGATATTGCTTCATTACTTTTAGCTATATCATCATAGCCAATCACATGATAACTTATAAAAAACTTCAAAACTGCTTGCCAGTCTTGCAAAATTTGAATTGAGCCATTAAAGTCCCAATGGTTTTCTTCCAATAAGAGTTTCACTATCTGATATTTTTGTGTTCGCATATATCGCCAGTAGGAAGTTAGTTTACAATCAGAAAACTTACCTGCTAGACTTGTGCTAATATCAAACTGTGGGTCAATAAATATTAACCGTGATACAGAAGACGCAAGAGCTTGCATTTTTAAAGCTGTTTGCATCTGAGGTGTACCACCCTTAATGCTGACTAATACGGTAGAATCACTCTTAATACTTTTAGCAAAGAATTGATAGTAATAATCAAGTAGTTCATCTGCTTCTTTAGCTGTAACTTTGATAGGAATTTTTTGCGCTGTTAATTGCAAATTATATTCCTGTTTGAACCAGCGATTAAGAATGTCAAAGAGATAAATTGTGTCTAACTTATGCTGGGGATTCTGGTTGGTAACAAATAGATAAATTTCTGGAAGTTCAAATTTTTTTATTGCATCTAGAATTACACCTCCGATTCTACCAGGACGAATCCGATTATGCCAGGTATCTGGATCAAGTAAATATGCTTTTAGCAAATTTTGACTAAATTCTGTAAACAAAAAATCAATTTGAATACCACGACTTGATTCCTGTTTGGTATACTTGACATTTAATTCATCACAAAGTAGTTCTGCATAATTATTTCTCTTTTCCCAAATATCTAGCTCGTCACTGTTTAAACCAGACAAATCCTCATTCGGTTCACCACGATCAAAAATTGGTAGATAGTAGTTAAAGCCGTCAAGTTTGATGGCAATATCAGAAGTTCCGAGGTTTGCAATTAAAATCGCCATTTTATTTATTTTCCCTATTGAAATAATGAAATTTACAAGACTTTAATAGAAGCCTCTGGTAAATCTTTAATAAAGGCAGCGCGATCCTTATGATCTGTACCAAACACTGTCACAGCCTGATAAGGTTGTCCAGAATCAGGAAAATTAGACTGAATGATCACAAAAGAAGGAATCCCTAACTTACCACCAACTTCAGGATTGCCAAGTCCATCACGGTTTTGACCTTTATATTTTTGGCTGCTATAAAGCAACTTTAAAGCTTGACCGATTACTGACTCAGTATGCCCTTCTTCTGACCATTTCTGGACATGATCAGGATGTTTCATTTTTGGGCAAGGTACTAAATAAATACTTGCCTTATTACTTAAAACATCCTGAAGACGATTATTAGAATTATTAAAATTACCAGCAGTATCAGTCCTTTGGGAGGGTTTTACAGGAGGTGAAATAGTAGAATGTTTAACTGGACGGGTAACAGTAGATTTATTCAAACCTGAGATTTTGCTAGTATCCAGTAAAATTTGAGGATTTTTAACTACTGAAAATGCGTTCAAAACTTCTTGGATTAAGTCTTGCCAAGCCTTCTGGTCACAAAGTAGTTTCTTCTCAGAAAGTTCCCAATAACACCCTCGCATCCTGGGACTATTCCAATGCAGAGGACGGCGCGCCCCCCTACCTATACCCGCTATATGAGATGATAGGTACAATATTTTTTTAATCAATGTGAGGTGTTGTTCGATTTTAGATTCTAAAAGAATCTTCCCTTTATAAAAGTAAGGATAATAATCACTTCCGTTCTTTTCTCCTTCTTCCCATTCCACTCCAATGCGTATACTTCCTTCGTTACTTTTAGGGTCTATTGTCCCAAATAGAACTGCTTCAAGTTCTTTTGATTCAACAGGTGAATAAAGACTAAGTGCGATCGCTCTAAACCAGTACCTTAACATTCCCCGTAGTGCCACAGGGCGAAACTCTGAGTTTTTAGTATCAGCCCCGTAGATTCCCTGCGTCCATAGCTGGAAATCATGCGATGACGAATATTCTAAACCAGCACTCAAAGCTGTTCTGCCATATCCTGCACTAACTCGTGAACCAATTCCTGCGGCTAAAGCTTTCTCCAACCAATTCTTGACTGTTTGCACATCATCTACATTCTTACTCCTACTAGTGCGACTTAACCCAATAACAAATTCAGGGTGTTTCATCGACAGCAAAGCATGAGGAACAGAGTTATACCTCACCTGTCCATTCTCCCAATGCCATTGAGGGTTAGCCATATCAACACTGAGAGAAGGGGCAGTGGGGAAAGCATCGAGAATCTGTACACACCCGATGCCACGATCAAGAGTTCCCAATAGACGCTCTACCTCAGAAAAATTAGACTTGTCCTGAAGTGCGATCGCTCTAATTGCACCTTTGAGGCTACTAGATGGAATGTAAGGTACGCCATATACCGGATGGAATACAGGCAATAATAATTCTCGAAACCCCCGCATTCCTCCAACACGCAGCCGCCAGGAAAACTGTATCGTGATTGTGTCATCGGCTAGTTTTCTAGTTTTCTCTGTGAGTTGTTGATATAGACTTTCACAAGTTTCATCAGCAGTGGCGGCTGCTTCTAGCGCACCTTGAACTAGTTCATTACCATTTCTGTCCAAGTCAAACTTTACAAAGCTATTTAATTTTTGAAGTGGACTTTGAAGACTTTTTGGTTTGCCCATTGCTGGTGATGAAATTGAGTGGACATTTGGCTGGTTAACAGACTTTCTAGTTGAAGATTTTTGAGTTTGTACAGGTGGTTCACCAACTACAATATTCAACCTTTTATTTTGCCAGTCACTAGGGAGCTTTACTTTAATTTTGGGAATTTTGGCTTGAGCTAGTTTTTTATTGTCTTCATTAGGAATATACAACTTGAGATTATCCCCATCTTCATCTAGTCCACTATCTTTAAGCAGCTCGTAAAGAGGATTCTTATCTTTTTTGAGTTTTTCTAGAATAGCCTGCCATTGAGTATTGTAATTCATTATTCCTCCGGCTCCCCTAAAATAGCAGATGCCCAAAAAGACCATTCTCGTGCCAACTCAATCGCCAAGCGATTAAGAGCGGTGTATTCTTTAAGGGGCATATTTATTAAACTACCTTCATCGTCAACGTTAAAGTTCTGACCACTAAAACTTTTTAGCGAACTGAGAAACTTTTTATAAACCTTACCTTTGTATTTCGTATCTTCTGCTTTGCCATTTAAAAATTTTTTAGCATCTCCACTCAGCCGATGTAATCCCCAAGTAGATATATACGGTGTTAGCCCTTGTATTAAACTACTCGCTTTTTTGTGATACTTCTTATCTAAGTCCTTTTCTATTGCAGTCAATGCTGCATAAGCTTCTTGACTAAACTTCCGTGAATCAAGTTTCATGGTGTATCTTCTTTCTTAAGAACAATCGTTTTTAGATCAGCCCAACCTCTACCTAACCCTTCTAAACCGCCAAATTGCAATTTATCATTTAAGATTTGCGATGTAGAAGTACGAATATTAGCAGTTTTAGAAGTTTCCTTCCCTGCTTTGATACCCCAAGGAAAGAACAGCAGCGTTTCTGGAGGAATTGCTTCCTCTGAACGAAAAGAACCACCTTTAACAGTTTTGGATTTCTCCTCTAGTGCCACTCGGACTTCTCGCTGTAAGCCTGTTTCTACCAATGCTATGCAGTCTTCATCTGTCAGAATTACTAATTTCTCTGTTAGCTGAGAAACGATTCCCCCAGCAGATGTGATGGGGAGAATCATATCTGAAAGCACTTTTACATCTATTTTTTGGATATCTGATTTGTTCAAAAGTGCTGTTTGCAGGTAGAGTTTTTCAGTATTGAAGCTTACTACTGCTGATTTTTGCTCTGACTCTTGTTTCGATAAAATCTGCCGAGATTGTTTGATAATTGGTTGCAGAGGTGATTTAGGTAGCCAACGGTTCCAACGTTCCAGCCACAAGGGGCAAGTGATCCAAACTAAATGATGACTCAAAGAGGCAATGGGAAAAAACAGCAGCGTTGCATCAGCAAACCATATTTCTCCTTCAGTAGGTTGTTGACCATTTTCAATCTTATGTCCAAAAAATATTTTGGCTTCTTCAGGATGTTTGTCTTCCAATTGAGAGCGAATTTTACCCCGCAGCGAGGAAGCAGGTAGATAAGGAAATTCTGTGTGAACTTCACGAGCAATACCCATCGTATTACCCTCACTAGAACTGCCTCCAGTATGCAATGGTGTTAATAAATACAGATAAGTTAGATGATTCGTCATAGTCTTTGACCCCATAATGCCATAAAAACGCTTTTCAGTTAGATTAGTTGAAAACTGTTATCACCAGCTTGAGGCGTTTGTTCTAGGTTCACTTGATCTGAGGAACTACTTATATCAGCAGATCGGCTAACACTTGTTAGCTCTTGCAACAAAACATAAAGCTTGCGAAAGTTTTCATGCACTTATATCTCAAAAGACTTACTTAGTCTAATTGATAAAAAATTTAAATCACGTCCAATTCATGCGAATGACAAATTTATTTCTACTCACCTGTAAGATCCTTTTTGTTCAAAGGCGCGGTTTATTGGTTCTTTTATATGTTAGGTAGATTAGTATTCATAGTTACTTGCTCCAAAGTAAAATTCCGTAATTTAAACTAGCTAACGTCTCCAACCACTTTAACTCCGGCTGAGTGTCAGAATTCCTCTGCTGCCATTGTGCAATCTCCGAGTTGAAGTAATGACTTGGTAAAACTCGACCGATATTATTAACCCCATCGTAAAATCGATACACAGTACCAGGTGGCACAAACGCCCGTTGGGGTAACATGGGTTTTTGAGGAAAGACTGATTTACCACCCCAAAGAATGGCGCGATCGCTAGCACAACTGATGAGACATTCGCGCCAAGTATGGGGATAAACACCATAAATATAGTTTTCTGGGTGGCTTTGAGCAAGTCCTGGGGTCAAAAGATAAGCTTTGCTACTACCATCCTGTTCCATAAAAGGTTTAATCTTCTCCCAATCGGGTAAACTAGCAAGAGGAGACACCAAAGCACGGTGTCCTTCACCACCCAAACGCACAACTGATGGTTCGATGTCTGCATTTACCGCAACAACTAGCTGCCAACTAGTATGTAACCGCACCGCAACTTCAGTAAAATAACCATCCTCATCTTTTACCTGACGCTTATCTGTTGACATTTGAATGTGCGGTAAAACTTGGCTACTCCAAGGGTCAGAATGAAAATCTTCAGGGTTAGTTAAACTTTCTCCTTTGAGGTAGCGAACTAACGCCGAAGCCTTAATCCAAGCAAATGGACGACCGCTAATCCATTCTTGCTTTCCCCTTGACTCCAGGCTATTGCAGATATCCTCACTCTCCGAAGGAGTGGGAGGAACCATTGGTACAAATTGATTTTCGGTCTGACTTTCACCAAGGGAACCCGAACCACAAATAACATATTGCCACTCAGGACTATTAATATCGTTAGGTTGCAAGCAAACAAGACGTGACCATTTCTCTAATTCTCCAATTTTGTCATATTCGGAATTCTCCTCTAGATTTTGACTGCGTATCTTCAAGCACAGCAAATCTTTGGGAGTTGGTAGCCAAAGTTCCTGACCATTAGGTACATCGCGCAGTAAAAATGGCCCGATAAATTGCAGCTTCTCTTCTGCTTTTTGCTTGAATTCGCGATCGCTTGTAGCAACTTCAACTTGCGAGTTAACAGCCCAACGTAACGCTTGAAAAACAGCATTTGGCATGGGAGGAAAGATCCCCTTAGCCCAAGCACCTTCGCCTGGCGAAAAAGGTTTCGCTTCCCGGAATAGTAAAACATCAAGTGGTTCAATTTTGTACCATTGCATAATCTTGTTACCATTAAAATAATTCGTAATTCGTAATTCGTAATTCGTAATTCGTAATTAAGTTTTGTAACGGGGATTTTACCCCGACACAAAACGTGCTGCCTGTATTGCTGGGGAATTAAACCCCTAAACTTTGTTAAATTAAAATGCAAAATGAATACCTATGAAATTTGTTTCGATACCCAAAATGCAGTAAACCTCAATAACATGGCAATATCTTCGGGTTCACTTCCTAAAGCTGGAATCTGGCGTTGGTTAGCTGTTTGGTTTGCACCCCAAGCCCACTCTTCCCAAGCATCCAACCAATTTAAAAGTGCATCTTCAACTGTTTTGGGAAGTTCTTCGTTTCTACTAGATAATACAACTTGTGCAACTTTCTGAAATAATCCCTTATCTTCGGTAATTTCGGCATGACGGGGTAATTCCTCCGCTAACCGATACAATACTGGAGTCAAATCAAATGTTTCATACTTTTGACTGGCTTGAATAAACTTCCACCAACCTTCGAGTAAATGACCCTTCATCAAGGCTTCTAAGGTATTACCAGAACCGTAAATTACCCGGAAACACAAACCATCTTTGTCGGGAATTCGCTTCTCTTGTTTCGGGTTATCTCCAACTGTAATCACTCCACCTACAAGCTTTTTTGCACCTTCCTTTTCTGCATCCCATAGTTTTTCTAATACAGTCGGTAAGGGAACGCTTTTGTGTGCAATAACAATTCCCAAACTCATTGTTGCTTCTTCACCCATTGTGAATAATGGCCTCGCTGGAATATCGCCAGGATTTGGCTTAGGATTTGAGTTTTTTGTATCCCATTGCCAGTAACCACCTCTATCAATAAACTCTCCTTCTGGGTCTTCTGCACCGCACCACGCAGCACGCAGAGAACGCAAAAACTGAGGTAAATCTGCAAGGGGTAATGCAGCCATGACATCATCACCACCACTATAAATTACTCTACCGCAAAAGCGTTGCTCAGTAATATAAGGTACTAAGCGGTTAGAGAAATCTAGCAAGGCTCGATTTAATCCGATGTGGGTAGCAGGCCCCATGCGTTTCTTAGTTCCGAGTAATTCGCTTAAATCTTGGTCTGCGATGTTGCTTGTATCCAATAAATCCCTCACTATATAATCTTGGTAACATTTCAGTTTGCGTCCGTTAACGTAGTTTCCCATCCCATCACCATCACCGAGTACCAACACCCACCAGTCAGCAGGACTGCTATCTCCAAAGTGGTCTTTTTGTACTTTATCAAGAACAGTACGCAGTATATTTGTTTCGGTTCGATTCAAATTCATGTCATCAGCAAGCCATTTGCTAGAAAACATGACACCGTTGTAACCATTACCGTAATTTGTTCTCTCTTTTAAAGCAGCATCTGCACGTTTAACTTGAAAAGGACGACGGGTACGAGAACAAAATATATCGTGTTTGGAATTGAGTTCTCTGTATATCTCCCCTCGCAAATCTTGCCAATATTCCTCGATTTTTTCGGGATGATGAGTTGCAAAATGTGCCGCAGCAATGGAAGAAAGATTAGGGAAACGAATTAATTTTTCATAGTCATCATCGTCATCATCGTTATCATCTAATGGAATCCCCAATGATTTGGCGACACCACCATGTTTCCAAGCCATCCGCTTAGTTAACTCAATGGCATTCAGTTTCTCTGAACCATTAAATAATCCTGGAAAAGCAAGTCCTATCACCCGCCAAAATAGGCGTAATGATTCTGAAGGCATCCCAAATCCGTTTGGAAATTGTTCATAAACAAACCGGGGATGCACTGCACTATACAGACCTGATAGGGTTGAACGTTCTCCAGGTGCAACCGGAATTTGCCAAGCACGGGTGTTTTTAATCGCTTGAATTGTATTACCAAGACGTGCTTGTAAGCTTCCCCACAAAGAGCCAACATTTAATTTATTGTAAGCATTTAGTTCAGCTTGACTTGGCAGGTCAATAATTGGTCTGGCTATCTGATTTTGTAATGTTATCCATTCTTGACGTTGATATTCATCCAAGTTGGTTGTGTCAATTTCTAAAGGTTTTTCGGGATGCCCAAAGGGAACGGCAACAAAGTAAGTTTCCCAAGTATTCTCAATTTGAGCGTCCCATAATTTATTCCACTCCCAGCATCCTTGTTGATGGAATTGCCTGAGTTGTTTTCTCAAGTCATCTGCTTCTAAATTCGGAAATTCTTCAGATATTTGCTGCCATATTTCTGCAATTTGATTTTCGCTATTTAGTAAATTGATCACTTGATTTTTAATACAAGTCCGCACTTTCTGACTCATTGACAGCCAACGACTTTTGAGCAGATTATCAAGTTTATTACCTAACTCAGTAGCACTTTTTTGGTTAGGAACTAAAACGGTAATCACATTTGGAAAACCTGCTGTACTTAAACTTTGAGATTGGGGATCATGATCAAATCTAGTTGTAGGGTCATTATTTGGTTGTTGAGAATTTCTCAAAATATCTCGAATTTGGGGATATTCTTGAATGAGGAAAGCATCAATTATTTCCTGATTCCATAGTGAAGGGGTAATTACTGCATCTGGTCCATAAAGTTTGGCGGCTTCAAAACATACTAATGCACTAAAATAGTGTAGTAAAAACGAACCTGCCCAAAAGTCAAGAAACTTCCGCGATGACTTGATAAATTCTTGTACTGGCGAGAAAGTAAATAATAATAAATAAGGAGCTTCTTTTAAAGAGTTTGACTCCTCTCCATCAGGAAAAATTGCCCCAGTCAGTGCCGAAACGGTACTTTGGTAACTATGCAATGGGCAGTCTGGTAAAATTCGGTGTGTGGGAATCAATAAAGCATTCTCTGCGTCCAGATGTGCTAGTTGTTCGGGGAAGTATCGCCAAAACCACCAAAATACTATTTTTTCATCGGATTCTGCCGCAATTTTACTAATATCTATCTGTGTATTGAATGCCGAAACAGTAATTGTTTGTTCTTGTCCACTGATGGGATGGCGAACCACAATATTATCCATCTCTCCTGGCTGTGCAGTGGAATTAAGGTTAATCCTATCTGAGGAACTGCTAATACTTGTTCCTATATTTCCGTCTTCCCACCAAGTCTGCAATTCCTCTAAATGTGGGGCTAAACAGCTTAATCCCTTGTAAATATATGATACATCTGTACCTAGCCAATTGATCGTTTCTAGCGATCGCACTAACGCATACAACTTCCGGTGATAAACATTCATCCCAATTACCAGTCACTTAATTGCAGTTTATATCACTGCCTGACCTGTTGCATTCATTTTCATGCGAATGACAAATAATAGTATAGGTTTATACACAAAAATCTGTTTTTGGTTATTTCAGCAAATAAAAAGTCAAAAAAAGAGCTAAAACAATAGCCCAGGTCAAAGCCTAACTTCTGACCAAAAATGTTTCTATTACATCAACTTCCGAAGAAGCTAAAAGCTGCATTTCAGACTGCGGGCGCACTAGGCACCGCAAGTTTCCATTACATCAACTTCCGAAGAAGCTAAAAGGGTTTCAGATCTGTTTTTTGAACTGACATAGCATAGTTTCCATTACATCAACTTCCGAAGAAGCTAAAAGTGGTATCTTACAGGCGATAATGGCGGTTTTCTTTGGTTTCCATTACATCAACTTCCGAAGAAGCTAAAAGCGGGGAAGGGCTTGCCAGAGAAACCACATAGAATAGTTTCCATTACATCAACTTCCGAAGAAGCTAAAAGTTTATTTGCCTCTCGCGTTCAGCGACTCTGCCCCCATGTTTCCATTACAGGGAGCAATGCGATTTTGTTAGATCGGACTTTAATTCTCAGTTAGAGAGCTAAATTCTCAATAAAAACAGTTATTTAGCTGCGATCGCACCCCTAAACAGGTGATTTAGCACCCGAATTTTAAGCACCTCACAAAATCGCATTGCTCCCCCATTACATCAACTTCCGAAGAAGCTAAAAGACGACGCCAAAGAGGTGTATAACAGGGTCGCCGAGAGTTTCCATTACATCAACTTCCGAAGAAGCTAAAAGTCTGTCCGACATAGAAGTCGGCGGAGTATTAGTCAGTTTCCATTACATCAACTTCCGAAGAAGCTAAAAGCCTTTACGGATGGCTGACAACCGGAGGTACCCTGGGTTTCCATTACATCAACTTCCGAAGAAGCTAAAAGACGATCCACAACGTGTACTAGGCGGCGGAACCCAGTAGTTTCCATTACATCAACTTCCGAAGAAGCTAAAAGTTTGTTAAGGAGTCCAGCCAACGCTCATACCGTTTGTTTCCATTACATCAACTTCCGAAGAAGCTAAAAGAATTGCCAGGTCAAGGCTCGCGCTAGCGGGCTTCTATGAGTTTCCATTACATCAACTTCCGAAGAAGCTAAAAGGAGTATCGGTATGTTCCCAGTACAAAGGCGTCATCATGTTTCCATTACATCAACTTCCGAAGAAGCTAAAAGCTTTTGCTAATCGATATCGATCACTTCAAGCGCGTCAGTTTCCATTACATCAACTTCCGAAGAAGCTAAAAGTTGCGAATTTCAAGCGAATTCCAACTTTGATAATAATCGGTTTCCATTACATCAACTTCCGAAGAAGCTAAAAGCATTACAGTGGGTTCGAATGAATTTAACGACGAGTATGAGTTTCCATTACATCAACTTCCGAAGAAGCTAAAAGCAAAGTATCGATCTTTTCGTCCAGGCAGATGCCTGGAGTTTCCATTACATCAACTTCCGAAGAAGCTAAAAGTGGATTGTATCGACCCTTAGGGTTTGATTCCATGCGTTTCCATTACATCAACTTCCGAAGAAGCTAAAAGGCTACCGCTCGAAAGCCTTGCCTTGAGCTAATCCTACAGCACTTTTTCGTGGGATGCAAATTTTGATCCAAATTATTGAGAATATTAGTCAATAAACACCTACCTTCACCGCTTCAAACCCTTATGTGGAGAGTGATTTGTGGGATAGAACGAAAGAATCAGGGTTTCAGCCATTGTGTCTATCCCACAAAAAATCAATAAAAAGGATAAATCAAAACTGTTTTTTTTACTGGCTTTTCAATTATATCACTTGCTAAAACTCCTCAAAGTCATCCATCACAATACTTACAGCGTTTTTACAGACTTCTTTCTCAGTTCAAACCACTAAAAATATTACAGTATAAGAGGATGTTTTAAAAGTCCTTTCGTCCATAGCAAAACGTTATTGATCCCCCAACCCCCCCATAAATTGGCTTGCTCTAATTCCGGTTCCCCCCTTTTTAAGGGGAGCCAGCGCGGTCTTGGGGGTTTCCCCCATGAGCGACTGGCGTGGGTTAGGGGGGATCGATAAGTCCCTAAAATCACAACCAACTACTTTTCAAACAACCTCTAAGCAGCATTGCATCCCTGCGCGAAAAAATAACAGCTATGGGTTCCCTAGCAAATCGTCATTCGCACCATTAATCTAGAAATATTACCAACGCCTTACTAATATTAAATACAACAGATCAAACAGAAAAACTCTAAAATCTAACTTGATGTCCCAACCATCCCCTAAAAACCCCATAGCCCATTTTCTCATTGGCGTACCCGGTAGCGGAAAATCAACCCTGGCTACACGAATATCCCAAACTGGAAACTACGAAATTATTTCCACAGATGAAATTCGCCAACAACTATATGGTGATGAGACAATTCAAGGCGACTGGCAAGAAATCGAAACCGAAGTACTTAAGCGTATTGAAACTGCACTTACAGAAGGTAAAAGCGTAATTTACGACGCAACAAATTATAAACGCCCCTTTCGCATAGATTTTTTGCAAAAAGCGAAGGCTTTTAACTTGATATGGATAGCATGGCATTTAGATACACCACTTGAAACCTGTATCCGTTGGAACCAACAACGTACCCGTCAGGTTCCTGAAGAGATTATCACAAGTATGCACAAAGTTTTAAAAAACTTTCCACCCATTCGCGGCGAAGGGTTTGCAGGAGTTAATACTATTAGTGTCACCACATCTCAAATTTCAACTAGCGAAATTGAGAAAAAAATTCAAATTATCTCCCGTAGCATTACTAATTCCCAAAATCGTCAGACCAAGATTACACCCCATGCATACAGTAATCTCATCGATTTTGAGCGCTTAATGTATTTAATTTCCCTAATCACTAAATATCCTGGTATCGGGAATCTACGCCATCAAAATCCAACATTACTAGAAAATCTTCTTGGTGACAAACCAGAATTCACCAATGATATCCAGGAAATAGCTGCAATCATCGGCAAGAAACATGGAAAAATCTATGCTTGTGAACAAGCGATAACCCATGATTTACAATATCTTGCAGAACAAAGAATAATAGCAGAGCCAGAAAATTTCAGTCTCAAAGCTGAAGGAAGACAAAACAACTTGTCTACCGATTCTAGATTGATAACAGCAACACATTCTTATTCAGATAAAAAAGTTTTCGACCGCTTAATTGGAACAATCTACTTCATTGTAAACCAGCCCTTTTTACCCGATGCGGGAGGAGGTAGCTTAGGAACTTTAGAAAAAAAACTCAACCAAGCAGGATTTATTGAGCCGGATAAAAGCGGACTAACAAAGCTGCGTAAGGATATCGAAAACGTTTTAAAACCATATAAAATTATTCCAGAGTTTCCGATGCGTAGCGGTTACTTTGCAGGGACAGGAATCCTTGACCAGCAAGAACTAATTAAAGTTTATGAAATTATTCAATCTCAAGCTAAAAGCCTAGATGATCCTTTAGTAGTGGATTTCTCTAATACTTTCGAGAAACGAATGCTACAGGCAAAACTAATTAATCCTGACGATAAAATTTATCCAGTCCGGTCAATTGCCCATAATTCAATTGTTGATGAAAAGCATTTACACGAAACCTCATTACTCAAAAAATTACCATACCTGGAAGCCGCAATAGTCAAGGGTCAATTAATTGAAATCAATCGTTTTAGTGGGAGTGCTAAATATGAAAGTGATGCCAAGAGCTTTATTCATGTGTACCCTCTACAGATAGTCTTTCACAACCTCGCTTGGTACTTAGGGTTTGAATGCATTCGTGGTGAAGAACCAGGATTACTGCGCTTTGAACGTTTAGACAGATTATTTCTGGGTAATCCCCAAAATCAATCTCGTGACCGTCAATCACAAGAGAAATCACTAGAAAAATTGCACAAACTTCTAAAAGGAAGTGTCGGAATATTTTTAGGAAATAGCACTACTGACCAACGGAAATTTCTCAGCCAAGATCAAAAAATACATTCCCAAGTATGCATCACAATAGAACTTTGGTTTAATGATACAACCTATCGCTTCATCATCGAAGGAACGAAGCGTTTTGCACAAATCAAAATGTCTCGTCCTCAATTCCCTGGTAGCGTCAATCTCCCAAAATCTATATTCTGTTGGTCAGAAAAAACTCCAGATAAAGACTTTCCTAATCGGTTTCAAGTAGTTTTAGCTAAATGGTCAATAGAAGACTTTGATTTGTGGAGATGGATTGTTGGTTTTGGTGGAAATGTCAAAGTTATCGACCCACCAGAATTAGTGAATAAAGTCAAGCAAATCGCTCAAGGTATTCTTGATAATTACTAATAGGACTTCCGTCATAACTGCACATTCGCTCATTTTTGAGCCAAGAGCGGCAATAATGAAATTTGGAAATAATTTTTTTGCCAAAATGAGGAGGATTACAATGATCTTAGCTCATTTTAATTCCGCATTCTTAATACCGAGCGATGCTCTACCTGGGTAGTAATATAATATTTCCAAAATAACACACTCGATTGACCAAGACTCATCCCTGATTGACAGTGTTTGAGTGAGTTTTTGTCAATTAACTTTTCCAAATCAGCGAACCTACGGTTAGGTCATTTTCCTCATTCGCACCAATTAGATATCATCTGGTTTGTCTGAATTGTAATCTATAGATATCGGGAGAGATTGATCCCAAGCCGGACGTATGCAAAATTCATGAATTGTGCATCCCAAGGATTTCGGGCAACGCATAATTAATTTCTCTATATGTCTAATATTTTCGCAGAAGTAATTTAGGAGGATTGGGATATGAGTCTCCAAGATTTAGGAATTTCTCTCGGACAAGATGAGCAAGTTATTGCAGAATCTTCATTCTGTTATTCAATTTTGTTGTTTTTTATCAACTATAAAGTATATGTAACAAATAAACGTTTTATTGCTCGTATCCCTAACGTAGTTCTCTTTGTGATACCCCTTGGAACAAATTTGATAACATTCCCATTGCGGAACATATCTACCATCATAACTAGGACAGAGTATAAGTTAGGGGGATTCTTCTGGGCTGGAATACTTGTATTTTTGGGTTTTGGCAATTTAACTAAATCTATATTCGGTTTGATTGTATTTATATGCGGAATCATTCTCGCAATTGCAAGTTTCCAAACCCTAATCCGTGTTGAAGCTTCTAGTGCTACTCCTTTAAGATGTCCAATTGCGGTTTGGGAAAAAGAAAAAGCTCTCAAGTTTACTAATGAGATCAATCAAGCGGTTACAGAATTGTAACTAAGACAGTCGATGAGTGAATTGATGTGTGAATAGCTTAAGTTTCAACAACTATTAGGTAGATAATTTTATGCGTGGATTGAGATTTTGGTTAACGAATTCGGTGGGTTGAAGTCCCCCGGTTCAATAAATAAGTCAGTTTTGTGGTGGGGTCTAAATCCCCATTACAAAACTGTACTTCCGACTTCTTTAATTACTACATCTGCCACTTTTTTTGTTCAGAGGCGCTGTTCCCATTCGGGCATCCGGTGGTAGGCGTTGGCTATAGGTTTCTCTTTCTATCGCGCTCACGACGGCTGATGCTGTCCACCATCATCCCCTCTGCTTCTACTCCAGAACAGTATTTGAAAAAATAAGCCACCCTCCAAGAGTGGCTCAAAGTTTTATCCAAGAATTTCAATCACCGCAGCCAGAATTGATGCTGCTTTTGAGTTAGCGGGAATAAAGACTCGCTTCTTCCATTGAATAATTTCCGTGAAACATCCCACAGCTACAAGTCGGTCAGCCAACGATAAAGCATTAACCAACTCAATCCGCCGTTCACTTGCAATGCTAGAACTTCTCAAAGTTACACCTCCGGGCAACTGTTCCGAATACCGCTCATTCAGCACCAAAGATATTAATTCCTCTGGACTGAGCAGCTTATTTTTCATACCCAATTGCTCGGCAACTTGGCGAATATTCTCCGCATTAACTACTCGTCCTAACACTTTCTCTCCATTGCTCAATTGCAATCGAAATACTCGACTGTTCTGTTGTGGCAGTACCTTCCAAATCGGCAGAAGAATTCCAGTAACTAAATGAATATAATCAATAGTAAACTTGGGCAATTCTTCGACTTCTTTAGACCAAGCCCCGACAAATTCATCAGTCAAAACCTGCTTCCAGTTAGACGATTTCAACTTATCAACTGGTACACGAGTTTCCTTCTGTGGTCGCACTAGTAAAACCCGTGGGATTACCCCACCCTGGTCATCAAATATGCTATGAGTAGGAATGCAAACAGCCGCACTACCTGACTTGGAATTTACCATCAACCGCCCTTGGTAATTAGTAGCCAACTCAACCGCTTCAACAGCAGTTTTGATGTCGGTCTTTTGAGTACGTTCTATCTTCAAGTAGTTAGTGACGCTACCAGTCCCAGGATGAGTATAAACAGACTCAATGCTAGCAACCGTAAACCGTTCTGCCCGAAGTGTTTCCACCCCAACCTCAAAAATTCCCTGAGCTTTTGCTGTCTCGATCTGTTGACTTAGTAAAAGTTCAAACCTCTCAAAAATGAGATTCTGCATCCCAATTTTCAAAGCCAGCAGTCAATTGAGAAACTTCCGCAAAGGTGGGAGGTCAATTTTCATTCCTCCTTCATGGGAAGTCAGGGAGAGTCCAGTCATTTGCTCAAAGGTTCCGAGTGGGACTTGGGCGAATCTGCCCTGATAAATTTGTTTAAACAATTCATACAAAGCATACTCCGCATACTCAGACTCTAGATTGTCCTTGGTATCAAATATACCGTTACCGCCCGTTTGCCGTTGCCCACGAGTCAGTGCGCCGAGACTGTCCAATCTCCGAGCGATTGTGGAAATGAACCGATGTTCACCCCTGACATTGGTCGTCACAGGTCTGAATATTGGTGCAGATGCCTGATTCGTCCGGTGACTCCGCCCAAGTCCCTGAATTGCGTTGTCAGCCCTCCAACCAGCTTCTAGCAAATAGTGCGATCGCCTTCTACGATTCACAGCATTTAGATCAGCATGATAACTGCGACCTGTGCCGCCAGCATCGCTAAATATGAGGATTTGTTTATCTCCCGCCATAAATACGTTTGTTTCCGCAATGTTCGCACCATAATTCCTCATTAGTCGAAACTATCTGGATTACAACAGCATGACCTTGGGCGATATCCTGCTCAATGGCTTTAATCAGTTTTGGGCATTTCATCCCGGTCAGCAAATGATTGAAGAATCGTTGTTTGTGGGATTCAAACTGTGACATCGCGGACATTTTAGCCATGCGGTTGTATGTCTTCGCGCCAGAGATATTACACGCCTCTAACGCCTTGTATAAGTTGTTGTGGATAATTTGGAAAGCGTCGGCATAACTGTCGTAAATCCTTTCCTGGGTAGGAGTTAAGTCAATTTCCAATGTGTCATATTCAACACCTTCAAAACTGAGCGATCGCGCCAAGTATAATCCTAGTGCTTTCAAATCTCTGGCTACAACTTCCATTGCAGCAATACCGCCAACTTCGATGGATTCCACAAAATCTTCACGAGATGTAAACGGGAAGTCGCCAGTCTGCCATAGCCCCAGGCGATTGGCGTATGAGAGGTTTGAAACTTTAGTAGCTCCGGTAGCTGACACGTAAATCACCCGTGCAAGAGGTAGTGCATTTTGCAGCCGAAGACCGACGATACCTTGCATGGATGCCTTCACCATTCCCAACTTTCCCTCTTGTGCCATCGCGTTGCCCATTGCGTGACATTCGTCAAATGCGATCGCACCGTCAAAATCCTTACCTGCCCATTCAATGATTTGTTTGAGTAGGAACCTGTCAGAAATCCTGAGTGGGCAAGACCAGCGTAAATAACGCTTTCAAGCTGTGCTTCAGATAACAATCCTTGTGCAACAATGTGCCCAGGGAGATGTGGCTGATATGTGGGTGCTGGTGGAGAGACTAGTGCTAATGCTGCGCTTTCGCACAAGAGCGAGGGATGAGGTAAAGCATCCTTAATCCGAACTCGTTGTGGGCGATAGCTTTCATAAAGTGCATCTTTTAGCCCTTCGGTTCCAGTCCACTCGACAACCTCATATTCTAGGGGCACAACATCAAGAAATTGCGATATTTCTTGATGTTGTGGTGTCGAGTGGCTCTGTTTTGGCAATTCAATACCAGCCCTCTCAATATTGACAAATAGTACACTATGTAATTTGTCTAAGGAGGTAAGACTAAAATTGTACTTAATATCTGATGCTATCTCCCATATTTGATGCTTTTGTAGAAGCCAGCCCCGTCAGTGTAATGATGCGAGTCCTGATGGAAAATATTTTTAACTCCTCACGGATGAATCAGCTATTCGAGACTTCAAGCGTTCGCCAATTGTTATTTGTCAATATTTAGAGGGCTGGCTGCTTACACCTATTTGCCCAAAAAACCGTCGATTGATATTTACCCAAAAGATTTGCCTGCATTACCTCCTGCCGTTTTTTAGTTCCGTCGAACTCACGTTAACTTATTTCTCAGCCAGAATCGCGTAAATTTCCCGTTTAACTTGCTCTAAAAGCTCACGCACCCGATTTATCCGCTCGATATTGCCACTACGAGCAACCTGTACCACCGCAGCAGCTAATTCTGTGGCAGCATTCCGCAACTCAATAAATTCTTGGGGCTTACCTGTAACGAAACCTTTGAAGGTATCCCAAGGAGAATCTGAAGGTTCTTGCTGGGTACGTTCTGCTAATAATTGTCTACCCTCATCCGTAATCGTGTAAATCCGCTTACCGCCTTCCTGTGCGCTCTTGAGATAACCACCTTCCTCCAGTAATTGGAGTGTTGGATACACCGAGCCAGGACTGAGGCGACGGAAACCACCATAGCGAGTTTCCATCTCTTTAATCAGATCGTAACCATGACTAGGATGCTCTGATAACAATTCCAGCAGAATGAACTTGATGTCACCCCGACGAGTCCGGTGTTCATCTCCCCAACCACGACCAAACATTTCATGACCAAAGTGTTTCTCATGATGTCTGCCATGATGCTTGTCATGGCCAAACCAAGACCTGACAAGCAATGAATCCTCTTCGCTAACTCCTGCCCATGCAGGTGCGCCAAAATGTGACCTAAAGTGTCTAAACATAAGTAAATCTCAAATCAACTTTCTCTAATATACGATATATCGGAATATATCGCGATATATCGGAATAGAATTTTGATGAAGATTTGTGAAGTAATACCAATTTAAAAAATGATTGCAACAAATAAATTCACGCCAAGCCAGACGCACCAAGGCAATTCCCAATCCAAAATCTAAAATCCAAAATCCAAAATGGTACAAGCAACCCTGCCAACACCGTAAGGAATAGCCAAGCTAGTCGAAACTGTTCAAATAGCGAGGAGTCTGCACTTGTTGGATAAAAGACTCTACCAACTGCAAATATTGTGAACCAGCAACTACTGCGGTATTGTTGTGATCTGCTCCTGGAACCAACAATAGTTGCTTTGGTTCGGGTGCAGCAGCATAAAGTTTTTCGCTCATAAAAGAGGGTACAGTCGAATCAGCAGCGCCATGAATGAATAAAACTGGCATTTTTAAATTTGGCAATTTTTTAATGGATTCAAACCGCTGTGTCAAGATTAAATCCACCGGAAACATCCAAAACATATTTCGATAAGTGATTAAATCGCGGATGGATGTAAAAGAGCTTTCCACGATTAAACCAGCGGCTTGTGGGTGTTTCACTGCCAAATCCAGGGCTATTGCACCTCCTAGAGAATGTCCATAAATAAAAATTTGGCTGGGTGGAATCTCTTGTTGCTGTACCAAGTAATTCCAAGCTGTCGCTGCATCTTCATAAACCCGCTTTTCATTAGGAAAGCTGCCTTCACTGCGACCATAACCCCGATAATCAATCAGTAATACCGAAAACCCTAGCTGATGAAACCTGTTGGCATGAGCTATATTTGCGCCAATATTGATACCATTTCCGTGTAAATATAGCAACACCTTGGCATTGGGTTGCTTGGCTTCTATCCACCAACCGTGGATGCGTTCTACCTGGCCTGTTTTACCAGGTACAGCTAACCAAACCTCTTCGTAAGGAAGATTAAAAAACTCTGGTGTCTTTTCAATAACAGCAGAGGGAAAGAAAATGAACCGAGGTTGCCCAATAAAAAGAACTAAACAGATTGCACAGTAGGTGAACGCTGCAATTATCCCAACCCAGAGTAGCCTCTGGGGAAATACTTGTATTATAAATTGCAATTTGTTAATTTTCATACCCTGTTTTTTAACTTTCAAGGTATGTATTATAACAATAAAAATACTTACTCTAAGACGCACTAGCATTTTAAAATGCGGGATTAAGCCATTCTCAAAAAAATTTATCCTAAAATCAAATATCCAGTAAATTTACGTATGCAAATTGGAGTGTTCTCAATGAATAGTAGAATTAGGCTATAGAGGAAAAGATTGTGACGCTCTTAAACGAAGCTCAATTAGAGCAACTAAAGGAAATAACCACACATCTGCGACAAGCAAGACAAGAAAAATCCATCCGCATAGAAGAAATAGCCTCTCAAACAATGATTCGAGCAGGTATTTTGCAAGCTTTAGAAGAAGAACGATTTGAAGAATTACCTGAGCCGATTTTTCTTCAAGGATTCATCCGTCGTTATGGAGATGCTTTAGGCTTGGATGGAAATGCTTTATCATACAGCCTGATAACCAATGTTGTCCGTGAAGATTCCAAAAATGCTCATAAGAATTCAGACAACAAAGGAAATACATACATACCTCTTGTTCTGACCTATATTTTACTATTGGTCGGTGCATCAGCTGGTCTTCTTCATATACTTAGTCCACAGCTTACAGCTGAATCCCCGACTCCAGAAAACAACGATCAACAGTCAATAGTCAGTAATCAGAGTGACAAATGAACAAAAAATAGAGGGACTGGGGACGGGGATTGGGGACTGGGGATTGGGGATTGGGGACTGGGGACTGGGGACTGGGGAGAGGAATTAATAACCAATGACCAATGACCAATGACCAATGACTAATGACCAATGACTAATGACCAATGACTATTTGTGGTTTACACAGATGCCAAGTAGTGGATTGCTCATAAGCATAAGCTACCTGAAAAAGCTGGTCTTCTCGTAGCACATTGCCAATTAGCTGTAATCCTATCGGTAGACCTTGATCGTCAAAACCACATGGCAAACTTAAACTAGGTAAACCAGCAAGATTTACAGGAATAGTCATCAAGTCAGTTAAGTACATACTCAAGGGGTCAGTAGTTTTTTCCCCTGCTTTGAATGCGGTAGTGGGAGATGTGGGACAAACCAACACATCAACCGTTTGAAAAGCCTTTTCAAAGTCTTGCTTAATCAAGGTGCGGACTTTTTGCGCTTTAAGGTAGTAAGCGTCATAATAGCCAGCAGAAAGGGCATAAGTGCCAATCATAATCCGGCGTTTGACTTCTGTACCAAAACCAGCAGCACGGGTACGAGTGTACATCGATAGCAGATTATCTGCATCAGGAGCGCGATACCCATATTTAACGCCATCGTAACGAGCCAGGTTTGCTGATGCTTCTGATGGAGCGATGATGTAGTAAGTGGGTAAACCATAGCGAAAGCGGGGACAGGAAATTATATGAATTTCCGCTCCTAAACTTTGTAGTTGATCTACTGCTTTGGTAACAGCTTGTTCTACTACAGGGTCTAAACCTTCACCAAAAGTTTCTTTAATAACACCAATTCTTAGCTGACCTCTAGGTTTGAAGTCTGGTTTTAAGTTAGCAGCGTAGTTGGGAATGGCAACTTTCAGGCTGGTAGAGTCTTTGGGATCATAACCTGCGATCGCACTCAATAATATTGCCGCATCTTCTACCGTGTTGGCAAATGGCCCAATTTGATCTAAAGACGAAGCATAAGCCACCAAACCGTAACGAGAAACCAAGCCGTAAGTTGGTTTCATCCCCACCACACCGCAGAAAGATGCAGGTTGGCGAATCGAACCGCCAGTATCAGAACCGAGAGCAACTACGCATTCTTGGGATGACACCGCCGCCGCAGAACCTCCCGAAGAACCGCCTGGAATTCGTGACAAATCCCAAGGATTAGCCGTGACTTGGTAGGCAGAGTTTTCTGTGGAACTACCCATTGCAAACTCATCTAAGTTGGTTTTGCCAACCATTACCGCCCCAATATCTGCCAGTTTTTGCGTCGCGGTTGATTCATAAGGCGGCACGAAATTTTCCAAAATCCGGGAGGCGCAGGTAGTAGGAACTCCCTTGGTACACATATTGTCTTTGATACCTATAGGAATCCCTGCTAGCAGGCCAATTTCCTCTCCCGCAGCAATTTTGGCATCCACAGCACTTGCCTGCTCTAATGCTCGTTCTGCGGTGACACATAAAAAGCTATGTAATTTTGGCTCTAACGCTTGAATGCGATCTAAAGCTTCTTGGGTAATTTCGACGGCAGAACGTTCTTTTTCTATCAGTTGTTGGTGCAACTCGCGGATGGATGCCATGATTGCTCTCTTTATGACTCAAGTCATTGATTCTAGTACATATTGGTCGAAATTGGGTATGGGGCATTGGGCATTGGGCATTGTTTATTTCTCCCCTGCCTCCCCTGCTCCCTTATCCCCCAGTCCCCAGTCCCCAGAATGCATCTTAACTAAGCGGATTAATATGTATTGAAATGTGTTTAATAGGTTTTGAAAACAGCAAATATATAGCTATCAACCATCTATTGAAGAGCTTATCAAAGTTTGGATATATATTGACTACTTTCGTGTAAGAGTATAGCAGTGTTTTATAGTGATATAATTTGGTATTATAAACACTGTCAGTACTACAAGATTCATAATCTTATCAAGAATTTCGCAAATTTTTTTCAGGGTAGGGTAGGATGATAAAAATAGCCACACGCAAATATTTAGGTAAACAAAATGTCTATGACATTGGAGTTGAGCGCTACCATAATTTTGCGATTAAAAATGGCTTAATAGCTTCTAATTGTTTCAATAAATCTCATTCGACAGCTTATGGTTATGTAACTTATCAAACAGCATATTTAAAAGCTAATTACCCATTGGAATATATGGCGGCACTGTTAACGGCTAACAGTGGTGATACCGATAAGGTGCAGCGATATATTACGAACTGTACAAATATGGGGATTTCCATAGACCCGCCAGATATTAATCGTTCTGGCGTTGATTTTACACCAACGGCAGGCAAGATTTTGTTTGGATTTTCGGCAGTGCGTAACGTGGGACAAAATGCGATCGCTTGTATTTTGGAAGCGAGAAATGACACAGGAGAGTTTAAAACACTCGCTGATTTTTGCGATCGCGTCGATTTGCGCGCTGTTAACCGCCGAACCTTGGAGTCGCTAATTTACTGTGGAGCCTTTGACAAAATCGAATCCAACCGCCAACAGTTAATTAACGACTCAGAATTAGTGTATGATTGGGCACAATCTCGCGCTAAAGACAGAGCTAGCGGTCAAGGGAATCTGTTTGATTTATTAGGTGATGGATTTTCTTCGGCTCAGAACAAGAGAGCGAATAATGCCTTTGAAACTGCTCCCAAATCTAAACCTGTGACAGATTTGCCCCCACAGAAAAAGTTGCAGATGGAGAAAGAATTACTAGGCTTTTATGTATCAGATCATCCACTGAAATCCTTACGGCAAATAGCGCCACTTTTGACTCCAATTAATCTTTCACAGCTGGGAGAACAAAGAGAAGATACAAGGCTTTGTGCAGTTGTGATGTTGAATAACGTCAAAAAAGTGGTGACGAAAAAAGGCGATCAGATGGCAATATTGCAAATAGAAGACCTAACTACACAATCAGAAGCCGTAGTTTTTCCGAAAACTTATGAACGCATTAGTTCTCTACTCCAAGTCGATACTAGATTGATTATTTGGGGAAAAGTAGATCGGCGTGATGAGCAAACTCAATTTATTCTCGAAGATGCAGAGCCAGTGGAAACAGTACAAATGGTAATGGTGGAATTAAATCCCCAACAAGCAGGTAACATGGAAGATTTACATCGCTTGAAAACAATTTTGCAAGAGCATTCAGTAGACAAAGAAAAGGCAAAAATGCCGGTGATTGGAATTATTCAAACTGAAACTTCTCGTAAACTTGTTCGCTTGGGTTGGCAATTTTCTGTACAAGATTCTAGAATTACCGTTCAAGCTTTACAAAATGCTAGTTTTCCTGCTCATATAAAATCCCTAACTGGTAGCTAATACTAGCAGTGAAAAATCAACTAATGCTAAAAAGTATCTTAAGAATTAGTTTTATTGAACTGTCAACAGTAAATTGCCTT
This sequence comes from Nostoc sp., assembly GCF_036917975.1. Taxonomy (GTDB): domain Bacteria; phylum Cyanobacteriota; class Cyanobacteriia; order Cyanobacteriales; family Nostocaceae; genus Nostoc. The sequence goes on from NZ_JBALEJ010000110.1 coordinate 30,177, forward strand.
AAATAGCTAGGATTTGGATCGTTTTTTTAGTTACTTATGCGGATGATAATTTCCTTGAGGGAGTGGTATCTTTTTATGCTAATACCCTTAAGGCTGCGACTGGGGGAAGGAGTTAGAACTTGATGACTGTAAATGAGCTACATAAATTTGTTTCATACTGTAAAAGAATTCAACCCCAAACTCACGAGGACATTCAAAAATTTTTTGAAGGAGTGATATTATTTCCTTACGATAAGGAACTTCTATTGCAAGCTTATTTATTTCTGAATATTAAAGAATTGTTTCCTTCGTGCGCTGAATTGCTGTTATTTGAAAAGTCTCCAATTTCAGATTATACAGATTTAGGGAAGTGTGATTTTGTCTTCCTGACTTTTAAAGGTAGTCTGTTTTTAATAGAAACTAAGTTTATTGATACAGAAGCAACTGGAGCAACAGAAAGAAAAAGAAGAAATAAACATAGAAATAAGGTATTTGAGCAAGTTATTACTTTAAAAGGTCGATTTAGCGAATATTGGAATATGAGGCTAGATCAATTAGAGTGTGGGGTTTTCACAACAGATGCAGAAGTTGCTTGGCGAGGAAATGGTGTGAATGTCATATCTAAATCAATATCTATAGACAAGCTAGAACAATGGCGAAGAAATTATCACAATAGTGATAAATTTTTATCTCATCAAGATGGGTCAAAGTTTGAGGAAAAGGTTAATTCAAAAGGTTGAGCCAAGATCCAAATATAGTTCTTACAGGGAAGCATCCCAAATATGTAAAAACATAATTTGTCATTGCGTACTCCTTCGGAGAAGCCGTAGGGTACTGTTTTGAGGTTGTTCACTAGCTTGCTTACCTCTACATCTGGTGGGTAACTAATAACTAAGTGAACATGGTCTGATTCTGCGTTGTACTCTGTAACTTTGTTTCTCCACTTAGTACAGGTATTCTCAAATATCTCTTGCAGTCGCTTGAGCATTGCTTGATTTATAACTTTTCTTCGGTATTTTGTGACAAGCACCAAGTGAATATTTAGACTATAAACTGCTCTGTGTCCTATATTGTAAGTCATGCCACTAAATGGTATTATGACTCTATGCTACTAACTTATCAGTTCAAACTCAATCCCAATCCCGAGCAAGTTGTCATTCTTGAGACTTGGAGGGAGTTGCTGCGTCGTCATTGGAACTACGCGCTAGGGGAAAGACTAGACTGGTTAAGACGTACAAGGTCACAGATCGACCGATGCAGCTTAGTTTCTGAACCAATTGGGGAGATACCAGAGAAAGCAGATTATTATACACAAGCAAGTGACCTTAAGCGAACCAAAGAACTATTTCCTGATTACAAAAGCATCTATGCTGACTGCCAACAGCAAAACCTTCTTAGGTTAGACAAAGCTTGGAAGCGATGGCTAACACCTGATAAAAAAGGTAAAAGGGGAGGAAGACCACGCTTTAAGAAACGTGGTGATATTTCTTCATTCACATTTCCGCGTGTTAATTCACCCAAGGCTGGCGCACACTTAATAGGTAATATTTTCGAGCTGTCCAAGATTGGTGAGATTGAGGTTATCTTACACCGCCCAATTCCAGATGGTTTTGAGATTAAACAAGCAACGATTTTAAGTAAAGCCGATGGTTGGTATTGCAGTTTTTCTTTAGAAGATAAAACCGTTCCCGACGCAATGCCTTGGGACGAAATCACAACTGCTACTGGCATAGATGTTGGTCTTGAAAAGTTTTTAACTACTGCTGATGGACAAAGTATTGAAGTACCGCAGTATTACCGTAAGGCGCAGTCTGTATTAGCCCGTCAGCAACGGCAACTTGCTCGTAAACCTAAAGGGTCTAAGAATCACAGTAAGCAATCTAACAAGGTTGCAAAGATTCATTTGCACGTTGCAAGGCAGAGAAAAGAGTTTCATTATCATGTCTCACATTGGTTTGTTAACTCCTATGATTTGATTGTTTTTGAAAACCTAAACATTAAGGGATTGGCTAGGACGCGATTAGCCAAATCAATACTTGATGTCGCGTGGGGTGCATTCCTCCAAATTATGCAAGCAGTAGCGGTAAAACGCGGCAAGCTGACACTTGGAGTTGACGCAAGAAACACAAGTATTAATTGTTCGAGTTGTGGTAAAAGAGTTGAAAAAACTCTTTCAATTCGTATTCATAGTTGTTCTTGTGGATTGGTCATTGACCGCGATTGGAATTCAGCATTGAATCTTTTAAAGCGTGGGTCGGTTGGACTACCGATTCCTGGCTGTGGAGGCTTAGACAGTAGTCAGCCCGTGAAGCAGCAAGTCTCATTTGTGAATTTGAGATGCTCCCGCTACACCGCTTGCGGTTAGCGGGAGAGTTGTCACCAAAAATATGAGCGATGCCTTTAGCCGACTTGCACCCTTCATCCAAGAATATATTTATCATCACCAGTGGACTGAATTACGTCCGGTGCAAATTGCCGCTTGTCAAATTATATTTGACACTGATGCTCACTTGCTAGTTACTGCTGCAACTGCTGCTGGTAAAACAGAAGCAGCTTTTCTACCAGTTTTGACTCTATTACATACCAACCCTTCTGCCACAATTGGCGCATTATATATTAGTCCAATCAAAGCTTTAATTAACGATCAATTTGAGCGTCTCAACGACTTACTCAAAGAAGCAGATATTCCAGTTTGGCACTGGCACGGCGATGTTTCGCAAACTAGAAAAAACAAGCTTTTAAAAAATCCTCAAGGCATTCTCCAAATTACCCCAGAATCTCTAGAAAGTTTGTTAATTAATAAAAATAACGACCTACTTCGCTTATTTGGTGATTTAAGATTTGTCATCATTGATGAAATTCATGCCTTTATGGGTTCAGAACGCGGTTGTCAAATTATTTGCCAATTACAACGTTTAGCAAAGTTGACGCAAAAACAACCACGGCGTATTGGTTTATCGGCAACTCTTGGCGATTACTCACTAGCTGAAGATTGGTTGCGTTCAGGAACAGACAAGCCAGTGATTACACCAAAAATTGATGGTATAAAACGCCAAATAAAACTAGCTGTAGAACATTTTTATATTACTGATGAAGTAGATGAATCTGAGGTAGCAGCTGATGAACAATATATTTTCAACCTCAGCAAGTCTCGTAAATGCCTAATATTTGCTAATAATCGTACACGAACCGAATCTGTAATTGCATCTTTGCGAAAAATTGCCACAGAACAAGGACTACCAGATATATATCATGTGCATCATGGGAGTATCTCTGCTAGTTTGCGGCAAGCTGCTGAAAATGCCATGCGTGAACCTAACAATCCAGCTGTTACTGCCGCCACTCTGACTCTAGAATTAGGTATAGATATCGGTCATTTAGAGCGAGTAATTCAGTTAGAATCACCCTTGTCGGTAGCTAGCTTTTTACAGCGCTTGGGACGCAGTGGTAGAAGAGGTGAAGCTGCTGATATGCGTTTTGTATGTGCTGAAGATAAGCCATTAGCAGAAGCTTCTCTACCAGAACAAATCCCCTGGCAACTTTTGCAGTGTATTGCGATAATTCAACTTTACTTAGAGGGACAATGGATTGAACCAATTAGACCAATAAAATATCCTTTGAGTCTGCTTTATCACCAAACAATGAGTATTTTAACAGCAGCAGGTGAAATTTCAGCTAATGCCCTAGCTAAACAAATTTTTAGTCTGCCGCCCTTTGCTGCAATTTCCAAAGAAGATTTACAACTATTACTACGCTATTTAATTGATATTGGTCATATTCAGCATACTGAACAAGGTAAATTAATCCTGGGTTTGGCAGGAGAAAAGGTAGTAAGAAAATTTCAGTTTTATGCTGTCTTTGCTGAACAGCAAGAATATATTGTTAAGCAAGATGCAACAGAAATTGGTAGTATAGTCACGCCGCTTCCTGTTGGCAATCAATTTGCTTTAGCTGGCAGAACTTGGGAAGTTGTAGAAGTTGACTTTAAGAAGAAGGCTATTTTTGTTAAACAAGCTGAGGGTAAAGCTAGCATTTATTGGCGTGGTGGTGGTGGTACTATTCATACCAAAGTTTTACAGCGAATGCAGCAAGTATTGTTTGAGAATGTCGAGTATAGTTACTTGCAAAAAAATGCTTTACAACGTTTACATCAAGTTCGCCAATTGGTGCAGCAGGTTGGATTAGATAAGCACAATATTTTACAACTAGAAAAAGGTAAATGCTGTATTTTTCCTTGGATGGGTACAATTGCTTATCGCACCTTAGAAAGATTACTTAATTCATACTGTCGGGAATCATTGGAAATTACAAGTATAGGCGGAGTAAATCCCTATTATTTGACATTTAAATTAGGCAATGATAAATTTAAATATCTTTATCGTGAAATTGCTTCCTTGTGTGAGCAAAGAATTACTTCAGAAGATTTAGTCAGTACTTCAGAAGCACCAGAACTTCAAAAATATGATGTTTTTATTCCTCATCCACTTTTATGGAAGGCTTTTGCTAACGATTATTTGGATATGAGCGAACTTAAACAGCAAGTGGCACTGTGGAGAGAATAAGCTCCAATACAGTTCGCTTAAGATTCCCGCCCCTTTTTTTAAGTAGGTAAAAGGTGGTTGTATCACAATATAGTTCAGATAAGCCCAAAACACTTGTAGAGACGCTGCGCGAACGCTAACACAAAACTTAATTACGAATTACGAATTATGAATTATGAATTATTTAATTAATCTGTGGAGCGATCGCAAATCATAATTTAAGATTTTTCCAGTATTCAAAAGTTGATATCCGGCGAAAAATAAAGCAGATGATGCCACAACAATTAAAAGATTAACTGACGCAAATACATTACCAGTAAAAGCTATGACTACAATTCCTAGCGCTATCAAAATCCATCCTAAGTTAGGGTTGATTCGCTGCTGACAAAGCACAAAAATACCGGAAATACATAGCAATAAACCAGGAATACCAAAAAATATACCAACACGAATATTTGCAGTTAAAATGATGATGCCTGCAACCATCAAGGCAAAGCCTATGTATTTGGTTATCTGATTCACCGGAGATTGTTTGCTGTTAAGAGTAATTTGAGCCTGCATTTGTGTAGAATTTGCAGGAGAAAGAATATTTTGTTGATGTTGGATCTTATCTTGAAATATAAATGTGACCTTTTCTCCTTGACCAAGGTCTATTCTATCTCCTAAATTTATTTGATAGGGTCTTCTAGATTCTAATCTAGTGTTGTTGAGAAATGTCCCATTAGAACTCCCTAAATCTTCAATAAAATAATTATTTACGTGAATTTGAATCTGTGCATGAATGCGAGAAACTACATCTGCATCTGGCAAGTTAGAAACATCAATATCTGGCGGAATTTGGTCATTGGCTTTACCAATATGAAACACCGCAGTATTTGGTGGTAACTCAAAAGCAGTGTTAGTTTGGACATGAAAAAGCTCTAAACTTAGTCCTATAATGTTAGATGTAGTTAAATTTTGCATAGTTTTTAGTCAATAATTTATCTAGACTTTTGACTCTTGCAAATCAGTAGGCAATTTAAATCTGTTATAACTTACCGATTCCCCTACCTGATATAAAGGAATCTCAATCCAAAACTCGGTTCCTTTACCTAGTTCTGATTCACACCTCAGTACTCCAGAGTGTTTTTGCACCACAATCTGATAGCTAATCGATAAGCCTAACCCCGTTCCCTGACCCACAGGCTTAGTGGTAAAAAATGGATCAAATAGTTTCTTTTTCACCTCTTGGGTCATACCTGGCCCATTATCTGCAATTTTCACGACTACTCGATTGTCACTAATCAGTTTGGTACTAATTATAATCTTACTAGGATTGCTATCAATCTCTTGCAGAGAACGTTGAAGATTGCACATATCAAGAGCATCGATCGCATTATTGATTACGTTCATAAACACTTGATTTAACTGCCCTGCATAACATTCTACCAGAGGTAACTCACCATATTCTTTGATAATTTCAATTTTGGGATGCTCTGGCTTGGCTTTCAATCGATTCTGCAAAATCAGCAGTGTACTATCAATACCTTCGTGAATATCAACCTCTTTCATATCTGCTTCATCCAGATGAGAGAAGGTGCGTAAAGATAAAACTATCTGCTGAATTCGTTTCGCTCCAATTGTCATTGATTTGAGAATTTTGGGCAAATCATCTAGCAGAAATTCCAAATCAATTTCTTCTATTTTTTCCTGAATCTCTTCTCCCGAATTTGGGAACTCTTCTTGATAGAGACGTACTAGTTCTAGCAGTTGTTGAGTGTATTCACTGGCATGGACGATATTACCAGAGATAAAGTTAACGGGGTTATTAATTTCGTGTGCAACCCCGGCTACAAGCTGACCCAAACTAGACATTTTCTCAGTTTGAATTAATTGGGCTTGAGTGCTTTGGAGTTCTTGTAAGGCTTTCTGGAGTTCTGATTCTGCCTGTTTACGTTCAGAAACTTCTAACTCTAGGCGTTGATTCATTTGGGTTAATTCAGTGTTCTTCATCAGGGTTTGACGAGATTCAGCTAGCTTTAGTGACATGTAGTTAAATGACTTAGCAAGGTCTTCTACTTCATCCCCTGTCTGAATATCTAGACGGTAATCTAGGTTTCCGGCGGCAATTTCTGCTGTTCCTACTTGTAATTTTTGCAAAGACTTAATTGTTGGACGCCAAATCACTATAAATTTAGCAACAAATAGAATTATAATTACTTGCACAACGGCAAAAGAGATAATTCTCTGTATTTTATATAGGTTTTCCAATTCGTATTCAACCAGAAGATGCTGCTGATTAGCATGTTTAATTACCTGACTGAGGAACAATTCAATATCTCTATCAAAAGAATTGATGGCTCTAAAGTATTGCTGGGAATCTGCTAAAGAATTGTCCTTAGAATTCCAATTAGTTAGTTGACTTGATAACTGGCTGAGAAATTGGTGACGGCGGCGAATAACTGAGATTTCTATAGCATTTGGCATCAAGGTTTCTAACTTATCAAGGGAGTCTAAAAACTGTTTTGAAGATTTGACCATTCCTGTGTCTTGACTCTTAAGTAAGACAATATCCTTGAGTTCAATGATTTCAGATTTTAAGGCGTTTTCCGCAGTCAGGACAACTTTGAGAGTTTCGGTAGTTTAGACATCTCCGAAAACTATCAAAGCTTTACTATGGCTAGCTTATAGGATGTAAATGCAACCATCAAAACTAGCTAGTCAAAACTATAAAATAG
>NZ_JBALEJ010000111.1:0-10630 GCF_036917975.1 Nostoc sp.
ACTTACTTAAAGCTTATGAGTATTTTTATCTACTCGTATCAGAACGGAATTACGTAACTTTATATACTACATCATGAAGTGCGGAATGTGGGATTCAACTAAAGCGATTATTTTCCAATCTGTTGCAAAATGCCTTGCAGTATACATCTAAAGGAGGAACTGTCATAGTTTCTCTGGTTAAACTTGAGCGACTGGTAGCAATAAATGTTCAGGATAATGGTATTGGTATTGCTCCAGAACACCTGACGCTAATTTTTAATCGCTTTTGGAGAGCAGATCAAGCCAGAAGCCAGCGAGAGGGAGGCTTAGGTTTGGGATTAGCTATTGCCAATGCGATCGCTAGAACTCATGGAGGAGATATTATCGTCACTAGTGAAGTCGGTGTTGGTAGCTGCTTTCAGGTACGTTTGCCGTTAGCTTCTTAGTTTAACGAATTCGGTGGGTTGAAGTCCCCCGGTTCAATAAATAAGTCAGTTTTGTGGTGGGGTCTAAATCCCCATTACAAAACTGTACTTCCGACTTCCGACTTCTTTAATTCTTAGGGTTTTGCCGAGTTTTTTTACCAAATAAGCCAGACATACTTAATCCTGTTACCAACAATCCCAAAAGTCCTAATCCGTTCAAAATTGGATAGATTCCTTCAAGATGAAAGATTTCGCCTGTATGGATACTTAATAGGAAGCTAGCTGGAACTCCTATACTCACAGACCACTCGCGGACAACCGTTGTTGACATCCCAGTCAGCACGGTTAAAACCCGGAAAGAAAAAATATCGGTTCTTTCCGAGTTTTTTACCTCGATAGCTTTAATATTTAAATGGCAAAAATATTACCTAATATTTTTGTTCGTAGTGAGCGCAATATCTGAACACTGGTTCTTTTCTAAATCGCCACTTTCAAAAAACTGGCAAAATATTAACGTCAAGTTTGAATTCACTGATAAGTAAGTTCGTAGTAAAAATTTTAGTCTTGATTATTCTAAGCACTAAAGTCCTTACTACAAACTTGTCATGATTAATTTTTTGTGTGAGGAATAAAAATGTCAAAAGTAAAAGTTGTGTGGGGTTTTCTTCGACAGGTTCCATTAATTGTGCTTGTTGCCTCAGTTGTTGGTTACAGTAGGCTGGCGAGCGCATCTCCTGCAAATAACACCACATCAAAATCTGGAAGTAATGAAACTGAGCAATCTCTTGTCCCTACGATGAACTGGATTTCCTCCGTTCGTTGTCAGGTAATTTCTCTATTTTCTTAAGTATTTATACTTATTTTTGTTCCATCTGTTTTTTGAGCCATTACCTCTGGCTAAAAAACTAGTTACTTTGTACTATATTTTGAATTCCAAAATCGGGGTTAATACTCTATTTTTTTCAAAATGAGAATTACTGGCTGTAATGCTTTAAGTCAATGGAAATTTCTGCATCTGCTTTTTTGACAAATATCAACCTCCAAGTTATCGACGTTTTAATAGTAATTCTTTGCTTGTCAGCTATCCTATTTTATTGTTACTCAATCTATTCAGCAGTTGTCACCTTCGGAGAATCCCATATATATGCTCCCAATTTTTATCCACCCATTACTATCCTGAAGCCAATTTGCGGACTAGACAGAGATATCTACGAAAATTTGGCAACATTTTGCCGACAGGAATATTCAACTTACCAGATTATCTTCAGCGTCCGCAGCCCGCAAGACCCTGGAATAGATGTGGTCAAACAAATTATCCAAGACTTTCCGAGACTGGATATTCAGTTAATAGTCTGCGATCGCATTATTGGTACAAACCTAAAAGTGAGTAATCTGGCAAATGCTTTATCTTTCGCCAAATACGAAATCCTAGTTATTGCTGATAGCGACATCCGAGTTGGGGAAGACTACTTGCAGCGAGTTGTTCAACCGTTACATAATAAGAATGTTGGTGTTGTCACCTGTTTATATCGTTCCGTAGCACCGGGATGGGTAGAAAAGTTAGAAGCGGTTGGGACTGCTTGTGATTTTCACGCAGGTGCTATTACCAGCAAACAGTTAGAGGGTATGAAGTTCGCACTCGGTTCAACGATTGTAATTCGTCAAGAAGTGCTAAAAGCAATCGGGGGATTTGAAGCGATCGCCGATTATCTCGCAGACGATTTTCAACTTGGCTATCTAACTGCGAAAGTGGGTTACAAGGTCATGCTTTCTGACTATATAGTAGAACACGTATTATTTGCTAACACCTTGATTGATTCTATTCAGCATCAGGTTCGCTGGTTGCGTGGTATTCGAGTTTCTCGTCCTTGGGGTTATTTGGGACTAGTTTTTACTTACGGAAATATCACTAGCTTAATACTAATGGTGACTACAAAAGGGTCTATTTTCTGTTGGTTTTGGCTAGCTATTACCTGGATAGTACGTTTAATAATGGGCTGGATTGTTGGTGTCAAATATCTTCAAGATTCGAGCGCTAAAAAATATTTCTGGCTTGTAATTTTCCGAGACTTGATGAGTTTTACAATCTGGTGCTATTGTTTTTTTGGCACTACAATTGAGTGGCGGGGGTTAGAATTTAAGTTAACTAAAGACGGTAAAATCATACCGAAAGCAAAAGATATCACAGAACAGTTTGAGTTTAAATAGTTCTAGATCAACACCACCTATCGTTAATATTTCAACCTGGAGTTTAGACTAAGCCATGCAAAACGACTCAGCAGGGCAGAGTTAATCAGAGACGTAGTGAAATTATGAATAATCTTGAATATTAAACAGCAATTGATGATTCTTTAAGTGGTGGTGTTACTGTTTTTTTAACAATGGGGTATCGGTTTTTACGGTGACGCTTTTTTCCTACTTTCCAACCAGGGGACTTTCCGCGAGGTTTGGGTGTTCTTGTTGGAGTGCCAATCACCGCGAAAAATCCAATCCACCCATAGATTGAGCAACTCTTCCAGGAGTGAATTTATCAACAGACTTCTGCCAAGGTAGAGGATTGTCGATGACGAAATCACGAGCTAATTTTCATGATTATCATTAAGTACGATTGAATTCGGTGCAACTCGATCCAATTCTTTCATCGTCGAACGGATGATCTCTGCATTGTCACTCAACGTATCTAATCGGGTCTGTCCAAGTTTCTGCTGCACCCCAACTGTCACGACAATCACATCAGAATCAGCTAAATCCTCATATTTAGTTGATGGTATAATTTCCATCTCTTCAAGTAAGGGAATGCTGTCTTCAATATCCCATGCTTGCCCCTCAGCCTTTGATAAGGTTCGGTCAAAAAGAACCACTTTTACACATTTACGGAGTAGCACTAAAGCATTTGCTACGTCTGCACCTACATTCCCTGCACCAATGACACCGACCTTGGATGTTTTGCTAATCATGTCATATCTACTTTTTTGTCACTGCCCCAATTGGTTAATGTTAACTCCAGAACTAGCCGAGCAGTATTTCTCGCAACTGGGTTTCTCTACTGAGTCGCGGCGACTACTGGAAGATGGCAAGCGGGTTCGGTATTATCGATTGAATAGAGAGAATGTCGTGTTTATCCAGAATGACTTTCAAAATTTTTAGAATCGCTCTTATGCCCTTACAATCTGTGTAATTCGTTTTTTAATCATATTGGGGCCATTTGGTACTTCATTCATGGCTACAATGCAGAATTGGTAAGGATTTTAACCTTGCCACCACCTGAATTTTCACTCCCTCCCAAAAGTATGATGAAAAAGCTCACAAAAATCGCTTTGGCTTGCAGTGTTTTAGTAACGATAAGCGCTATCAATATTCAGGTTCAAGCCCAAGAAAAACGCCTGCTAACACTCGACGATCAATTCACCTTTCGCCAAATTAGCGATCCTCAACTTTCTCCCACTGGAGACTGGATTGCTTACACAGTAACTAATACCGACTTGAAAAATGATACACAAGATAACCATATTTACATGACTTCTTGGGATGGCTCCCAAACATTACAGTTAACTAATGGTAACGATGGTGAATACAATCCTCGGTTTAGCCCAGATGGTAAATATCTAGCTTTTCGCTCCAGCCGTGAATCTGGAAAACAGCAAATTTGGTTGCTCAATTTATCAGGCGGTGAAGCCAAGAAAATATCAGACTTTGCTGGTGATGTTACCGATTTTGTCTGGTCTGGTGACAGTCGGCAACTAGCGGTAATTGCTTCAGAACCAGTTCCAGAAACACCCTTTAATGGGAAAACCCCACCACCGATTGTTATTGATCAATTTCACTTCTTAGAAGATGGTGTGGGTTTTATCGGTAAAAGTCGTGAACATCTTTATGTATTGGACTTAGCAACTCGCAAAGCAGATATTCTCACCCCAGGTTCATTTAATGAGTATTTACCTGCTTGGTCACCTGATAACAAAAATATTGCTTTTGTGAGCAAACATGGTCAAGAGAGCGATCGCAATAATAATTGGGATCTGTATGCAATCGCCGCCCAATCGGGAGCCAAAGCCCGTCAGCTAACTACCTTTATTGGGCCTGACTCCGCTCCTGATTGGGATAGCCGTCCGGTTTGGAGTCCAGATGGGAAGTCAATTTCTTATTTGCAGGGAGGTTCACCCAAACTTATTGAGTACGCAGTTCACCATCTCGCCATTATCTCTGCCCAGGGTGGTACTCCCCGTCTACTGACTGCCAACCTTGATCGCAATGTTGCCAAACCGCGCTTTACCACAGATGGTAAATCAATACTGTTTTTAATCGAAGATGATGGCAATGTTCACCTAGCAAAAATACCTATAACTGGTGGCAAAATCGAGCGATTCCTAGCAGGAAGACGAGAGATTAGTAAATTTGATTTAGGACGCGATGGCAAAATCGCTTTACTTTCCTCAACGCCACAACAACCAAATGCAGTCTTTGCCTTTAATGGTCAAAATTTGCGTTTAATATCACACCAAAACGATCAGTTACTAGCGCAGTTAAATTTAGCAACTACGGATGAAATCAGCTTTTTGAGTAAAGATGGTACAGAAATTCATGGCTTTCTTGTCAAGCCACCTCACTATCAGCCAAGGAAGAAATACCCAACACTGCTAATGTTGCACGGCGGGCCTGTCGGTCAGTTCACAAACCAGTTTATATTTAATTGGCAACTGTTTGCAGCGAAAGGCTATGTCGTTGTGGGTGTTAACCCACGCGGTAGTTCAGGCAGAGGTGAAGCTTTCTCCAAAGCGATTTATGCCGACTGGGGAAACAAAGATGCTCAAGATATTATTGCTGGTGCTGATTATGCGATCGCTACTGGAATTGCTGCACCATCACGCTTGGGAATTGGTGGCTGGAGTTACGGGGGAATGTTGACCAACTACACTATTGCTCAAGATCATCGCTTTCAAGCCGCAGTCAGTGGGGCTGGTGAATCAAATATTCTGGCGACCTATGGTACTGATGAGTATATTGATGACTATGAACAAGAGCTTGGTGTACCGTGGAAGAACCTCGATGTCTGGCTACGAATTTCTTTCCCATTTCTTCACGCTGACCGCATTGTTACACCGACACTATTTATGGGAGGTGATAGGGATTTTTCTGTACCACTACATAACTCGGAACAGATGTATCAAGCACTCAAAAGTCTGGGAATTGATACTCAATTAGTGGTTTATCCTGGACAGTCTCACGGCATCAGCAAACCGAGTTATCAACGTGATGTCCTAGAACGTTATTTAGCTTGGTACGATAAATATCTCACACCCTCAACCGCAACTACTGGAAAATAGGGGAGCAACGCGAAAAAGTGAGATCGGGGTTTTGTTCTCAATTACGCCCCTCTATTCTCAACAAATCCTGGTTTTTTCGTTGCGATGCCTACGGCGGGCTGCGCCTACGCATCCTGAAACAAGCTATATACGTGCCAGGTTTCAGCACCTCACAAAATCGCGTTGCTCCCACTGTCAAATAGCAGAGGTAGAGGTCGATGACTTGGGATTTGATTTAAATGTCGAAGCATATTTTGTAATTGGAGATGCAAATGGTCAAAATCATTTTCGCGCTAATAGGATCGGACTTTGGTCAAATATATGGGGTGATGAAGAACGGCTTTTCGATTTAGAAGATGAACTAGGCGACCAATTCTGGACTAATTATCAAATTCAGTTGCTTTTTGATGAAAAAGAGCAGCAAACAATTTAACTGTCAGTGTCACAAACAGATGACTATGAAGCAAGATTACAATTTTACCCATCTTTTCAAAGGTTTTTACCATCCATAGTTCCAAGAACGGATAATGACTTTTAAAATCCCCGATTAAACCAAAATTTGCCCAGCATTTATGGCGGTATCGTCTCGATGGTGGTGAAGAACAGCTTTTCTATTTCTGCTTGAACGAACTTTGGGGGTTTAAGTCCTAGCCTTTGAAGGGCAGCGCGAATTGAAGCCTCAGCTAAATCCCCGTCACAAAACGTAATTGCGAATTGCGAATTGCGAATTGCGAATTGGTTTAACATTCCCTGCTTTAACAATTTGATGGAGAATTGAGTTTATTCCTCCTCCTCGTCTTCATCTTCGTACTCCTCCTCCTCGTCATATTCATAATCTGCATAATCCTTCCCGTGTTGCTCGTACCAGAGGCGTTCTTCTTCAATAGCCGCTTCCCTCTGTATCCTTTTTCTTTCCGCGATTTCTGCTTCTAGGCGTTCTTGCTCTAATCTCTCCTTCTCAACCCTTTCTCTTTTTAGCCTTTCTCTCTCTTGGGTTTCTTCCTCTACCCTCTCCCTCTCAAGTTTGATTAATTGCTGCTCAACTCGTCCACAGTAAAAATCCAAAGCCTTACCCGTCGTGGCTCCGGTAACTGTTCCACCCACTAGAAAGATGAGTCCGGTTTTCCAACCTTCAATCGGGCCACCGCTCCACTGCAAACTTTTTTGATTAAACCATACCAGCACGGAAAAGACAGAAATTCCAACTATTGTATTGATGAGTGCAAAAATTCTTGGTGTCAATTCAGTCTGGCGCAGGATCAGCCACTGCCCCAGCCAGAGTATTGCACCAAAAATTACCGCAGCAATCCCGCTCATAACCAAATGATCTGGATATCTAAACGGATCTTCTAGCACCATATTAATAATTAATGGTATAAATATCAGCGCACAGAGCAAAAAGCCAATTAATAAGCCAACAACGCTTATCAGGCTCCAGTAGCGACCGAAAAAGTAACGCAAGAACCAGTTTTCATTGGCTGTTCCCTCGAAGGCATTGGCTTAAAATTTGGATGATTCAGAAGGCAGAAGTACGTTCGCGCAGCGTCCCGTAGGGAAGGCAGAAGGCAGAAGGGAACCCACGTTTAAAAACGTGGGATTGAAGCAATGACGCTTTGTATCTCGCGGCACTTTCCGCTCGATACAATTCTTTTTTTAAACTGGGCAATAACCCAGAACTAAAGTTTTTATTAATACTCCTTTCATAAAAGCCTTCTGCCTCCTGCCCTCTGCCTTTCTTGTAAAGTTGCAAGAAGATGGGTATTAATAATTGCACAGAATTAACAAGGTACACCAAATCTATGGAAAATACGAGTCCCTTGGGGAGCAATGCGATTTTGTGAGGTCGGCCAAAAAATGTGCGATCGCTAAATCCTTTTCTCAGTAATTAAAACATAATATTTATACTAAATAATCAATATTTACACTTAAACAAAGAGGCTCTGAGTCACAACGAGTTTTAAGTTTTTTTTCTGACAATAAAAAAAGGTAAGATTCTCAAATAGCAATAGTTTTGAGATAGGGATTATCTACCTTAATGGAAAAAAATATATATGCAACGTTAGATTTAAGTAAATCATTATCAGATTTTTCTTCGGAAGTTATAAAAGCTTTAGAATTGACGAATATCAATGAATGGGATGGGCAGATTCTTAAAAGTAGCTTTTTGGTCAGAAGCAAATCGCAGCCGGAGTGAATTGTTCCAAATTATTCAAGGAGAATTATAGTTGAAGTCCCTTGTCCCAAGTGATGGCATAACTATCAGCCCCTTAAAGCAGGTGATCGCACCAATCAAGAGAGGAAACCCCAGGCGTAGCCCGTCACAGGCGATCGCACCCATTATTAAGGGAAAACTAACAGTAGGAGCGTAGCTTGCCGCCAACTCTTGGAGACGCTCTGCGCGATCGCTTGAGTGATGCCAAATTGCCATGACCGATGAAAGGCATTCAGTCAACAGCAAAATTACGCTTAGACAACCTGCTAGCGGGTTTACCCCGCAGGGCTACCCCGGCTGTCTCATTGTGGCTACGGGCATCAATGACTCTGTATCAAACAACCCCGGTTTGCCTATCAGATTGACAGCCATGATTAAACCTTATGTCGTCAAACAATTAATCTCCAGGCGAGATTTGCTTTACACCTTGTATGGGTTGACCTCTTTCACTACATTAGTAGCCTGTGGGGCATTTCACGAATCGTTTAAGCGTTAAACTCGCACCTAAAACAGATCCAAACGCTAATATACCTAATGTCAAAGATGGTTCGGGTACTGGGGTAATATTGGCAAAAGCGACATAGCCTGTTCCATCTAACCCACCACTGCCTGCTCGTACGAAGGTGTTAATAAAAGTTCCTGTTTGTCCGTTGTATTGTAATACGTTGTTGTTAGCTTGACTACCAATATAGAGATTTCCATCTGGACCAAAGACTGGGTTGACTGGTCCATTTAGCCCACCATTACCTTGACTGACAAAAACGCTACCTACTCCAGTATTAGAATTGTAACTTAAGATGTCATTAGCACCAAAGTTACTAACGTAGAGATTACCATCTGTTCCAAAAAACATACCAGCAGGCATATTGAGTTGTCCGTTATTAGCTAGGGTGCTAATAAATGCTCCTGTACTACCGTCGTAGCGCAGGATTTCATTATTATCAGCACTACTGACGTAGAGGTTGCCATTAGAACCGAAAATTGGATCGTATGGTCCACTGAGTTTACCGCCTTTTGCAAAGGAGTCAATAAACGCTCCTGTACTACCGTCGTAGCGCAGGATTTGGTTAGAACCTCCACTGGCAACGTAGAGATTGCCGTCTGGTCCGAAAGACAAGCCTAGCGGGTCAACTAAGCCACCACTGCTTGGTGTTACGAAGTCTCGTAAAAACTGCCCAGTCTGACCATTATACTCAATTACACTACTTGTCCCCAAACTATTGACATAAAGATTGCCATTCGGTCCGATAGTGAAACCTGTTGGGATAGATAATCCGCCACTGCCAGGGGTGACAAAGGTTTCGATGAAAGCACCATTGTTTCCATTGTATAAGTCAATAGCGTTGTTATTAGTACTACCAACTAACAAATTTTCTGCTTGAGCTGGTGAAGCGGCTATGCCAAATATACTAAAGGCTGTGAGTGCAAGGCTGAACTTACAAAAATGGCAAATCATGTGAAAACTCCAATGTTTAGGATCATTAATTACCTCCGGCAAGGTTGCTTTGATTAGCTTTTGTGACATAGTTAGTAGCTTGACAGTAATACTTTCTCCGAAGCAGTTAAGTAATACTTATAACATTTCCTCGCTTGAATTATGTGATCTTGTATTCAAGCGACCTAACAGTGCATCTCGTATAGAGGAAAAGATAGCGATCGCAACTCATCCTTTCTGTTCTTGGGTCTTTTACTTGTGTGAAGTATTCTTGAAACGCGATCGAGCTTGTTGGTCTAATTGTTGATAAGTAAAGCTTGAGCTTTCTGTTTCCCCATCCTGTAAAAAAGTAAAAGCTAATTTATCTGGGTGGTATAAAGCTCTTTGACACAGCAAGCCTACTAATGTGAAAAATTTAAAATTTTCAAAATAATCTTTCATAATCACTTTTATAGGCAATACCTTCGCCAATTTACGAGGGTGAGTTGATGACACTTTCACTATTAACTCGCTGTTCTCTGAGGCTTGGCAAAAACAATAAGTTCTAAAAATTCCTTTAAGGTTTCCCACAAGGTTTTTTTGTATCCGCTCGGTAAATCGGGGTAGAAAGAAAAAATCAGAATGTAGATTGGTAGACACGGCGTTATAAAATATGATATCAGCGATGCCGTCAGTAACCGCTTTTGCCAAATGTCCCGCACTTATCTTTGTCAGACCGAGATTCGACGTTTACCGAGATATTTCTGCTGCAATCCATGCTATCTTCAAACGCTACAGTGATTTAGTGGAAGGAGTTGCGCTAGATGAAGCGTATTTAGATGTTACTGAGAATAGGCAAAACATCCCCTACGCTTCTACGATCGCAAGACACATCAAAACTGCAATTTTCCAGGAAACCCAGTTGACAGCAACCGCAGGCGTGTCAATTAACAAGTTTCTTGCAAAAATGGCATCAGGGCAGAACAAGCCCAATGGACTGACGGTGATTTTGCCAGAGGATGCGATGTCTACGACAAGCCGCAAGCGTCTACGCCTTTGTAGAACAGCTGCCGATTGAGAAGTTCCACGGCATTGGAGAAGTTACAGCATTTGCACAGGATTTAAGCGATGTAGGTCAGATGTTGCAGGAACTTGAACAGATTGCCCTTTCTTGTGAGCAACGGTTAGAGCAACATGAAACGCGAGGACGCACATTAACTCTGAGTGCGATTCGTTCAGTCTAAACCGAGTAATCGGGGGATGACTGGCTTTGATTGAGTAACCCATAAAGGGTGGA
>NZ_JBALEJ010000112.1:0-52662 GCF_036917975.1 Nostoc sp.
CTTCGTTTACCGTTTTTTCTAATCTCAGTAGAATCACAGTATGGACAATACACAGTAGAAAACCTCAATTCATCCCTCTATTATGCAACGCCGAAAATAACTTACTTTTGATTCACAATGATCGTGACTTTGAAACTATTGCCCAAGTGCGTAGGCGTAGCCCGTCGTAGACATCGCTCCAACAACTACGTTTTCAAGCTTAAGTGTTTAATGCGTAGGCGCAGCCCGTCGTAGACATCGCCTAGTTTATTGTCGAGTGAGGGCTTAGGCGTAGCTCGTCGCAGACATCACTACAAGGGGTTACTTCTTGTGCATTTTGCACACTATTTTTAAATATACAGTGACTTTTTGTAAAGTTTGGGCTAATCATATATCTACCCCTAAAATTTAGAACTATACTAACTTGACTAGTTAAATTCTCTAGGAAAATTTCTCTGTGATCAGCCTAGCAAGTGTCTCCAGTACCGTGTCGGAAGTGGAAAGTGATGGTTTAGATGAAATTGACAACCTTGATAGGCAACTGTATCAGCGCTTCCAGAATAAATTTTTGGTTCATCCTTCATTGACGCGACTTATAGTTAGTTTTCAAGCTAACAAAACTAGACCTATCTATCGATGGTATAAATACAAAGAAGCTTTTTCTGCATCTCTTATAGAATATCTATTGCAACAATATAAAATTACTCAAGGCAAGGTTCTAGACCCATTTGCAGGCAGTGGAACTGCACTATTTGCTGTTAGGGAAGCTGGGATTAATTCTGACGGTATTGAATTATTACCTATTGGTCAACAAATAATTAATGCTAAAAAGATTTTAGATTATGAATTCACTCCTGAAGATTTCGAGAGTATAAAATATTGGTCAAAATTACAGGTTTGGAGGCAGCATGAACAGAAAAAACACTTACCCGAATTGAGAATTACAAAAGGGGCTTATCCTGAACTAACTAGAAATGCAATTGAGCAGTATCTTGAAGCTTGTAAACAAGAGAATAGTAGAGTACAAGCAGTTTTAAACTTTGTCTTACTGTGCGTTTTAGAATCTATAAGTTACACACGTAAAGATGGACAGTACCTCCGTTGGGATTATCGTTCTGGTCGTGGACAGGGCAAGAAACCTTTCAATAAAGGCGAAATTCTAGAGTTTGATAATGCGATCGCCAATAAAATCAGTGAAATTATTGATGATTTACTGCCCTCTACACAACAAATTGAGCTTTTCCCAATTAAAAATTCTCAAGGTAAAATACATCTTTATGGAGGATCTTGTCTTGAGATTATGCCGCACCTAGCGAATTCCGTATATGATGCAATTATTACATCCCCACCCTATTGCAATCGATACGACTATACTCGCACTTATGCATTAGAACTAGCTCTACTTGGTATTTCCGAAAAAGAGTTAATTAACCTTCGTCAGGAAATGCTAAGTTGTACAGTTGAAAATCGCCCCAAAGATTTATTGACTATCAACTCAGACTGGAAAAGAGCTTTAACTATTGCTGATTCACACAATTTGTTGCAGGCTATCTTGAAATATCTAGATAACCAAAAAGCAAAGGGTGTGTTGAATAATAATAATATACCAAGAATGGTTAGAGGATATTTTTATGAGATGGCGTGTGTAATACAAGAATGTTTTCGTGTTCTTAAACCAGGGGCACTTTTATTTATGGTTAACGACAATGTTCGTTATGCAGGCGCAAGCATTTCAGTCGATATGATCCTCTCTGATTTTGCTGAACAACTAGGTTTTGTGATTGAAAATATTCTTGTTTTGCCAAGTGATAAAGGTAATAGTAGCCAGCAAATGGGAAATCATGGACGCGATCCATTGCGAAAGTGCGTTTATGTGTGGAAAAAGCCATAACTCGAATTCTTATGTGTTCCTATCGTAATCATCTTCAATCTATTGATGATCTGATAACAACTTATGAAGCAATCCGTGCAGGTTTTGTAGCTCTTGCCCTGGAGAAAAATCGACGTGCTACGCCATTCGTCGCAGAAGCAAGGGCGCTTAAAGAAGCTGCTGCTCAAGCTGAGAATCCTATTGAATTACTAAAGATTAAGGGCATTGAAATGGGACTGTTAACTGCGGCAGGCTTATCTGATAAATCTCTAGCGCACCTGATGTCAGAGGATAAAGTGGAAGCTATAAATGGTCTGATCAAAAATTTTCTTGAACCAGCAGGTGCAAACTTTCCAGAGGAATTGGTTTTTAGATTTTTGCTGACTCGTGGTGATACACTTGGTGGCTCAATGCGAAATGTTGGAGGCGCGTTGGCACAAAGAAAGCTGACTCGTGCAATTCTCTCCACTCTCACGATCGCAGGCACAAGATACCACTGGCAAAACTCAAAGAGTAAAAAGTGGATAGCCATGACAAATAATGACTCAGAAATTGAGTTATCTTTACGAGGAATAAGCTGGGAAAGCGAGATTGGTAATCGCACACTAATTTATAACCTGACTGTCCCGCTAGTTAGAAGTAATGTGGATCTATGTTTGTTTAACTTAGCCCCAGCAGAATTAGCAGCCAACAAATCTAGCGCCATTGAACCATCTGTAGTTGCACCATACGTTATCGCCCTTGGTGAACTTAAAGGGGGTATAGATCCCGCAGGCGCAGATGAACATTGGAAAACTGCACAAGCAGCACTAAATCGTATACGTGATGCATTTTCCAGGGTAGGGCATTCACCTCTGACTTTCTTCGTAGGATCAGCGATTGCTAGAAGGATGGCAGGCGAAATCTGGAATCAATTGGAAAATGGCACTCTCAGTAACGCTGCTAACCTAAATCAAGAAAACCAAGTTGCATCTATTTCTCGTTGGTTGTGCAGTCTATAAAGACGTATTTGAGTATGTTGATTGTGTCTCTGGATTATGCGATCGCACCATTTAATCTAAAAAATCGTCATTATAAATAGTCTTTCATTTTACAGTTATTCTTTAAGCAAAATGCAAGCAAAATCTCAAAACCAGACTCCATAAGAGTTATACTATCTAAAGTATCAAAACAAATTCTTCCTAAATAACCCTGCAACTTGTATTTAGGCTAGAAATAGACTCTTTTTTCTCCCACCGCCAAAAAACCTTGCATTATATAATGTTGAGGAGCGTTGGTGCGTAGCCCGCCGGAGGCATCGCTAGGTTCGGAGTAATCCCAAGAGTGCATTTGACGGAAAGGAAGACCCATCTTTTGGAAGACGTACTTCTCTTTCACACCAGAGGCTACAAGGTCGGGCTTGAGGGCTTTGATAAATTCCTCGAATTCGTAAGCGGTAACGTCGTCATAAACGATGGTGCCGTTTTCGATGTAGCCAGTGGTACGTTTGTAGTCGTCATTATGAGCGAACTCATAACCAGTACCAATCATCTTCATTCCCAAATCTTGGAAAGCTGGGACAACGTGGCGAGGACGTAGACCACCAACCATGATGGCAACGGTCTTACCTTCCAAGCGGGGGCGATACTTCTCAAGAATCGTATCCATTGTTGGCTGATACTTGGCGATGACTTTCTCTGCGTTTGCTTGGATTGTCTCGTCAAACTTAGAAGCAATTTCCCGTAAAGATTCAGCAATCTTTGTGGGGCCGAAGAAATTGTATTCTAGCCAGGGTATTCCATAAGCTTCTTCCATGTGACGGCTGATGTAGTTCATCGACCGGTAACAGTGGATGAGGTTCATCTTCACATTGGGGGTCATCAACATTTCGTTGATGGTGCCATCACCAGACCACTGAGCGACTACGCGCAAGCCGATTTCTTCTAACAGGATGCGGCTAGCCCAAGCATCTCCACCGATGTTGTAGTCACCAATAATGGCTACATCATAAGGAGTACCTTCAAACTTGAGTGTACCGTCTTTTTTCGCTTGGTCGGATCTGGTGAATACCCAGTCACGAACCATGTCGTTAGCGATGTGGTGTCCCAAAGATTGAGAAACACCCCGGAAGCCTTCGCAACGCACGGGTACAACTGGCTTGCCGATTTCTTTCGATGTCTTCCGAGCAACTGCTTCGATGTCATCCCCAATTAGACCGATGGGGCATTCAGATTGAATGGAAACACCACGGTTGAGGGGGAAAAGTACATCAAGTTCTTGGATCAGCTTGACGAGTTTCTTGTCACCACCAAACACGATATCTCTTTCTTGGAAGTCAGAGGTAAAGTGCATGGTACCAAAGGTATCAATACCTGTGGTGCCGATGTAGTAGTTACGACGACCAGACCAAGACCAGTAACCGCAACCTACAGGCCCGTGGCTGATGTGGATCATGTCCTTAATAGGGCCCCAAACCACACCTTTAGAACCGGCGTAAGCACAACCACGAGCGGTCATTACCCCAGGCAAGGATTTGATGTTAGACTTAACGCCGCAATCGGACTTACCTTCTTCGTATACGTTTAAGTGCTTTTCGCGCTTTTTAGCAGCTTTTTCAGGATAAGCACTGAGAACTTCTTTAATTAGCTCTTTTCTTTCTTCGATGATGTTTTGATTTTCTGGAGGTGTCATACTTAGCCTCTGTGACTCGTAAGGATGGGGGCATAGGGGGACTAGGAGTCCCCTCTAAGGTTAGGGGGGAGATGGAAGAGAGAGAGGATAAAAGGGAAGATATGAAACTCTTCCTTTTTCCTTGTGCTAAAGCGTTATTTCTTAGCGGCTACTTAGACTAAACTTCAGCAGCAGTCTGAGCAACCAACTTAGCAGTATTTTCTTCGCTTTCGAGAATACCGAATTCAATCAACAATTCTTCTAGTTCTTCCATTTCGATAGGTGTAGGAATAGCTAGGTTTGTGTTGTTGATGATCTTGGTAGCCAATGTCCGGTATTCGTTAGCTTGGTTGCTTTCGGGTGCGTATTCGTTAACAGTCATGCGGCGCAATTCAGCGTGTTGAACAATGTTGTCACGGGGTACGTAGTGAATCATTTGGGTGTTCAACCGTTTTGCCAAGGTTTCGATTAGTTCGATTTCCCGGTCAGTGTTACGGCTGTTACAAATCAAACCACCCAAGCGCACACCGCCTGTGTGAGCATATTTAAGAACACCACGAGCGATGTTGTTAGCAGCATACATCGCCATCATTTCACCTGATGTAACGATGTAGATTTCTTGTGCCTTACCTTCACGGATAGGCATTGCGAAACCACCGCACACAACGTCACCTAATACGTCGTAAGATACGAAGTCTAGGTTTTGGTAAGCACCGTTTTCTTCTAAGAAGTTGATGGCGGTGATGATACCACGACCGGCGCAACCTACACCGGGTTCTGGTCCACCAGATTCTACGCAACGAACGTCACGGAAACCGGTTAGCATTACTTCTTCGAGTTCGATATCTTCTACTGCACCACGTTCTGCTGCGAGGTGAAGAACGGTTGTTTGAGCTTTGCTGTGCAGCATCAAACGGGTGGAGTCAGCTTTAGGGTCGCAACCGACGATGAGGATGCGTTGACCCATTTCTGCCATAGCTGCTAAGGTGTTTTGGGAAGTGGTAGATTTACCGATACCGCCCTTACCGTAGAAAGCTATCTGTCTAATCTTTTCTTCTGTCATGATTCGTATTTCCCTGCAATTGGTTGGTTGGTGGGTATGCGCGTTTGTCAGTTGCGTTCACGCCAGTTGAGCGACAGTAGTGAGCGCGTGTAGAGCATCGTTGGTACAGTTGGCATAAATGCCTGCTGGGGGCGATCGCTCCACAGCCAAAATTATTGACAGTAAGTACATCGATCTTCCTCGTTAAAAATTTTTTCTTTTGGTTTTTTGTCCTTTGTCCTTTGTCATTTGTTTTGACAAAGAACAAAGAAAATTACGCAATTTACAAATACGTCATAATGTGTTTCAGCTTGCAAGATTCAATAGGACTTGATGTTGTTATTTGTCAACAATCAATGCATAAGTCCTATTACTTGTTCAAAATAGCGCCCTTCATATTTGTGACGCGATCTAGTGCAGCTTTGGTGTTTTCTGGTGACACTCCACGCACAGCCATTGCTTCGCCGAGATGCTTGGCGATCGCATCGAAGTGTTGTTGCTGTAAATTCAATCCTGCGTGGGTTTTGTCCATTGGACGACCGCCGTATTGCTTTGGCCCTTCAAATATTTGAGCTAAGAAAGCAACTAGATGATTGCGTTGCTTCGCCATATCTGTACCAGCAAAAACGGGACTGAGGAGGCTGTCTGTGGCAATGCGTTTGTGGAGTTCATCTACTACTTGTTCAATAGCTGGTTGTCCGCCAATGTTGTCGTACAATGTACTCATATTCTGTTCCTTTGAAGCGAGTTAGATGATGAAATTTGCAAGTAGGCGCTTAATCTTTTTGCCTATATGCTGTTAGCCGTAATAGTGGTAGGACTGATACCAATTCGTAATTCGTAATACCTTGGGGGGAGCGATCCTTTGGGTGTCTACGTAATTCGTAAAAAAGATAAGTTAGATTTCAATCTGTATCTTTCTTTTGGCGAATTGGGATGAAGCATTGAGTGGAGACAATGATTCAATTCAAATCCTACTTTCTGTTCCTGGCTGAATGCATATTAGGGCGTATTTGTAGAATACGATAAGTCCTACAGCAATTCCTAAACTGCTTCGACTACAAGGCTCTTGCTGACACGATCTTGTAATCTGGCTTCGATCGCAATTTTCAGAGTTGCTGTACTACTAGAACAGGAACCGCAAGCACCTTGCAGTACAACTTTAACGCGATCGCCTTCGACATCATAGAGTTCTACATCTCCCCCATCTGCAATGAGTACGGGTCTGACTTCTTCATCAAGAACCTTTTGAATTAGAGCAATCTTTTGGACGTTGGTTAGCGATCGTTCCTTAGATGTAACAATTTCTGTGGCAACTTGTACGCCGTAATTGTTGAGAGCAGGTGAGGCGTATTCCTGTTGAACTGATCTAATAATATCATCAATGTTCGCCAGACAGGAACCGCATCCGCCACCAGCTTTTACATAATTTGTTACTTGTTCGGCATCCGTGAGATGATTTTCTAGAATCACGCGGCGAATCTTAGACTCGCTGATGCCAAAGCAACTGCAAACTAATGCACCTTCATCATCATCATCGTGGGTAGCTAGAGGAATGCCACGATAATTATAGATAGCGGCTTCTAGCGCTTCTTGTCCCATGACAGAGCAATGCATCTTTGCTTCTGGTAAACCACCCAGGTAATCTGCAATGTCTTTATTGGACACTTTCAAAGCTTCATCTAAGGTTAAACCTTTAACCATTTCGGTTAATGCACTAGAAGATGCGATCGCACTAGTACAACCAAAGGTTTGAAAACGGGCATCTAAAATTTTATCAGATTCTACTTCCACTTTCAGGTGCAATCTCAGAGCATCGCCGCAAGCAATGCTGCCGATTTCACCCGTTGCAACCTTAACTCCAGCTTCGCCCGTTTCTTCAATTTCTCCCTGATTTTTGGGATCGTAAAACAGTTCTAATACTTTATCGGTGTAGTCCCACATAATGAATTTTAGATTTTAGATTTTGGATTGTAGATTGGGGGATTGGCAGGCAATTTTGGATTTTAGATTTTGGATTTTGGATTGGATTTCAATCTAAAATCTAAAATCCAAAATCTAAAATTCCTAGTCTCTACCGATGCGCTAGTGCTTGTTCTTGTCCTTGCAACCAACCTGCATCATCATTTTTGAAGGGTGAGAGGGCGCGTAAACGTTCTACAATACTGGGCATTACCTCTATTACTTGATCGATTTCGGCTTCTGTGGTGTAGCGACTAAGACTGAAGCGGATAGAACCGTGCAAAGTTGTGTAGGGTAAGCCCATTGCCCGCAGGACGTGGGAAGGTTCCAGAGAACCGGAGGTGCAAGCAGAACCGGATGATGCACAGATACCGTATTTGTTCAATAACAGTAGAATTGCTTCACCTTCGATGTACTTGAAACCGATATTTGTGGTGTTTGGCAATCTCTGCGTAACGTCACCGTTGACTACACAATTGGGAATTGTAGCGAGTAAAGTTTGTTCGAGGCGATCGCGCAGCTTTCTTTCTTTTGCGATCGCTTCTTCTAAGTGTAACAGTTCTAGTTCCGCAGCTTTGCCCAAGGCGATAATTGCTGGAACATTCTCTGTTCCCGCCCTACGTCCGCGTTCTTGGTGTCCCCCAATCATGAAGGGACGGAACCGCACCCCGCGCCGAATATATAAAGCACCAATTCCTTTCGGCCCGTGCAGCTTGTGACCAGACAGGGTTAACATATCCACAGTGCTAGTCTTCATATTTAAGGGGATTTTTCCCACTGCTTGCACCGCGTCTACATGGAAGATAGCACCAGATTCTTTGACGCGCAACCCAATTTGCTCAATCGGGAAAATCGTGCCTGTTTCATTGTTAGCATACATAATTGTCACCAAGGCGGTGTTACCCGTCAAGGAAGCTTCTAGTTCATCTAGATCCATCTGCCCTTGATGATTTACTGATAGATAGGTAACACTATAACCTTGGGTTTCTAATTGTTTGCAGACATTGAGTACTGCGGGGTGTTCAACTTGGGTAGTGACGATATGTCGCTTTTCTGGTTGCGCTAACAGTGCGGCTCGAATCGCGGCGTTATCTCCCTCAGTTCCACAACTTGTGTAGACAATTTCTGACTCATCGGCTCCCAGGATGGCTGCAAGTTGTTCTCTTGCGGTTCTCACTGCTTTACCGACTTGCCCACCAAAGGTGTGCATACTGGAGGGATTGCCGTAATAATCTGTGAGGTAAGGTAACATTACCTCTATAACTTCTGAGTCTACCTTAGTGGTAGCATTATTATCAAGATAGATGCAGTTATTTTGCATTGTTGTCTTCAATTACGAATTACGAATTACGAATTACGAATTATTTGGGGTTGGCGCTTTTGCAACTGTTCGGAGTATTTCTGAGAATAGGTGTTAAACCAACGTTCCCAGTAATCTTGTTTATTTGTTAATTTAGCGACTACACGGTTGTAATTGGCAAACCAGCCTTCCCAATAATCGCTAGGCAGCTTAACGCAACCGTCGCAGGTGGGACAACCAGCTTTACACTGAGCCACGGTATGAATGCTACCAACGCAGTTTGTACAAAGTTCAGGGTCAATCCAGTGCTGTCCGTCAACCACTTTAATTGCATTTGTCGGACATACCGTTAGACAGAGATTGCAGGAAATACACTGGCTAGTAAGAATTTTGTAAGCCATGATTTATTCTCCTTTTGGGGATTGGGTACTGGGGATTGGGTACTGGGGATTGGGTACTGGGTAATGGGTAATGGATACTGGGAAAATTCTTCCTTAATTCCCAGTCCCTAGTCCCTAGTCCCCAGTCCCTAATCCCCTGTCCCTATTCCTAATTCCCTAATTCCTTAACGTATTGCTCGTAGAACTCCAAAGCAACCTTTTCAATCACGTCGTAAGCTTCAACAGCCTGTATTCCAGCTTCTTGCAATTTTTCTTGAGGACTGTTACCAATCTTAGAGACTAAAACTGCTTTGCAATCTGCGATCGCTTTCATAATATAGTCAAAAGAAGCTTCTTCGCCGTATCCACCTTGGCAGTATTGGTCAATTTTGCGATGACCGATAAAGCGAACTTCATTCCCACCCACTTCGTAAATTTGGAATTCTTTCGCATGACCGAAGTGTTGGTTAACTAATCCGCCGCCTTTGGTTGCGACTGCAACGAGAACTTTCGGACTATTGGCAATTTTCTTACCAGCTAACGCCTTATCTTTGGCTACTTTAAGTTCTTCTTTAAACTTCTCAATTCCTTCGTGAACGGTAGCGCGTTGTTCCATGTCATATTCGGGAGCCATTTCTAAGAACTTCTCTTTAGAAAATTCTTGGCTGCGGTCTTCTCCCAACAATCCGACTGCATCGGCACGGCACTGGCGACAGTGACGCATCATTTTCATGTTACCGGAGCAGTTATCTTGAACTTCTTTGAGTTCTTTGGGTGTGGGGCCGCGTTGACCGGTTAAACCGAAGTGTGTGCCATGTTCTGGTGCAGAAATCAATGGCATGATGTTGTGCAAGAATGCACCTTTTTCACGGATGACTCGATTCACTTCGACTAAGTGATGGTCATTAATTCCGGGAATCATCACAGAGTTGACTTTGCACAAGATGTCAGCATCTTTCAGAGCTTGCAATCCTTCCATCTGTCTTTCGTGGAGAATTTTTGCGCCTTCAAGACCTCTATAACGCTTGCGTTTGTAGTGAACCCAAGGATAAATCTTAGCACCGATCTCTGGATCTACCATGTTAATGGTGATCGTCACGTGATCTATATTTAATTGTTTAATGCGATCAATGTAGTCTGGCAGCATTAAACCATTGGTTGATAAGCACAGCTTGATATCTGGTGCTTGCTCTGCAATCAACTCAAATGTGCGGAAGGTTTTTTCTGGGTTCGCCAATGGGTCGCCAGGGCCGGCAATTCCCACAACTGTCATTTGGGGAATCTTACCACCAATGACCAAAGCTTTATGTGCAGCTTCTTCTGGTGTTAGCAATTCGCTAACTACTCCAGGACGGCTTTCGTTAGCGCAATCATATTTGCGGTTGCAATAGTTGCATTGAATGTTGCAAGCTGGTGCAACTGCAACGTGCATCCGGGCGTAGTGGTGATGAGCGTCTTCGCTGTAGCAGGGATGTTTAGCAATGCGTTCTTGGAGCTTTTCGTCCCTTTCCACGGTGGCGCTGCTGGTGCTGTCACAGCCGCAACCACCTGATTTTGCTTGGGTTGGCGATTCCGTAGCGTTGGAGTTGAGGAGTCGTGTAGACGATGATGTCATTGAGTTTCGCAAAAGGTCGGTGGACTTGGCTGCCACTGTGGGAGATGTTGTTGCTGCTCTTTCATGCCCAGAATTGAAGTCGCGTCTTCCACACTGCCTGCAAACCCTTGGGTTGGGGCGACTTGTTTGCAAGTCAGGCAGGCGATAGATATCTGATGTTCGGCTGGTGTGTGTCAACGTTCGGTTCTTGGGTAGAATTAGTGCTTACAGCCGCGACTTCTCTTCACTTCAGGCATGGTGCTATGTCATCCCTCCACTCACTTTTCGCTTTGTTTTGTTTCAGAGCGTCAAGTGATTGGCGATATAAGATTTATAGCAGCCGTCTCCCAGCCAGATATTGCGTCTCTCTAGGATAGAATTTATTGGATTTATTACTTTTGTACTCAAACACTAAAAACCCTAATTATTCAAGCATTACAAGAATTAAAAAAGTTTTTTTCGGGTAGGGGTTCTAGTCTTTTTTGGTTGGGGTTCTAGTGTTTATATATGGGGGTTCAGGATTTCTTTGTACTCAGTCAAAACCCAATCCCAGCAATAACTTTAACTAAATTTAAACTGGGTTTGGGTTATTTAAATGTGTACTCAGATTGCCCTCAATTTCCGTCAAAAGCAATAAATGCCAAGGGTTTGAGGGTGAAAAACTGGAGTAGTCTATATCGTTCTACTCCAGAAAAAAAGCGAAATTCAATTCTGTATCTAACATATCATTTTTTTGAAGGTAAAAATGCAATTCATATTTTTTTAATTTTTGCTTTGACAATCATATTCAGTTGTGGTTGTAAGTCTTGTCTGGTAAGCCATTTGAACTGGTAAGAATAGATGTGTTGCTGCACATAATTTTCAAACAACTTAACTTTTAACTCCTTTTTTTCATTCCCACAATGAGGAGATGGGTAAGAAACTGTGGGATTTTGTGTTTAAGAGAAACAACAAACTATAATCTAACATGATTATGCGATCGCAATGAATTTTCTGAATTGCTCACTACAAACCTTAACGAAAAACCCCCTTCCCGTGTTGGGAAGGGGCAAAAATTAAAATATTTCTTCTTTTAGGAGAGAGGTTATCCAGATACCGCTCTTTGTTGCTGATACTATTTAGCTACAATCAAACCAACCCTGAAAAAATCTGAGTTATGATCGCCATCCCCCAACAACCGCCAAAAATGACAGTTGAGGAATATCTGGAATGGGAACCTCAGCAAGACCTTCGCTACGAATATGCCAATGGCGAAGTATTTGCCATGACAGGCGGTACAATTCCCCATAATGACATTGCGCTAAATCTCTACAGACCTTTGTACCCTCATCTGCGCTCCAGAGGTTGTCGAGTGAATGTGTCAGATGTAAAAATGCAACTCACTCCCCAGAGTCGCTACTATTATCCTGATGTTATTGTCAGTTGCAACCCTGAAGACCTCAATGCCCGCAAATTTATTCAACATCCCAAGCTGATTGCCGAAGTTCTTTCGCCAGGTACAAGCGCGAAAGATCGGGGTGAAAAATTCACTTATTATTTGACAATCCCCAGTTTGCAAGAATATATCTTGATTGACTCGGAAAAAATCTCCGTTGAGCGTTACTGTCGGGGTGAGGGGAGGATGTGGCTTTACTATCCCTACACGGCTGGAGATATCGTCACTTTATCGAGCATTGAGTTTGAATGTCCAATTGAATTGCTGTATGAAGGTGTTGTATTTACCACTGAAGAATAAAGAGAATATTCCATGTTAACTTTTAAAGAGCGATGTTTACGACGGCCTGCGCGGCCTGCGCCTACGCACCTTAAGCAACTGCATAGCCAGTGTAGGGTCTTAACTCCGGTGGACGAAACCCCAGAACAATGTGTTCTTTAGGAATTCCAGCCCGTTCTAAATCGGCGGCAATGCCTTCTTCCGTGCCATCCCGTTGAATCCAGATTTTGCCATCAATCAGGTCAATATGAACCAGACAGCCATGAATGCGGCGATCGCCATCCCAACCTAGATCCATCCACAAATAGCGAGTCTCTTTCAGAGAGGCTGCGCCAACGCGGGTTCGATCAAACACCACTTCTGATTGAATCTTGGCATAGGAATAGGGTAGTGAAGCATATTCACTGAGGATAGTTTCAATTACCTGGCGATAGTGGTCTAATTGGGTATAATCCATTGTTTGATGACCTCCTGTTTTGGATCAAAGGTAATCAGCTTTAAACGATGATTTTTTAGTAATAGTTTGCCGATAGGTTCTTCAAATAAATCATCAAAAACACTGTTAGGTACTGCAAGATATAACACCCGTTCTGGCTCTAATTCAATCAATATATCTTGATATAAAATATACTGGCCCAATGCTTTTTCTAAATCATCAACATCTGATCTTCCAGTAAAACTTTTAATTTCAACTGCAATTTTAGATTCTGCTTTTTGCGCCGCTAACAGTTGTCTAGCACCTAAATCAATATACAAATCTTTTTTACCAAATTTAAGAGTCAGTGGGTCATGAGTAATTGTCCGAATGGCACTAAGAAAAGATACAGCCCTTGCTCTGACTGGTTCCCAGCCTCCAGGCTGGGAACCCACTCTGGGAGGCTCCGCCTCCAGTAGCTTGACAAGAGGCAGAGCCTCTTTTAAATACATTCCCAGCCTGGAGGCTGGGAACGAGGTGACACAAGCCTTTGGGCTTTTTTTAGTGCCATTCAGTAATTGTCCATTTATCTTTAATCAAAGCATTTTTGACACTATTGTGATAGATGTCTCTAGCTGGCATACAGGTGTAGTCTTAGACTGATATTTCTATTTTAGGAAATCGCTACACTAGATTTATCAGGAAAAACAGGCTGTCTGAGTTCATTCAGCAAAACAGGGTAGCAGGAGGAATGCGATGAAAGCAGTGGTTATCCGTCGGTATGGCGCGGCTGAGGTGTTGCAGTACGAAGACGTGGAACAGCCGAAAATTGAGCCAACTCAGTTACTTGTGAAAGTTCGTGCTAGTAGCGTTAATCCCGTTGATTGGAAAATTCGCCAAGGGATGTTGAGTTTGATTACCGGCAGTAAATTTCCGAAGATTCTGGGATTTGATGTGGCGGGAGATGTGGTAGAGGTTGGTTCTGGTGTTACGCGCTTTAAACCGGGAGATGCTATTTATGGCAGTACTAGCTTCCCTGGAGGAGGTTACGCGGAGTTTGCAGCCGTTCCAGAAAACTTGGCGGTGCTTAAACCAACAAATCTAAACTATGAAGAAGCTGCTGCTGTGCCTTTAGCAGCGCTCACGGCTCTGCAAGCGCTGCGAGATCAAGGAAATATTCAAACAGGACAAAATCTCTTAATTAATGGTGCTGCGGGCGGTGTAGGGATTTTTGCAGTGCAAATTGCTAAGGCTTTAGGGGCAGTGGTGACGGGAGTTAGCAGTACCAAAAATTTGGATTTGGTAAAATCTTTGGGAGCAGACCGCGTGATTGATTATACGCAGCAAGATTTTACCGAAGATACAACGCAGTATGACATTATCTTTGATGCAGTGGGTAAGCGATCGCTCTCAGAAACCAAAAGAGTCCTCAAACCCAACGGAGTTTATATCACCACATCACCCAGCCCGAAAGTCTTCTTAGAGATCGTCTTAACAGCGTTCCTTCCGGGTCAAAAAGCCAAATTGGTGTTTGAAAAGCCTAACGCGAAGGATTTAGTTTATCTGAAAGAATTGATTGAATCTGGTAAAATTCGTGTGGTGATTGATCGCACATATCCCTTACAAGAACTAGCGGCGGCTCATGATTATAGCGAAACTGGGCGTGCTGTGGGAAAAATTGCGATCGCACTTACCAATTGATCCAAAAAACCAACGCCAAACCTAACCCCTACCCCCTTCCCGACGCAGAAAGGGGGAAATTTCAAAGTCTCTCTCCTCTTAGGAGAGAGATTTAGAGAGAGGTTCTTCAAATACCCTGAAATCTGGAAACATTACTCCAGCTAGTGGATATACTCGTAATCAAACTCTCAAGAAAAGCGAGTATTATGCTGGACTGGTTAGCTATGTGGGGTGTAACTCAGACCGCCGGGTTGATTTTTAAACCCATTCTGGAAAAATTAGCCAAGGATGCTGCTAAAGATTGAGCTAAAGATTTATTAAAAGGCATCCCTGGCAAGATTGTGCAGAAACTTAAGAAGGAAGACATAGAGATTGCTGCTGGTAAAGCGTTAAAGGAATTTTTGCAACTCATGCAGCAGCAGTTAAAGGTTCGTTGCAAACTTGCTGAAGCTGAGATTAAAGAGTACACCAAAGATATCCAGAAATTTATCAGCGATAAGTCAGTTACAGAAATTCTTGGTCAGGCTTTTGATATTAATTGTGAATCTCTAGACGCTAAAACCCTAGAAGATAGTTGGAACAGGCTGCAATTAAAACCTCTGGCATCTAAGTTTAACTGGCAATCAATTACAGAACAGTATTTAACACAAGTCCAAGAACTTCTTTTAGATTCAAAAGAATTACACCATATCCTAGAATTACAAAAGTTGTCTGATATTGAAATAAATACCAAAGAAATTACTGGTGTTTTTGTAGATTTTAATTTAGTTAAATATCAAGAAGGAATCCGCGAACGATATGGCAATCTCAAGTTAGATAGCTTAGATACTAGCGGCTATGCCTATAATGAACTGAAGTTATGGCGGATTTTTACTGCTCAAAATGTCCGGGAAACTCATCAAGTTTTACCACAAGTTCACGAACTGCCTAAAGAACATCTTAGACGGTTGCGAGAAACTGACCAAGTAGAAGCAGAAGTCGAATTAGAAGAATTGGAACGCCACAAACGAATTTATTTTGAACAGCCGATCCGTTCAGTATTAGATGTTGTCAATAAAAAGCAAGATTATAAATATCTTGTGATTTTGGGCGATCCTGGTTCAGGTAAGTCTACATTGTTGCAATTTCTGGCTTTGAATTGGGCAGAATCTCCACTGGATAATGTTATCTCATTACCAATTCCCTTGCTAATTGAGTTACGAACTTATATGCGGCGACGGGAAGATAAAGAGTGCAATAATTTTCTAGAATTTTTTCATCAATGTAGTGGTGCTGTTCATCATCTCAATCAGCTTGAACTAGATAAACAATTAAAAGCTGGTAATGCCTTAGTGATGTTTGATGGTTTGGATGAGGTATTTGACCCTGGTAAGCGAGAGGATGTAATTACTGATATTCATCGCTTTACTAATGACTATCCTAATGTGCAGGTAATTGTCACATCTCGGATTATTGGCTATAAACCGCAACGATTGCTTAATGCTGAGTTTCGCCACTTTATCTTACAAGATTTAGACTCAGAACAAATTCAGGATTTTATCTACCGTTGGCATGAGTTAACTTTTACCGATGCAGTAGATAAAGTGAGAAAACGGGAACGGCTACAAAGAGGAATTGCAGCTTCCAAATCTATTGCAGAATTGGCGGGAAATCCTCTGCTGTTGACGATGATAGCAATTCTTAATCGGAATCAAGAGCTACCAAGAGATAGAGCTACACTTTACGATCAAGCATCGCGGGTACTGCTGCATCAATGGGATGTGGAACGCGCTTTGATGGAAGATAAGAGGTTAGATCCCAAGACGATTGATTATAAAGATAAGCAAGCGATGCTGCGTCAGGTTGCTTATCTTATGCAAACTGGTGAGAAAGGTTTGGCAGGTAATTTGATTAATGAAAATGATTTAGTCAAAGTTCTGACTGATTATCTCAAAACCATAGAATTTGATAAACCCAGAGAAGCTGCGCGAGTGATGATTAATCAACTGCGGACTCGCAACTTTATGTTATGTTTCCTGGGTGCGGATTATTATGCTTTTGTACATCGGACATTTTTAGAATATTTCTGTGCTTGGGAGTTTGTCTGGCAGTTTAAAGAAACGCAAATGTTGACTATTGAGGAACTTAAAAATGAAGTTTTTGGCAAACACTGGCAAGATGAAAGTTGGTATGAAGTTTTACGTTTGATTGCAGGAAGTCTTGAATCAAAATTCGCAGGAGAGATTATTGAACATTTAATTAAAATATTTGAGGACGGACTAAATGAAGGTGCTTATGAAGAAAAACTTACTGATATCCTTTTTCTTGCATCTGATTGTATTTTAGATGTAAAAAACCGCTCTACAATAACAGTGACTGACAATAAATTGCTTAACTATCTAAAAAAAGTAGCGGAGTATTATGTTCCTTACAGTTCAGAAGATTTTCTCTGTACAGACACAGACCTACTTAACTTAATCGATAAAATTAATACTAAGGTAGTTTCAGTCATTACAACTACATGGAGTAAGCACGTAGAGACATTACCTTGGTTAAAAACTTTAGCTATGTATGGTTTGAATGGAAAGGATGGAGGTATACCAGCTATGGCAGTGCGAGAATTAGCACAAGGTTGGAAAGATGACCCCGATACTTTACCAACACTCAAATCTCTTGCTCAAGCTATTCATTATGGAGAGAACACATATAGAGAGAACACATCTGCCTATGCAGCAATACAAGAATTAGCGCGAGGTTGGAAAGATGACCCAGATACTTTGCCAATGCTCAAATCCCTTACTCAATTTAGTGAGGATACGAGCATACAGACTATGGCAGTTCGAGAATTAGCACGAGGTTGGAAAGATGACCCAGATACTTTGCCAATGCTCAAATCCCTTGCTCAGTCTAGTGAGGATAAGAGCATACAAACTATGGCAGTGCAAGAGTTAGCGC
The DNA here is from genome assembly GCF_036917975.1 of Nostoc sp. Lineage (GTDB taxonomy): Bacteria > Cyanobacteriota > Cyanobacteriia > Cyanobacteriales > Nostocaceae > Nostoc. The sequence continues at coordinate 17,520 of NZ_JBALEJ010000112.1, forward strand.
AAGGTTGGAAAGATGACCCAGATACTTTGCCAATGCTCAAATCTCTTATTCAGTCTAGTAATGATTGGCTAGTAAAAAATACAGTACTTCAAGAATTAGCACAGGGATGGAAAAATCAACTTAATATTTTATCTTTCATCTTATCTTTCCTCAAAGAATCTGCTCAACTTGATAATTTCAACTATCTAAAACACAACGTCATGAAAGAACTGATTAAGAGTTGGCAGACTAATCCTGAAATTTATGATTTTCTTTATGAGTGTGCTGTTGATGATTCCTTTAATTCGATAGATTTGGATTTCTATTTTTCTAATACCATAAATGTTCCTTCCCGGCAAATAGCACTTAAGGCAATCATTGAGCAATTTCCCCAGCATCCCCAGACTTTAGCACTGTTGCGCGATCGCGCAGAGAATGACCCAGATGAGCAAGTGCGGGAATTTGCTCAGAAGAAGTTAAAGCAGTGGGAAGGGTAAATGTAAGCTGAGTATATGCTCAAGACAAGCAGAGAACTCAATAGCAGGTGAAAATCTTCAAATTATCATACCCCATAATGGAAACTGGAGGTTTTTAAATGAAACCGAACTTTGAAGCAATGACTAACAAAGAATTAAAAGCTTATATAGTTGCACATCGAGATGATGATGAGGCTATTCGTGTCTTGTTTAGTCGCCGTAATCCTCCTGATTCAGAAGCAACATGGTACGGGCCAATGGTAGCTGAAGACGGTACGCCAATAGAAGAAAATATTCGCATTGCAGAAGAAGCAATTAGACAACGCGTTGAGCAAGCAAATCAAAGCAAGCAAGATTCTCAAAGTTAAGAATAAAAGATCGGCTAAAAATTATGAACAACACAGAAGTTCGTCAGCAAATCAACCAATATCTAGATGTATTATCTTCAGAACGCCTACAACTGGTTGCTGATTTTTTAGCATATCTAGCAGATAAAGAGAGCGAAGACGCTACCCAAGAGTTGCTTGATATCCCTGGATTTACTGAATCCTTTGAAAAAGGTAAAAAAGATATTGCTGAAGGTCGGGTAAAAAACTGGAGAATGATTCAAAATGTAAGCTGAGAGTATGCCCAAGAAAATCAGAGAACTCAAAAGCTTATTGCTGCAAGCAGGGTTTAGTTACCGTCCTGGGAAAGGTAGCCACACTAATTAGTATCATCCTCTTTTACCTGGGAGAGTTACTATATCAGGTAAAGACGGAAATGATGCTAAAGCTTACCAAGAGAAAGACGTTAATAATGCACTTCAAAGGTTAGAAAAAATTAAAAATACTCAAGAGGAAGAAAAAGAATGAATTCTCACTACACGATAATTATTCAGTGGTCTGATGAAGATGAGTGTTTTGTTGTCAGTCTTCCTGAATGGGGAGAATTTTGTCATACTCACGGCGAGACTTACGATGAAGCTTTGAAAAATGCTCAGGAAGTTTTAGAAATGCTGATTGAATCATCTTTGGCTGACGGTGAACCTCTCCCGGAGCCAAAAACGCTAGGAAAATCTTTGGAAGTTGCATAGATAAGCAAAAAAAGTAATTGTGCGATCGCTATTGGCATCAGGATGAAAATCATAAGCCATTACTTTCTCCTGGAACGCAGTTCTCGCAACACCTGCTCACCAGAAATTAGAGTAACTTCGCCTTGTTCAACGGCTTGAAATCTTTTCTCTGCTTCCTCCGTCCACAGAGCATCAATTTCTAGTTGATTTTCAGCATCCAGACTTTTAAACAAATGTTCAGCAAGCATTGCTCTTAACCCTGGAGGTAATGACAATGCAGCATCGAAGATTTCATCATAGGTGTTAACCATACCTTGCTTGTGGCTATGTAGTCTAGATAGTCACAGCCCGCACCAGACACTCCTGCGATGCACAGAATCTTCCTCAGTTGCTGGATTTTCCGTTGAGGCAAAAAAAGAGCATGAAAAATTTACCCAAGTCATGCGATCGCATCAGTAGAGATGCTATGCCATCCGCTCAATGGCTAATAGAAAGTATAAAAACGTTTGCAAGCCTTACGTGTTAACAATTGGTTTAAAGTTATCAGAAATGCACCAAGGCAAATTATCTCGAACCATTGCATTTAAAATGACTAACATTTTATGAACGCAAGCGGTCAGAGCAAGTTTTTTGGATTTACCACGCTCAACAAGCCGTTCATAAAAAGCTTTGATAACTGGATTATGACGCATTGCAACAACACTGTGTTAGCAACTTTCAATGCTTTACCCATTGGACGGATATAAACATCGAGAGTAGCTTTACTCACATCAATGCCAACACAAGTGAGAAATATTTTCCATTGTTAACTCTCAACGAATTTCTGTACTTTCTTTTGAATTCATCCCCTTGATTTCACTCATCCTTGCCCGATACAGACTGTATACTTTAACAAAAGAGTGTTTAAAGCTTTGACCCCGGCGACTGTTCGAGTTCTGTCAAAGAGATTGTTGTAGTGACCCATGCTACGAAGCGGTCTATGATGACCAAGGTTGGGACGGTCTACTACTATTTCTAAGATACAAGGTTGGGTTGAGGCTTTGCGTAGGCGCAGCCTTCCCGCAGGGTAAACCCAAGGCCCAGATAAATGTTGGGTTTCGTTCCTCAACCCAACCTTGTATCTGTCCCTTGCCAAGTTGCCGAGGTAAATGAGAGTAAAAATCAAGTTCTGCTGAAGGGTAGTTATGGCGACTGTTTTGGATAGATTCATCCCAAAGTTCCTGGGATTCTTTATTTGTCAGGGTGATGGTCATGACTGGCAATGGGTAGATATCCAAAAATAAATGCTATTTATTCTTAATAATCTTACCGCGAATGACTAACTCTGAACTACAGCGATCGCTGCTCGTTGATTGTCAACAGTTACCAAGTAAACGAACCACTCCAGACGCAGATAAGCCAGTGCGTTGGGCGGGTTAAGATTACGCAAAACCCACACTGTAGGGGCAATTCATGAATCATGCGTGTCAACTTAAGCCTTGGCGAATAGAATGACTCTGTTGGCGAATTAATAGGGGGTCTAACCCATCATTCCTTATTACTCTGATTTCAGTGATTTCAGTCCGTTGAAACGGACTTTAGCTATTAGCCCGAAATTTATTTCAGGGCGGGAAAGCAACGCCAAACCAATGTTTTAGGGGTGAGGGTCAAGGAGGCAGGAGGCAGGAGGCAGGAGAGGAGCCACCCACAAGGGGTGGGGCTTGAACCTTCCCCCAAAAATGTTAATCGCCCACAAGGGGCGCGGCTTGAAATCCTCTTGGCTTTGTCAAACCCACCGTGAATTGACCAACAGTCTCATAGAATTCGCGGCTACACAAACGAAGTCCAACGACCTGGACTAATACAAAATCAATTCAAAATTCAAAATGACGCTCTCTACGAGAGGCTAAAAGCGTAGCTTGCTTCCCTGACCATAACACACCCTACAGATACTTAGATTTTTTCAGAAATCAAATCGCACTCCTATATATAGATAGTTTAAATTTCATAAAAAATACTGAAGTTAATCTTACTGAATTATGACCGGAGCTAACGGAAACGTCTCCGGCTCCGCTCCTGAGTTCTGAATTCTTCTTATAAATGATCAGCTGTTTTTTAGACCAAGCGGCTGTACCATTAGCATGAGAATATTCTGGGAGTAAATTCCATGCAAAGCAGCCTGACAGAAAGTATTTTGAGTTACTTAAAATTACTAGACCCAACTGTAAATCGCTTTAGAATGGAAAAACGGCAAAAGGGTTGGTGGCCAAAGAGGTCTAAATCTTTATCGGCCATTGAAATACTCTTGTTCTCTACTACACCTCTGTTGATTGCTTCAACGGCTGTAGTATCAATAGCAGCGCCACAAAAAATTGCTCAAGTAAATCCTGGAGATAGTATTAACCGCCCTATCCTCAAAATTGGTAGCCAAGGCGAACGCGTATCTGAACTTCAAGCAGCTCTGAAACTTTTGGGTTTTTACTCTGGTGCCGTAGATGGTACATATAGTGAGAATACAGCTAGTGCTGTTGCCCGATTTAAACAAGCTGCCGGCTTGAATCCAGATGGTATTGTTGATGCCAGCACTTGGCAACGACTTTTCCCAAAAGAAGCAGCAGTAGCATCAACCGTCCCTTCATCCCAGCCTAGATTTAACTCAGCTACAAATTTTCCTGTTCCAACCCAGGCTAGCAACCTCACCAACGTTGCAAATCCCAACCCCCCAAGACAAGCTGTAACACAAGTTGCGACTCGCCCTGAACCCAAACCTACTACCCCAAAGAAAGCTGTAACACAAGTTGCAACCACCCCTGAGCCAAGACCTGCCACTCCAAGAAAAGCTACAACTTCCAGCACAAAGAAAACGCCAAATCGTACTACATCAACCACTCGAACTCAGTCAAATACAACTACGAAACGAACCCCTGGTATTCAATACACCTCAGAAGGTTTGCCAATTTTGCGTATAGGATTACGTGGTTCTGAAGTTGTGAAGTTGCAACAACAACTGAAAAAGCTTGGTTTATTGAAAGGTGATGCTGATGGAGACTTTGGGGTGACAACGGAGACAGCTGTGAAAGCTGCACAAACGCGCTATGGATTAGAAGCTGACGGCGTAGTTGGTGGCTCAACCTGGGAGGTTCTTTTACACCCCCTTCGGGGCGGGAGTAAGGAGTAGGGAGTAGGGGAAGAAATTAGCCCTCGATTTAGGTTTAAAGCCGTACTTCTCTACGAGACGCTACCGCGAACGTCCCGCTGCGCTAACGCCGCAATTGGCGCGAACGCGAACAGCGTCTCGTCAGAGAAAAAATCCTTGTATCGCATATTGGTTGAAACCCCGCTTTTCGGAAAAGCTTTCTTAGTTTCCCTACTTCCCACTCCCTATTCCCTACTCCCTTTTACGGCTAATTATATGGACACTATATACGTATCCCACTCTTCAAACTTACACGTAGCGTCCCATCCGCCCGTGGCCAGAGGCGCGGGCAAAATACCAACCGTACAAAACTGGATAATTTATTTCTTGTAAATCCCCAATTACTGAAATTTCTCGGATTAGAGAAACCTTTGTAGGGGTTTTCCGCTTCAGAGCATTTTTTATGAATTTAATGCGGTACATCCTGCAATACGATAAAGATATACCGATTAGGAGTATCTCTGTATGACAGCACTGAAAAATTACAGAAGAAGAATTCAGAATTCAGGAGCCAGAATCCAGAATGGATTATGTGCGACTGGATGGAGAATCGAGGTTTAGAGCAAGCGATTTTAAACGCGCGTGATCTTAAATTCTTTCTTAGCGAAACCCCTGACTTGACAGAGTAGGGCATTCTGAATTCTGAATTCTGAATTCTGACTCCTTTTCATATTGCTTTTAGACCGATAAAAGATGATGGCAACTTTAGGAGTCAAGCACAAGACACCTAATCGTGTTACAGATCACAGATGGCAATAGTGAAATTAATTAAACTTACTGCTAATTACTCTAAAAAAACTTATGCAACACTTTTTATTAACTTGGCTCGGTACTGCGGTGGCGTTATTGATTACTTCTAGAATCGTTGATGGTTTTATTGTCAATAATTTTGTTGTCGCCCTTGTTGCAGCAGTGGTTATCGGGCTTGTTAATGCGTTTATCAGGCCCATTTTGCGTCTTTTGACGTTTCCGATTACCTTACTCACCTTTGGTTTATTTACATTTGTGATCAACGCTTTAACCCTTTGGCTGGCAAGTGCCCTAACTCCTGGTTATGGTTTTGAGATTAAAGGCTTTTTACCTGCTTTGTTAGGTTCAATTGTGCTAGCAATTGTTTCTAGCGTAATTAACTATTTTTTGAGAGTTGTTGACTAGAAAAACTAGTGAAGTTCTGTAATACTAGTAGTATTTAAAGCTTGGGCAACAGCTAGAGTTAGCGCTCCTGGTTGCCCTTGTCGCTGGAAAATTTGTTTGGGAACTAGGAACCTGACTCGCAACTCTTCCATGTTTGTAAAGGTAAAAATAGTCAACGATGTGAGTTGAGAAGCTGCAAGAATAGCAGCTGCCTCTGCTACGCTAGGTGTACCTACTTTGTGGTCAGTAATTGTGGCAGGGTTGGGGACACACACAGAGCGAAGGATTTCCGCAGAAAAGGTCTTTAGAGGCAAGTTGCGGAGGTGGCAAAGTTCTACTAAGCCAACTTCTGAGGCTTTAGTGTCAATGGTAGCAAGACCTGCGATCGCAGTTGTAAAAAGTTGATTTTCTCGAAACACTTGCTCAATCGCCCCATCAATCAACTGCCATGATGTTCTCCGTTTACAACCGATTCCTACCCATAAAACCTGTTGCACTTGGCCTATTTCCTTATTCAATTGGTCAGAATTTGGTTTACAACCCCTTCGGGGCGGGAGTAGGGAGTAGGGAGTAGGGGAGAAATTAGCCCTCGATTTAGGTTTAAAGCCGTACAACTCTTAGAGACGCTACCGCGAACGTCCCGCTACACGCTAACGCCTGCAAGTGGCGCGTTCGCGCTAGCGTCTCGTCAGAGAAAAAATCCTTGTATCGCATATTGGTTGAAACCCCGCTTTTCGGAAAAGCTTTCTTAGTTTCCCTACTCCCCACTCCCTACTCCCTACTCCCTTTCATTCCAACAGCCAACCAAATAAATCTCCCACCGTCAGCTTCAACTCACTTGCAAAATCTGGTACAGGAAGTAAAGCATCTAGTTCATCTAACATGATTGGTTGTTGATTGCGAATATACACAAATATTGTTTGTTCTTAAACCGCAAAGGAAACAAAGAAGCTTTAACTTAACTCTTACTCTGCGTACCTTTGCGCTACCTCAGCGTAACTCGGCGTTAAAAAATATTACATCCTCTCCAATACCTGAATTCCCAACAAAGATAATCCCAGTTTCAGAGTTCTAGCAGTCAAATCACATAAAATCAAGCGGGATGTACGCTGCGGTTCCTCCGCCTCTAATACCGGAACTCCCTGATTGCGATCGTAAAACTGATTAAACTTTTTACTCAGTTCGTACAAATACTCACATAAACGATTAGGTAGCAAGTCTTGCTCTACACTACTAATAACTTCATCCAGTTGAAGTAAATATTTTGCCAGCGCTAATTCTGTTTCATGCTCCAACAAAACAGCATTGTTTCCCAACTCTTTAAAGTTAATATTACCCTTGCGGCTAATCCCCTGAATCCGCGCATAAGCGTAGAGCATATAGGGTGCAGTATTACCTTTGAAATCCAGCATTTTGTCGTAGCTGAAAATATAGTTACTGGTGCGGTTTTGGCTTAAGTCTGCATATTTAACTGCGCTGATCCCAACTACCCTAGCAACTTCATTAATAAATTCGTCAGTTTCTTGGCGTTCTTCTTCTTGTAACCTAGTTTTTAGGTCAGCATGGGCACGAGAAACAGCTTCGTCTAACAAATCCCTTAACCGTACACTGTCTCCAGAACGAGTTTTGATTCTTTTACCATCTTCTCCTAATACCAGCCCAAAGGGCACATGCACTAATTCCACATCATCGGGAATCCATCCAGCTTTGCGTGCTACCTGGAAGAATTGGGCAAAGTGGTTTCCTTGTCCCGAATCTGTTACATAAATTATCCGCTTTGCTTGATCCTGCTGAATTCGGTAGCGCAGGGATGCTAAATCAGTTGTGGCATAGTTATAACCGCCATCTGATTTCTGCACAATTAAGGGCAAAGGTTCACCTTCTCTATTGGTAAAACCTTCTAGAAAAACGCATTTTGCCCCTTGGTTTTCTACTAGTAACCCAGATTTATCTAAATCTTCCACAACGCCAGCTAGTAAAGGGTTATAAAAAGATTCCCCTCGTTCAGTTAACTTGATATCCAGCAACTCATAAATTATCTGAAATTCCCGCCGCGACTGTTCGCACAACAGTTTCCAAGCATGGAGTGTATCTTCTGCGCCTGCTTGTAATCTGACGACTTCTTGACGTGCAGTCTCTTGAAAAGCTTCATCTGCATCAAACCGCAATTTGGCTTGGCGGTAAAAAGAGACTAAATCACCAATATCTAAAGCATTAGCAGTGGTAAGCGCGTCTGGGTAAACTTCCCGCAGATAGGCGATTAACATGCCAAACTGCGTACCCCAATCACCTACATGATTTAACCGCAGTACATCGTGTCCTTGAAATTCTAAAATTCGGGCGATCGCATCACCGATAATTGTAGAACGCAAGTGTCCGACGTGCATTTCTTTGGCAATATTCGGACTGGAAAAATCCACAATTTCCCGCTTCGGCGTTTTTGCGGCTGGAACTCCCAGTCTGGGATCAGCTTGAATCGCGTTTAGTTGTGCTTCTAAGTATGCTGTTTTCAGTTTCAGATTGATAAATCCTGGCCCAGCGATTTCCGGTGGTTCACAGATTTCGGATACATCTAGTTTCTCAACAATTGCACCTGCGATCGCTCTTGGTGGCAATCCTTTCTTTTTACTCAGGGATAAAGCCACATTCGCCTGATAATCACCAAATTTAGGATTGCTAGCAGGAACCAAAATTGGATCTACTCCAGCGAAGTCAGCGCCAAAAGCCGCAACTATTGCCTGTTCTACCCGATCTTTGAGTTTTTCTTGTGTAGCGTTCATATATAAATTTTATCTATGAGAGGAGGAATGTAGCTCTAGAAAAGCTTGATTATTTCACTCTAAAGTATTGAGGGATTTTAACAACCCCTGATTGTTCTTCGAGGGTTGTCATTAATCAGCAGCTGTTTGGAGATGGGAATAAAGTTTAGGACTCATATCTGAATTTTTGAAAAAATCCGTACATCTGAAGAGTCTCGAAATCAAAGCTAGAACCAATCAAACAGTAACGGCTAATGGGAAAAGCACAGAATTGAGGCATAAAAACGTCAAACCCATGTTTTGGCTTGTAAGCAAATATCTTCTTCAGGGTTTTTCTGGGCAATTAGGAACAATCTAGTAAGTATACGGGAACTTCTGGTTCTGGGTTATGGTCACTTGATGTCACTCTCTGAATTAGCATAGACCTAACTAACCGCAGCCCTCTGTGTCCAATTTAACTTACCCTAGCTTTTCGGCAAACCGCTATAGGCATCTAAAAGTGCCTATAGATGCTGTTATCCGTTACCGACTTTTCCTGAATTGTCTTTATATATACAATAATTACATTTTTTTAGTCAGATTAACGCAGACTTCAAACACTTTCAAATCCCTAAAATGGATGTTTGCTCATGGAAAGTTTTCGCAATATTCAACCAAATATTACCATAATTCTTTATATCTATACTAAAAGTTTATGAAAGCGATATCAAACGACACCTCAAACACTTTTGCAACCAAAAGCCTCTATACTAGACTAGACTTTGATCAATTTAAGAGTTTTGTTAATTGCAACACCAACAACCATCAATTTTTAGATGAAATACTAGCCTATCTTATAGTCTATAGTTTTTAAGGTTTAGTCAAAACTATATCCAGTATCATCAAAAAACTGCAAACTTCATGTGGTGCAAAAATCAAGCGGGGAGTGAAAACATGAATTTACGTAGAGATGCATTGCAAATCCTCAAAGAAACTAGCCGAACTTTTTATATCCCAATTAGTCTTTTACCGCCAGGATTACAAGAAGCAGTCGCATCAGCATATTTGTGTATGCGTGCCATTGATGAAATTGAAGATCATCCCAAATTAGATAACGCTACTAAAGCCAAGCTGTTAAAAACGATTAGTCTGACATTACAGGCAGGAGTTGATGGCTTTGCACTAGATGCTTTTTTTGCAGGATTTAGTGGGTATGAGAATTCATTAGAAGAAGTCACTTTGAGGATTAGAGAATGGTCACTGCTAGCACCAGACACCATTGCACCTCGAATTTGGGATGCCACTGCTGCAATGGCAGACCGAATGGCTTATTGGGCAGAAAGAAACTGGAAAATTCACACTGAATCTGATTTAGATCGTTATACCTTTGGGGTTGCAGGTGCAGTGGGATTGTTACTTTCAGATTTATGGAATTGGTATGATGGAACACAAACAAACCGTACCCAAGCCATTGGGTTTGGTCGAGGCTTACAAGCAGTCAATATCCTGCGTAACCATAATGAAGATTTGGGGCGTGGAGTAGAATTCTTCCCAGATGGTTGGAGTGCAGACAATATGCAGGAGTATGCCCGGCGCAACCTAGCACTGGCAGAAGCTTACATTCAAGACCTTCCTACAGGCCCCGCCTTAGATTTTTGCCAAATTCCTTTCACCTTAGCTAACGGCACTCTTGACGCTCTTGCTAATGGTAAAGAGAAACTTAGCCGCAGTGATGTTTTTGCACTTATCGAACAGCTGATTAGTGTGAACATGAAAGCAAGCTAATAGTCTCTTAAGGACTAATGGAGATGATTGTGAACTACCTACACCGTACCTGTACTCAGGTCGGTGTAGGCTTATGACTTCATTCAGATCAGCTATTTCCAGCTTAAGTTGACACCTATGGTCTAGAACTAGCTTTTAGATTGCCTCGTTCCCAGTCTCCGACTGGGAATGCTTGTCTTTGGGGCTGCCGCCTCTCTTTACTGGCGGCAGATCCACTTTTCGAGTTGCATTTCCCGACTCTGGCTGGAAACGAGGTTTTAAAGGAGTTTCAGCTTAAGTTGACAAATTCTCTCCCGAATTTGTCATCATTTAAATGTGTTGTTAATACTCTCTCTCCTTTCAAAATATTTATCTCCAATCAGAAAATAAAAGCCGTGAAAATTTAAACAATTTTACGGCATTTTAGTGTGGTGTAAGGAGATTTAATTTAATTACGATCATAAACCATCTGACTATTAGTAAGACATAGGTAACGCAATTTGTAACAGAATTATCCTTCTATGACATAAGCTCCATAGTCCCAATCCTTATGTCTAATTACTGACTACTGGTTTCTGTTTATTGCTAACTTCTAAAGGCAGGAAAATCGTCAAAACTTCCCCATAATGTGGACGCTGACGCACAATCAGTTTGCCACCGATCGCCTGAAACAAATGCTTGGTTGCGGCGATATTTAAACTAATCGTACCTGTTTCTGGCTGAAACATTAGCAATTGACCCAGAGCTTTACGAATTGGTGGCGTTGCAGGTGTGGCAGTTTTATTTGAATCTTTGCAGCCGAATTGGGGCGATAATTGTAACTTTAGTTGATCTCCAGCTGGGATAACCTGTACTTGAATATGGCTGCCAGCGGGTAAACTGCGAGTAAAATTTTCCATCAAACCAGTGAGTACCTGATCCAACATGGTGGGATTACTCACTACTGTTGGTAGTTGCTGAGGTAAAACAACATTTAAAGTTAAGTTCCGCCGATGTGCTGCTTGTTCCCAACGGGGAATACTCTGCTGCAACACTTGATCTAAAGACATCGGCGTGAGTTGAGTTTTTGATGATTTTGTTGAGGTAGTAGTTTCCAGTTCTGCTGCCTTAAATAGCAACTCCATGCGGTCAATTTGTTCAGTACATTCGTGATCGATAATTTTTAAGCGATTGATCACACTAATATCTAAGTCTCGCCGTTTCAGCAGTAGACGAGTCATGGTGCGAATAGTTGTTAAAGGTGTGCGAACTTCGTGAGCGAAGGCTTGGAGCAATTCTACATCAGGATTTGGGGATTGGGCATTGGGCATTGGGCATTGGTTATTCTCCTTGTCCGCCTTATCCCCAATGCCTAGTAAAGAGTCCCTAGTTTCTTCTGGTTCTGTTAATTTCTGAAGCAACAACTGGCTAAACTGAATCATGATGCGGTAGTCTGGTGCTACCGGGGAATACTGTTCTACTAATGCGTCCAAGCGGGCGAAAAATTCTGGATTAGCCAGCATTACTCGTGCCCCTAGCGATCGCCAAGCCTGCTGTACTACTTCTGGTTCAAAAGAAAATGAAAAGGTTTTTTTACCGTTTTTGTGGGTTGCTAAAACCAGTACTAATCTAAATTTATCTGTAAAAACCAAGCAAAATTGTTCTGCCCCTAGCGGATCGGCAGGTAGTAAGGGAAGTACCGATTCATGGGGAGCAATTTCTTCATTTACATGCGCGTTGGTGTAACCCGCAGCAGAGATCACACCTGGCATCTGAAATGGCATCAGTGCCAAGGGGTTAAATGGTTTTGCTGTAAAAGTTACTGTTTTTAAACTTTGAATCAGTTTTGGTTGACTAAATAAGGGTGCTGGTGCAGCTAAAACTAATCCTTGGATTGTGTCAACTGAATCAGATGCTAAAGTATTTAATAGCAAATGTTCTGTCGCTGCGAGGGTGACACGCCATTGCTGCTCTGCTTTAGCAGGTGAAGATTCGGCCACACTTGATTGATTTTCAGCCAAGATTTCGCTCAGGCTTGGCAATATCCATTCGTACACAGGTTTTCACCCCTTAATTCAAGAGCGACTAACAGCGTCTAGGGTAGACATTTCACTACTACCTAAGAGGTTATAGCTATTTGTGTACTGATGACAGTGGTAGAACCGAACAATTCGGGGGCAATTTCCCCTAACTGCGATCGCATCTCTTAAAATTTTAGGGTTGCTAAAAATTTACACTGTCCCCCAATAAAGAAGACAGTGTAGGTAATTTACGCCATTAGAATGACAGTCTAGCGAAACATACTACTGACTGAAGTATCTTCATGAATCCGCCAAATAGTTTCTCCTAACAGATTAGCTACTGACAGTACCACTAGTTGGGGAAAACGATTGTTTTCTGGTATGGGAATCGTATTTGTCACAATGACTTCCTCAAATAAGCCACTGGATAATCGTTCCATCGCTGGTGGAGAGAACACCGCATGAGTTGCACAGGCATATACCTGACGCGCTCCTTCTTCACGCAGTAATCGCGCTCCTTCAGCGATCGTGCCCCCTGTATCAATCATGTCATCCACTAATACTGCTGTTTTGCCCCTAACATCGCCGATGACATTTAACACTTCTGCAACATTATGTGCCTGACGACGTTTGTCAATAATCGCCAATGGGGCATCACCCAGTTTTTTCGCAAATGCCCTAGCTCTTGCTACACCACCAACATCGGGAGAAACAACTACCAGATCGGGTAATTGTTTGCTTGCTAGATAATCCAGCAATACTGGTGAACCGTAAACGTGGTCAAAGGGTATATCGAAATAGCCTTGAATCTGAGCCGAGTGTAAATCCATTGCTAAAACGCGATTGGCACCTGCTTCGGTGATCAAGTTAGCAACCAGCTTGGCGGTTATTGACTCTCGTCCTGCTGTTTTGCGATCGGCACGAGCATAGCCATAGTAGGGAATTACTGCTGTTACCTGTCGCGCAGAAGCCCGACGACAGGCATCAACCATAATCAATAATTCCATCAAATGATCGTTTACGGGTTGACAACATGGCTGGATTAAATAGACATCACAACCCCGAATCGATTCTTGGATTTGAACGTAAAGTTCTCCATCCGCAAATCTTTTGCGAATCATTGGCCCCAAGTCCATACCCAGATAACGAGCGACTTCTTGAGACAACTGTATATTGGCAGAACCAGAAAACAGTCGCAGGCGATGATTATCGTTCAGTCCTGTTGTAGATGGTTGCACTTTGAAAGTTGCAGAACTGAGTACAGCAGATCCTCTATGTGCATTCATAGTAATATTATCATTAGAGATTTAATAGATTTAACCGAGAAACAGCCTAAAAAAACATCTGTGAGTTTTGTTGAAGCTTCCATATAAAATTTAAACATTTCTGCATAAAATTATCAAATTATCATTCACTAATTATCTAGTCTTCTGGCAAATAAGGTATTGATAGCTTAACTGTCATCAATTTCATCCACTAGGTCTATAGTTCAATTTTTTAGGTTGAGGGAAATAATCCCAATCGCTTAAACATTGTTGTGGTAAGTTTTTCTAACTATCTTAATTTATAGCTGGCAGTAAAGCATTTACAACTTAATGAGTTTATTCTCACAACAGTATAGCACCTATGATTAAGTAGAACAAATATGATTTTTTGTTCTATATGTTACGCACTAATAAAAACGATAATCAATTGCGAAGTCTAAAAGAAGCTAGCAGCGACCAAAACTCACCTACGTACAAGCCAGTTTTTAGATAAAGATTGGATAAAGCTTGAATAAAGATTAAATAAAGATTAAATAAAAAAATTTTTGATACCAAAATAAAGGCAGTATTATCTAGACACAATCTTGTAAGTATTTTTACTAAAAAAATCTATTATTAATAAATATAAACGAAGTTGTTGAATCTAAATTCTCTTGAGATATAGAAGCGGTAGGTATACTTATGGACTCTCGGCGTACTTCAGTAGTAGAAAAATCATCGTTCTGCTGTCCAGTACCTGATAAAAAATCGCTCTTCTTCTACAGAATCTGTATTTTTATTTGCTAATCCCAGATTATTTGAATATTACGGTGACAATTTCACTCTGGATGCAATAAATTTGGGGGATCGGTTAAAAAAGGAAGTTCCAAATGAAAATTTTGCAGAAGACATTGAAAAATTAACAAATAATAAGGATACAGTTCTCCTGACAATTAATCGTGATTATCAATTTCCTAAAGGGTTGATTGAAAGAGAAATGAGTAGTTTGTATAAGCTGGATTCTCAAGTTGATTTTGCATATTTTAAAATATATCGTTTTGTCAAGAAGAAAAATTGAATTGGGGGATTGGAGGCTCTGAAGTTATGGAGTAAAAAATAACCTTGCTCTGGTGGGGGTGTAGTTGTTAGGTATAGTAGAATATTGCGGCAGGTAACTGTCAGTCGCCTCTTGGACTTAATCTTTGTGGGTGACTTCCTCCTCAGTTGCTACTACACTCAATCAATCGATCATGCAACCACCCATTACAGTTGGTACTGTCTTGCAAAACCGTTACCGCATAATTCAAATTCTCGGACAAGGAGGATTTGGTAGAACCTATCTGGCAGAAGACCAGAGGCGCTTTAACGAACTTTGCGCGATCAAGGAATTGACTTCAACAGCAACAGGGGCTTTGGCTTGGGAGAAGGCACAAGAGCTTTTTCACCGAGAGGCTGCCATTTTATATCAAATCGAACACCCACAAGTCCCTAAATTTCGGGAAAGATTTGAGCAAGATCAACGCTTATTTTTGGTGGAGGACTACGTTGCAGGTCAGACGTATCGGACTCTGCTAGCTGAACGTCAAGCTGTAGGTCAAACTTTTACAGAGGCAGAAGTATTACAGTTAATAGAGTTGTTGCTGCCTGTTTTAGAGCATATTCACAGTCGAGGGATTATTCACCGAGATATTTCGCCAGAAAATATTATTTTGCGAGATAGTGACGCGAAACCTGTGTTAATTGACTTTGGGGTAGTCAAAGAACTAGCAACGCGTTTACGATCGCCAGATAGTGCCCTGCCAGAAACCACTGTGGGAAAATTAGGCTACTCTCCTAGCGAACAAATGCAAACAGGGGGAGCTTATCCTAGCAGTGACTTGTATGCCTTAGCGGTAAGCGCGGTCGTTTTGCTGACTGGTAAAGAACCAAAGGATTTATTTGATGAAAACCAACTAACTTGGAATTGGCAGCGATGGGTAAAAGTGAATCCGCGATTTGCTGTAGTGTTGAATCGAATGTTGAATCATATACCGAGCGATCGCTATCAAAGTGCTGCTAGTGTATTGCAAGCACTCCAACCTTTACAGCAACTCAGTCTTCCTCCTCTGAATGTTTCCAACTTACAGACAATGGCTGTTGGTCGTCGTCCTGACTCAGTACCACCACCAGCTTCGCCTCAAAAACCCAATCCTGTGATTCCACCAAGCACCACTAACTCAATTTTGGATAATCCCTTAGCGATTACCGCAATTGGCAGCGCTGTCGTGATTATCGCCGGATTCGGTTCTTGGGCGCTGGTAAGTTCTATCCGCAGTCAACCGAAAACACCACCAATTGAAACGCTTCCACAAAATTTCCCTTCACCAGTGATTCCTGGTGGCACTACACCCACACTTACACCCACACCCACCAGCAATCAATCTGTTGTACCTAGTAAACGCCTCAATCTGGGAGCATCTAATAACACAGCCACGGTTAACGATACTCTGAAAACAAATCAAATAATCAGGTACACTTTTTTCGGGGAGAAAGGTGACAAGCTAACTGCGTTTCTTGATCCAGGAAGCAACATTCTGTTAACAGTCTTCAATCCCAATCAACAACCAATTAATATTAATGCCCAACAAGTAACAGCATATCAAGGCATATTGCTGGCTACTGGTAGATATACTATTGAGTTAACTCTAGTTCCAGGAGTTACCGAAAGCAATTACAACCTGAATGTTGCATTAGAAAAACTAGTTAAACCAACACCGACAGCAACACCCTTGCCAATTCCCATAGAGACACCCTTGCCGATTCCCACAGAGAAACCCTTGCCAATACCGACAGAAACACCCTTGCCAATACCGACAGAAACGCCCTTACCAATACCGACAGCAACACCCTTACCAATACCCACAGAAACACCCTTGCCAATACCCACAGAAACGCCAACTTTGCCACCGACTGATGGAACACAACCATTTTCTGGTCAAAGAAATTAATGTTAAACACACTACTAATTACTGGAACTGATACGGAAGCTGGTAAAACTGTTTTAACGACAGCATTAGCAGCCTATTGGCAAAAATATTACCCGCAGCGTAGCTGGGGAATCATGAAACCGATTCAATCGGGAATTGGCGATCGCGAGTGGTATCAAAAGCTATTTGCGCTAGAACAATCTGCTGAAGAAATTACACCTTTGTACTTTCAAGCACCTCTAGCGCCTCCCATCGCAGCAGCAAGGGAAAATCGCCAAATAGATTTAGCTCTTGTGTGGCAAGCTTTGTCGAAATTGCGATCGCACCGTGATTTTGTGCTTGTAGAAGCCTTGGGAGGGTTGGGTTCGCCAATCACAGAGGAATTAACGGTAGCTGATTTGGCAGGGGAATGGCGTTTACCAACGGTATTAGTAGTACCAGTGAGATTAGGTGCGATCGCTCAAGCAGTGGCAAATGTAGCATTAGCTAGACAATCGCGCGTCAATCTCAAAGGTATTGTTCTGAACTGCGTACAACTCCGAACAGATGCAGAAATAGCCGACTGGACACCACACCAATTGATTCAATCACTCACCAATACACCAGTTTTAGGCTGTTTACCTTATTTAGATAATCTGACTGATTTAGATAAACTTGCTCAAGTAGCATCAGATTTAGATTGGGAAACACTGACATTTTGAAAAAGAATTCAGAAGTCAGAATTCAGGAGTCAGAATTAATGAGTGGGGGATTCAGACCCAGCACTCGATTATTGCACCACTAAATCTCCGATTTAGTGAGGGACTTAAACCCGTTTATTCAGACGCGACGCTCGTGACGCTCGATGACTCGCTAACGCTGCGCTATCGCCTTTGGCGTCTCCCCTTCTCCCAAAGGGAGAGGCTAACGCCAAGGGAGAAGACTCGCTACCGCTCCGCTATCGCAGACTCGCTTGCCGCCGGCGCTATCCACCAGTTGCACAGAATTCAATTCTGAATTCTGACTCCTGACTCCTGAATTCTGTTTGTTAAATTGAGCATTGGGTATTGGGTATTAACAATATCAATTGCAAATTAAACAACCCTTGTTTTATATTTAAGTGAAATTGGTATAACGATATGGACATCAACCCAATTGACCTGCTTGGGGAGGACGACGATGAACCGGAAACGCCAGCTAACCGCGAAAAACGCAAAAGCCGTCTAAATAGTGCTGTAGCAATTGCAGTTGCATTGATAGCAACTTTTATTGGCATCTGCAAAATCAAAGACGATAATATAGTCCAGGCAATGCAGCAAGCTCAAGCAAATAAAATTGATGATTGGGCGTTATACCAGGCTCGTAATATTCGTGAAGAAATAGCCAAATCAAGTGTGGCGCAACTCAAATTGCAATCTCTTTCTCAACCTGCTGCTGTGAGGGCTGACTATGAAAAACAGATTGCCGCTTATCAACTCATTGCTGATAAAGAAGACCAGAAAAAGCAGGAACAGAAGGTAGCTGCCGAAAAAGATCAAACAACCTATGACCAACTTAATTACCATGACGACCAGTTTGATCTAGCTGATGCCTCCTTATCGCTCTCTGTCTCGCTATTTGCCATTACATCTCTATCTCAGAAAAAATGGTTGTTCTACGCCGCCTTAGTTCCAACTCTATTTGGCTTGGTTATGGGGTTATCGGGATTATTAAACTGGCAACTACATCCTGATGCTTTGACTAAATTACTATCGGAAAATTTCTTAGAAAAGCCAGCCGAAAAAAAAATAGTGCTTTCCATTGGCGTTTCCCCAAATCCCAAAGTGTTTTAATTTCTGGCTGATTCTTCCCCATTCCCGGCGATAAACTGGGAAAATAAACTAAGTTATGTACTTAAACTAGTTTGTATTCATAATGGTTTCTACCTTTCCCAATCCCTCTTCTGTTGATCTATCTCGCATCCGACTAGCGATTCGTTCATTGCAACCGCAATTAGTAGAATGGCGGCGGCGATTGCACCAACAACCAGAGTTGGGTTTTCAAGAAAAACTGACAGCTGAGTTTGTATCACAAAAGCTGCAAGAATGGGGGATTGAGCATGAAACTGGTATTGCCCACACTGGCATTGTTGCCACAATCAAAGGTAACAAACTCCCCACAAACAAAGTTTTAGCGATTCGGGCGGATATGGATGCTTTGCCAATCCAAGAACTCAACGAAGTACCGTACAAATCGCAGCATGAGGGAGTGATGCACGCTTGTGGACATGATGGACATACAGCGATCGCTTTAGGTACAGCTTATTATCTCCAGCAGCATCGGCAAGACTTCTCTGGTACGGTGAAAATTATCTTTCAGCCGGCGGAAGAATCACCAGGAGGCGCAAAGCCGATGATTGAAGCTGGAGTCCTGAAAAATCCTGATGTTGACGCGATTATTGGTTTGCACTTGTGGAATAATTTACCTTTGGGAACAGTAGGTGTGCGGGCTGGGGCGTTGATGGCCGCTGTAGAATGCTTCAACTGCACAATTTTGGGCAAAGGTGGACACGGCGCACTACCCCATCAAACTGTTGATTCTATTGTTGTTGCTGCCCAAATCGTAAGTGCTTTGCAAACCATTGTCGCTCGAAATGTGAATCCCATTGATTCGGCAGTGGTGACAGTGGGCGAACTTCATGCAGGAACCAAGCATAATGTGATTGCTGATACAGCAAGAATGAGTGCGACTGTCAGGTATTTTAATCCTAGTTTGAAAGGCTTTTTTCAAGAGCGTGTCGAGCAGATTATTGCTGGAATTTGTCAGAGTCATGGTGCGAATTATGACTTAGAATACTGGTCACTTTACCCACCAGTAATTAATGATATGAGAATAGCAGAACTGGTGCGATCTGTAGCCGAAGAAGTGGTAGAAACTTCTGTAGGTGTTGTACCAGAATGTCAAACTATGGCTGCTGAAGATATGTCATTCTTCTTAGAAGAGGTTCCTGGTTGTTATTTCTTTTTGGGTTCTGCTAACCCAGCGAAAGACTTAGCATATCCCCATCATCATCCCCGGTTTGATTTTGACGAAACCGCCTTGGCAATGGGTGTGGAAATATTTATTAGATGCGTGGAAAAGTACTTTCTTTAAACTTACTAGAAGAAAGGCAGGGGAGATATTAGCAGGGGGCACGAGAAAAAGATTCGCTCATTTCCCCAGAATCCGGGTTTCAAGCCCCTAAATTTATCGAAGAAAGGCAGAGGGCAGGAGGCAGGAGGAAAACAGCGCTGGTGCCTCCTACCGCGACCAGAGGGAGTAAGGGTTTAACCGAGTACCGTGGGTTTAAATCCCCCGGTTCAATAACCGGCAAGTTTTGGGTCGGGGTCTAAATCCCCGGACGCGACTCGAAAATACTCGCTTGCCGCCGGCGCTATCGCAGACTCGCTTTGCGCGTCGCTTTCACAAAACTTAATTACGAATTACGAATTACGAATTACGAATTATTTAAGACCCCACCGTTTATACGCAGTAAAAAATAAAAAGACCACAGTGATAATGCCAGCCACTTTGTGAATGTCAAAGTTCGCTCTTTGAGGATGAGCATTAAGCTTAATTTTGAAGCCTGCAATCAATCTGCCCAACCAGGACAGAGAACTAAACCTGTGATGGTGAGTATACAGATCTAATGCTTAATTTGATAGACTATCCTAAATTTGAAATTATAAAAACTGGTAGCTCAGGGCTGATAACTAACTATGAGTGAAGCCTTATTCTGTATCGAAAATCTGCGAGTTGCCTATCCTGCGCGGAGTGGAGAAAAAGCAAGCTGGGCGGTTGATGATGTATCTTTCACCTTGAAACCAGGTGAGAGAATGGGATTGGTGGGAGAGTCGGGTTGTGGTAAGTCAACTATTGGACGGGCAGTAATGCGCTTACTACCATCCTCTAGTCGTGTTGAGGGACGGGTGATATTTCAAGGACAGTCAGTGTTTGACTTGACACCTAACCAGTTGCGGAAATTTCGGGGAGAAGCGATCGCCTTAGTTTTTCAAGATCCCATGACACGCCTCGATCCGTTGATGACCATTGGTAAGCATTGTATCGAAACCCTCCAGGCGCACTCACCACAATTATCAACGCGGGAAGCTAAAGAAAAAGCACTTGCTACCTTGGCAAAGGTGAATATTCCCGCTAGTCGTTGGAATCAGTTTCCTCATGAGTTTAGCGGCGGAATGCGCCAAAGGGTAGCGATCGCTTTAGCTTTACTTCTCAACCCCAAGTTAATTGTTGCCGATGAACCCACCACCAGTTTAGATGTCACCGTTTCCGCGCAGATATTGCAAGAATTAACTCGCCTGTGCGGTGAAGAAAACATGGGATTATTGCTGATATCTCATGATTTAGCAATGGTGGCTGAGTATTGCGATCGCATTGGCGTGATGTACAACGGCAAGATGGTCGAAATGGGTGCTACAGAAACCGTATTTAGGCAACCTCAACATGAATACACGCGATCGCTCCTAAAAGCAGCTTTACATATTCAAGCAGTAAATGATAGTGGAGAATTGATCATTGCCAATGACGCAGAAAAGCAATTACCGATTATTAATGATAAATCCCCAATTTTGAGTGTCACAGAACTCAAGCAACACTACACCATAGAACCTAACTTTATCGAACGACTGTTTAATACACAAACGCAGACAATTAAAGCAGTAGATGGGATCAACCTGGATCTTTATTCAGAAGAAATTCTCGGCTTAGTCGGGGAATCGGGTTGTGGAAAAAGTACACTATCACGAACAATTTTGCAACTAATTCGTCCCACTAGTGGCAAAGTTGAGTTTTTAGGACAGGATTTAACTAAACTGTCGCGTCAAGAAATTCGTTCTTCACGGCGACAAATACAAATGGTTTTTCAAGACCCTCATGCTTGTCTCAATCCAGCGATGACAGTGGGACAAAGTATCGCCGATCCTTTATTTATCCACAATCTTGCCAATCCTGCCAAGGCAAAAGAAGAAGTTTTGTGGATGCTAAATAAAGTTGGGTTAACACCGCCAGAAGTGTATTATCAGCGATATCCATCAGATTTGTCTGGAGGACAACAGCAACGAGTCGCGATCGCTCGTGCTTTGATTACTCACCCTAAACTTTTAATCTGCGATGAACCTGTGAGTATGTTAGACGCAAGCGTGCAGTCGCAAGTACTGGATTTAATGTTGCAATTAAAGGAAGATTTTAAGTTAACTTATCTATTCATAACTCATGACCTTTGGTTAGCTCGATTTTTGTGCGATCGTATTGCCGTGATGAACGGCGGTAAAATTGTCGAACTCGGTCTGACAAAACAGATTTTCGCTAATCCTCAACACCCTTATACCAAAACCTTACTAGCTGCTGCTCCCTTCCTAGCACGAGATTAACTAAATAAAATCAAGAGTTATGAGTTTAAAATTCCTAACTCTTTTCTCTTCCTTCAAGTAATTTAGTTGCTTCTCCACTTGAACCATATAGCTCAACGAACCTTTTAAACAGCAACGCACTTTCGTGATTTGAAGTCCTACCTAAATTGAATAAACGCTCTATATTTTTCTCAGTTAAAGCTCTTAGATATGGCAAATCTTCAAAGAGTGTTAAACAAGAAGCAAAATGCAATATTATTTGTAACAATGGCTTTGGCCACCCTAGATCACTATAAATATCTATAAACAACTGATGTTCTGAGTGATTTAAAGGGAAAGCATGAAATATAACAATTATCCTTTTGTTATTGTAGACTGGAATACTCAGTTCTACAGTGTAGGGAGTATGTAATATTAAATCCACCTCTACAGTTGATTGTCGCCAAATTCTCAGAGGATTAGCTGGCGAATCTAATATAGTTTGAAATGTGATTTTACCACCGGCACTTGTAGTTTGGAACTCGCTAATACTAAGAATTTTAAGATTATTTAGGCTAAACCTATGAACTGTTTCCAAATGTTTTAAGTTCAATAGATGATAGATTTGGCAAATATAAGGGAAAGGTAAGATATACTCTTGGCTAATCATGTGTCGCTTTTTTAATTGAAGCTTGTTAGCTTGAGTGCGAGCAAGATATTCTTCATATTGCCTGGGGTCTAAATGATTGCTATTAAAGCTTTCTTCCGGCTTGAGATATAACCAACTTACAAAAAAGAAAGAGGCTGTAAATAGCTGAAATATTTCTATAGGAGATAAATAACCATCCGCAAATGCAGCTATACTTCTATCGGTTATTCCGAAAAGCCAAGATGGAATACCAAAAAGCCAAATACTACTTTTGATTTGATCTATAAAAAGCGCTATTTCGACAATATTTGGAATGTTACTATCTTGATGCCCAGTAAAACTTCTATTATTTTTTAAACAATTAATATACATAATAATTTCACTTAATTTTCATCTATGTAGTTGATACTTAGAATTATATTTATTAATTTTAAGGGCTTATATATGGTAGTAGCCTCTGTCTTTAGCTATATATAAAATTTGTACGGATTAATACAAAGTTAAAATCGTTTTTTGTAAAAATAGCTGCAAAATGCAATTTAGTGTTAGATATGAGCCTAAATTTTATATATACAAAAATATAATTGAATTATCTGTAAGACTTGTTAATAAAGAGTTTAGATGTTTTTAGTGGATAAAAACTTATAGTAAAAACGTTGCGGCAATATTTATATCCACTGAATTAAAAAAATAAATGATCTTAAGATGACAAAAGTACTATATGAATATTCAGAGAAATAGATAATTTTTCCTGACATAATAAAGTTATCTATTTCTCTAGGATGAATGCTGAACAATGCGTTAGAAATAAAAACTTAGAATTTAAAAGTAAGGAGTTATAAAGTCTCTCTGTTACACAAAATACAGTAGGTAGTGCGTTGGAATTTTCCTCTGTTATAGCAACGGTGGTGTTTTTCGTAGTGGCCCATCGCATACTTGCTAGTAGAGTTAGTCATTATCTTATGTAAGGTACGAAGCGCCTACCTGGTAAAGTATCTGTGACAATTACGATAGAATCCGTAGAATTGCTACTGTTAACACTGTATTATTTTTGAATATTTTCTGAAAATTTTTTCCGAGACGGTAGCAATGACTATTCGCCATGCGGCTGAAACTGACTTACCTGCAATTGTGGCAATTTACAATGCCGCAGTTCCCAGCCGCATGGCAACGGCTGACCTAGAACCAGTATCCGTAGAAAGTCGCCTTGCTTGGTTTAAAGGGCGATCGCCTTCGCAACGCCCACTTTGGGTAATTGAAGTAGACGGAATAATCGCTGGATGGCTTAGTTTTCAATCTTTTTATGGGCGACCAGCCTATAGTAAAACTGCCGAAATTAGTATTTACATAGCCCCTAACTTTCATCGGTGTGGCTTGGGACGGCAACTCTTAGCACAAGCAATTAGCGAAAGTCCTAGTTTGGGTCTAAAGAGCCTAGTATGCTTCATTTTTGCCCATAATCAGCCCAGTTTAAAACTCTTTGAAACATTTGGTTTTCAACGCTGGGGACATTTACCTAACATTGCCGAACTTGACAGTGTTGAACGGGACTTAGTGATCATGGGACTACGAATTAGTAAACCTGTTGTTTAAAGCGATCGCTATTTTCTTAGACTTATAAATTAAATTCGGTCACAATTGGTCTAAATTAATTCCCCGTTCTTGTAATAAAGCACGGAGAGCTTCCAACTGCGCCTCAGCTTGCTCTGCTCGTTGTCTTTCTTGCTGTCGTTGTTGGTCTAATTCCAAAAAGGTCAGAAAGCGATCGCCATCAGGACGATAAATTTGCAGTTCTTCCTCAGTCAAATCGAAACGTACCCCCAATCGAGGGCTGACCCAACCAACCATTTGGTCAATCACTTCTAATCTTGAGTTCCGTCGCTGCCAGCCTGTCAAGTCAATCACATCAGGTTCATACAGATAATATTCTTCCACACCGTAGCGCTCATAAAACTCTAATTTTTTCGCCATTTTAGAGATTCGGTTTCCAGGCGACCAAATTTCAAATACCACCTGCGGGGGAATGTTGTCTTCAAGCCACTGTTGATAAGAACCTCTGTATCCCTTTGGTCTACCAAATACTACCATCACATCAGGAGCTTGGCGGAGCTTGTTATCATCTTCTACCGAATACCACAACAAGTCCCCAGCGACAAACACATTTGAGTCATTGGCAAACAGCAGTTCTAAATTATTTTTAATCCAGACAATTAATTCAAACTGCTTAGTGTTGTCTGCCATTGGTTGTCCATCGCTGTCAGGGTAAATAATGCCTTTTTGGGTGGAAGATGGTAGCTGTGTAACCATTGCAATCATTCTCAGGTAATTCTTAGAGGATGGGTTAGCGATCGCTTTTTTCTCGCTCTTCTTATTTCACATCGTAGTATAACCAAAATCCACTATTTAGTCGGTGTAGTCATCTGGCTATAATTTATTACTAAAAATAAAAAATATCCAAATTAATGGTAAGGTATATAAACCAAATGATATAGCTATGGATGATTTGCCGGATATTGTGAAAAACTTTTCCGTAGCAAGTACATGAATAACGGTGAGTTATTTATTTTGAATTTTGAATTTTGAATTTTGAATTGATTCATTTCTCTAGAATTAATCAAATAAAATGCGGGATGCCCGATAATATAGCATTTATGGCTGAGATCGCACACAAAATAAAAGACGCAAAGTATAAATTTGCGTCTTCTTTTAAGATTTTAAAAATTAGAAAGTGAATGTGGTTCTGACTGTACCAATGACGATATCGTCGTTTTGATTGTTATGATCTGGTGCTGTCAGCCAGATAACTCCTGGAGTGATGCTGATATTGTCACTCAGTTTATATTGATAGAAACCTTCAATGTGATATGAAGTGTCTGGATCTTTGTTGATGCCTGCATCGCTGAGAGAACTGCTCACACCGGTAACTTTAGGTTCCATACCTACAACAATACCTGCAACGTTACCTTTTTTACCAAGATCCGGGAAAGCCAGGGTGACGGCATAGTTCCAGATATCAGCATCGCCAGGAGTAACCGTAAGAATGCGAGCTTTGGTAAAGCCAGCCCAACCGCCAATCGCAAATTTTGAGCTAGGTTGAAAGGATGCTTCTATACCGTAGGAGTTACTCGAAGCATTCTGCAATATGTTATCAGCATTCCGCAATATGTTATTGGCGTTATTGCTACCACCACTACCATTGGCAGAAAAATTATTGTTGTAGGCGTTAAGGTAGGTTAAACCAAGGGTAATTTGATTGCTAGGCTTAACAGTCAACTGTGCGATCGCACCATAAGCACCGTTGAACAATCCAGAGCCTAGCTGAGGGTTAGCAGCATCATTCGCTAAATACCCTAAGCTTAGTTCCAGCTTATCACTGAACTCGTGTTTGATTCCGATGCCAGTACCATTGGCTAGATAATAAATTGGGTTGCGAGTCCCAAAATGGGAAAGGGCACCAGTACCACCATCCCCATCTAGGTATGGGTTGACTGTGTTAGTGAAATCATCAATTGCACCTGCATTTGCTTCCAAAGTGACGTTTGTTTTCTTACCGAGAGGGAACTGATACAACAACGCATCTATCACAACTCCATTACTATTGTTACCACCAGCAAATCGGAAGTCACCTTCTGGTGTAAAGGTAGCAGTCTGAGAGAAGGGGTCTAGGTTTGTTGCCTGAAGTCGTGTTCTGAGTAAATCTTGACCTGTAAAACTGGTGTCGAGGTTTAGGCGCACTCGGTCTGCAAGGACAGCATTTTGGTTGACTTTTTGACCATTAACTGTATTTCCACTTACGACACCTGCGATCGCAATTACCACTTCCCCATTCAGTTTGGTTGTGGTTGAAAACTGATGTGCCTCCAATTCCGCAGTACGTGTTTCTACTGCATTTACACGACCTCGGAGTGTCGCTAGTTCTGCTGAAAAGTTTTCTTGCAGCTTTTGTAATTTAGCTAAATCTTCTTTTGTCACCAAATCAGCTGTACCAGTGGCTATTAGTTCGTTAACCCGATCCAGACAAGCATTCAAACCAGCAGCAAACTCATATCGCGTTAATGCCCGATTACCACGATAAGTGCTATTTGGGTAGCCTGCAATACAACCATAGCGCTCGACCAACGATTGTAAGGCTTGGAATGCCCAGTCTGTAGTTTGCACATCAGATAACTGAGACACTGAATTGACTTGCGCCATTGTCTGATCTTTGGTGCTTGGACTAGCTAAAACTTGTGGTTGATTGATTTCAGAGGTGCTAGATGTTTCACCTGCAAATACAGCCGTATTTACAAATAGCATTACACCGCAGACTGCTGGACTAACTAGCAGATATTTACAGAATTTTTGCATTTTTCTCCTCACACTGATCTCTAACTCACACTCAAACCACGTTTTTTCAAACGTGTATTTTATGAAAATATTTCTCAGTAATTTTATCAGATTTTAGGAAACTTTTTCAGAAAAAAGTCAATAAATCCTAATTATTCAGGGAAAACTAAATTGCAAATGGCTATACCCCATGAAAAGTTTTGTTGTTACTCATTACACAGGAAATCTAGAATGATATTATTTGTTTTGAATAAGAATGAGAATTATTATAGTATAAAATTTAGAATAGGTCTCATTGTCAATAGGAACTGTGACAGAAGTAAATCGCCATTGCGATTGCGTGCTTTGTCTGAACCAAAGCATTACACATCTCCGAAAAAGAATTGTTTTGACGTAGCAGTGCTACGTCTCTACAAGGGTTGTGGATAATGCATATTTAATTTCTGGAGATGTTTATTGTTTGTACTGGTAAGCCAGAAATTGCTATTTGTAGCCGTTTTCATTTGGTTCAAGTTGAAGTTGAAAGCTGCATAAATCTTTTTTCTTCAAGGGCTTGCTATATTCTTAGATGTTTGCTACATTGAATAATCGTGGCTCACAAAAGCCCCAGCCGGGATAGCTCAGTTGGTAGAGCAGAGGACTGAAAATCCTCGTGTCACCGGTTCAAGTCCGGTTCCTGGCACTTTTAACCAATATTCATTACCCACTCGTACAGAATTCATACGCTCATTCTGACCGGAGCAACGGAAATGTCTCCGGCTCCGCTCC
The DNA here is from genome assembly GCF_036917975.1 of Nostoc sp. Taxonomy (GTDB): domain Bacteria; phylum Cyanobacteriota; class Cyanobacteriia; order Cyanobacteriales; family Nostocaceae; genus Nostoc. The sequence continues at coordinate 45,138 of NZ_JBALEJ010000112.1, forward strand.
TGAGTTCTGAATTCTTCTTATAAAAGTGCGATCGCAGCCTTGCTACTGCTAACACCAGTTGTTGAAAATACACAAACATTCTGCCAGATAAGTCAAAATCCTGGGGAAATACCAGTTGGTGATTGAAACTGCGATCGCGGCTTTCATCCCAATACGGTTCAGTTAAGACTAAAACCCTTTGAATAGATTCATGGGTTTGGAAGCATCTAAAAGTGTAGTAAATGCTTTCATTTCCACAAAGCAATCAACTAAACAACAAGCGCAGAGTTATAGCGGTTCCCATTCAGATGCGGTACACATCACGAGGTGTAGGGGCAGGGCAGTGGCCATTGGTGTCAACTTAACGCGAAACCGCTTGTCCGTCGGGAATTGAAATTCCCGTCTCATGGCTATACTAAAGACGGGTTGCAGCTTTAGTTTTAAAATCGCCAGAAGTATTGATATACAAAGATTTTTGCCTGGGCAAAAGTCTAGCAATCATCCGTTTTTAGTATAAAGTCATCTGAAGATGACTGAATATCGCCAAAAATCTCCAGTCTACTTTAGTAGACTTAAGCTAAAAGCCCGATAATTTATTTTTGAAGTAATAAGTAATAAATAATGAGTAATGAGTATTAGTTATTACTTATTACTCATTTATCGAACAGAATTCAGGAGTCAGAATTCAGCAATGTTTTCTGACCGAAAAAGCGGATAGCGTAGCGTTAGCGAGTCTTGTCTGCGACACGCTACGCGAACGAGCGTCTGAATAATCGGCGTTTTTGCACCCCCACTAAATTGAAAATTTAGTGGTCTTCTCCCAAGGGGAGACGCCAAAGGCGAACAATCAGTCGCGGGTCTGAATCCCCTACTGATAGCGCAGCGTTAGCGTACCACTCCGTGGAAGCAAGCTACGCGCAGCGTCTCGTAGAGAGGAACGAGCGTCTTGATTCTGACCGGAGGCGGAGCGTCTCCGGCTCCGCTCCTGAATTCTGACTTCTGAATTCTTCTTCAATTATTCCCTGGCGGGCATGGAAGCCAACAGATAAGCTATTTCCAGCTTAAGTTGACACCAATGGGCAGTGGCTGTTAGATATAGCGACGCGGTGTATAAACCCAGGTACTACCATCGCTGCGCTTGATGGTTCTGGTTTTTGTGGAACCAACGAGAATAATTGTCCGCATATCAGCGCTTGCTGGTATTAACTGGTCAAGTGCGATCGCTTTTACCGTCTGTCCGGGTCTACCAAGATTCCGTGCCAATACTACTGGTGTATCTGGTGTGCGATGTTGCAGCAAAATATTTCTCGCTTCTGCTAGTTGCCAGGTGCGCTCTTTGGAAACAGGATTGTAGAAAGCAATCACAAAATCAGCCTCAGCAGCAGCGGTAATTCGTTGTGCGATCGCAGACCAAGGTTTCAAGATGTCAGAGAGGGAAATAGCACAGAAGTCATGCCCCAAGGGCGCACCAATGGCTGCTGCTGCTGCCTGCATTGCGGAGATACCTGGGGCTACATGAATATCGATACTTTCCCATTCGGGTTTACGATCGCGATCGCATACCTCAAAAACTGCTGTTGCCATTGCATAGATACCAGGGTCGCCAGAGGAAACTACAGCTACATATCGCCCAGATGCGGCCAAATCAAGAGCCATCATTGCCCGTGCCTCTTCTTCGCGGTTGTCGGATTCATGCCGTTCTTTGCCATCAGCCAGAGAACCAACTAAATCCAAATACGTTTTATAACCCACAAGGTCAGTTGCCGATTTGAGTATCTCTTTCACTTCTGGAGACATCCATTGCTTCCCACCAGGGCCAGTGCCAATAATCGCTAACCGTCCGCGTGGCTGACCGATGGTGTTGGGGTCAATTGGTTGGGGGGCAATAGCGATCGCAATGTTAGGAGAAGGGGAAGATAAGGGAGATGTGCCTGTAGCGGCGATTGCTGCGGCTTGGGCGGGGCTATAACCTTGTGAAAGTAGACTTTCTAGCTGATTTGGGGTAAAAAAGCGCGCAGGTACTCCCAAGGCGCTAGCAACGGCGTGGATTGTGGGATCGGCGGCGGTAGCGATGGGTGCAAATATGCCGGCGACTGATGCTTTTTCTAGTTTGACATCAACTAGTAGCTGCTGGACTAAAGCTACTGCATCATCATTGATGTCACTAATTGCGATCGCGATCGTTGCTGGGTGGTAGACAAGGCAGTTGGCTGTAGGAGTTACTAAGCGTTCTGTAACTTTGATGGTCAAATCTCCAATTGGATCTATGGGCAGTTTGTGATCGCTCAACCAAGGCGCTATTCCTTCTAGCTTGACTTGCGCCCCAGCTAGCACATCTGAGATAAATTTCTTCGCATCGTCTGGGTTCGCTAAATGGTATCCAGGGGGAGGAGATAACAGCGTTGTGCCCAAACGTAAATCACCTGTGGTCGTAATTGCAGGTTTGACATCCAGGGCTTCAGCAATGCGGCGTGCCAAATCATTGACCCCACCAAGTCCGCCCAAGAGGGGCACAACAGCACTTCCATCTTCAGCCACAGCTAGCACTGGTGGTTCCTGTCGTTTATCCGAGATTATCGGAGCTAACGTCCTAATTAAAATACCGGCGGCACAAATGCCAATCAGCGGCCTTCCCTGAACAAATAACTCGCGCAGCGTCTCGCCAAAGTTCGTAAAGCTGACATCAACTCCAGATGTGCGACCCTCTAGACCGTATAGCGTCGCCCCTGGTAGAACACTGATTATTTTGCGTGCTACTGTCACGCTATTTTGACCTAATATTACAATGGCGGGTGCAACGTTTATCATTACTTAATTACGAATTACGTAGCTTGCTTCTCGCCGGAGGCGAGTATTACGTTAGCGTAGCCCATTACGAATTATTTAATTAGCACTTTAAATAAATGTTCTTAGAAATTTGAGTGCTTCAATTTTATTGTTAAATATGGCGTGAATTAAGTCACCATTATTATAACGAATATCAATCTCGTATTTTAATGGTGGGGCTAATGTAGGTTGATTATCTGGATAATTATGAATATATTCAATAGCATTTTCGACAGTGGCAGCTTGTTGAGATAGACCATGTAGGACAATGATATTTACTTGTTGGACTAGTCTAGCAAATGACTGCTCTAATGTATTGATAAATTTATCTATTTGGAATTTTTCAAGACTTAGCATTTGATTTTTGATGTTAGTAATATCCGGCGCTGATAATTTTTTCCATTGCTCAATCTTATTTTGAAAGTCTGCTTCTAACGTACTTTCATTGAAAGATGCATTTATACCAACAGATGTAAATGATTTAACGATGTTTTCATACTTAAGATAAAGAATTTTAAAGCCCTTAGATTCTAATTGATCAAGCGCTCCTTGAGTAAACACACCTGCTAGAATAGCTCCTAAAAATGGGTTAAGGTGATTATAGGTGTCTGCCAAAGGAATAAGCGCTCCTTCAATTTCTTGAACCTTGTTTCTAGAATGCTTGGTGTAACGCCGCCATGCAGTCTCAATAAATGCTACTGGAAGACCAAGAGTATCTTCTGTACCTCCTCGTTCCAGTACATAGTCAAGATCGTGATAGTTACCGTAGCGATCTTGCCATGATACCTTTTTAGTGATTCGTGCCTTGCGCTTTCTCTGAGAGTCTAAGTAAAAACCATGCTCATCAGCCACTTGTTGAAGTGTCTCACAAATAAATTCTTGGATGAAATGCCCTAAAATCTGACCCCATTTATGTGAAAATGATTCTGCCATTACATTTGTGCAAAAATAATTTGGGTTGTGATTACCCTATCCGTAAACCCACAAACAACCTTCGCAAAGAGGAACTCTATGCTTGCGATTTTTCCACTTCACATTTCGGTCACGAACTTTTTCAAAATTAAAAGATTCAAACCCTGCGGCTTCTGCTAATAAACCCATCCATTCAATCACCGGAATATAAACACCATAGGGAGCAGAATCGCCAATCATAAAGCAAACTGTTGCAGGACTTTTGCATACTCTGCGAAGTGCTATCCAAACTCTAGCCATATCCAAAAAATAGCAGGCAATCATCAAATGATAATTCTTTTTACCTCCATGTAAATGTCGTTCTTGGGACAATTTGTGACAGATTTCAATAATACTAGTCTTGATTGGATATAGCTCATGAGATGCTAGAACTTCATCAATGTTTACATTCTTATTGGTTACGTGCTGCGAACATGAACGAATTAAGTATTGCCTCACCGCACTTTGTAAATCACTCCAACCGGAAATTTCTTTCATAAAACACATTTCTAGACGTGTAGCATCTGCATAGTCATAGTTGTTAGCATACGGTGGTGAGGTGATTACCAAGTTGGCAAAATTATCAGGTACACCCTGGCAAGTCCGAGCATCAGATTGAATAAGTGTAGCAATAGAAGCCGCCATTTTTCCGGCAATTCTCATATCTGTAGCTATACTGTCTGCCATTAGCCCAAAAGCAGACATTGCATCTAAAGAATATTGTTTCTTTTTATTTGGTAAAATGTACTGCCAAGGTGCAGTTCCAGCATGAGAAACATGACGAAGAATTGATACAAGTGTTAACCAAACTAACTGAGATTCAGATGAATCATCAGCAAATTTTTCCCAAGACTGGCGCAATCTATCTAAAGACTCAAGTGAAGATATACTAAAGCATTCATGAATAAGTTTCGGGTATGTATCTATACAGGGCTGAATATTTTCGGCACATTTTATAACTTTTTCTATATGTTCAAGATAAGCATCAGCGTCAGTTTGATATAAAAGTTTAGCTCTTGCTATACGCACAACAAAGGGATGAGCCTCAATTCCCAAACATTCAACTCCAAGCTTTTCAGATGTAAGTAAAGTTGTACCAGAACCAGAGAATGGATCTAAGACAGTAGTTTCTCCTCGTTCTTTAGCTTGGGTAATTATAGTTTCTACCCATTGTGCAGAGAAACCTGCACTAAATCTAAACCAGCGATGAACTGGCAGTTTCATGTTATTAATGAATGTAGATGAATTGTCCAAGGATTGGGAAGTGCAAGAGGAAAATTCCTGAAATGGCAATTCTAATTGTAGATTCATGTGGATAGTTATTATTGTTTATGAAGCGATCGCTGGAAAATAAATAGGTAAAATGCGGCTTTGCAATACTAGTACACAGTAATTATCGCAGTTGGTTAAAATGTTCCTCTGTAATACCCAACTGCTTTAGAATTTCATAAAATGCATAGGAATTGTGTAGTCTTGTAAAGAATTCATAGGTATAGCCGCAAGTTTGAGTTAAACCTTCAGTTTACAGTAGACATCTCCAGAAATTAAATATGCGTTACCCAGAATCCTTGTAGAGACATAGCAGTGCTACGTCTCTACATTCATTTTCGGAGATGTCTAGCGATCGCATTCTCTTAAAAAAGTGCGATCGCTTCTTAATTGGGGACTGTAAACTCCTAAAATTTGAATGGAGACTGGGATTCCAAGCAAATACCCAAAGGATTTTTCCCCAATCCCCAATCCAACTCAACTCACTTTACGCTCTTTCAAGACTTGATCTAACAAGTTTCTAGCAGGTTGCGCTTTCGCCAACGCTACTTGATGGTCGTTATAAGCACGAACAAGGCGAGAAAGACTGCTCACACCTGCCTTGAGTTGCTCAAGTTCTTCACCAGCTACCAGTTCTCCATCGAGCATCCGCCCAATCAATGGTTTGATATCACCCACTTCTTGCCGGACTTTTTGGAGTTTTTCTAGGGTACTCAGTAAAGTTTTTAGTGAGTTCAATATATCGTCAATATCCTGGGCATCCTCTACTGGTTCTGGCGAATTTTCAATTGTTGCCGTGTCTTTGTCTGCAACTGTAGGCAATTCCTCTACAGACGTTTCACTTGTAACCCCGTTTGCTCGTGCCATCAACGCTTCCTCAAGGAATTTTCCTCAGTGTATCGCTGATCTCAAGTTGCCAAAGATAGTATTGTCATAATTCGTTAAAGGAGATTGCATACATTTGAGCATATCCCTCTCATCCTTAAAGCCAAGGTTGGTAAATTACAGAAGATTTTACAGCTTTGTTATTAAGTTATTATTGCCTTGAAACCGCTTCACTGACTCGATGATTCGCATTGGCGTAGCCCACCGTAGTTAGCACAATATTAAAATACCTGCGACATGGCCGCAGGCAATATTGAGATAGAAAAAGCTGGTTTACTACTTTAAGGCTAGAAAATAAATTCTAGCCTTTTGTGTTTAAGGCATTTCAGTAATGAGGATATTGAGTAAACTATTTTATTTAAGAGCTGCTAAAGTCCGGCGTCCAATTATTCCGTCTGCTCTTAATCCTTTAGACTTCTGAAATCTGATTACTGCTGCACGAGTCCTGTTATCAAACACACCATTCACATCTGCTGTATAGAATCCTTGCTGCTTTAAAGAATTTTGAGCAGTTTTTACTGTCTCTCCCCGGCTGCCTACTGTCAGTACATTACTACGCTTTGCTAGACTCCTGGGCTTTTGCTTGGCAACAGCATTAGTTTTTTTAGTCGTGTTTTGTTGCGGAGTATTTTGGGCGATGTAGGTAGCAGTAGCCGGATTTTGACTTTTATGATTGCTTAAAGAGAAAGCAGGCAAAGCAGTAGCTAGAGTTAGAGCAGGGAGTAAAGCAAGTACTTTCCAATTCATCTTCTTGTTCCTTCTAAACTATATGAAATTTTGCAATTTTGATTTGAAGAGTCATCTTCATAAAGGCCTGTGCCTGAAGTGATTCTCTTCGGTAGACTCTGGCGTGTGGGTTTAGCATAAGACTACTTCCGAAGCCAGAGCTATAGCATCACACGTCATATTGACAAAGTTATTGCAAAATTGTGACAAAAGCATGACTAAATATATTAAAATTTATGTCGGACGAGGTTGCGCTCTTGATTTATGAGAATTTCTCTAAGCTGGATTTAGATACCCGATTTTTTGAAGAAGCTAGTACCGCAAGGCGGAATTCAAAATGACGCTCGTAGACTCGTTCTAAGCGAAGCCATGCCGTTCGCGTAGCGTCTCGTAGAGAAGGCTTTACGCTGCGCTAACAAAATTCAAAATTCAAAATGAATAGAGCATAAGGTTTTCAGAAATTTTGAATGGTATGTCTATTTACGCCGTGGTGTACTAGATACCTGAGTAGTAACAGTTCAAGAGCAAAAAGTAGCTAGATTTCAAAGATTATTTTTTCTAGGCGCGTTAAGTTGGGCATTGATAGTTGTTTTAGGATTAGGGATGGTGAATTTTGAGTATAAAAAGCATTGCCCAGCGATCTCAAACCCATTACTAAATCAACTGTGAAGGATGCAGTTAGAGAGACGCGATAAATCGCCGTCTCTACAGGAGACATCTCCGAAAAATAACGTAGAGACGTAGCACTGCTACGTCTCTAAAAGGGTTCTGGGTAACGCATATTTAATTTCTGGGTGCGATTCGTTCAGTCTAAACCGAGTAATCGGGGGATGACTGGCTTTGATTGAGTAACCCATAAAGGGTGGAGTTCGCACTTTAAGCCTCAATC
>NZ_JBALEJ010000113.1:0-195041 GCF_036917975.1 Nostoc sp.
TTCCTCCGCAAACGCGGAATGAATGTAAGCCAAAAGAAAACCAAAGTTACCGCCGCGACAGATGGGTTTGATTTCCTCGGCTGGCACTTCAAAGTGCAGAGCAATGGAAAGTTTAGAAGTACCCCCTCAGTGGACAACTTCAAAGCTTTTCGTAAGAAAGTAAAACACATCGTCAACAACTCGAATTATGGTGCTACCACAAAGGCTGAAAAATTAGCCCCGGTAGTTAGAGGCTGGAGAAACTACCATAAGTTCTGCAAGATGGACGGGTCTAGAAACTCGTTATACCACATCCAAAAAAGAACCTACACGGTACTCAATAAGGAAACCAAGCAAAACCGCTACTCTAGCAAGAAATTACTAGACAAAGCATTCCCAGCAGTTTCCTACTCCGAAAATAAATACGTCATGGTTAAAGGAACAAAATCCCCCTATGACGGAGACACAGCCTACTGGAGCGAACGCAAAAGCAAGCTCTACTACGGCGAAACCTCTAAAGCCCTCAAGAAGCAAAACCATAAATGTGCATCCTGCGGTCTGAAGTTCATCGATGAGGAACGGATTCACCTGCATCACATTGATGGAAATCACGCCAACTGGAAGAAAAATAATCTTGAAGCAATTCACGAGAGTTGCCACGACTACAAGCACATGAGCAAAAGCGCAAGCTAAGAACATCGGGAGCCGTGTGCAGTGAAAGCTGCACGCACGGATCTAACAGAGAGGTGCCCCGGATAATACCGGGCATCGACTCTACCAAACCTTAGCTATTGCAAACGGAACTATCTTGGTCCGATACCCAATGCCCAATGCCCACTTAATGAACAGTCTGCGCTAGGGTAGGAATTGAAACTCAATTTGTGATTTCCTGTGCTTCCCTGCAAACGTCCAGCTGTATTTCTAATTTGGGCTGTTCTACTCACTTCCTTAACAGCCTGTGCTAACAGTCCAGTCGCCAAAAACCTAGAGCAATCTTTGGCGGCAGATCCGAAGCTGCAAAGCAATCCAGTTGTCTTTGGAGAATCTCAGGTTAACCAACCACAAGCACAGCAAAACCAATCAACAGTTCAGTTACCAGCTGATTTTCCTAAAGATATTCCCCTATATTCCAATGCCAAACTAGAGGAAGTTACACCTGCTAGCAGTTCAGAAAATAAAATCTCAACTCGTTGGTTGAGTTCTGACCCCAGCAACTTTATTGCTAGCTTTTATCGCAGCCAGTTTCAAACAAATAACTGGCAGATTTTGCAACAGCCAACAGATGATGCAGGAGGCGCTTTTGAGGCACGTCGTAACGATTTGCTGTTGAAGATTTCCATTCAGCCTAAATCAGTTACTAACGCCACACCGAATCAACCCCAAACAGCTACCGAATTACTGATTGATTACGTACCCAATAGTCCTGCAACGGCACAACCTGCCCCAACTACAAATCCTAGCGAAACTACTAACGCCATTTCTCAACCAGGAAATCCCCAGTTCATTGGCCCAATACCACCTGCAAACTTAGCAGCACAGACACCAAGTACGGCTAATAACCAAACAATCCCGACAGTAACACCTGAATCTCAGGTATTCAACGATCTCAATGTTGTACCCCAAGAATGGCGGCAACATATCCAAGACTTGGCTACATTAGGTGTTTTATCTTTAGAGCCAAAGACAACTAAAAGCAACTCTACTATTAGTACTACTAAACAGTTTGAACCCAGTAAAATCGTTACACATCGGGAATATGCCCGTTGGCTAATTGCTGCTAACAATGCTATGTATGCTAGCAATCCAGCTAAACAAATTCGCTTGGCATCAGAAAGTACTCAACCAGCTTTTAGTGATGTATCGGCAAAAGATCCTGATTTTCCAGCAATTCAGGGATTAGCCGAAGCTGGATTAATTCCTAGTCCTTTGTCTGGAGACTCTACAGTAGTTTTGTTTCGTCCTGATGCACCCCTAACGCGGGAACAGTTACTACTGTGGAAATTACCTCTAGATACTCGCCAAGCTTTACCCCCTGCTAACTTAGATGCGGTCAAACAAACCTGGGGCTTCCAAGATGCAGCACGAATTGACCCCAAGGCTTTAAGAGCAGTGTTAGCTGATTACCAAAATAGCGAACAATCGAATATTCGGCGGGTGTTTGGTTATACAACTCTGTTTCAACCCAAAAAACCAGTAACCCGTACTGAGGCTGCTACGGCTTTGTGGTACTTCGGCACTCAGGGTGAGGGTGTATCGGCTGCTGAGGCTGTGAAGTTAAAGAGAGGTTAAAAAGCAGTTAGTTTAACCTGAACATAAAAGTGAGTATTTACAACGTTTTAGGTAGTAAATTTTGCTATTTCTTTGCACAATCACGATTTTTGATGAAGAAAATGTAAATCTAAGTATTTTCAGCGTTTTTATCTGTAATTGATGAATTTTTTATGCATATTTTAAGTATAATAACGCGGAATAGCTCAATGAAACCAATTCGCAATTCGCAATGACGCTCGTTCGCTCTTAGCGTCTCCCCTTGGGAGAAGACTCGCTAACGCAATTCGCAATTGAATCAAGACAGACACAACGGGAAGAGGGGTTTCAACAACCCTTGGGATACAAGGACTGTTTCGCCCATAAGGGGCGAGGTTTTAAACCTTCACTTTTTTCATAAAGGTACTTAGTTTTGAATTGGGGATTAAGAAGTAACTCAAAGGACAATTTGTCAGACGATCGCCCTTTCATCACTTTTAAACAGACTAAAAAATACCACAGGTCAAACAAATATGAAAAAACAAGCTGTCGCAGTCGGATTTGTTCTATTTTCTTTCATGTTACCCACCAAAGCCTCGGCTGCGAGTTTCGATCAGCTTTTTGTATTTGGCGATAGTCTTTCTGATACAGGCAATATATACAATGTTACCAATGCTATAGGTAATCCATATCCTCCAAGCCCGCCTTACTTTCAAGGACGTTTTTCCAATGGGCCAATCTGGGTGGATTATCTTGGAGATCAATTAGGATTAAAGCCCACTTTATTGACTGATATTATAAAAAATTTCACTACTATTCCTCCCACACCAGTTCCTACCCAAGGGATAAACTTCGCTTACGGTGGTGCTAGCACTGGTTTAGATAACGCTGTCTTTCCCAATCAAGGTTTACCGGGAGTCCTCAAACAAGTCTCTGATTTTGCTGGAATTCTGCAAGCGAATCATCAAACAGCCGATCCCAATGCACTTTATACATTATGGGCAGGCGCGAATGATTTACTTTTTGCTAATCCTGAAGACTCGGCTACGCCAGTCAGTAATGTATCTCAGGCGTTGAATACTCTGGCAGCAATCGGCGCAAAAAATATTTTGGTATTTAACTTGCCAGATTTAGGAAAGGTACCAGGGGCTAAAACTGATGGTCGCAACCCTACAACCCTTAGTAATTCGTCTGCTCAGTTTAACTTAGGTTTAGCACAAACTGTAAGCACTTTGAGTCAAAACCCTAATCTCAACATTACTTATATTGATACTAATTCTTTATTTAATCAGGCAAGCACATTCGGTTTTACAAATGTAACCGAGTCTTGTCTATCTAGGTTAGATATATGTGATCCAGCTAATAACAACTTTCTCTTCTGGGACGATTTCCACCCAACAACGGCTGCTCAGAAGGTGATAGCAGATGTTGCACTGGCGGCGATTGATGCTAAGTCTGTCCCTGAACCTTCGGTCAACTTGGGGATTTTAGCACTTGGTGTTTTTGGTGCTATAGGGGTGCTGAAGCGTCAACAAAAAAGGTCAGCACTTGTATCAGCAGGTCGGGTTGTTGATGCACAATTGTCTCATACAACACTTGAAAATTAAACTAAAGGAAGTTGCTGGGTTAGCCTGACTAGTAATAGCTATCAATATTAAATCTGAACGATCGCGTTGATAGTTAAGCTGTGGCGCATTTAATTTGTACAACTAGGGCGGGCAAGATGCCCACCCCACAAGAGATTTATTTTTTGGAGGATGCAAATTAAAAGATTTTTAGCTTATTAGAACTTACAACTACTGCTGGACGTTTTTTAGTCGTAGTCTGGTCAGTAAAGGGAAACGGGACTAAAACAACATCACCAAATTCATAGTTTGTCATATTCTGCATCATCAGGGTTATCCCAGATTTTGAGCAGAACTGGTTCAGAAAGTTTTGCTGCCGCAAAGGTCAGGCTATGGTCTGTATTTTGCTGATTCAGAGAATCATTAAATTGCGGCAGTAGTGTCATTGTGTTGGAGCTTATTACTTTTTAAGGCTCTAATTGTTTTACCACAAATTACTATATTGTTTATCCTGTAACTCTTTTGGGGTATTGTGTCTTAGAGCAAGGCTGCTATCTGACGGATGGTAATGTTTTAATAGTCATTCCTGTTTTATTCCCTCAACCCTTAGATGTACCCAAATACGTGTATTCAAGAGCATGAAAACCACCGACGCGATCGCCACAGCCCGCACCTTAGTAGTTAGGTTTTATTCCTCAATCAACTCAAAATCAACTCGTTCGTAAAGATCACGCAAGGTCATTTGAAATTCAATAGAATCGAAGACTAAATTTGCCTCTTCACCTTCATATTCTTTAAAAATCCATTGACCTTCTGCTTGTTTAGTAAATTGTTCCACAGCAAAACTATACTGGTCAATCATAATATATTCCTGAAAACCAGGAATTGAACGATAATATTTAAACTTATCTGTTTTATCATAATTTTTAGTTGAATTTGATAAGACTTCAACAATCAATAAAGGATTAGTGATAATTGTTTTACCTGTTCCCTCGTAAATAGGCTTACCTTTGATGACCATAACATCAGGATAAGTATTAATGCGATAACGAGGTATTGCTAATTTCACATCGCCTATATATATGTCATAATTTTGACCTTGCACTGTCAGGGGAAATTTTCTACAAAAATTAAGTGCAATTTTATTGTGGTTAGTTGTTCCTCCTGTAATGGGTATAATTTCTCCGTCTCTGTATTCATTTTTATATTCAGCCTTCTCTTCTAATTCCAAATATTCTTCTGGAGTGTAGTAGCGCTTTTCTGTTTGTAAAACCATATTAATTAACTCACGAAATGGGGGAATGGTTCTGTTATCAATAGCGTAACGTACCCTAAAGATAGTGAAAATAAATATTTTTGTTATACAAATACGGTTGCAGACAATGTAACAATAGCGATCGCAAGCAAATACTTTTAGTCATACCCACCAGTGAACGCCCCTACCAATATCTCTGTACAAACTCAGAATCGCAAAGCCGATCACATTCGGATCTGTTTAGAGGAAGATGTTCAGTCTCATCAAATCACCAATGGACTGGAACGTTATCGCTTTACTCATTCTTGCTTACCCGAACTAAACCACAACGATATTGATATTAGTACAACTTTCTTAGGAAAACACCTTGGCGCACCCTTGTTAATTTCTTCCATGACTGGCGGAACAGAACAAGCTGCAATCATTAACCAACGTTTGGCCAAAGTCGCGCAAGATTACAAAATTGCAATGGGTGTCGGTTCCCAACGAGTCGCGGTAGAAAAACCCCAGGTGGCTGATACTTTTGCTGTCCGCAAGTATGCGCCCGATGTTCTGCTATTTGCGAACTTGGGCGCTGTGCAACTTAACTACAAGTACGGACTAGATGAATGTTTGCGGGTAATTGATATTCTAGAGGCTGATGCACTGATTTTACACATTAACCCTCTACAAGAATGCATTCAACCCCAAGGTGATACTAATTTTCGGGGTTTGCTTGACAAGATTTCTAAATTATGCAGCAAGCTACCAGTGCCAGTGATTGCAAAAGAAGTTGGTAACGGCATTTCCGCAGCGATCGCACAGAAACTAATCGCCGCCGGAGTAGCAGCAATTGATGTCGCTGGTGCGGGGGGTACTTCTTGGGCAAAAGTAGAAAGCGAACGGGCAGAAAGTCCCTTACAACGTCGCTTAGGGATGACATTTGCCGATTGGGGTTTACCAACAGCAGAGTGTATTACAGCTATTAGAGCGATGTCTACGACGGGCTACGCCTACGCACCAGATGTGCCTTTAATTGCCTCAGGAGGTTTGCGGCATGGATTGGATGTTGCAACCGCGATCGCCTTGGGAGCCGATATCGCTGGTTTAGCAATGCCTTTTCTGCAAGCAGCAGCAACATCAGAGACAGCAGTAGCCGAACTTGCTGAAGTATTAATCGCCGAAATTACCACAGTCTTATTTTGCACTGGCAACACTACCTTGTATCAGTTAAGGCACTCTGGTAGTTTACAGCGCATAGAATAAGTAAATGGGGCATTAGTCATTAGTCCTTTGTCCTTTGTCATTTGTAAATGACCAATGCTCAATGCCCCTCAAGAGTGCTGAGTAAAGAGTGCTGAGTGCTGAGTGGAGAATCTCATTTCTTTACTCAGGACTGGGAACGGGCTAAACGCCCCGCTACCGCTAACGGAACTCGGAACTGTTTTGCCCCATGCCCAATCCCCAATCCCCAATCCCCAATAATAACTAATGCGTAATTTTATCAAACAAACTTTTGCTAGTGTAGTTGGCACTTTACTAGGACTAATTATTTTCGGTGGTTTAGGAACCACTGGACTTTTCTTGCTGATATTGGCTGCTAGTTCCTCTAAAGATACTGGGCCAAATGTGAAAGATAAGTCAGTGCTAGTTTTTGACTTGTCAATGAAAATTACTGATAGCGAACCTAGTTCAAGTGAACTGTTTCAAAACACGATATCAGGTGTAGAGGACGATAGAATTGCACTCCGCAAAGTTTTGGAAACTTTGGAAAAGGCGCGGCGCGATCCGCGAATTGTCGGGATCTATCTGGATGCAACGAACGCAAGCCAAGGTGGTAACGTCGGCTATGCCTCCCTGAAAGAAATTCGGAAAGCCCTGGAGGAATTTCGCGCTGCGGGGAAAAAGGTTGTGGCCTATGGCAGTGATTGGAGTGAAAAGGAATATTACGTTAGTTCAGTGGCGGATTCGATCATACTTAATCCTCTGGGAATGATGGAAGTCAACGGTTTGAGTTCACAACCAATGTTCTTAGCTGGAGCGTTGCAAAAGTATGGTATCGGTGTTCAAGTCGTGCGGGTAGGGAAATTTAAAGGAGCCGTTGAGCCGTTTATCCTCAAGAAGTTGAGTCCAGAAAACCGCGAACAAACTCAGAAATTGTTGGATGATGTTTGGGGAGAGTGGCGCACTGCTGTAGGCGCAAGTCGAAAAATTGAACCTAACCAGTTACAGGCGATCGCAGATAATCAGGCGCTACTAGAAGCCACACAAGCCAAAACTAGCGGTTTAGTCGATCTAGTACAATACCCCGATGAAGTGGTAGCAGACCTGAAAAAGTTGACAGATAGCGATAAAGATGACAAAACATTCCGACAAATTAGCCTAAATAGCTACGCACAAGTTTCCGGCAAATCTTTGGGTGTAGAACGTAGCTCCAAAAATCAAATAGCCGTGGTTTATGCTGAGGGTGAAATTGTCGATGGTAAAGGCGATGATGGGCAAGTTGGAGGCGATCGCTTTGCTAAAATCTTCAACAAACTACGACAAGATAAGGATGTGAAGGCTGTTGTCTTACGAATTAACAGTCCTGGTGGTAGTGCTACCGCAGCCGAAGTCATGCAGCGAGAAGTGAAATTAACTCGTGAGGTCAAACCAGTTGTAGTATCAATGGGCGATGTCGCCGCCTCTGGTGGTTATTGGATTGCTAGCGACTCAAATCGCATTTTTGCAGAACCAAATACCATTACGGGTTCCATAGGGGTGTTTGGGATGCTATTTAATGGGCAAAAGCTGGCTAATGATAATGGCATTACTTGGGATTCAGTGAAAACCGGACGTTATGCTGATAGTCAAACAGTTTCGCGTCCGAAATCGCCTCAAGAGTTGGAACTTTATCAGCGCAGTGTTAACCGGATTTATAGTATGTTTCTGAATAAAGTTTCTCAAGGTCGCAAACTGCCAGAACAAAAAGTAGCAGAAATTGCCCAAGGACGGGTTTGGTCGGGTGAGGCGGCCAAAGAAATTGGTTTAGTGGATGAAATTGGTGGTTTGAATACTGCGATCGCATACACTGCCAAGCAGGCGAAACTAGGAGAAGACTGGGAAGTGCAAGAGTATCCTCGCACTAGCAGTTTTGGAGAACGCTTTTTTGGGCGTGCAACAGAAGACGCGCGGACTGCTTTAGGGATTGAGTCGGCGAAACTCAAATCAGCCAATCCCATCACCACTGAATTCCAAAAATTACAACAGGAAATAGAGACTCTGCAAAAGATGAACGATCCCCAAGGAATTTACGCCCGCTTGCCTTTCAACTTAAAGATTGATTAGATGCTTTGTCTTCATAGAAGAGTCGCCCAGGAGCCTACACTGACTGAGTACAGTACAGTGTAGGAGCAGTCACAGAACAATAAGCTACCAGAAGAGGAACGTTTTATGATAGTTGTGCATCATCTTAACAACTCGCGATCGCAGCGTGTGCTATGGCTGCTCGAAGAATTAGGTATCGAATACGAGATCAAGTTCTATGAACGCGATGCAAAGACGATGCTGGCACCAGAATCGCTGCGCCAAGTTCATCCCCTCGGCAAGTCACCAGTGATTACAGATGCAGACTCGACGATTGCTGAATCGGGGGCGATCGTCGAATACCTAATCGATCGCTACGGTAATGGTCGGCTAGTCCCAGCATCGGGTACGCCGGAGTATCTGCGCTACAAGTATTGGCTACATTACGCCGAAGGCTCGGCAATGCCCCTGCTAGTGATGCAGTTGGTATTGAACAATTTCGGGGCAGGAGACAGCAGTGTGGTTAGCGGATTCGTCGCACCCCAGATAAAACTTCACTTTGACTATATAGAAAGCGAACTTCGTAAAAATACGTGGTTTGCGGGTGAAGAATTTACCGCCGCCGATATCCAAATGAGTTTTCCTTTGGAAGTAATCGCTATGCAGCCCAAAGAAGTTGAGAGCCGGCCAAAGCTGAAAGAATTTATCGATCGCATTCAGACGCGACCTGCTTACAAACGTGCCCTTGAGCGTGGAGGTAAATACGACTTCTCCTCTCAATAATTTGGGAAAATAACAACAAGGGTAGAGTATTCTGAATTCTGAATTCTGAATTCTGAATTCTGACTCCTGTTTTATAATAAGTTACAAGCACGTTGTAACGCTTGCTGAAGTAGCATTTGATATTCTTTATCCTCAACCCGATAAGCACCAAATCTTTCCAAATGGGGATTCATCATTTGGGCATCAAAAAACACAAATTTCCTCTGACGCAATCTTTCTACCAACTTCACCATCGCCACCTTTGAACCTTCAGGAATGCGGTAGAACATCGACTCACCAATGAAAGCGCCACCAATGACAATCCCTAAAATTCCCCCGGCTAGTTCGTCACCCTGCCAAGTTTCAAAACTATAAGCATAACCATTCTGGTAAAGTAGCGAATAAATCTCTCGTAATTCCGGTGAAATCCAAGTTGTCTCTCTGTCAGCACAGCCAGCCACCACAGCTTGAAAATCCCGATTAATATCCACGGTAAACCGTTCTTGATTGATAACGCGCTGCAAAGACTTAGGGTAGCGAAACCGTTCATCCAAAGGAATAAAAGTCCGATCGCGACTTCCGTACCAACTCAGGCGATCGCGCTCATCAGCCATGAGAAAATAGCCTTGTGCATAGCCCTCAACAATAGCGGCGATATCATATTGCATATATCATATTGCATAAATAAATATAAAAAAACACTCTTAGAAACGCAATTTGATGCTAACAGTCAACCTCTGCGTTTCCCTCCGCGTCCCTCTGCGTTAAAAAAAATGACTCAACCAATCCCACCCATTACCCTACCACCGCCCGAAAACCCCCTACTCGAAGGTGAATGGTTACGAGAACGCTTACAACGGTGGCTAGATACAGAATTTATCCCCGAAGCAGTCAACCAAAATATTGCCCAACGAGCCGCACAGATTTTTGTGCGTCAACGGATGGAAGGAGAAAACGACCTTGGTTCTCTGGTAATTGCCATTGTCACAGAGATGCAGTCCTATGATTTTTCTAATAGCTTCTACGGAGAGTTTGCGATCGCCAACGCCGTCAGCGATCTACTCTTAGAAAGTCTGGGAATTGATAAGTGTTGTGGCCAATAACAGCTAGGAGTTAGGAGTTAGAAGTTAGGAGTTAGGTTTGTCTCAATTAATAACTCATCACTCATAACTCATCACTCATAACTTTTTACCAACTAGACTTAACAACTCCAGGCAAAAGACCTTCATGTGCCCATTCCCGTAGCACGTTCCGAGACAACCCAAAATCGCGGTAAACACCTCTAGAACGACCAGTCAACCAGCAACGGTTGCGGTGGCGAGTGGGCGCACTATTCCGGGGTAGCTGTTGAATCTTCCGGTGGATTTCTAGCTTCTCCAGAGGAGATGCTGCACTTCTGAACTCTTCCAAAAGAGCTTCCCGCTTGTCAGCATACTTTTCTATCAACCTAGTGCGCTTTTTTTCGCGCTCAATCAAGCTCTTTTTCGCCATAAATTCTCTAACTTAATTTAAAGACACCGTTTTCCATTCTACAGTCTCTCCATCAATTCTGGGGTTACACCCGTCGCTTATCCTACAACCACTGGCTGATTCGCAGCAGGACATAAATCAGCAAGCTCACAAGCAACGCAGACGGGAGAGCGGGCTTTACAAATAGCACGACCGTGATAAATCAGCCGAATTGACCAATTTTCCCAATCAGGCTGAGGCAATAAACCCATTAAATCTTGCTCAATCCGAACGGGGTCTGTATGTTCAGTTAAACCCAAACGATGGCTGAGGCGCTTGACGTGAGTATCTACTGTCACGCCGGCATTAATACCATAAGCATGAGCCAAGACTACATTTGCTGTCTTCCGCGCCACACCTGGAAGCTTTAACAACTGTTCCATTTGATTAGGGACAACAGAGTTAAACTCGGTGACAATCATTCGACAGGCGGCTTGAATGTTTTTAGCTTTATTATGATAAAACCCTGTGGAACGCACCAAACTTTCTAATTCTACCAAGTCAGCGATCGCCAAACTTTCAGCATCAGGAAACTTACCAAATAAAGCTGGTGTCACCTTATTTACCCGCTCATCAGTACACTGAGCCGAGAGAATCGTTGCCACCAACAATTGTACTGGCGTTGAGTAGGTCAAAGAGCAAGTAGCATCTGGATAAAGACGCTTCAGACGAGCTAAAATTTCTAGCGATCGCTTCTTTAAAGGTAAAAGTTTCTTTTCCCTACTCCCCACTCCCTACTCCCCACTCCCTATTTTTACTGGAACAATTTTTGTACCCACTCCAATTGACTAGTTAATTGGGTAGTTTCTTTGACAATCAGAAAAATTCCTAAGCCTAAGAGTAACACCAAACCGGTTTGCATTACACCTTCTTGAATCCGGGCAGGTACAGGCTTACCGCGCAAACCTTCAATCAGCAGAAAAGCCAGTTGTCCGCCATCCAAAGCAGGTAAAGGCAAAATATTGATAATAGCCAAGTTAATGCTGATAATTGCCGCAAAAGACAACAGGTTTGCACTATTATCCTCAGCTAATTTCGCACCTATTTTGACAATATTAACTGGCCCAGAAACTTGTCCAGCCGTTTGTTGGAAATTGGTAATTAACTGACCAAAACCGCTCAGTGTCCCAACAAATAATTGTTGAAATCTATTAGCAGCAATGCCGAAAATTTCAAAAGGGCTATTAGGGCGGCGATAAATTGCCGTAGCATTTGGACTAAGTGCCACACCAACTACACCTTTGCCATCGGCTCCCAGTTTTGGCGTTAATTTCAGGGTTTGTTGTTGTTTCTCACGCAGAATTTTCAGTTCGATTTGCTGATTGGGATGAGTTTGAATTTCTTTAGTCAGCAAAGGAGTTGATTTATCAGAAGCCGGGAGTTCTTGACCGTTAACAGCCAGAATAATATCTCCTTCCCGAATTCCTGCTTGATAGGCAACAGATTCTTGATTAACAGGCTGTACAAAGACACCAGCTTGATAGGTTAATTCTTTGGGAATGCCGACAATACCCAATTGCAGAACCAACACCAAGTAAGCAAATATTAAATTGGCAATTACTCCGGCACTGATAACTATCGCCCGGTCTAAAACTGGACGGTTACGCAGCAGATTTGGGTCATTGGGTGGAACATCGCTATCGGGGTCATCATCGGGAAAGCCCACAAAGCCGCCTAAAGGAAAAGCGCGGATAGCATATTCGGTTTGTGAACCTTGGTACTTCAAAAGAACTGGGCCAAAACCCAAAGAAAAACGGTTAACGAGAATGCCTTGAGAACGTGCTGCAACAAAATGTCCCAACTCGTGTACCAAGATCAAAACAGCCAAGACTGCGATCGCTGCTAAAACTGACATAGAGTAAATTGTGAAGATATTAAGCTATAGTTATCTCCATTCTAATTGGGCATTGGGCATTGGGGAGGCAGTGCGGTCTTGGGGTCTCCCCAAGTGGAGCAACTGCCGTCATGGGGCATTGGTAAAAGACTAATGACAAATTATAAAACTTCACGTCCCAAGTAAGGTTGCAATACTTCTGGTATCTTCACCGTCCCATCAGGTTGTTGATAATTTTCCAAAATTGCTGCCATCGTCCTTCCTACCGCCAAACCCGAACCATTCAGAGTATGTACAAACTGAGTTCCTTTCTTCCCCGCCTCTTTGAAGCGAATATCAGCCCGTCGCGCCTGGAAATCTATAGTATTGGAACAGCTAGAAATTTCGCGGTATTTGCCAGAAGAGGGCAACCAAACCTCTAAATCATAAGTTTTGGTAGAGGCAAATCCCAAATCCCCAGTACTTAAATTTACTACTCTGTAAGGCAACTTCAACGCCTGTAAAATTGCTTCTGCATTCCCCACCAATTTCTCCAGTTCATCAAAAGACGTACTGGGTTCGACAAATTTCACCATTTCCACCTTGTTAAACTGATGCAGGCGAATTAATCCCCGCATATCCCGCCCATAACTACCAGCTTCGCGGCGAAAACAGGGAGTAAAAGCACAGTGGTAAATAGGCAAATCTTCAGCAGCGAGAATTTCACCCCGATAGAGATTTGTAACTGGAACTTCCGCCGTCGGAATCAGCCACAAATCATCATCGGCGCATTTAAAACTTTCTTCAGCAAACTTGGGTAACTGACCGGTCGCCGTCAAAGACTCAGTATTCACTAACAACGGCGGACTGACTTCCACATACCCAGCTTGAGTATGAAGAGTCAGCATAAATTGAATTAATGCCCTCTCCAATGCCGCACCAGCGCCTATCAATGTCACAAAGCGACTTTGGGCAACTTTTACAGCTCGTTCGACATTGAGAATACCCAGCTTTTCGCCAATTTCCCAGTGAGGGAGAATATTCGCATTTTGGGGAATGTACTCATCACCCCAACGCCGCACTTCTACATTATCTTCCTCATTCTTACCAAGGGGTGTAGAGTCGCTTGGCAAGTTGGGAAGTGCCAACAAAAGTTGGTTAATTTCAGCTTTGAGTTCTTTTTCTTGGGGTTCCAGTTGGCTCAACGTCACTTTGACAGAGTTACCTTCATCCCGCAAAGTTTGAATTTCTGGGTCTTGAGGATTAATCCCAGATTTAATCTTCTGCCCGACAATTTTACCAATTTCGTTGCTCCGGGCTTGGAGTTGACTACGCGTCCCTTCAAGTTCCCGTTGTTGCCGATCTAACAGTAATATCGGTTCAATGTCGTATTTACCACTACGACTATTCAATCTTTCTTGAACGAATTGCGGATTTTCCCGTATTTGCTTGATATCCAGCACAGATTTTTCTCAGTTTTTAGCCTATTATCTTTTTGTCAATACAGTTAACACATAAGCATCCAGCATATAGTAATTTCGGTTTGCTGTGACTGGGAAAACAAAGTTTTTTAGAAAAATCAGTCTTAACCTAAACCTCGTCCATGTTGAAACCTGGAGTTTTGAATTATTCTGTTGTGTCATTGCGACGTTCGCTCTTAGCGTTCCCGCAGGGTAGGAAGCAATCGCAAAATTTTGGTAAAAAACTACAGTTCTCAAGTTAGACGAGGTTTATTATCAAAATTTTACCCTAGCATCATTGCCAGGGCTACGAAAGTAGATAATGCATTTAACCAATTATGGACTGGTATTTGAAGTCACTGTCGTTTCAGCAACCTGAGCCAGAATTTGACCATTGCCATTAGCGTTTTCAGTTGCCGCAAATGTCTTTTGAGTGATATTCGGTGGTTCCTTCTCGTCTCTATTTTGCCCAGGTGAAGGTAGCCAGTACGCAAGTACACTTGATAAACCACCCCAGTAAAGCGCAATATTCTTCTCATCCCCTGGTGAAGCAAGTTTGAAAATGCACAGTCCCAGTACGATGCTACTAAAGAAAACCTGTACGCCAAATCTCCAAGCTTCTTGATTAAATTTCTGTCCTGGTTGATTTTTCATAGTGTAAGACTTCCAAAAAAGATGTTTATCATCCCTGTGCCACTTTTTAGCAGGATGTTTTTTTCAAATAATCTATAGTTGTCTTCACACCTTGGGCTATATTTTACGGAAAAGTAGAATAGGATTACGCAATTAATTTGCTAAATAAAAAAAGATAGGGGAAAATTATTTACTCTCCCCGACTCCCCACTTGTAAGCTGTTGTGCCTGCAAATTGCATCACAAGCATGATTGCAAAACCTGTAAATCCTCTCCCTTGCACCCTGCTCCCCTGCCGCCTCAATGTGCAAACTATAATCACAACAGCTTATTAAGGACGGTTAATGCGATTGAGTAACCAAAGTGACGCCACAAGCCCTGCAAAGTGCGCTGAGACGGTGTTGGTGTTTGCCTGTACCACAAGCATATCTAGACCGCTAATAATTCGGGTAGGGTCAAAAAATTGGGTAGTTATCGCTTGCGGAGAGATGGATCTTGCTACCAGTGTGCCAACGATCGCTTGCGCCCCCAATAGAGTCACCAGCGTTCCTCCTAAATTCACCCACAGCCCTAAGCGTAATACTTGCACAGTCTCACTTTTGCGAGGGCGGTTGCTGGGATTGGAGGATTCTAATTGCTTGCCAATTCTAGTGTAACGGTAAGCTAAATAAATGCCTCCACCCAAAACAACCAGTCCACAAATTGCTAAAAATACACCAAAGCCAGTCCCAGGATTATTACTAGGACTGCCAGTTTTTTGATTAAAGACGGCGAACAGCAGCACTATTATGCTAGAAACAACGCCTAGCACTAGCTGAATCCAGAAGCTAATCCAACCTGTAAGGCGAAAAGTTTGGGCAATTGCCCGGAGAGTTGAGGAAGATGATGGGGCATCGGGAGTTTGTGACATAGTACCAATGTGCTGCGCTTGATTAAGGGACAAGGGGAAACGGTGACGTGGGGACATAGAGAATTCTTTCCTCGTGTCCCCGCTTTTCCCCATCTTCTTTCTGACTTTTCACGGTATTTAGAAAACCTCACTTCTATTTCTCTCTCCTTAAAGGAGAGAGACTTTGAATTTTCCCCCCTTCCCGCAACGAGTTGGGGTTAGGTTTTCGTGGGGTTTTCCACATAACTTGAAAAGTCAGGTTTTTCCCCCGCCTTTGAGTCTTCTTTAGATAAATTTACTATCACACTTGCCACAAGAGACAAGAGATTATCTTGTCGAGGAAAGCAGCAATGGTTGCTACTTAAGTGTTTTCACTAGCGTAGCAGCTTTAACCCAGACAAATCCCTTAGCGTAAGCTTTAATAATCCGCATTGGGAAAATTACTGTAAAACAAAGTGTTTATTAACATTTACAGACAAAATAGCATTTTACCTGTAAAATTTCTTCGATGGCATTTTATTGCTTAAGCGGTTCTAACCACTTTGGCATCACTTCACACCTAGATAGTGACTTCGCCACTGTCTGTTCGCTCCTCAACACACTGTATCGAGCTTAGGTAGGGATACATTATTTTGTACCCCTAAAACTCGCAAACTCTTCCCACAACTTCACAGACGTGGGTGATTATTTGGTGTTTACGCAATGGATATCTAGTCTAAGTAGCTTTATATGTATTACTCACTTAGCAGTAGCACTGTATACTGACTACAATCCTTGTAGACCTTACCCTAAGGCATTTCTTTAGCCATTCACTAACCATGAAACTTGAGGATATATATCATTTTTTTGAGAATCCTCCGCCAACTTACCTTTGTCAGGAACTTGCAGTTTGTTACATACTGTCTGTTTTATTACAAGGGGAATCCTACGGAACCGAGTTGATCGAGCAATTAGAAACTGAGTATCCCATCTATCGGCTTTCAGATACCGTACTTTATAGTGCAATTAAATTTCTGGAAGACCAAAGGGCAATCACTGGATATTGGAAGAAACTCGAAGGACGGGGACGCCCCAGGCGGATGTACCAAGTTTCTCCCGAATGGCAAGTTCAAGCTCAGGATTTAGCTTTTCTTTGGCAACACTACATTAACGGGAGGACAAAGTAATAGGATTTTAGATTTTAGATTTTAGATTTTGGAAGAGTCGCTGGTAATCGCTTTTTGGCGCTCAGTTTGTCGTAATCATTGTTCAAATTGGTATAACGAATAATTGATAATGAATAAGTCTCCTCCAGTCAAACATTAACAATTCGTTATGGATACTGCTATTCTGCCATCTACGTTCCTGCTAACCTTGTTGTTATCGGTTGGGCTGTTTTTCTTTATTCGCGCCTCGACTAAAGACCGCACAGAAATAGCGCGACTGGTATCTGAGCAAGACGAAGCTGCTTTGATGTCTCAATTAAAAGAGTATTTTCGATCGCGGTCTTACCGAGTGGCAGCGGTAGACCGAGAACAAAACCAAGTGACTTTTGAAGGTTTTGTTCGCCCCAGTTGGTTCTTAGCTATATTCCTAACTTTACTCGCAGCTACCGGGATTATTTGTCTATCTTTGGTTGTATACCTGCTTTTTCCTCGCCTGAGTACCGTTGTTCTGGCTATGGTTCTGCTGTCGCCCTTAAGTGGTCTATTTTATTGGAAAAAGTCTGGAAGACTTGAGAAGGTGTCGCTCAAAGTAGAAACAACTCAGAGCGAACAAACCTCCTCAAGTAGGATCACCGTAGTTGCCCATCGAGATGAACTCAGTGAGTTGCAGAGGACTCTACAGCTAAAGCCTGGGAAATAATTGTTGATTTTCGTGACCATCTTTTAACTATGATATGCAGACTTCTGACCTGACCTACTCTTTCGGCAATGGAAAGTAGGAAGGAGGAAATCAAGACCAATGCTTTGTCAGTTTTCCCCACGACTTGTGTCGTGGGGAAAAAATTTAAATTCATTAACTTAAATTCATTGACAGAGCTTTCTCAATATCTACGGCATAAGAGCGCAACTTCACTAGCACTTTTAAACGCGCCTGGCTCTATACCTACTCCCTTCTGCATCATCAAAATAGTATCAACCCATGCAATCTAGCGTGGTTTGAGACAGGTTTACTTTCCAACTACCTGGACTAGATTTACTGGCAAATCAGCTACAAACTAAAAAAAAATTAAATTTTGCATAAACTTAGCAATTTTGCCAGTTAATGATAGTCAGGAGCCACATTCAATGCCTAAGATGACCATTTATAGGTTCACCTACCAGCTAAAGCAAGAGGTTCCTGACCTGGCGAAGGTTCTAACACCCTCAAACTAGGAAACAAGAAATGGTTTTCCTCTACGTATTGAGCACCAAACAGTCCCTTTTCTGCCCAGAAATAACGATCTGTGGTGTGTTCATTGCGCTTTACGAGTAGCAACGCTGGTGGCAAAATTCCTTCAGCTTGAATGAATCTTCTCGCTGCTGTCACAGGCTTTTCTTCGCCACTTTCGATGCTATATTGAGGCACGTGTTCCAAAATGCGCCGTCCTTCCTGACGACGACGACTCTTCCTTTTGCGTCTCCTTGCCAATCTATTGTCCTCCTCTTTCAAGCTATAGATTGTAGTGATAGCTACAAAATCCGTCGTCATTATATAGGTTCTAGTTCAGAATATCAATAGTTTTTAACCTTTTAATATAAGAAAGTTAATATCTTTGAACATAGACAAAACAAAATCACCTAAGAATATAATCCCTTAGTAGAAACCATCTCTAAGAAGATTTTAGTTAAGCTTTATTAAATGAGTGAGGTAAAAATTAAGTATCCTCTCTTACATCATGCCTCAAAATCTATAATCTTGAGCAAGAGCTAAAAAATGTTAATGTCTGCCAGTTCCGATTTTCTTGCTCTGTGTCGAGAGCAAATAGCACTGCTAACCCAAGGGCTGGGAGCAACTTTAAGTATTGTGTACTTAACACAAGAATTGGTAGAAACTCCT
This sequence comes from Nostoc sp., assembly GCF_036917975.1. Lineage (GTDB taxonomy): Bacteria > Cyanobacteriota > Cyanobacteriia > Cyanobacteriales > Nostocaceae > Nostoc. The sequence goes on from NZ_JBALEJ010000113.1 coordinate 18,397, forward strand.
GCCGGCGATGCAAAACTTATTCCTGTGGTAATTTACCCCGAAACAGCATTATTACCGCCAGGGGAGGAGACTGCTGAAGCGACGGCATACAAGCAAATTCAAGTTGGAAATGTGTTTGTATTACCCAATCATCACCGAAGGTTATTGACAACAGGTTTAGAATCTCCAAATTCGTCACGGGAGTCTGAGATGCCAGATGCGTCTCAACCCGATCTAAAAGAGGAATACCTACTTAGTGGCAACCAAATTGTTTTACCTCTGGTCTATGAGGGTGTGATGATGGGGTTACTAGTGACAGGTAGGAAAGATCGGGCGTGGAATGAACATGAGCAAAGTCAGATTCAACGGATAGCCCAAACATTAGCGATCGCATGTATTTTAGATCAGAGACGAGCCTGGTTTGAGCAGCAGTTGCGTGAGCAACAAATTCTTCAAGAAAAACAGCGCGATTTACTGGATAACCTGTTGCATCAGTTTCGTAACCCATTAACGGCGTTGCGGACTTTTGGTAAACTGCTATTGAAACGACTACGGCCAGCAGACGCTAACCGGGATGTGGCAAATAGTATTGTGCGGGAAAGCGATCGCCTCCAAGAATTGCTGCAACAATTTGAGCAAGTAATTGACTTGACAGAGACAGATTTAGCACCACTTCTGACAGAAGATGAAGTATTTGTAGAAGCAACTATCCAAAAGGACGCGAAACCGCCGCTATTATTGCCGGGAACGGGAGATAAAGCAGTTGACTGCTCGTTAGCAGATATATTAGAACCATTGTTAATATCAGCCAAAGCGATCGCCCAAGAGCGAAAGCTAAAACTCATAACTGAAATTCAACAAAATTCATCTCTAGTACGTGCCAACGTCAAAGCATTACGAGAGGTGTTAACTAATATTATTGATAATGCTTTGAAATACACTCCCACTGGTGGTAAAATTTTGATTCAGGCGGGGCAAAAAAAAGCGAATTTTCAGGGAATAGTCATTAGTGATAATGGCCCAGGAATTCCACCCCAAGATTTAGAACATCTTGGAGAACGGCATTATCGGGGTGTACAAGGGCAAACAGAAATCCCAGGTACAGGTTTGGGGTTAGCGATCGCTAAACAATTAATAGAGCAAATGCAGGGGGAAATCGAGGTTTTCAGCCCTGCAATCAACTCTAAGCTAACTTCACCCAATGCGCCGGGGACTACCTTTATTATTTGGTTGCCGGAAGCTAAAAGTTAGTCTATTCAGAACAGGTGATCGCGTTTTTCTTTAACCTTTAAGACTGCTCAAAATCCTAACCTATGATTATGACTTTTAACAATCAAACAGCTAAGTATTATTCACATTTATAGTCAGCATTTAAAGAGTTAGCATATCATCCAAGCGTATTGTCATATTACCTGACTGTACTTCAACCAGCGAAGAAGTTAGCTTATCAAACTCTAGAGATACACCTATCGGGCTATTATTTATTAATTCAGACAGTGTTGGTATTTTTTCAAGCGACTCATCACTAAGATATGATCTAAGGAGGACAGTTTGGACTTCATCGATATTGATAAAATCAGTAATATTACGCTTTAGTTTCTCAAGGTCTTCAAGCAGTAAAGTAATTCGCTCCTTATCTTCTTTGCGACTATTATAATAGGAATTCTCACTTTCATGAATAGTCAACTTTAGATAGATAGAAGCAACTCTTTCAAGAATTTCTTTAATTTTAGACGTCTTTAGATTTTTTGGGCGCTTGCTAAAACTATCAAAAAAGTTCTTTTTTTGTTCATTATCATTATATGGTTCTATTATATTTATCTTCTTATTTTTAAGAGAATTATTAATAGTCAAAAGACTATTAATAATATCATTTATTCCTGGTTTACTGTAAGTATTGTTTTCAATGCCTACGAAAAATATATTATATATATAAATACCTATCATGTTTAAATAATAAACACAAGGTTCGATATTTTGGTAGTACACAACTTCCCTGACTATCTCACTATTAGTAATATTGTTTATAATTCTCGATACTTCATCTTTATTTTCTTCCTTAAACGAGACGTGTTTATAAGTTAAATTAGGGCCTTCAGAAAATTCAACTTGCAACAATACATTTGTAGTGTTATTTTGAGGCTTTATTATAATCCAATCTCCCTTTTCAATATTCTTTCTATAAGAAGACGAATCTAAAAATTGATATTCATGTTTTTGATTCTCTAATTCTTTAGTTTTAATTTTAATTTTCCGACGCAGAAACGCTAAATAATTTGGAACAAAGGGATTTCCCATATCACGAGTAATTTTTGTATATACAGAGTCACTTCTTAAATCTTTTTTATAATACTCTTCCGTCTTGTATGCCTGAAACCTTATAGTTAGATTTTCTGGTTCACCACTTGTCTCTCTAATAACCAAGTTTGTAGGATGTAACTCACTAAATGAGAATGAATTCTGCGAGGATGAAGATTGGACAGAGCGATTAACTAACTCAGATATTTTATCCAAATACCAAAATCCTCTGACAAAACGAGCAGGTAATTTATCCTTATCCAAATTCTGTAGTTCTTTGAGTGCTTCTAAAAAACTTGGAGTAGGTGAATTATTTTGCTTTTCCCAATTGCGGCGATAAAGACTATTATTTGTTCTTCTAAAGTCGAAATTTCTACTCTGTTCCAATTCCAGTATTTTATCAAGCACAAGCTGCACAGCTATTTTCTCAGAACTTTCATCGCTAAGGGTATAAAAAGTATTTCCTGCTTTGTAAAGTATGCACTTTAGAATAATTTCAACAATTTCGCGAGGAGCATATATTGTTGAATTTTTATGAAGCTTAAAAGGCTCAAATACCTGAACTAAACTTGGTTCACTAGATTGAAGAGTAAAAACCTTTTCATAGTCTTCCATTATTTCATCAACTTTCTTCTCCTTTTTGTCATAGATTATTCGAATATTATCATAAAAACGCTCTGGCGATTCTCCACAAGTAAGTAGGTCAAAGAAAATAGCTCCCAAACCAAATAGATCAGTTTGTATGCCTTGCCGTTTGTACAATAAAATCTGTGTTTTATGATCATTATTAATATTTTTAATAACCTCATTATTTACATTCAAAAAAATACGTATTGATGAGTTATCGTCAAGAGAGATTGACTCAATTTCATACTGTTCTTTATTCTTACTAAAAACTACAAAATCGTTATTTCCAATAATTGAATCACGAAGTTTAGGATCGGTACTAATAAGCTCAACTTTATGGTTCTCGGTATCTACTTGAATATCTGCATCACAAATATCAAAATAGTCTTTTTGTTCAGGTGAACGGTAGTGACGTGTTCCAAGAGGTAGCTCTGCATTAGCTATTGGCAAAGATGCAGTTATTGGATCTCTTTTTGGTAAGAGAAAACCAAGATCACCAATCACAGCCTTAACCTCAGAACCCTCTTCATTTACGAAAATATTTGCAGGTTTCATATCGAGGTGTAACAGACCAGCTTTATGAAGAGTTACAAGACCTTGAGCAATATCTTTTAAATATGGAAGTATATTAGCTATACGCTCTTCAAAGGTCATCTGTCTAAGAATCTCATATCCTGTAAGGTTCCCAAGAGTAATGTTTTGAGATTTATCCTCTTCTGTATTTTGTTTACCGTCTCTTTCTAAAATGTCTTTTAGTGTTGCATCATACTTCTCGGTTACTAGAGCATAGTTTGAGATTCTTAATGGCTCAAAAAATCCCTTTAGTGTCTTATATACATTTGATTCTTGAAATAAATTAGTCGAACCAACTGTTCTGATAACACCAAAAATTTTTCTCTCTCCCTTGGCTCGCGTAAGTTCTTGTGTTGATTTAATTTCATTTTCAAAACGTGACTGATCGACCTTATGATCGTAAAGAAGTTTAACAGCAAATCTGTCTTCTTTATTACTATCGTGGACTGCAAATACTATGCCAAAAGTGCCGTCACCAAGTTTAATAGGCTGCCCTTTTTCATCCAGTGTCAAATAAAAATTTTGGCTATTACCCCCTAATGTTTTAAACGAATACTTATCATTTTCTTGCTTAAGGTTATCTTCTTTTTCTAAGTACATAGTAATTTACTCCTGAGCTAAAATAAAGAGAAAATATTCTTTACGAGAGGTTTTGGGTTTATATTCAATTAAGATTGTTTTTTTAACTATGTTTTTCTCTAATGAGAATACTAAGTCAGGAATTACTTCGAGCTTGATAATTTCACCAGCTTTATACTCTGTAAACTTGAAGTTTTCGGACAATTCTGGTGATAAATTATTTATATCTATAAATCGTTTTGAACTATTTCTGGGAAATTCTAACTCTATAACCCCATTTATATTAAGACATAATCCAAATTGTTCTGCATTTTCGATTGTTTTAATCAATGCCCACTCGTTTTCCTCTATGGGGATTAATTTAATGTTGTCAATTAGCACTGATTTCTCTTCTGGGTTTCCTTTTTTATCCCACCAATTTCTTTGATTAATGATTAAATGTAATCCACTACTGAAAGGAACACTTTGAATATTTAATTTGATGTTGCTTCCTGGTTCTATTTTCTGTTGTTTTGATGTATTAGTTGGAAGAAAAGCAATAGATTCATTTACATTCTCTACCGAAGTTTCTAAGCTTTTACTTTTAGAATTTCTGGGAGTCATTATAGCTATAGGCTTATTTTGATTACCTATTATACCGAAATTAAAATTAACAGATATATCGATTTTATCTGCTAGTTTTAGATCCAGAGCTTCGATACCTGTAAATTTCACTCCAGGGACAAATCCTTGAAGTAATTTAATAATATCTAATAAATCTTGATTCATAAGCATTATCTCCTTTCTCTACCACCTGATTAATTTGAGCGTTTGAGCGAAAGTACCAACATTAAAATTATTTTTAAGAAATCCTAGAAAAATTAGTCTTGTCTTACGTCTGGAGTGCTGTTGTGGAGGTGTGCAGTTGAGTGAGATACAAAAACTTTGCTGAAATGATTTTACAGTAAGGACTTTAGCCTTCTCATCCAACCGATACCGTTACATCACTTTAATCAATAAAAAATAGCGCGAGGTTATTGCTGAAACTAAGTTTCAGAAATTTTATAAAAATGCTGAGTTTGGTGAAAAAACTAGGGTGACATGCTATATAGCTACAATATACAGCACTTACACTAATATTACAATTTGATTTTAGATTAACAGATTAATGCTCTTTTATTCCTCTCATCAGAGAATATTTAAAACCTTGTTTTTCGGTGGTTGGTTCCAAATAAGGATTTTTTGGCTTTGCTGATCAAGCAAGGCTTTGAAAGAGATTCAGTAAACTGTTAGCCCAAGAATAATAGACATCTCCATAAATTAATTATTCGTTGGCTAAAACCCTTGTAGAGACGTAGCACTGCTACGTCTCTACATTTATTTTCACTCCTATTTCTAATCTATACGAACAGATTGTGGGTTACAACTTTGGACTAATAACTATTTAAGTGAAACCAACAAATTCTGATTGATTGTCATTTGTAAATCGGTATTTGGGTCAATGGCAATTAAGTCAACACTCTTCTTACCGAAGAACAGACCAATCAATGCACCGATACCAGCGCCACCCAAGACTTCTTCTGTGGCAATAGCGCGATCGCCTGTAACAGCAGAAACCGCAGCTGCTGCACCTGCGCCCAATACAGTATCCTTGATAATTGCACTAGTACTAGTACCCTTGTTGACGGTTTCAGTTTTGGTAATCACGTCAGAAGTAGCATTAAGCTGATACTCTTGACCATTGGTTAAAACCAGTTTCTGGGCAACGAATTGAGAACCACCAGTAGCAGGTTTGAGTTGACCAATAACTTGACTACCAGCAGGAATCACTACAGATCCGTCTTGCGTAAGCACGTTTTGCGATACTGTCAATGTCAAAGGTGATGTTTCATCCTTTGTCACTAGAATTTTTTCGGCCTTCTCATACTTCACAGCAATAGCAGTTCCTTGAGGAATTGTGACTGATACGGGTGTTGGGGTAGTAGACCCAACAGCTACAACATAAGGCGAGTTAATTGCTGAAGCTTGATTAGAACTAACTAATGCTTGATAGATGAAAGCTGCTACCTGGGCGCGAGTGGCAGTTACAGTTGGATTCAGGAACTTCACATTCGGATAGTTCACTACAATTTGCTTTTCGGTTGCTGCTGCGATCGGGCTACGGGCATAGCTAGCGATGTTAGAGGCATCGTTGAAATATTGCAGAGTGCTTTCAGTATTGCCACTGGGGCTATATTGCAGACCGTTAGCGAGGGAAACTAAAACCTGTTCGCGGGGAATAGCTTCGTTTGGTCTAAAGAGATTGCCAGGATAACCTGCCAAGAAACCAATAGTATAAGCTTGCCCAATTGCGCTGGATGCCCAATAGTTGCTTGGTACATCAGCAAAATTGATTGGAAATCGCGGCTACACAAACGAAGTCCGCCTACGCGGACTCTCTGAAACCCGCGCAGGTGGGTTTAGTTTGTATAGCCCCAGACTTCTAGTCTGAGGGCGATCCGCCAAAAGTGGATGCTCCCAATTTACCGAGCCTCTCAGCGTGGTAAGGTAACTTCTTAGAATCCCCTCCCTTTAGGGATGGGGTGGATGTAAAAGAAGTTTGTATATCATAATTAACTTGGGGATTTTATTGTAAAGAATCATACTAAAAACAAGCACAATACAGAGAACGTGGTATAATCCTGTTTAGCAATAACTTGAAAAAAGCAAGTGAAAACAGGGTTAGATAGCTATTTAACTGAGATCGCCTTGGAATATGAGGCATCTGAAAGCGTCAAGGTTGTTCCTACCGTAGCTAATTTCAAATTTTTGAATTGGAAAAAGTTATCTAGCAGTGCGGCGATACGTCTTTTATCTGTGGCACTGATTACGGGGCTTCTAAGTATTGCTGGGCAAGCTTTAGCACTTCAGAAAATAGGAAGTAATGGGCCAGAAGTTAGCAGCAGCCAGAGGTGTTTAAAAAAATTAGGCTACTTTAACGGCCCGGTGAGTGGCAAGTTTGCTAGCTTGACTCAAAATGCTGTGATCAAATTTCAGCAAGCAAATAGAATCACTGCTGATGGAGTTGTGGGTATTAGTACTCAACAAGCCTTGCAACGAGCATGTCAGAGTAGAACTTCTAATCGCACATTGCTTAGGCGCAGCCCAATCCAGGCATCGCCAGTTGGCCAATATCCTACTCTCTCTCAAGGTAAAACTGGTGCAGCCGTGACAAGATTGCAACAGCGTCTACGGCAGTTAGGCTACTTTAATGCTAATCCCACCGGGAATTTTGGACGAATTACTAAAGATGCTGTAATTGCATTCCAGCGGAATTATCGTATACCTGCTAGCGGCATTGTCAATCAACAAACTTGGAACGCATTAGCGGGTTCCTCTCAGACTTCAGGAAGATCGAGTCTTTCCACTCAACAGGTGAGAGAACTCCAAGTGCGTTTGCGGCAGTTAGGTTATTTAAATGCTAATGCCACTGGAAATGTTGGCCCAATGACTAGAGAAGCTGTAATTGCATTCCAGCGAAATAACCGCCTAGCTGTTGATGGCATCGCCAATGCCCAAGTTTTGGACTCAGTGCGTAGAGCCTCCGGTGGTACTCAACAATCGGGCAGAGATTATCTAACTTTAGGCGATCGCGGAGAGAATGTCAGATTAGTTCAAGAGCGTTTGGGGCAATTGGGCTTCTCTAATACTAACCCTGATGGAATTTTCAACGATTATACCAGACAGTCTGTGATTGCATTCCAGCAATCTTCTCGACTTAATTCGACTGGAAATGTAGATTGGGAAACTTGGGAAGCGTTAGGGTTGAATGGTTCAACTGGGGGCAATTATACTGAGAATAATGGTCGCTATATATTACCTCCTGCCAATGAATATGTAGTGCCTGTTACCAATGGCAACACCTTGGTTGCTAATAATCCTTACAGAGTCATAATTCCAATTTCCAATAATGATACTCTGAGTAAAGTGCAACAATATATACCCAATGCTGTTGCGGAGCAATCCAATTTAGGGGATTATGTGAATGCTGGAGCATTTAGCGATCGCACCCAAGCAGAAACGCTAACAAAAAAGCTCCGCTCATTAGGTATTGATGCACGGGTAAAATTCAATTAAATTGGGGACTGGGGATTGGGGACTGGGAAGATTTGATTAAATTGACAAGCTCAACTGTGAACCTTCTTGAGTTTTATTCACTTCAATCCTGGCTTGGAAGGCTTCTTTGAGGTGGGGCATGTGAGTGACAGTGAGGATGCAGGCAAAATCGGAAGAGATGGCATTAATTGCGGCAATCAAGCGATCGCATCCTTCAGCATCCTGTGTACCAAAACCCTCATCTACAATCAACAATTGCAACGCCGCCCCCGCCCGTTGCGCTAATAATTTTGCCAAAGCTAAACGAATGGCAAAGTTAATTCTAAATGCTTCCCCACCAGAGTAAGTTTCATAAGCTCGTGTTCCTCTAGAATCGGCGATTAAAATATCTAAGGTGTCTATCAGCTTGGCATTTTTCTTGGTTGATTTAGCACTGCGCCTAGCTTTTTGAGTAATAAATTGTACATGAAACTGATTTCCACTCAACCGCGAAAGTAGTTGATTTGTCTCAGCTTCTAGTTGCGGTAACACATTCTCAATCATCAGTGCTTGGATACCATTTTTACCAAAAGCTTGCGCTAATTCCTGATAAACACGATATTCCTGCTTGCAAGCTTGTAATTGCTGCTGCTGTTCTTCATACTGAATTTGCAACGTTTCCAGTTGATGCGCCAGTTGTTCTAAACGCCCCAACTTGGTTATTTGCTCATCGAGTTGCCGTCTACGGATTGCTAACTGCTGCTCTAAAGCTTGAATTTGGGCAGATGGGTTAGCTGTTGCTTGTAGTTGCTGAATAATGCTTTCAATTTGGCCGCCGAGTTTTTGCCGCTCGGTTAATCTGGCGCTTCTAGACTCCCCTAACTCTTGCAATCTCGTCTGGAGTTGCGGATACTGCTGCTGGGCTGATAGCAGTTGTTGATACCGCAAATGCCAAGATTGAGCTTTCTTTGCAGCTATACGCAAATTGTTGTGCTGCTCAGAACTGTAGCCAATTTCGGCAATGTGACGCTCAAGAGCGGCGATTTGTTTAGCACATTCAGAATCAATCTGATCTTGCTGAATTTTGGCTTGTAATTGAGCAATAGTCGCTTGTAATTCTGGTTTTCGGGCTAATAGTTGTGCTTGTCGCTTAGTCGCATCTTTAATTTGTCCCTGTTTAATTTCTGCCCAGCGCCACCGCTCAACTTCGCTCCGCGCCAGGGCGTGGTCTTGTTCATTATAATTAGCTTGTTGCAGATATTGGTCTAGCTGCCGGAGTTCGGCTTGTTTATCGGGAGCGTAATCACCAGCTTGGAGCGATCGCTCTAAATGCTGTTTTTCGGCAGCAATTTGTTGTAACTGTTGTTGCACGTCAGTTGTCGCTTCTAATTGTGCTGCCAACTGTCCCCGTTGTTCGCGTAAACCATCATAGCTCGCCAATTGTTGGGATATATCGCGATATTCCTGCCTAAGTACCTGAATTTCTCGGTCAGACACAGCCATTTGTTCTCTGACTACCCAAAACTGCCCTTGAGTATCCTCTAACTCACTTTGGGTTTTTTCCACCACTCGACTCCAGTGATGTTCGTCTAAAGGACGCTCACATAATGGACAAAGTGCTTCAGGATTTTGGAGCATTTGCAATTTCTGCTCTAATTCTCCCAGCAGTTTTTCATAGTCCCGTTGATGAGCTTGCAGACGTTCAATAAAGTGCCGCCTTTCTTGCCCTTTTTCTTGGACTCGTTGCAGATAAACTCGCTTTTTCTCCAGTTCCTCAATCTGAATTGCTACATCCATCACCGCTTGTTGCAGTTGCGGTTGGCGGCGGTGCTGGCGTTGCAATTGGTTCTCAGTACTTTGGAGTTGTTCGAGTCGCGCTACTAAACCAGCATGAGTGCGATCGAGTTGGCTTTGTAAAGTTGCTCGTTGTTGCAATAAAGGAGTCACTTGCATTTGCAGTTGATCTAGACGAGCAACATGGTGACGGGCTGCGGTTAGCTGTGACAAAGCGGCTTCAACTTCACCCGACTTGGTGAGAGTTTGCTGAATGTCTCGCTCTTGTTGCTGCAAAGCTTCTAGCTGCGCTTGGGCTTGTTGTAGTTGCCGTTCGATTTCGTGAATTTGTTTGGTAAGCTGTTGTTGCTTTTGTTGGCGAGTTTGCCCAGCGCGAGTGTATTCTTCAAATTTGACAGCAAAGGCTTCTTCTTGAGATTGTAAACTTTGATATTGGGCGTATCCAGCTTTAATCTCAGCTTCTTGGTGTAATATTTTTTCTAAATCTGATAACTGAGAGCCAATAGCTGATTGCTCTTGTTGGAGGCGATCGCAATCTTGGGTAAGATTTTGGTATTGCTGCTTTACAAAATTGAGTTGTTGTTCCCAATTTTGGCGCTGGTGCTGGATAACTTGCAAATTTTGTAATTGAATATTATCAAAAGCTTGCACCTGTTGCAGTTGGTTTAGTTCGGCTTCTAACTCCACTCTTTGCGCTTGGGTAATTTCGCGTTGTTGCAGCTGAATTTTTATCGACTCCAAAGAACGCTCTAACTCTACTGCCCTTGCTTTAAATTGACGAGAAGATTCTTTTGCCCGTTCTTCTAAATCATCATACTGATTGAGTTTTAATAACTCCGCTAAAATTTCTTTGCGTTCTGTGGGACGCTTGAGCATGAATTCATCTGCACGACCTTGACGTAAGTAGGCAGAATTAATAAATGTATCGTAATCGAGCTTGATGTGTTCTAAAATCAAATCTTGGGTTGCTCTTACCCCTTTGCCAGTGAGTGAGCGAAACCCAGATGGTATTTCTATTTGAAATTCAAGGACACTAGTACCTCCCCGAATTCGGGTGCGAATCACCCGATATTTTTGCTGGTTACTTTGGAAAGTAAAATCAACCCGAACTTCTTTTGCACCAGAATAGATCACATCATCTTCAGCAGTGGCGCGGCTTTCACCCCAAATCGCCCAAGTGATTGCTTCTAAAAGAGAAGATTTACCCGCACCATTGGAACCACAAATACAAGCCGTATGCAAACCACCAAAATCTAAAGTTGCATCACGGTAACTGAGAAAGTTTTTGAGGATAAGTTGTACTGGGATCATTCACGCTATAGCGCCACATCTACTTTTAATAATTAACAGTACAGATGCACTGTTTGTTAGTTTAGCTATCTAGATATCAGGTTTCTAGTCTTGAAGACATCAAATTTACAAAAATTTACAATATGATGAGTGAATTTTTCTTGTTGCATGAAAAAGTTTTACTGTCTTCGGAGAAAAATGAAACTCTCCGGGAGGCTTTTGTTATTTCTTGCTGTTGTCTGAGAAGAAAACATTCTTATGGGATTTGGGAGAATTGAAAGTTACAGATCCCCGACTTCTCAAAGAAGTCGGGGATCTTTCTTATCTAATTTGTCATTGGCTAGTTGCGTAGGCGTAGCCCGTCTTAGACATCGCTTGACCTTGACCGAGGTATCAACAGTTCAATATATGTACTGATAGAAAAGTTTTCGGAAAATTGCCAGCTTTCTGATTTCCAAAAATCTGCTACAGTTCCAACGATATAATCACCTGTTACTTTAGATTCTGTAAAATACAAAAACAGATTATCAAGCTCTGTAACAGAGATATCGTAAGGAGTTCCAGTTGTTTTTTGGTGGAAATTATGGTTATCAGCTTCCGTAGGCACTCGATTTTTACCTCCGAGGTCAAATAAGCCGATATTTATACGAGCTTTTGCATCCAGACTTAAGCTTAAAATACTTGGGTAATCTGAAGATTAATTGAGGTTAGATATATTCATTTCATAACAATTATGCAAAAAATATAAATTTTATTTTTTAGCTTGCGGCATACTTCTGTAAATTTATTGTCCCATCTGTCAAAACTTTGGGAGAAATGTGTTTACCCCGCTCCTTGATTAATGAATCAGCCATTGTCGTCACCTCTATCACTGTTTTGTGTCCTGTCTTTACCATCTCAGTCAATAATCGCAGTGTTCTGGTGTAGGTAACACCGTATGCCTTACAGGTTTCAACAACTAGCCCATCATCACTAGCACAAATCAGCAATTGATGACGGGCAATAGCAATTGTAGATCGATCCGCGACACTCAAAAGGGGCGCTCTGACGCTAAATTCTAGAAAACTGGCAAACATCTCTTCTGTGGAAAGAGCCACAGGTGTTAAGTATTGGTTAGCAGCTTGGCGAGTTGGGGGTTCCAGTTGATCTGAGTCTAGAAGTTCCTGGGCAATGTACAACGGGCTGTAGTGCTGTTGTAGCCACCCTCACTCGTTGAGCCAGCGAAAATCAATGAGTGCTGTTGCGTCAAGAATTGTTCCGTTAAGCGACTGCATAAACCTCATTTTCTTGACGACGCACCCGCAGTTTTTCAACAGTTAAGTTGAGAAGTTCTGCTGCTTTCATCTCTGAAATCTTGCCCAATTTTAAGGACTGCCAAATTAGAAATTCATAACGTTCATTTTCTGTATAATCCTCCACAATTAGTGCTGGTGGTAATTCCATTGAATTTTGCAAAGATGTACCATCATGTTGCTTTTTATAAATTGCACATATTTTGGCTTTCTCTTTGGCAAAATCAATGATGTCCATTTCTGCTAAACGATTCAAGATGACTAGGTAACTTACCCGAAAATGCCGTTTGAGTTTGACAATATCTTTGGTAAGCGAGTACATTCGCTCAAATTCAGCTTGAGGAACAAGTAGGTGACTGGCAAAGTAATCAGCCACCTTTTCTCGTGCTTTTTCTTTATATGAGGTTCCTTCTTCAATCAGAATGTCTTGGTACTCTACACGGTGAAAGATTAAGTGTCCAATCTCATGTGCAAGGGTAAACAATTGACGTTCAATGGTGATGTTATGGGTATTCACCAAAACAAAAGCACCTTCAATATCACTACAAGCACTCAAACCAAAGAAACCTTTAATGGGAACGGAGGAGCGTAAAACTTTTAAGCCGATTTCTTCTACAGACTGAAACAGGTTGGCAATGGGAGCATCTCCCAAGCCCAGACGATGGCGAAACAAAGCAGCTATTGTCTGAATGTGCTTTTCGTTGCCTTCTACTTGATGGCAAGGTGTACTTTCCGGGCTGTAGCTTGGTAAGCCAACGGCTTGTTCTAGGGCGTTATAAGTTTGCAGCATTCGTAGCACTTGGGCCGCAAACTGGGCACTTTTGAGGCAGTGCGTTGCGCGGGTTCCCCACGTTGTAGCAACTGCCGTGTCGAATGTTACATGAGCGCGGAACCGGAAATTGGGTAGCCCTTCACTTTGTGAGCGTAGCAAGTCATCAAGTGTAATGCCCAAAACACTCGCCAGAGCAGAGAGGATTTTGCTGTCTGGTAAAGTTTTGGCGTTCTCGTAGTTATTGATGCTCTGGCGAGTTACCCCAGCTTGTTCTGCAAGTTGCTCTTGAGACAAGCCTAAACTTTTACGGTAGCGGTTCAGGTTCGCAGCAATGATCTCTTTCATGGCTGATTCTTGAGAGCGTTAGCGTAGCGGCTGCGAAGGAGCATTGCTACAGGTGTCAAAGTTGTTGATACTATTTTATTTAATTATAACAAAAAATGTCAAAGCAGTTTTACATCAGTCTGAAGGAGGTGATAAAGATATGACAAAGAATACAGGTAACGGTTATCGCCGTGATGCTGTGGACAAACACAGCCAAACTTACAACCCTGCAACCGAACAATGGGTAAAGTTGAAGATTGTAAATTTAGTAAAAACCAGAAATAATTACTGATACACTACTAATCAATTACTGGTAGATTGCCTAAATAGCGATTGTTATGTCAGCAAGGAAGTACGACAGCAAATAGAAGATACTTTGCTTTACCGATCGCAGAGATTAAACAGCGCCAGCAGCAATCTTAAATACCCATATAACAGATAGTGAATGATTCGTTAAAAAAGCGAAAATATTTCCCAAGTCCTAGCAAATCAATCTAAAATGAAAGTATAGAGTTCGCAGTCAGCTTATTCTCTTCTATTCAATGGCTTAGATATGTGGACATGAGTAGTAAAACAGCATTTTGGAACAAAATGATACTCATTTGCGTCTTATAAGTGTTTCGCCTCTAATTTGGAGTGACGCACATTAGCAGGATAAAAATTCTGAAGAGTGATTGCGATCGCAGATACTCCACATCATAATAAGTACTTTTATCTTCGGAATACGCCTATAGACAGGTTCAAAAACAGTCAGAAACAAACTCAGTGAATCCTCGTCATTAAATACATCACATACACAAAGGATGCCCTTCTATGACTCGTCTACATCAATGGAAATATGGAACCGCTGCATTTATGGCAATGGCCGTTACTACAAGCGCCATTAGCCCCTTATTTAACTTGGCTCCTGCTAATGCTCAATACATTGGACAAAACAGAACTGGGCAATACGGAAACGCTACCATTCCTTCTGGAGTTGCTCTTCCTGTCACCTATGAAAAAGAGACAATTACTATTGCTCCTGGAGAAAGTAAATCTATAACCTTGAGAATAGCCAACGATATTATCGACAGAAATAGAAATGTCTTGATTCCTGCTGGTACTAAAGTACATGGACGGCTAGAATCTGTTGACTTAGATAGTTATTCAAGAGATACAAGAAATACAGATGATAACCAAGGAAAAGGCGTAAGGTTCGTAGCTCAAGAATTAGAATTTTCTAACGGTCAGCGTCAGTCGATTAATGCGACTTCTCGGACATATAGCACAACTCAAAAAGTTACACAGGGACCTAGCACCAATCAGGTTTTAACTGACGCAGCTATTGGTGGGGGTGTTGGTATTTTAGGTTCGCTAGTTACTGGTAATCGCAGAATTGACGATTTAAAACCTGTTCTCGGTGCGGCTGCGGGTGCAGGTGCGAGTGTGCTATTGCGGAAAAAAGAAGTAAATGCTTTTGTCCTTAGACCTGAACAGGATTTAAAGATCACACTGAATTCTAACTTGAATTTAGTACCATCATCTCGCTACTAGATTTAACTTCATTCAAGTCGTGAATTTAATCACCTATGATAGGCGATCGCCACTTTAACTATAGTGTGCGATCGCCTTCATTTTTAACCCGAAAAAATTATATTTAACAGCAAGTCTTTTCCCTCTATATCGTCTTAATTAGTATCAGTATTTATTGGAATACTTATTTAAGTATGCTATGGGATAGCTAGTAAATTTGACTCTATTGTATTCTCTATCCAAAAGAGTATTCAAACTTACGAAATATCCTGGTACTTTTATTAAGTAGTGACGATAAAGGAGCCTTTTCTTATGGTAATTCAAGGTTTCGGTTTAAGCGCATATCTAGCAATTCCCGTAGTATTAAATATTTTGGCTCCGGGACAAAGGATAAAAGTATCTTTAGCTGAAAACGTCCGTCAGGTTTCCACTAATAAGGAAATTAGCTTATCCAGTCGTGGGCTAATCAGCGCGAATGCAACACCGAAAACATACTATGTTAGTGGTAGTGGAAACGACAACAATAGCGGACTTTCTACATCATCTGCCTTTAGGACAATTCAAAAGGCAGCAGACCTTACCAACCCTGGTGATACAGTCTTGATTATGAACGGAGTATACACAAATTCACCCAAAGATGGGAGTGTAATAAGTATTAAACGTTCTGGAACTGCAAATGCCTGGATTAGGTATAAAGCATATCCTGGGCATTTCCCAAAAATCCAACACAATACATGGAACGGTATCCTAATTTCAAGTGGAGCTTCGTATATCGAGATCAACGGGCTGGAAGTAGTAGGAAACAATGCCAATATAACCCTTGATTATGCGATGAGTGAGAAGGCTAACAAACAAAATCCACTGACAAGTGGAAACTGCATAAATGTGGATGGACAAAAAAATGGTCATAGTCACCATATACGTATTGTCAACAACAAAGTGCATGGGTGTGGAGGAGCAGGTATTTCAGCGATTCAATCGGACTATGTGACGATAGATAATAATGTGGTGTTCGATAATGCCTGGTATAGTGTTTATGGTTGCAGTGGCATTTCGATGTTGAGCAATTGGAATTTTGACAACAACCAAGGATACAAGATGTTTGTTACCAACAACAAAACTTACAACAATCGTATGTACATCCCTTGGATTGCAGTTGGAAAGATCACAGACGGTAATGGCATTATTATCGATAGTACAAGAAATGATGGCAACCCCAAACTGGGTGCATATAAAGGACGTACTTTAGTTCAAAACAATCTTACATTTGATAATGGTGGATCGGGGATTCATGCCTTTTTCAGCGATCATGTTGATATTGTAAATAACACAGCGGTTTTAAATAATCAGAGTCCAGAAATTAAAGGTGGGCAAATATTTGCTCATACATCATCTGATGTCAGAATTCTCAGGAACATTCTCTATGCTTTTCCTGGGAAGGATATTAATAACAATACTAAAAATACAAACGTTGTTTATGATTATAATATCTACATAAATAGTTCTAAGATAAGTGTTAAGGGGCCTCATGATATTGTTGCAGACTCAGAGTTTTTAAGTAAGCATCCCACTATAGAAAAAATATCTGGTGATTGGAAATCGCAACTAGATAAACAAAATCCGCCCACACGGACTGATGTAGAGTCTAAGTTCGCAAGTTTTGCTTGTGAACCAGTGACTTATCCTTCACAAGAGAAAGTTACCAAAGTGGGATGTTCCCCGCTATCTTTAGCTCAAACTGCTTTTTCTGATGTTTCATCTGACTATTGGGCAGCACAATTTATTCAACAATTATCTCAGCGAGGTGTAATTGCTGGATTTCCTGATGGCACCTTCCGCCCAGAAGAATCGGTGACACGCGCTCAATTTGCTGCGATGGTCGATAAAGCTTTCCAAAAAGCACAGCGACGGCAGGCAATCAATTTTACTGATGTGCCAAATAACTATTGGGCATCTAGTGCTATTCAGGAAGCTTATGCGATTAGTTTCTTATCAGGATATCCTGGTAATCGCTTTGAGCCTAACCAAGCTATTCCCCGCGAACAGGTTTTAGTTTCCCTCGCTAATGGTTTGGGATATACTTCTGGCGGCAATACTAAAAGTACTCTGCAATATTTCAACGATGCCTCTAACATCGCTAACTATGCCCGTAGCCCGATCGCAGCCGCCACTGAAAAGCAAATTGTGGTGAACTATCCTGATGTGAAGTTACTGAAGCCAACTGCAAATGCTACACGGGCGCAAGTAGCAGCTTTTATCTACCAAGCATTAGTCAGTTCTAATCAAGCCTCAGCAATTAACTCGCCTTATGTTGTGTTAAGACTCAGCAATTAATTTTGAATTTTGTTAGCGCAGCGTTAGCGAGTCCGCGTACCCCTACGGGGAAGCAAGCTACGCGCAGCGTCTCGTAGAGAGCGTCATTTTGAATTTTGAATTCGGAGCAAAGCGACGTGACTCATTACATTTTAAAAGCCTCAAAAGAAACTGTGCATTTAGGTGGTTTTTCTAATCTGCTAAAACCAGCACTCATTATTGACTCTGGCGATACAGTTGACGTAGAAACTTATACTGGTTACTACGTTTACGACAAAGCACCACCTGAGTTTCTCACACCAGAATTTCTCGACATCTGCCAAAATCTTCTCCCGGAACGAAAAATTGCTGGAGGGCCGCATTTACTCACAGGTCCGATTTATGTGCGCGATGCCGAACCAGGGGATGTTTTAGAAGTACAATTAGATGCGATCGCACCTCGTTTACCTGTCGGCTTCAATGCCATTCGTGGAGGTTGGGGAGCTTTACCACATCAGTTTCCTCAGCCTGCTTTGAGATTCATCCCTCTAAATTTGGTAAACAATATCGCTGAATTTCCGGTAGGTGCTGGCATAAAAATTCCCCTCAAACCGTTTTTTGGAATTCTTGGTGTCGCTACTCCAGAAACCTCTCGAACTTCTATCCCACCAGGTTCTTACGGTGGTAATATCGACAATCGGGAACTGCAAGCTGGTTCTCGTTTATTTTTGCCAATTTTCGTACCAGGTGCATTATTTTCCATTGGTGATGGACATTCGGCACAAGGAGACGGCGAAGTAAATGTCACCGCCATTGAAACTTCCATGAACGGTAGAATCACACTGAAACTTCGCAAGAATTTACAACTAACAACACCAATTGCCGAAACTCCAACTCATATCATCACAATGGGCTTTGCTCAAACCTTAGATGAAGCCTTAGAATTGGCTTTAAAAAACATGATTGATTTTCTGGAACGCTTCGGAAATTTGTCGCCAGAGGATGCTTATGTATTATGTAGTTTAGCTGTGAATTTTCACATTACTCAAGTTGTAAACAGTCCCCAAAAAGGTGTACATGGAATGCTACCCAAATCAATTTTTTCTAAGCTAGACTTTATCTAAATCAATTGAAGAAGGCTAAATATAGCCGTAGTCACATAGGTTAGGACGGTGGTGATTTCTCAAAGTTGTGAAAAAATTGCTTTGTTGGGTGGAGGCTTTGCGTAACCCAACATCCTGATATACGTTGGGTTGCGCTCCGCTCCACCCAACTTACATCTAATAGACATCTCCATAAATTAAATATGCGTTACCCATAACCCTTGTAGAGACGTAGCAGTGCTACGTCAAAACAATTCTTTTTCGGAGATGTCTAATGCACTATTTTAAGCTTTCATAGATAATTACGAAATTACAATTTGACAAAAATAATATTGTTCTAAACTCTCACTAACGAACCTTTGGTGATGAATTTACCTACAATATTATCAAGCTTAATAAACTTATTTGAATCCTCTTCGGGTGTGTCAAAGTTACAAGCTACGATGCTGTAGTCTATTGTGGCAGTGGCATAGCTAGAGTTAGAGTTGTAAATACCGCCACCCTTACCAGACTCGAATTTACTAGAACTGAGTTCGATTCCGAAAGCTTTATTGTGCCTGATAATGCTGTTGCCTACTGTTAAGGTGGCATTGTTGTATATCCCAGCGCCAAAGTGTGCCTGGTTGTCACTAATAACGCTATAGCTCACCTGAACGATGCCTAAGCCGTCGTATGTAATATTAGCTGACAAATCAGTGCCTTTAAGGAATTCCACTATCTTGCCAAAGTCTTGGTCAGGATCATTGTAGATGCCACCGCCGGCAGTAAGTGCCGTATTGCCACTAATGCTGCTATGAGTCACCGTAACGATGCCTAATGTATTGTACTTGCTGGACTCGTTAAAGTCAGGGTAGGAGAGGCTGAATTCGTTAGAGCTAGAGTTGTAGATCCCACCACCGTAGTCCCTGGCATAGTTATGACTAATGCTGCTGTAACTCACTGATAGGATACCATTATTGTAGATGCCGCCTCCACTAGATGCAGAATTGTTACTAATAATGCTATTAATCACCGTTAGTTTGCCATAAGCTACATTATCAGGGTCTTTGTAGACGGGGTAGGTAAAGCCCCCGTTATAGATGCCACCGCCGTTTGTCCCCGAATCAATAACGTTCGGTTCAACAAGCTCGGGGTCAGGAGGGGGGAGGTAAGGGATGTCGAATTACCGCTTATGATGCTATTACTCAGGGTTATAATACCCAAATTATAGATGCCGCCGCCATATTGTGCTGTGTTGCCACTGATGATGCTGTTACTCACGCTTATAGTGCTGGAGGTAGCATTACTGTACTGTCCGTTGTAGTTATAAATACCACCACCGCCGCCATCTTGTGCCGAATTGCCACTAATGATGCTGTTAATTATATTGATACTATAAGGGATTGAGCCGGGGAAATTTATGATAGCGCCAGTGGTATCATATATACCATTGGCTGGGGCACCATCATAGATTCCACCGCCGTCGCCGAGTACCGAGTTACCACTAATGGTGCTATTACTCACGGTTATAGTGGCAGAGAGTGGGTTGTCGCCGTCAATATAGATGCCGCCGCCGCTACCTGCTGTGTTGTCACTAATGCTGCTGTTATTCACTGATAGAGTTGGAGTACCCCCGGTAATATAGATGCCGCCGCCGTTACTTGCTGTGTTGTCACTAATGCTGCTGTTACTCACTGATATTGGAGTACCCCCGATACCGTCCGTGATGTTGATGCCGCCGCCGTACTCTGCTGTGTTCCCACTAATGTTGCTGTGGTTCACAGTTACGGGGTTGTCGTCACTCTGAATGCCACCGCCGCTATATGCTGCTGTGTTGTCAGTGATGCTGCTGTAGTTCACGGTGAGGCTGCCACTGCTTTGGATGCCGCCACCGCTACTTGCTGTGTTGCCAGCGATGGTGCTGTAGTTCAAGGTTGTTATAGGCATCATCGAAGTACCGTCAAAATAGTTGGTTTGGATGCCGCCCCCGCCCTGATCTGCTGTGTTGCCAGTCATAGTGCTATAGTTCACGGTCAGGCTTCCATCATTGTAAATACCGCCGCCGCCCTGATCTGCTGTGTTGCCAGTGATGATGCTGTGGTTCACTGTCAGGCTGCCAGTGTTGTGAATGCCGCCGCCCTCGCCGAGGAGGTATCCGTTATCGGGGTCTGTTGTGTTGCTCTTTGCTGTGTTGCCAGTGATGATGCTGTTGCTTAAGGTAAGAACGCCTTCATTGGAGATCCCACCACCACCTCCAGCTTCATCGTAGCTATTGGTAATAGTCAGCCCGTTGATTGCAGATGTTACACCACTGGCAATGTCAAAAACACGAGACGCACTATCATCCTTAATAGTTAGTAAGCTCGGATTTGTGCCTTCAATAGTCAGGTTGTCTGTGATACTCAGACTACTACCAGGCAGACTGATGGTATGAGCCAGCCCATCTGTAAACAGCCCACCAAAATTGATGATGTCTTTTCCTGAAAGAGCATTAGCATCTAGCACTGCCTGCCGCAGTGAACCTGTACCACTGTTATTTGTATTAGTGACGGTAAATGTAGACATTCCGATTACTCCAATTGTTTAAAATCGTATAAAATTTGACATCAGATATAAGTCTGCAAGCATTTTTCTGCTGTTTACCTGTAGAAAGAGATCAAAGTTAATTTGAAAAACTGCGAGCGCCCTACTAGTCTGCCAACCCAAAAATGTGCTTTTTCAGGTTGGGGTGCATATTAAAGGTTAAAGGGGAAGGGTTAAAACACTTTCCCAAATAGCCAAGTTTACTCTCGTGAACTACTGAGAGCATTTTGAGATTTAAGTCTTAATTGTTTGACTTAATTGTGATGAATTTAATTAGATTAATTCATTAACTGACAGTTCTTTTTTTTTTAAGATTTTATTTATATCTATGTCAGTGTTGTGTCATTAATATGTCAAATGTGTATATAGAAGTTCAAATAAAAATCTTTCTAAAGACAGATGAATGATTCAAGTAAAGAGTATGTAAATACTTGGTAAAGAATAAAATTTTACTTTGATTAAAGAATAAGTTTTAGAGAAAGTATAACTGTTTCAAATGGATTTACTTTTACTAACTCCACCCCATCTTTTGACATTGATGTAACACCAGCGTCAGAACCAACACTACTAAATGAATCTAATACATTACCAGGATTATTTGTATTAACTGGATTTGCATTATTACTATGTAGAAAGAACACGAAAGATGATGATAAATTAATGTAATATTAAGTTGCGATCGATAGTATTATTTAAGGAAAGTAAAAATCAGCGATGATTGGAAAAGCCGACAAAAACCTAACCCCCTAATACCATTTCACTTTAAGGTTGATACAAATAGGCAGCAGGGGGCAAGGGAAAAGAGTTAGAGATAAATCATTTGTATCAGGTATTTCATGAAATGGTATAATCCGCTTCCTATATCAGGAAGGGGAAAAGTCAGATTACAAACTTGCTTACCCATCAATTGAAACTTGACAGCCTACTATAAAGATATTGTCGAATTCGCAAGCAGCCAAGCTTTCTGAGTCCACGCGTTATTAAATAACCCGACCTCTGACACTTTTAATTGAAATGAATGGGGTGGTGATTGTAGCAACAATGGCGAACCTTTATCATGGGCCTCAACTAAGTTAACTATCCAGGGAAGAAAGTCTAATATCTCTTTTGGTAGTACAGTTAACTCGAAATCCCACACTAAATTTAGACCCAGGCATACTTGTCCTTTTCTGAACACCGTCACTCTACCAGCACTCTTGTTAATAGCCAGTCGAAGAATGAATGGGCGAAATGGGACAAATTCATCGGGTGCTGTATAAGCGTATACATTCATGTAGTTCAGTCTTTGCCTATGATCCATCCAAGATGCGATCGGTGAATTACTACTATAAGATGTACCAGTTATAATCACTGGCATACTCATAGCAGCAGCAAAGTTAGAGTAGAACTTATGCCTTAGTTCGCTAACAATATGTTTAGCTTCTGGGTTCATGGTTGCTACACCTATTACAAAAACGATACCTGCGATCGCCGACGCTAACGCATGGCTTCATCAGAGACAGTTATAATGAATTGCGGAAACTTCTCTTACGCTGTTTGAGCTTTTACAGGGGCGTTTCAAAGTGACGGTGCTTTCTGATATCTGGAAAAATCCCCGCTTTGGATACTTCCCGCTTAAATCGACGTAAGGCTGATTCAATCCCTTCACTTTCGCCTGTGATTATTTGGGTTGTAGTATACTATAACGTTTACTAAATGACTTAAATTAGTGGTTCGGTTGTGGTCAACACTCAAGTCAACAAAATCACAAAAAAAGCAGATGCCTTGTCTGCCCTCAAGACCTTAGAGTTAAATTCTTGCTTTTAGACTTAATAGCGGCGAGAATCACCACCACCGCCACCACCATAGTTTCCTCGTCTACCACCAGAGGAACCCCCATCTGTCTTGGGCTTGGCTTTATTAACTTTTAAATTTCGACCCATCCATTCAGCATTATCAAGGGCATCAATCGCCGCTTGTTCTTGTGCGTCTGATTCCAATTCTACAAAGCCAAAACCTCTTACCCGACCTGTTTCTCGGTCGATAGGCAATTGAACATTTTTGACAGTTCCGTATTCTGCAAAGACTTGCCGGAGGTCATCTTCTTTAACCTCATAAGATAGATTACCGACGTAAATTGACATAAAATGTGTCCAGAATCAAAAGGTGTAGAGATTTAGATCCGGAGAGGTCTGTAATACAAGTATATATAAAAACAAACTACATAGCCGAATTTCATCTTCCACGCATACTTTAACATAAATGAAGAAGTTATATTCATCAGCAACACTATACTTATTGCAATTCAATTTGAAATAAAACCAGTGCGATCGCTTGTAACATAAAATTAATCTCCATCCAGCATTTGCTAACACCTTGACGCCCATGTTTTGCGACTACCTAATCCAAATCCTGACTGCCCGTGTGTATGATGTTGCTCAGGAAACACCACTTGAGTATGCACCAAATTTATCGGCGCGGCTGAATAATCAACTCCTGTTGAAACGTGAAGATATGCAGTCAGTATTTTCTTTTAAATTACGGGGTGCTTATAACAAAATGGTGCAACTGCCACCAGATGTATTAGCAAAGGGTGTAATCGCGGCATCTGCGGGGAACCATGCTCAAGGAGTCGCCCTTGCAGCCAATCGCTTGGGAACCAAAGCGATTATCGTGATGCCAATAACTACGCCTCAAGTCAAGGTGGACGCTGTGAGAA
Organism: Nostoc sp.; assembly: GCF_036917975.1. GTDB lineage: Bacteria > Cyanobacteriota > Cyanobacteriia > Cyanobacteriales > Nostocaceae > Nostoc. Next base: position 42,145 of record NZ_JBALEJ010000113.1, read on the forward strand.
TGAGGGGCGGGGCAGTTGTGTTACATGGAAACACCTACGACGATGCTTATAGCTATGCCCGTGAATTAGAAATAGAAAAAGGATTGACCTTTATTCATCCCTTTGACGATCCTCATGTCATCGCCGGACAAGGAACAATCGGGATGGAAATTTTACGGCAATATCAGCAACCCATCCATGCGATTTTTGTTGCAATTGGAGGAGGTGGATTAATTTCTGGGATTGGGGCTTATGTGAAACGGTTGCGTCCCGAAATCAAGATTATTGGTGTTGAACCAGTAGATGCTGATGCGATGTCTCAATCACTCAAAGCTGGACATCGGGTGCGCTTGTCGCAAGTGGGGTTATTTGCTGATGGCGTGGCGGTGCGAGAAGTCGGTGAAGAAACCTTCCGTTTATGTCAGCAGTATGTAGATGAAATCATTTTGGTGGATACAGACGCTACTTGTGCTGCGATTAAAGACGTGTTTGAGGATACGCGATCAATTTTAGAACCGGCTGGTGCATTAGCGATCGCAGCGGCTAAAGCTTACGTCGAACGAGAACAAATCCAGGGAGAAACCTTAATCGCTATTGCCTGCGGTGCAAACATGAATTTTGATCGCCTCCGCTTTGTCGCAGAACGAGCAGAGTTTGGTGAACGCCGCGAAGCGATCTTTGCAGTTACAATTCCAGAAGAACGGGGAAGTATTCGCCAGTTTTGTGAATGTATTGGCAACCGTAATCTTACCGAGTTTAATTATCGCATTGCCGATGAAAAAACAGCCCATATTTTTGTAGGTGTGCAAATTCAAAACCGTGCTGATGCTGCAAAGATGGTAGAAACCTTTGAAGCTCATGGATTTGAAACCCTTGATTTAACGGACGACGAACTAACCAAGTTACATCTGCGGCACATGGTAGGTGGGCACTCTTTCCTGGCTCACAATGAATTGCTCTATCGTTTTGAGTTTCCCGAACGTCCCGGCGCATTGATGAAGTTTGTTACTTCCATGAGTCCCAACTGGAATATCAGTCTTTTTCACTATCGCAACAACGGCGCAGACTACGGACGAATCGTTGTTGGTATCCAAGTTCCCCCCCACGAGATGGAAGAGTGGCAAGCTTTTCTCGATCATTTGGGCTATCGCTATTGGGATGAAAACAAGAATCCGGCATACAAGTTGTTTTTGGGATAGGTAGGGGCTGGGGACTGGGGACTGGGGACTGGGGACTGGGAACTGGGGACTGGGGACTGGGGAAGATGGGGAAGATGGGGAAGATAGGGAGTAGGTAATAGAGGAATACAGTTCAGAATGAGCAACAAAACACTTGTAGAGACGGCGATTTATCGCGTCTCGAAAACCCAAAATTGTTGCTAGTAGCCCTTAACCCAAGCGTATTGGGTAATAGATAGCAAACAATAGAGGTGTAGAGAGAGGCAAAGAAGCAGAAAAACAATCCCCAATCCCTAATCCCCAATCCCCAGTCCCCAATCCCCAATCCCCATTCCCAATTTAACGAGAACTACTCTTTAATATCAGATTGGAATCCCAAGTATAGAAGCCGATTTGGTTAGGAACTCTAGAGAATCTGCCTGTACGATAGCCTCTAGATAATTCATTCAACACCTTATTTTTGATCTCTCTAAGTTGCTGAGAATCTATTTCTCCATAAATTCCGGCGATGACTTCAGCGACGCTGAAAACTTTACCTGGATTTTGTTCTAATAGAGAGGTGAGGGCATCAATCAAGAATAGACCCTCAAAGGCTTTGAGCATCGGTACTGTTTTTGCCGGGGGTATGAAAGGCTTCTTATTTTTGTTTTTGATACTCCTAAAAGCACCATTGCGATTACTTGGGGCTACCAGACTTAAATCCAGAGTATAACAACCTGGTTCATCGGGAATAGTTACCCAGTAATTTCTTTCTCTACCTTGGGTGAGGGAAGATTGCACCCTACCTTTAACTACTCTGAATAGATTGGAATCTAACTCTCCATAAAGCGATCGCACGATAAAATCGATATGACAAACAGTACCTATCTGCTCTTGCAATAGCTGTTTTATGGCTTCCATTCGCGAGATAGTGTGCTGATATTGAGGTAGTAAAGGGATTTCTACCACCTTCGTGGAACTATCGTTGTTCTCTGGGGCGATCTTTGGATCGGTTGATGTAGTTAGAGGTTGACTCTCTTTTGTATCAACAGCAGCAGAAAAAGAATTATTGATCTCAACCTGATTTGAGTCTTTTTGTTCTGACTGTACAGACTCCACCAAGTTGATTTCGTCGATGTCATCAAGGGGTGATAAAAACCGCAAAGAACCTTCTGGGGAAAGATTTGAGGTTTCATCAGCCGCAGTTAGTCTTGATATCTGTTGGTTGGCATCAGAAAAAGACCAGTTAGACAATAACGCTTCTACATGATCGAGTTGCGATCGCGCCTGTACAAAGAGGCGTTCGTACTCTTCTGTGAGGCGAGCATAATAATCTCGCAATTCTAACAGTGGTGAGAGAAAGGTGCCCGGAGGCGGTTCTAATTGTCCATTTTGAGTCATAAGGCTTTAATCAATTTAAATCTATGTCACTTTTATAAGACATTGCTCTGGGTTTTGCCTTGTGAGATGCTGGTTGGGATTTCTTAGGCGGTTGGGGAGGGCGACATCTCTCACAATATAAAGGTCGAGGGCCGAAAGTCTCGCGCTTTGTCAGATCGTTACACTCTTTACAGACAAACTGGAAAACACGAGTATGAATCTGTCTTTTGTGTGCCCTGACAGTATATTCCCTAACATCAATGAATTTACTTGCCATAATTCAGGAATTGTGAATTGCCGACGTATCAATGTCCTACCAATATAGCTATTCAAGCAAATCAAACCGCATCAGTGTGTGTTTATGTAGAAGTTTTATTCAAATCAGTGAATTTAACGCCTAGCATAAAGTGCCGATGAGCAACTTGAGAGTTAGCTATTGACTATTCTCTCAGCATATAAGAGGAGCAAACACTAGTACCGCAAGGCGGAATTCAAAATTCAAAATTCAAAATTCAAAATTAATACAGCGTAAGCGTTTCATTGATTTTAAATGGGTGGTTTATTTACGCCGTGTTGTACCAGCACCATTTCTTAGGCGCAGGCGGTTGACATTACCCTCATCGTAAGAAATGGATAGAGGAAAGTGCAGGATTATTCGCTTCTACTTTTATTGGCAAATCGAAGCCATTCCTGTCTAAAAAAACAACCGCCTCCTAAAAATAGAAGGCGGTGTGCGATCGCTAATCCAAGTATGATTGCAATAAGTTTTATCCAGTATGTCAGACTACTGCTGACTGGGAGTAGCAGGTTGCGATTGAGGTTGTGGTTGTGCGCGTAAACGGCGCAAAGACTCCCGCAACTTGTTTTGGCTAGTGTTATCTCTTTGCCGCCTATTTGTGGTTGCTGGTGGCTTTTGTGATGAATCGGTAGCGGCTGGCTCACGTCGGAGGCGGCGTAAGGACTCTCTTACATTTCCTTGAGTGCGAGTTGTTCTAGCTTCAGATGACGAGCTTGTAGTACCACTTTCCGCTCTTTGAGGTTCCAGTCGCCGGCTCAATCCAGATATTGCTGGTTTTGTGGTTGTAGCTTCATTAGATGAGGGTGCCAACTCTCTGCGCCTACGTCTTGGGGATTCTTCTGTGGAATTGGCAGCCGTTGTCTGCTGGGCTCTTTCTTGTGCTTGTCTTTCTTCTGCTTGTCTTTGCGCTTGCCGTTGTTCAAGTTCGCGCGATCGCCGTGAACCTTTTATGGCAAATTCAGTGGCGATAGATACCCCTTGTCTACCACCTTCTGCGGGTTTTAATTTCCACTCACGCGCTTGTCTGGCTGTTTCTTCATCTAATTCGCGGTTTCCACTGGAGCGAGCAATCCGCACATTGGTAACATTACCTTGTGCATCAGTATCGACAGCTACTTCTACTTTGCCTTCAACTCCTCGCCGTCTTGCTGCTTCTGGATACTTGGCGTTGCATTCGCGGCAGGCTGCACGACCATTACCATTACCATTACCATTACCTGAAGTGTTAATTGTTGGAGGTGTTGGCGCTATTGGCGCTGTTGCTACTGTCGGACGGTTCTCTACTCCACTGCCAATACCACTGCCAGTGCCACTACCAATGCCAGTACCAGTACCACTACCAGTACCGCTACCAATTCCAGTGCCAGTACCGCTACCAATTCCACCGCCAGTGCCAGTGCCAGTACCTCCACCAGTGCCAGTGCCAGTACTTGTACCTACAGCAATACCACTACCTGAGCCTAAACCAACACCAGAGCCGCCACCACCACCACCGCCTGCTGAACTTTTAGGTGGGGCTGATTGTGGAACGGGTGCAGATTTAACCGCAACTTCTGGCTTAGTAGCAATTGCTTTTGGCAGTGTATTTGTCGGCTGTGGCTTCCGAGTGACTGTTGTAATCTGTTCTTCCTGCTGAATTTTTTCTACTGGTGGAGTTTCTATAGGCTGTTTTTGGACAATAAGTGGTTCTTTTTTGATTTCTTCTGGAATCTCTGCAATTGGTTTTTCTGGTTCGGCAGTTGGAGAATCCACGACCGCAAACTCTATTGGTTCTTCTTCACCTGTGGGCACTTTCGTTAAATAATTACCTATGCCTGATGACAGTACGCCGATATGCAGCGCCAGTGAACCTATCAGACTGTAAGTCAGAAAAGACTTGAGAGCCTCAACTTCTTTGGAACGTTGCTCGACAGTAGTGCCGGAAAAACTCATAGCTATTGCTACCTATTCTCACTAATTTAGCTATCTTAGAATGCATGGTTGCAAATATCAAGTAAAAAATTAAAATTATTTCGGGCACTGTTACGAACAGCATACTTAATAGTAAAAATATCTTTAACTGTTGATTATGAGGATTTCTAGATACAGTTAATTTTTGTGTTATGTATTAATTAAATTAATTTATATAAAATAGAAAAATATTTAATAAAATTAATGATCGCTAAATTTGAAAAAATTATGATTATATCTTAGACTCTATTGAGAAAAGATTTCATTTTTTAGCTTGATTCTGGTAGTCTGATTTTGTATTGTTGATGACGTTTAGAGGCACTACATGGGAATTCAGAATTTGTTTGAAGCAGGCGGTGTGGTCATGTTACCCCTGTTGGCCTTTTCGGTGTTGGCAGGGGCACTAATGATTGAGCGGGCAAAGTTTTGGATACAAATTGGTAAGCGTCAAAACCGGGTAGTGCGAGAGGTTTTAAATCTTTATCGACTTGATAATGTCGTGAGTGCTGTGGATAAGCTGCAAAAAAATGTAGATTTACCCATAGCACGCATTTTTCTGGCTGGACTACAGCTAGAAAGACCGACTCCAGAGAAATTTCGTTTGGCTTTGAAAAGCGAAGCACAAGCAGAAATTCCTCTGCTCAAGCGGTTTCAAGCTGTATTTGACACCATTATCGGTTTAGCGCCTTTGTTGGGACTTCTCGGCACAATTTTAGGATTAATTCGCTCATTTGCGGGACTGAATATTGGTGATGTCGGAGGTACTAAAACTGGTGTAGTCACTGCTGGTATTAGTGAAGCTTTAGTTGCTACCGCCTCAGGATTGATTGTGGCTATCTTTGTGCTTTTAGGAGCCAGTATCTTCCGGGGACTATACCAGAGACAGATAACAATGATTCAAGAGTACGGCGGACAGTTAGAAATACTGTTCCTCGATCGCTATGACCAACTCGATCGCCACGAACACCAGGAGAAGTCCTATGGATCTAGATGATAATGAACCAGATTTACCACCGTTTATAAATGTAGTACCTTTGATTGATGTAATGTTTGCCCTTTTGACATTTTTTATTATGTCAACACTGTTTTTAACACGATCGGAAGGGCTACCAGTAAATCTACCGAAGGCAGCCACGGCCAAAGAACAGCAAATTCCCAATAAAATTACCATCACGGTAGATGAAAAAGGTCAGGTCAGCCTAAACCGCAAGCCAGTAGTAGTTAATGATTTAGCAGCGCAAGTGCGGACTTTAGTTGGTTCTAACGCAGATACATTGGTGATTATTAATGCCGATCAAAAGGTCTTGCACGGTGAGATAGTGGGGATAATGGATCAAGTACGTCAGGTGAAAGGAGCAAGGTTAGCGATCGCTACCCAAAGATAAAAACTAAGTAAGTCGGCGTAAATAATTATAGCGTTTCTCGTTTACGTGAGGTACACCCGTAGGGTCACGGTATGTTCGGGAAACGCTATATTGTTGGGATAAGGCAGAAAGCAGGGACTTAACTATTGTCTGATCGCAGATTTCAGCAAGCATAGGAGCAATCATAAATTCTCTGTATAATTCTGAATTTTGAATTCTGACTCCTTTTTATTCTGTTTGATGTATGAATAGAGAAGTTGGCGATCGCTCCGAGGATTTACAATTAAGCAGGGACTATTACCGTAACTTCCATTACTTACAAGCACAACAGTAACGCCTATTCGGGGACAAACTCCTAAACAACTGGTGCTAACCACCCGAAAATCACCCCATAATCCGTCAAATTTTAAACGCGATTTCAACCAATTTTCTAAGTCTTCGGAAGCTGTTGAGCCTGACTGCTCGTTTGTACATTGCGAACACACAAGCACCAAACCAGACTCCCATCGGGGAGAAACACTAGGAATAGAAGTCTCTAATGAGCGAGGGCGAGAATTAGAATTTATTAAGGGCGATGGTTGCTGAGAATTGGATGCAAACCTTGTGAAGATACGTTGGAGTAATATTTTAATACGCCGGAGGAATTTTTTCATGGACGACCCTACCTATTTCTCTCAGTGACAGAATAATATAAGTTTCCCGTTTAGTCTGTTCTAGTAGATCAAAGTATTTATCAAGAGCGAGAATTTATTGCAGGTCGGTTTAAAAGATACAATCAAAAAAACGTAACTAATTGGGTAAGCTACCGCTATTTTGTGATATAAACCATCCAAGGCTAAAATACTGTAGAAGAAATCGGCCTGCGATCGCTTGCATTAATTGAGTGAAAACTACCAAATTCAGAAGCACAATGACGAAAGTTACACTCTACATTGCAGCTAGTTTGGATGGCTACATTGCTCGCACCGATGGCGGAATTGATTGGCTATCAATCCTTGATACAGAAGGTGAAGACTTCGGTTACACTGCTTTCTACGAATCGATTGATGCGATCGTTTTAGGTAGTAATACGTATGAAGTCGGGCTTGGTTTTGAACAATGGCCTTATCCAGAAAAAAAATCCTTCGTTTTCACCCAGCGCCATCTCCAATCTGACCGTGAGGACGTTGTGTTTGTTTCTGAACCAGTAAAACAGGCGTTAGCAAATATAGAGACTGAAGGTTTTAAAAATATCTGGCTAGTTGGTGGCGGAAAATTAATCAATTCGTTTCTTCAGCACAGCTTGATTGACGAATATATTATTTCAACTATTCCAACTATCTTAGGTGGTGGTATACAACTTTTCCCACCGCCTACCCCTGAAGAGAAATTGGAACTAATTAACTCAAAACAATATTCTAGTGGTTTACTCCAGTCACATTACAGGCGACAAATCAAAAATTAAAATAATTCGTAATTATTAATGATAATATCTATAAATTACGCATTAACTTAGGGAGTTTTCTGCCTTCGCGTAGCGTCTCGTAGAGAAGGGAAGACGCTACGCGAAGAGCGTCATTACAAATTAACTAAAGAAGTTTCTGAACGGCATTGCTAAATTCTTCGTAAGGAGAAACCCCTACTATCGTTTCTGCTAAGATACCATCTTTGAAAATTAAAACTGCTGGAATACTGCGAAGACCGAATTTTTTGAAAATTGGCTTGTTACTGTCAACATCCACCTTAACGACTTTAGCGCGACCTTTGTATTCTTCGGCAAGTTGATTCATTAACGGACTGACTAGGCGACAAGGCCCACACCAAGTAGCAGTAAAATCAACAACAACAATTTTTTCTTCACTTCCATTTAAAACAACATCAAATTCGCTTTCTTCAACGTAACTAACTATGTCAGTATCAGTAGACATTTTTCAATTCCTTAGTATCAAACTAAAATCTCAGCAAAAAGCTAGCTATATAAACTATACTCCCTTCTGAGTGTCAGATTCACCAGTTGCCTACATTGGAAAATTCCCGCAGATGAGTAGCGTATACTTAATAACTTACAATTTTTGTAGGTAGAGTGCGTTATGCGATCGCACCCTACCAACCAAATCTAAAAACCTATGCCTTCAAGGCGTAGAAGCGTCAATACTCATCCTGTCGTTCAAACAGTTCCAACAAACCAATTGTGCCGACAAAAAAAGTATAAGTAGCATATTTTATTGGTATTTTTTGTCTTGCAGGTGCATAAAAAGCTGCTATAATACCTTCAATAAAATGGCTGATCATGGCAAAACGCTCAATCCAAAAAATTGGATTCAGACTGCTTGGTACATTAGTATTAGTGATGACTGCATAAATATTCCACGATTCCAATCCAATTGCGCTTGTTATAAGCACTGTAGATATAATTTTTACAAAGGTATAAATCTTTTTCTTAATAAACTTTAAGTCCATACTGTTCACAAAAATAATGTTTATAGCGTTTCCTAATCATACAAGGTACATCATAGTCCCCTCTACGAAACCAGCTGCGAGGGCTTTGGGTGTGGAATTCTTTTAGCTCACCATGAACAGCTATATTTAAAAAATGACAAAAGTGTGGAATAATACATAGGTGAAAAATTTCACTGCACTCCATACATTGATCGTAAAACTAAAGCTATGATTGCTCAACATTACAACTCAACCCATGTTGAAAATAATTTGCTTAAACAAATCAAAATTAAAGAAAATCAGATAAAAATCGCACAAGAATCTGATATGATCCATGTAGCAGAAGAATTACAGGGTCAATTATTAAGGCTACAGTCTCAATTATCAGAGCCGCAAGAGCAAGACGTTGAAGTTCAAGCGTTGATGGCTTTGCTAGACGATTAAAATTGTAAATTTGTGTTACAAATTTTCTTGAAAACACAAAACCTCTGTAACCCTAAATCGTATGTTATTTAATTCTTATTCCTTAGATAAGACCTTGAGGTTTTTGCTGGAGATTTGGTTTTTTGATTTGCGGTACTGAATCAATCTTAAGAACAGGTTTAATTGAGCGCTGTTGTTCTAGCCTCAGAATTTGAATTTCTCTCTCAATTGAATCTTTTCCTTGCCTAAAAAAGTCTTGAGAATTATATGGAACCAAGTCACGGGATAAATGTTGAGCTTGTCCTGGAGTTAAACTAGGAATAGCTGGTTCAGCATTGGCAGAAGTTTGTATAGCTAGAAAAAAAGCTGTTGAAACTACCAAGGGTTTTATTTTTATACATCCGGTGGATATTAGGTTTAACATAATTGATACATCTGTTGCGTGAATCCTGCTTCAAACCATCTTGTATTGGTCTGACTATAAGCAAAGTACACTTATTGGGTTGCTAATTACCTCCCACAAATGGGTGAATTAATCAATCAAACTATTAGTACAGCACAGCAAAAATCCAGCCACCATATCAATTCACTAGCCAAGTTGCTCAAGCAACTTGTTAAAACTAGACAAACTTCTACCACTTGAAATTTCGATGAATGTTGAGAGCTAAAAAATTGTCCTAGATGCAAAAAATCTCCTATGGTGAAATAATTTCAATTACCAAATCAGGAGGAACAGGACAAGCTTCGTTTTCATCCCAGTTAGCAGGTAAACGTTCATAAGAAATGTACAAGATATCTGGAATTGGCATCCAATCTCGTCCCCGACGGGTTAATGGAACAGCCCATTCTGGGCAAACTTCTCCTTTCCCTTCACACGATTGCTCAATCAAATTGAGAAGGACACGGGTAAGTTTTGCGTGAAAAAATTTTGGTGACATTTTAGGAATTGCTTGACCATCAATGAGTTCGTAGGTGATATCTCCCTCGCCTGATGGAAGATTTAAGAACTCTTGCAAGGTCAATTGATTCTTGGCTTGGAGTATCATGGCTGAATAATTCGTAATTCGTAATTCGTAATTCGTAATTCGTAATTCGTAATTGAAGAACAGAGCAACTAATTTTTATTCTTACTCCTGAATTCTTACTCCTGAATTCTGGCTCCTGAATTCTTCTTGAAATTGTTCACATTCCCCGCAACACTTGCCGAATAATATCCGATGGCACTTCATCGGTAACTGTTACTACACCAATTTCTGTTGGTAAAACAAACCGCACTTTCCCGGCCTTGACTTTCTTATCCAATTGCAACGCCTCAATAATTGCCTCAATATCTACCCCAGTTGGTAATTGAGTTGGTAAACCCGCTTTTTGAATTAAAGCATTTTGACGTTCTGTGTCAACATTTTGCCACATTCCCAATTCCACAGCAATTTGACCGGCTGCTACCATACCAATAGCCACTGCTTCACCATGATTTACTAGACGATAACCAGTCAAACTTTCCACTGCATGACCGATGGTATGTCCATAGTTGAGAATCGCCCGTAATCCCCCTTCTTTCTCATCTTTGCTAACAACATCAGCTTTAGCTTGACAAGAACGCGTTAATATGCTGGTTATTAGTTCAGGTTTGACATAGCGGAGTTGGTCGAGGCGTTTACTTGCTTCCAACTGGGCAAACAATTCGGCATCCCAAATTACACCGTATTTAATCACTTCTGCCATTCCTGCCCGAAACTCGCGCATAGGTAGAGTTTTTAACACATCTGCGTCAATCAGAACTAAGCGTGGTTGATGGAATGCCCCAATCAAGTTTTTGCCGTGAGGATGATTTACGCCAGTTTTGCCACCAATTGCCGAATCTACCATCGCTAACAGAGAGGTAGGCACTTGGACAACGTTAATGCCTCGCAGCCAAGTTGCAGCCGCAAAGCCAGTCATATCACCAATTACACCTCCGCCCAAAGCCACCATCGTAGAAGAACGTTCTAGGCGGTTTTCTAAGGCAATATCGTAGAGTTTTTGGATGGAATTGAGGGTTTTGTAGCGTTCCCCAGGTGGTAGGGTGCAGCTAGCAACTTCAAATCCAGCAGATTTTAGGGATGCGATCGCTCTTTCGCCAAAATGTTTAAAAATCGTCGGATTAGAAACCAGCAATACCTTCTTACCTAGCTTGAGACTAGCCATTTGTTGACCGATTTGATCTAAACTCGAAGGTGCGATCGCAATCTCATAAGACTGCCCTGGTAAATTTACATTAATTACAGAAGTCATTGCCCAACCCTAAACAAGCGCCCGTGGGCTGTATTGTATCGCAATCTGGGGATTGGGGATTGGAGACTGGGGACTGGGGACAAGGATAATAACCTATGCCCAATGCCCAACAACTAATGATTCAATAGATTTAGGAAGTATTGTGGAGAAAAACAAATGTTTGCAATTGCAGCTTACATCGGCTTTTTAGCTTTGTTCTTTGGTTTGGCTGTCGGTCTGTTTTTCGGTCTGCGGACTGCCAAAATAATTTAACCAAGAATCTTTCTTGTGGGGTGGGCATCTTGCCTGCCCTCAGTTTACTAGGGACGGGCGAGACGCCCATCCCAGAAAAAGATATTTATCCTACAACAGCCGGACTTGCTATTTTCTCCTGTCTTTGGGAAGGCGATCGCATTCCCAAACCAAGTAAGTTCAGCATTTCTCGGTCAGTGTCATAATCTGGACAGGGAGTTGTCACCGTCAACATCTTGTTGTCGTCGCTGGAAAAGATAGAATTGGCTCCTGCCATGAAGCAGAAAGCTTGCTCAACTTGAGAAAGTCTCGCCCTACCAGCACTAAGACGTACATCGGAAGCTGGCATTAAAATCCTGGCTGTGGCAATCATCCGTACAATATCCCAAATGGGGACATCAGGCTGATTTTCTAAGGGTGTGCCTGGTACTTGTGAAAGAATATTAATCGGCACGGACTCTGGATGCGGATGTAAGTTTGCCAGAGTTTGTAACATTCCAACACGGTCATCAACGGTTTCGCCCAAGCCAAGAATACCGCCAGAACATACAGTAACATTTGTCTGACGGATGTTTTCAATTGTGTTCAAGCGATCGCTATATGTCCTTGTGGTAATAATTGTGCTGTAATATTCCTGCGAGGTATCTAAGTTATGGTTGTAGGCGTAAAGTCCCGCTTCTTCCAATTTCCTGGCCTGATTGGCCGTCAACATACCCAGAGTACAGCACACTTCTAAACCCATTGCCGTCACATCCTTGACCATTTCCAGGACTTCCTCAAATTGTGAGTTGTCCCGCACTTCGCGCCAAGCAGCACCCATACAAATGCGACTAACACCAGTTTCTTTTGCTTTCTGGGCGATGTTAACTACAGTTTCCTTTTCTAGGAGTGCTTGCGCCTTTACCTCTGTTTTATAGCGAGAAGATTGGGCGCAGTAGCTACAATCTTCGGGACAACCCCCAGTTTTAATCGATATGAGTTTACAAACTTGTATTTTTGTTGGGTCATGACATTGGCGATGCACGCTAGCAGCTTGATAAATAAGCTCTAGCAATGGCGTATTGTATATCGCCCGAATCTCTAATTCCTGCCAATCGTAGCGTATTCCCACCACATCACTATCCTTCTTGTAGACTGGGTTGAATCTTGAGCTATTTTTTGCTTGAATCTGCTGCGGTACAGCGTTTGGGCAAAGCAATTTTATTGAAGTTATGCCCTGCACTGTGCTTTATCACCCATTGGCTCTCAATCCTTCCGCTCTAGATATTAGACATCAGCTTATCAAGATTTTGGTGGAATGGCAGATTAAGAGCAAAAATACTCATGTATTGGGGATTTGGGATTTGGGATTGGGGGGACTTATGCAACTGGCGCATATATCTTTTGTTGGTCAGAAGTTAGCTGAGTGGGTTTAGCATAAAACAGGCACAAGAACTATTTTCCTTAGTCCGCCTCTGCGGACTTTGCCTGTGTAGGAGCGAATTCTATTGCCTTGGCTGCTGCTAAACCGCAGGGTATGAGAAAATTTATAAATTTAGTGAATGCTTTTGGAAGAGATCCCGCCAATTAAGTAATTTATGATATCAGAACTGCCAATAATTACAAGCGATCGCCTATTATTACGAGCAGCGATCCATGAAGATATACCCCAAATTCTCAAATACTTCATTAATAATAAAACTTATCTCACTCCATTCTACCCTCTTTGGGCTGATGGTTTCTTCACTGAAGAATATTGGCAATATCAAATAGAGAATAGTTTTCTGGAATTTATCAATGGGCAATCGTTAAAACTATTTATTTTTACCAAAAAAAATCCCACCGTTGTTATTGGAACGGTCAATTTTAGTAATTTTGTTCGAGGAGCCGCTCATTTTTGCTATGTGGGATATAGCCTTGCTGAAAATAAACAAGGTAGAGGGTATATGACAGAAGGGCTAAAATCTGCAACTCAATATCTCTTTCAAGAGTTAAATTTTCACCGAGTTATGGCTAATTACATGCCTCACAATCGACGCAGTGGCAATGTACTCAAAAGACTCGGTTTTGTTATTGAAGGATATGCTAGAGACTATTTATTAATTAATGGTCAATGGGAAGATCATATTTTGACAAGTCTTACAAATCCTAATTGGGAAGTACCTATATTTTAAAAATGGCTGAGTACAAGTCTCAAGAAGATTAAGTTACTTTCCATATTATTTATCATGATAAATTTACTTATTTCTAAATTCTATTTATGAACAGAAATTAGATAATTTTTGTAAGGTTAGCAATCCTTGATTTTCGCACCAACTATTTTTTTAAAATTGTAAATATTGCTAATAGTAAAGATACTAATAATGGTAAAATATCTAAAATATAATAGATTTGATATCTCAAGTATGAACATTTTAAAATTCATAACAAATTCATAATAAATACACAACAAGTCCATAAGCAAATGCAATAGTAAGATTTATTCACTACCTAGCTTATTTATCAAGGTTAGCTTTACCCGATGTGTCCAATCTTATTAAATGACTGAGGAGTTTTTTCAAATGTTCATTAATTCTATAAAGCCCTTTTCTGTATTTTCTGCTATCTTCGCTTTTGCTACCATCTTAAACGGAGTTGTCTTGGCAGCACCATCTCCAAATTCAACCACTACACCAGTCTTAAAAACTCAGACTAGTACTGCATCACACCAGCCCATCAAACTCACAAAGCAACAGCGGCTACAAATTCAACTGGCTCGCCAGCAAAGAGATAAAGATATTCAGGCTCTATTAAACCCGTCCCAAGCTACTAAATTTAAGGCAGCTTTGCAATCACGTCAGAGAATCAGAATAGTGTTAAAATCTTTGGATCTGAATCAAGATCAACAGAAACAGGTTCAATCAATTTTGCAAACTTATAACCTACAAGTGAAAAAAATTCTCTCTTCACAGGTATCACCAGGAACATCAAACTCAGTAGGAATTGCCGCACCAACATCACAACCAATTAACAAATAAAAAACTCAGCTTCATTTAATTAAGGTTAAGTTTCAGGAGACTGGCGGATTTGATACAAACTTCGGTTAAGCCAGTCTTCATCGCAATCAGAAAAACTCACAGGTTGCTTTTAATATTAGTGTGATTCTGAACCAAAAAACTCAAATTTAGAGTCTAAAATTGCTAATTAAGTTAACTTTTTCTTTAATTGTAAAATTTTATTCATTATGCGCTCCAGATTTTGATGGTGGTGCTGCCATATTTTAGAGATAAGTCGCTTTTTGCGTCTATGCTGATGCTGAAGCCAGAGGTAGTATTAAAGGAAGAATGAATTAAGCTTTGCTCGTAATGACTCTGGCTGAAACCCCAAACTACAAGAATTCTAGCAATCCTTTTCTCACCCTCAACTACGAAAGCGCTTTAGAATCTCTAGGCGATGACTACTATGATGAGGTTGCAGCGGCGGAATTTCCCCAACACCTCTTGCGTTGGCGTAACGATGAACTATTACCCCGTTTTGGTCTAGACCCCCAAGTAGTCAAAGACGAAGATTTCATCACAGCCTTTGGCCAATTTCAGGGGCGCAAACCCTTGTTGGCACTGCGTTACCACGGCTATCAATTTGGTGAATATAACGGACAGTTGGGTGATGGTAGAGGCTTTCTCTACGGGCAAGTACGCGCCAATGATGGCCAATTGTACGATTTTGGCACTAAAGGTTCTGGGAGAACGCCCTACTCCCGTGGTGGCGATGGTATGCTGACGCTCAAAGGTGGGGTGCGGGAAGTTCTGGCTGCGGAAGCACTGCATTACTTGGGTGTACGTACTTCGCGCTGTCTGAGCATGATTGAAACAGGTTTACCCCTCTGGCGGGGTGATGAACCTTCGCCTACCCGTTCATCTGTGATGATTAGAATGAGCAGTTCTCATATTCGGTTTGGCACTTTTGAGCGACTGCACTATTTCCAGCGTCCAGATTTAACTAAGAAGCTGTTAGACCACGTAATTGAGCAGTATTATCGACACTTAAATGCTGAAGAAGATAAATATGCTCTGTTTTACGCCGAATTAGTTAAACGAGTTGCAAAACTAGTAGCACAGTGGATGGCGGCTGGTTTTTGTCATGCAGTCCTGAATACTGACAATATGTCGATTACTGGAGAGAGTTTTGACTACGGGCCTTACGCATTTATTCCGAGTTATAACCCATCCTTTATAGCTGCATATTTTGACTATTATGGGCGCTACTGTTACGGTAATCAACCAAGTATTTGTCAACTGAATTTACAAATGCTCCAAGAACCTTTAAAGGCGATTATTGATAAAGGCGAAATGGAAGCTGCATTAGAAAGGTTTGATGAATATTATCAAGCTGAATACAGTTGTTTGATGTTGAAAAAGTTAGGTTTTTTGGAGTTGCCACATCCACAAGCTGCGGAACTGTTGAATCTAACGGTTGAATTTTTGAAAGATAGCCAAGTTGGTTATCACCAGTTTTTTTATGAGATGGCTCGTACTTTTTCATCTAAATGGCGCGATGAACCAGGTTTTGTGATGAATAATTCAGATATTGTGCCAGTGCCGGGTGCGTCAGGAATATTTGATGATTGGTGCATATTATATCATAAAATTTTGAACGATTTTGATAGCGATGTCTACGACGGGCTACGCCTACGCACCGATATAATTGCCCAAACTCTAGCTGTTAATAATCCCAAAACGGTATTATTAAGGCCTGTTATTGAGTCTATTTGGGAACCAATTGCCCAGGAAGATAATTGGCAACCTTTTTATGATTTAGTCAAGGCAATTCAGTCTAGGAGATAGTTAGCAAGGGGCAAGGCTTATAACGAAAATCCTTTTTTTCCTTTGCCCCCCTGCTTTCTTGTCAATAGATGCCTTTGCCCTGCGTTTCCATGAGAAAATGGGGTATGAGTAGCATTCGCACAGAAAACCGTGCTACTTATATTTTGGGATAATTAATAGTTAATAATGATAACGAGCTTGTAAAAAATTTATTTCATCATCTTCTACAAGATATACAATTCTATGTTCTTGTGTTAAACGGCGAGACCAAGTATTAGGATCTAAATATTTTAAAGGTTCCGGTTTACCTTTCCCCTTAAAAGGATCTCGGCAAATCTCTTTGACAAGATCCAAAACTTTAAGGGTAACTCGTTGATCGTTTTCCACCCAAAATTTTAAGTCTTCTAAAAATTCAGGTTGAAATACTGTCTTTCTTTGCTTTTGAGTTGCTGGAATTTCTTCTTTGGATTGGTTTTTGAGGTTCTTCTTTTTGGTCAAATCCCAACTCCTTACTAAGATCATCCAAGCTTTGAGATTTCACAACTCCTGATTTAGCTCGATTTAAAGCTGTTAACAAACGTTCAGCGTTACGAGGGGAACGTAAAAGATGAGCAGTTTCTAGAATACTAAAAAGTTCATCAACAGCTATTAAAGCTACATTTTCAGCATTACGACGTGTAATGATTACAAAATCGCGTTCTGAAGTAACTTTGTCGCACAGTTCAGACAGCTTTTCTCGTGCTTGTGTGTAAGTATAAGTAGTAGAACTCATAAGTATTAAAAGTCACTTTTGTTCTGGCAAATGTAATTAAGTACATTCTCACTCAACCTGTACATTAAGTCTGTACAGGTTGATCCTTTTATCGTAACATAACAGAAATTGATCAAGTAAAATCCTAATTTTTACAACAAAAATGAAAAGGTTCAGGGAACTGGCATTAGTTTGTGGTGCGATCGCTTTTGCCTGCCATAATTATACAAATTAAATACGGGACAGCTTATTTACCACTACCAAGTTTGCCGTATTTTTATCTAGCCTGTAATCCTAAATTCTGTTTGATATAAGTAGAATTATTTTCAGAAATTGAAGTAGTCAAATCTGTGCCAATGACAACAGTGACATCAGATGCAATATCTCCTAAAGAAGCAACTTCTACATCACCGACACCAAGAGCTTGTTCAACTGCATTGGCTGCTTCAGGATTTCCATGTTGAGCAATAATTCTGGTTTTTTTGGCAGAGTCTATATCAGTATCAATTTCATGGCTAGAAAGAAAAATATTCCTAAAACCGTGTTTTTCGAGTAAAGATGTGACTTTTCCTACAGCTTCGGGTTGTCTGGTTGCATTTTGGATGAAAATCTTTATGCCTTGCGGCACCACTAAATTTTTGTCCTCTTCTTTTACTTCTGCATTATTAAAATTAAAATAACGTTGGAGAATTTTTTTAGTAGCTTTATGGTCAGAAATCCAGTAGCTAACATTGTATTCACTTTTTTCACTAAAACGCCCTGGCAGGAGCATAAAATTATGGTGATTGCTTTGAGCTAGAGTTTGAGCTATAGCTAACATTTCATTAATAGATAAATCAGTATCTATATTATCTTGAACTACCTTTAAAATCTGAGGTAATTTAGTAATAGTTTGTGGTTGAAGCAGTGTAATTAGGATATCTTTCAGAACTTGTTGTTGTCGCTGCACTCGACCAATATCACCTAAAGCATCGTGACGAAAACGGATGTATTCTTCTAGATGCTGCCCACTCAACTTTTGTACACCTGCTAAAAAGTGAATGTTGAGGTTCTGTGAATGATCTACATAATCCATTTTTTTGGGAATACTAACTTCAACCCCTCCCAAGGCATCCACCAGATGAATAAAACCTTCTGTATCCAGCCGCACATAACGATCAATTGATACACCATCTAATAGCTGACTTACACTTTGGGCTGCTAGTTTTGTTCCACCACGCACGTTTGCATCATTAATTTTATCTACACCAACTCCATAAAATTTAACGAGAGTATCTCTAGGAATAGATAGTATATTAATCGAATGAGAATCTGGCTTGATTTGGGCCAGTAGCATAGTATCGCTATTGCCTGCTAATGCCTCAGCAGGAGTAAAATTTTTCTCGTGGGGATGTCCAGAATTGTCGATACCGAGAATCAAAATATTCACAGGATGATCTAGAGTTGCAGGAATCAAACCTGTGACACTTTTGGAACTGCCAGGCAGATCAAAAGCAACATCATTTTTTAAGGGAGTTAAACTTACAATCGAGGAGAAAATTGCCCCGCAAGTTGCAGCTACTACTGCCGCACCCATTGCTAAAGCAAATGGCTGTTTTAAAAACTGAGATTTCTTAGGATTATTTCTTTGTTTCACTTCTCACCCACTACACATAAAATTAATTGCCATAGTCTAACCCGGAATTATTGTACTTGCACAGGAGGCTTATAGTGAAGACTACTTTAGATGTGGCTGCCCTAAGTAAGAAGTGAGATTTCCCACTCCTAACTCCTTTTATGCCTAACTAAACTGTTGGGCATAAAACCGCGCATAGCGACGCTCTAGGGCTAATAATTCTTTATGGGTTCCCGATTCGACAATTTGTCCCTGCTCAAGAACTAAAATAATGTGAGTTCGATGGGGAGAAAAAGGCAAAAAGCTTGCTATGTATGGATTTGCCAAGCTGGGTATTCTCCAGGCGATCGCTACGATTGATGGAGAATCGGTCAAAAAGTGACAAAAAAGGCCGAAACTAAGAATATCTAACAAAAATGAGAGTCAGGGCTTAGTCTACCATTGTATCTCGACTCGACATTACAGAAATTTTCTGTGACGTAGATGACTTCTGTGAAAAAGCAGAGGAGCAGAGGGGCAGGGGAGCAGAGGAGAAAAACCACCCACAACACGTCTTTTACTGCCAAAGTGCAGGCTTCGCTGATCCGGCAGGCAGCATAAAGGCACACGCCAAATAAAGCGCGATCGCGTGGGTTGACAAAGCTCTCGGTAAATAGGACATTAATTTGCTCGGGTGTGAGAATTTCTGCCCTGCCGAATCGGTTGATTTTCATTTCACCAATCGCATCTGTCCAAGTCAAAATGCTCTTTATCCCCTTTTGTAGCCGGAAATCCTGACTTTAATTTGGTTTTTTAGGATGTAAAGGAATTTCAATCACAAACTTTGTTCTGTTATCTAATAGGGAATCATACCAGATGTTGCCCCCGTGTTTTTCTACAACTATTTGATAACTGATAAATAACCCCAGTCCTGTACCTTGTCCTACAGATTTAGTAGTGAAAAATGGGTCAAACAATTTCGAGCGAATTTCTTCAGGAATGACCCCAGCATTATCAATTATTGAGATAGATATTCGATTTTCTATTGTGAGCTGAGTTTGAATCCAAATGCTAGGTATTTTGTGTTCTTCTTTATTTGTTGTGACTGACTTTGACAACGCCTCAATAGCATTCATTAAAATCTGCATAAATACCTGGTTGAGTTGACCAGGATAACAATGTACTAAAGGCAATTGACCGTATTCTTTAATAATTTGAATTGACCGCCCTGATGGTTGTAACTGAAGGCGGTGATGCAAAATCATCAAGGTATTATCTATTCCCGAATGAATGTCTGCTTCCTTAAAATCAGATTCATCCAAGCGAGAAAAATTTCGGAGTGATACAATAATATCTCGAATCCGATTTGTACCACCTTGCATTGATTGGAGAATGCTGTTGAGGTCTTGTGCAATAAAGTCGAGTTCTATCGAGTTAATCAGTTGTTGAATTGATGGTGGTGGGTGAGGGTAATGCTGCTGATACGCTATCACTAATTCCAGCAAATTTTGAGTATACCCATCTAAATACTTGAGGTTTCCGTGGATGAAGTTGATCGGGTTGTTAATCTCGTGTGCTACTCCAGCCACTAGTTGCCCCAAACTGGACATTTTTTCTGTTTGAATGATTTGTGCTTGGCTATGTTGCAGCTGTGAAAGTGCAAGTTGTGCAAGTTGAGCATTGTTACGAGCTTCAGTATAAAGTTGTGCTTGTTTCAAAGATATTACAAGCTGATGATTCGCCTGAATGTAGTCAAGAATTAGTCCAGTCAGTGGCACTAGGTAAGCAATAATTTTTAAAAAATGAGCAATATTAAAGTCATTATCGAATAGCGCTTTGGAGCCAAAAACCATGTGTAATTGGGTAACAGTATTAGGAATAGTACTGATAATTAAAGAGTGAGAAAATAGACTAGGATGCTGATGCCAAAAACGTGGATAAAGAAGAATGCCAGCAACCAAAAAGAGAATTAGGGGTATGGCATCCCAAGGTCGAGTGACAATTGATTTTGGGAAGATGGTTTGTGGGAGGATATGACTATTTGCACAAGCCGCAATTATGCTATAGCAAACTAATCCCAAAGACAGAGTTATTACAACTACAAAACTGAGACTACCTTGCCACTTTCTCGGTTTAATTATTAAAAAAATCATCACCCCAATTATTGTCACTAAGGCATTAGCAAGCCGACATAATGCCCAGGTAAAAGGGATCAGTTTACTGTTATCAGCCACGGCTGTGATTAATCTATCCGCAGCTAGGGTGTGGAATGCATCCATTAGTCCAGCGCACAGCAAAGTCACACCAATTATTGGCGTGATGACATCTCCTTTGATGTAGAAGTGGGTAAAAGCCAGAATGACAATGAAAATGGCAGTACATACAGCACTCCATTCTAAAATTGTATGAATGAAACTTCCTTCTAATTGGTGATAGATAACTTCTTGGCAAGAGGTAATCAATTTGGTATTTCCACAAACACCTTCTCTTGTTGGGAATGCAATATCTGAAGCAAAACTAAATCCCAACAGGTTTAATCCCAATGGGAATAGGCAAATTAGCCATATTGTCACAATTAACCACGCAGGAAGTTTCGATGTTTGCTCTGTTGATATCGCTACCACAAGTACCTCTGGAGTAGAAATTAATGCGTAGGGAGAATAGAGCAAAGTACTTGAAATATATGAAAAGACAAGACTTCTATTTTTCCTTTTTCTTATAATTCCCAAAAATCAGTAGACTCTAACTAAACGTGAGTTCGATGAGGAGAAAAAGGCAAAAAGCTTGCTATGTATGGATTTGCCAAGCTGGGTATTCTCCAGCCGATCGCTACGATTGATGGAGAATCGGTCAAAAAGCGACAAAAAAGGCCGAAACTAAGAATATCTAACAAAAATGAGGGTCAGGGCGATGTCTACCATTGTATCTCGACTCGACATTACAGAAATTTTCTGTGACGTAGATGACTTCTGTAAACAGTGGGAACACTTATGGCAGCAAATACCACAGTTACCATCGACAATAGGAGAGATGACTGAGGATTTAATTGGTAAACTTTTTGGTGACAGAGGATATGTTTCACAAAAATTATTTGAGGAGTTATACGAGCGAGGTAAGCGAGTTAATTACTAAATCCAAGAAAAACATAAAAAACCGCTTATTCTAATTGCTTGATAAAATTTTGTTACGCAAATAAGCAGTCATTGAATCGGTGAATGACCATCTCAAAAATATTTGTCAAAACAAATTTAAAATCGCAAATCTAAAATTCAAAATCGTTTGACTAACTGAACTGCTGGGCATAAAACCGCGCATAGCGACGCTCTAGGGCTAATAATTCTTCATGGGTTCCCGATTCGACAATTTGTCCCTGTTCGAGAACTAAAATACGATCGCACCTCCTAACTGTCGATAACCTGTGAGCAATAATAAACACCGTCCGTTTTTCCATCAATCTTTCCAGTGCTTCCTGTACCAGTGCTTCCGATTCGGAATCTAAGGCTGATGTCGCTTCATCCAGAATCAAGATTTGGGGATTGAGCAGAACAGCACGAGCGATCGCAATTCTTTGTCTTTGTCCACCTGATAAGTTTACCCCACGCTCACCTACCCAAGTCTTATAACCCTCTGGTAGTTGGCTAATAAATTGATGGGCATTAGCAATTTTTGCCGCCTCTTTAACTGCTTTGATGTCAAAAATATCTTGTCCAAAGGCGATATTTTGGGCAATTGTCCCGGAAAACATGATGGTTTCTTGAGGAACAATCCCAATTTGTCGCCGCAGACTATGCAGCTTGACATCTCGAATATCAACATCGTCAATGAAGATTTGACCAACTTCCGGGTCATAAAAACGCGGGAGGAGATTCACAAATGTGGTTTTACCAGCACCAGAAGCACCCACAAGTGCGATCGCTTCACCTGGCGATACCAATAAGCTGATATCTTTTAATACAGGTTCACCTGGCTTATAGGCGAAGGAAATATGACGATATTCTACTTTACCCTTGACTGGGGGGAGAGCGATCGCATTAGTCTTTTCAATCACCGTCGGTTGAATCGCCATCAATTCAAAAACGCGGTCAACAGATGCTTCACCCTGCTTAAATTCGTTGTAGTTGTTAGTAGTATGACCAATGGGATCAATTAACAGCGCCGCCGCCGCCAGATAACTGAAAAAATTCGCCACTGTTAAGTTATGCTGGGAGATTTGCCACGCTCCCACAATCAGTAAGGATAAGGCACTTAAGGCTTCCAAAAATCCGATGATGGGAATCTGAATCGCTTTTAGCTGTTCGGCTGAGTATTTGGCTTTCAGACTGCGTTCTGCTTCATGGCCAAAGCGGGCAATTTCGTAATTTTCGGCAGCAAAAGCCTGTACCAAACGAATACCGTTGAAAACTTCCGCGAGAATGGCTGATAAACCCGACACGCGATTTTGACTTTTCAAGGAATATTTGCGTAACCGTTCACCAAACCAACCAACTAAAATACCCATCAGTGGCGCAACTATCACTGTTGCGAGTGTCAGTTGCCAATTTAGGTAAATCATGTAAATCGGAATTGCTACCAACTGCAAAATACAGGGAATAAAGTCGTGAAATACTTTATTTACCACTTCGCCAACGCGGTCAACATCTTCCGTGAGGCGGTAAGATAAATCACCTGCTTTTGCAGTTTCAAAATAGCTGAGATTCAGCTTTTGCAGATGGGCGTAGACTTGTTGGCGGAGATGAAAAGCAACTCTCAAAGCAGCTTTCGCCATGTACATATCTTGTATAGACTGAAACAAGCCTCTAACAAGAAATACTAAAGCACAACTACCAGTTATTTGAGCGATCGCTACTACATTACCTTGGGCAAAGGGAATTGCCAACTTTCCGGCGACATTAATCAACACTAATGTCGCCAGCACGTATCCCAAGATGCCAATAAGTCCCTTGGTGATGGTTCGCCACTGGAGTCGGATATAAGGCAGTAGTAGCCAGTAATTAGAACGGGTTTTCAAGCTCGAAAGTCCACAACGATATTTTACTTTGTTTGACGCTAGCAGTTTTTGATGAGTTTCTGAACAGTTCACTAATTAGTTACAAACTGTTTTAGCATTCATCATAGAGTTTCCCGGTGTTCTTCTATGATTGAAGTGAAATGTTTCATTATTGCCAGTAGGAATTTCAAAACTATGACTAGCATGACCTAAATTGCCCCAGATATCTATCTCATCTCAACCTAGAACCATTTTATTTCCGGCAGAAACGTTACGAAGGCTCAGATCCCCGACTTCTTGAAGAAGTCGGGGATCTGAGCCTCTCGGTGGAGAGCAAATCAAATAGGATTGCTTGCTATAGTACTAGCTTTATCAGCTTTAAAATCATTATAAATAATTACTGTCACAAACAATAAATAGAGGTTTAGATATGGTAAATTCATTTGATTGGATTGTATTAAAATCCAGACATATAGTAAAAGACAGATGGATTTCAGTACGGTCTGATACTTGCCAAATGCCTAATGGAACAATAGTTGACCCCTATTATGTTCTTGAATATCCAACATGGGTAAATGTTGTAGCTTTAACCAAAAATCAGGAAGTTATTTTAGTAAAGCAATATCGCCACGGTCTGAAAAAAACAATTCTAGAATTGCCCAGTGGTGCTGTAGAGGCTGAAGATGTTTTACCAGTGGAAGCTGCAAAACGCGAATTACTGGAAGAGACTGGTTACACTAGCAATAATTTTTTTGAAACTGGTATACTATCACCAAACCCAGCAAATCATACTAATCTAACCCATTGTTTTTTAGCAACAGATGTGGAACGTATAGCTGATTTAAAGTTAGATGTTACCGAAGAAATTGATTTAGTTTTGTTGCCACTGGAAAAGATAATTCAAGCTATTGATAATGGGATATTGCTGCAAACATTACATATTAGTTCATTATTTTTTGCTCTAAAAAAACTTGGAAAAGTGCAATTTTGTTAGAACTAAAGAAGTAGACGAAGGATTATTACCCTTAGATGATATTGAGTTTTCAAAATGAGTTATTTATACTTGATAGAATTGATAAATTAATCAAACTTAACAATCTTAAAGAGGCTTAATTATGAAAACCGAACACGAACGCGAACAATTAATCAAAGCTATCAACGTACTGTTAAACCAAGCTTACGATAGTACCCTAGATGAAATTTATGCACTACTTCAGAAAATCGAAGATGAAGAGGACGAAAACGATTTAAGAGCCTATCATGCTGCTAAAAGTGATATAGAAAATAATAGTATTATCGCATGGGACGACATTAAAAAGGAAATCGCTAATGAAAGAAAAAAGGGCGTAGCGTGAGTTACGAAGTTAAATTTACCAATGGCGCTAGAAAAATGTTTAAAAAACTATCTCAAGAATTACAAGATCGCATACAACCCAAAATAGATGAGTTGGCTATAGAACCACGTCCCAATGGAGTTAAAAAGTTACAGGGTGAAGAAAACACATATCGAATTAGAGTAGGCGATTATCGAGTTATATACGATATTTTCGATGATGTTTTATTGGTAAATGTTATAGATGTCGGACATCGTAACAAGGTTCATAAAAATGAAAGTTGACAAACAAGAAAATATTAGAGATATCGCTTACACTGTCTTCGCTACAAGTACTTAAACAAAATTAATTACACACTATTTAGGAATGAAACCCTTGTCCAGACTAAAAATTGTGTGTAAATAATTCTGTGCGATTTGCTGTCGCTAGTGCGTTCTAAAAAATTAGCCCCCTCCTTACTTCTAAGGAAAGAGCTAAATTAATCTTCTTTAATTACGAATTACGAACTACGAATTACGAATTACTTAATATCCGCCTTCTTCTTCGTATTCTGGCTGTCTTTCCTTAACTTTCTTAGGAATATTCACAGGCTTTGGTGCATCTTCCCAAGCATCACCGTCTACGTCGTCATAATCGTCGTATTCGTCAACATAAGGCTTGCTATAAGGCTTGGCTTCATACTTTAGCGGCTGCGGTTGTTGATACCTGTCGTTGCCCGTTGCTTCGCTCCAGTTATCTTCTTCCTCGTCTTCTTCGTATTGAATAGACTCATACTGCCGCGCCTTCATTACCTGACGCTGTGGCCTTTCCTCTTCCACATAGTCTTCATTCCATTCTTCTTCCCGCGCTACGGGTTCAGGAGCGCGAACTTTTTGCCTGGGTGGCTGCAATGGTACTCCACTAGGCAGTTGATTGGCTGGTGCAACTTGGCGCGGTGGAGTATAGCCGTATTCTTCTTCTGCATCGCGCTCCCACGGCGCTTTACCGATACCCAAGCGCTCTAGTAAACCAACTGTCAACTGGTTCACCCGTTCTTCGGCTCCCTCAAATACAATCAACCGATTGGGGCCAGTGCTGACAATTTCATCTACTGAGAACTCATAAGTACTCACAAATTGATCGGGAATTTGGGGCAATCCTAAAGAAGCAATGACTATAGATTCAAGCTTCCCATTTTCACCGTTGAACTTGAAGCCCCGAACTTTGCCTAATACTTCACCTGTTTCTGTAATTACTTCCCAGTTAATCAGATTACTGAGAGATTCAACTTCGATATCTTCAATGACATCTTCGTTATCAACCAGGATAACATCACCAATCTGGCTGATGTTGTTGAGGTACATATAGCGCGGTATGCCCGAAATGGAGATCAGGCTGTCTCGCAAACCAAGAGCCACAACCTCTCGTTGATCGATATCTACCCAGACTTGACTGATGATGCCTAGCCGCTTGCCGTTGTCGCGGGTAATCACCTGGGTATTTAATATGTCGGAACGCCTAATTATCTGTTCGGAGGTCATTCTATACCGAGTCCTGATCTCGAATCCGGTTTAACGCGATGTGCGACTTATTCTTGCAACCCTGCTTCCATTCCTCTCTCACAGTGAACGAAAGGCTTTGATTTTTGCTCTCTTTCGCTGGTAGGGAAGGGGTTGGGGGTTAGGTTTGAGAGAAAGTCGGACATTACGTGGTTTATCTATACACTATTATTAACAAAAACTCAAGCAGATGTATTGGATGATTGTAACTTAATCCCCAAAACTTGAGTGTAAGCTCCTCGTGCTTGAGTAACGCCAATTGTGCGTTCGGCTGATTCTATCATCGGACGACGCAAACTCACAACTATAAATTGCGCTTGTTGTGACTGTTGTTTAATCATTCTAGCTAATCGCTCTACGTTTGCTCCATCTAGGAACATATCTACTTCGTCAAAGGCGTAAAATGGCGATGGGCGGTAGCGTTGCAGGGCAAAAATAAAGCTCAAGGCTGTGAGTGATTTTTCTCCCCCAGACATGGATGCTAGGCGCTGTACGGGTTTGCCTTTGGGATGTGCGACTAAATTCAATCCACTGCTAAAGGGATCTTCGGGATTTTCTAGTTGTAAGAAGCCGTCGCCGTCGGAAAGAATGGCAAAAATCGATTGAAAGTTTTCATTAACGGCATCGAAAGCTTCTTTAAAGGCAAGTTGCCGCAATGTGGTAAAGTTTTCAATCCGTAAAAGTAGTTCGGTGCGTTCCCCTTCTAGTGTCTCTAATTTTTGCGTCAGTTCTTGGAGACGGTTTTGCGTGCGTTCGTATTCTTCCAACGCCAGCATATTAACAGGTTCCATCGCCTGTAAGCGTTTGGTAAGCGATCGCAATTCTTTCTGTAATTCTTCCAAGTCTACCTGATCTGGTACTTCCGGCAAGGGATTTGGTAATTCTGCTCCCACATCCCGCAATTGAGTTTGCAGTGCAATTAGTTCCTCTCGCCGCTTCTCTTGGGTTTCTTGGAGTTTTTGGATTTCCCATTGCAATTGTTGTTGGCGTAAAAGGTGCGATCGCACTTCCAATTCTGTAGCGTCGCGTTTTTGTTTCTCTTCGCCCAAATTTTGCTCCATTTCACTCAACGATAAACGGGTTTGGGTGATTTGGTCGTTTATTGTTGTGGTTTGTGTGGAGACGCGATGAATCGCGTCTCTACAAGAGATTTGTTGGGTTTCGTATTCGGTGATTCGCGTTTCTGCTTCTTGGATTTTTTCTTGGAGGCGTTGTTGTTGATTTTCTAAATTTTTTAATCTTTGTTCGGCTTCCCGTAACGCTGTTTCGCATTGTTGCAATTGTTGCTCTTGAATTTTAATGGTTGCCTGGATTTGTTGCCATTCACTGGGGGTTTGGGATGCTTCTAACTCGGCTAAGGCGTGTCGCAATTGTTGCAACTCATTTTCTTGTCCCGGTAATTCCCTCTCTAAAATTTCTAATCGAGATTGAGCAGTGGTTAACTTTTGGCTGTTTTGGGCGAGTTGCGATCGCGTCCCTTCTAATTGCGCTGTTAAACTCTTAATGTCTTTCTGCAACTGTTCCAATTGCAACTGCTGTTCGCGCCGCGCCTGACGCGCTTCTGTGAGTTCCTGGGTGAGTTTTTTGGTTTTGGTTGACAAAGTTGCGATCGCTTCAGTACAACGCTCTAAAACCCGCTCAATATCCACTAAGCGACTTCTTAAAGCGATCGCTTCATCAGATTCCGCCGCTTCTGCGTTACCAAACCGCAAGGCTGAACGATTGCTGTTACTACCACCAGTCATTGCACCGCTAGTTTCCAGAAGTTCTCCGTCTAAGGTGACAATGCGATACAGCCCTAAGTTTTTCCGCGCCGCTTCCAGGCTGGCAAAAACTACCGTGTTACCGAAAACATAGCTGAATACATCTTTGTAACGGCGATCGCAATCGACTAAGTTCACAGCATAGTTAACGAAGCCACTAGCAAAACGCAGCGTTGCATCTTGAGTAAATTTGGGGGCGTGAATTTTATTTAGTGGTAAAAAAGTTGCTCTCCCTGCACGTTTCTGTTTGAGGAGTTCAATCCCGGCTGCGGCGATGCTGTCATCTTCCACCACAATATGTCCCAAGCGTCCACCAGCAGCCATTTCCAAAGCTAACTGATGGCGGGGTTCCACCTTTGCCAATTGCACAACTAAGCCACAAAGTCCAGGCATTCCCGATTGTAAAATGACTTTACTCGCTTGGGTTCCTTGAACTTCTTGCTGTGCTTGCGCTTGCGCCTCGATTTTATCCAATTGGCGTTGTTTTTCTCGTTGTTCAGAAAGTAACCGTTTTTGGGTTTCCTGTTGGATTTGCAGTTCTTGTTCTGTGGCTGAGAGCTTTTGAGCTAAATTTTGGATGGGTTCGCTAGAGGCGTTAAATTCTGTTTCAACTCGATAACACTCAGTTTGTTTTTCTGCTAAAAGGGGTTCGTCGCGTTCAATTAACTGGGTTTGCTCTTGGATAAGTTGCTGTAACTGATGATTGCGTTCCCTGAGTTGTGCTTGTTCGGTGCGTTGCGGTTCTAGGGTGTGTAGCAAAGCTTCAATTTGACGGTTGAATGCTGTTTGTTGCTGCACCCATGCTTCGGAAGCCGAGGCAATTTCGGCGGCGGCTTCGCGGGAGGTTTCTAAGGATTGGTGGGCTTCATTCCTTTGGTGTTGGGAAGACGCGATGAATCGCGTCTCTACAATGTGTGTTTCGGCAATTTCTTCTAGGGAATGACGGTGTTTTTGAATTTCTTGCTGAGTCTGAGTTAGACGTTTGGCAGTTTCTTGGGAAGCTGTTTGTAATTCGGTTAGCTGACGCTGGAGTTGTTTACGTTCTG
This sequence comes from Nostoc sp., assembly GCF_036917975.1. Classification (GTDB taxonomy): domain Bacteria; phylum Cyanobacteriota; class Cyanobacteriia; order Cyanobacteriales; family Nostocaceae; genus Nostoc. Next base: position 71,413 of record NZ_JBALEJ010000113.1, read on the forward strand.
CTTCTTGGGTAGCGAGGGTAGATTGTACCGCCAACAGTTCTTCTTCTCCCAAGGCTTTGACATGGGCATTGAGTTGTTCTAGTTCAGCAGTTTTTTGGACGATTTGGGAATTTAGGTTTGTGAGTTGGGTAGTGAGTTCAGTAGAGTTGCGATCGCCTGTTTGAATTTCGTGAACTAATTTTTCTTGTTGTGCTTGTAGCGATCGCCATGATAAAACAGCTTCCCAAGATTGTTTGGCCAGAAATTCTGTGCGGAGTTTTTGATATTTCTCAGCTTTAGCACGATCTTGGGAAAGGCGATCGCGTTGTGCTGTTAATTCTGTTTCAATAATTCGACAGCTATCTTCCTTTTCCTTCACCTCATCTAAAGTTGACTTGGCTTGGACAATTTTGCGATCGAACGCCGCCACCCCAGCCAATTCATCAATAATTTCCCGCCGTTCTCGCGCATTCATCGAGATAATGCTGGTGACATCCCCTTGCAGCACAACGTTGTAGCCTTCGGGATAAACCCGCAGGTTACTTAATTCCCCATGCAATTCTGTCAACGTGCAAGCTTCACCATTGATATAGTAATTCGAGGTGTAAGTCCCTTGGTGAGTGACTCGCAGTCTTCTAGTAACACTCCACTCTGCCGATTTTGGATTTTGGATTTTGGATTTTGGATTTTCTTCCCCTACTTCCCCTACCTCCCCTGCTTCCCCTGCTTCCCCTGCTTCCTCCCTTTGCGGCTTTGTGTCTTTGTGTGAGATTTCATCTGACAAATCAAATGTCACAGTGACGCTAGCCTCAATAGAAGCGCGTCCTTTAGCTGTTTGAGTATTATTTACTAAATCCGGTAGGCGATCGGCTCGCATTCCCTTAGAACTGGAGAGTCCGAGGCAAAATAGCAGTGCATCTAAAATATTTGACTTACCCGAACCATTTGGCCCAGATATGACAGTACACCCCGGTAGCAAAGGGACTGAGGTAGTGCCACCGAAGGATTTGAAGTTGGTAAGTTCCACGCGCTTGATATGCACCATAGGCGCTGGTTCACTGGGCTAATGAAGAACAAGTGTATCAACTAATTAAAAATTCGCAAGAGGGTAGGGGGAAAATTAGGGATTATCGAACCACAGAGGCACGGAGAACGCAGAGAGGGGAAGGAGAATCGTGGTTTAGAGAAAATTATCAGTTCATTACTATTTCTTGCAAGACTATTTTACAAGTATGTAAGATGATTTTATAGGTAAATATAATAAAGTAAATTATGCAACTAGAAGATTACTTCGACTTTCAGCGACCTGATGATATTCGACTCAAAGGTACAAGAGTAGGAATTGAAACTATACTCTATGATTTCATCCATCGGTGTCGGACTCCAGAAGAAATTTCCCAAAGTTATCCATCAGTAACTTTAGAGCAAGTATATGCAACTATTCTCTATTACCTGCATAACAAGGAAGCAGTCAGTGCTTACATAGCTGATTGGCTAGAACATAGTCACCGAATGCGAGAAGAACAGCGACGTAATCCACCACCTGTTGTAATCAAATTGCTAAAACTGAAAGCTGAAAGAGAAGCGATGAAAAAAGTACATGACTCTCAAATATCTTCTTGATGAAAATGTTGATAAAGTCTACAATAGACAATTTATCCAGCGCAACCCTACCTTAATGATGTGGGTGGTTGGTGATCCTGGCGCTCCTCCCAGAGGCACATTAGATCCAGAAATATTATGCTGGTGTGAGGAATATAACTTTATTTTAGTCACAAATAACCGTACATCTATGCCGGGACATTTAGCTGAACATATCGCGCAAGACCGTAGTATACCAGGTATTTTTATTTTGAATGACAAATTAACTATTGGTCAGACTATTGATGAATTAAGTCTAATTGCTCAAGCATCTTTTAATGATGAATATCAAAACCGAATTATTCACTTACCACTGCCTCAATAGCGATAATACTTATAATCTTGTATAGTTATTCTGATAAAGGCTATAAAGGAGTAAATTGATGACTACTACTTTATACCATTTATTTGTGAAGCTGCGCCAAACACTTTTAACTTCTTTCTTTCTTTCTTTCTTTCTTTCTTTCTTTCTTTCTTTCTTTCTTTCTTTCTTTCTTTGCATCCTTCGCGGTTCGTTTTTCTTTCTTGTACTTAAATATTTAGCGCATCTTCATACAGAATTGGTAAGCTGATGTACAGCTAAATTGTATAGTACGAAAACGTAAAATTATTGTAGTGCGGGCAACATGAGCGCATCGCATATACAAATTAAATACGCAACAGCTTATGACTACTAATGAACTAACCCTTATTTAAGCAAAAAAAAAACAGGGCTTACGCAGATGTAAGTCCTGTTTAAATTTTTTGATGATGTAAGCTGATTTAGCTAGTCCACGATTAACTGAAAACTTTAGTTATTATTTTCTGGCTTGTTCGCAGCTTCAACTTTTGCTTCCACCTTCACCGTTTTCACACCTTTAACTTCTTTAGCCAAGGTTTCAGCTTTCTTGAGTTCTTCTTTAGAAGCGGCTGTGCCTTTGAGGATAATTTTACCCTCTTTGTTTTCAACTTGTAACTTATTGCCTGGTAAGCCTTTGTTCAACTTCTCGTTAACTTCCGTTTTTAAGTCGCTCTTAGCTTTTGTTGCAGTAGTTTTTTCAGAATCAATTTTAACTTTAGTACCTGTACTAGCTACTGAAGGAGTCGTTTCTGTTGCTGGAATGTTGGCAATAGTTTTATCCGTAGTTTGATTTGTCTGAGAAGCTGGTTTTGCTGGTACTTGAGCGGCTTCGTTAGTAGTACTAGGAGTTTCCGAACCAGTTTTAGGAGCGTCTTGACAGCCAAAAGCACCAATTACCAAAACGCCAGTAACTAATAATGTAATTAGCTTTTTCATTATCTATCTCCTAATTGAGTACTTGAAGCGATTAATTGATGTGTGTATCATGGTGAGGAGCAGATGTTAAAAAACCATTAAATCTAAAGCAGTGAAATTACCCAAAGCTTGCACTCAGGTTAATGAAAATTGAAACTTGGACGATTTCTTGAAGCTAAGATTTTGCGCCTTGTTTTGAGAAATGCCAATTCAATTTTCCTGACGGTTGTTAACCACGATGGTTCCTCACACAGTCTAAGCTCTCGATGAATTTAACGTAGATGCCCAATAGCTCTTTCAATGGTAGACTATGCGATCGCAACAGTGGTGACTCGATGTTATCAGATTTGATTCGCTTTGGCGATAACTACAGCAAATGGTTCACATTGCATTGGGCATTTCTGGGAGCGCTGCTTTGGTTTTGGTAATAGGCTATTCTAAATTTTCTATCTTCTTTCTGTTCTAAAGAAGCTAAATACTGCTTGATGAATTTGTAATCACCCCTAGCGTTGACTTTGGAGCGAGAATCTACTGGCGTTGTGGTATTACTTGCCAGGGCAATGTCTAGGGCTGATTCTTCAGTCAGTCCGATATGAATTGTAACTTTTACCCTCGCTTGGGTTAGGTCATATTTGTAATTTTTCCCTTGCTCAAAGGCTAAAACTGTGTGACCACCATTGATTATGCCATCGCTACCACCCTCGTTAGCTTCTTTTACTTCTAGTTCGAGTGAGGTTTTGCTTGGTTTAAGTTTATTGGCTGACAGGACGATTCCACTGTGACGGGAGAAGAATTTTACGGGTTCGGTCGTCAGGGAGTCGAAGATTTGTCTATAGGTCGCGCTTTTGCGGTTTGGTTCCCGGATGTTTGGTTCTAGGGGGAGGTCTGTTGGGAACGAGTCTACGTGGGCGGTGGCGATGATGCAATTGGGGTTGGCTTGATATAGTTATCTATTTTAATGTTCCAAGTCTTGGGCATGGTTTGTTTGCAATGTCAGGGGAATTCCTATATTAACCAAAACTAGGGTGCAAGGTCTGGGGTGTAACCCAGGAGGAGCTACCAAAAAACTGGACTGCCACCGATTGCCTTGCATGAAAAACTACGTTTTTTCGCAGCTACAGTATAAGTTTGTCCTTGCAGAGAAATACACTCAGTCACAATCTGATTCTTTGTAGCGATCGCACTTGTCAACAGGGATAAGGCATCTCACCCGTTCAACCCTTCCGTAATGCACTCCCAAATTCGGCACAGTCTCCATATCAATCAAGTAATCGCCAAACCAATGTTTTAGGGGTGAGGGGTCAAAGTATTTAATGTTGCGAAGATCGCTACATTTGTCAATCAGCCATCAGGAGTACACATTTTACAGCAGTTAATTTTATATTTGTAATCTTGTCAATCTAGCGATTTTCATACCCTGCGGGTTTATGGGTGTGCGCCCCTAGTTAAACAATCAAAAACTTCAATAATTAACTATTATAGGTAAAAAAATATTTTTAACCTTTTCATAATCTAAGATTAACCAAAATTTATCCGGTATCATCTCTCGACTTTCTGAAGTAAACATTGTACAAAAAAGCTAGGCCTACAGGATGCAAATTACATGAGTCGAAAAGTCAGCAAAGTGTTTAAACAGTCTGGGGTGATTCCTTACAGAGTGAACAATGGTAAAATTGAAATCTTGCTAATTACCACCCGTGATTTTCAACACTGGGTAATTCCGAAAGGAGATATTCCTAATGGCATGAGTCCGCCTGCTTCAGCAGCTAAAGAGGCATGGGAAGAAGCAGGAGTTATTGGGCATGTAGACGTGAAGGAAGTGGGCACTTACAAATACCGCAAACAAGGCAAAAGTTACCGCGTCAAGATGTATTTATTACCAGTCGAGATGCTGAGTGAAGATTATCCAGAAGCAAGTAAAAGAAAACGGCAGTGGGTAGAAGTGAATAAAGCTATCAGGCAGGTTAAATTCAATTCACTCAAACGAATCCTTAAAGGTTTTTTCCAAGTAAAGTCTCACTTTTGTGCATTTCGATATTAGTTAGATATTGAAATACACATTATTTTGAGCTTCTCAAACCAAAGTGAGGTTTTTTTAGAAGTAACTATATTTAAGACCACACAAGGGGCTTATGCCTCCTGATTAAAAGTGTTCCTATAAGTAGGTGGGTGAAAAAATTTATAACTATGTAATTGTGTATTCCTTTGGAGAACCCGCAGGGTACACAACGAAGTGGACTGTACCTCTACTATCATATTAGACGTAGGTTGGGTGGAGCGGAGCGCAACCCAACATATATCAGGATGTTGGGTTACGAAAAGCCTCCAACGCCACTTGCTACAACGCGGGGAACCCACGCAACGTAGTGGCTCCCCAACCGACAATTTTTTTGTAACATTATAGCATTGATATGCCAATAGAATGCACTCATTTGATAGTGAATATGCGTCTATTTCTTGAGTGTAAAATCAGTTTTAAATCCATAGTAAAGTTACCCAAGTTTTTATACCGACAATTCCATCAGCCTGCAATTTCTTAGATGTTTGAAAACTAACAACTGCATTTTTAACTGAATCAGAAAAATGCCCATCAATGGCATCAGTATATAATCCAATATCTTTTAATTGCTGTTGTAATTGTTTTACTCTTAGCCCATAATCTCCTAGCTGCAATCCATTAAATCTATTCAAATCGGCTCGACCACTAACACCAGTTACACCAGATATATCACCTTCATATTGATGAATTAAGTATTGCCCCTGCCAAGCACTAGGAATACTTGGGTTTTTGACTCCATAGTGGGCAATCCATAACGGATAACTAGCAAAATCTGATGGATTACCAATTTCTGCCCAGAAACTGGGGAAGGTATAAATAATTGGTTTGATTGGTTTTTTTGTTTGTTGCAAAAGGGCTTTTTCTACCTCTGCTAACCACAGCTTCGCTGCACTAATTACTGCTTGGCTACTTACTTTATCAGTTATCTCTACATCCAGAACTGGTGGTAAGTCTCCTGGTTCTAATTTGCCCAATGTTTTTAAGAATTCCTTCGCTTGCTGAACTGGGTCAGATGTATGGGGGTGAAAGAAATGATAAGCACCCCGAATAATACCAGCAGCTTTCGTGGTTTGCCAGTGATGAGCAAAAGCAGAATCTTTAACGCTAACTCCTTCTGTGGCTTTGACAAAGGCAAAAGTTTTACCAGAGTTTTTTACTGCTGTCCAATCTACTCTGCCGTCTTGATCGGCAACATCAATTCCTTCCATAGAATTTCTTAACCTTTGTGATTAGTACAATAGTGAACTTATCAGAGGCTTTGATTAAATTTATGCTTTTTCTGGGTATTTGAGTAAATTACAGAAATTTATTAGGGTTGAGTGTCAACAGAACGCACTGGAGTCACTCTAACTTTGCCTGTACAAGGCTTGATTTCTTCTACAAGGGTAAGGTTTTGGGAGGTATTAGGAGGCGTGATTTCGATTTTACTAGATATTGGGCAGTTTTCCTGTGGGGAACTAACATGGTTATATGCTATCTGAAATGAGGCTTGTTTTCCAGGAGCTAGAGTTACTTGTTGTCGAGGTTGCCTACTCGAAAAGTAAGTGCCCTTGGAGCGAATAACTTTAATTCCCTGTAAGGGTTGATCTTTTGCATCCAGTAGTGCCAATCCTGGATAACCGTTGAGGGTGCAAGGGGATGAGCCGTTATTGGTGAAGGCGTAGGTGAGTGCAACATTCCCAACGCCAGCATCTTTGGAGACTTGGCGCACTAACAATTGACTAGTTTCACAGCGCGTCGGATTCGTGGAAATAGTGGCTTCAGGGGTAGAATGCTCTATAGGTTTTGCAGTCGGTGTAGGTGTTGAAGACAACACAGCTTCTTTCGTTGGTTGTTCGGTGCTTGCTGGCAAGGCTTGCGGCTGTTTTGTAACAGAGGAAGAACCGACACAGCCAGTTGTCAACGCAGTCAGGAGCAACAACATACTGCTTTCCACAATTAGTATTCGCATATTTTCTTTTTTTGTAGTGAACTATTTACACTGATGCTTTACATACAGTGTAAGTTTCCAAAGTAACAAGAGTTAGCACTGCTGTGTATATACCATCTTTTATAGTGCAATATGCTTGGGTTAAGGGCTTCTGGCAACAATTTTGGGTTTTCGAGACGCGATAAATCGCCGTCTCTACAAGGGTTCTGGGTAACGCATATTTAATTTCTGGAGATGTCTATTAGAAAGATACTGTTGGTCAATTCACGGTGGGTTTGACCCCTCACCCCTAAAACCTTGGTTTGGCGTTCCTTTCCCGCCCTGAAATAAATTTCGGGCTAAGAGCTACTGTCCGTTTAAACGGACTGAAATTAGAGTAATGATGGGTTAGACCCCCTATTAATTTGCCAACAGTCTCATAAAATTCGCCTAAAACTTTTCAAATATACTCTTATATCTGTTAGTTAATTCAACGGAATTAAATATTATCTGTTGCTTCAATCAAAGCACTACGAATTCCGGGTTCGCTCATCGAGTGTCCGGCATCAGGAACCACTATAAATTCGGCTTCTGGCCAAGCCCGATGTAATTCCCAAGCTGATATCATTGGGCAGACTACATCATAGCGTCCCTGAACAATTACAGCCGGAATATGGCGGATACGGTCTACATTTAAGAGTAATTGATCTTCTGTTTCTAAAAATCCCTTATTCATAAAGTAATGGCATTCAATCCGTGCGAAAGCTGAAGCAAACTCGCTCTCGCCAAACTTTTGCATCAGTTCCGGATCTAAAAACAGTCTACTGGTACTACCTTCCCAAATTGACCAAGCACGCGCTGCTGTTAATTGAATTTCTAAATCTGGACTGGTTAAGCGTTTGTAATATGCTGCAATCAGATTGTCACGTTCATCTACGGGAATTGGTTTGAGATATTCTTCCCAAGCATCAGGAAAAATATAGCTAGTACCCTCTTGGTAAAACCAGCGCAACTCTTTTTGCCTCAGCATGAAGATTCCACGCAGAACTAATGCCGTGCAGCGAGAGGGATGGGTTTGACTGTAGGCTAATGATAAAGTGCTACCCCAACTACCACCGAAAACCGCCCACTTTTCTATACCTAAATGTTGGCGCAGTTTTTCAATATCACTGACTAAATCCCAAGTGGTGTTTTCTCGTAATTCAGCATGGGGTGTACTTTGACCACAACCGCGCTGGTCAAACATCACTAACCGCCATTTTTCGGGGTGGAAATATTGCCGATAAAAAGCTGGACATCCACCACCAGGACCCCCATGCAGCAAAACGATGGGTTGACCTTGGGGGTTCCCTGACTCTTCAAAATGAATGGTATGAAGGTCGGAAACCTTTAAATAACCTTCTAAGTAAGGCTCGATCGCTGGGTAAAGTTCTCGCATTTTGGATATTCTATCAGTAATATTGTTGTCGCGATCGCTTGCATAAATTAAATCAACCCGATACCTATGATAAACAGCGATCGCCTCAGCGAAAAATCATTGCAAACTTTGGCTGCTACTCCTGCTTCAACCATTAGACATCTGGTGAAAACAGAGTGTTCTTGATTTTGAGATGCCTACGGCTAGTAGTCTATCGCAAAAGTTTTGAGGGTTAAGAGAACGAACCGCATTCGCGTTAGCGTCTCCCTTTGGGAGAAGGACGCAAAGAGCGCAAAGAAAGAAAAGTTAAGAATGAGTTCACCCATTATATTTAATGGGACAGACTACTAGCTACACCTACGCATTTTTGTAAAATTTTGAAGAGAGTATGTAGTTTTGCTGTAGTCTAGCATTCCAGCGATCAACTGAGGATACAATCACTATACAGATTTATTAGTGCTATTGTTAGCACATAATTGTTAATTTGTAAAGCATTTAACTCATAATAATTACGAATTATTTAAGAGGAGTGGTTGATGAGTACACAACAGCTAGAGCAAGTAAAGCAATTGCAAGCGATTGTGAACAAGATGGAAGTAACGCTGGGTGCGATCGCTGATGCTGTAGTCTGGGTAGGAGAAGACAGACTCATTCAATGGTGTAATTCTCGCTTTGAGTCTCTAGTAGACCAACCTCACAGTAATGTTTGCGGTGTAAAGTTAACTGAGTTACTACCTCTAACACAAGTAGGACAACCAGTTGCTTTATCTTGTTATCCTGATGTACAGGTTCTCAATGGAGAGTATGAAACAACAAATTATCAGTTGCAGCAAGATGGGCAGACTTTAACGCTACAAATTTCCGGTAGCTGTACTGGATTGACTAGCGATCGCTGTGCAACACTAGTAATTCAGGATATTACACTGACTCAACAAACTCAAGAATCCTTACAAGAGATTGAGGAGCGGTTGCAGACATTAATTAACGCTACACCCGATATTATCTGTTTAAAGTCACACCTCATAAATACGTCCAAAACGGACATTACCTAACTTTCATCCCCAAAGATCGCGCCCATCAGAACTACCGTGTAGTCTTTGAAACTGATGGTAAGCTTGTCACTCAGTTCAGAGCAGGTAAATTGCCAGAAGTCGAATATGTTGAAGGCTGTTCTTAATTTAACAAACTCCGTGGGTTTAAGTCCCCCGGTTCAATAACCGGCAAGTTTTGGGTCGGGGTCTAAATCCCCGGACGCTCGCAGACTCGCTACCGCTTCGCTAACACAAAACTTACTTGCGACTTGCGACTTGCGACTTGCGACTTGTTTTAACTATTTCAGCTTTTTAAAAGCAATTAGACAATCTTGAATGCAAAATACCGACTCAGTTACCCAGCATTAACAATTGAACCCAACGTCTACATAAGATAAGCGGCTACGCCCCATTCTCAGTAAATAATCTGGTAAATAAAATGGCAAAAGAAATAGAGCGGAAATATTTAGTGAGAGGAGATAGCTGGAGAGAATTAGCTGAAGGTAGTGTATATCGTCAAGGATACATTGCCACACAAGATAAAGCGACTGTACGTATACGTATAGTCGGGGAAAAAAGTTATTTGACCATTAAAGGCCCTAATATTAAATATTCAAGATTAGAGTTTGAGTATCCTATTCCTGTTGAAGATGCTCAAGAAATACTTGAGACATTATGCGAACGTCCCTTTATCGAAAAAATCAGATATAAAATAGAGTCGGGTGGTTTAATTTGGGAAATAGATGAGTTTGATGGTGTTAATAAAGGATTGATATTAGCAGAAGTTGAACTCAGTGATGAAAATCAACAAATTGAACTACCAATGTGGATTGGAGAAGAAGTTTCTGATGATTCCAGATATTTCAACAGCAATTTAGTAAAACACCCTTTTTCACAATGGTAATGGCTGAAATATTGAGAACATCCTGATTTTACAAAAATATCTAACCAATGAAACCAATTCGCTTTTTCGCCCATTCGCAATTCGCAATTGAATCAAGACAGACACAACGGGAAGAGGGGTTTCAACAACCCTTGGGATACAAGGACTGTTTCGCCCACAAGGGGCGAGGTTTTAAACCTTCACTTTTTTCATGAAGAGATGCTAGCTAAATTTCAAATCGAAGGGCATTTCTTTTTGTGGAGGTCTCCAAAATCAAATATTCCAGCAGAATGGAGCCTTTGCCTTTATCTGCTGGAGACTCTAAATGTGAAATTTTCAGGAATCGACTTTAGTAGCGATTATTGTTGCGGCGGGCATTACCGCCACCCCAGTTACCACGAGGAGAACTGCTTCTTTCCTCACGAGGTTTAGCTTTGTTGACTTTCAAATCACGTCCCATCCACTCAGCACCATCAAGTGCATCAATGGCAGCTTGTTCTTGGCTGTCTGATTCCATTTCTACAAAAGCGAACCCACGCGGCCGGCCTGTTTCCCGATCTGTGGGTAGCTGAACACGACTTACTTTACCGTATTCTGCAAAAGCCTGCTTGAGGTCATCCTCTGTAACCTGATAGGACAGGTTTCCGACGTAAATTGACATACAAATCTCCGAATTCAGGGAGTGTAGAGAGGTGAACTACCCCAACCTAAGACGGACGGGGCTTCCCAATTCATCAGAAATAGCCTCCAGAACTGCGTAGTACTAGAAAGTCTTACATTCCCTCCAAGGGCAGGAGTCCTGGTTCCCAAGACCCAAATTTTTTTCTTCTCCCAAGGGGAGACGCCAAAGGCGATGCAACATATACCTATTAGCTTGGTTTTCGCTTATGGCATTGATGGTCAAGACACTGAGTATAATATCAGAAAATTCTGGGGATTCGTCATCCATCCAGAAATTCCAGATGCAATCCTTATCCCCCGCTCACAATACCTACCATTAGAGTACATTGAAGGTGGGGACTTCCGCGACACGTTAAATTCGGAGAGACGGTTTTTAGAAATCAAAACTAGTGGTCTGTCAAATTCATTTTGGCGGTTAGAGAGACGCGATAAATCGCCGTCTCTACAGAGAACTTATCCGTCAATTAGTTCTTGACAGACCACTAGTTACTCAACCGAAAATAATCTTTATGTCCATGAGTGTAGCACAGCCTCTAGCCTTTGAATATCGTCAGATCGTGAATTTTATTGACAAATAGAACCTTTAGGACAGGTTCGTAAACCTTCCAACGACAGGCTTTTGTTGTTTGTACTATAAAAGTTACACTTTTAACAGGAAATCGATATTAGTTAGCGATCGCTCAGGTATGTAGTAGACATCTCCGAAAAAGAATTGTTTTGACGTAGCAGTGCTACGTCTCTACAAGGGTTCTGGATAACGCATATTTAATTTATGGAGATGTCTAGTGTTTTGAAAATGACGATATCGACTAAGGGCGAAGATTATTAGTAGTTCTGGTAAATATACCATGACTAACTGTTTTAAAAGCAAAATTAAAAAATATTCATCTTTAAATATCCCATTAGCTCTGGTCAAACTGCGCTAAAATCCTTTCTGCTTCCTGACACAGCAATTCGTGATATTCACCATTACTAGCCAGCAAACCTCCCCATTGATTAATATCACCAGTGTTATACTGCAACGGAGTACCATCGAAGTGAGTAAATTTACCACCAGCTTCCGTTAAAATCAACTCTGGGGCTGCTATGTCCCAATCTTTGGGCGCAGACTTACCAGAAAGAGAAATGTAGATATCTGCATCTTGCTCGACAATGGTGGCGATTTTACAGCCTACACTACCCACAGATTTCTGATTTTGAGAGGGTAAGTTTTGTAATAAGTGATCTAAGCGTTGGTTGCGGTGGGAGCGACTAACAACTAAGGTTAAATCTTCAATTCCTTTGCCTGACGAAACTTGTAAAGGAACAGAGCCATCACGAGTTTCTACAAATGTACCCCCGCCTTTGGTAGCGTAATATAACTTTTGAGTCTCTGGTACTGCCACCACTGCTAATACTGGGCGTGTTTCCTTGACTAAAGCAATGTGAACTGCATAATCCCCGGTTTTTTCGATAAAGTCTCGTGTACCATCCAAAGGGTCAATGATCCATACCCAAGGAGCAGAATGTATAGCAATATTTGACGATTGATAAGTTTCTTCACTGATATAAGCAAAATCTTCGTTACCCAAAGTTGCTTGTAGCCTCTGCAAAATGTATTGACTTACAGCGACATCGGCAACGGTAACAGGCTCATTCTCCTTGTATTGTACTTCTAGGTTCGGGTCTTTTGCAGTGCCGTGATAATACGATCGCAGTATTTCTGCTGCACCCCAACCTACCTCACGAGCGATCGCTAATATTTCTTGTAAGTCTTTCATTAATTTCAATCCATCCAGCGCCGTGTACCAAAAAATTTACAAGAATCAGCAGCAATATTAGCTGCTAGTCCTAATGCATCAGTAAAACTTTCCCTTAAAATGTAATGACAGAAAGCACCGTGGAAAATATCTCCAGCCCCTAAGGTATCAACCGCTTGAATCTGCGGCACATCTACGATACCAGTTTTAGTGCAACTCAAGTATTCAATTGGGTTTTGTCCCTGGGTAATGGCGATGTGAGGAATGTCAAATCCACTGAGATAAGCAAAAACATCTTCTCTAGTCTGGCAGTTGGGGGGATAAAAATTAGCTGAACAGATGGCATAATCCACAAATGGTAGAATTTGCTCAAATCTAGGCTTCCAACTACCAGCATCAATTACTATTGGAATATTCTTGGCTTTAGCCATTTGGGCTAGAGCATAACTAACCGCTATCTGATGCCCATCAATCAGTAATATTTTGACATTTTGCAAAATATCTGCTGGTATAGATGCGCTGCTGACTTGAGTTTTGACAGCATTAATGGAAATCACAGATCGTTCACCTGTGGCTTGGGTGACAATAATTGAAGATACAGGCGGTGCTAAATCAGTGGTAGGCTCAAGGTCTGCGATCGCAACTTTATAATTTGCCAAATCACCTCGAATTAGCTGCGTCATCGGGTGAGAACCCACTACACCCAAGACTGTAGCTTGATTACCTAAATGACTAAAAGTCACAGCCGCGTTGGTAGCTGGCCCTCCTGCCGCTACAGTATAGTCAGTAGCAACAATCTTCTGGTTACTCTTAGGGGCAGACTCAGCCAGGTAAATCAAATCCAAGGTTACTAAACCTACAAATAACCCACGATCCGATTTTGGATTTTGGATTTTGGATTTTGGATTATCCATTTCTCATATATGTTCTTAATTATTTTTAACTCTTGTACAGACGCGATTTATCGCGTCTCTCCTGTCTCTCCGGCACAGACGCGATGAATCGCGTCTCTACAAACTCCTCACTCTTGCTCATGCAAACCGATCCAAAACCAGGAACACTTTACGTTGTCGGCACACCAATTGGCAACCTGGAAGATATAACCTTTCGGGCGGTGCGAATTTTACAGACTGTGGATATTATTGCTGCCGAAGACACCCGTCATACAGGGAAATTGCTACAGCATTTTCAAGTTAAGACACCCCAGGTAAGTTACCACGAACACAATCGTACTAGCCGCATCCCAGAATTATTAGAGCATTTAGTTAATCATAAAGCGATCGCTCTGGTGAGTGATGCTGGGATGCCAGGTATTTCCGATCCTGGATATGAACTGGTGAAAGCCTGTATTGAGGCGGGAATTCCAGTAGTTCCCATTCCTGGCGCTAGTGCAGCAATTACCGCTTTGAGTGCAGCCGGATTACCAACTGATCGGTTTGTCTTTGAAGGCTTCCTCCCATCTAAAAGTCAACAGAGACAGGAACATTTAGAATCTCTGCAAACAGAATCTCGCACATTGATTTTCTACGAATCGCCCCACCGCTTGCGAGATACTTTACAAGACTTAGCAGAGGTTTGGGGAAGCGATCGCCAAATTGTGCTAGGACGGGAGCTAACTAAATTGTATGAAGAATTTTGGCGGGGGACAATTGCTGAGGCGATCGCTCATTACACCCAACGAGAACCCCAAGGTGAATATACATTAGTAGTGGCAGGAATTCCACTCAGTCAGCCCCAACTGACAGAAGAGGAGTTGATAGCCGAATTGAAACAGTTAATTAGTCAGGGAATATCGCGATCGCAAGCTAGTCGTCAGCTAGCAAAAGCTACTTTTCTTCCCCGTCGCCAACTCTACCAACTAGCTCTTTCTATAGTTTTTAGTCCTGAGTCTTGAAGAAGAATTCAGTGTTATTTAATTTTTATTCCTTACTCAAAATAAACGCACAGGCTTTATTTGCAGCTTAGAACTAATCGAGCTTACCCGATCAACAACAGAAATCATGTATTTGTAATCTGGTACTTGTCCATTGGCTACATACCCCACTTCTTGAGCTAAACCTGAAGGCGAATCACTCATCACTTTGCGGATAAACTCTTGACGGTTAAGTTCTATATTAGGCCCAATCAAGACCACACCTAAGGGTACATAGTGCGGATCTTTAAATAGTACGCGAAATTCAGTCGGGGCCAACTGCGAACTGTAGAGACTTAATTCCGCCTCTGAAACGGCACAGGCGATCGCTTTTCCTTGAGCGACGAATTCCAGCGCGGCTTTGGGTGTGGGTGCAAATAGGATGTCAGCTAGTGTTGTACCATAAAGATTGTAAAGAGGGAAATAATATCCTGTTGCTGAACCTAACTGTCCTAAAGCCACTGTTTGACCTTGTAGTTGTTTCAACTCAGTTATCGGATTGTCTTTGCGAACAACGAAGATAGAACGCAAATTACTAATACCTATTAAAGGAAATAGGGGAACATATTGATAGCGTGCGATCGCGATCGCAGCTAAACCAGGTGGAGCAAATACCAATGACCACGCACGAGCCTCAAGACGCTCAACCGCTCTATTTTCATTAAAAACAGGCTCTAGCTGAATATAGGCATTTGTCTTTTCACCCAAGTAAGTATTGAATTTAGCATATTGGTTAATTATCTGTTCGCCTCCACCATAGTTGATCACACCAATAGTTAACGTGCCTTCAAAGTCTTTGTCTTTTTTTGCTTGGCAGGCAGCAAATGTCAAACCTAGCAGATTAAACAGAAATAAACGACGAGTAAATCGCAAAAACATCACTAATTATGGTTAAAGAAGTAACTTGGCTTTCAGGACTAATTCTAGATAAGTTTGACTAGCGATTTTAGATTTTAGATTTTAGATTTTGGATTAAAAGAATTTTTGGTTCATACCCCGCCCGAAGTCAAGCGGAATAAATCTAAAATCCCAAATCCCAAATTTGACCCTCGTTCGCGTAGCGTGTCGCAGACAAGACTCGCTCATAGCGTTGCCATCCCGTTCGCGTAGCGTCTCGTAGAGAGCGTCATTTTGAATTTTGAATTGTTAAGTTGGGTTACGCTATCGCTGCACCCAACCTACAAAACTACGGTTCTCAAGGTAGACGAGGTTTAAACTGAATAATTGTTAATTTTTATTGCTTATAGCCTTGCATTTAATTGCTAAATATCAAACCACGCGACAGAGTCAAAAATCTAAAATTTAATATGGGAAAAATATAGTATGAGTTATGTACTTACAAGTTGAGTATAAACTTAAAAGGTAATATTTATGACTACAGTATCTAAAAGCACTTTATCTCTATCTGCCCAAGAGCGATCGCTCATCTTGTGGTTTGATGAAGTTGGCATTGCTGACATCCCGGTAGTTGGTGGTAAAAATGCCTCGCTGGGGGAAATGATTCAACAGCTAACGCCCAAAGGTATTAACGTTCCCACTGGATTCGCCACCACTGCTTACGCTTATCGTTATTTCATTCAATCAGCAGGGTTAGAAGCAAAGCTACGCAAACTCTTTGCAGATTTAGATGTTGAGGATGTCAAAAATTTGCGAGAACGGGGAAAAAAAGCGCGATCGCTATTAATCCACACCCCATTTCCGGTAGAATTGCGGGAGGCGATCGCCACAGCATACCATCGCCTCTGTGAACAATACCATACAGAGACAGATGTAGCAGTCCGTTCCAGTGCCACAGCTGAAGACCTCCCCGACGCTAGTTTTGCCGGACAGCAGGAAACCTACCTCAACGTTGTCGGTGCTGAGGGGGTTTTAGCAGCTTGTCATAAATGCTTTGCTTCCATATTTACCGATCGCGCTATTTCTTATCGTCACGCCAAGGGATTTGACCACTTTAGCATTGCCCTTGCCGTTGGCGTACAAAAAATGGTGCGTTCTGACTTAGCAACCTCTGGAGTAATGTTCTCTATTGACACAGAAACCGGATTTAAAGATGCAGCACTAATTACAGCCGCCTACGGTTTAGGTGAAAACGTTGTTCAGGGGTCAGTAAATCCCGATGAATATTATGTTTTTAAGCCAACTTTAAAAGCTGGTTTTCGTCCAATTATCGATAAGAAATTGGGCAGTAAAGAACTGAAAATGATTTATGATGACGGCTCAAAACTTACGAAAAATGTTTTAGTTTCGGCCAGCGAAAGAGGTAAATTTGCCCTGAGTGATGAAGAGATTTTACAACTAGCAAATTGGGCATGTTTAATTGAAGACCATTATTCCCAAGTCCACGGCATTTTCACCCCAATGGATATCGAGTGGGCAAAAGATGGAATTACTAACCAACTTTTTATTGTGCAAGCGCGTCCCGAAACCGTCCAGTCACAGAAAACAGGAAATGTGCTGCGGAGTTATCGTTTGTTATTGGGGAATAGGGAATGGGGAATAGGGAATGGGGAAAAATCTTTCCAATCCTCACTTTCTGATTCTCAATCCCCAATTCCCCTGGTTACGGGAAGTGCGATTGGGGAAGCTATTAGTCAAGGGAAAGCACGCCTAATTTTAGATGTTCAGAAACTTGACCAGTTCCAAGTTGGGGAAGTTTTGGTGACAGAAAGAACTGACCCCGATTGGGAACCAATTATGAAACGCGCCAGTGCAATTGTCACCAATTCTGGAGGCCGCACGTGCTTTTATGGGAAAACAAAAGTTTTAACCAACAAAGGTTTTATGACCTTGCAGCAGATTTATGAGCAAGGTTATGAAGGTTTGCTAACTCTATCATTAAACACCCAGACGAACAAAATAGAATGGCAACCAATTCTTGATTCGATGAAAAGACAATCAAAAATGATTAGTGTCAGCGTTTCTCAAACAGGTAGAGTGACTGATAACTACTTGCGCCTGACTCCGGATCACAAAATGATTAATATTAGAGGTGGCGAATATCTAAAAACTGAAATTCAAGATATGCTCACAGCCCAAGAAATGGTCGTGATAGCAGAAAATATCCCGCAGTTAGATATGCCTCAAAAAGAAAATATCAAGATGGCTTACTTCTTAGGAGGTATTCTCACAGATGGTTCAATTTATAAAAGTCGTACTCATGGAGAGGTACAGTTTATCCAAAAGGATACTTTGCCAAAGCAGCAATTTATAACTGCTATGCATGAATGCGTAAATACACTTTACAATAAATCATTTGTCGCATATCACAAAAAAGCTTCTTCTGGATATATAAGAGGTCAATTAGTAGTAGGTGAAGCAACAGCTTACAGACTCTATTCTAAAAAAATAGCCTACGAATTGTACGATAAAGAGCAAAATATTGTTAGTATATTGCTCAATAGCTCTGTGGAAGTTGCTTACAATTTTCTAGCAGGTGTAATTGATGGAGATGGCTGTTACTTTAATAATCGCATTCATATATATGTGTCAGAAGAAATTCTCTTGCAAGCTGTAATGGTAGCTTGTTTAAAAATAGGTACTGTTCCTCAAGTGACAAGAAATAGAGGAATACACAATGTACAGTTGGTTGAGAAATTAGCAGAAATATTCCAGTTTACCAACAGAGTTAAAGGGAAAGTTAGCGATAGAGTAATACAAACACGCTTCTTTGCTACCAAACAACTATTTGATGACAATGCCACAGGACAGATAAAACTCAGAAGAGATAATAATTTTCTGATTTCTGACAAACAACTACAGAAAACTGGTAAATTCCATCACTTAATTGCAGGTGATATTCGGATGC
The DNA here is from genome assembly GCF_036917975.1 of Nostoc sp. Lineage (GTDB taxonomy): Bacteria > Cyanobacteriota > Cyanobacteriia > Cyanobacteriales > Nostocaceae > Nostoc. Next base: position 89,724 of record NZ_JBALEJ010000113.1, read on the forward strand.
AACGGGTGGTTGCAGTTGAACGAGAGACTCATGATGATGTTTTCAACATTACAGTTGCCCAACATCATAACTATGTTGTGTTCACCAGCAAATATACACCAGTGATTGTCTGTAATTGTCACGCCGCAATTATTGCGCGAGAATTGGGTGTACCTGCGATCGTGGGATGCGGTAATGCTACAGAAATCTTAAAACCTGGTCAAGAAGTAACAATTTCTTGCGCTGAAGGGGAAGAAGGAAAAGTTTATGCAGGGTTATTACCTTTTGAAGTTGAAGAAGTCCCCTTAGAGAACTTACCCCGCACCCGCACTCAAATTTTAATGAATGTGGGTAATCCTCAAGAAGCATTAAGTTTATCGGCAATTCCCAACGATGGCGTAGGTTTAGCACGGACAGAATTTATCATCGCTAACCAAATTCAAATTCATCCAATGGCGTTGATTCATCATGAATTGCTAAAAGATGAATTTGTGAAAGGTAAAATTGCTGAAATTACCTCACTTTATGACAATAAACCTCAATATTTTGTCGATAAATTAGCCCAAGGTATAGGTAGAATTGCAGCGGCATTTTATCCCAAACCTGTGATTGTCAGAACATCCGATTTCAAAAGTAATGAATATGCCAACTTGTTAGGTGGGCGACAGTTTGAACCCAATGAAGAAAATCCCATGCTGGGTTGGCGAGGTGCAGCGCGTTACTACGATGAAGGTTACAGAGAAGCTTTTGCCCTAGAATGTCACGCCATCAAACGGGTACGCGAAGAGATGGGTTTGACGAATGTGATCCCAATGATTCCCTTTTGTCGCACTCCCGATGAGGGGCGTTTGGTTTTGGCAGAGATGGCAAAAAATGGTTTAAAACAAGGTGTTAACGGCTTACAAGTTTATGTGATGTGTGAGTTGCCCAGTAATGTGATTCTGGCTGAGGAGTTTGCAGATGTATTTGATGGCTTCTCAATCGGTTCTAATGATTTAACTCAGCTAACACTGGGGATAGACAGAGATTCGGCGTTGGTAGCGAGATTGTTTGATGAACGCAGTCCAGCTGTCAAGGAAATGGTGAAAATGGCTATAAAAGCTGCAAAAAAACATAACCGCAAAATCGGCATTTGTGGACAAGCACCCAGCGATTACCCAGAATTTGCCCAGTTTTTGGTGGAACAAGGAATTGACTCGATTAGTCTGAATCCAGATTCGGTTTTAAAGACAATGCTAGAAGTGGCAAAAGTCGAGGGTAGTAATTCGTAATTCGTAATTCGTAATTCGTAATTCGTAATTCGTAATTCGTAATTCGTAATTTGAGTAATGTATGCCAGTTAGAGACCGCTACCACGAGAATGTCAAAAATGCCCTAATCAAAGATGGCTGGACGATTACCGACGATCCCTTTCATTTGAAGTGGGGAAAAAGGGATATGTATGTTGACTTGGGTGCAGAAAAATTGATTGCTGCTGAAAAGGAAGGACAACAGATAGCCGTTGAGATTAAAACGTTTCGCAGCGTATCAGACATGACGGCTCTCGAACACGCATTAGGACAGTACCTTGCATACCGTTCTGTGATGACTAGAACCAATCCCGATCGCGTCCTCTATCTCGCCGTTAGGGACGAAGTATACGCCGATATTTTTGATGAGCCAATTGCTAAAATTTTGGTAGAAGATTACAAAGTTCATATTGTTCTATTTCAGCTAGAACAAGAGGTTATTTTTAAATGGATACCTTGGAGCAATACAGGCAGTTGATTCGGAATATTCTGATTGAACATACAAAAATCCCCTTCAGCGCTGGTGATATTCAATTTGAAACAGTTTTCGATAGCGATCAAGACCGCTATCTCTTGATGATTTTGGGAAGAGAACCAGCTTATGATTTGTCTCCGACTGTGACTCGTCGCGTTCACGGTTGTATGATTCACATTGATATTATTGATGGCAAAATTTGGATTCAACGTGATGGCACTGAAGAGGGGGTAGCAACGGAACTAGTTAGGGCTGGTGTGGCGAAGGATCGGATTGTATTGGGATTTCGGTCTGAGGAACTGCGGAAAGATTCAGAATTTGCGATCGCATAACCAACAGTAGTTGAACTTCTGGATAACTACCTGTATGATTGCGATCGCCATAACCAAGCCCCGTTGGGGCGGGAGTAGGGAGTAGGGAGTAGTCCAATGCCCCATGCCCCATGCCCAATGCCCCATGACTAATGACTAATGACTAATGACTAAAAAATGGTTCAGAATTGGGATGGTGAGTGTATTTCTTCTCTCACTTGCCTTACGGTTTTGGGGACTGGAGCGATTCAACACTCTGGTATTTGATGAAGTTTACTTTGCTAAATTCGGTAATGATTATCTCACGCGGACACCATTTTTCAATGCTCATCCGCCGCTAAGTCAATATATTATCGGCATCGGCATTTGGATTGGTAGTCACATTCCTTTTTGGCACGATACCGTAAATGGACTGACAGGTTCAATGCGATCGCCTTGGACTTATCGTTGGCTAAATGCCCTCACAGGCTCATTTATCCCTTTAGTTGTCGGTGCGATCGCTTATCAATTGAGTTATCGCCGTACATTTGCAATAATTGCAGGATTGTTCACAGCTTGTGATGGCATTTTTCTAGTTGAGTCTCGCTATGCTTTAAGTAATATTTATATCGTCATCTTTGGTTTATTAGGGCACTGGTTTTTATTATTGGCATTAGATAACCAAAATCGGCGACGTTCTTTTTGGCTAGTTTTTGCTGGCATTGCTTTTGGTGCATCAGTTGGTACTAAATGGAATGGTTTATGGTTCCTGTCAGGTGCTTATCTTGTTTGGATAGCAGCTTGGGTAATTCATTTAATACATTCTTTTTCTAACTCCAAACTCTTTTTTACATCCCCTTCATTGGAGAAAGCAGGAGGCAGAATTCAGGAGTCAGAATTCAGGAGCGATAATTCAGGAGTTAGTACTTATTCTCTACCATTTTCACCATCCCTATCATCTGAGTCACCACTACAAAACTTGACTCAGCTAAATATTTTCCAGATGTTATTTTATCTAGGAATTATCCCAGCTTTTATATACAGCATCATCTGGATTCCTCACCTTCAGCTAGATAAAACTTATGGATTTATTGCAGTACATCAGCAAATTTTGAAATTTCATTTGCATTTAGGTGGTAATAGTTCAGATGTGCATCCTTACTGTGCTGCTTGGTATAAATGGCCTTTGATGACTAGACCAATGGCATATTATTATCAAACGGCAGAAAGTATCACCGAACCATTACCTGTAATGGGGCCACCTTTGCCTGCTGGTGCTGGACAAGTTATTTATGATGTCCATGCAATGGGTAATCCATTTTTATGGTGGTTTGGTGATGCTGCGATGTTGTTTTTAGTAGGAATGCTAGTGTCACAAATTATAATTCCTTGGGTAAAGGAAAAGCGTTTTTCTGGGAGAGCAACTCTTAGTGTTGATACTTGGATTGCCTTGTATATAGTCATCAATTATGCTGCTAACTTATTACCTTGGGTAGAGGTGACGAGGTGCGTTTTTATCTATCATTATATGTGTGCAGTGGTGTTTGTATTTTTAGCGATCGCTTGGTTTGTCGATCAGTGTCTTCGCAGCTATTATCAACAACTCCGGGTGCTAGGTGTCACCATTACTTTTATCATCCTGGCTGCTTTTATTTTCTGGATGCCTATTTATTTGGGTTTACCCCTCTCCCCTGACGGTTATAAGCTCCGAATGTGGTTTAACTCTTGGATTTGATTAAAGGGGCATTGGGCATGGGAAGAATAATAACTCCTAACTCCTAACTCCTAACTAATTTCTCAACTTAGGGACTTCCAAGAAATAAATTATCTAAATAAACGAACCACAGAGACGCAGAGAACACAGAGAGAAGAGAAATGCAGAGGATTTTTGCGTCAGTTTTGGGATATTTTTTTATTTGGAAGTCCCTTAACATAGCTACACATATAGAGATTTCTTTAATCACATAGAGTTGACATTTCTTATCACTATGTAGCTTTAATTACTGTTAGACTGTTAAAAGCGCAAGCAGATAAATATTAAAGCTGCAAAACGCAACACCAGGGCATGGTGAATTAGATATTAACTAAAAATAATGAATGAGAAATTATAAAATTTTTTACATTTATCATTCTCCGTTATTGTTATTATAGATACCTAGTTTTGATGATCCTGAACAATAGAGGCGGATCGTCATGAAAATGAACTTAGAATTGCCAGACATTAATTTAATTAGCTTAAAAGAGGCATCGATTCATCTTTCTAGTCAAATTCAGCCTCATGGTATCCTGTTAGTCTTGGAGGAGCCGGAGCTAAAAATATTACAAGTTAGCACTAATACATTAAGTATTTTCGGAATCACTCCCGAAAATATGTTACAAAAAAAACTAGAAGATTTACTCGATCCATTCCAAATAGAGAAAATTAAAACAGGGCTATCCGGGGCAAATCTTGATTTCATCAATTCCACCAGAGTTTGGGTGCGAAAAAAAGATGATGAATACATAGTATTTGATGCAGTATTTCACCGCAATGAAGAAAAATTTTTAATTCTGGAATTAGAACCTGCTATTACTCAAGAAACTATTCCATTTTTAAGCTTTTATCATTTAGCTCAAGCCTCCATAAATCAACTAAAAAAAACATCAAATCTCCGAGAGTTTTGTCAAGTTATCGTTCAAGAAGTGGGGAAAATAACGGAATTTGACAGGGTAATGCTATATAAATTTGATGATGATGGTCATGGTTCTGTTGTCGCTGAAGAAAAACTAGAAAGCCTAGAACCATACTTAGGACTGCATTACCCAGAGTCAGATATTCCCAAATCAGCGAAAAAAATATTCGCTGTCAATTCGATCAGAATCATACCGGATTCTTCTTCTGAGCCAGTAAAAATTTTTCCTGTCAATAATCCAATTAGCGATCGCCCGATTGATTTAACCAACTCTATTCTCAGAAGTCCTGCTCCCTGTCATCTAGAGTACTTACATAATATGGGTGTTGCGGCTTCGCTTACGATCTCTTTAATTAAAGACCAAAAACTCTGGGGACTAATTGCTTGTCATCATCAGTCCTCTAAATATATTTCCTACGAATTGCGTAAAGCTTGCGAATTTTTGGGGCGATTAATATTTGCTGAAATCTCAGCAAGAGAAGAGACAGAAGACCACGATCGCCAGATAAATCTGACACGTATTCAATCAGTCTTGATTGAATATATGTCTGAAGACGAAAACTTTATTGATGGTTTAGTTAAAAACCCGCAGTATATTTTAGATTTGGCTAGCGCTCAAGGCGCAGCTGTGTGTTCTGGGGGAAATTGTCGGGTAGTTGGTGAAACGCCGAAAGAAGAAGACCTGAATTTTTTAGTCCAATGGCTCAAGAATAACGTTGAGGAAGAAGTATTCTATACAGATTCTTTGCCGCAGATTTATTCAGATGCCGAAAGTTTTAAAAACGTTGCTAGCGGTTTATTAGCTATTCCCATTGCCAAACGAAATTATGTTTTGTGGTTTCGACCGGAAGTAATTCAAACTGTAAATTGGGGTGGCGATCCTAATCAGGCATTTGAAGTTAGCCAGTCAGAAGGAAATGTCCGTTTATGTCCACGCAAATCATTTGAACTGTGGAAAGAAACCGTCCGCTTAACATCTTTACCTTGGAAAGATATAGAAGTTAAAGCAGCATTAGAACTGCGAAAAGCAATTGTCAATATTGTGCTGCGTCAAGCCGATGAACTTGCCCAGTTAGCGCAGGATTTAGAACGTTCTAACGCCGACCTGAAAAAGTTTGCCTACGTCGCCTCCCATGACTTGCAAGAACCTCTTAATCAAGTTGTGAATTACGTCCAGCTGTTGGAGATGCGTTATGGCGAAAAACTCGACGCAGAAGCCCACGAGTTTATCAGCTACGCAGTGGAGGGAGTTAACTTGATGCAGACTTTGATTGATGACGTACTGGCATACTCGAAAGTCGATATGCAGGCGATCGCATTTCAAATAACCGAGGTAGAGACAGCCTTAAATCGGGCCTTAAGCAATTTGCGTCAACGGATTAATGAAACTGGGGCTACTATCACCCACGATCCCTTACCAACCGTGATGGCTGACAGTACCCAACTGATGCAGCTATTTCAAAACCTCATTGGTAACGCCCTTAAGTTCCACAGTGACCAGCCGCCACAAATCCATCTGGGAGCAGAAAGGATAGAAGATGCATGGCTGTTCTCAGTCCGGGATAACGGAATTGGCATTGACCCACAATTTAGCGATCGCATTTTCGTGATCTTTCAGCGCCTACATACACGGGATGAATATATCGGTACAGGTATGGGTTTAGCTATATGTAAGAAGATTGTCGAATGCCACCGGGGAAGGATCTGGATAGAGTCAAAACTGGGTGAAGGCGCAACCTTCTACTTTACGATTCCAGTTGGAGGACGTGAACTTGAGCGTAGAAAGGGGAGAAAAACAAAAAATGATCTTTTTAGTCGAGGACAATAAAGCCGACATTCGCTTAATTCAAGAAGCGTTGAAAAATAGTTCGATGCCACATGAGGTGGTCACGTCCAGAGATGGCATAGATGCTATGGCTTATTTACGCCAAGAAGGCGAATATGCTAATGCACCGCGCCCTGACCTCATCCTCCTCGATTTGAATTTGCCCAAAAAAGATGGTAGAGAAGTTCTGGCGGAAATTAAAACTGACCCAGTACTAAAACGTATTCCAGTCGTTGTCTTAACAACCTCAAAAAATGAGGATGACATTATTGAGAGCTACAATTTGCATGTGAATTGCTATATCACTAAATCCCGGAACCTTAACCAGCTATTCCAAATTGTCAAGAGTATTGAAGAATTTTGGCTCTGTACTGTGACGCTGCCATTAGAGTGAAAACCGAAATTATGGTTGTGAGCTACTCAGTAAAAATCTTGTTAGTTGAGGATAACCTACCTTACGCTAGGTTGTTACAAAAGTTTCTGATGCAAGGTCAGTCCCAAGAGTTTAGTCTGGTTCATGTGAAGCGATTGGGGGAAGCGCTTCAGGAACTAACTCAGTGTAATTACGACGTTATTTTGTTAGATTTATCTCTACCTGACAGCGAAGGATTGTCATCTCTGCCTCCTCTGATTGGTCAAGTTCCAAACATACCGATTGTTGTCCTAACCAATACAAATGACGAAGAACTGGCAATTGAGGCAGTGCGACAGGGGGCACAAGATTATCTAATCAAGCGCCAGATAAATTCAGATGTATTGGTTCGCTCTTTGCGTTATGCGATCGAGCGCAAGCAAGTTTTAGAAACATTACGCACGGTCAATGAAACGTTAGAAATCCGGGTTGAAGAACGAACTGCTGAACTGCTGAAAGCCAATGAACTCAACCAATTAAAATCTGAATTTGTCTCGATGCTCTCCCATGACATCCGCAATCCCCTAAATACTATTCTCTTGGCTGCTGGATTGCTACAAAACTACGACGAAAAATTGACCAAAGAGAAAAAACTGAATCATTTGCAAATGATTAGCTCGGCGATCAAAAATATGGCGCAGCTATTAGATGAAGTTTCATTCATCGGTAAAGCTGATTCTGGTAGACTGCATTGTGAACTCATCAGCTTAGATTTAGAAGCTTTTTGCCGTCAACTGGTCGAAGAAGTTCGATTAATGGCAGGTGAGAAACATCTGACTTTGGTATTCAACAGTTTTGGGCAATTAGGCGAAGCACTATGGGATAAAAGCTTGCTGCGGCACATTTTGTGCAATTTACTTACCAATGCTATTAAGTATTCACTACTGGACGGACTAGTGCGTTTTGAACTAATTGGTCAGCAAAAAACAGTAATTTTCCGAATTCAAGATTGGGGAATTGGCATTCCTCAAGAAGACCAAAAGCGACTGTTTCAGCCTTTCCAACGTGCGGGCAATGTTGGAACCATTCCTGGTACCGGCTTGGGGCTAGCGATCGCTAAAAAGTGTGTCGATGCATACGGAGGCGAGATTGTAATCAATAGTCAAGTTGGAGTAAGTACAACCTTTACCGTCACCCTCCCTTTACAAACCATCCGGTAAGGGTAAAGCTTCAGCAATCCAGCTATAGCAAGTTATGTCTTAGACTCAAGAATCGAGTGTGTCTTTAGACCTGAGAGTATCAATCTTCACCCTTTCAAATAAAGCCCGATAAACAGGTTCACCCTTTTTTTGCGTGCCTATTTCCCTTTCTGTGGGCACTGGTAGGGGGTTTTCAGTCAACCATTCTCCTATACCAATTTTCTCAAAAAAGGGATTTTCAGCAAAGCGATCGCTTGGTTTGTTGATCAGTGTCTTCGCAGTTATTATCAACAACTCCGGGCGCTAGGCGTCACCATTACTTTTATCATTCTGGCTGCTTTTATTTTCTGGATGCCTATTTATTTGGGTTTACCCCTTTCCCCTGCTGGTTATAAGCTGCGAATGTGGTTCACCTCTTGGATTTAATTAAACGGACATTGGGAATCGCTGAAAAACCATAGAAGAATCAAGCTTGAATACGTGAAAGACATAATACATATTATGTCTTTTCTGTCAACGATTAACTTCGACAGTCTTGAAAAAACTTTATTAAAAATTTAGCGACTATTCTTCGGAATTAATGAATAGGATGTGTAGCATAATCTATGAGTTGCAAAAGCAATATTAAGCCGATTGGTTTCATAGATGATATTACTTTTAATTATATATAGGACTCACATTTGATTTCTGAAAAACCAAATTGGCTAGAAGCTTGCCATACAAAGGTTTGTTTCTCAGTCTATTAGCAAGATTCAAGTACGATTCCTATAGTTTTTGCATAAACTCACAAAAAGTGATAGATATTACATCTAAGAGCAAAAATTAACTCTTGCAATATGTTATCTACTTATTAAGAGGTGGTTAGCAAATTATGCATTTAGCATAAGACATTCATGTGTCTATAAAAACTAGTAAATTATAGGTATATGTCTCACCGACAAAATCAACTCAAATATGATGTATTTAGCAGTAAGTATTTAACATCATTTCAGAGGAAATTACTGCTAGAAAGCTTGCAAAAAAGTTTACCTGAATCCTACCGCCAACGCATTGAAATCATGTTGTTGGCAGATGAGGGAAAAACTCAAAAGTCGATTTGTCAAACCTTGGGATGTTGTGCAGCAACAGCACGACATTGGACACACATAGCCCGGACTGGGATGGCGCACCAATGGCAAGATTGCCCCATTGGTCGTCCGAAGGCAGTCAATGACGAGTATTTAGAACGTTTAAAAGAACTAGTTAACAGCAGTCCTCGCGATCATGGCTATTCTTTTCATCGGTGGACAGCAAACTGGCTGGGGAAACATCTAGCAAAAGAATTGGGGATTGAGGTGAGCGATCGCCATCTGAAGCGACTGCTTAAACAAATGGGATTATCCACACTACCAAAATCCAACAATACTGAACAGACTCAGGGTTCCAAAATTTTGATTTGTGACCTAAAATCAGCAACTCTTGCAGATAATTCCGAATTATTACCGATTAATTTTGCAAAATTAGGAAAAAATTCTGACATTTATGGCGCAAAATATATCTGCTCAGTTGGTTTCTCTGCAACAGTTCAACAATACTCTGGGTTATTCTCTTTCCACAGAGGAATATCAACATTGTCTTCAACAAGTTAAATTTATCAACCCAAAAGTCGGCAAGTTTTGGCAAGGAACTGATGCGGAATCGGGAATCTATATTGCGATCGCAGGCAAAGTCAGGTTGCTGGATAGCTTAGATGAGTTAATCGCCACTTTGGAGTCCGGAGACTCATTTGGGGAATTTACCTTGTTCAAGGAGGGTGACTTTAAACCTTATGCAGCAAGGGCTTCAGTAAACTTGCAACTGTGCTTTATTCCTGCTGAGGTGTTGTGGCCATTGATGGCTAAATATCCCCAAATTCGGGAGCATTTGTGGGCTAAGGCGCTGTCCCGGAATCCCCAACAGGTGGACTCAGATCATCCCCCAGTCAGGGCGGCTGAGTCAAATACAGATCATCAAATAAAGATTTTGTCAAAGTCTGGGGATTTATCGGGCGAAAAAAAAATTAGCAAAGCCTATTTTCCCAATCCTACTGTGCAAGTCGGGCATTTATGGCAACGGGCGATGCGGCGTTACCCATTTTTTGCCCAACACAGTGCATCCGACTGTGGTGCAGCTTGTTTAGTGATGGTGTCTCGCTATTGGGGAAAACGCTTTAGTGTCAATCGTTTGCGGGATATCGCCAATGTAGATCGCAATGGTGCATCCTTGCGGGGGTTATTGGTGGCGGCAGAAAGTATTGGTTTTGCTACACGCCCTGTGAAAGCTGGCCTTCAACAGTTGGCGAAGCAAAAATTGCCTGCGATCGCTCACTGGGAAGGCAAGCATTACATTGTTGTCTACGAAATTACCCCCAAGTACGTCATTGTAGCCGATCCCGCCATCGGTCAACGCACCCTCAGCCACGCCGAATTTAAAGCCAACTGGACTGGTTACACATTGCTGCTGCAACCGACAGCCATGCTCAAAGATACCAAAGAGACATCCACTCCCTTTTGGCAATTCTTTGAGCTGATGAAGCCTCACTCTTTGGTAATGCTGGAGGTGTTTATTGCTTCGGTATTTATCCAGATATTTGGACTAGTTACGCCCTTATTCACCCAGTTAATTTTAGATCGGGTAGTAGTGCAGCGATCGGAACTCACCTTAACAGCAGTGGGGTTAGGGTTGCTGATGTTTAGCCTGTTTCGGGTGGCGATGACAGGGTTACGGCAATATCTCCTAGACCACACAGCTAATAGGATAGACTTGGCGCTAATTGTGGGATTTATACGCCATACCCTACGGCTACCCTTGAATTTTTTCGAGTCCCGTTACGTGGGAGATATTATCTCTCGCGTCCAGGAAAACCGTAAAATTCAACGCTTCCTCTCAGGTGAAGCATTATCTATCCTGCTAGATTTACTCACCGTCTTTATCTATGTAGGATTAATGTTTTGGTACAGTTGGAAAATGGCTTTGTTGGTGTTGTTAATTATCCCGCCTTTTGCCTTACTAGCGTTGATTGCCACACCTTTTTTACAAAGGATTTCCAGAGAAATATTTAATGCTGTTGCCCAGGAGAGTAGTTACCTAATTGAAACCCTAACTGGTGTGCGGACGGTGAAAGCTACGGCGGTGGAACAAACAGTCCGTTGGCATTGGGAAGAGTTATTAAATAAAGAGATAAAAACTAACTTTTCCGGGCAAATTATTAGCAATCGGTTGCAAATCTTTAGTAATACCATTGAAGCACTAATCACTACTGGTTTGCTATGGTTTGGGGCATACCAAGTTATTCATAACCAGTTAACTATTGGGCAATTAGTGGCATTTAATATGCTGCTTGGGAATATTATTACACCCTTTCAACGTTTAACCGTATTGTGGAATCAATTGCAGGAAGTTGTGATTGCAGTCGAACGCATTAATGATGTATTAGATGCAGAGCCAGAAGAGGATTTACATCACCAACCACGACAAAATTTACCACAAATTCAGGGTCATATTCGCTTTGAGGGAGTGACATTTCGCTATCACCCAGAAAGCGATATCAATATCCTGGAGAATCTCAGTTTTGAAATGAAACCAGGGCAAATGGTAGCGCTGGTGGGACGTAGTGGTTCGGGAAAAACTACCATTTCTAAGTTAGTTTTAGGGTTGTATCCAGCTACAGATGGCAAAATTTTAATTGATGGACAGGATATTACCAGTATTTCCTTAAGTTCCTTACGTCAGCAAGCTGGAGTAGTTGACCAAGATACCTTTTTATTTGGCGGAACAATTCGAGAAAATATTAGCTTAGGACATCCTGGGGCAAGTTTACCAGAGGTGATTGAGGCAGGAGAACTGGCGGGTGCTGATGAGTTTATTAAAAAGTTGCCTATGGGATATGAAACCCAAATTGGTGAAGGTGGGGGGTTATTATCTGGGGGACAGCGACAACGGATAGCTATTGCCAGGGCTTTATTAGGTAATCCCCAATTATTGATTTTCGATGAGGCAACGTCCCATTTAGATACTGAGTCAGAGAGGATTATACAGCAGAATTTCAACACAATTCTCAAAGGAAGAACCACATTAATAATTGCTCATCGTCTTTCCACCGTGCAAAATGCAAATTTGATTTTGGTGCTAGACAGAGGCGTTTTGATTGAGAGTGGCTCTCATGAAGAATTGATGGCGAAACGGGGACATTATTTTTATCTGAATCAACAGCAGTTACATGGAGTAGCGTGAACAGTTAAGAGGAAAACTCAAAGTCTCTCTACTTATAGGAGAGAGATTTAGAGAGAGGTTTTCCAGATACTATGAGAAGTCAGAATACTTAATAAGCAATTGTGTAACCATTACTCATCCAAAGTTAAAAATTAGTATCAGAAATCATCATGACAAATACTCCATTATTAAATGGACGGGTTACTAGCTCACTCCCAGAAGACACATCTCATCAGGAAATTTTAGCTCCACAAATACCGCCCATATCAAGCAATGATTGGTCTGATGTTACCAAAGAATCACTTGATAGCTTACCCCAGATTTGGACTAGGGGACTACTATATTTTTTGGTTGTATTTGTGTCTATATTTTTACCTTGGGCAATGCTCTCGGAAGTAGATGAAACAGGTACAGCTATAGGGCGGACTGAGCCTAAAGAAAAGACAATTAGGCTTGATGCTGCCGTGGCTGGAACCGTTGCCGAAATTCGAGTTAAAGAAGGTGAATCAGTTAAGGCTGGGCAGACTTTATTGTTGTTAGAATCGGAGTTAGTAAAAGCAGATTTGCAGCAAGCGCAGGATAAGCTAGAGGGACAGTTAAACCGTCTTACTCAGTTAAAATCGTCAAAAAATCAGTTATTTGTATCTTTAGCAACTCAAGAGCAACAAAATCAATCTCAGCAGTTAGAAAAGCAAGCACAAATTGATCAAGCGCGACAGAGTTTGAATGCTCTAAAGAATGCCTATGAATTACAAAAAGATGAAAAGTTAGCTCAAGTTAATCAGGCACGACAAACTCTTGAACATAGTCGAACTACTAGTAAGTTAGTGGAAAGTAGTTTGGTAAGTACTCAGAGGGAAGTTGAACGCTATAGTAAACTAAAACAAGAAGGAGTTGTACCAGAAATTAATGTAGTAGACAAGAAGGATATAGCTCAAGAGAAGCAAAAACTATATGAACAAACTAAGTCAGATATAGAACAAGCTAAGTTAAGTCTGGCAGAACAACACAGCAGTTACGAACGAAATCTTCGTCAAACCAATGCAGATATTGAACAGGCTCGATTGCGACTAAAAGAACAGGAAAGGAGTAATGAAACTTTGACCCGTTCTTGTGAATTAGCTGTGCTAAAAATTCAAGAACAACAGAAAAGTCTAGAAACAGATATTACTTCGCTAAAGTCAGAAATTGCTCAAAGTCAAAGACAGATTGAATCATTAAAATTTCAGTTAGGACAACGAGATATCAAAGCTACTGCGAGTGGTGTATTGTTTCAATTGCCGATTGAAAAAGCTGGATCTGTTGTGCAGCCGGGGACAATGCTAGCGGAGATTGCATCACTTAATTCACCTTTAATAGTTCGCGCACAAATGGCAACTACTGAAAGTGGTTCTTTGCGAACAGGATTACCAGTAAAGATAAAATTTGATGCTTATCCTTTTCAGGATTATGGGGTTCTACCAGGGGAGTTAATTAAGATTTCTTCTACTACTACACAAATAGATACCCCTAATGGAAAAGTTGCAGCTTATAACTTAGATATTGCCCTAAAACAGAATTGTATTCCCTCTGCAAATAAATGTATTCCCCTGCGTCCAGGGGATACGGCGACGGCTGAAGTGATTATACGCCAACGTCGAATTATTGATTTCCTACTCGATCCGTTTAAGAAATTGCAGCAAGGGGGAGTGAAATTGTAGAAAAGCTAACCGCCTTCCCTACCTCCGCAGGATATGGGAATTGGGAATGTAGAGATATCCCAATACGGTTCGGTTAGTATATTTGGCTCTCGGAGATCCCCCCAACCCCCCTTAAAAAAGGCTTGCTCTTCCTCCTATTTACCCCCTTAAAAAGGGGGTCGCCGTAGGCGGGGGGATCTTAACCGAACCGTATTGAGAGATATCCTTGTTCAATTGAAGCTTATGGTGAAGGGATTATCTCAGTAAAAAATGTGGCTTATTTTTTTATCGCTATCCTCTCAATTTAAGGAGTTTCAGATGAAATGAAGAATCTTTGAGATGTTTTGCTTTGCTTAATATGAAAATTTAAGCATTATCTCATGTTTAATTTTGACAATCAAATTTAGGATAAATATCATGTCACAACCTATCACTATTACCAACGAAGACATTCTTCAGGAAGTTAAACTATCTTGTAAAATTCCTGAAATAGTTGAGCAGATTATTCACCGTAAAGTGATTATAGCGGCTGCTGAAGTAGCTGGGATAAAAGTAGAGGTTGAAGAACTTCAGAAAGCAGCAGACCAAATACGATTAGCGAATAAACTTGATAGTGCTGAAGATACTTGGAAATGGTTAGATAAACATGGTTTATCTATAGATGATTTTGAAGAAATTGCTTACATAAGTCTAATCTCTGGGAAGTTGGTAAAACATTTGTTTGCAGACAAAGTTGAACCTTATTTCTTTGAAAATCAACTAGACTATGTTGGTGTGGTGATGTATGAAGTTGTTCTGGATGATGAAGATTTAGCCATAGAACTCTTCTATACGATTAAGGAAGGTGAGATGAGTTTCTATGATGTTGCTCACAAATATATTCAGGATGTAGAATTGCGTCGCAAGGGTGGATATTTGGGGATAGTGCGCCGTCAGGATTTAAAACCAGAGATTTCTGCTGCTGTTTTTACTGCTAAACCGCCAGAGGTTCTTAAACCAATTGTGACTTCTAAGGGAATACATTTAATTTTTGTAGAGGAGGTTATTCAAGCATCACTAAATCAAAATCTGTATCAAAAAATTGCTACGAATTTGTATTTTGGATGGCTAAAAGTACAAAGTCAGCAAGCTGAATTTAATATTCAACTTGATTAGTCTTCAAGCTATGCCTAGAGTTTTAGCGGCGATTGTTACTCCTTACCAAAGCACCCAAACTTCGCGAAAATTCTCCAGGCTCGACATCAGTAAAAAACCGTCTTGAATTGATGATTTAAGTTCTTAGTAAGGACTTTAGTCATTATTTTATAAACACTAAAATCCTTACTACAAACCATCAAAACTAGCTAATTGCTTTATAAATCCAAAGCTTTTGCAATACCAGTGCCAATTGCATAGCCTACTCCAAACACTATGATTAGTAACTGGATTATACCTCCAGATGTTGACTCTAATTCATACTCTGTAAGCGCAATCATTAAGCTTTCGGCATCGGAAGAAATATCGATATCTGAAATTGTAATCTTAGCCATTTTGTAGACCTGTTATGAAGTATGAAGTAAAGTTGTTGATTTGAATTGAAATTAGACTTTGAATTCTCTGTTCTGATTATCATCATATTTTATAAAATTATATTTTATAAAATTCGTGATAACAAGATTTTAATTACGATATTTTTAGACAAAAATGATTTATTTATGTCACTATTTATTACCCAAAGCCATTACTATTTTTAGCAAAAACAATCTCTAGTATTTTTTTTAAATATGCAAATCTAATCTGGTGATATATATATAATATTTATGTCACTATTTGTTTATGTAATCCTTCAAGACTAGAGTCGAGAAAAAATCAACCCAAAATAAAGCTTTGATTGACAGATAATAAATATTTAATTTTTAGCATCAGATGAATTTATTCTTAGCAATTAATCAGCTTTCACTTCTCACAACACCTGCTTCCTGCTCAATGCGGTCTAGAGCTTTCTTTGCACGAAAAATAGTTCTCAAATAAGCTAGTTGGCTATTCCAAGGTGAACGAGGTAATAGGGTTGCTTGAGAGTCGGGAACAGTCGTATTTTCTGGAGGGATATCAGTAGAGATATTATTCATAAAAATGGTGTTTTGCAGTTTTTAATTACTAGAACCAACTAAAGATGATGCTAGATTTGCCTCTTCTTCCCAACTTTCTGGCCATTGAATGCGATCGCTAGTAAAATGAAGTGGATCGTTTTCAGGCCAAGGAGCATTTATTGGTTCCTCAATTAGCCCAAACTCCCCATTATCAAAGGGGTTTCCATCCGCCCGATGTTGGAGAAATACTCGCTCCCGAATACCGCCTTTTTCCTGAGTGAGAGCGCGATGATGACAATAAGGATTATTACCTCTCTTATCAAAGAAAACATGAGCAGTCCAACTGCAACCACCACGACAGAGTTCTGCAAATTCACAAGTCTTGCAAAAGCCCCATAGATGTGATGTTCCTTTGGGAGTATCAGCCCCTAAGTTAAACCGTAGTTCCTCGGTTTCTTCAATAATTGTTCGCAGTGAATAGTCGCGGATGTTGCCGCCAGTGTAGGCTGTGGTCGGTAGTGAGGGACAACCTTTGATAGCACCATCGGCTTCAATACCTAAAGCAGACAGTCCAGCGCTACATCCCTGCCAAAATGACCAAGCATCCCCACCCCGTAGCAATCGTTCATAGGGGCCGTAGTAGCCGATGTTATTCCCAGGCTGTACCTGTACCCCTTCTCGCTTTGCGCGTTGGGCAACACGAGCAATCATTGGGTATATATCCAATAGTTCGTAAGGTTGCAGTAAAATATCAGTATTATCGGCAGCATTGCCCATCGGTACAGTCAACTGAATTTGCCAAGCGAAGACTCCAGCATCGCGGAGATGCTCGTAAATTTGGGGAAATTCTGGTGCAGACAGACGATTGATTTGCGTATTGCAGCCGAAGGGGATACCTGCTTCCTTGAGATGGCTCATAGTCTTAAATGCCCATTGCCACGAGCCTTGTTTGCCCCGCAGGCGATCGTGAGTTGCTTCTAAGCCATCAACCGACACAGAAACCACGCCTATACCAGCTTCCTTCATCCGGCGGGCTGTGTCTAAGGTGATACCATAACCCCCAGTGGTCATACCACACAACATCCCAGCTTTGGTAATTGCTTGGGCAATCTCTAGCCAGTCAGGACGGAGAAAAGCTTCACCACCAATTATGGTTACTTCTGTAATTCCCACTTCGGCCATTTGTTTGACTAAATCAAGGGCTTCTGCTGTGGAAAGTTCATTTGTCCTTGTATGACCAGCACGAGAACCGCAGTGTTGACAGGCTAGATTACACTTGAGTGTAATTTCCCAAACGGCATAACTAATTCGGCGATAAGTCATTAAAATACCCTCAATTAATTTTTCTAGAAAGGGACAAACAAATCTCCATTCGTCGTGATAGATATTAGTTTGTTGTTAAAATTCGCTGCTTGTCATTTCGATTCTCCTTTGAATTTATGAAAGAGACGGACAAATCGCCATCCGTCCCTATAAAATTAATCTGTTCTATTAGCAACAGACGGTTCCCTAAGCTATGTCAGTTGGCCGAATAACTCCATATGATGGTTGTGGCCCTGGTTGTGGCCATGGACGTGGCCATGGACGTACACCTCCATATAATGGTTGAATTTTGCCCCACCCAGTTAATCCACCAAAAACTGCTGCCAGTTCTTTTTCGCTTAAATCCTTGAGTTCACCTTCATCATCGGCAGACTCTAGCAATTGAGCGGTATATTCTTCATACTCTTCTAGAGTGAAATCGTAGCCGGCAGCTTTAACTATTTGGCTACATTCTTCTTTACTATTAACGCCTTGAATTTGATTACGAAATGCTTCATCATTTGCTAGCGTTTCGTAAAAACCTTTGACATGTTCTAGAGACATAATATTCTCCTGACCTTGATTAATTAAATATCCGAAAATTATTGGTTTGATTGAACCGCCAGTAATGCTTTTCTCCTCTTCATCAGACAAATCTGACAGCGATTCTTTCACATCTAAAACTTGGTTGCGTCGTGCGGATGCATTATCAACTGCCTCTGCAATCAAGTCTGCAATTTAAATTTGACTTTTGAGATGCCTTTGATTCATTTACTTTGACATAATAATCTCCTGAAATTACTTAATGAAATCTTTGTTAGAAAGTTCTTTTGCCTGACAAACCTAATCTGTGGTTGTGCTTAACCAGCAGCTAGTTTTGATACTTGAATTGCTACTTCAGACGGATTGTAGTTATCTGTAATTACTTGCGGACAACGCATACAAGCTGCCTTGCCTTCTTGCTGCCACCACCGACAATCTCGGCGGATAGAACAAGGGGGTAATTCCTCTGTGACTGCGGGTAATTTTTCAGCAATTTGTTTCGCTAGACGACAATCTTGTCCATCAAAATGCAGACAAGCTTTAGCCGCGCAAGCTGTCGCCATCCGGAAAATTTCGGTGGGTGTAATTGGACTAGCTTTTGCTATGAGTTCATTGGTGATAGGTAGTGGCTGCTTGAGATAAGTTACACGGGGTTCTGTAACTGTTCCACTGACAATACCGAAAATAAAACTATCCACTGATTCTGGTCTAGCACTAGGGCAAAGTGTAGTTTTATCAGCAGCAATATCTTCCATCAATTAAGCCTCCAACTAAACAGAGTTTTTTATGACTACAAGGTCAAAGCTGGATTGATAATGATTCCGTAAATAAAAGGAGGTCTTCTAATAATCACACCATGTATTATTAGCCATATTCCACCTGCAACGTTTTTTGCTTCCTCATCAGACATAGATAACAAAGCTTCTTCTGAATCCAAAACTTCGTTTCGACGAGTCACAGCATTTTTCACAGCATCATCAATCAAATCGTTAATTTCAATTTGACTGTTATACTTTCTTTCTTTAGCTTCCATCTTGATTTTCCTCTTATTTTTTGGACTATTGATTATCTTTTAGGCAATTATAGTAATTAGTGTAATTCCCTAAGATGTCCTCATATTAGGAAAAAATAAGCTACTTACTCTATATCTTAATAACTCTAAATTAGACACAAATAAAACTTTTATGTCACTAAAAAATTATCGTTTTTTAGTTAAACCTTGTCCGTTTTGAAACCTGGAGTAGTGCAGGCATCTTGCCCGCTACTACCAGTAGGGAGCAAGATGCTCCCACTACTTTTAAAAACTATGGTTCTCAGAATAGATGTGGTTTAGCTCTATTTTTCTGTAGGGACATATATCATATATCTATCACTTGCTCAAGCTGTAAACTCTCGCATAGCAATTTAAATTTCATATCTCAGGCAATTTCGACCATTAACTAAAACATTTATGTCCCGAAAATATTGCCAATTGACAGAGGATGTCTAATGTCCAGTTACTCTATATCAAATTAAAGGAACATATAAACTCTAAAATGTCAAGATAACAAGCGATATTTTCCATAGCGCTAGGCGATCGCATGATCGCACTAAACTATAACTACTCCTCATTCACAACTTCTCGCCTGACAAACAAAGCTCGATAAACAGGTTCACCCTTTTTTTGCGTACTTATTTCCCGTTCTGTGGGGACTGGTAGGGGGTTCTCAGGCAACCATTCTCCTATACCAATTTTCTCAAAAGCTGGATTTTCAGCAAAGCGATCGCGCATTTCCACCGCGATAAATTCCATATCTGATTGCAGAAATACAACTCCTCCAACCGCAAGATAATTAGCTAAATCTGCCACTAGTTCTGGTTGGACTACACGACGTTTCGCATGGCGGGTTTTAAACCAAGGATCGGGAAATTGAATTGTAACGCGTTGTAACCTTCCTGAAGGGAGGGAAGATAAAAGCGAGTGCAGTGAGTTATTCACATTGCAAAATAAATAGTGCAGGTTTGTTAAACCTAACTCAGAACGTAACTTATTCGCCTCCACCACCAGAGGTTCCCGAATTTCCAAGCCTAGATAATTCCAATTGGGTTCTATCTTGGACATATTCAATAAAAATACTCCTTTAGCGCAGCCAATATCTAAATGTAGTGGTTGATTTGGCTTTACATAAATTTTTTCCCAGTCTTGGGGACTTGCTGGTGTTTGATACTTTTTACCAAGTGGATTAACATGCTGGCGGACTCGGACTGCTGCCAAAATTTGCTCTCCTTTACGTGAAAATATCTTGTGGCGAAACCCAGGTTACAAGGAAGTCTAACAAAAGTATGCCAAAAATTATCGGTCTATCATTCAATTACTTACCCAGCATCAAGTTTTATAGTAATCGCAGTCAAATACGCCTGTTTTTTGAGGTTTTCGAGAAATTTATATTTTGGAAGTCCCTCATTTTGCATTAATCTCTAGAATTAAAATGCCTTAACACATTTGCTTTAGTCATGGAGGGAGGAAACTTAAACAGTGGATATTTTAGATTTGTTTTATAAAGGCGGGCCAGCGATGTGGCCAATGCTTGTTTTATCGATTCTGGCTGTGAGTGTGATTTTTGAGCGTTTGTGGTTCTGGTTCCGAATTTTGACTCAAGAAAAGCAAATAGTCGATCGCATCCTGGATGCTGCCCAAGATAATTGGGAATTAGCTGCGGACATCGCTAAACAAGCGAGCGATCAGCCTGTCGGGCGTTTTCTCTATGCCCCTCTACGCTTAACGAAAAACGATGTGGAAACCTTTCGACTCGCGCTGGAGGCTACAGCAGAAGACGAATTAGCTGGGATGCGGCGGGGCGAAAAACTTTTAGAAGCTGTGATTGCCTTAGCGCCACTGCTAGGATTGTTGGGCACAGTTTTGGGTTTAATCCACTCTCTGGGCTCAATTAGAATTGGCGATTTGGGAACTGAATCCACTGCTGGGGTGACTACTGGTATTGGTGAATCCTTAATTAGTACGGCAAGTGGGTTAATAGTTGCGATTATTGCTTTGGTATTTTACCGCCTATTTCAAAGTTTTGTAGTCAACCAAGTCAAAGTTTTTCGCAAGGCAGGCAATGAGATGGAATTGCTCTATCGCCAGTCCCCACCTGATTTTAGCAATCGGACATCAGCAATTGTACGGGAAAATTTCACTCCACCCCGCAACCCAGGAAAAACTAGGCTTCCTGAACCTCCTGAACCCCCGAATACAGCTAATTAATAGTCAAAAATTCAACCTCCGAACCAGATTTTAGAGTAAGACATGAAAGTTAATCTACATACTCCAATTGAAGAAGTCCAAATTCAAATCATCCCTTTAATTGATGTCGTTTTTTGTATTCTGACGTTTTTTTTGTTAGCGGCATTACAATTTACCAGGCAACAGGCAATCAATGTGGATTTGCCTAAAGCCAGCCCTAGTAGCATATCTGGCATAACCTCACAGAGTGGAAGTGTGATTGTGACTATTGATGCCGTTGGTAATACTTATATAGAAAAGCAACCTGTAAAACAGGAAGATTTGAGACAGAGCTTAAAACAGTATCTCCAACAAAATCCCAATGCTGTTGTTGTCCTGAATGCTTCCCGAACAGCAACTTACAATGATGTAATTGAGACATTGGACTTACTGCGGCAAGTAGGGGGCGATCGCGTTTCTTTGGGAATTATCCCTGGCCCATCTCAACCACCCATAAACTCACTTAACCAACCGCTTGTCCCTGCTTTCCCAATCAATCCTGGTGCTGCACCAGTTCCGGGCATCAATCCTGAAGGGAATATTATCCCTAAATTTCCCTCAGCACCTAATTCTGTGCCCTTTCCTGCTGTAAGTCAGCCTCCAACTGGACAAGGCATCAGTCCTATCAATCCTGGTATTTCTAACCCACCAGCATCCCAAGCGCCTGTAGCACCCAAACAAACCCAACCTCCTCTTAAAAGATGATATAGGGATATGGGGCATTGGGCATTGAAAAGATGCAGAGGGGCAGGGTGCGGGGGGCGGAGGGGAAAATTCTTCTCCCTGCTCCCTGCTCCCTGCTCCCCATTTCTCTCTAATCTCTTTCCCAAACCTAAAGATATCTGAAATAAAATTCGGCTAGAGAAAAATTTACTGCTAATTTATAAATAATTGGTTGAGCTTTAAAGATTTTTCCACCGATAAACTGAAGTAATTTATCACCAATTGCCATTCACGTTTCAGGGGTTGTGGCATGAATATTGTGACGCTTTTAATTGTTTGGGTAGTAACAGCTATCAGCTTGTTGATTATTAGCAAATTGCCTCTGGGAGTCGAAATTGACACTCCAGGTAAAGCCTTCCTTTCTGCCGCAGTGCTTGGTATCGTAACGGCAATAGTCAGACCGATTTTAAGTCTCGTTTTTGCAGTACCAAATTTACTTACTTTAGACTTATTATCCAGCATTTTCACATTTATGATTGCTGTGGTTTGTTTTAGTATTGCTGCTTGGTTAGTCGAGGGCTTTCGCTTGCGTTACGGCATTTGGAGTGCTGTTATTGGGGCATTTGCGCTAACTATAATTAACAGCTTAATCTACAAAATATTGGGTGTCTGAAGCGAAGAGTTAGAATTTAGGAGTGATGATTTATTAGTAACTCCAAACTCTACTAATTTTAGATTTTGGATTTTGAATTTTGGATTGGAGTAAAAATCTAAAATCTAAAATCTAAAATCTAAAATTGAATAACTCTTAACTATTCGTTGGAACTTGGGGGAGCAACTGGGGTAGTAGATTGTTGTTTACGTTGCTCGCGTTTTTTGCGATCGGCTGAGAGCATATCTGCCATGACTATCAGTGCTTGCGCCATCTTGTCTAGGTTAGAACGGTATAACTCCAAATCTTTGTTGAGTTTGTCATCGGAAAGGTGCAGACCGGCTGCGATCGCTTTTAGCGCCTCAGTGAGTTGTTTTTCGTCTTTAACCAATTCGGGATCAGACTGTTCTAATAACGAAAATACACCAATTGCAAACAAACGGTTGTATTTAAAGTTAGGATTGTTGGCGATCGCTTGCAGTTGTGCTTGCAAGTCAGTATCTCTATCTAAGTAAGTACTTTGGCCCAGCCACCCAATTAAATCCTTAACTGGCAAACCTTTAGCTACAGCTTGCAGTCTTTGGGCATCCTGCCGATATTGTTGCGGATCTTTTTCTATAGCCTGACATAAGGCGTTAAAAATTGATTCTTGATCCCGTTCTGGTTGATAGCCTTCCATGAAACGATCAAAAGTAGTGACGACACCCAAGGCATAAATTGGATTGTAGCTAAAATCGATATTTACTGACAGCAGATGCATTTCTACCATCAATTCTTCTACTACCCGCCGATAAATAGTGTTAATCGGACGGGTGTGAAGATTGTAGAAAGTTCGCTTTGTATCAGAGACTGTACGGACGTTATTCACAAAGAAAAAAGAGAATGTTAAGGGCGACGTATCTTTATTCTGTCGCTTAAAGGCTACTTTGCCAAGTTGAGCTTTTAGCAAGTGACGGTTTCATTTACAATATATACACATCAGAAGTATTTTATAAGCTAGTAGTCATAGGAGATAAGACCTTTTATCCTAAAAAACTAGCCCAAAATTATTATCCTTAATGATTCGTTTATTGTATTCATGAACTTCTCGCCACAGTTAATTGCTTTAGGTGAGTACCTAACTGGTAAATTTGATAATCGGGAACAAGCCATAGCAGAACCAGTTTGGTATGTCCACCTGTGCCTGTGGCAAAGACCAGTTAATCTCTTCACAGAAGATAGCATCACCTTGTTTGCCGAACAGGCTAACGTTATCACCCTAGATCAACCTTATCGCCAGCGAATTATCCGATTGCGTCAGGGGAGCGACTCTGACACAACCGTGGAAGTACAATATTATATGCCTCAAAATCCAGGTGCATTAAGAGGCGCAGGTGATAACCCTGCTCTACTAAACACACTGACACCCGAACAATTAGATTTACTACCAGGTTGTATCCTAACAGTTACTCAGGAAAAACTAGCTGGCGATCGCTACAAGTTTACCGCTACCCCACCACCAGAGACACGTTGCAGCTTTACTTATCTTGGCAATAGCATTTATGTTTCTTTGGGTTTTGCAGCGACAGCGACAGAATTTTACAGCTACGACAAAGGAATTGATCCAGCCACCGGAAAAGCAACTTGGGGAGCGATTATGGGGCCTTATCGCTACAGCAAGCGAACTCAGTATTGAGTGCTGAGTGCTGTTAGCGGTAGCGGGGCGTTTAGCCCGTGCTGAGTTATGAATGAACTCCTCACTCTTAACTTCTAACTCCTAACTCTTTTTTAGCTGGCAATGCTACGAGGTACACCTTCTAAAGCTTCATCTTCTGTTTCAAAAATTTCAAAAACAGTATCCATCATCGTCACTTCAAACACGAGTTTGGCTTCTGGATGTACATTGCAGATGCGGAAACTGCCCTTGACTTTATCAGCATCACGCATTCCAGCTACCAAAGACGTAAGACCAGAACTATCAATAAAATTTACCTGAGCCAAATTTACAACTACATGGCGACTGAGTTTGGAAATACACTCCTGTAACTTCAGCCGAAATTGCCAAGCAGTGGTAATATCAAGACGGCCTGCTGGTGTCAGGATAATAACGGTGTTTCCGTCTTGGGTTGTATAAGTTTTTTGGTCTATATGAATCATTAAAGTCCTCCCCGTGACATTTCTCTTAAGATTAACTACTCGCAGAATTTTCTAATGCTGTCACTTGAGATTAACAAGCTATAGCTAAAATTGTCACCTTTTTCTGCTAAGTGCTTAACTCTAGTAGTTTAACTCAGGAAAATCGTGGGGATTGGGGATTGGGGATTGGGGATTGGGGATTGGGGATTGGGGATTGGGGATTGGGGATTGGGGACTGGGGGAAGATCGTTTAACGAACCGCAAAGGACGCAAAGAGCGCAAAGACAGATTCGGGACTGGGTGGGGATTCGGGACTGGGGGAAGATCGGATAGATTATCATAACTCCCTATTCCCTATTCCCTATTCTCTACTCCCCATTATTTCCAATTGATCCAATCTTGAGGTTTCAAGAATGTCTCATACAACTCGGCTTCGGGGGAATTTGGTTCCGGTTGATAGCCGTATTCCCAACGGACTAAGGGTGGTAGGGACATGAGAATTGATTCGGTGCGTCCGTTGGTTTGTAGACCAAAAATTGTGCCTCGGTCATAAACCAAGTTAAATTCTACATACCTTCCCCGGCGGTAGAGTTGAAAATTCCGTTGGCGATCGCCATACTCTATCCCATGTCGCCGTTCTACAATTGGTACGTAAGCTGGTAAAAATGCTCTGCCACAGCCTTGCACAAAGCCAAACAAATCTTCCCAATTGCGGGTTGCTGGTGTTCCTACCTGGTTGCTATAAATAGCCGCTTCTCCATTGGGATTTGGCCCGCGATATAAAGCACCCTGGCCATCTTGGTAATCAAAAAACAGACCACCTACACCCCTTGTCTCGTCACGATGCTTGAGGTAGAAATATTCATCACACCACTTCTTAAACACCGGGTAATACTCTGGGTGGTGTTGGTCGCAAGCCTGCTTTAATGTCTTGTGTAAATGTGTCGCATCTTCAGCAAAGGGGTAATAAGGTGTCAAGTCTAAACCGCCACCGAACCACCACACTGGCCCCGCTTCAAAGTAGCGATAATTTAGATGAACTGTGGGCACGTAAGGATTTTGAGGATGTAACACCATTGAAGTGCCCGTGGCATAAAACCCATGCCCTGCTGCTTCCGGGCGTTGGGCTAAAATTGAGGCTGGCAAATGGGAACCCCAAACTTCAGAAAAGTTTACACCTGCTTGTTCAAATATTGCACCATCTCGCAGCACGCGCGATCGCCCTCCCCCTCCTTCTGGGCGTTCCCAACTATCTTCATGAAACTTAGCTACACCATCTAGTTTTGCTAATGATTCAGTAATTTCGTCTTGCAGTTGTTTCATAAACTGACTGACCCTAGTTTGAGCGTCAGCTGCTGGCAAAGACTTGGATGATACTGCTTCTACAGTTGGTGTTTGCGAGTTGGTCAACATAGATTCCCGAACCTAAATTACAATTTCCAGAAAGCCACAAATTTTTCATTTTAAAATTTGGGGGAAACACGCACCAACAATCTACCTCTATTTGCCCAACCCGCTTTTTTCTTACTGGTTAAGCATTTATACGATTGATGGGCATCACTAGAGTTATTTAGTTATTTTCCCTCAAATGCGTATAGTCTTGTGTATTGAATTAGTTTTTTTTGAAATTCTTAATTGGAATATTTTGGTATAAAGACTAGATTTTAGTCTTAAGCTTGAGGTATCAAGGGTTTGACTGTCCTACTCAAAACTTTCTTGGCATATTGCTGATCTTGACTGTTAGGGTCTGTACCGAATCGAGGCTTGCTATGTTTAGGACATTTTTGAGAAAGTTTTAATTTAGGAGTTGAGCGTAGTTGCACACAATACCAGAGTTACCAGAAAGTGTCTAGGGAGGAGGATTAGGAAAATGCAAGGTTGGTTATCCAAATTCATCCACCGCAAACGTCGTCGTTTTTGCGCTTCTCTGGTGTGGACATATCGAGAGATTAGTTCTGCTTCTGTAGATGAACTGTGGCAAAAAGTGGTTGACTTAACAGACGTTTCCTGGCATCCACAACTTAAGAGTACTAATGTACCCTACGGATTAGTACCCAAACCAGGATTAATTTTCCAAGCTGTAACACGCTTTTCGCCAATTCCCATCAGAATTTTTGTGGAACGCGTCAATCCTAAAGAGATGCTGAGTATCCGAGTGATGGCGATTCCGGGAATAGAAGAACGGGTAACTTACCAAGTAGAGTCAACGGTTTGTGGTACTTGTTTGTCTTATTCTGTAACGCTACGCGGTTGGTTATCGCCCTTGATTTGGTCTTTATCCCGTCCTTACGCAGACCGTGTTGCACGGTCTTTAGTCGAGGCTGTAGAAAAGACGGCATTACCAGCAGTATCCGGTAAGAAAAAATCCCTTAATGACAGTTGTTTTGATTTTTAGGGACTGGGGATTAGGGACTGGGGACTGGGGACTGGGGACTGGGGACTGGGGACTGGGGATTGGGGATTGGGGACGAGGGAGAAGAATTTTCCCCTCCGCCCTCCGCACCCTGACCCTCCGCCTCTTTTCAATGCCCAATGCCCAATGCCCAATGCCCAAAGAAAGTTAAGATCCTATTAGGTAATAATGCTATTTGCTAAGTTTTATTACGGCAGTTGACAGTGATAAGGGAACTCCAAGAAATAAATTATCCAATATTGTGGGGTGGGCATCTTGCCCGCCCAGTCTAGAAGGCTCTCGTGTCGCCCACCCTACAAGAGTTAATTGAATATTTTTTTATTTGGAAGTCCCTAACGCTAAGCTGACCTTACTGAAGAAAGCATCCAGTTAATAGCTAAGACGTTCCCGACAATTGTATTTATTCATTTTGAATTTTGAATTTTTATGTACGATGTCCTCGATTCCCGCTCTGTCTTAGAAGTTTTGCGACCAGTAGAAGATCCAGAACTCCGTAAAAGTCTGGTAGAACTGAATATGATTCGCAACGTCACAATTGAGGGTGGTAAAGTTAGTTTCACTTTAGTGTTAACCACTCCCGCCTGTCCTTTACGTGAATTTATTGTCGAAGACTGTCAGAAAGCTGTCAAAAAACTCCCAGGCGTTACAGATGTAAGCATAGAAGTAACGGCAGAAACACCGCAGCAAAAAAGTTTACCTGACCGCACTGGCATTTCTGGGGTGAAAAATATCATTGCTGTTTCCAGTGGCAAAGGTGGCGTTGGTAAAAGTACGGTGGCGGTGAATGTCGCAGTGGCTCTAGCTCAAACTGGGGCGAAAGTTGGTTTGCTAGATGCTGATATCTATGGCCCCAATGACCCCACCATGCTGGGTCTATCTGATGCCCAAATCGTGGTGCGTTCCACTGAAACAGGTGACATTCTGGAACCTGCTTTTAATCACGGCGTCAAACTAGTTTCGATGGGGTTTTTGATTGACCGAGATCAACCAGTAATTTGGCGAGGGCCTATGCTCAATGGTGTAATTCGCCAGTTTCTCTATCAAGTTGAATGGGGAGAACTGGATTATTTAATTGTAGATATGCCACCGGGAACCGGAGATGCTCAGTTAACTTTAACTCAAGCAGTACCAATGGCAGGGGCAGTAATTGTCACCACGCCACAAACTGTAGCTCTGTTAGATTCTCGCAAGGGATTGCGGATGTTCCAGCAAATGAATGTTCCGGTATTGGGGATTGTGGAAAATATGAGCTATTTTATCCCTCCCGATCAACCAGATAAGCAATATGACATCTTTGGTTCTGGTGGTGGCTCCAAAACAGCCACAGAATTGGGAGTGCCATTGTTAGGGTGCGTACCACTAGAGATTTCCACACGAGTTGGTGGTGACAGTGGTGTACCAATAGTTGTTGGTGAGCCAGATTCAGCTTCGGCAAAAGCATTAACAGCGATCGCTCTTACCATTGCTGGTAAAGTATCAGTTGCCGCTTTGACATAAATTAATTTTAATTTCTATCTACTTCCTGGGCTATAGCTTGGGAATACTAGGGATTGGGTATGGGGTATGAGGAAGCAGAGGGGCAGGGGGCAGGGAGCAGGGAGCAGGGAGCAGGGGAGGATGAGGAAGATGAGGGAGAAATAATCAATCCCCAATCCCCAATCCCCAGTCCCCAATCCCCAATCCCCAATCCCCAATCCCCAATCCCCAGTCCCCAATCCCCAGTCCCCAACAATCAAAGTCTAAACTGACACAATGTTGTTAAAACGATCGCTCCCCAAAATTCGCTGGAAGTCTTGGGTTAAACCCTGGCAGTCTGTAGATTGGCTACTACTTTGTTTGCCTATTGCTATCAGTATCTTTGGCGGCACTATGATTCTCAGTACGGAATTGAAGCAGCCGGTAACTGACTGGTGGTGGCACTGGTTGGTAGCGGGTATTGGTGTGCTTATAGCCCTATTTTTATCTCGTATTCGTTACGAACTCTTGATGCAGTGGCACTGGGTAACATACTCATTAACGAACTTCAGTTTAATTGCCGTGATGATTGCTGGTACTAGCGCCAAAGGGGCGCAGCGATGGATTAATTTCGCTGGCTTTAACGTGCAACCCTCAGAATTTGCCAAAATCGGTATGATCATCACCTTAGCAGCTTTGTTACACAGGAACACTGCTTCTAGCCTGGAAAGTGTTTTCCGCGTTCTAGCAATCACCGCCATACCTTGGGGATTAGTATTTTTACAGCCAGATTTAGCAACATCAATGGTATTTGGTGCGATCGTCTTAGGAATGCTTTATTGGGCAAATGCTAACCCCGGTTGGTTAATTCTGATGATTTCTCCAGTGGTTGCCGCCATTTTGTTTAGTATATCTTGGCCATTCGCAGAGCCGATAGTTTTACTCAAAGAACTATCTTTTGGCCCATTAGGGCTAATTTGGTCAGTGGCGATGGCGATTGTGGGCTGGCAAACTCTTCCCTGGCGACGATTTGGTTTTGGCGCGATCAGTGCGTGGATTCTTAATATAGTGGGTGGCGAGTTAGGTGTTTTCGCTTGGAACCATATTTTGAAGCCGTATCAAAAAAATCGGTTAACTGTATTTATGGACCCCGATCACGATCCTCTCGGTGCTGGGTATCACCTAATTCAATCTCGTATTGCTATTGGTGCTGGTGAAGTTTGGGGATGGGGTTTGTTCAAGGGGCCAATGACACAACTAAATTTCGTCCCTGAACAACATACAGATTTTATTTTCTCCGCAGTAGGCGAAGAATTCGGTTTTATTGGTTGTTTGGTAGTGTTATTTGTTTTCTGTTTAATTTGCTGGCGTCTACTGCATGTTGCCCAAACCGCCAAAGACAACTTTGGTTCATTGTTGGCTATTGGCGTTTTGTCGATGATCGTGTTTCAGGTGATTGTGAACGTTGGTATGACTGTTGGTTTAGCGCCTGTGGCAGGAATTCCCCTACCCTGGATGAGTTATGGGCGTTCTGCTATGCTGACTAACTTCATTTCCCTGGGAATAGTAGAATCAGTAGCAAATTTTCGACAAAGGCAGAAGTATTATTGATTCGTCATTTGTCATTGGTCATTTGTCATTTGTAAGAACCAATGACCGAATTTTAGATTTTAAATTTTGGATTTTGGATTAAAGATTCAAAATCCAAAATTTAAAAAGGTTTCAAGCCCCTGAATTTATTCATGGCATAAATCTAAAATCCAAAATCTAAAATTTTAGATTCAAGCCCCTGCATTAATAAGCCACTGCGGTCTTGGGGTTCCCCCAAGTAGAGCAAGTGGCGTGCATGGGGATAATCTAAAATCTAAAATCCAAAATCCAAAATCTAAAATTGAGTGACCAATGACTATTAACAAGTATTAAGCTATTAGAAGGAAACAAGCGAGGCTAAAAACATGATTCTGCCTGGAGCAACTGTTCGCGTCAACAATCCCGCAGATACCTATTATCGCTACGAAGGACTCGTGCAACGGCTGAGTGATGGCAAAGTAGCTGTATTATTTGAAGGTGGTAACTGGGATAAATTAGTTACCTTCCGCCTGAGCGAATTGGAACTCGTAGAAACCACAGCCGGACGTAAAAAAGCCAAATAAAATTAGTTAGGAGTCAGAAGTTAGGAGTTATGATTCCTCAACTCCTAACTCATAACTCTTAACTCCTAACTCAGCACTGTTATGCGCCTCCCTTTACCACAGTTTGCCAGTGGCGATCGCCATCCCAACCACATTGCGGAGGTGATTGAGACTACTAGTACGGAATTTTTAGCTCAGTGTTTGGAACCGGAAGATTTAAGCTTTCCCTCCATGCCACCCTTTGGTAGTTGGGTCTGTTCTGTGGATGAAGAATCTGGCAATCAAATTTATGCTGTAGTGTACTATGCCACAACGATGCCCATAGATTCCGTACACCGGGCGAGGGCGTTGGGGTTGTCCTTGCAAGATTTACGAGAGGAACAACCGCAAATATTTGCTATGCTCCGCACAGAATTTCGGGCTGCGATCGTGGGATTTGAACTATCTTCACAAAATCAAAGTTATAACCAAAGAGTATATCAGTATCTTCCACCGCGTCCCCCGCAAATTCATCAAGCTGTTTATCGATGTGAACCAGAAGCGATCATTAAATTTACTGAAGAACTAAATTTTTTACGGACACTACTTTGTATCAATGGTGCGCCTATAGAGTCTTTGACCGCAGCTGCGATTCGAGATGTATACCAGTTACGTAAAGCTGACCGAGAATGGTTAATTAAAGCTGGACGTAGCTTAAGTGTGCTACTTAAAGACGACTATGATCGCTTGCGGTTCATTTTGAGTCAAATCCACCCGTAGGTAGTTAATTCTGAGACAATTACCTAGTTAGTGTAAGTTAAGATTTTCGATTTTTCGTCAGGTGGCTTCTCCATTTAGATCAATCAGGCGATCGCCCCAAGGTAATCGCAGTTTTACCATAGCCCCTTCAATTCCTATCTATGGAACTCTTATCACAAGTTCTTGTTCTGGAACCAACTTCCCAAGTTCTTGGCAAGGAACCCATTGTTCCTTTTGCTATTTTGTTGGTGGTCATCTTAGTTATACCCATCATGTTTGAGCGGCTAAGATTACCAGGATTAGTGGGTTTGGTTTTCTCAGGGCTAGTACTTGGGCCATCAGGCTGGAATCTATTTCAGCCTGACTCACCAATGATTAACCTACTATCAGACATTGGGTTAATTTATTTGCTGTTTGTCGCAGGGCTAGAAATCGATCTCGAAAAGTTCCGCCAAAGAAAAGGTCGCGCCTTGGGGTTTGCTAGCTTGA
Organism: Nostoc sp.; assembly: GCF_036917975.1. Taxonomy (GTDB): domain Bacteria; phylum Cyanobacteriota; class Cyanobacteriia; order Cyanobacteriales; family Nostocaceae; genus Nostoc. The sequence goes on from NZ_JBALEJ010000113.1 coordinate 121,547, forward strand.
CTTTCAGTGTACCTCTGGTAATGGGAACTTCACTAGGGCTAATTTTCGGCTATGGCTGGAACACTTCAATTTTAATTGGGTCTTTATTCGCTTCCTATACCCTTTTGGCATATCCGATAATCAGCCGTTTGGGAGTGGTAAACAACGAAGCTGTTACTGTCACCATTGGAGCGACAATTTTTACAGACATTGGTGCAGTGCTGATATTAGCCCTAACTGTAGCGATCGCTCATGCTGGAGAATTTAGCTTTGCTAAACTACTCACCTTGTCGGGTTGGTTAACTATTTACTCTGTAGCCGTTGTGACCGGCTTTGATTGGGCCGGCAAAGAATTTTTTAAGCGGTCTGGAGACGATGAAGGAAACAAGTTTTTGTTTGTGTTGCTTTCTGTGTTTCTAGCGGCCGTGGGCGCTCAATTAATTGGAGTAGAAAAAATTGTTGGTGCTTTTTTAGCGGGTTTAGCGGTGAATGAAGCTGTAGGTGCAGGCCCAGTCAAAGAAAAGGTGGTATTTATTGGCAGTGTGCTATTCATTCCTATTTTCTTTGTTGACCTTGGGTTACTGATCGATCTACCCGCCTTGGGGAACAACCTAGACACACTCAAGTTAACGCTGTTAATGATAGTTGGTTTGATTGTCAGTAAATTGATTGCAGCTTTGTTGACAAAACTGCTTTACCGCTACAAGTGGCAAGAAATACTCACGATGTGGTCGCTATCACTTCCCCAGGTTGGTACAACCTTAGCAGCAACCTTAGTGGGATATCGGGCTGGATTGCTGCCACTAGCAGTATTACACAGTGTCATTGTTTTAATGCTTGTGACATCAACCTTGGGGCCGTTGCTGACCAGTCGAATAGCTGTTGGTTTAAATTCTTCACCAGCCGAAGATCCAACACCACCCTTACCTGACCAAAATGCACCAGAGACAGATAGCGCTTTTACTATAGTCGTACCTGTATATAATCCTCAGACTCAGCAGTATTTAATTGAAATGGCGGCGTTATTAGCACGTCAGTCTCAGGGGAAAATTATACCGCTAGCGATCGCTAATGCTACTGCTCAGATGGATGCACCGCAGTTAGAAACGTCTCTACAACGAAGTGAGTGGTTATTGACCAGAGCTACGGCACAAAGTCTAGCCCTGGGTGTAGCCGCAGAACCAGTACTGCGAATTGATGATGCCTTTGCTCAAGGAATTAGCAGAGCAGCTCGCGAACAAAAGGCTAGTTTAATTGTTATGGGTTGGGGTAAACGGACTGGGTTACGAGCGCGTTTATTTGGGAATGTGATTGATGGCGTGCTTTGGGCATCCCATTGTCCAGTGGCGGTAACACGTTTAGTAGAATCACCGAAAAAAATTCAGCGCATTCTAGTACCAATAGAAAATTTAACAGCGCCAACATTACAGCCCGTACAATTTGCCCAGATGCTAGCAGAGGCAAATCAGAGCCACATTACTGTGCTGAATGTGTGCGATCGCCGCACTAGTTCCAGTAAAATTGCTTGGAGGCGATCGCACCTTTCCCTATTGGTATCAAAATTGGCTTTGGCCAATACCCCCGAAATTCAAATCATCGCTCACGAAAATGTTGCCCAAGCAATTTTGCAGGCAGCGCGGTTATATGATTTAGTAGTTTTACCTTTTATACGTAATCGTACCAGTCCTGGAGGGTTAGCCATTAGCGATGTCACAACTCAGTTAGCCAGACAACTCACTTGCTCCATAGTCATGCTTGGAGAACCGCAACGTACTCAAACTAATGTAATTACTTCTAATACAGCTACCAGCATTACATCTGCTGTATAATATCAGCTATAGTTTAGTTCACTTGAGTGGCTTGGGGTGTCAACCCACTCCCGACTAACTTCTATCCAACTAAAAATCTTAATAATCTTAAAAAGGCTTTATTTTGTTGAAGATTTGATAAAGCTCAGGTTAAAAAACAACAATTTTATAACAATGTTTGTTACTTTGCTAATTAAATTCTTCAGGAAATAGGTAAAAATATCACAAAATTACATCCGCAAAAAACTAGGTAGATTCAACAAACTTTTTGATTGAACCTTGTTCTTTTTATCGAACAGAATTCAGGAGTCAGGAGTCAGAATTCATTCTGAATTTTGTACGACTGGCAGATGAATAATCGGGTTTAAGATCCCCACCAAATTGAAAATTTGGTGGTCTTCAAGACGCTCGCGGACTCGCTCTAAGCGAAGCCATGCCGAAGGCTTTACGCTACGCTATCAGTCGCGGGTCTGAATGCCCGACTGATTTATTCTGACTCCTGAATTCTGACTTCTGAATTCTTCTTCAATTGTTTTGTATTTTTGTACCCAAGCTGGGTAATCTAAAAGCAAGTGCAATAGCTACTGAAAATATTTGTAAGTAACTGGGAAACTATGAGAATTTTGGTAACGGGCGGTGCTGGGTTTATTGGTTCCCATCTCATCGACCGATTAATGGCTGCTGGGCATGAATTAATATGCTTGGATAATTTTTACACTGGTCACAAACGCAACATTCTTAAATGGTTAGGTCATCCGTACTTTGAACTAATCCGCCATGACATAACCGAACCAATTCGCTTAGAAGTGGATCAAATTTATCATTTAGCTTGTCCAGCTTCACCTGTACATTACCAGTACAACCCAGTTAAAACCGTTAAAACTAACGTGATGGGAACACTGAATATGTTGGGGCTGGCAAAACGCGTGAAAGCGAGGTTTTTCTTAGCTTCAACTAGTGAAGTATACGGAGATCCAGAAGTTCATCCCCAAACTGAAGAGTATAGAGGTAGCGTCAATCCCATTGGGATACGTTCATGCTACGACGAAGGTAAAAGAATTGCTGAGACTTTAGCATTTGATTACTACAGGCAAAATAAAGTTGATATTCGAGTTGTGCGGATATTCAACACCTACGGGCCGAGAATGTTAGAAAACGATGGTCGGGTGGTAAGCAACTTTATCGTTCAAGCCTTACGGGGTAATCCTTTAACCGTGTACGGTGATGGTTCGCAAACTCGTAGTTTCTGCTACGTTTCCGATTTGGTAGAAGGATTCATCCGCCTGATGAATAGCGACTACATTGGCCCAGTTAACTTGGGCAATCCTGGTGAATACACGATTTTACAATTAGCACAAACCGTGCAAAATATGATCAATCCAGACGCGCAGATTAAGTTCGAGGCATTACCTTCGGACGATCCCCGGCGTCGTCAGCCTGATATCACAAAGGCAAAAACTTGGTTAAATTGGGAACCTACCATTCCTCTGCAAGACGGGTTAAAACTGACAATAGAAGATTTTCGCGATCGCATTCAAAGCGATGTCAATAATTCAATCACCTGAGTGGCATCTCGTGTCACTCTGATTTTTCATGCAGGCTCATCCCCGATAACTAATACGCTTAGTGGCTGAGTTTCCTGCCAGTGTATAAGTGTCAAATTGAGAAATTTTTGTTAGAGAACTTCTTGTTGAAAACTAAGCCCAAAAAAGTGAGGAGTTAAAAAATGCGTGTTTGCGTCATTGGTACTGGTTACGTTGGTTTGGTTACAGGTGCTTGTTTGGCTCATATTGGGCATGATGTAATTTGCATAGACAACAACGAAGAAAAAGTTAAATTAATGAAGTCTGGGCAGTCTCCAATTTTTGAACCGGGACTCTCAGAAATTATGCACTCTGCCATTCAATCGCAGAAAATTCAGTTCAGCACCGATCTCGCCGCCGGAGTCGCCCACGGAGAAATCCTGTTTATTGCTGTGGGAACACCACCTTTACCCACAGGTGAAAGTGATACTCGTTACGTCGAAGCTGTAGCCCGTGGGATTGGGGAAAATCTCAACGGTGGTTATAAGGTGATAGTGAATAAATCTACAGTACCCATTGGCTCAGGTGACTGGGTGCGGATGATTGTTCTAGATGGGATTGCGGAGCGTCAGAAAATCCCAGTAACCGTCGGTGGAGGGTCGAGTGATGAGAAATTACCTGAGTTTGCAGCTGAGTTTGATGTAGTGAGCAATCCAGAGTTTTTACGCGAAGGTTCGGCAGTTTACGACACCTTCAACCCCGATCGCATTGTACTAGGGGGCAATAGTCAAAGGGCAGTAGCCTTGATGCAACAACTGTACTCCCCAATTGTCGAACGTAAATTCGCTGCCGATCAATCTTTACCCCCTGTGCCAATTTTGGCAACAGACCTCAGTTCGGCGGAGATGATTAAATACGCCGCTAATGCCTTTTTAGCCACTAAAATTAGTTTTATTAACGAAGTCGCTAATATTTGCGATCGCGTCGGTGCTGATGTTACCCAAGTAGCTAAAGGTATTGGTTTAGATTCCCGCATTGGCAACAAGTTTTTACAAGCTGGTATTGGTTGGGGTGGTTCATGCTTCCCCAAAGATGTCTCCGCTCTGATTCACACTGCTGATGATTATGGCTATGAAGCCCAATTACTCAAAGCTGCTGTCAGTGTCAACGAACGCCAGCGATTGATTGCTTTAGAAAAACTCCAGCAAGTTCTAAAAATTCTCAAAGGCAAAACAGTCGGACTACTTGGACTCACCTTCAAGCCAGATACCGACGACTTGCGCGACGCTCCAGCACTCATCCTAATTGAGCAGCTAAATAGACTGGGAGCTAAAGTCAAAGCCTACGACCCCATTGTTTCCCAAACTGGTCTGCGTCATGGGCTTTCTGGGGTGTTAGTAGAAACTGATGCCGAAAGACTAGCTGATGGCTGCGATGCTTTGGTACTGGTCACGGAATGGCAGCAGTTTAGCACTCTCGACTATGTGAAGATGGCAAAATTAATGGCTCATCCCGTTATCATCGATGGTCGTAACTTCCTCGACCCTGAAACACTTATACGCGCTGGATTCCAATATGTAGGCGTGGGAAGATAAAGATTTAGGAGTTAGAAGTTAGGAGTTAGAAGTTAGAAGTTAGAAGTTAGGAGTTAGAAGTTAGGAGTTAGGAATAATCAATAACTAACTCCGTTCAAAATTTAAAGATTTAAAGTACCGTCTAGAATGATCTAGGCGGTATTTAATTTGCATAAAGCTTCACGCAAAGCCGCTCAGAAAAACTTTGCTTTTTTGCGTGACAAGATATATCAACTGCTATGTGGAATACGTTCAACTTCAGCATATCCACTGAAAATAAGTTTTTGACCTTCAGTTTCTAATCGGTTGAGCCGCATTTTCACTCCGTCGAGGTCAAAGCGATCCAAATCAACCATATTATCTAAAATTTCTACCAGTGCCACACTCAAGGTTTGTGAGATTTCCCGTTGTGCTTCTGGCACTTGGTCAAGCTGGATTTTCGGATCTTTGAAAGAAACTCGCCGCCGCCTTTCAATGCTTATAGCTAGGATCATGCTCAGGGGTACAAGTTCGCCATTGTTTAAATCGGCTTTTGCTACAAGCTGTAAGCGATTTTCAGGTAATAGCTGTATCTGAACATCCGTAAAGGAGACTGGTTCGCCGCCAGATAATGCCGTCAGTGATGGCACGGTGAGGTTAAGCAAGCGCTTTTTCACCAGTTCCGCGTTAAAGGCTTGGTTGATGCCCGCTTCTGATAATATGACTTGAGCGATCGCTTGAGTCGGTTGTTTAAGGCTGAGTTTGCCACTTAAAACCGAGCCGAAGTCAATAGCCACCGCATCAGTTTCAAAAGACATCTCCTCAACCGCGAAATCTTTCCGAATCACCAAGCCACGACCGCTCATTTTGAAGCTATCAATGCTGCCTTGCAACAGTTTGCTGGAGGGGTAGCAGCGCACAGAGACTTCTACTGACTCGCTTTGCGTAAACAAGTGGCGAATCGTTTGGCTGGCGACCGTGTTGAGCATCCGCTCTCCCCAATCTGTGCCTTTAGGATCTTGTAAACCAGTAAGTCCGCCGAACATGTGGTTTTGGGTCTCTAGAAGTTCTTTGTACTTTTGTAACAAACTGTGAAGAATACAGCAAGCGATCCCGTGATTAATTGTGCTGATGGATAGGAGTTAGATGGCTGATGGTTATAAGGTAACTGTATCAGATGTTACTTGTGAGTTAGTGGTGGGAATAATTGAACTAGGTTATCGGTAAGATTCTCACTAGTACTAAGTATGATACAGCTAGACATTCTGGAACTTGCCAAGCAGGGCGATACAAATGCGATTAACACTCTGGTAAATCAATGGTTAAATTTACCCATAATTATGCCAAAAACTAGTTTCAAACAAAATTGTCTACAGATAATGCTGGAATCGATTGAAGTTCCAGTACAACAGTTAGTAGTTCCGCTTATTTGTGATGGATTAATGAATTTAGGCATCGAATCTTTTAAGAATGTCAAAATATACGGTAGAGTAACAGGTGAAGATTTTCCCGATTGGCAACAAGAAATTGAGTTAGAAGCATTAGTAAACTCAACTCTATTAACACCTCAAACAAATATTGAAGTGGAATCTTCAATTGCCATCCATAAAAAGAAAAAAGATAATAAATTAACTGTAAAAAAACCATCTTTTTGGGATTCATTGTTTGAAGCAGTAGCAGGAACAGCCGAAGTAGTTGGTGATGCTGCTGTTCAAGGTGGACAAGCTGCCACAGGAGCAGCTATAGGCATCAGTGGAACTATTGGAGGTGCTGCCGTTCAAGCAGGGCAAACTGTTTCAGGAACAGCCAGAGTCGTTGGCCGTGCTGCCGTTCAAGCAGGGCAAGCTGTTGCAGGAGCAGCTGTAGATATTGGTGATGCGATTGGCGGTGCAGCTTTCCAGGGAACACAAATAGTAGGGCAGGCACTAACAATTGTTGGTAATAATCCCCAATTGCAAGTAGCAATAAAATCTCTAAATAAAGATTGGTTAAATCCTTTAATTCAACAGGTTGATTTAGTTAAAGCCGAGGCTGCTGTCAGAAAGTTACAACAAGAACACCCAAATGAACAACCAGCAGAAATTGCCCATTATCTTATGCTAGAAAAAGCTGTTTTAGCGGGAATAACAGGGTTTGCTAGTAGTGTTGTACCAGGAGAAGCTGTCGTAACATTTGCTGTTGATTGGGCTGCTACATCTGCATTATCAGTGGAGTTAGTCTATCAAATTGCTGCTGCCTATGGAATGGATTTAAACGATTCCGATCGCAAAGGGGAAGCAGTAGCAATTTTTGGTTTAGGGCTGGGTGGAAAAACAGCAATCAAAGCCGGTTTGGGTTTACTAAGAATTGTGCCAGTAGCGGGAGCCGTCATTGGTGCTAGTTCAAATGCAGTAATGATATACGCATTAGGTTATGCGGCTTGTCAGTTTTATGAAGCAAAGCAGAATCCATTAACTTTAGAGGCAACACTAGTAGATGCTCAACTAGAGAGCGGAAAATTTCTCGAAGCCGCTATTTCTCAAGAAAAGATTATGGATCAGATTTTGGTTCACATTGTCTTAGCGGGTAATCTAGATAAATCTTGGGAAGATATTTTACCAGGATTACAGGCTGCCAACCTTAGTCCTGCATCAATCGATGCGATCGCTTCTGGTATCACATCTCCACCATCTTTAGAAACTTTACTTGAGCAAATTAATAGTGATTTCGCCGTACCTCTCCTAGCGCAATGTCAAAAAATTGCTCATCTAGACGGAGTAATTACGCCAGAAGAAGCTAAGGTCTTAGAAACGATTAACAAAAAGTTAAAATTTGATTTAGCTGAAATCAAATAACCTGAGAATTGTTACGTTTCTTATCAAAGGCGATCGCAACCTCTACACCAAGTGCGATCGCCTCCCTTATAATCATGAGGCTATCTGCTAAATTGCAGAACGATATCTCGGTTCAGGAATTAGTTTTCCCTCCACTTTGGCAGCATCTAACCATGCTGCTTTTGCTTGCAAGACTTCACGAAGCGCTTCCTCTTCAGTTAAACCAAATGCTGAACAGTATTTCAGATTAGGAATAAGCTGATGTGCAGCTAAATTGTATAACACGAAAACGTAAAATTATTGTAGTGCGGGCATCTTGCCCGCCTCACATATACAAATTAAATACGCAACAGCTGATCAGCAATGTAGCATTTATCTTCTTCACTATAGAAAATATTAATGTGATAGTGTTTCATTCTTAGCTCAGTATCGCCACCAAAATCCGAAGCAAGTCGTCTATGTCAGCAGGAACACGATATAAATTCAGGTTTTGAGTTATTTGTTTACTTTCTCGATTCAATAGACCAAATTGCCAAATATCTCCTGTAGAAACAGCCCCTTGTAAATTGGCCTCTTGAGAATCAGTCCATGCATCAATAGCAATCAGTTCTACAGCAAGCTGGGTAAAACCCCTTGCCAAATCAGCATTTTTAGCTTCTACAACTAAGAGTTTATGGTCTGCATGGAGATAATAGTCAAGGGAACCTTTTAATTGTTCTGTAACTATAAGAGGATATTCGATTCTAAGTTGGGCGTGAGTGTAATGAACAACATCCAATAAAATTGGGGCAATTAGTAACTCTCTGCGAGCTGCTTCACTAGTCAAACTAATATATGGCAAACTCTCCTCAATTCTAGATTTGAGATTTGCGAGTCTGTCTAATTCAATGCTGGACTTTTGTAGATTGAGAGAGGAACGTTTTAAAGAATAGCCAAATTCAGCCAGTATATCTTCTGGCTCGAATGACATCTCAAAATAGCTTCTGAAAGTGTATGAGTGATTTGGTTGGAGGATGGGAATTTTGCTCATAACTTTTAATGTAAAATGATTATGTCCAAAACTTTGGACATAAGTCACACAGTTTTAATGCATGTCATTGAATCTAACAACTCTTTGCCACTTTCCTATAGGGAATCTGTAAAAATCCTGTTCATTGGCTCCCGTCGAGGTATCAACAGGATTATTTAATTAAATAAAAGAGAGGGAACTCTTGTAACTTACTGGCAGATTGATAATGGAAAAGAGATTCCCCGACTAATCACAAACTGGCTAGAAGTAAACAAACCAGAGGAAGATAATAATGAAAGCTAAACTTTGCGATCAAATAAAAACATTGGCACAAGTGCAACCAGATTTTGCCGACCAGATGATTCCTAAAAATACACTGGGAACAATTGTAGAATGCTACGAAAATCCTGAAGGTTATGCAGTAGATATTGCCATACCCAATCAAAAGTTAGTTGGAGGCTATGAATACGTAAATGTTATTCTTACTGCTGACCAATTTGTGCTTGTGAATACTGTCTCGCAACCATTGAATGTTGTTACTCAGTAATGGCAAAACCCGATCGGGTCATGTGTAGGAGGATAGAGACGCGGATACGCGTTCTTAAGTTACCTACCTACTCAACAACTTCCGCCGCAGATTATCCAAAGCGGCATTCGCACTCACATAACGAATTAAAGTTCGACCTCGCGTAGCACCAAACTGATACTCAAAACTTGCCACTTCATCCTTTGGCCCAGCTAAACCAATGTAAACTAAACCCACCGGCTTAGTATCTGTCCCTCCATTTGGGCCAGCAATTCCAGTGATACTCAATCCCCAAGTTGTTGCAAGGCGGGTTTTGACCCCAACTGCCATTTGCTCTGCAACGATCGCACTTACCGCCCCGAATTTGTCTAAATCTTCCTGGTTAACCCCCAGTAGCCTAACCTTCACCGAATTGTCATAAGAAATTACTCCACCCCAAAAGTAATCAGAACTCCCAGAAATCTCAGTCAACATTTGCCCTAAACCGCCACCAGTGCAAGATTCTGCCACCGAAAGCGTTTCTTTTGATGCCCGCAATAACTGACCAACTACGGAAGCAAGAGTATCATTATTAACGCCGTAAAAATCCAGTCCGGCAATTTCTTTAAGTTGTTTTTCAATGGGCGCAATTAGTTCTTCTGCGGCCGCTTCAGAAGTGGCTTTAGCAGAAACTCGCAATCTTACTTCCCCTTTACCTGCATAAGGGGCGACTGTGGGATTTGGCAACTTCAAATAGGAAGCAACTTTTTCCGCCAAAGCCGATTCACCAATACCCCAAAACTTTAAACTCCGACTGTGAATAATTTCTTTACCCCAACCTTGACTTTTGAGAAATGGTACGGCTGTTTCTTCCCACATCGGATGCATTTCACTGGGAACACCGGGAAAGGTAAAAATTGTGATTTCTGGACGGGGTTGCCAAATAATACCGGGTGCTGTTCCAGTGGGGTTGGGGAGAATTTCTGCACCTTGGGGAATCAAAGCTTGTTTACGGTTACTTGGTGACATAACCCGACCACGTTGGGCGAATTTTTGGGTTATGTCTTCGATAATGTCAGAGCGTTCTATCAATGGGACTTTAAAAAAATCGGCGATCGCTTCGCAGGTAAGATCATCTGGTGTTGGGCCAAGTCCACCAGTGAAAATAAGAATTTGCGCTCTGGAAATAGCAATTTCTATTACTTGCTTCAACCGTTCTGGATTATCCCCAACCACTGTTTGATAGTAATGAGGGATACCTAGCTGCGCTAATTGTTGCGCCAAATATTGAGCATTGCCGTTGAGGATATCTCCTAGCAGCAGTTCTGTACCAACACAAATAATTTCTGCACTCATTGGATTGGGGAAGGGGAGTAGGGAGTGGGGAGTGGGGAGTGGGGGGAGCAGGGATTAAGAATTTTAGATTTTAGATTTTGGATTTTGGATTTTGGATTAAATTTCAATCTAAAAGACGCTCGCGGACTCGCTAACGCTGCACTATCGTCAATCTAAAATCTAAAATTGAATTGCCCCATGCCCAATTATGCTAATGCTGGTACAGGAATTTCCAGGTGAGGATATAAGGGGAAGCGATCGCATAATGCCGCTACCCGTTGCCGACAATCTTGGGTTACTACGTCGGAATCTGGAGAAAGCAGGCGATCGCTAATAATATTTGCAATCTCGGTAAATTCTGCGACTCCTAACCCTCGCGTAGTCATTGCTGGCGAACCTAATCTCAGACCACTGGTAACAAATGGCGATTGCGGATCAAAAGGAATAGTATTCTTGTTAGCAGTAATATTTACGCTACTAACTAGGTTATCTGCCTGCTTACCAGTTAGATTTACAGAGCGTAAATCTACTAAGATTAAATGATTATCAGTGCCATTAGACACTAACTTTAAACCACGGTTTTGCAGTTGTTCTGCTAAAGCACGAGCATTTTCAATCACTTGGGCAGAATAAGTTTTAAACTCAGGTTTGAGGGCTTCTCCAAAAGCTACTGCCTTACCAGCAATGACGTGTTCCAATGGCCCGCCTTGGCTGCCAGGAAAAACAGATTTATCTAGCTTTTTACCTAATTCTGCGTCGCCAGTCAAGATTAAACCACCTCTAGGCCCGCGTAGAGTTTTATGTGTAGTTGTTGTTACTACATGACAGTGAGGAATGGGATCGGGATGAAGACCACTGGCAACTAAACCAGCAATATGAGCAATATCAGCAAGTAAGTAAGCGCCGATTTCATCAGCAATACTACGGAACTTTTCAAAATCAATTATACGTGGATAAGCCGAATAACCACAAATCAAGAGCTTAGGACGCTCCCTCAGCGCCAGCTCCCGAATTTGGTCGTAGTCAAGTTGTTCTGTTTGTTGACTAACACCGTAGTGGCTAACTTGGAACCACTTACCTGAGAAATTTACAGGGGAACCGTGGGTAAGATGTCCCCCATGAGACAAATCCATCCCCATAATTTTGTCCCCTGGTTCCAGTAGCGAGAGGAACACGGCAAAATTGGCTTGTGCGCCAGAATGTGGTTGTACATTGGCATGAGCCGCACCAAATATCTGTTTAGCACGATTGATTGCTAGTTGCTCGATTTTGTCGATATACTCACAACCGCCATAGTAGCGTTTACCAGGTAAACCCTCGGCATATTTATTTGTCAGTACCGTACCTTGAGCTGCTAATACAGCAGCAGAGGTAAAGTTTTCGCTAGCAATCAACTCCAAGTGGTCTCGCTGACGCTGTAGTTCGTCATTGATTAACCCCGCGATCGCAGGATCACTGGAGGTAAGAAAGTCTGAATTAGTCCTAGTCACTTCAATTATCCTTATGGAAATTTGTACAACGGCTGATTTTAGTTGGACGCAGCACCTAAATAACAGTCAAAAATCATTGCTTTTGACTGCTGTCCAGAGGCGATTAAAACAATTCGCAATTCGCTTTTTCGCCCATTCGCAATTACGTTTTGGGACGGGGATTTAGACCCCGACCCAAAACGGGCTGCCTGTATTGCTGGGGACTTAAACCCCCAAAGTTCGTTAATCGTCTCCGTAGTATCGAGGTTTATTTGTGCCAACTTATTTATTATTAGACCCAAGCTCGATTAATGCATTAATTATCATAACGTTGCTTATTACGGTTCGGTTAAGGTTTTTTGATGAAAATTATAGATCGCAAAGACGGCGATTCACCGCTTCTCTTTCCTTAACCGAACAGGATTGAAAATTGAATTTATTCGTCAATTTGCCAGGAATCTTTAGTTAATTCTTCATCCAGAATTTTCTTAGGGCGAACGATGATAATAATTTGTCCTAGTAGAGGAACTTCCGGCTCAGTTTCAAACCATTGAAAATCTAATTCACCACCATTTTCAACAACAAAGTAGCTGGAGGCATCCCATTGTCGTTGGGCACGATCTATTACTACTACCACTGGCCCTATTTGGTTTTGGGTTTGGATGGGGAAGCGATCGCTATTCGCTAAAATCACTACTGGATCTTCTGCCGCCAAAAGCACTTGCCAACCTGGTAAGGGTACCCAAGCTTGTTCTCCAGAAAACTTGACCATCCGAAATGGTTCAATTTCTGTGACTATGGGCACTGCTTGCAAGTCTTGTCTTGACAATGGCAACTCGCCTACCACGGGCAAGATTCGGGGTAATTGTTCTTCAAATTCTAAACGGTAAAAGGGTAAAATTGGCGCTGGACGCTGGGGAACGGTAGTAAAATCAGTCAGTAGTTGTTCGATTCTTTGCCTTGCACCCGGCGTGTGAGCAAAACGTAACCCTTTGGCAATTAGGCGCGATCGCTGTTGTAAATCTGCATTTTGGCGTGCCAGTTTCCAAATTTGGTGAGCAACGGCATCCCCAGGATGGGCAGAAAAGCCTTCTGGTAAAGTGCGGTAATAGGAGAACTCTTTCAGGGCTTTTGCTATTTCCCGTGCCTCATCGGCATCAACCTTGTGAACGAAGATCAGTTCGGCGGCGGCGGCGCGTTCTTCTTGAGTAAGTAAACGCAGTTCGTATAAAACATCACTACCGCGTGTGGTGTAGTGCGATCGCGTTGCTTCCGATACTCCAAACTTTTCCAAAGAATTGTAAACTTGAGAACCAACAACCACCTGATTTTGTTGAATTGGCTCAAATCCAGTCGCCTCAAAAATGTCTTGGGGATTGTAACCGGCTTTTAGTAACGAGGCGATCGCTGTTCCCCATTCCACCCAGTTACCTTGTTTTTGCCTCAGCCTTCGCAGTAACTCTTGTGCTACATCGTTATTAGCATTGTCTTCGGGATTCTGAGCGTTGGGTGGTAGATCAGTCATAATCAGAGTGCGAGCTTCAACTTGAGAGGTTAATTAACACCTCATGAGCAAGTATTATTCTAATCTATGAACTACCCAGACCTACTGCCTTGAGTTCATCTCTGGAAACTTATCTTGGAGGCAGTCCTGATGAAACAAGTTTCACAGCCTTGAATGAAAGAATAACTGGGGACTGGGGATTGGGGACTAGTATTTTTACTCTCTTAGAGGCTCCGCCTCTCTTGCTGGCGGCAGAGCCGCTTTTGAGCAGCATTTCCAGCCTCCGGCTGGAAACGAGGTTTTAAAGGAGTTTCAGCTGAAGTTGACACCAATGGGCAGTGCCCCTACGGGTATACCTCACGCTTGTCGGAAAACGCTATAAGGCAATACAGTTCAGAATGTGCAACAAAACACTTGTAGAGACGGCGATTTATCGCGTCTTGTTTTATTATCGCGTCTCGAAAACCCAAAATTGTTGCCAGTAGCCCTTAACCCAAGCGTATTGCGCTATCAGGAGGTTTTTAACCTACCTCATCCATAATGAAAACAGCTAGTTAAGCTGAATTTAGTTGATTCTTACTTTACGATTTTTTCTAATTCGGATATGTGGGCAAGTAAATTTCCCCTGTAGCGCTCACTCTTATCGTTTTAAAATATGCAAAATAACTCCGTATAAACCCTTGGCAATTTTCGGCTATTCTCAACTAAACTTGGTATGGAATATAACAAGAGAGTGAATATTTAAAGGAAATATCTTATGGATAATCCCAGTGTTGAAATTGATAAAGTCCAGTATCAAGTTATGACTCTCGAACGACCAAAAAAGCTGAAAATCTTAGTAGTTGACGATGAGCCAGATAATCTCGATCTACTTTATCGCACATTTCGACGCGACTTTAATGTTCTGAAAGCTGATAGTGGAGTAAACGCCCTACAAGTTTTGGCCGCAGAAGGCGAGGTAGCGGTGATTATCTCCGATCAACGAATGCCAGAAATGAAAGGAACTGAGTTTCTCAGCAAGACTGTACCTCAGTTTCCCGATACGGTAAGAATAATTCTCACCGGATTTACTGATATTGAAGACTTGGTAGAAGCCATTAATGCGGGGCAAGTCTACAAATATATTACCAAGCCTTGGGACCCAGGGGAACTGAAGGCAGTGGTGCAAAGAGCAGCAGAAACCTATGACTTGCTCAAGCAACGCACAGAAGAATTACGCCGCGCTCATGCTCAAATGGCGTTGCTGAGTGTTTTGGTACAGGTAACTCAAGCAGCTTCTAGCTTAGAGGAAACTCTTGCTCCAATTGCTACGGCTGTGAGTGAGACTTTTGGGGCAGATGGCTGTATTCTACAACTTACAGATGGAAATACTCTGGTTGCGACTCAAGGAAGTTACAGCGATACAGGTACAATAGATAATTGGTTATCTCAAGACCCACTCACAAAGGAAGCGATCGCCACCGGGCAAATGCAAGTTTCCTTAAATATACTGAAAGACACTAAATTAGTTGATGCTACTCACTACCAAAATACAGGTGTGCAGGCACATTTAGTGATTCCCATTAGCTACCGTAATGAACTTTTGGGCGTATTATCACTACAGTGGAAACAACCCTGCACTTTGCGAGAAGATGAATTAACCCTAATTAATTTATCAGCACAACTAGTAGCGATCGCTCTGACTAGTAGTCATTAGTCATTGGTCATTTGTCATTTGTCAAAAACCAATGCCCCATGCCCAATGCCCCATGCCCAATATTAAATGAGTAACGAAATTAAGTCCATTTTTAACCGTATTGCTCCAGTTTATGACCAATTGAATGATTGGTTGAGTCTGGGACAGCATCGAATCTGGAAGGAAATGGCAGTAAAATGGAGTGCAGCTAAACCGGGAGATACTGCATTAGATTTGTGTTGCGGTAGTGGTGATTTAGCCTTGCGTTTGGCGCGGCGCGTGGGAGCAACCGGAAAGGTGTACGGAGTGGATTTTTCCCCAAACCTACTCGAAAATGCTAAAGAACGCTCTCAAAAGCAGTACCCTCAACCTGCGTTGGGTTTGCCCGCCGTAGGCATCGCCTGGGTAGAAGCTGATGTGCTAAATTTACCCTTTGATGACAACCAATTTGATGCCGCAACAATGGGCTATGGTTTAAGAAATGTTAAAGATATTCCCCGCAGTCTCCAAGAGTTATACCGTGTTTTGAAGCCGGGAGCTAAAGCCGCAATTTTAGACTTTCATCGACCGAGTAATCCTCAGCTACGTACCTTTCAGCAGTGGTATCTGGACGGTTTCGTGGTGCCAGTTGCCAACTATTTGGGTTTAAAAGAAGAATATGCCTACATCAGTCCCAGCCTAGACCGCTTTCCCATTGGCAAAGAGCAAATAGAGTTAGCTCGTCAAGTTGGTTTTGCTGTTGCCACACACTACCCCATTGTGAACGGTATGATGGGAATGCTAGTAGTCAGCAAATTTTAGATTTTAGATTTGCAATTTTGGATTGGGGACTGCGGAATAGGTAATGGCTAATGGAAAATCGTTAGTAGTTAGTGGAAAAATAACTCATAACTAAATAACCGCCAATTACCAATCCCCAATCCCTAATTTCTAATCTAGAATCCAAAATCCAAAATCCAAAATCCAAAATCCTGTGGACTGGTCTCATCTTTGGCTTTATGTGTCTCCCCCGGTACTGGGTGGAATTATTGGCTATTTCACAAATGATATAGCCATAAAAATGTTGTTCCGTCCTTACCGAGCAATTTATATTGCTGGACGAAGAGTACCCTTCACCCCTGGATTGATCCCCCGCAACCAGGAACGTCTGGCTAAGAACATTTCCAATACAATCATGGGGTCACTGTTGACACCAGAAGAATTACAAAATCTGGCACGGCGTTTGTTACAAACAGAACGCGTACAAGCTGCAATTCTTTGGTTGTTGCAGCTGGCGATTGAACAAATCAAAACAGATAAAAACCAGAAAAGTGCCAAAGTTGTTGCGGGAATTTTGCGGGATTTACTAGGGGAATCTTTGCCGCGATTACTCAAGGTTTTGGCGCGACGGGAAGATTTTTTGGAAGCGCAAATCAATCAAATTTTTGACCAGATATTGCTAGAATTTCAACTAAGCGAAGAACAAGCTACGCGGCTGGCTGACTGGTTATTGCAAGTAGTTTTACCGCCGGATATGCTACGCCAAGCCATAGTTGATTTTTTGACCGATCGCACGATTCAAATTATCGATGAAGGCTTCCGCGAAAAAACCAGTGGGACTTATTGGGTAGTAGCAAATTTGTTTGGCTTGCGTAATACTCTCACACGGCTACGGACTTTTTGCTTAGATGAAAAAGAGGCTACCAATACTCGCTTGCAGGAATTGATTCAAGATTTGCAAACGCGCGATCGCATTCGGAAATTATTGCAAAATTTATCATTACAAAACTTACCAATGGGGACGGTGCGCCAACTCCGAAAGACCACCCGCGAAAGTGTCCGTCATTACCTGCAAAATAGTGGTAGCGATTTTTTACAAGGATTAACTGATTCTGTTGATTGGGAAAATATTGCTGTAGTGCTGCTGAATCGCCTTAGTACTTCACCAGTTGTCAGTACTTCTTTAGAAGTGATGAGTCAAGAATTGGCTCTAATTTTAGATAAGTATTTGGAAAAAGATTTAGAAGCAATTGTGGCCCAGGTAATTCCAATTTTGTCGATAGATGAAGTGATAGTTGACCGTGTGAAATCAACTTCCCCGGCTGATTTAGAAGCTGCCATTGAGGGAATTGTGAAAAATGAATTGCAGGCGATTGTGACTTTAGGTGGTGTTTTGGGTTTTGTTATCGGGTTATTGCAGACAGTGTTTTTAATATTAAGTCAGTATTAATTTTTTGTTTTTTAACTGTAAAATTTTATCAAATTATAGTTAAAAGTTGCCCAAAATATGAAGTGAGTGAAATTGAGCAATGTCTACGACGGGCTACGCCTACGCCTTTTGATCGGAGGTGAGAACAAGATGCGTAGGCATAGACATCGCTCTCGTTTTTATTCAGAGTCACTCAGATTCATCCACAGGGTAATAATTACGAATGACAAGTTATGTTGACTCACTTTCTATCTCTGTTTGCAACAACTGTACATCTTCAATTGATAACCCAGTCAATTTTGCCACTTCCTCCAAAGGCATTTGGCTTTTGAGCAGATTCACAGCAACCTGCCGAATCCCCTCTTGTAAACCTTCGGCTCTACCTTGTGCGATACCTTTTGCCTGAGCTTCAGCCTCAATCTCTTGATAAATTACAGATTCGCGCATATTATCTCTCCGTAATACTCTTTGAATTAACCCTTTCTCTAATACTAGACCAGCTAAAATTGCTGTGGCAGCTGCGACATTATTCTGCAAGCGTTGGTCAGGAATCCTGATAATTTCCTGTGCTACTTGCTGTAATGTACTTGCACGGTCATCTGTTTGACCCAACACCGCTAATGGGAATAAACCTGGATAGCGCAAAAATACTTCTGTCGGCTGTTCCCATAGTCGAATCACCTCAAACTCGTGGCGAGTACCAGGAATGGTAAAAGTATTTTGTTGCACGAGTTCTGAGCTTGTTTCTTTAAGATAGATCACGACTTGACGCATCTGCTTTTGGGGAAAGCGGCGATACACTCGCAAGCGATAATCAATCATGCGAAATGGGATATTAACATCGGGTTGAGTCTGAAACTCTAGGTGAAGCACTAGCTCTGCCGATTCCAATAAAATTAGTGCATCGGCTCGAATGGGTTCTAGCGAGAGTTCAGAAGGACTTAACTCAGTCAGGGAAATTGGTTCTCCTAACAGCCAGGTAGCAAAGTCGGTGGAAAAGTTTTCGGCGAGGAATTTACAGATATTATCAAACATCTAAAAATCCTACCATTCCATGAGCTAAAGCTTGTTTGAAAGTGCGATCGCTTAACTCAAAATCTGTGTTAAATCTAGTACAAACCCAGGCAATACATCCTCACCTGATAAGCTGGTAGGTGATCGCAAAACCTCGACATTCTTTCCTGGGCGGTAAATTTGTACCTTTTGGTTCTGCCGATCAATCAGCCAACCTAAACGCACACCATTCTCAATGTACTCCTGCATTTTTTGTTGCACAGTCTTTGATCTGTCTAAAGCAGAGCGTAATTCTACCGCAAAATCTGGAGCGATCGGTAGGAATCTGTCGGGGTCGGGATTTAGGGCTTCTAATCGCTCCTGACTCACCCAAGATGCATCAGGAGAGCGATTTGCACCATTGGGGAGTTTGAAACTTGTTGAGGAGTCAAAAGCCAAACCTGTGCCATCAGCGTCAGTCCAATTACCTAAACGCTGTGTAAGTTTACTATTCCGATTTCCGATTCCCCATCCCGTTGGTGGCATGATAATTAATTCTCCCTCTGCTGTGCGCTCAAGTCGCAAATCTCGATTATTTTGACACAGTTGGAAGAACTGCTCATCTGTTAGTTCAATGGTGGGGCTGAGGTTCAGAATCAGGGCAGTCACGTCGCTTCTCTACGAGACGCCAAGGGCGAACGCTCCGAATTCAAAATTCAAAATTCAAAATTAATGATACCCATAAATAAATTTAGTTGCTCTGTATATGAGTCGTTTCCGGTCATAATTGCCTCTCAATCTTGCTAACTGTAGCGTAGCACTTCTTAATATATATATTAAATTGACCATTGAGCTTCTAGCTTAGTTATAGATTTGGTTTTCGTCTTTATATCATGTCAGGAACTTAGCTTGCTATTCAAAGGCTCAATATATGCTTGTAGAGTATCTTTAACTTTAGAAGGCTGACGAACTGGAGCGATCGCAGAATAATCTGGTTTTACTGTCCAGTCGTAATGACGAAGTAGTGTGGAAAGCACAATTTTCATTTCCATTTGGGCAAATTCCATACCTAAACAACTGTGCGAACCATAACCAAAACCCATTAGTGCCAAAGGATGTTTCTTATCTTCTTCGCGAGGTGGTGCAAAGCGATCGGGGTCGAAGCGATCGGGATCGGTGTACAGTTCTGGTAAACGGTGAGTCAGCATTGGCGAAATAGTCACAAACCAACCAGCAGGGATGCGATAGCCTCCATACTCAATATCCTTGAGGACACCACGATTATAGGCATACACTGGCGGATAGAGCCGTTCTACTTCTTTTAGTACGTTGGTTAACTGCGGAAGTTGTTTGAGATGGGACAGGTTAAGGGAATTATCTCCCACAACTGCTAATTGTTCTTGGCGCAGCCGTTCTCGCCATTCTGGGTGATTACCTAATTCAAATATTACCCAAGTCAGCAAAGAGGCTGTAGTTTCATGTCCAGCAAACAGCAATAATAATGCTTCGTTGATTACCTGTGCTTCGCTCAACTTATTGCCGTCTTCATCAACAGCCGCTAGTAGCAATCCCAAAACATCTTTTGATTCTTCTAAGTTACCTTGCTCCAGACGTTGGGCGATTACTTGACGCAAGAAAGCCACTAACTTACCCCTAGCATTTTGACCGCGACCATATAAAGTGAAAGGGACATTCCATTTGAATATCGCTAGACTGCTATCTATCAGTTGTGTAAACCACAGACTGGTTTGCTCAACTTCGGTCTTGTTCTGACTTCCCAAGAACAGGCGAGTCGCAACTATCAGGGTAAGCTGGCGGAAACTAGAATTTAAGGGAATGGTTTTCTGTTCTCCCCAATCTTTGAGGAAGTCTTGCACAATATTTTGAATGGTATCGAAGTATGTAGCGATCGCTTTTCCGTGAAATGCTGGATACATCAAGCGACGAGTTAGCCGATGTTCTTCCCCATCTTGTAATAAAATATTGCTGCCAAATGTTGATTCTAGGAAATACCACCCGAGCCGCGACGACATATTTTCCGCTTGTTCTACCAGCACCAGCCGATTAGCATCAGGGCCGATTAAATAAGCACGTTTGTATCCCATGACGCTCGTCTTAAAAACTGAACCATGCTGCTGGAATCGTCGCCATAGATACAGTTCTAAATCCCGAAATATTTCTAAAGTCTCGCCTAAGATGGGCAAGCCAAAGCTACCAGGCATTTCCTTGGCGGATTTTAGTTGCCGCATATTTAAGTACCTCCAGCAGTAATTAGCTACAGTATCTACTTAATTGTAAAGCGCAGTTAGGCTTTGCAAATTTAAATTACCAATCGCGGTAGAGTTTTGCTGCGTAACGTTCTCATCTCTTCATTTGGCAATCAGACTTGTTTATACACCGTAGCGGCGTGGCAAGCAAAAAAATTGTGCATTAGACGTAGGTTGGGTGGAGCGGAGTGCAACCCAACAGATATCAGGATGTTGGGTTATGCAAAGCCTCCAACGCCACTTGTACAACGCTCTTAACCCGCGCAACGCAGTGCCGTGCCCCTACAGGTGTACTACAAACCGAGGTGTTAATTACTGCCGAAAAATTTCTACTTTTTGTAACACCACTTCTTGATTCGGACGATCTCTAATCGTAGGCACATTAGCAATCTTCTTGACTATATCTAGACCTTGGACAACTTCACCAAAAACACTGTGTTTGTTGTCAAGGTGAGGCGTTGGTGCTTCTGTAATGAACCATTGCGAACCATTAGTACCGCGTCCGGCATTAGCCATCGACAGGATACCTGCACCAGTGTGTCTCAATTCAGGATGAAACTCATCTTCAAATTGATATCCTGGGCCACCAGTACCCCATCGGTTGGCTGTATCTAGATAACGACTCAGAGGATCGCCGCACTGAATCATAAAATTAGGGATGACGCGGTGAAAGCGAACCCCATCGTAAGCTGGAGTTCCCTTACCAGATTCACCAGTTTTAGGGTCTTTCCAGTCGATTGTTCCGGTTGCTAGACCGACAAAATTTTTGACGGTGTTGGGGGTTCGCTCTTCTTCCAAACGAACTACAATTTCACCCAAGGAAGTAATTAAGCGAGCGTGCAGCTTGCCATCACCGGGAATATTAATTTCTGGAAAGCTCATTAGATATCCTACTTTTAACAAGTGCCTGTATTTGACCTATACAAGTTTATCAGCATTCAAGTTACTGCCTTTAGACATGACAAAAAACCTGAAGGAAGAAAACTTGAGCTAACAAATATTTTACTCAGGTAAATTTATCGCTGGATTCCGGCTAAAAAATCCTCTAGGGACTAGCTTAAAGCCAACTTGGTGAACAGGCATCACAGGCCAATCTTCCGATCGCGGAATATGAGTTACGCCCATCGTGTACCACAGCACAATATCTTCACCCATCAAGGCTTCATCGTCTGCAATATATTTGGGTAAACCCTGTCCTGGTCGAGTTTGGTTGGGATAATCTCCCCCAGCATAGAGTTCACTAGGTTTATATTTTGTTACCCAGACGTGATGAGTCGCAAATTCTGCCCGTTGACGGATTTTTGAGCCTTCCACTGGGAAAAACATCGAGTTTCCACCAGGCATTAGCATATATCCCGGTGCAGCCCCTAGCCGATTTTTCTTGTCTGCACTAACAATCATCCATTCCCGACTGCTTTTCAGATCCAAATCGCGCACCGCAGAAGTTTCTTTGGCTAGTGGGGTTTCTGAAAGTGCGATCGCATTTCCTAAAGGATTTTTCTCATCCATCGGCAAAGCTTTCACATTCATTTCCATCACAGAATTAGCCTGACCATCGACATCGAAATCTAGGCGATAGTTGAAAAAGTGCTGGTGATTTACTCCAAAGATATTCTTAGCAATTAGCCGACCATAAGAATTATCTTCAGATTGCTTTTGGGCAGCCGTTCCCTGCGCCAATACGATACCTGTTAACTCATTTTGGACTTCCAAAGTCCCATCCTGATGAAAGATCCAATTGATGCTGTAATCATAGTTGTCAACAGCTACCGTCATCGTCATGACTAATTCTCGACTGCGACGCACATCATTACGCTGAGTATTATACTCATAATGTTTCCAGAGCATTCCGCGATCGCGCTCGTAGATACCGATCACCCCTGGCATTTTATAAGGTTCTCCCTGCTCATTAGCAAATACAGCATTTAGCAACAAGCCATTTTCGGGAATTTCCTTACCTAACTCCATCGTATTTGCTAGTAAACCTAAGTTGTATTCTCCAACATCAAAGGCATTTCTAAATGACCAAGTAGGCTCAGGATCGCCATAAGGTACTACCATTTCTGAGAGGCTAGCGCGATATAAAATTGGTCGAATATTTTCCCCATCGTTGTACGCTACTTGGTACAGCATTAATCCATTACGAGGATGCATTGAATAGCGAAATTTCCAACCTTGCCAGCTAATTTCATTGTCTTTAATCTGGAAACTTGTACCATTAGGTTGTACAATCTTCAATGCTTTCAATGGTGAAAGTAATTTGCCCAAGGACTTGACATCGTAGTTCCAATTTTCTTTAGAGAAAGGTACGTTTCCTTTATCAATAAAACTGGCGATTTTACCTGTGTTCAAATTAACTGTTGCTACGACTCCTTCAATGGGACTACCGTAATAGTTCCAGGCTTTGCCTTTGTAGTAAGATAAGCCGCGACAAAGACGATTACCTGTTGCTTCTTCCTGTTGATTCTGGATTCCTGGTGCCCACCAACTAATTTTGACTTGTTCAAAATCAGTAATTCCCCGCCTTTGCATTGCTTTTTGCCATTGGGGATCGGCTTTAACTACCTGAGTTGCTAGTTCATATTCTGAATTAACGATCGCAGGTTGAACAGAGGGTATTTCTTTCCAAGAACTTAAAGTTTTGCTTGTGATGTCTACGATACCCTCGTATGTTTTGTTTTGCGATCGCTCATAGATTACCAAAAAAGCTTTTCGCCCAAAAGCTTTACCTGGCGTAAATTTTAGAACTTCTTCTTTATCTGGTTCTTGTAAAGCAATCAGTGGAAAAGCTGCCATTTCGCTCAAAGTTTTTTCTCTTTTGATAACCGAAACGGCTGTACTAATTTCTGACTCAGTTAGCGAAGTCAGAGGATGGGAAATCGAAGGCTGTTGAGCCATCAATGTTTCCATTAATCCGATTGAGATAGAAATGACGGAAATGATCGCAATAGATAGCCATAAAAAACGCTTTAGCCGCTTAATCATCTTTTACATTTTTACAAAAGACTTATAGTTATCTATTTCCAAGTCTAAGATTGAAAACCGATAAATTAAGAGGCTAAAGCCAAATTAATTTTCTAACAGCATCCCCAGTTATAAAACCCATCAGTCTAATCAATTGTTAGATTTACATCCAAACCTGGGAACACTGTATACAGGTATTCATAGAAAATTGGAGTACACTGTCATGCAGCAAGCAAATTCAAGTGTCGCATACCTTCTTTGGTGTTTGTGCTTCTTTGGTATCTGTGGTGGGCAAAGATTCTACACCGGACAGATTACTAGTGGTTTGATATATTTATTCACAATTGGTTTTTTTGGGATTGGTCAACTAATCGATTTGGCTCTCATTCCTGGTATGGTTGACCAGCGAAATCTTTATCTGCGTGGGTTACAGGGTACTGGAACCCCCAGTGTCAATCAATCAATTACGTTGAACATTGGTGATATTCCCCAACTTAAACAATTACAAGCGATACAGCCACAAGCTTTATCTACAGATACTCCAATGCAGAAGTTGCTCAAGGCTGCAAAAGAACATAATGGGCAACTTTCCATTGCTCAAGCGGCTATGTATACTGAGCTAGAATCAGAGCATCTAAAAGAGTTGCTTCTTGAAGCAACGAAGATAGGGTATGCTGAGGTCAACAATGATCCAAATACTGGAGCTATCCGTTATCACTTTGATGTGTAAGGTTTAAAAGTAAATATTCATATACTTTCCTATTTACGACTTACGCATCAAGTACGAAATGCAGGGGCAATTCATGAATTCGCCTTACGGGAAATCAAGGCTATAATCCAATACGGTTCAGTTAGCGCCAAAAACCCCTCAGATGCGTAGGTTGGGTGGAGGAACGAAACCCAACATTTTCGCAGGTTTGTTGGGTTTCACTTCGTTCCACCCAACCTACGATTATCCTTAACTGAACCGTATTGGGCTATAATCCTCTATTCATAACTGCTCAATAGACTTCTTGCAAAAGTCCCTAATACCCCGCCCTCAAGACCTCCCCAAAGCATCGGGGAGGTCTTGAGGGTGGGGTTTAAATTGTTTGATTTATGCAAGAGGTCTAATTATGAACGCTTATCAATTACGCAGAAACTAACCGACGTAAAGATTCAGCACGACGTTTCGCAATAGAGTTATTTGGAGCCAACT
The DNA here is from genome assembly GCF_036917975.1 of Nostoc sp. Classification (GTDB taxonomy): domain Bacteria; phylum Cyanobacteriota; class Cyanobacteriia; order Cyanobacteriales; family Nostocaceae; genus Nostoc. The sequence continues at coordinate 146,330 of NZ_JBALEJ010000113.1, forward strand.
TGAGTGCTTCTTCATAAGTTTGCAACGCCTGAGTAGTTAATTTTTTCTTCTCGTAGGCGTGACCAAGATTGTTCAATCCTGTAACATAGTCTGGTTTAGATTTGAGAGCTTCTTTATACTGACGAATTGCTAAGTCATATTGCTCTTGGATAAAATAAACATACCCCAGCCCGTTGTAAATGGGGGCAATATTTTCTTCTTCCTCTTCTTCAGCAGCTTTGAGAGCTTTTTGAAATAGCGCGATCGCTTGAGAGTACATTTTTTTTTCTGAATAAATACTGCCTAACTCATAATATTCTTGAGTCGTACCCTTTTCTTTCTCTAATTTCTTTCGCAACCTGGCAAAAGAGCCTTCAACCTTGCGAGTTTTGAAAATCTGGCGAAACACACTCACGGCTGCAATTGTGAGTATAACTACCAAAATTGAGAGATAAACAACGGCTAGACTGTTATCCATTGCTGCAAATACAAATATTATAAAGTTTGTTATTTGTCCTTTGTCATTTGTCATTTGTCCTTTGTGTTATTCACTAATGACCAATGACTAATGACCAATTTACGGTAAACCCCAATATTGAGCGCGTTGCTGGAGCCAACCATTTTCTAAGTAACGAGCGATCGCTTGATTCACGTTTCGTCTAAACTCATCGTATTGCAATCCTTTGGGCATTACTATAGACAAGGGTTCAGTTGATAGCTTGGTTGGCAGTAGCCGATATTGAGGATATTGTTGCACCCAACCGCTCAAAACGCTAGCATCTGCGGCAAAGGCAGCAGCAGCATTATTTTCTATTCTCTCTCGCGCTTCTTCATAAGAATTAACTCCTACTAACTCGGCGTTTGGCAGATAGTACCGCACTTGAGCAATAGTACTAGAGTTGTTGAGTACGGCAATTTTTTGTTTTGCCAAATCACTCAACTGCTGCACAGAGGTATCTTTTGTAACTAATAAAGTGCCATCAAAATAGTAGGGAACACTGAAACTAACTATGCGGCTGCGTGATTCGGTTGCTGTGACTCTAGCGATCGCAAAATCAACTTTCTTGTCTAAGACTACAGACAGGCGATCGCGATTCGCTACAGGTTGAAATTTGACACTATCGGCTTTACCAACCAAGTCAACTGCCAAACGCTTTGCTAAGTCAATTTCTAAGCCTTGCAAATTCCCGTTACCATCTTTAAATCCCAAGGGACGTAAGTTATCTTTAACAGCAACAGTTAGATAGCCTCGCTGCTGAATTTCTGACATTTCGGCAGCAGATGCAGTTAATCCCGTCCCCACTATGGAAAAGCAAAAAATCAAAAAAACAGTGGCGGATAATACCAGATGTAACCGAGTAATTACTTGCCATCTGCTACATCTGTTATACATCCCTTGCCACCTTTATCCTTTAGCTTGAATTGCTAATTCCGCAACTTTGCCGAAGCTGGCTGGATCGAGGACTGCTAATTGCGCCAACATCTTACGATTTAGTTGGATATCAGCTTTTTTCAAGTTACCGATCAACTGGCTGTAACTCAAGCCGTGTTGCCTGGAAGCAGCGTTGATGCGGGTGATCCAGAGGCGACGAAAATCGCGCTTTTTCTTTTTGCGATCGCGGTAGGCACTCCGTAGCGCCTTCATCACTTGTTGGTTGGCGGTTCTAAACAGAGTTGAATGGGAACCACGAAAACCTTTAGCTAGTTTGAGAATTTTATTGCGGCGCTTCCGAGCTACATTACCGCGTTTTACCCGAGTCATAACTTATTTCCTAAAATACTTACAAATATGGGAGCATCAAGCGCACGTTGAGTTCATCGCGTTCATGTACAAGGGTACTCTGACGCAGGCTACGCTTTTTGTTAGAACTTTTATGCTCTAAAAGGTGGCTTTTGAACGCTTTACGACGGACGATTTTACCGGTACCGGTGGCACGGAATCGCTTTGCCGCAGCTTTACGAGTCTTTAGTTTAGGCATGGTCTAGCTTTGATTCGACACGATCCATTATTATATACTATGAAAATCGCTATAACTGCAATTAAATAAAGGATTTAAGCAATGGCGATCGCTGTAGATCAAATTAGCTTCACTTATGGATGAGGTCAATATAGTTGAATATGACCCATGTTGGGCGACTTTGTTTACAGAAGAAGCCGAGCAGATTTGGCAGGCATTAGGCAATGACTTAGTTGTAGAAATTGAACATATTGGTAGTACCGCAGTACCAGGAATGGCAGCTAAACCAGTTATTGACATCATGGTGGGAGTGCGTTCCTTAGTAGATGCAAAATCTGCTATTCCAGCTTTAGAATCTTTGGGATACGTTTATTGGCGTGAAGACCTGCGTCCTGGACGGATGTTTTTTGTTAAAGGAATGCCACCATACGGAAAGCAACGTACTCATCATGTTCACATAGTCGAGATTGACAGCGAATTTTGGGAACGCAAGTTATTTTGCGACTATCTGAGAAAGCATCCTGAAGAAGCGAGACGTTACGAAGTTCTAAAACGCGATTTAGCGGCAAGTTTTCGGAGCGATCGCGAGGCTTATACCAATAGTAAAAATGAATATATCCGATCTGTAATGGCAAAAGTACGTTGTGAGGAAATGGGAAAAAGCCAAAACCTTCGATAGTTCTAGCACTAGCCCTTTCAAGGTGAGTAAAATTTTGCTCAAAACATTCCTCTTTAATTTCTTAACTCTGTGTTCTCTGCGTCTCTGTGGTTAAATAAATTACTTTTAAACCGCAGAGGCACAGAGAGCGCAGAGAGAAAAACAGAGATTTTACCAGTCACCTTGAAAGGGCTAGTTCATTTAACCTCAGTTTTCATCAGGCTTGTTTGCTCATTACCGCTAAATTCATCACACATTCTGGAAACTGGCGTTTTAAGGCTGGAAACACCGGACAAGGCGCTTGTTCTTGCAAATTGTCCGGTTTACTCCAAGTAAAGGGGGCTTTCTGTGCCGCAGACATCCATAATAGAAGTTTGGCTCGTGTCATGGCAACATAGAGCAAACGATACTCTTCAGATGTTTTCAAGTTTTTTGCCACCTCCCATGCCTGACTAACATCCGGTATCACAGATTCTTCATGGAGAGTAGCGCGAATTTGGGCGCGGGCTACTTCTGATAAGGTAAAATCGCCTAAAAATTGGCTTTGGGGAGGAACCCAAAATCTCCCAGGAATCAAGTTTTCGTGGAGAAAGGGAAGAAATACATAGTCCCAATCTAAACCTTTAGCTTTGTGCATGGTGATAATCGTCAGTTGGCCGCGACGGGTGTAACGTTCTTCTGAATCCTCGGTTTCCACTGGTTCAAACCGTTCGGAACTAACGATTTCACTTAAAGCTGAAAGCATTCCCCCCATCGAACTATTGCCAGCTATTTGCTGGTTAACGCGTTCTGCGAGTTTGTCAGCAGTTGCCAATTCTGCTTGGTCATAATTTAAGGTCAAGGCGAGAAAGGAAATTAGCTGGTATAAGGGCAATTCCAACCGAGCGCGGAGTAAACTACGACACAAACGCGCAGCTTTTTGTACCGTTTCTGGCTGGGTTGCTGCTAGGGGACTAGGATACAAAAACTCTTCTGGAAGACTAGCAAGGGCGTTGAGGTCTTGGGTAGGAATTAACTGGCGCTGTACTAATGCTTCTAGGGCGGCTTTGAGGTAATCGGGGGAGTGGGGGCGATCGCAAAATTGCAATAATGCCAAAATTTCTTGAGGAACATGGGAACGGCGATCGCGTTCTCCCACATCGTAAAGTGTAATATTATGCTCTTTACATACAGATGTCAGAGCCTCTGCTAACCATCTTCCTTGACGATTTTCTCTGACTAAAATTGCTGCACTATTTTTTGTTGGATCTTCGCCAAATAACTCAATCACCCTTTGAGATAACAATTTAACGGTGTGATGAATATCATCGGGTGTATAAAGTTCCAGTCCTCGCCCTACTGCTGCGGGGTTGGCGTTAGTTTGCGGATCGCCAGCTTCCACAGGGCGAATTGTCTGCAAGCGAAATGGTACTTGTCGGTTGTCAGGAGTTTGTTGTTTGTTGTTGGTTGCTGCTAACCACTGATTATTGATCCATTTGAGGGCAAAGTTAGCAGCTTCAATGATAATTCTAGTACTGCGACCGGCTTGATCCATCGTTGCCAATCGCTCGATGCGATCGCACTCTTCGCAAAATTGCCGAAAATAAATTGGATCGGCTGGGGTGAAAGTAGAGTTAATCGCCTGGTTGGGGTCGCCAACTCGGACTAAATTGAGTGGGGAGTTAGGAGAGACGCGATGAATCGCGTCTGTACAAGAGTCAGCAGTAGAGACGCGATTCATCGCGTCTGTATTGAGTGAAGAATTATCTCCCGCATTACTTGCCAAAATTTCCAACAACTGTGTCTGAAGAGGGCTAGAATCTTGGGCTTCATCTTCAAAGACGGCGAATACTTGATTTTGCTCAACGCGTCGGGCACTGTCATTTTCTAAAACCCGCAGTGCGGCTAAAATCATATCGTCGTAATCAATGAAGTCACGCGATCGCATTAAGTTTTGATATTGTTCGTACAATCCCGCCGCTACACTCAAAATTCCATATTCGTCTGTGGTTTGCTTACTCCACTCTCGTAACAATTCTGGCGAGATTCCAGAACTTTTTGCTTCATGAATTACCGTATTTGCTAATTCTGGTAATACTTCTGTTCGCAGCACCGATTGACGACGCAACCTTTCTGTCTCTTCTCCGTCAAATTGATGACCTTCTAATAACCGCAAATATCGGTCTGGATTATTTGTAATCCATTGTTCTACAGCAGTTCTGATAAAGCGGTGACTTTGGGTTGGTGTAATTAATGTGACATTTTCCAACTGCAAACCCGACAAATCAGAATGGCGGTTGGCAATATTCAACGCTAGACCATGCAGGGTATAGACAAAAAAGCCCGTCTGGGGTAAATGTAAATCATCTCGTAAGAATTTGCGAATCTTCGCTTTAATATTGGCAGCAGCAGAGCGAGTAAAGGTAACGACTACCAACTGACGACGGAAGGATAAACGCTCATACTGACGGGCGATCGCGATCGCCGCCGCCGCCGCCATACCCGTAGATTTCCCTGCACCAGGGACGGCAGAAATCGCCAAAGGCCCAGATTGCCAATCAGCCATTTGCTGCTGTCCTGGGCGTAGACTGTTGCGGATTGCGAGAATTTTCTCTTGTAAAGAAGGAACAGGCGATCGCTCAGACAATTCTGAATCAAGTAATTCTTGAACAACAGGAATAGTAAAATTAAAGTCGGACATATAAAATTTTAGATTTTAGATTTTAGATTTTGGATTTAATTCCAAAACTGCATGGCATATATGATTTGAACGGATTCAGAATCTCTAATTGACAAGTTAATACTAACCCATCTTGTATATCTTCTAAACTCAATTTTAGCTTATACCAATTCTGTATGAAGATGCACATAATCAGTCCCACCTTCACAAGGGGGGACGGCGTAGCCGGAGGGTAAATACTATATGCAGCTTCACAAAGAAACGGTATTACTAACTAATAACTCCCAATACAAATTCACCTTCATTCACAGCTTGATTAGTTGCGACATCATAAACTAATCCATCTTGTTGAGCTAAAACATCAATTACAGTAGGTAACTTCCCTTCTTTATTAAAACTGAGAATTTGATACAGCTTTTCTCCAGCTTTAATTTTACTACCTAATTCAATTCTAGATTGAATCATCCCACCTGCGATCGCATAATATTTTTTCCGGTTGCGGCTGGATACAAAAGTCATCTCATGGTTTTTCGTATCATTCGATGAATTAGAAATTTGCAGTACACCTTTTTGCGCTAAATAATTTTTTACACCCTGCACTCCTTTAGCAACTGAATCAGAGTTCATTTGCATTCCTGTTCCCAATTCTAATGTCCAAGCTTCCACATCAAACTTGATTTCTCTACCCAAGCTTTTAAAACAAGCTTCCAATGCTAACCAAGGTTTGATAAAAGCTTCATCAAAAGCATCACCATCATATTTATCAAGTAAAATTCCGAAATCAAGCAGGAAGTATTTTGCACTATCTTCTCGATTTCGGAAGTAATAAAGGTAGTCTAAAGCGTGATTGGTAGAACTATGTAAATCAATTAAGTAGTCTGCATCTAGACTGAGATTTTGTAGTTTGTAGCTAAAAACCTCAGTGTAAGGAACAGAATTAGGAGAATTAATTTTTTCTAAAATTTTTGCGAATTGTTGCTTAATTATAGTTAGATAATTTTGTCGAACGACCTCTAGATCGATATGAAGTTGAGATTTAGTAAAAGCTACTAAATCATCAGCTTCTTTTTCGTAGTCCCAAAATATGCGATTCCAGTCCTTAGCTTCGTAAATACAGTAACGTCCAGGGGAAAAATGATGAGCGCGCTCATTCGTCCCCATTGGATTACAAACGGGAACTAGCCAAATTTCTCCAGTTAAATCTGTATCATTTATTGTTAATAAAAACTCAATTAGTTGGTGAATAACAGCATTACCAGCAATTTCTGCACCGTGTAGATTAGATTGGATGTAAACTTTTTTACCAGGTTTAGCGCCAACGAACTTGTAAACTTGGAGAAACAGGCGATCGCCCGAAGCCATTTGACGTAATACAATTTTTTCAATAACTGGCAGCATGAAACAACCCAGTGATGATTTGAGTAAATTATCGCTTTATTTGCACCGAATTAAAAGCCACCCCAACCAAAATCTTGTACAGTTGAAAATGACTTTTAGACTAGCTCTTTGACGTTTTGCCTTTCACTTACAAGAAAGGCAGAGGGCAGAAGGCAGAAGGCAGAAGGAAAGAAGTATTAATAAAAACTTTAGTTCTGGGTTATTGCCCAGTTAAAAAAAAGAATTGTATCGAGCGGAAAGTGCCACGAGATACAAAGCGTCCAAGATCAATCCCACGTTTTTAAACGTGGGTTCCAACTGAGCCTCCTGCCTTCGTACTTCTGCCTTCTGAATGGGCTGCCAATACTGTTCGGTTAAGGCAAGAGACGCGATGAATCGGCGTCTCTACAATAATCAGTCTTTTGTAGAGACGCCGATTTATCGCGTCTTTGAGATTTATAATTTTCATCAAAAAACCTTAACCGAACGGTATTGACTGGGCTGCTAGATCCCCGACTTCTTCAAGAAGTCGGGGATCTAAACACCACTAACCTCTCAAAACTTTTGGGACAGACCAGTAGTTGCTGATACAGCAATCCTAAATAGACATCTCCGAAAAAGAATTGTTTTGACGTAGCAGTGCTACTTCTCTACAAGGGTTCTGGGTAACGCATATTTAATTTCTGGAGATGTCCCAATACTGTTCGGTTAAGGCAAGAGACGCGATAAATCGCCGTCTCTACAATAATCAGTTCCTTGTCTTGACGGCGATTTATCGCGTCTTTGTGATCTATAATTTTCATCAAAAAACCTTAACCGAACCGTATTGGGAGATGTCCAATGAGTTGTGAACAAAAAGACCCCCGACTTCTTCAAGGATTGTATCCTTAAAGAAGTCGAGGTTATGAGACTAGATATTAAGAAGATTTGCTGACTGAAAGACTTTTACAATTTCTGGCCTGCGTAAATCGATCGCACTTCGCCGTTACGCCGGATGACTGCTTCGCCGTTACTGACATCTACTAGTGTCCAACCGCTTGAACCGATACTTTCACCCATATTGATGCGGCGAGTCACGCCATCAATTTTAAACAAAGCGGCAGATTTATTGCCCAACTCGAGCAATCCCTCTAAGGTATTACTCGGAGCCTCTGCGATCGCAGTTTGCGGATATACTTGTTGCTGGGTAACGGTTGGTTCTGACTCTGGGGCAAGTGCATCACGTAATGGAACTACTGGTAATGCAGGCAGAGGCTTAGGTGTCTGCCGCACGGTAATGGGTGCATTTTTCCCGGCCACAGGCTTGAATTCAGCTTGTACAGCGGCAGCTAACATATTAACGGTTACAGGCTTGGCAGCTTGCCGCACTGTATTTAGGGCAGTGTTCACAACATTAGGTTGAGATCCCTGTAATACACTGGCAACTTGTGGTAAAAGTGTAGAAGTCCCAGGAATGGCTGGAAGGGCGTAGCGCATTGGCGACGGCGCTTGATAAACAGGAACGTAGATGCGCTCAACAATACTCCCAGAACGGTTGGAGGCTGATGATGTATTGTTACCTAGAAGTGGAAGTGCTGGCAGATTACCTGTTGTTTGCTCGTTACCAAGGGCTATTTGGTTACTATTTGCCTGACTGGAGAATCCCCGACTGAAAGATTTTTGATTGGGTGTTGCTCCTTGCTTATCTATGACTGCTAGTGATTGGAGCATATAGTCAACTAACTCTGCCTCAATTTCTGTTTTGACAGGCAAATGTGACTGCGATTGTGTCAATAGAAGCGCTGATTCAGGCAATTTGGCATTTAAAAGATATACAACTCCAGACTGCACCAGGTAAATCATACCTGCGATCGCCACGCCTAAAGTTGTTCCCACCATCAGCAGTTTGCCCCAAGCCGGCCTAATTTTCTGACGCTTTCTACTAACTGCTCTCACAGCGCCGTTTTCAAATACAAAGGTACTCAATTGCTTATGCTGATCTTGAGCATCTGACTGATTTAGGCTGTTTGGTACAATAATCTGCGGTATTGTAACTGTTTGTAGAGGCACATATCCTGGAGGTGACTGGCGTTGAGCTTGGGCAGAAACCCCAGCAACAGAGTAGTGCCTAACAGCTTGAGAAGGCAGATTACCACTAACATCCAGAATGTAGTCGATATCGGCAAAGAGTTCATCCATGAGGCCATCAGCATAGTTTTCTATCGACCAAGGCTCGTTGGCGATTAAGTCTTCTGATGGTTCTGGTACTATGAGACGGGTGCTGGCTTCTTGTAACATAGACGTTCTGGGTTGTTGCTAGGACGGGGAAACGCCGTCTCTACTGCCTGGAAATTGGGATTATTCTTAAAGAGAGAATAGGGAACCGACAACAGGAAACAGGTGGTCTCTTACTCCCGGACAGGGAACATGAAATAGAAAAACTGTTCTCTGTTCCCTTCTTTGATGAAACATCCAATCCCGATTCTCTTAAGACGAGTTGATTGAGCGTTGGTATTAAACTCAACTTTCATCTGGGGATTGTTGACGATGGCATTACTAAGAGTTATGTCATCTATCATACCAATCTCCCTCATTACTACTATACTCAGTCTTTATGAAGTTGGTGTTAAGCTAACGCTGGAAACTCTTGCTGGTTCTTGGTTCTACGCAATTCTAGATATAATAATAAAGCGTTTATATCTGCTGGGTTTACACCACCTATACGTGCGGCTTGACCAAGGGTGAGTGGTTTTACGTGAGTCAGCTTTTCCCGTGCTTCTTTGGAAAGAGTATCAATTGTTGTGTAGTCCAAATCAGGAGGTAACTGGCGGTGCGCTTGCCTAGCAATTTGGTCAATCTGATGTTGTTGCCTAGCGAGATAGCCAGAATACTTAATGTCAATTTCTGCGCCTTCTTTTTCAGCGCGCTTGAGGTTGGGGTTTCCCAATCCGAATCTGTCGAGGTCAACATAATGGAATCCCGGACGCCGCAGCAAGTCGTTCAGGGTAATTGAACCTTTAATTGCTTGTTGGGTATTAGATGCGATCGCTATTCCTATTTCATCATGTTCTTTCACGCGTGTAGCTTGTAATCTTTGTTTTTCTGTGGTAATATTACCCTGTTTTTCAATAAACATATCCCAACGGCGATCATCAATTAAACCAATTTCCCGTCCCAAGGGTGTCAGACGTTGGTCGGCATTGTCAGAACGCAATATTAATCGGTACTCTGACCTACTGGTAAGCATCCGGTAAGGTTCCCGCAGGTCTTTTGTACACAAGTCATCAACTAGCGTCCCAATGTAACTTTGCTCACGGGCAAACACAATCATTTCTTGAGAGCGAACAAATCGAGCTGCGTTAATTCCCGCCACCAGCCCTTGAGCTGCGGCTTCTTCATAACCTGTAGTGCCATTAATCTGCCCAGCACAAAACAGTCCCGCAATTTTCTTAGTCATCAATGTGGGGTAACACTGAGTTGCTGGTAAATAGTCATATTCCACTGCATAAGCCGGACGCAGCATCACACATTTTTCCAAACCGGGGAGAGTCCGCAACATTTGCAGTTGCAGATTTTCTGGCAAACCTGTAGAAAACCCTTGAATATAAAGTTCGGGTATATCCCTTCCTTCTGGTTCAATAAAGATTTGATGGCTTTCTTTATCAGCAAAGCGGACAATCTTATCTTCAATACTTGGGCAATAACGTGGCCCTTTAGCTTCCACCCAACCACCATAAACGGGCGACAGATGCAAATTTTCCCGAATTAGGCGATGGGTTTCGGCGGTGGTGCGGGTGATATAGCAAGGCATTTGTTCCCGTTCAACCCACACATCGGGGTCAAAACTGAACCAACGCACATCTTCATCCCCTGGCTGAATGAGCATTTTACTATAATCTACCGATCGCTTATCGACCCGTGCCGGAGTTCCAGTTTTAAGTCTGCCGGTTTCAAATCCCAGAAGATTTAAGGTTTGTGTCAATCCTTCAGCTGCAAATTCCCCAGCCCGTCCGGCTGCCATTGATTTATTGCCAACCCAAATTTTGCCTCCCAGGAAAGTGCCAGTTGTCAAGATAACTGCTTTACATTGGAACCCCACACCAAAATAAGTTTCAACGCCAATGACTTCACCGTTAGCACCCAGCACCAAGTCTGTTGCCATACTTTCGCGGATTGTCAAGTTTTCTTGGTTCTCAACAATATTTTTCATCACTGCTGCATATTCGCGCTTATCCGTCTGGGCGCGTAATGCCCACACAGCAGGCCCCCGTGAAGAGTTGAGGATACGTTTTTGCAGGTACGTACGGTCTGCTACTTTACCAATTTCTCCGCCGAGTGCGTCTACCTCATGAGTCAACTGAGATTTGGCCGGGCCACCCACTGCTGGGTTACAAGGTTGCCAAGCAATTTTATCCAAGTTGAGCGTCAATAGCATGGTACGACAACCGAGGCGTGCAGAGGCGAGAGCTGCTTCGCAACCGGAGTGACCTGCACCGACGACTATGACATCAAAAGCGTCTTGAAATTCAACGGAATTGTGCATGGTCATACTTACAGGATCAGCAAGCTGAGAGTTCTTTTCAATTTTAACTGTTCCAGTGATTTCATGGATGTAACTTTCTGCTAAAAAAGTTATCAAACTTACTAGTACTCAAATCAAGGCAGTTTTTATTTTTAAACTTGAGTATTAGGTAAAAAATATAATCTTTTTTTAAATTTTGTGACGACGTTCCGGTTTGTTTATCACAGTTATTGTTCATGTAGTTGGATATCACATAAATTAACTCATTGTTTAATATTGATTTTTCATAAAAACCCATGTTCAGCATCAAGATTTTGTCTGTACTTTAAAATAAAAGTAAACAAGAAATATTTTTAATAAGTCGATTGATTTTACCTTTTAATCAACCAAGAAGCAATTATTTAAGAATGAAACTCACCATCAGTAATAAAATAAATATTAATAGAGCTATCAAAAAAGCAACTTTCATCATGATAGTTATCTTGATGATTTTTGTCTTAGTAGCTAGTAATGAGATTACCCGCCACAAAGTTGCTATAAATGCCCAACCATTAAACGGATGCTTGAGTGCTGATTCATTGCCTTGTACAGATATCTCTAAAAAGACAACATCAGAACCATTTATTCCTGATGCCAAATTAAATAATCAACAGCGTTTTTTATCTGCGATCGCTAGAAAATTACCTACAATTCCTCAGCCTGGTACTTATGAATATACGTTACTACGAACTTATGGTGCAGTCTTTGTAAATCAAGATATTGGGATTAAACTGCCGCAACAAGATATCTTCGCTAATGAAAAAGAAACTCAAGATTTTCAAGCTACTTTAACAATGGGTCATGTTGATGGCACTAACGACTGTTACTTGCAAAAATCGGCGGCTGATGCTTTAAATAAAGCGCGAATACAGCAAAATATTCCGCTAAAATCTGGTTATGGTTCTGGTGATTGTACCCGCACTTTCAACACGAATTTAAGATTTTGGCACAAATATGCTAACGATCAAGTTTTAGCAAAAGTTCAACAGGGTAAAGAAACAAAAATTCTTGGTTTAGTTGCACCTCCCGGAACTTCACAACATCTCTGGGGATTAGCTATTGATTTACGCGTAGGCAGTAAAGAACAAAGAAAAGCTCTGAATCAAAATGGTTGGTTTCAAACTGTAGAAAATGATACTCCACATTGGACTTATGTGGGTTTATCTGAAGATAATTTATCCCTGTTTGGTTTTAAAAAACAAGCTATTCGGGGCATTACTTATTGGATAACGCCACTATGATTGTTAGATAGCATAAAACTTGGCAATACTAATCTAAAACGTTTTATAGCGGTTATCATTCACGTGAGGTACACCCGTAGGGGCAATACCCTGCGGGAAGCCGCTCCGCGTCTACATGAATTGCCCCTACACCTTGCGATATAATGTTGTACCACATCTGAATAGGAACCGCTATACTCGGTAATTTACTTTATATATAGGAATCCAGTTTTTACATCAAAACCCATGAACCAAATTAATCCGGAAACAACTCCCTTACATACCTTAAACCCACTCAACCGATTTTCTGACAGAGCAGAGGATTATGTAAAATATCGACCAAGTTACCCCGGAGATGCAATTGATATTATCTTGGAAGGATTAGGTGAAAATTCACAACTCGTAGCAGCAGATATTGGTGCAGGTACAGGAATTGCTTCAAGATTGTTAGCTGAACGCAAAGTTAATGTCATCGCCATAGAACCAAACGCAGCGATGCGAGAAGCTGCCCAAGCACATCCTTTGATAGAGTTTCGTGATGGAACAGCAGAATTTACCCAACTACCTGATAATTCAGTTGATTTAGTTACTTGTTTTCAAGCTTTCCACTGGTTCAATCCCGAACCAACTTTATTGGAATTTCGCCGTATTTTAAAACCATCAGCACGCTTGGCTGTGGTGTGGAATAATCGAGATAAAGAAGATGCCTTAACTACAGAATATAGCCGACTAGTCCGCGAAGCATCTAATAATCACCCAGCAGAATCTCGAATGGAGTCGGTAGAGCCACTGTTCGTAACTCCTCATTTTATTAACATCCAGGAATATACTTTTACTTATAGGCAACAATTAGATTTAACTGGATTGATTGGACGAGCCAAGAGTGTTTCTTACCTCCCACATGAAGGCTGGGTATACGAACAGCTGATTAACAATTTTCAAGAATTATATCAGCACTTTCGTGATGAGAATGGTTTTGTCTATATGGTCTATCGCACTAGCGTATACCTTGGTGAAGCTATTTAAAAAGAAAAATGGGAATTATAAAAAGTAGAGTGCATTAATTCACTCTCAATAAATATCAGGATTCAGATGGCACAACCAAAATATGAAGGTTATTGCGAATGCAATCCTACCAAATTAGTCAGAGAAAAGTTTGGAGATGTCAATATTTATGCCCAAAATGCAAAATCACTTTTAACAAAAGCTACTGGTTTTATTGGGAATTATGATTTTACTCTCAATCCTTATAGGGGATGTCAATACGGTTGTAGTTATTGCTATGCTGCTGCATTTACCCCTAATGCTCAAATGCGCCAAGATTGGGGAAAATGGGTAATTTTTAAAGAAAATGCTGCTGAGATTTTAGCGAAAGAATTAAAAAAATGGTACGAAAAAAATCCCCAGACTCCTCCTAGCATATACATGAGTAGCGTTACCGATCCTTATCAACCACTTGAGTCTAAACATCACCTAACTCGTCGGTTGTTGGAAGTAATGCTAGATATGGGGATTGACGGTTATCCAACTCCAACTTTGGTAATTCAAACTCGTAGCCCAATTATTACTAGAGATATTGATTATTTACAACGATTTAAGCGATTGCGAATTAATATGAGCATTCCGACTGGGAGTGAATTAGTGAGAAAAGATTTTGAACCGCGATCGCCAAGTATTAAAGCTAGACTAAATGCTATCACAAAAATTAAACAAAGTATTGATTATTTCAAAGGTTTTGTTCCTAAAATTTCTATCACTATTACCCCTCTACTTCCTACTTTAGCAACTGATGAAGTTACTTTTATTGATAAACTAGCTATCGCCGATAGGGTTGTAATTCAAGCTTTTCATGCTAGCCAGAGTCGTTCTCTCATCGCATCAACTCGCCAAGAAGCTGAAGAAATTAAGCAAAAATACGCTTGGTGGTATGAAGATGAGCAATTAAGCTATATGAAATTTAAGGAAAAGTTACTTTCTCGGCTTCCAGGTGTAGAAATTATGGAAGGCAAAGAGGGATTTGGTTATGAATAATCTTATCGTAAATTGGTGGCGAAGTCAGCAGTTCAAATTATCTTTAAAGCGGGGGGATATCCGACGTGCAGTGCAACTATTGCAAGAGATTCAAAAATCAGGCGCAAGATTCTCATGGTTAGAAAAACTATTTAGGGATAAACTTCAACTTGAACGTTATTCCCAAGAATACAAACGACAAACAGAAACTTTAAGTAAACAACTAACAGAAGCATTCCAGCAAAAAGATAATCTCATATTAATCCCAGATGAGGAATTCGTTAAATATATCTATAAGGTTTTTAATTTAATACAGCACGATGAATCTAAACTGCAATCTACTGGTATTGATGAACGTATATTTGATGATTTGGAATCAAATCTAGTTGAATATCTGAAGGAAGAATTTAGTAAGATTCCTGAAAAACAGTTATTTATTAAGCTAGAAGACGCTCTTGAGGATATTAATAACTTAAAAATTGGGCAAGATCCAGACTACCGTTTTAGTCTAACTCCTCATGTCTACTTTATGAAGTATTTTTTAGAGAATGTCTATTGCATATATTTAGCTTGGTTTCTCATTTACCAGGATGCTTTACTACCAAGTAAGGTTAATACCCTTGATATTGCAGCAGGGCCAGGAACAGTTGCTTATGGTTTAGCTTTATTTCTCCAAAGTAGTAGCGATTTTTTTCATATCCCGCAAATGCACATATCTTACTACTCTTTAGAAAAACAAGATGCTTTCCAATTTCGCGGACTTCAGCTTTGGCGACGATATATAGAATCGCGTCTAATGCCAATAAATACTTTCTTCCGCTTTGTTACTACTGATATTTTTACTTGGAAAAGCCAATCAAATAATCTACCCCAAGACTTTTTCGACTTTATCGTAATTTCCCATTGCTTCTTTATAGATAAAGCCAAGAGAGTTGAAGCTAATAATACTTATAAGCAAATATTTGCCACTAGCTTAAAAAATTCAGGTTATATTCTGCTAATTGTGCAAGATAAAAAAATATTCAAGATTTATGATATTCACCAAGTTGAAAACCAAGAACAGGAAAAAAATGTAGTGGATAAATTTCTGGCAGAATTGGGATTAGAGTTAGTCTGGTATAAATATCTAACCTCAACAGGTTCAAGAACACCTTTACCCATTGCTGAATTTGGTAAATTTGCTCGAGAAAAATTACCAAAACAACTGTACATGAGTCCAATACTCCAAAAGTATTTTGCTCAGAAGCATCAGTTACACTATACATTAGATGATTATGTAATCTTGGCTAAAAAATTATTTTGAAGAAGAATTCAGAAGTCAGAATTCAGAATTCAGAATTCAGAATCAAGACGCTCGATAGCGACGCGCAAAGCGAATCCTTGAGCGTCGCTATCAGTCGGGGATTCAAACCCGCGAATTTCTTGTTGACCGCCAAATCGTAGATTTGGTGGGAGCTTGTACCCTATTTCTAATTAGCTTTGCCATTTCCTTGAAAATTTAATAACTGATCGTCATTGACCCAAATTGCTTGTTGAGGCACAGAGATGGAAATTCCCGCTTCGTCTAGGGCAACTTTTAGGCGGCGGCGAAGTTCTCGTGCGACATCCCATTGTTTAAGGGGCTGTGTTTTAATCCAGACACGGATAATCAAACCGCGATCGCCAAATTGATCTATTCCCAAAACTTGCGGCGGTTCCAAAATTTGACGCTGCCATTGCATTTCTTGATTCATTTTATCAGCAATAGTTGCAATCAAATTCAAAGCCTCTTCTGTATCGGCTTGGTAGGCGATGGGAATTGTTAAATCGGCTCGTGACCAACGACTAGAAAGATTGGCAACAATTTTAATTTCACCATTGGGAATCGTGATCAAGCGCCCTTCTGAATCCCGCACTTGGGTCATCCGCAGATTCAGATTTTCTACTAAGCCTCCTACGTCTCCCACAGTAATCACATCGCCTAAAGCATACTGGTCTTCTAAAATAATCAGGAAACCGTTAATCGCATCTTTAATTAAGTTTTGCGATGCCAAAGACAATGCAACACCAACTAAACTCGCACCCGCTAGCAAGGGAACGATATCTATCCCCAAGGATACCAGCGCTAGCAAAAAGGCTACTCCTACCCAAATAGCAGTAGTGATACTTTTAGTCACACCAGAAAATGTGGAAACTCGTAGTTGCAGCCGTGCAGAACTTTCTGGGGTGAGGAAAGCACCACTGCTAATTAGAGTGGAGGCGAAGCGGTCAATCAAGGCGTAGGTCAAACGGATCGCTACGTAGGTTCCCAGGAAGACGATACCTAATCGCAAAGGAAATTGGGCGGCTGTGAGAATTCCTACCTGAAACCCTCGTGTATAGGGAAATAGACCTAAAATAAAGAAGCTTCCACCTCCCCAAATTCCGGCTTGACTTAGCTGAAATAATCGTCTTTTGACTTCTTGCAGATGATTCTTTTGCTGTTGATTTAGTTGTGTTGTAATTACTTGATCTGCTGGTTTTGGGTAGTTGAAGAGTTCCCTTTGGGGTTGGGAGGCAATGAGATTTTCTGAATCCTTTTGAGAACGCTGCTGCCAGCTATATACCCCCCAACTCATGACAATCATTGCCAATCCGATGCCCGCAGCAATTTTACCTTGGTCGATTAAAGATTGAGTTTGCCTTTCTTGCTTTGCTTGTTGCAAGTCTTCTTGTAACGATTCGGCTACTTGATTTGCCGATGTTGATATATCTACCTGTCGGAGTCCAGCATCTTCAGAAGTAACGGTCATCAGATATTGACCGTTGACATAAATTACTGGTAATTCGTTGACTTTCCGAACTTCTACTTTGACTGGCGTTGTTGCTGGTGATTGAAAGTAATTTTGGCCAATTTTCTCCAACTTCTTTTGAATATCTTCTGAACGCTCAGGAAAGTTGGTTTTTGATGCCGCTATTTGAAATAACCGACGACCATCTAAATAAATCCAGCCCGAAACAACTCTGTTATCTGAATCATTACTCACACTGCTGGGAGCTTGCAGTTGCGGTAAAAAAGGAATCTGGGCTGTGGCTTTTGGCACAGATACAACGCCTATGGCTATTGAACTGGCGATGCCTACGGCGGGCAAAGCCAACGCCAAAAATTGAAAGCGCACTCAAACACCTCCTTGAGTAAAATCTACTAGTGACTATTTCTATAACTATCCTCTGCAATATCTTTGGGTAGATGTACCTATCTAAAGTTGAGGTTTTCTTTTTAGACGATGAAATTTCGGTATTTTTTTAGTTGTCTTCTATCTTTAGACAGATGACAAAGTGCTGAAAATCAGGGTTGAAGGTTATAAAAGTCTTACTCTTAACAAAGATAAAACAAAAAAGAAGAACCTGCGAAGGAAGTTGACATTCAGATGATCAAACGTCAAGCTAGTTTTGAAGACTATTAACTAGTAATTTGCTAATTGCCAGCAAAAATCAGCAGTAGTACAATAACCTAGTAGAGTGCGTAAATTTTACGTAGCTTTTTTAATTTTTTGAGGTAACTTTTGATGACCGCAACTTCTCCCCGATTAAAGCACGAGGTTAAAGACCTCGGCCTAGCTGCCTTGGGAAGACAGCGCATTGAATGGGCTGGACGCGAAATGCCAGTTTTGCGGCAAATCCGCGATCGCTTTGCTATCGAGAAACCCTTTGCTGGTTTACGCCTTGTAGCTTGCGCCCACATTACAACCGAAACAGCACATTTGGCGATCGCTCTGAAAGCCGGTGGTGCAGACGCGCTTTTAATTGCTAGCAACCCTTTATCAACCCAAGATGACGTAGCCGCTAGCCTCGTCTTGGATCACGAAATTCCCGTCTTTGCTCAAAAAGGCGAAGATAACGCAACTTATAACCGCCACGTCCAAATAGCTTTAGATCACCGCCCCAACATTATTGTTGATGACGGTAGCGATGTGGTTGCAACTCTGATACAAGAACGCCAACACCAAATTGCTGATTTGATTGGTAGCACGGAAGAAACCACCACTGGTATTGTGCGGTTACGCGCCATGTTTAGAGAAGGCGTTCTCACCTTCCCCGCAGTCAACGTCAACGATGCTGACACCAAGCACTTCTTTGATAATCGCTATGGTACTGGGCAATCAACCCTAGATGGCATTATCCGCGCCACAAATATTTTGTTGGCTGGTAAAAACATTGTCGTCGTCGGTTATGGCTGGTGTGGTAAAGGCACAGCCCTCCGCGCCCGTGGGATGGGTGCTAACGTCATCGTTACCGAAATCGACCCCATCAAGGCAATTGAAGCCGTAATGGATGGCTTCCGCGTACTGCCAATGGCTGAAGCTGCACCCCAAGGTGATATTTTTATCACTGTGACTGGTAACAAGCACGTCGTTCGTGGTGAACACTTCGATGTCATGAAAGACGGTGCGATCGTTTGTAACTCCGGTCACTTTGACTTAGAACTTGATTTGAAATACTTGGCTGCTAATGCTAAGGAAATCAAAGAAGTTCGTCCTTTCACTGAAGAGTATAAGTTGAAAAATGGTAAATCAGTTGTCGTTCTCGGACAAGGACGCTTGATTAACCTAGCTGCGGCTGAAGGACACCCCAGCGCGGTAATGGATATGAGTTTTGCCAACCAAGCTTTGGCTTGTGAATTTTTGGTGAAGAATAAGGGTAAGTTAGCCCCTGGTTTGCACTCAATTCCTGTTGAAGTCGATCAAGAAATTGCTCGGTTAAAGTTGCAGGCTATTGGGATCACGATTGATAGCCTAACAGCAGATCAAATTGAGTACATTAACTCTTGGACAAGTGGAACTTGATAGATTGATTAGTTGATTTTTTGAGGGATAGGCTTTTGGGCTTATCCCTTTTTTTGTATTTTAGGATGCTGAAAGTAGAATCCACAGGGTAGACGCAGAGCGAACAAAGTGAAAGGGAGTGGGGAGTAGGGAGTGGGGAGTAGGGAAACTAAGAAAGCTTTTCATCGGGCGGGGTTTCAACCAATATGCGATACAAGGATTTTATCGCCCACAAGGGGCGAGGCTTTAAACCTAAATCGAGGGCTAATTTCTTCCCCTACTCCCTACTCCCGCCCCGAAGGGGTCGTGAAATAGTTTAGGGACTGACAAATAAAAAAATATTCAATTAACTTTTGTGCAGTCCATAGGGCGGGCAAGATGCCCACCCCACAATATTGGATAATTTATTTCTTGGAGTTCCCTGAATAAAATAATTAAATTGTAATATCTGCGGCAAAATTACGTAACTTATCCTGTCGCCACTTGGCATCAGCTTTGCGATTTGTTCGCAACTCCAAAACCCGAATTCCTGTATCTGGTAGTGGGTTTAATCTTTGCTGTAACTGTTGCCAAGAAGTAATCAATTCATGCTGCACATTATAAGTTGCACACAACTGAGCAAAATCAATATCCTGGGGAGTGCCAAAAAACTCTTCAAATGGTGGGTCGAACTTGGCAACGGGTAACATTTCAAAAATGCCACCGCCATTATTGTTAATTAATACAATCGTCAAATGTCCCACAAACTTATTGCGGATTAAAAAACCATTGGTGTCATGCAACAGTGCCAAATCTCCCGTTAACATCACACTACTTTGCTGGCGATGGGCAATTCCTAAAGCTGTGGATAATGTGCCATCAATGCCATTTGCACCCCGGTTAAAGTGCGATCGCACTCCTAAATTATTCGGTTTCCAGAAATATTCTACATCCCGCACAGGCATACTATTGGCAATAAACAGAGGTGTTCCTGGCGGTAAAATCTGAGAAATTAACCAAGCTGCTTTACTCTCAATCATTTCATCTATTTTCCCCATCGTCTGGTCAACAACTAACCTGACTTTAGTTTCTGCATCACACCATTGCTTTCCATAGTCTGAGGAGAAAGATAAATTTATCTCTTCTGCTTTTATATCTTCTACAGATATGCGTAAATGCGTCGTCCTCCCATGCAAAGGGTCGAGGTTTTGATCGCTGGGATCAATTACCCAGCGTCGCGATTGGGTTGCATCGATCCAGGTACGCAGTTCTTTACTAGTAGGCATTTCACCCACCTGAATCACTATTTCGGGTGCTAACTGCTTGGCTAGTTGCTGATTTCGCAAAATCAAGTCATAAGTGGAAATCAAATAAGGGTTGAGTTCGGCATAATTTCTCACTGGGGAAAGTCCCTCTGCTAGCACAGGCCATTTGAGAGTTTGGGAAAGGCGCGCGATCGCTCTACAATATTCCTCTGGTTGCGACGGTTGGGCGACACCTGCGATGATGATACCGCGATCGCATTCTTTCCACTCTTTGGGAATTGGGCATTGGGCATGGGGAATGGGGAATGGGTTTGCTATTCCTGCGAAAAAGTCTTCTGGGTGAAACTGCGATCGCAAATAACTCAAGTCAGTTCCATCAGGAACGGGCGCTAAGGGATCGCGAAAGGGAATATTCAAATGTACTGGCCCTTTTGTAGGAGTTTGCGCCCTTTCCCAGCTATGAATTACCGTTTGTCGCAGGTAAGCTAGCATTCCCAAATCGGCTGAGGGTAAGGCTAACTCTGTTTGCCAATTTGGGTAGTTTCCATATAATCTCAACTGATCTACAGTTTGCCCAGAGTGACAATCTCGCAATTCTGGCGGTCTATCGGTGGTCAATAGCAACAGTGGTACGCGACTTTCTTTCGCTTCAATGACTGCTGAATAAAAGTTTGCCCCTGCTGTCCCAGAAGTACAAACAACTACCACAGGGCGTCCGGTTGCTTTCGCTTGTCCCAAAGCGAAAAAGGCGGCGGAACGTTCATCGAGAATGGAAATTGCTTCAATGTCAGGTACTTGTTGAGCAAAGGCGATCGCTAGGGGTGTAGAGCGCGATCCGGGGCAAATGATCGCACAAGTCAATCCCAACCGCTTTAGTGTCTCTGTTAAAATATAAGCCCAAAGTTGATTAACATTCCTATAAGCGATCGGTATTAAATCAAACATAGCGATAAAACAATCTTAAATTTTAGATTTTGTCTAGGGAAATTCAATTTAAAATCCATCAATGCGGTGATGAACCCAATACCCCCACGCGAGTTTGGAGGAAAGAAAATCTCCAAGCAAACTTGCTCAACTTTCTACAAAATGCCCAATTTGCTCTCAAACTTTTATGGACTGCATTCATTTAACGGGAATTCGCGGCTATGGCTACACTGGGTATCTACCAGAAGAACAGGTGCTAGGACAATGGTTTGAGGTGGATGTGAGGTTATGGTTGGATATCTCCACAGCGGCCAAGACTGACGCGATCGAAGACACTTTAGATTATCGCAGCGTCATTAGCTTGATACAACATCTGCTCAAAACCTCTAAATTTGCTTTGGTGGAGAAATTGGTAACAACGATCGCAGATTCTATCCTCCAAGAGTGCGATTGTGTAACAAAAGTCCAAGTCACTCTCAGCAAACCTGCTGCACCTATTCCAGACTTTAGTGGCAAAATTAGCATTGAATTGACTAAAAGTAAGTCCAATCTATAAGGCACACGATATGTTTTTTCAATATCTATCAGCTAGCAAAAAAGGGGTTTAGGTGGAGTGTAGAAGTATCTCACAAAGAGAATCTTTCCTGTCATTGCTCCCAGCATTGGCTCATGTTCAAAAAACTCAAAAATTCCGCGTTCTGCTGATGAGCATTTAAACTGCATATTTTCAGATCGTAAGATTTTTGATTGAACAAGAATTCAGAAGTCAGAATTTAGGAGCAAAGCAATAAAAGCTGTGCCAATGGTTCAGAATCACTCTCGTTGGAGATTCCGAAGTTAATTCTGGCTACTGACTCCTGAATTCTTTCTTGTTAATAATTAACCAGCAGAGAGGAATAGTTCTAAGTAATACTATTTCACTCACCATTCAAGATTTAAGACAGTTTGTGATGGTAATTTAGACCCAGACTGAGACAAAAACTATTGCTAGATAAAGTGATATTAAACTCTTAAATTCCAGATAATGATTAATTTTTAATATCAATTGAGTGAATGTATATTATAATATTACGTACAACATACTCTATAATTCTCTTAACTGATATGAAAGTAGGCTGCCGTGATTTTATAAAATTTTATTCTTGATTAATTGTTACATAAATACTATACTTAGTATTTATGCTTCTCCGAAGAAAAATTATTGTATGCGTTTTAAAATCAGTTATTGAATGCTTGTAATTACATGGTAATTTAAATTAGATGTTAATAACATGATATTAGCTACATGGGTTAATCAGAATTAGCTTTGACAAGCACAGAAATTACCGGAGGTTAATAACATGACGCTATTTACTCGTTAATTTAGTATTGATATCAAGCAAGAAGACAGAGTACTTAGATATTGTTTATGATAAAATAATTACTTTTCGATCGAGTTGACACTGACAGCAAAAATCTGAACCTTAGCAAACAGGTTATTTTAACATGCTCGCCCGCAAAATCCTAGTTGTTGAGGATGAAAAAATTATCACCTCAAATATTAGAAAAAGTTTACAAAAACTAGGTTATTCCGTTTCAGAAATAACTAAGTCTGGTAAAGAGGCAATAAAAAAGGTAGCAGAAACTCATCCACATTTAGTATTAATTGATATCTGCCTAGCTGGGGAAATTGACGGTGTACACGTAGCAGATATTATCCAGAATCACTTTCATGTACCTGTAATATATCTAACAGAGTGTTTGGAATATAAAACATTACATAAAAATCAGCTAAGTGAGCCTTTTAGCTACATAGTCAAACCAGTGATTGAAAGAGATTTATATTTTGCGATTGAAATGGCTCTGTACAAACATCAAAGCAAAAAGATATTATACGAAGAGAAACAAAGACTGACGACAATTATTAACAGTATGGGCTGTGCAGTGATTGTGACCTATGCAAATGGTTCTATTCAAATGATGAATCCCATCGCAGAACGAATCACTGGTTGGAAGCAAAGTGAAGCGTTTGGTAAAGATTTAGTAGAAGTTGTTAACTTAGTTGACAAAGATGTAGGAGAAACAATTGAAAATTTAGCCACAGATGTCATGGAAGCAGGTGAAATTTTCAATTTACCAGAAAACTGTACACTGATTACAAAAGATGGTAGAGAAATAGCAATTGGGGATAATGTTTCACCCATCCGCGATCAAGATGGTAATATTACTGGCGCGGTTTTAATTTTTCAAGATATCAGCAAACGCAAGCAGACGGAGGCGCAACTGATCCGTAATGCGTTTTATGATGGGTTGACAGCATTACCGAATCGTGTTTTATTTTTAGATCGGCTCAGACAAACTATTGAACGTAGTAAACGCAGAAGCGATTATTATTTTGCAGTTTTATTTTTGGATTTAGATGGTTTTAAAGAGATTAACGATCGCTTTGGGCATGGAATCGGGGATGATTTTTTAATCGCGATCGCTAGGCGTTTAGAGTCGTGTTTACGTGGGGGCGATACTGTAGCACGATTTGGTGGTGATGAGTTTACTGTTCTTTTGGAGGATATTAAAGACATTACCGATGCTACCAATGTTGCCAAACGCATTCAAGACTCCTTACGATTGCCAGTTAACCTCAATGGATATCAATTATCTACTACAGCTAGCATTGGTATTACTTGGAATTTTAGTAATCATGAGGAGCCTGCAACTTTGCTACGGGATGCTGATATTGCTATGTACCGAGCTAAACGGCAGGGAAAAGCTACTTATGCCATATTTTAGTTAATAGTCCTTTCTACTGCCACTTCAAATAAGTTAGTTATGGAAAAAACTGAAAAACAGAAAATGCTCGCAGGCGAATTATATCTGCCGGAAGATGCAGAATTAGCTGCCGAAGGTAAACGAGCTAGTCGTCTGTTGCGAAGTTATAATTCCACGACTGAAGAACAGCAAGAGCAACGGCAGCAAATTTTGCAAGAATTATTTGGCAGAATCGGTGAAAAAATAGCAATTGTGCCACCATTTCACTGTGACTATGGCAGTAATATTTTCGCTGGTGACAAATTATATATGAACTTTGGCTGTGTAATTTTAGACTGTAATAGAGTTCACATTGGTGAAAATGTCTTGTGCGCTCCTTATGTGCAAATTTATACTGCTTATCATCCTACAGAGCCAGAAATTCGTCTTTCTGGCAGAGAATTAGCTGCTCCAATCAACATTGGTAATAATGTCTGGATTGGTGGCAGTGCAATTATTTGTCCAGGTGTAACTATTGGTGATAATACAACCATTGGTGCCGGCAGTGTCGTTGTCAAAGATATACCTGAGAATGTTGTCGCTGCCGGTAATCCCTGCCGCGTCATTCGGTATTTATCCTAGAATTTAAAATTTATATTCTCTTGCAATCCAATAGAGCCAGTCTGCGATCGCCTCTTGAGTTTCACTATCAGCGTCAATGGCTGCTATTTCAGATAATCTTGCAGAATATACATCATCATCTTTACCATTAATATAAGCCACTTCTACAAACATATCTTTTAAGCACTCATCATCTGGGGCCATTCCCAGGACTTCGACTTGTTTCTCCTCGGCGGAAGCTGATTTACGTCCCTTCTTAGTCCATTTTGCCAGAAAGGGAAAATTTAGAGTCTCTTCGAGGTAATAGTACCAACCCATAGCCCTATCTTCTTTGTCTTCAGCATCTACAATAATTTCTGTTTTAATGCGATGCTCTCGGTTTTCGTCGGCTTCAACACTATGCATAAAATGACGCGTTCCGTGTAATACGTTTTGATAATATTAGCAAAGTCTTGACTAAGAATAATTTTTCTCAAACCTAGTTAAATATATCTAAGTGTTGTGTCCGCTTGATTACTTAATTAAACATCAAGATTTTGCAGTCCCATCGCAATCTTACTGTGTTTTTCAATTTGCCCCATGACTTGTTTTGCCCGTTGAATAACTACAGCAGGTAAACCCGCCAATCTTCCCGCTTCAATTCCATAAGACTTATCAGCACCTCCTGGTTGGACTTGGTGCAAAAAGATAATTTGGTCGGGTAATTCTTTCACCGTCACCTGATAGTTAGCCACATTCGGTATAATGCTAGCCAGTTCATTCAATTCATGGTAATGGGTAGCAAAAATTGTCCGTGACCGAATATCCACTGCTATATATTCTGCCACCGCCCAAGCTATGGAAAGACCATCAAATGTTGCTGTCCCGCGGCCAATTTCATCTAATAATACCAGCGACCTAGATGTAGCATGGTTGAGAATATTCGCCGTTTCATTCATTTCCACCATGAAGGTAGATTGACCAGTCGCTAAATCATCTACTGCACCGACACGGGTGAAAATGCGATCGCATATTCCCAATCTAGCAAACCTCGCTGGTACAAAACTACCAATCTGTGCCATTAACTGAATCAATCCCACCTGCCGCAAATAACAACTTTTGCCACTCGCATTTGGTCCAGTCAGAATAATCAAATCGGGTGCAGGGAAACTCTTCTCCTTCTCCTCTGCGTCCTCTGCGCCTCTGCGGTTCGTTTCCTCTCTTCCCAATTGCGTCGAATTCGGCACAAAGAACCCCGCAGGCAAAGACTGTTCCACCACCGGATGACGCCCATCAACAATATTTATCTCCCTTCCCGGCAACATTTCAGGACGACAGTAACCTTGATGCACCGCCAACTCAGCCAAACCACACAACACATCCGCCGCCGCCACTGCACGAGATAAATTGCGAATTACTTCCGCCTCTTGTGCTACCTCTTCCCGCAACGCCGTAAAAATCTCATATTCTAACTGATTTAAATCATCCCGCGCCGTCAGAATCCGGGCTTCTCGTTCCTTCAAATCAGGGGTGATATAACGTTCCTCATTGGTCAGGGTTTGCTTGCGGATATAATTAGCGGGTACTTGGTCAGCTTTGCTGCGGGAAATACTGATATAATAACCAAAGGTTTTGTTAAATCCTACCTTCAGTGTCGAAATTCCTGTCTTAGCTCTCTCATCAACTTCCAAGTTGGCAATCCATTGCTGGTCTGCTTCTACAGTCGCCTTTCTCTCATCCAACAAGGGATTTACACTGGGGCGAATTAATCCGCCTTCTTTAATTAGGATGGGTGGCGACTCTACAAGATGCGCGTGTAACTTTTGTGCCAATTCTTCCAACACACTTGGAACTTTCTGCAAAGCTTTCAGGAAGGGAGAACGCGTTTCAACTACTAAGTTGGATAATTCCGGTAAACGTGAGAGGGAATCTGCCAAAGCTACTAAATCTCTAGCATTCGCTGTACCAGAACCCGCCCTTCCGGTGAGACGTTCCAAATCATAAATTTGCCTTAACAAATGCCGTAAATCTTGACGCAGGGGCGTATTTTCCATCAACTCTTGGATGGTATCTTGTCGCGCCCGAATGCCTTTAATATCGAGTAGCGGTTGCAACAACCAGCGCCGCAAAGCCCG
The DNA here is from genome assembly GCF_036917975.1 of Nostoc sp. Lineage (GTDB taxonomy): Bacteria > Cyanobacteriota > Cyanobacteriia > Cyanobacteriales > Nostocaceae > Nostoc. The sequence continues at coordinate 173,142 of NZ_JBALEJ010000113.1, forward strand.
CCCACCCATTGCTGTACTAGTTTTATCTAATGCCCAAAGTAGGGAACCATGAAAAGTGCCATCCCGGACGGTTTGGGTAATTTCTAGGTTACGGCGGGTTTGATTGTCAACAATTAGGTAGTCGGTGACAGTGTAGCTGCGGAGTCTCTGGAGGGTGACAGGGTTTTCTTTTTGAGTATCTTCCAGGTATTCTAAAAGACCACCAGCCGCACGGACAGCGAGGGGAAGATGATCGCAACCAAGCCCTTCGAGCGATCGCACCTTAAATTTCTGCAATAATCTAGGTCTAGCTTCACCTTGAGAAAAAGGTAGTTGCGATCGCAAACTATAACAAAATGATGGTGGCAAACACTCCGGCAGATGTGGCGAAGTCTCTCCCGGACGCAGCAAACTACCCAAATCGGGCGCATTTGTCGGCACTAACACCTCTGAAGGTTGCAAGCGCATTAATTCTTGTGTCAAATGTTCTAAATCACTACCTTGTGTGGTAAGAAATTCACCCGTGGAGATGTCTGCATAAGCTAAACCCCAATGATTTGCGGCAATTACTACTGCTGCTAAGTAATTATTGCGACTGGATTTCAGCATTCCCTCTTCCAGCAAAGTACCGGGTGTAAGGATGCGCGTTACTTCCCGCCGCACCAATCTCCCAGCAGCTTCAGAAGCATCTTCCACTTGGTCACAAATTACTACTGCATAGCCTTTTTCTACCAGCATCGTCGCGTAGCGTTCCCAAGCATGATGCGGAACACCAGACATCGCCACTCGTCCTTGTTCTCCAGCTTGCTTACTAGTGAGAACTAATTCCAATTCTTGCGCTAGTTTGACAGCATCTTGGAAATAGCATTCAAAGAAATCTCCTACCCGATACAGCAATACCGCGTGAGGATATTTATCCTTCGTCTCGACATAGTGCAGGTACATTTGACTTAGCTTGCTGCGGTCTACCTGTTGATGGTCGGAAATAAAAGTACTTGCGTCGGGTTTGGTAGATGGAGTTTCAGAGTGAGAAGCGGTCATAGATGCTATTGAGTTACGCGCGGAAATTCCACAATATCCGATGATGTTAGAAATGAGTGGCGATGCCTGCGACGGGCTATGCCTACGCTCAAGGATATTTTACCTTTATCTGAACAATGGTGCTGAGGTATTTGCATGACACTAGTACCGCAAGGCGGAATTCAAAATGACGCTCGCAGACTCGCTCTAAGCGAAGCCATGCCGAAGCCTTTACGCTGCGCTAACAAAATTCAAAATTCAAAATGAATACAGCGTAAGGGTTTCGTTGATTTGGAATGGGTGGTTTATTTACGCCGTGTTGTACTAGTACTCTGTCAATAAATAATTGATGGATAAATTTCCTGTAGAGACAGCGATTATCGCGTCTCTTTAACCGTCAAAATGAATTTGACAGACGACTAGGGAACATCCAACTAAACAGTATGTTGACTTCTGTTTTCTAGACTAAAAGCAATTATAGAGTGAAAATTCAGGAGTGCTGAGTGCGATTATTACTTTTTTTTACTCAGCACTCATTACTCATTACTCAGCACTCGTTACTCAGCACTCAGCACTGTTTCGGTGATAGTGCATTCATACACAAAATAATTTGAACATAAAAAATGCTAAAACGTAGATATAGCAATAGTTTATAGACCATTCATCATTTTTTTACGTCTATTTCGGTTCAATACCATGTTAAGCTCTGCAATTGTTCAGTCCTCATTATCACCCTAATTACTCTTGGCGCTTTGATAATGGGACTATCCATTCTCAGGACTCAAAAAATTCTCAAATTATTTAAGACAGAACCAGACAAACTGAGTTGGCAAATCATGTTTTTACTCATGGTTTTTTTTCTCGGTGGTTATTCGTTATGCATCTATTTAACAATTGCAAGGCTGATTGAATGGATACCATTGCTCACTGGTATGGTTTTCTTTTTCGGAGCATTATTCGTCTTTTTTAGCGTTACCATCTACTACCACACACTGCAACGATTGTTTCTCGTACAGGAAAAATACCGTACAGCAAAAGAAAATGCAGAGTCAACTTTATTTAAATTACAAGAGACTCAGCAATCTCAAATGCAATTAATTCAACGCGAAACTATGTTGGCGTTAGGAACAATGGTTGCTGGGGTTGCTCACGAAATTAATAATCCAGTGAGTTTTATTCATGGGAATTTAGAATATCTTCATCAGTATAGCCATGACTTACTAAACCTTCTAGCAACTTATGCTTCTGTATATCCAAATCCAGATATCAAAATAGTCAAGGCTCTTGCTAACAGCGACTTGAGCTTTATCCAAAGCGACTTGCAAAAGCTGCTGAACTCGATGCAGGTTGGCACAACTCGTATTGGAGAAATTGTAGAATTGCTCTCAAATTTCTCACGGTTGAATGAAGCTGACTATAAAAAAGCTGACATCCATCAGGGTATTGATAGTACACTAGTCATTTTGCAGCATCGGCTTAACGGTTCTTCTAGTAATAGCAAACCTATTTCAGTGATTAAAGAGTATGGGAATATTCCTAAGATTTTTTGTAATCCTCGCTCTTTAAATCAAGTATTCTTAAATTTAATTAATAATGCCATTGATGCTTTAATTAAAAAAGCAGATATTCTTGGTAACACTACAGATGAAATACCAACTATTTTAATTCATACATTTCATTCTGAGGATAATCAAATCACTATTTCAATCGCTGATAATGGTTGTGGCATGAGTGAAGAGATTTGCCAGAGCATTTTTCAACCTTTTTTTACTACTAAGCCTGTTGGTCAAGGAACTGGTTTAGGTTTGTCTATTAGCCATCAAATTATCGTTGAGCAACATGGTGGCTCTATCAAATGCACTTCCATTGCAAACCAGGAAACTAAAATCGATATTAAACTTCCAATTAAACAAGCTTGAAGAAGAATTCAGGAGTCAGAATTCAGGAGTCAGAATCAAGACGCTCGTTCCTCGCTAACGCTGCGCTATCCGCCAGTCGTACAGAAAACATTGCTGAATTCTGACTCCTGACTCCTGAATTCTGTTCGATAAAATAGCTGTCTAAATTATCAATGCGTAAATTCTGTAACATTAGTAAAAATATTGTCCAGCATAGAAAAGCATGGGATACCTTAATAGCAAAAGTTTTACAGCATAACTGTGAGTTTAAGCAGTAATTAGGGAAATATAAGTTTGATTAACTTTGCAATTATTGCAATGCTTGTTCGGGGTATTACCAGAAATGTTAACTCAAGGTTAAGGATTGAAGGTATGTTGGCGATAGAGAGCATGACTAGTATCACAAATGCTAATAATCTGAACTTGCGATTAGAGTCTACTTTGCAAGAATTACCGCTTTGGTCTGTTTACTTCGATGCAGATAGTCCCGCAAATGATTTGAATAGACTTTTTAAGCAAGAGCCTTTACTACCAGGAATTATCCTAATTAAAAATCATAACTATGTGGGCATGATTTCCCGACAAAGATTTTTTGAACACATGAGCCGTCCCTATAGTTTCCCACTATTTTCTAAACGACCTGCGATAAATCTGATTAACTTTCTGCAACCAGATGTATGTGTAATTTCTGAAGAGACGCTCATTGTAGAAGCAAATAAGGTAGCATTGCAGCGAGAGCCTCAATTTGTATATGAGCCGATTTTAATAGAAACTCAGTTAGGCAGCTATAAACTACTTGATTTCCATCAGTTACTTTTAGCTTATTCTCAAATTCATATTTTAACATTAGCTCAACTAGAGCAAGTAGAAGAACAATCTAGAATCGCCAAACAAGGTTTTCGTAACCTGAAGAATAACTATACTCGATTAATTCAGAATGAAAAAATGGCGGCTTTGGGGCAACTTGTTGCTGGGATTGCACACGAAATCAATAACCCAGTCAACTTTATTGCTGGCAACCTGGTTTATGCGCTCAACTACACTCAAGATTTACTAAAATTAATTAGCTTATACCAACATCATTATCCTACACCAGTAGCAGAAATTCAAGCTGCGATCGCAGAAATAGAACTAGATTTTTTAACTGCTGATTTTCTCAAGCTTCTTAATTCTATGAAATTTGGTACTGAGCGTATCCAAGAGATAGTTCTTTCCTTACGCAATTTTTCTCGTCTTGATGAATCTGATAAAAAAATAGTTGATATTCATGAAGGTATTGATAGTACTCTCATAATATTACAAAGCCGTCTAATCAATCAGCAGACTGGTCAAACAATTACTATTTATAAAGAATATGGAAATTTACCCCTCGTAGAATGCTACCCTGGGTTAATAAATCAAGTATTTATGAATATTTTAGCAAATGCTATTGATGCTATTTTCGAGAGAGTTGAATCAGCCGATTTAACTCTTAAATCACCCTTAATTAGTATTCGTACTGAAGTCACACATAATCAGCAAGTAGTTATTCGCATTGCTGATAATGGTATAGGAATTCCCAAGGATATACAAAAACGATTATTTGACCCCTTTTTCACCACTAAACCAGTCGGTAAAGGCACTGGATTGGGATTATCTATCAGCTATCAAATTATTGTAGAAAAACATTGTGGTCAACTGCAATGTATATCTACCGTAAAAGAAGGAACGGAGTTTATTATTACAATTCCTGTCCAACTTAATTCATGAAAAGTTAGTTAAAAAACTCTATTTTTGATAAATAGTAATCGCTCAAGGATATTTTACCTTTTTGTTCGACTACTTCGACGCGTAGGTGCTGGGATAGCTGGCTCATAAGCCTTTAGTCCCCCATCGCCCGTAAAAATTTCTACTTGAAATGTGCTACTGGTTTTGGCGTAATATTCAGCCACAGTCTTAATTGTCGCATCTCCGATAGAAAACTTTCTAGATGCTAGAGTAGGCCATTCAGTAGCCAGTTGTTTCAATTGCTCTGAGTTCCAAAGTTCACCCACTTGAGTTTCAAAAACTCCCCAAGGTATAACTCCATCTGCTACTTTCACTAAAATATTACCGAAAGCTTGAGCAATTTCATATCGTTTAGAGTTAGCTTGTGCAATATGATTACCAGTTTCTATAATTGTTGCTATTGGCAGTATAAACTTTGCACCTTGTTTTTCTTCTTCCTGAAAACGGGCTTCAACTCTTTTTTTATCCCATTTGTCATTATCAGAACCACAAGTTTCTTTACCAGGCACACCTAAGTAGACGCAAAGTATTGATGTATCAATAATCAAAACCTTTCTCATATTTAACTTTACTTATTATCAGAAAGGCTCTTTTCAATTGCGCCTTTTGTTGCTAACCTGCCTAAAGTACCCGATGCTAACAAAAGAGGAAGATTTTCAATATCTTCTAAAAGAGTAAGTTTGCTTTCTCCAGTTTCTTTATCGCGGTGTGCGACAACCACAAAAGGAACTATCTCTGGGCCTAAAGCATCAAGCAAAGCTGGGTTATGGGTAGTTAGTAAAATATCAATTTTCCTTTTGCTGCCAATCTCTCGCAGTATTCTTACAAGTAATTCTGCACGCGAAGGATGAAGACCATTATCTATTTCTTCAATTACCAGTTGACTACCTTCTGGTCTAGTGAGTAGTGCTGTAAGAATTGCTAGAAAACGGAGAGTTCCATCAGACATAGTTCTAGCATCAATCTCTGTAATCTGGTCAGGTTTCCATTTTTCTTGACAATAAAGCATCGCATCAGTGCCGAATCTACCAACTTTTTCTGCCCATACTTTTTGAATATCACCTTCTGGGAAATCTTTGATATATTCAGATAGACTGAATTCAACTTCAGCTTTTTGTTCTTCGGTTAATCCTGCTAACACGCCAGCAATGTTAGATGCATCACCTTCTAAACTGTCAGAGAGTCTTGAATAATCACGCATTGTAGAAGGAATGGGATTTAAAATTAAAATATTTTGAATTGTTGGCAAAATTACATCATTAATTAAATAGTCTAGATTATTCTGAGCGAATTCAATTTTTTCTTTAATTTCATAACGAAGTTTTGTTTTAATTTCTTCTGTGATGGCATCAGAAAAATTCTGGGAAGAAAATTCTTTAACTAAATCATCAACATCAACACTAAATCCACCGTAATTGCTCAAATTGCTTGTGGCTGTTTTATCATCTACATTTATAGTAAATAGTTTTTTGTTTGGATAATTTTTATCATGATATTCAGAAATATTTATATATTCTTTTCTAATCCGAACAACTGGTATTGTTTGTAGTATGATACTGTAAAAATAATCTGTTTTATCATCGTTACCTTGAATCATCGCCTTTAATGTAAATTCAGTTTCTGGCTTAATGGCAGCCCACTCTACACCACCGCGAATAGATGGAAGTGTTTTATCTCCGGCTAAAGCTACTTCAATATTTTCACCTCTAGCAATTCTTTGTAAAAATTCCAAAGCTTCAACCACATTAGACTTACCACTGGCATTTGTCCCAATTAGAACAGTTAACGGGTCAAGTGGAAGCTCGGCGTAACGAAAACTTTTCCAATTTTCCAGAATGAGTTTTTTAAGCATTATCAACTCCAAAAATGCTAAAATTATATTTTTCCTAATACTCTTGATAACAACTTAAGGTGTAAATTGCAGAGTTTAATACACCTTTGAAATTTCACTCACCCAACCATTCTTCACGAGAAACTCAAGCTTGTCGTAATAGCCGCGATAATAAACCCAGACTAATATCACCTTCATGAGGATTGGTAATAATTACAGTAACATCACCTCGCCGCATTTGTGGATGCTTTCCTCCGGCATAGGGGCCTTCAAAACCCAATTCTTGCAGACGTTTTACTAAATCACGCCAAGAAACAGGAGTTAATCTAGACATTTTTATACAGGTTTGGTCAGTTCATTGAGGTTGATACCAGCGATTACAGGAATCGTTAACCTCAAATGTAACCTTAGTGCTAGCCAGTCACTTAAAGCTTCTCTTAATTCCTGTCTACATCCTTCTAGAGTTTGATGATTTGCCCAGACTCCTTGTAAGCTTGGAATTTCACCCCAATAAGTTTGATCGTCTTCAATGATCTCATAAACGGCTAGTTCCATTGCTTGGTCAATGTAGCTTGCTAGCATAATAATTAGACAATCCAGTATCTATCTAAATTTAGCTCCTAACAGTAGCGTAGGCAAAGCCCGCCGCAGGCATTGCTGTAAAGTCGCTATTTTTTAAAGCATTAGGCCCGACAACTCGCTGCACATTGCGAAAAGATTCGCTGCTAGAATATTCTACGATTATTTTGGCGGCGCGATCGCTCCGACTCCAAATCACAATGCCATCGTTAGATATGTCTCCACTTGCTACACCATAAGGTATAGCAGGACGCATTTTCTCAGAGGTGATAATTGCAGGCGCTTGGGCAAAAACTGGTGATTTGGCTACAAAATCTGTGGAAATAATTCCACCGACAGTGATGGCAGAGCGTAGCAAAAACTGGCGGCGGTTTAGCTTCAATGGGTGATGAGATTCCATACTAAATAATAGCAACCTTAAACTAAGGTATTACAGGATAAATGTTTACCACATCTTTTTATGGCAATAAGTAAAGATTGAGTTATCTCAGGGTTAATAAAATATATTTAGTTTGAGGTAATCAGAATGGTAATGTTGATTAGTAACTTGTACGAGCAAATTTATCTATGACCGAAATTTATGAGTTTGTTAATTTTGAATTTTGAATTTTGAATTCGGAGCGAAGCGACGTGACTGCTGCTGTTTTTTTAGAAAATGTCTACAAGTTTTACAACAATGTACCTGTAGTCAATGACCTGTCATTCAAAATTGAAGCAGGAGAGATATTTGCTCTACTTGGCCCAAACGGTGCAGGTAAATCAACCACAATTCGGATGCTGACTACACTCACCAAACCGTCTCAAGGACAGATAGAAGTAGGTGGATATAATGTGACAAGCCAAGCAACGTTGGCAAAACAGAGTATTGGCGTAGTCTTGCAACAAGTCAGTGTAGATAATGATTTAACCGTTTGGGAAAATATGGAACTGCACGGGAGACTACATCACATTAGTAACCCGCAGCGACAAAAATTGATTAATCAATGGCTAGAGTATGTTGAACTAGCAGAAAAACGTGATGATTTGGTAAAAACCCTGTCTGGGGGTATGAAACGACGGTTGCAGATTGCGAGAGCTTTATTGCATCAACCGCAAATTTTGTTTTTGGATGAACCAACGGTAGGACTAGACCCCCAAACCAGGCGACGCCTCTGGGAAATTATTCGGGATTTAAATAAACAAGGGATGACGATGCTACTGACGACCCATTATATGGATGAGGTCGAATTTTTGTGCGATGCCTTTGGCTCTACCAAGCCAGGACGCATCGGTATTATGGATAGCGGTAAACTGATTTCTTTGGGGACTTTACAACAGCTGCGTTCTGCTCACGGTGAAGGTTTGGTGATGAAACAATTAGGTATGTCTGATGTGGGAAGTGATGGCGCTCGTAGTTGGGAATATTTGTTTTTCCCATCCTTGGAAGCAGCAAATATCTACTTGAATGAACAGCCCGATAAAACCGGAATGATGGTGCGTCCCTCTAACCTGGAAGATATTTTTGTAGAATTAACGGGACGCCAGTTAGATTAACCTCATCCTCCTAACTGCCGCAGCATGGCTTCTACCCTTTCTACGCCACCTGAGTCATTGCGGCGCTTGTACAAATCACGGGCTTTCTGAAGCAAGCTGTTCGCTTGTTTGGTTTGTCGTCGCTGTTTATACATGGAACCCATTAACTCATAAGTTTGGGCGTTGTTTTTATCCAAATCTATGGCTTGTTGGTATGCCCAAGTAGCTGCATTATAGTCTCCCATACGGGATTGGGTGACAGCCAATCCTAAATAGGCGTTAACGTTGTTACGGTTCAGCTGTATGGCACGACGGTAGCCTTCCTTTGCCCCTGGTGTGTCGCCCAAATTAGCTTTGATGTAGCCCACAGCGTAGTAAAAATCACTGTTGTTAGGGTTGATTGCGATCGCTCGACGATAAGCTGTTAATGCTGCCTGGTAATTTCCCTGTTGAGCGTACAAATACCCAATGCCTGAATGGATTTTAGCATTTTTGGGATCTAAACTAGCTGCTTGTTGATAAACAGCGATCGCACCACCATAATTACCAGCATCCACTAGCCTCCGTCCTTCTTCTAGCAGTTGCTTTAACTCTGGGTTTTTGGCTTGTGCCACTAATACCTGAGCCTGAGCTACTGAAGGTATGGTGAAGGTAAAACATCCTAGTAACACCACGCTAAACACGAATGATGTTGGCTTGTACACAGTAAATTTCCTGAAATTTTAGATAACTTTTTTCTTGTACATTAAAACAAAAATATGGACTTTTGAAAACTGTATTTATTCGTATTGGTTAAGATGTTAATAGTTCATTCATCTTTCCTTTACAATCAGCACTGCGTAACAGAGTTTTCACGGAAGGATAAAGTGTAAGATATCAACTTTCACATCAAGTTACCCTACATACAAACCAGTACAAACGCAAAATGACACCTTTTCCAGTCAGTAGTTATACGTGCTACTCGGAAAATCTCAACAGGCATCTGACTTAATCCTAGATGTTGATGTGCCAAGGTTACAGGGTTTAAGATTCATTCCTGTTTTTTATTTCATTTAAAATTTTGCTGACTCTCTATCCAATTGATAGTTCTTGATACTACCTTTTGAGAAGTCATCATCTAGGCATTCACATCATTCTTTGGTCATTACACGGTAAGATAAATTTAATCAGTCAAATGTTCCTTGAAATCCTGGTTTCTGTTTAGAACAATATTAAAGGTCAAAGCGCAATCTAAAATTGTGTGAGAGGATGTTTATCAAATCTGTATTCTGCAATCAAAGTTACAATTGCTCAATTATTTCGATAAACATCTCATATATCCTAACTAGAAGGTTAATTTATGATTATAACTACAACTGATGTAATTCAAGGAGCGGTGATTGATTCATATTTAGGTATTGTGACAGCAGAAGTAGTCTACGGCAGCAATTTCTTGCGGGATTTTTTGGCTGGAATTCGCGATATTATCGGTGGACGCACTGCTAGCTATGAGCGTCTATTTGAACAGGGTCAACGCAAGGCGTTAGAAGAGTTAGAACAACGCGCACAACGTTTAGGAGCAAATGCTGTAATCGGGATTGAAATTGATACTGGCACAATAAATCTTGACCAATCAGGAGTTCTTTTGCTGATTACTGCCACTGGTACGGCTGTGAGGATGCGTTAAAGTAATTCGTAATGACGCTCGCGGACTCGCTACCGCTACGCTAATGTAATTCGTAATTATTAATAATGCTATCTATGAGACGTTGTACGTAGCTTGCTTATCCTCAAAAGTAGGGAACTCCCTAACGTAATTCAGTTTTGTATTAAGTTTAATTCCATACACTACTAAAGCTGTTTTTTGTAAAAAGTTAATAAATAATTTAGTTTTATTTTCAAAACTTTAAGATTAAAAACTTATTAATAATTATTCAGATATTAATAAATAATAAATTGTATTAAATATTGTGAAATAAAGTGTGTTTTTATCACTAAAGATAGACTTATTAAGTCTTTCTATTGATAGAGATAAAAGCAGATGATTTAGTTATTTAATCTTAAGCATAAAGGATGAATATACCTGAGCAGATACTTTGCTGAAATAGCACTGGAGAACATAAGCAATGTCATACGTAAATCGGACAGGCAATGATGTTATATCTACTGATACCGTGGTAGCAGGCAGAATAGCTGAATATCACGATCGTGTTCGCTGGGGGCCGATTATTGCTGGCTTGTTGGTTTCTTTAGCTACACAATTAATTTTGAGTTCTATAATTGGTGCGATCGCAGCTGGTACAGTTGAAAGTTCAGGCGCACCCAGAACAATCGCCCCTAATGTTGCAGGTAGTGCAGGGCTTTGGTCAACTATCGCGTTGTTAATTTCCCTATTTATTGGTGGTTGGGTAACAGCCCGTGCTTGTGGGCCGATGAGCCGCAATACAGCTCTTCTCAATGGTGCAATTCTTTGGGCGACGACTTTAGCAGTTAGCTCGTGGCTCCTTGCAAGTGGAGTATCCGGTGCTTTTGGTGTTGCTGCTTCCAACGCTGGGGAAGTTATCAACCAGGTGCAACAGCAAGGTGGAGTCTCCAATATTCCGCGAGCAAATGTAACAGCTCAACAAACACGTGATATTGCAGCAAATGTACGTTCAGGATTGTGGTGGTTTGTGCTTGGTTCCTTGTTGGGTTTAGTAACTGCAATGATCGGAGCCGTCGCTGGTACTCGCACTCCCCGGACTAATAATTACAATCCTTAAATAATTGTTTGAAAAATCAAATATTATTTAGAGTTTTCCAAAAAATAAATGATCCAAAACCCGTCATTGCGTTCGCGTAGCGTCTCGTAGAGAGCGAAGCTTCGCTCTCAATGACAATTGGGCATTTTTTTACTTGGAGTACTCTTATTTTAAATAAAAGCATCTGTTCTTAAGGTGCTTTTTTCATGACTGCCAGATGGAGACAGGTTATGAATCAAAAAATTCTTTTAATCCAAAATCTAAAATCTAAAATTGCTAGTCAACTAAGATATTTTTGGTTGTTGCCACAGCACGAGTTTCAATTCAGAACAGTTACAAGCCCCATTACTGATTTGGTGTTCGTGGTCAGCTAGCCAATCATAAATTTGTGCAGCTTTTGCTAATGCCACTTTTTCTGAACGATAAAGCCGAGGAGTAGGGCAGTAAGCTTGGCCATTGATATGTATAGCTGCAATTTGCCAATAGTCGCTGTCTTCACCCTCTGGTATAACGTCTAAAAATCCGTTATTGTAAGACTCGATTATTCCTATATTCATCTACAACCATCAAACTTCCTAACGTTGGCCACAACAAAGTCGATACCAGCCAATTCTTCCGAGTTAAAGCTGGAATCACCAGGGAATGCAGTAGCTACCCCTACTAATGATTTTGGGTTCGTAGTCAATGAAAATCTGAATTATTGGTCACTTTTTAGCTTGATTCCGTTATTGTCAGCAATAATGGCAAGAGGAACGTGCTATTTAAATCTTGAGGCATAAATTTATCATGTCCCGTCTGCTAACATCTATCACACAACGACTCTTGCGGAGTGTCACTTTTGCAATACTCCTAACTTTGATTAGTAGTTTCATATTTACTGGGACTACTTGGGCTGCTTCTTCTGCTTTGGGAGTTGATAATGGTCATCTGAGTTCTTGTCCGGCTTCAGACAACTGTGTTGTCAGTCAAAATGCAGATGAAAAACACGCCATTGACCCGATTCCTTATCATGTAGACCGCAATGCAGCGAAAGAAACTTTACTGAAAGTAATCAGTGTTGTTCCTCGTACAGAAGTTATAGAACAGACAGATAATTACATTCATGCCCTTTCTAAAAGCCGCATCTTCAAATTTGTTGATGATGTAGAGTTTTATTTACCTCCCAATGAGTCTGTAATTCATCTGCGTTCGGCATCTCGTGTGGGAGAGTCGGATCTCGGTGTCAACCGCAGGCGTGTAGAACAAATTCGTTTGGCGCTACGCGATTTAAATATTTGATTAATGTGAGTTCGCCTGATTGAACATAATCTAATTTCCCTTGGAAAATTCAGATAAGCCAAAAACACTTGTAGAGACGGCGATTTATCGCGTCTCAAAAACTCTGAACCATATTGCCTAATAAAATAGAACCCCGACTTTTGATGATCAGTCGGGGTTCTGGATATTAGTTTATATCTAGTTCACCATTTCAGGTATGAAGCTTCAATTCCCTGCTCACGCCGAATTTTGCCATCTTCTTCAAACCAAGCAATTAATTGTTGCGCTGTCAAATCTTCAATTGCAACACCGTATTCTTGGGCAATATGCTTCAAAAGTTTCAGTGATGAAATTGTCAATCTTGTTAAAAACTTTTCTGGTGAAGACAACAAAGCCGCGTCTACTTTTGCTGACTCTTCCAGGGTTAAAAATTGTGCTGATGGTTGCTGTGGTATTACGTCCATAAACGCTATTTTAAACTTAGTTGGGCATGGGGCATTGGGTATTAAAAAAAGGACTAATGACTAATGACTAAGGACGAATTTGTACCAAATAGCCACAACGATGTTCGCCATCGATAATCCAGTGGGTGCGTTCTACGGTACAATCTGGTAAGACGGCTGCAAACATTTCTAATTCGTGCCCACAAATGCTGGGGAAAGATTCGGCAACGTTAGAAATGGCGCAGTTATGTTCTATAAAAATAAAGCGATCGCACTCAAAGCTATCATTCACATCAACGGGGTGATATTCTGCCATGAAGCCTTCCGCTTTTCTCAACTCTACTAAGTTGGCTACCCGTTCTCGCAGTGAACCGCTACCTACCTGATCGCGATACTCTAGAGCTTTGCGTTGCCACTGTTTCTCTAAAATCGATTTAAATTGATCGTGTCCTACCGTTTCGGCTAAGGTGTCTAGCAGCGAAACCGCAAAATTGCCGTGTCCATCACCAAAGCGATCGCTCATTGTGCGATGCAAGCGATCGCGTCCTTGACGACTTAGTTGATAAACGTGCTGTGGCCGCCCCATTCCCGCCGCCTGTACCGATGTCGCATACAAAACTAGCTCCTCCGTCTCCAAATCCTTGAGATGGCGACGAATTGCTTGGGGGGTAACTTCTAAAACTTCAGCTAGCTCCAAAGCCGTTGCTTTTTCATGTTTGTGCAGATACTCTAGGATATCTTGCTTGGTTGAGGATTGGTGAGTAGTCGCCATCTTCATTTGGTGCGAGACGTTCAGCGAACGTCCCAAAAATTTCTTTGAAAATTTGACCGTGCCGATTTTGGATTTTGGATTTTTTTGGATTAAAAAAGTTTTTTGGTATATGCCTCACTATGCGATCGTCAATCTAAAATCCTTGAGCCAAGTACCCTTGTGGTCTCTTTGAATCCAAAGTTGCAAATCTAAAATCCAAAATTGTTTGACTTTGACAACATTGTTGTTGTTAATTTAGCGTAAAATGAAGATACATTAAACAACATAGCTGTTGTTTTACTCTCCACCACTATTCTAGCAGCCGTGTAACCATTCCGTAATGCGATATGGGGAATCGGCTAAAGAAAAGTCCGACTCCCATCCTTATAAAGATTCAAGTTCAGAACACGAGAGATTATTACTGATGAGTGCCACTGTCAAAACCTTAGTCAACCAACCCTACAAGTACGGCTTTGTTACCGACATTGAGTCCGACACCATACCGCGTGGACTAGACGAGGACGTTATCCGCTTGATCTCCTCTAAGAAGAACGAGCCGCAGTTCATGCTGGACTTTCGCCTCAGGGCTTATCGCCAGTGGCAAAAAATGACGGAACCAACTTGGCCGAATGTCAAGTATCCGCCAATAAATTATCAGGATATCATTTATTACTCAGCGCCGAAACGCAAGAAAGAAAAACTAAACAGTCTGGATGAAGTTGATCCAACTCTTTTAGAAACCTTTGAAAAGTTAGGCATTTCCCTATCTGAACAGAAGCGACTGGCAAATGTTGCCGTCGATGCGATTTTCGATAGCGTCTCTGTCGCTACGACATTTAAAGAAAAGCTAGCGGAAGATGGCGTTATTTTCTGTTCGTTTTCGGAAGCGTTGCAAGAACACCCAGAATTAATCAAAAAATATCTGGGTAGCGTTGTTCCCATCGCTGACAATTATTTTGCCGCCTTGAACGCTGCTGTATTTAGCGATGGTTCTTTTGTCTATATTCCTAAAGGCGTAAAATGCCCAATGGAACTATCTACCTACTTCCGCATCAACTCTGGTGACACGGGACAATTTGAGCGGACTTTGATTGTCGCCGAAGAAGGTAGTTATGTTTCTTACCTGGAAGGTTGCACTGCACCGATGTATGACAGCAACCAGTTGCACGCTGCTGTGGTGGAACTCGTTGCCCTCGATAATGCTGAAATTAAATACTCCACCGTCCAAAACTGGTACGCTGGAGATGCTAACGGTAAAGGCGGTATTTACAACTTTGTCACCAAGCGCGGTTTGTGTCAGGGCGTAAATTCCAAGATTTCCTGGACTCAAGTAGAAACAGGTTCGGCAATTACTTGGAAATATCCTAGCTGTGTTTTGGTGGGTGATAACTCTGTGGGTGAGTTCTACTCGGTGGCGCTGACAAATCACATGCAGCAAGCTGATACGGGTAGTAAGATGATTCACGTTGGTAAGAATACCCGCAGCACAATTATTTCTAAAGGAATCTCGGCAGGTAAATCTAGTAATAGCTATCGGGGTTTGGTGAAAATAAATCCGACGGCAAAAGGGGCGAGAAATTATTCTCAGTGTGACTCAATGTTGATTGGGGATAATGCCCATGCTAATACTTTCCCTTATATTCAGGTACAAAATAACGCTGCGAAGGTGGAGCATGAAGCTTCTACTTCTAAGATTGGGGAAGATCAGTTATTTTACTTCGCTCAACGGGGTATTTCTTCTGAAGATGCTATTTCGATGATGATTAGCGGCTTCTGTAAGGATGTTTTTAATCAGCTACCGATGGAGTTTGCTGTGGAAGCTGATAAGTTGTTGAGTTTGAAGTTGGAAGGCAGTGTTGGATAAGTGGAAGCAAGGATAAACACAGATATATTTGTGTTCTGTGTTTATCTGGAAGAATAACGAACCGCAGAGGCGCAGAGAGCGCAGAGAGAAGAGAGAAGATGATTATTGAAAATAGTGAAGTTGTGCTGTCGGTACGGAATCTGACGGCTAATGTTGATGGGACACCGATTCTGAAGGGTGTGAATCTGGAGGTGCGATCGGGTGAAATTCATGCGATCATGGGGCCGAATGGTTCTGGTAAGAGTACTTTTTCTAAGGTGTTGGCTGGGCATCCGGCGTATGAGGTGACTGGCGGTGAGGTGATTTTTCAGGGACAGAATTTGCTGGAGTTGGAACCGGAGGAACGGGCGAGAAGTGGTGTATTTTTGGCGTTCCAGTATCCGTTAGAAATTCCGGGTGTGAGCAATTTGGATTTCTTGCGGGTGGCGTACAATTCTCGGCGCAAGGCGCAAGGTTTAGAGGAAATAGACGCTTTTGATTTTGACGATTTGATTGAGGAAAAGCTGGATGTGGTGAAGATGAATCCCAGTTTTCTCAGTCGCAGTTTGAATGAAGGGTTTTCTGGTGGCGAGAAGAAGCGGAATGAAATTCTACAAATGGCGCTGCTAGAACCAAAGTTAGGAATTTTGGATGAGACTGATTCGGGTTTAGATATTGACGCGCTTAGAATTGTGGCTAATGGGGTAAATCAACTGGCAAGTCCAGAGAATGCCACAATTTTGATTACTCACTATCAACGCTTACTCGATTATATTGTGCCTGATTTTGTACATGTTATGGCACAGGGGCGAATTATTACCAGTGGTGGTAAGGAACTGGCGCTAGAGTTAGAGTCTCGCGGTTATGACTGGGTTCTGGAAGAGTTTGCATCTGAGGTGGGTGTGTAATGAGTATTCAAGTATCTCCTAGTCCAATACCTAACTCGAATTTAGTCAGTTTGACATCGACTCTGTTAGATAAAGATACCTATCTAACTGAATTGTTAAATCAGGTAACTGCATCCAAAACAGAGGGATGGTTACAGGAATTACGTGAAGGTGCTGCTAGTTGGGTACGCCACTCGACTGTTCCCACCACTCGCGAGGAAGAATGGCGATTTACTGATTTGTCATCTTTGCGAAAGCTGCAATTTAATGTAGAGACGTTGCATGCAACGTCTCTAGAATTTGATATTTTGCCAGAAGCGGCTAATAGTCGTTTGGTATTTGTTAATGGCGTTTATGCGCCGGAGTTATCAGCAGTTTCAGATTTACCATCTGGTATTGTGGTGAGTAATTTGGCTGGCTTACCTGTGGATGAGCAGGAGGGTGTACGGCAGTATTTAGCTCAAGCTGAGGGAGCGCAGGAAGTTTTTACGGCTCTCAATACGGCTGGGATAACTGATGCAGCTGTGGTGTGGGTGAAGAAGAATGTGGTAGTTGAGACACCAATTCATTTGGTGTTTATTTCCGGTGAGACGCTGACGATTTCGCAGCCGCGTTGTTTGGTGGTGGCGGAAGGTGGTTCGCAGGTGAGGTTGGTTGAGGAGTATACGAACCGCAGAGGCGCAGAGAGCGCGGAGGAAGAAGTTTACTTAACTAACGCGGTTACGGAAATTTGGGTTGGCGACAATGCCCAAGTGAGTCACACTAGGGTTGAGCGAGAAGGTGCAGAGGCTTTTCATATTGGGAAGACTGCGATCGCACAGGCTCGTGATAGTCGATATACTTGTCATGCCATAACTTTAGGTGCGAAGTTGTCACGGCACAATTTGGAGATTTTGCAAACTGGTGAGCAGACTGAAACTACTCTCAACGGTTTGACGATAATTTCTGGTAAGCAGTTGGCGGATACTCACAGTGCGATCGCACTCAATTATCCTCACAGTACGAGTAAGCAACTGCATAAGTGTATTGTAGGCGATCGCGCTCACGCAGTCTTCAATGGCAAAGTTTTAGTTCCCAAGCGAGCGCAGTTGACAAATGCAGTCCAATTGAATCGGAATTTGCTGCTATCATCTAAAGCCAGGGTTGATACTAAACCCCAATTGGAAATTACAGCAGATAATGTAAAGTGCGCTCACGGTGCTACCGTTAGCCAATTGGAAGATGATGAAATATTCTATCTGCAAAGTCGGGGAATTGATGAAAATGATGCTCGAAAGTTGTTAATCAACGCCTTCGCCGCCGAAATCATCAACCAAATACCAGTTCCTTCTCTGCGAGAAATCCTTTTAAACACAGTCAATAATCTTAAGTCCATATCGTTTGACTCTTGACTAAATTTTAGATTTTAGATGAAATTTTCCAATCTAAAATCCAAAATCCAAAATCCAAAATTGTTTGACTAATCTACCAATGATTTTCACCACTACCAAAACCCTTGCTGATAAAGTTCGCGCTGACTTCCCAATTTTGCATCAGGAAGTTAACGAGAAACCTCTGGTTTATCTTGATAATGCTGCGACATCGCAAAAGCCTTTGTTCGTCTTAAATACCCTACGGGATTATTACGAGCAATATAATTCTAACGTGCATCGCGGTGCCCATACTCTGAGTGCTAGAGCTACCGATGCTTATGAAGGTGCTAGAGATAAAGTTGCCAAATTTATTAATGCTGCATCGCGTCAGGAAATTGTCTATACCCGCAACGCAACTGAGGCGATTAACTTAGTAGCTTATAGTTGGGGAATGAACAATTTACAACCTGGGGATGAAATTATTCTGTCGGTGATGGAACACCACAGTAATATTGTACCTTGGCAATTCGTGGCGCAAAAAACAGGTGCAGTCCTGAAATTTGTGGAACTGACACCAGAAGAAATTTTTGATTTGGAGCAGTTTAAAAAACTGATTTCAAACAAAACTAAATTAGTGTCAGTGGTGCATATTTCTAATGCTTTGGGTTGTATTAATCCAGTGCAAGAAATTGGTGCGATCGCTCACGAATATGGTGCTAAATTCTTAGTTGATGGTTGTCAAAGTGTTCCTCATTTCCCCATAGATGTACAGCAAATAGATTGTGATTGGCTGGTAGCTTCCGGTCATAAAATGTGCGCCCCAACTGGGATAGGATTTCTGTATGGCAAGTTGGAATTGTTAGAATCTATGCCGCCATTTTTTGGTGGTGGTGAGATGATTGCAGAGGTGTATTTAGACCATTCCACTTATGCAGAATTACCGCATAAATTTGAAGCTGGTACACCTGCAATTGGAGAAGCGATCGCACTTGGGGCTGCCATAGATTATCTTAGCAATATCGGCATGGATAAAATCCACGCCTACGAAGCAGAACTAACAGCTTATTTGTTCCAACAATTAGAGCAAATTCCCCAAATTAGAATTTACGGCCCCAAACCAAATGCGAAAGAGGAAGGTAGAGCCGCTCTTGCGTCATTCACTGCCGGGGAAGTCCACGCTAACGACTTATCTACATTATTAGATCAAGAAGGCATTGCTATCCGTTCTGGACATCACTGTACTCAACCATTACACCGTCACTTAGGTCTTGCTGCAACCGCACGAGCAAGTCTATCTTTCTACAACACTCGTGAAGAAATTGATATTTTCATCAAAGCACTGAAAGAAACTCTGGACTTTTTTGCAGGTTTCCTTGCTTAAAGTTACAAAATATCTAGATACTAATTGTGCCAAATATCAGCAACATATCTTGCTAATAATTGGCACAATTTAATTATCTGGATTCTTTACAGGAGCAACTAAAGTGTCATCCAGTGACTTTACTTTAGATAGAGTTAGAAAAACCGTGGACATGATATTATTCATTCTGAATTCTGACTCCTGAATTCTGTTCGATAATGCAAGAAGATTTTCAGAAAAGTTTCAATGAGCCAGACTAGCCTAAATTTAGTTGCAATATCTATCTTTCTGATGACCCTATCGGTATTGCTGGGGCCATTCTTAAACTTATCACCGGCAGTACCGGCACTTGCTACCTTCACTATCTTAGGCATAGCGACATTAGATAGTTTCAGCTTGCAAGGCAAGGGTGGTACTATTTTTTTAGATTGGATTGCTGGTTTTTCAAAAGAACATCGCGATCGCATCGTCCACCACGAAGCTGGGCATTTTTTGGTTGCTTACCTATTGGGTATTCCCGTTACTGGGTACACACTCAGCGCTTGGGAAGCTTGGAAACAGGGTCAAACTGGGCAAGGCGGCGTTAGCTTTGATGATGGCGAATTAGCATCTCAACTAGAAGTAGGTAAAATCAGTGCCCAAATGTTAGACCGCTATTGCACTGTTTGGATGGCGGGTATTGCTGCTGAAACCCTAGTTTTTAATAATGCTGAGGGTGGAAGTGATGATAAAAGCAAGCTGATAGGAGTCTTGACAATTTTGGGCTTTTCTGAATCAGCTTATCAGCAGAAACTACGGTTCCATGCCCTCCAGGCAAAAACCCTACTCCAAGAAAATTGGTCTAGTTATGAGGCTTTAGTTAATGCCATGCGACAAGGCACTTCGGTAGAAGGTTGTCAGGCTGAGTTAGGAGTAGGGAGTAGGGAGTAGGGAGAAATAAATCCTCAACTTTTTACTATCGTAAATCCATAGTTCTGGAACTGCGATCGCAACGTATGCATCAAGTGTTGTTTTTGATGTCACATCTGTTTCAATTGCCAAATCAGGAGGCGGATCGTTTGGTTCTAGTTTGCGACGACCAATCATTCTTTGATAATTCTGGATGTAGAAGCAAGCATCTGGTTCTACCCCCGCTATATTTTCCCGCTTGAAGGTGGTTGAACCGAAGGGTTCATAACTTTTTCCGGCAATCTTCAACAAGATTTTTACAATATCCGAAATTAAATCCTTTGATTTTTCGTGTTCAGGTAGAGGAACTATAATTTCTAACGTAGACTTGCTATAAGCAACTCGTAGCGATCGCTTTTCCCCCAGTTCTTCCAAGATAGACTCAAATTCTTCCCAACTGACATCTTGAATAGACACTGTACTACCAGGTTTTAGCCGCATCTGGCTAACAGGTTTAACAACAGGTGATACAGCAGTCATAAGCAATTCCAAATAAGGGAACTCTTCAACGACTAAAGCGTAGACTAACTTTAGCCTAACTTAAAAAGTATAGTAAATTTTAAGTTGGGTTTTTGGCGCTAACTGAACTGTATTGATATATAGGGTGCATCATGCTAAAGCCGATCACACCTTGAATTGTCGATGATACCCTTTTCGTCAACAAAAACATCTGTTTCATCAACAAAAACATCTGTTTCATTAACAAAAACATCTGTTTCATTAACAAAAACATCTGTTTCATTAACAAAAACATCTGTTTCATCAACAAAAACATCTGTTTCATTAACAAAAACATCTGTTTCATTAACAAAAACATCTGTTTCATCAACAAAAACATCTGTTTCATTAACAAAAACATCTGTTTCATTAACAAAAACATCTGTTTCATCAACAAAAACATCTGTTTCATCACAAAAACTATAATTTTCGTAATAATCGCTTTTTATGGAATTGCCAAACGCTCAACGGGTAACTCGAAAATTGTCTTACACCAAGTTTAATTTTTAATTGAGGTAAAATAACTGTTGACTTTTTACCAGTTGACAGGGTATTATCTAAATAATGGAAAAGGTGCGCGCAGGTATATCACTTTCTCCAAAGATATTGGTTACTAATTTTTGACTCAGCGACGCAGCAGTAGAAAAGCAATTAAACCAACAAGAAAACAAAACGCAAATTTTACCCAACGTTGCTGGATAAATTGCATGAATCTCTCTTTTATTCCCCTTGTTAGTGTGGGTGTAGAGTTGATCTCGGCTATGCGACTTTGGGCGTATTCTTGGATTGGTGCATAGTTAATGGTGGTGGCGAGTTCAGCCGCATGAGTTAAGGAATTAATTGCAGCCTTTGAGTCTCCCATGTTTAACTGTGCATTGGCAATAAAATATGCAAGATTACGACTTTGGCTGTAGATATCGCCAATTTGGATGTAGAGGTTTTGTGCTTGCTGGAGATATTCTAGTGCTTGCTGGGGGTTTTGTTGCAACTTACCGAATGCTTGCAAGATGTTAGCTTCCCCCAAGCGATCGCCGATGTCGCGGTAAAATGACAAAGCGGTTTCGTAGCGTTGTAATGCTTCATCACGTCGGTCGAGGAACTGCAAAACATCGCCGATAGCTTGTAATGTATTGGCTTCCCCCAAGCGAGCGCCGATGTCGCGGTAAAATGACAAAGCGGTTTCGTAGCGTTGTAATGCTTCATCACGTCGGTCGAGGAACTGCAAAACATCGCCGATAGCTTTTAATGTATTGGC